>CP151667.1:0-1399265 GCA_038400315.1 Isosphaeraceae bacterium EP7
ATGGCGGACTTGGCCGGTGTTGAGACCACGTTGCGGGCCGCGGTGGCCGAGCGGCTGGGCGAGGCGAAGTTCGGGCTCTGGTTCGGCGATGGGGTCCGGTTCGGGGTCGAGGGCGACTCGCTCGACGTCGCCGTGCCGAGCGCCTTCTCCCGCGAGTGGATCCAGGGGCACTTCGCCGAGAACCTCATCGAGGCCGGCCACGCCGTCACCGGGCGGACCTTGCGGCTCGATGTCCGGGTGCGCGACGAGGCCGAGCCCAGGCACGCCGAGGTCATCGATCCGACCCCGATCGAGGTCAGGCCCACCGCTCCAAGTCATCCGGTGGCCGCACCTTCGGCCAACCCTCCGAAGAATCCGGGGCCCAATTCGGCCCCCCGCGAGCGGCCCAGGGGCCAGGGACGGCCGGGGCGGAAGCTCGACGACTTCGTGGCGGGGCCGGGCAACAAGCTGGCCCTGGCCGCGGCCCGCGAGGCGGTCGTGTCCGAGGGGGCCTCGTTCAACCCGCTGGTGCTGCATGGTGGGGTCGGCCTGGGCAAGACACACCTTCTGGAAGGGATCGCCGGGGCGCTCAGGCAGAGGCATCCGGGCCTGAAGGTGGTGCACCTGACGGCCGAGGGGTTCACGAATGACTTCCTCGACGCCATGCGGTCGGGCACCCTGCCCGCCTTCCGGGCCAGGTATCGAGGCGCGGGTGCCCTGATCGTGGACGACGTCCACTTCTTGGCCGCGAAGCGGGCGACGCAGGACGAGTTCCTTCATACGTTCAACGCCCTGGTTGCCGAGGGGGCCCTGGTCGTGATGGCCTGCGACCAGCACCCGAGGCAGATCCCCAAGCTGTCCGACGAGTTGGCCACCAGGTTCGTGGGCGGGATGGTCGTCAAGCTCGACGCCCCCGACCCCGTCAATCGCAGGGGGATCCTCAAGGCGAAGGCGGCGGCCCGGGGTGTGGACGTACCCGACGTCGTGATCGCGTATATCGCAGAGCATGTTCGCTCCAGCGTGCGTGAGCTCGAGGGGGCGTTGCACAGCCTGATCGCGCATGCCCTGCTGGTCGGCCGGCGGATCGACCTGACCCTGGCCAGGACGGCGCTGCGGGACACGATCCGGCACACGTCGCAGGCGGTGGCCCTGAAGGATGTCGAGCGGGTCGTCTGCCAGCTCTTCCAGGTCGAGGCCGAGGCGCTCCGGTCGTCGAGCCGGGCCCACGCGGTGACGTACCCGCGGATGATCGCGATGACGCTGGCCCGCAAGCACGCGGGGGCCGCCTACAGCGAGATCGGCCGGTTCTTCGGCGGGCGGAACCACTCGACCGTGATCGCGGCCGAGAAGAAGGTGAACGCCTGGATGCTCGACGCCCGGCGGGTCCGGCTGCTGGCCGGGTTCGAGTCGGTGGCCGACATCTTCTCCAGCCTGGAGCGGACCCTGGGGATCTGAGCCGGGCGGGCTGGACGGGCCTGACACCATCGTCCCAGCGGCCCTCGGTGATTTTGCACCCAGGGCGGCGCGATCTTGCCGGAAGGCGACGCCTTGCACCTCCCATACGACGCGTCGGCCGTTTAAGATGCTGGTCCCATCACGGGACGGCCGGCCCGAAGGCGGAGGCCGTCCCTGCCCCTCGACCGACGCTCGACGCGGAGACGGCTCGACGATGACGTATCTCTCGGAAGACCCATGGCCCCTGGTCGGGCTGCTTGGGCTGATCGCGGCCGGCTTCCTGATCGCCCTGCGGGTGACGCAGCAGGGGGAGTATCTCATCCGGGCGCTGGTGGCGGCGGGCCTGGCCCTGCTCTTCCTGGCGGTGGAATGGGCCTGGGTTACCGACAACGAGCGGATCGAGGCGGTCGTCTACGACCTGGCCTCGGCCGTCGAGGCGGGGGACCTCAGCCGGGTGACCTCGCACCTGACCCCCGACGTCAGGCTGGTCCAGAACGACCGGACGCTCATCGAGGGGGGGCGCATCGACGCCCTGCTGTCGCAGCTGGAGAACGCCCGGTTCGACTTCGTGCGGGTCAATCAGCTGGAGGCCGAGTCGGGCGCCCACACGCGCCGGGGGAGGGCCGAGTTCCGGGTCGTGGCCAGCGGCACCTTCCCCACGTCGACGGCCGACCTGAACTTCGGCTCGCTCGACTCGCGGTGGGACCTGGGATTCCGCGAGACGACCCCGGGCGTCTGGAAGGTCAACCGGATCACGCCGATCCGGGGCGTGAGCCTCGGGGCGCTCCTGCGCCCGTCCCGGTAGTCGGGACGGGCCGGGCGCCTGAAGGGCTACTGCTGCGGCTGGTCCTTGCGGTCGGGATACTCCAGCACCACCAGCGAGTGCGTCTTGTCGTCGTAGCCGTACTCCTGGTAGTAGGGCAGGACCGGCAGGCGGATGCCGTTGGCCTCGACGATGTCCCGCTTGAACTCGGCGAAGTCCTTGGGATAGGCATCATTCAAGGCCTGGTACTTGTTCATCGCATCCTGGATGATCAGGATTGACGTCTGGCCGATGATGCTGGTGTAGGCGTTGCCCGAGAGCGTGATCGGGTCCTTGGCGGTGATCGTCGGCTTGCGGATGACCCGGGCGCCGGCGTCCTTCACCTCGGGCTCGACCTGGCGGATGTCTTGGGTGGTCTTGCCCAGGATCTGCCGCGTCTTGGGCTTCTTGGGCTCGTCGCAGCCGCAGGCCAGCAGCAGGGCCAGCCCGGGGGCGAGGGCCAGCCAGGGGCCGGCCCGTCGCATCTCGATACGCATGATCAGGCCTTCGTCTTGGGGTCGGGCTGGGTCGGGCCGGGGGCCCCGGACCAGTCCCACTTGCTCGTCTCGTCCAGGCGGTCGTAGCGGGTCAGGTCGAAGTGCAGCGGCGTGACGGTGATGTAGCCCTCGGACAGGCTGGTCACGTCGGTCACCGGCCCTTCCAGGTGGTAGGGGGGGGCGTAGGTCATCCAGTAATAGGTGCGCCCGCGCGGGTCGCGGCGGCGCTCGAAGCCCTCGCCGTAGCGGCCCACGCCCATCGGCACCACCCGCACCCCCTTGGTCTCGCCCCTGGAATGTGAAGGGATGTTCACATTAAAAAGCGAGCCGGCGGGGGGCTCGTTGGCCACGATCCGGCGGATGACGTCGGCGGCGTGGCGGGCGGCGTAGGGGTAGTCGAAGTGCTCGGCCAGCTCCAGCGAGACCGCCACGCTGGTGATCTTGAAGAAGGCCCCCTCGATGGCGGCGGCCACCGTGCCCGAGTAGAGCACGTTGATGCCCGCGTTGGCACCGGCGTTGATGCCCGAGACGATCAGGTCGGGGGGCCGGTCCATCAGCTCCAGCACGGCCAGCTTCACGCTGTCGGCGGGGCTCCCCTCGACCATGTAGCCCAGGGTCGAGCCGTCTTCCTCGTCGACCGTCTTGACGACCAGGGGCTCGAGCAGGGTGATCGAGTGGCCGACGCCGCTCTGCTCGGCATGCGGGGCCACCACGATGACCTCGCCGAGCTTCAGCAGCTCTTTGCGCATGGCGCGCAGGCCGGGGGCGAACACGCCGTCGTCGTTGGTCAGCAGGATGCGCACGGGCACCTCCAATACGGCAACGGGCAAGGGGTTCGGGTCGAATCGAAGGGCGAAGGCGCCGCACGGATCCTCGGCACGCCGGGCGGTCACCCGCAGGGGATCGTACGTCCGCGCCGGGGCGCCGTCAATCGACCGGCGGGCCCCGGGTTCACCGGATTGCCAAAGAACGGGACGACCCGCGAAGGTCCGACGCACTCAGCAGGAGAGCAGCGACGCCGCGGCCATCCTGCGACGCTCATTGGACTGCCGCAACTTGCGTGAATTGCGAGACTTGGGCTTCAAATTCGTGTCCCCGGCACCCGCCCCGTTCGGTGAGGCGTCCTGCAGCGGTTCGGCCCCGGCCTGAATCCCGACCGTGGCCGGCATCGCCGCGGCGAATTTGCCCCGATCGGCCAGATTCGGCCCCTCGCGTTGGGTTCGTTCGGCGCGGGCCTCGGGCTGGCTGGCCGGCTCGGCCGGCTCCTTGTCCTGGCCGCTCGCTCGCGCTTTCCCCTGGCTCAGCAGGTCCATCGCCCACCGCATCCGCCGCAGGCTGGCCGTCTCGTAGCGGCGGATCAGGGTCAGCGTCGGGTCGGCCACCACGTCCAGGCCCTGCATCGCCGCCTCGCGCATCTCGGCCTCGATCGCGTCGAGCACGCTCTCCTTGCGATCCATCAGCCGCCCGAGCTGGTTCTCGACCAGCTCGAACCGGAACGCGAGCCCGTCCGGCCCGTCGACGTCATCCAGCGGGCTGGGCAGCTCGCGCAAGTCGGGGTCGATCCCCAGCATGTCCAGCGCCAGCGACTGCTGGGCCTCGGTCCATCCGCCGTTGCAGTCCAGGGCATACCCCAGCATCTTCCAGCGGTCGATCAGCCAGTCGCACCCCGGCGCCGACGACGCCAGTCCCATCGCCGTCTCCGCCGGCCGAGCGGCTAAAGAACGCGCCTCGCGGGCAATGGCGGCCTTGCGCTCATCCTCCCAGCAATGCTCGGCCCGACGGGCCCTGAAATCGCGGGCCAGCCGCTCTTCGGCCCTGCACCGCTCGACTCGCAGGCTCTCCGCCGCGACCGTCTCGACGAGCACCCCTTCGAACGCATCAACCGGCCCCAGAGCCTCGCGGCACTCCTCGGCCCGAACCCGCAGAGCCTCGGTCTCGCGCTCAAAAAGCACCACCCCCGCCCCGGCCAGCCCATGAACCAGGCTGTTTCGCCGAGACTTCGCCTTCCCCTCGGCCGTCCTGGGCCCCGTGCTGAGCGCGGCATTGCGGCGATTGGCGTCGATGCGCCTCTGGCTGGTGGCAGTCGTACCCATGGGGCTGCGTCGCTTCCTTGGGAGGTGCTTATTCGAGCGAGTTCAACACCGGTGGCAGTCAGGCCAAAGGAGACGCAGCATCGCGCCATCACCTAGCCTAACTCCGCTATTATCCCCAGACCCACAAGTTCGTCTACGCTAAATAAAGAAAATAGGCCGAATTTTCCGGGCGGGTGACATAGTCCGATCGGGCCGGCTAAATTGAGGCAATAGAATGGACGGGGAATAGGACCGATCCATCGCGGTCCTGGCCTAACCCAAGAATGCTGGCCCAGACCTTATAGGTTTCGTATTAAGGGACGAGTTTCTGGTCCCTTGTCCCTCTCTCGGGAAGCTTATTGTGTCCTTTATCACGATCATCCTGATTTCATTCGCGCAACTCCGCGGGGCCGGCGAGTTGGCGCCGATCGGCGTATTGACCCGAGGCGGTACATATGGCGTCGCGAGCTCAGCCGCCAGGATCCCGGAGTCCGAATTCGACCGCGCGAGATCGAGCGTCGCACCGGCGGTCTTCGAGATCGTCGCCATCCCACCGGACGGCGATCCGCGACCCGCGCATAGGATCGGTTCTGCCTTCCTCATCTCACGTAAGCATCGGCTGCTCGCGACCGCCGCACATGTTGCCGATGACTCGATCAATTACGCGAGCCTGGTCGCCATCCGCAACGGGGAAGTTTTCCGCTACAAAATCGACCGGATCTGGTATTCGCCGGATACGCTGCGCCGCTTCGACCTCGGCCTGCACGAGGCGTCGCAGTACCCCGGCGACGGCGACCTCGTCTACCCCACCGACGACGTCGCCGTCGTCCACCTGGCCGGCGGCGGGCCCGATCTGCCCGTGGAATGCACCCTGGCCGGCGACGCAGAGTTGCATACGCTGGCAGACACGCCCGTTGCAACGATCGGATATTCGAAGACGGGCCGAACTCCCGCGTCCTACACCGAGACCCTCACGCGATCCATCGGCTACGGTCCGGGACGGATCCCAGACGAGGCCGCGAAACCATCATCACGCCACTGGGTCCGGGCCACCAACGACGGCCTCGACGGCACGAGCGGCTCGCCGATTTTCCTCGTCAGCGGCAAGGTCGTGGCACTCGCGTCGATAAATCTAGATAGTCGCGCAGGCAACGGCGAATGGGCCGAAGAGATGAGGGTGGATGTAATCCGGAAAATCCTCCGCTATCACGAGATCGAGAGACCGGCGAACCTCGACCACTCTCCCGAGTATCTTGCGATCGAGCGGGAGCGGGACCGCGTCCTGGCCGGGTTGCGGCGCACCGTCCGGCTCTCCGTCAAAGGCGAGTCATTGTGGGAGGATGGTAGCTATAGCGAATCCATCCGCCTCAGCCAAGCCGCGATTGCCATAAAGCCAGATTATGGGGCGGCCTACCTGAGGATGTGCCGGGCCCTGTACGAGATCACTGATCGAGAATGGGACACAACATCGACCGCCCGGCGAATCCAGCTCGCAAATCGACTTATCTTCTACGCGAAATGCTCGATCATTTTATTGAATGATGAATCCTTCCACTATTCCGATTTTAGGAATACGGATTGGTTCCTCGGGCCGCGGATTCTTCTTGCGGACTCGAACTACTTCCATTTCCTCGGCACGGGGGACGCGGCTTCCCTGAGGGCGAACATCGCCTCTCTCGACCGTGCCCTCCTCGAGGGACCCCACGTCGCGCTCGACAATCTCGATGTCGCGAGGCTTCTCGGGCGACGTGCCAGCTCGAAGGAGCGCCTCGGAGACTCGCGCGGGGCGCTCGAGGATATCGAAATGGCTGCGGAGATCATGCCCGATGACCCTGACGTAACCGGCCGAATCCCCGAATTCCTCGCCCGTAATCCGACCCTCCCTCCCAGCCTGAAATGGCTGAATGCATTTCTGCCTTATCGCACACAAAGATGAAAGAACATGTTATTTCAGAAATGGAATTTCTCCTGCTTCCCCTCCTTGAAGAAAAATCACCGAATTGTGCGGCGTCCGGTGTCGGATTAAACAAGTGGCTTACGACTGTGCATGCAGGAACTTCGCTGCCGGCGTGTCCGGAGCGGTTTCCCTTGCGGTCGTCCCCCCTTTGTTCCATCCGGCGGAGTGTCCTTTCGATGTACACCAAGACGCATGCGTTCCGGCCCGGTTCCGAGGACCTCGAGATGCGGCTGGCGCTGAGCTCGGGCATCCAATCCCCGCAGGCAGCGATCGGCTCTCTCCACAAGGCCCCCACGCCGCGCCCGACGGTCGCCGGGTCGCTCGCGGGCCGATACTTCGCCAGCGGGCTGGACAATCGCCCGGCGGACGAGCCGTATCGGGTCGACGTGAACGCGATCGGCCGGGTGACGGGCCTGGGCCGCGTGACGATGACCGGGACGATCAGCTTCGGCGGCTTCACCATCGGGGGCCAGGGAATCGTGGGCCGGGTGACGCTGACCAACGCCAAGGGCAGCATCACCGTGCACCTGACCGGCAACGACGGCAGCAGCCCGATCCCCGGCCGCCGAGTGCCACTGACCGCCTCCATTTCCGAGGGGACCGGAGCCTACGCCGGCACCCAGGGAGCCGGCCGCGCCGGAGTCCACTTCGGCCCGAACCTCATCCGGTCCATCACGACCCCCAGCCCCATCGGCGGCCGCCTGGCCTTCAACATCAGCATGGGCCCCCTGGTCCTCAGGCCAACTCCCCTGTAAGACCGGAAGGACCGGTCGAGGATCATGCCGTGAAGTAAGGGAAAGGGGACATTTCAACTCTGTTTTGGTCTGCCCTTGGCCTGCCAACCAAGTAGAATGTCCTCTTTTTCACTGTCTGGAACGGACTCTGTGGAGATGATTAAATCATTCGTAAACGCGTTTATAACATGGTCGTTGATTTCTGCGATGGGAATTGCGAGTCGACTCCCCGCCGCCGAGCCATCCGTGGGCTATGCCGACCTCCTGCGACAAGCACGCCAGATAGGCGAGTCTCTGCCGAGTGACGGAATTGATGACTTTTTCTCTCGCGCCACCTTGCTACGCGACGTCGCAATTGCGGAGGCGGCGGCCGGCGACTTAATGGCGGCAGATCGGCTTGTCAATGCCTTGCCACTTAGGCCGGATATCACTCTCCCGTGGAAGATCGATTGCAACATCTTGACCGCGCAGCCGCAGTCCAAGGCTGGAGGAATGACGCAGGCAGTAGAGACACTCCGCCGAGCGGCCGTCGAGGCGGCCGGCCTATCCAGGCCGGCCGCCAGGGTGGATGCTTGGGCGCGGATCGCGGCTGCTCTCTCATCCATTGGCCGGAAGGATGCGGCCGAGAAGCTGATCCAGTTGGCCTTGTCCGCCGCCGAGGAACTCCCACCCATCCTGCCTCGCAATTCGAGGGAAGCGGGCATGAACAAAGCCTTGTCCCTCGCCACGATTGCGCTCGTCCAATGGCAGATGAGTGACCACGAGGCGAGTGAGGTGACTGTCAAGGCTTCGCTGATCGCGGGGGCGGCCATCGAGGATGAATTGGAGAAAGCCGGGACTTTGGCGCATATGGCGATAGGGCGGGCGAGAGTTGGGGACAGCACCGGGGGCCTGCGTCTGCTCGACCTCTGGGCCTCCTGGTTCGGCCTGCGGGCAAGGGCGAGCCTCTCATTTGCGCTGTCCCAGATCGCTCGACTCCAGGACTCACAGGGCTCGCCGGAGGAGGCGACGCGGACTGCGGGGCGGATCCTTGAGCCGATGGAGAGGGCCGAAAGTTATCTCGCAATGGCGCGGGCTCGGACAGCCGCCGGGGACCGGCCCGGCGCCAAGAAGCGGCTCGATCAGGCTCGCGCGGCGGCACGCACCGTCCTGAATACGTCCGCGAAGGCTGGCCTGATCTGTCGGATCGCATCGGCTCTGGTGGAGACGGGCGACCTGTCTGCCGGCAAGGCCCTCGCGAACGAGTCGCTCAGCCTACTGGAGCAGGCCGACATCTCGACGGTGATCCAGTCGCTACGTCGCGCAGTCGTAGGCGGGCCCGATACCCCTCGGCACAATTTGCCGAACTTCCAGGCGGCGGTCGCGATCGTTCTGGCAAAGGCCGGCGACACCAAATCGGCCCGCGAACTCCTCGGCCGGGCACTCCGATCGGCCCGGTCGATCGAGGACAGAACAGGGCGAATGGTCGTCCTGGGGGAGATTGGCCTGGCCCAGATCGACGTTGAGGGGGCGGATGCCGCCTTCGCGACTTACGGACTCATCGACACATCGTTCAACGGTCTGAAATTACGCTTGGGCAGGGCGATCGCGATGAGCCAGGCGAAATCGGGTGACCTGGCAGGTGCATCGAAGACGCTCAGCTCGTTCCCTCAAGATGCACGCCAGGCCTTCGAGATCGCCGGGGCGGCCGAGGAGATCGCCGAAGCGTTGGCGACCTCGATCCTTGCCGAGAAGGTTTCGGAATGGGCGGAGCTGCAAACGATCCCGATAGCCAAGGGGCGGGCGCTGCTGGGAGCGGGGCGGGGCCTCTCGAAGCGGAGGGCTCCCGAGACGCCCTGAAAATACGCATCACGACGTCGCGCCGTCGGGCTTTCGCTCTGAGCCGGGCGATTGACCCCGGCAATAAATGATTTGATTCAAGATATTTTCCTTACGATCATTCATCGGTTTCATGAAGAAAATGGAAACTGGGACATTCAAGAATGTCATTAAGCTAAGGTGCAAAGGATTGTCATGCCCTGGCTTACGTCCGAGACGTAGGGTTCACGCCCCAACCTCGTCGAGACCGAGCGTCGCGGAGGCTGGGGATTTCGCCCCCGGTAGGCCACAGAGCCTGCCCGGAGCTAAACACAGCGACTCGACGCAAGTCTCGATTTTTGAGCAATTTACGTCTTAGCTTAATAGCATTCGGGACATTCAACTTTTCCTTTGGTGAGGTGAGAGCAAGATTGGCCACTCGATCAGCTCGCGTCAGTCGTGACAGGCCATGCCGCTGGCGCATTGTCCGGCCCTGAGGAGGACACCGGCGACTTGACCGGTTCCCCTTCCCAGAGCCGAAATCCCCCGAGGAACGCGTTGGCGTTGGCACCCGGCCGAGTGCCGGGAGGAAGCGGTTTCAGCTTCTTGGCATTTCCGCCACCGAGAACGACGTCGTCGGGTTTGAGGGCTGCAACAATGCGCTCCACGACTTCCTCAACTCGGCGCTGCCATTTCTTCCGCCCCTGCCGCTTCAACCCCGCGTTCCCCACGTAGTGCTCCAGCGTGCTCTTCTTGTAATGGAACCGGCCAAGCTCCAGCGGTTCGATGACTCCGTTCATGATCACGGTGGCGCCAAGGCCGGTGCCCAGGCCGAGAAACAGCATCTTCCCGCCTTGGTAACTCCCCAGGGCCTGAATGGCCGCGTCGTTGATGACCTTGACGGGGACGCCGAATGCGGGCTCGAAGTCAAACCCCATCCACCCGGGACCGAGGTTGACGGGTTCCGCCATCGGTTGACCGCAAAGAACCGGCCCCGGAAAACCGATCGAGACCGCTTCGTATTCCCAGTCCTTCGTCGCCGACAGGACGCCCGCGACCATCAGTTCCGGGGTTAGCTCCGGACCGGACGGGAATTTTCGCGGCTCCTCGTGTCCCGAGGCGAGCAACTTGACGTTTGTTCCACCGATGTCAATGACCAGGATCTTCATCGAGGGCTCCTCCCACAAGTTTGGACCGGGATTTCCCAGAGGAGCGTTGACTTCGATGTCCGGGACCTCACCCGACTGTCCATGACATGCATTGGACACCGGACGCATTCCCGAATCCAAGGAAAAAAGGCGAGTTCGGGGCGGCCGGCAAACCTGAAGCCCGATCAGACGCCCCACCGGTCCCATTCGACTCGGTCCTCGGCCAAGGCGATTGCGCTATGTTAGCCAGTTCAGGATGTTCATGACATTGCGATATCCAGTGATTCGGACCACCGGCCCTGCGACCGGATCGCCGATGTCCCCAGGTCTTCCACAAGCTTTCCATCTTCGTCAATCCATGTCGGCCCGTCCGAAGGGCGCGGAGCCGTTCGCTGACGATCATTTCGACGAACGAGACGCCCGATCATTTCATGACATTCCTCCGGAAACTCCGTCGAGTATCGCCGCCGACCAAAATCCCCCGGAGATGCTCCGCGCGGCCAGGCGATTGCCCCGGACAATAAATCGGTCGCCTCAAGATATTTTCCTTGCGTTCATTCATCAATATCATGGAGAAAGGTTGCGACATCGAATCGGCGAGACTGACCGCGGATGGAAGTGCCATCCCGATCGGTCTCACGATCCCAGGAGCCCCCCCGATGCGAACGAATGCCATCCTCGGGCCGCTGACCGTCTGCCTGGCATCGCTTTCCTGCGGCGTCGCCGCGGCCGATGTCCTGCCGCCGCACAGCATCGTCGACGGCAAGCCGATCGGCGAATATACGGCCGATTGGTGGCGATGGGCGCTCGGATTTTCGTCACCCGGGGATCCATTCACGGATCCGACCGGCGCCGACGCCAACCTCAATCAGTCGGGCCCCGTCTTCTTCCTCGCCGGCACGGCCGGGTCCGAGGCGACCCGGACCTTCAACGTCCCCGCCGGCAAATTCCTCCTGGTGCCGCTGCTGGTCGTCGAGCTGTCGCAACTCGAGCTTGGGGACTTCAGTCTGACCGAGGCACAGGTCCGCGCCGAGGTCAACGCGATCGTGGATCAGGTCGACTCGCTCCACGCCAGCATCGACGGGGTTGAGGTCCCGAATCTGTTCGACCATCGCGAGCAATCCCCGGCCTTCTCCTACTCGGCGGCGGCCGGCAACCCGTTCGGCGTGCCGACGGGCGACTCGGGGATCGCGGTGGCGGGCGGATACTGGCTCATGTTGTCCCCCCTGGAAGTGGGCGAGACGCACGTCCTTAGCTTCGGCGGGGGCATCAGCTCATTCAACTTCTCGGTGAGCGTGACGTCGACCATCACCGCCGTGCCCGAGCCGGCCTCGCTCATCCTCTCAACCGTGGGCCTGGGGGCAATCTGGCTCATGAGCCGCCCGAGCAGGACAGGCCGAAGTCGATCCCCGTCGCACCGGCCTCCCGCCGCCCTCGCGGCTTGATTGACGCAGGGGGAATCGGACGTTTGGCGTTGAGCTGGATGAACCCCTTTCTCCCATCTTCCGGCAAGCCAAGCACCGCACGGACCTCGGCCGCCAACGACTTCGTCTTCAACGGCGGAGACGGACCCGCCGAGGCCCTCATCAGGCCCCACGACGACGACGCCTTCGTCGCCTGGCTTTCCCGTCGGCCTGCAACCGCCGGCCCGGGAATGCCATGTGATAGCATTTTCTATCGAATAATCTATCTATTTCCATTCTACGATTAAACTGCGATCGATTCGGGTGAGGTGTGGCCCGGAAATGGGTCGGATCATGCCGTTCATCGCCTCGGGCTTGCGGTAATATCGTCGCAAGTCGGTGGTGAACTGACGCCCTGTCCTGAATCCGGGAGACCGCCATGAACGGGGCCCAGAGCTTGTTCAAGTCGCTGGTGGACGCGGGGATCACGACGTGCTTCGCGAACCCCGGCACGTCCGAGATGCAGCTGGTCTACGAGATGGGGTTGACCGACGCGGTGCGTCCCGTCCTGTGTTTGCAAGAGGACGTCGTCACCGGCGCGGCGGACGGCTACGGGCGCATGAAGGGGGCTCCGGCCTTCACGCTGCTGCATGTTGCCTGCGGGTTTGCCAATGGCATCGCCATGCTGCACAACGCTTCCCGGGCCAATACCCCACTCGTCAACGTCGTGGGCGTGAACGCCTCGTACCACCAGGCCAATTTCCCCGAGCACGAGCTGGTCAATGGTCGCGCGTCGGACCTCGCCCGGGCGGTGTCGCACTGGTGCGGCGAGGCGCGGAGCGCCTCTCACCTGGGCGAGCTCGGAGCTGAGGCGGCCGCGCTGGCGAAGACGGGCAAGGTCTGCACCATCGTGGCTCCCAACGACTATCACTGGGGAGACGCCATGCCGCCGCCGACGCTGCCTTCGGCTCACCCCACAGGGCGGCCCCGGGTGGCGCCTGAGGCGATCGCGCATGCCGCCGGGTTGCTCGCGAACGGCAAGAAGACCGGCCTGGTGCTGGGCAATCTGGCGCTGCAAGGAGAGGCGCTGGAGTTCGCCGGGCGCATCGCCGCCAGGACCGGCGCGGTCCTCATGGCCGAGACGTTTCCGTCGCGATACCTGTCGCGCGGCGAGGGGCGACCTGCCGTCGACCCGATCCCATATGAGTACGAGATCGGCGTCAAGTTCCTGGAGTCGTTCGAGCAGCTGGTTTTCGTCGGCGCCGGCTTCCCCGTCGCAACCTTCGCCTACAGGAACAAGCCGACCTACAAGAGCCCTCCGGGGTGCGACCTGTTCGCGATGGCCTCGGCGGGCGATGATCTCGAGGCGGCGCTCCGGTCACTCGCGGAGGCGGCCGGCGCAACCGGCGCGGCGGCAATCCCTCAGCCTCGGACGCAGGCGCAACCGCCTTCCGGGGAGCTGACGGCGGCGGCGATCGGGCAGTCGCTCTGCGTGTTGCTGCCGGACCATGCGATCGTCGTCGACGAAGCGGCCACGAACGGCCCGCCCATCTTCGGGGCGACCAAAGGGGCGCGGCCGCACGACCTTCTCAACCCCGTCAACGGCGGTGCGATCGGCGGCGGTGGCCCCACCGCCCTCGGCGCGGCGATCGCCTGCCCCGACCGGAAGGTCGTCCTCCTCCAGGCCGACGGCAGCGGCATGTATACTATCCAGTCGCTCTGGTCGATGGCGCGGGAGAAGGCCGACGTCATCATCATCGTCCTGAAGAACAACGCCTACGCCATCCTCGGCCTGGAGATGGAGCGGGTTCGCGAAGGCGAGACGAACGCGAAGATGAACTCGATGCTGGACCTGAACAATCCGACGCTCGACTGGGTGAACCTCGCGACCGGCCTCGGCGTGCCCGCAACCCGGGCGGGAACGGCCGAGGAGTTCCACCAACGTTTCGAGGCCGCGCTCGCCGCGAAGGGGCCGCAGCTCATCGAGTGCCAGGTTCGCACCCCGAACGAGTGGAATGCACTCGAAGCGTATGTCCACAAGACACGCTGAGGCCGGGGACGAGACAGATCAGCGTAAGCAAAACGGGGACAATCGGCAGGCGCGAATGTCCCCGTTTTCGTTCCCCAATGGGAGGGCTTATGAGTCATTCCGATCGTCGAAGTTTGCGATCTTTGGAAAGGTACCTGTCGAGCGACGGTGCGACTTCTGCGTTAGATGAGTGGTATCGGTCAATTCGGGACGTCCCCCTCGCCGATCTATCCATCGCTGACGTAGCTCGATCGTGCCGCCAGAATCTCTTCCCTGATTACGTAATTCCTGTTGCGATTCGACATCTCAGAAGGAACCCGCTCGCTGGCGAGCTGTATGACGGGGAGCTGCTCGCGTCGCTCCGGAACGTGGTCGCGGGGTTCTGGAATCGAAACGCCGACCTGAAAACAGAGCTATCTGCGATTTTTGCAGGCCTCGATGAGCTTGAATTGGACAATGAAACAATTGCAGACATCGGGTTGATCCGCAGGAACGCCGATCTCATTTAGAAGCTGTTCTTGCCGTCCAGGGCCATCCCTCACGCGAGGCTCTTCGAGGCGACGATCGAGTACGACGGGAGCGAGCGCGATCCGTGCTTTTCCGCGAGCAGGCCGAGGATCTCGGTCTGGCTACCGATGAGGTCGACGAGCTTCTGCGGCAGGTCCAATC
Organism: Isosphaeraceae bacterium EP7; assembly: GCA_038400315.1. Classification (NCBI taxonomy): domain Bacteria; kingdom Pseudomonadati; phylum Planctomycetota; class Planctomycetia; order Isosphaerales; family Isosphaeraceae; genus Kueselia; species Kueselia aquadivae. The sequence continues at coordinate 14,543 of CP151667.1, forward strand.
CCTCGGCCTCGTCCGTCGAGGTTTCGAGGCAACGGTCGATCTCCCAGCGACCATCGTGGAGTGGTCCCGTGTCGATGGACTCGTCCGAGGCGATCGACCAATCCGTCTCGCCCAGGAGCCCCCTCAGGGTGGACCCGGAGAACGGCGATCGGACGTTGGCGTCGCTGTCGGTCTGGTAGGCCTCGACCTGCCCCTGGATCAGGACGGCCAGCATGTGGGCTACCTGGTCGATCGAGCGAGGTTCCAGGTCCCACTCCGCGAAGCACAACGTCGAGGCCCAGGGTCGGACGCGGGCCAGCGACCGGCGGAGCTGGTCGAGCGAGCCGAAGTACCAGGAGCAGTGGGCGAAGACGACATAGTCGAACGAGTCGGGCGGGAAGCCGTTCGCCTCGTCGAGCAGGTCGTAGCCGTAATGGAACGCGATCCGAGGTCCGAGGGCTGATTCCGACAGGTGCTCGGCCGACCTCCCGACCGTCACGGGCCCCCCGTAGTCCGGGTCCGCGTTATCGATCGCGGTCACCCGGCCCGAGCTGCCGACCACATGGGCCAGCACGGCGGTCATGTCGCCCTGCCCGCAGCCGACCTCCAGCACCCTCGCCCCTTCGGGAATCCGCCATCCACGGACGAGTTGGAGCCGCATCCGGGTCTGGATCACCTGGACATCGGGGCACGCGGCATACAGGGCCATCTGGCTGGCGATGAATTCGGCTTCGTCCACGCGGGATCCCTTCGAAGATGTCAGCGGGTCGGATCGAGGCCCCCCCTGTGCGGCCCCGCGATCCGACGAACGACTCAAATCAGCAACAATGCGCCGCCTGTGGCCGACTGGTCCACATGCTATGGTCCTGCCGCCCACGGGGATAGACGGCGGACGAGAGTAACGCCATCCCTCGTTGAGTCATCGACCCGCAAACGCCGAGTGACCGACGAGGGCGACGCGCCTGATGGGACGCGGCCGCGGAAGGTGTTAGAATTGAGCCAGACCCGTCGCATGCTCGTGAAAGATCGACGCGAACCGTCCGCCCACGAGGCCACCATGAGCGCCCTCAGACACCACTTCGCCGATCGGGAACTGGGCGGGACCGTTGAGGCCCTCTCGTGGTTCCGCCGACAGGGAGGGGTGGCCGGCAACCAGGGGGAACCTCGCGGTGTTTCCGAAGTTGTCGGCGCGATGGTGTCGCGCCACAACGGACTGTTCCTGCTGGTCGCCGAGCTCGATGCCGAGGCCCGCCGCCTCGTTCAGGATGACCAGGTCGTCGGCGAGGACGCTCGCTCGCTGCTGGCCGCGGGGCGGCGGATGTACGCCCAGTGGATCGAGACGGCGGCCCCCTTACTCGACCTCGTCGAGGAGTGCCGGGAGCGGGGCATCCCCGTCGAAGGCGCGGAGACGCTGCGGATCTATCGCGACGTCGCCGGGGCCTCGCAGATGGACGAGTCGTCGCCGACCGCCGCCGCGAACGAACCGGCGGCCTCTCCGCGCGAGCTGGATCCGGCGATTCGCGACGCGATCCGCTGGAGCTGGGGCCAGCATGAGGCCGCTTATCGGTCTCTGGGGCGATGAGCGGCGGGACGACCGGGTGGGGACGATTCGCAAGACGTTCCCGGCGTCGGCCGGATCATCCGACGATGTTGTTGTATTCCTCATGCGACCCGATCCAGTACCAGACTCGGAGATCGCCGACGCGGCCGTAGAGCGCTCGGTAGGTCGCCCCGATCCGCACGGAATGGCTGTTCTTCTCGTAGGTGGGATGTTTTGATTTGGAGATTGGCTTATGGTGCAGGGAGCTGTGTGAGGGATTGATCTTGAAGAGGTCGTAGGTCGCCCTGGCGAGTTTCTGGATGCGCGGGGGGAGCTTGTTGAACCTGGTTTTGGAGTCTTTGGTCCGGCGATCTTCAATCACCAAACTGCTCCATCGGCTCTGTCTCGCCGGCGGAGATGGCACGGAAGGCCTGGTCTTCGAGCGCGGAAAATTGGGGGGCTTGGAAGAAATGCTCGTCGCTCAGCGGCACGCCTGCCGCGATGACGACGTTGGACTTGAGTTTTGCGAGATCAGCATTGAAGGCTTCCTCGAATCGCGCTCGGAGTGAGGATTGAGCGATGATGTCGAGCAATTCGTTGGCCATGACGAGCCAATCGGCGTATAGCTTGGCGATGCGCTCCGCCGCATCTGCCGCGTCGGGAATCGTTCCTTTGTAAATCGCCTCATAGATCTCGGCCTCGATCTCTTCGATCTCGGCGTACATCGCGTTACGACCGACGAGCATGCCTTTCATGACATGCAAGTAGTCACCAACCATCGATTCGAAGGCCGCTTTACGTCTGAACCACCCCGCCTCATGCCGACTCTGTTCCAGACGCATCTCGCCGTAATCGATCATGAGGCTAGACATGGGGCAATTCCTTCGGCAGCAACCGGGGCGACGGGCCCTCTTCTCGAAATTGCATCGAGATGGATGTTCCGGCACATTATCCGAGATTAGCTGAACAGTTCCCTGATGGGTTCTCCGGCGTCGATGAGGTAGGTGGGGCGGCGGGTTCGGTCGTCGAAGGCGGTGGAGCGGGCGTCGATGCCGAGGTAGTGGTAGATGGTGGCGGCGACGTCCTGGGGGTTGATGGGGCGGTCGTTGACGTACTCGCCTCGTTCGCTGGTGCGGCCGATGACCTGGCCCATCTTCCACGACCCGCTGCCCATCAGGACGCTGAAGGCCTTGCCCCAGTGGTCGCGGCCGGCGTCCTTGTTCATGCGGGGGGTCCGGCCGAACTCGCCCATGGCGACGACGAGGGTGGAGTCGTAGAGGCCACGGTCGACGAGGTCGTCGATGAGGGAAGCGATGGCTCGATCGAGGGGGGGGATGAGCTTGTTGGCCCCTTCCTCGGTCTTGAGCTGGGGGGCCGTGCCGTGGTGGTCCCAGGGGACGCAGTTGACGGTGACGAAGGGGGTTCCGGCCTCGACGAGGCGGCGGGCGAGCAGGGCGCTCTGGCCGAAGGTGTGGCGGCCGTAGCGGTCGCGGAGCCTGGGGTCTTCGCGGTCGATGTCGAAGGCCCTGGTCACGGCGTCGCCGGTGAGCATGTCGAAGGCGCGCTGGTTGTAGGCGTCGAGGTCGCGGAGCTTGGGGTCGGCGTCGCGGCGCACCTGGTCCATGGCGGCGAGCATCTTGCGACGGTCTTGCAGGCGGTCGAGGGTCAGGCCCGCGGGCAGGCGGAGGTTCTTGACGCCGTACTTCGAGTCGTTGGGGTCGGACTCGACGACGAAGGGATTGGAGGCGCCGCCGAGGTAGGCCGCGTAGTGGAAGAGGTTGTCGGTGCCGCCTCGGAGGTGGGGGACGGCGACGTAGGTGGGCATGCCGGGCTGGCGTGAGTCGCGTAGGCGGGCGACGGCCGAGCCGATGGAGGGGCGGCGCTGGACGGTGTTGTCGGGGGCGTTGAAGGCGGGGCCTTCGTGGCCGGTGAGCATCCAGTGGTTGCCCTTGGTGTGGTCGCCCGAGCCGTGGTTGACTGTGCGGAGGACCGCGAGCCGGTCCATGCGGCCGGCCAGCTCGGGCATCAGCTCGCCGAAGTGGACGCCGGGGACCGAGGTCTTGATGGCGCCGAAGGGGCCGCGGTAGCCGGCGGGGGCGTCGGGCTTGGGGTCCCAGGTCTCCATGTGACCGGGGCCGCCGCTGAGCCAGAAGAGGATGACGCTGCGCGGGTGGGCGGCGGCACCGGCCTGAGCCCTGAGGCGAAGCAGGTCGGGCAGGGCCAGGCCGCCCAGGCCGAGGGTCCCGACCTGGAGGAAGCTGCGGCGGGTCAGGCCGTCGCAGTGCCGGGCGGCCTCTCCGGAGATCTTGAGCATGGGACGGCTCCGGGCGTGCGCGAGGAAAACTCGAGCGTCTCTCGCCTGAACGTACCATCCCCGCCGGGAAACGGGGGATGGGACCTGCGCTTCGCCGCGGAGCCGGTCCCCGTTTTCCGCGACTCCCGGGCGGGGACCGCTCTTATTCCTACAAATGTCTTCCGATGAGCCCGGCGTGTCAAGGGCGGGCGCGGGTCAGTCGGCCTTCTTGGACCAGATGGGGGCGATGTCGTCGGAACTCTGGCGGCGGACGCCGTTGTCGCTGAGGATCTCCTCGGTGGCTTCGGCGACTTCCTTGCGGTTGAAGACGAGGATCTCGGAGCTGCGGTCGTCGAACTCGATGGTGACGAACTCGGACTTGCCGTCGCGGAGGACCTCGACGAGATGCTCGAGGTTCTTGATGGAGATGTCGTCGACCTTCTTGACCACCTTGGTGAGCGGGTTGGAGTAGCCCTTGCTGACCTTGTGGGGGAAGAGGGGCGACGAGATCATCACCAGCTCCTCGCCGGGGAACTTGGGCTGGTCGCCGCGGCGGGTGGCGAGCGGGCTGCCGATGGCGGCCATGAAGCCCATGAACCCCCCTTGCCGGTCGAGGCTGCTGAGCAGCTCGGACGAGGCGGGGGAGAAAACCAGGGGGCCCCAGACGAAGTAGGAGGGGTAGGAGCCGTCGAGGCTCTCCACCAGCAAGGGCCGGCGCGGCTGGACGGGGAGGTCGATCTCCATCGGCTTGCCGTCGCGGACCACCGAGACGGTGACCTTGCCGTCCTTGGCCAGGGACTGCACGGCGTAGCGGAAGTCGAGGCGGAGGTTCTTGCCCGCCTTGACCTTGCCGACGCTGTCGACCTCGCGGTCGCCGACCTTGGTGATGACGTCCCAGGTCTTCAGAGTCGAGCCGACGTCCTCGGCGGGGTCCTTGACGACCATGCCCTCGGTGCCGGGGGGGAGCTTGAGCTTGGCGCGGAGGGCGGGGTTTTCCAGGGTCTGGTAGGAGTCGAAGAAGGCGGGCTTGCCTTCGTACTTGCCGTCGGCGACGTCCTTGAGGAAGAGGTCGACCTCCTCGGTGGGGATGATGTAGCCGATGTTGTCGGCGGTTCCCAGGCGGCTGAAGGCCAGGCCGATCATGGCGTCATTGACCAGGGCGGGGCCGCCGCTGTTGCCGGGGTTGATGGCGGCATCGACCTGGATGCGCAGGCCCGAGGTCTGGTTGTTGTAGCCGGTGAACTCGATGCGCGAGACGATCCCCTTGGTGACGGAGAGGCTGTCTCCGCCGGTGGGGTATCCATAAACGACCACGCTGTCCTTGACCTCGGGCAGCTCGGCGACTCGCTTCAAGGGGGGCCGTTTGTCGAAGAACGACTCGTCGTCGAGCTTCAGGACGGCCAGGTCGATGCCGGGGGCGATCGACTCGACGGTGGCGGAGACCTTCTGGCCCGACTGGTGGGGCTGGACGAAGACCTGGCTGGCGTAGAGGACGACGTGCGCATTGGTGAGGATGCGCTTGCCCTCGATGACGACGCCGGTGCCGCTCCCCTCGCGGGGGCTGGCCTTGGTCCAGGGCCGCAGGGGGTCGGGCGACCTCATGGTCGCGTAGACCTTGACGACCGAGTCGCGGATGGCCCCCTCGCCGGCGTCGTCGGCGCCCGCCCTGGCTGGGGCGAAGATCGCCGCGAAGGTGAAGGCAAGGGCGAGCAACGGGGTCGCGTTCCGCATCATCGAGGGCTCCCGGGTGGAGCCCCGTGGCCCCGTCCACGTCGATCCGTTGACGTGCGGTCGGGCCTCCGGGGCGGCCGGCATTGTAGCCGCCCCGAGGCGCGTCGGACACGAGCCGCCCCCTTGAAATCGCCGGGGACGGCCCGAGGTCGCTCAGGACGCGGCGGTGTTGATCTGCTCGTCCCGGATCCAGGAGTTGGCGCGGGCCCGGTGGTCGTCGTTGATGTGGGCCGAGACGGCGGTGAAGGTGGCCGCCAGGATGCCCATGTCGTCGCCCATGCCGACGACCGGCAGGAAGTCGGGGATGGCGTCGGCGGGCAGCACGAAGTAGGCCAGGGCGCCAGCGACGGTCGCCTTGACCCAGAACGGGGTCCGTGCGTCGAGCATGCAGAAATACATGGCCACGACCTCGCCGGCCATCGGCAGGTGCTTCAGGAACCGGCGTGCCTTGGCCGCGAAGCCGTCGCGCACGGCGCGCTCGTTGGCCTCGGCGTCGACGCCCACATAATCCTCGGCGCGAAACCGGGCTCGCCCCTCGTCCCACCACCCCGCCAGTCGATTCGTCATCATCGAGCCGCCCCCCTGCCCCGGCCGGGCCCTGGTCCGCGAACGCGCATCAACACCCTACCAGGTTCTTCGATGGGCGGGCACGAATGTTCGAACGCAAAAAAAGGCCGGCGGACGGGCGCCGATCCCGCATCCGATCGACACGGGGGCCGCGTCTGACGTACCGTGAATGAGTGGACCCCGCGACGGCCGGGGAACGTGCATCGTATCGAAGGGGCGGGCGGCGATGAGCATCGACTTCCGTTGTGAGTGGTGCGGCAAGAAATATCGGGTCGAGGACTCTCACGCGGGCAAGACCACCGACTGCAAGAAGTGCGAGCAGGAGATACGCATCCCGACCCTGATGGAGCTGGGGCGCGACGAGCCGGCGGCCGACTTCGGCTACGACCTGGATGAACCCGCCCCCGCCGCCACTCCCGCTCCCGCACCCGGCCCGTCCAGGGCGCCGGCCGGCTGGGCGACGCGGCCCGGACCGGGACAGGCGGCGTCGGGAGGCACCTCGCCCGGGTCGTTCCGCCCCGCCCCCAATCCGGGCCGGACCAGCCTGGACGACTCGAAGGGCTCCGCATTGCTGAAGAAGGCGGCGATGGGCCTGGTCGTCCTCGCCTTGATCGGCGCCCGGGTCTATTTCAGGTTCAACCGCGGGGGGAACCGCCCCGCCCGGTTCAACGTCAACGGCCCGATGCAGCAGGGGCGGCAGGACTTTCCGCCGATGCCCGGCGCCGCCCCCCCGATGCCCGTCGACGCCGAGGGCCCGGTGCAGCCGATGTCCGTCGAACAGATGCTGATGAAGGCCAACCTGGCCAACGCCGCCAACACCGAGTACCCCCTGCCCCGCTTCGACCCGCCCGGCCCCGGTCGCGAGATTGCGCCCGGGGTCATCTTCCGCGAAGTCCGCCTGGGCAACGGACCTGCGAAGGACTCGGGGCCTGGCCTGACCGGCAAGCTCTGGGTCTACCTGCCCGCCGGCGATCATGCCGACCGATCACTGCCGTGCGTCTTCATCGCCCCGGCCGGCAGCAACCTCGTGACGGGCAACGACCTGGGCGACGACCCAGGCCGGGGCCACCCCGAGCATGTCCCTTATGTGAACGCGGGGTACGCCGTGGTGGCCTATGAGCTGGACGGCGCCGCGACCGAGAACGAGGGCGAGGGCAACCTCCAGTTCGTGACCAACGCCGTCGTGTTCCTGCGAGCCCGCGCGGGCCTGGTCAATGCGCACGTGGCGCTGGAATATGCCCTGGCGCAGATCCCGCAGGTCGACCCGGGCCGCCTGTATGCGGCCGGCCACAGCTCGGCCGGGACGATGGCCCTGCTCCTCGCCGAGAACGAGCCCCGCATCCGAGCCTGCGCCGCCTACGCCCCGTGCGTCGACGTGGCCGGCCGCCTGGGCCCCGGGATCGTCGACACCCTCACCAGGGCGAGCCTGGGCGACCTCTTCCAGCGCTACTCACCCGCCGCCGGCGAATCGAAGCTCACCTGCCCCCTGTTCCTCTTCCACGCCCTGGACGACACCAACGTCCCCGCCGCCGAGACCGAGGCCTTCGCCGAGCGTCGCAAGGCCGCCGGAGAGCCCGTCACCCTCGTCACCGTCCCCACCGGCGACCACTACACGCCGATGATCGAAGAGGGGATTCCGAAGGCGATCGAGTGGTTCAAGGGTCTGCCCTGATGGCGCGAACCTCGCGCGACAGCACGGGCTCATCCTCATAGGGCGAGACCGCTCGCTTCTCATCCGTTGGGACGCGCGGACGACACGTCGGGGGCGGGCTTTCCGGGAGGGCCGATGTACGACGTGGCGATCATTGGCGGAGGGATCGCCGGGATGGCGACGGCGGCGCGGCTCCAGGCGTCTGGGCTCTCGACGGTCGTCCTCGAAGCGCACGGACAACCGGGCGGCTGCGCCGGCTTCTACCGGCGCAAGGGCTTCTCCTTCGATGTGGGGGCTACCACGCTCGTCGACTTCGGCCCCGGCGGCGTCGGTGCTGAATTGCTCGAGAGCGTCGGGATGGAGCCGATCGAGGGCGAGCTTCTGCCCGGCTACGTCGCCTGGCTGCCCGACCGCACGGTGACGCTGCATCGAGACCCGGCCACATGGTCCCTGGAGCGGCTCCGTATGCTCGGCGATACGCCGGCTCATCGCTCGTTCTGGCGGCTCCTCGACCGACTGGCGGACGTGTTCTGGCGAGCCAGTCGGCGCGGGGTCAGGCTGCCGATTCGCGGCTTGCCCGATGTGGCCCGCGCCGCGAGTGCGATTGGACCCGGCGGATTGCCCCTGGTTCGCTACCTGAGCTGGACGCTGACCGATGCGCTCCGGGCGTACGGCCTTGAGGGCGATCGGGCGCTGGTCGGCCTGCTGGGGATGCTCGTCGAGGATACGGTCCATAGCTCGGTGGCCGAGGCGCCACTGATCAACGCTGCGCTGGGGATCACGATCCGAGGCGCCGGCCTGACGCGGGCCAGAGGCGGAATGCGTGGGTTCTGGCAGGGCCTGATCGCAGGCTACCGCCACCTCGGCGGAGACTTACGAGTCGGCTGCCCGGTCGATCGGGTCGAAGGACATAAGGGTTCCTATCGTGTCTCGACCCGTCGCGGCGTCATCGAGGCCGATCAGGTTGTCGCCGCCGTCCCCGCGACCCTGGCGGCCAGGCTGGGTCCCGGACCGGTCTCGGAGGCGCTGGCGCCTTACCTTCGCCGCGATGTGGCAGCGCTGGGCGGGGCCGTGGTCGTCTTCCTCGGCGTCCCCGAGGCCGAGGTGGCAGGCCAGGAGTTCACCCACCATCAACTCTTGCAGGACTACTCCCGCCCGCTGGGCGACGGGAACAACATGTTCATCTCCGTATCCGCCGCGGGTGACACCGACAGTGCCCCGGAAGGGTCTCGCGTCGTGATGATCTCGACGCACTGCGATCTGGGGTCATGGGAAGGCCTCTCGCCCGAAACCTACCGGACGCGCAAGCGCGAGATCGGCGAGCGTCTCATCGCTCTCGCCGGGCGAGTCTATCCCGGGTTGGGCCGGGACGCCGTCGTCTGCGAGGTCGCCACTCCCAGGACTTACGAGCGGTTCACCGGGAGGCCGCGAGGCGCAGTGGGGGGCGCGCGGCAGACCCTCGGTAACACAAACCAACACGCCCTCGCGAACAATCCAGGCGTGCCCGGCTACTGGCTGGTGGGGGATAGCACCTGGCCAGGCCTGGGGACCGTCGCCTGCTGCCTGGGCAGTCGCCACGTCGCCGAGGGCGTGCTGGCGGGCGTGATCCGCCGCCGTCCCTCTCTCCATTCCAGGACCGCCCGGGGCCGAGGAGCCGCATATGCCGGCCTCGACACACGCTGACCCGGAGTTGCCCAGCCTGGAGGCGATCGGCGGGGACCTCCTCATGTCGACACCCTCGCAGCGGCGTCTCGCCCTGGCCAGGCCATTCGTCTGCCTCGCCGGGTACGCGCTGGCGGCCTACATCGGCCTTTGGTGGCTGGCCCCCTTCCTCGTGTTCTTGGTCTTCGTGGCCGTGGTAAACGTGACGCACGACGTTGTCCATGGGTCGCTAGGCCTCTCGCGGCGGCAAACCGAGTGGGCCCTGTTCGCCACGGGTGCCGTCTTGCTGGAGAGCGGCCATGCTTATCGAGCCACCCATCTGCGACACCACCGCGTGTTCCCCGGGCCCGACGACCCGGAGGGCGCCCCTGCACGGATGAGCCTGCTCGAATCGATCCTCTGGGGGCCGCTGTTCTTGCCCAGGCTCTGGTGCTGGGCCTACGCCCGCAGCCGGCCGGGAGGCGCGACGAGGCGATGGCTGGTCGCCGAGGCGGCCTGGGCCCTCGCCGTCCCGGCCGCCGGTCTCTGGCTCCTGCCCCGGACGCCGGCCGTGCTGGCGTACGCCAGCCTGGTAATCGTCGGCAGTTGGGTCTATCCGCTCCTGACAGTCCACCTGCCGCACCGACACTATGGAGACACGCCTCTGACGCAGACACATACCCTGAGAGGGCGGATCGTCCCTGCGTTGTTCCTGGAGCTGACGTATCACCTCGAACACCACCTGTACCCCGAAGTGCCCAGCCACAACCTGCCCGACCTGTCCTGGAGGCTGGACCCGCTGCTACGTCGGGCCGGCGTCAGGCCACGACGCGTCCCATGACGGGCCTTGGCGGAAGAGTGACATCGCGGTATCGGTGCGATATTCGCGTCCGATTCCCCGGTCCGGCGAGTATCCAGGGGGAGAGGCTCCCGGCTATTTTTCACAACTATGGGTGCATTAAGTGGGGAACCCGGGCATCTCCCTGGAGTCTTCCGATGGCCAAGCTCTCCGTGAACGTCGCCCTGGCCGAGCTCAAAGGGCCCGATTTCAAGTCGTCGATGAAGACGCTCAACGCCTGGGAGTTGGTGAGATTCGACGTCGGGCTGGGCGGCACGCCCGTCACCCTGACGGTCTCCCAGGTCGCCAAGTGCAACTCCGTGGACGAATGCACGATCGATGTCCCCATCGGCGTGAGCTACAGCATCGCGAGCGAACTTAAGGACAACATCACCAATGCGCAGACGACGGCCGAGCGCAACGACCACCGCCAACTCCTAATGCGAATCGAGACGCATGCGAGGGCCCACTACAGCCGGGTCGCCAAGCCTCTGATCCCGGACTGGGAGGCGGACATCAGGAAGGATCTGGACAAGACGCTGCCGACGCGCAAGACGCCAACCTCCGAGGACGAAGGCCAGATCCAGGCAAGGCTCGCCCCGCTCGTCGCTTACTGGGTGGAGGAACTGGGATATCGCATCAAGAAAGACGTCAATGGGTGGGAGAAGACGGATTACCCGCAACTTGTGAAGTTCATGCAGAATTTCCGAAGCCTGAGCGTGTTCTTGCCGGACGGACTCCCGATCCCGAAATTCGCGAGCAAGCCCCCGAAGCGACCGGCGATCACCTTTCCCGCGTGCCAGGCCAGGAAAAGCTGACGGCGACGAGCCCATTCGGCCCCGGCAAATTCTCGGCCGCCGGGGCACAGCACGCTCACGAAGTCTATCGGCGTATCGGCCTCTCCTCGCCGGAAATCGCCCGAGGAACGCCCCCCAGGCCCGTCGCCGGCCCGCGTGGGTGCGGCTATGATCGAATCGCGTATCGGGGGCCTTTGAGCGTAGGCAGGAGCCCGGATTTGCTCAACGTTCGGTCGCAAGAACGGGCCGAATGACGGTCGCCCCAATACGCCATACGAGGATCATGAAGCGATGGATAGGAACGAGGATCGACGGGGATTCCTCAGGGCTTCGGCAGTCGCCGCCGCATCGGCGTTGGTCCCGGGCCTGGATCTCGCCGGGGGCAAGGCCCTGGGTAGTGGGGCTGAGCCGGCGGTCCGCGTCGTCGTCTGGGACGAACGGCAGCCGGCGCAGAAGGCCGCCTATGAGAACTTCCTCGGCAACCGGATCGCCGATCATCTGCGGGCCCAGCCCGGGCTCTCGGTCAGGTCAGTCGCGCTCGATGATCCCGAGCAAGGGCTCTCGGACGAGAGCCTGGCCGATTGCGATGTCCTGATTTGGTGGGGGCATGTCCGCCAGGCCGAGGTGACGCCGGAGACGGGCAAACGGATCGTCGGACGCATCCTGGCGGGCCAGCTCTCGCTGATCGCGGTGCACTCGGCGCACTGGTCCACCCCGTTCGTCGAGGCGATGAACGAGCGGACCCGGAGGGACGCCGAGCGGACTCATCGCGGCCAGGACGGGGGAAAGGTGGAGATCCGCTACCTGCCGCCCCAGCCGAGGTATGCGCCGCCCAAACGCGACGACAGGCCGACGCCATATGCGTCGATCCGCAAGTTTCCCGACGGCCGCGAGGAGGTCGAGGTCCGCCTGCCCAATTGCTGCTTCCCCGCCTACCGGAACGACGGCAAGCCGAGCACCCTGAACGTCACCAAACCCAGCCACCCGATTGTCCGAGGCATCCCCCGCACATTCGAGCTGCCCCAGACCGAGATGTATGACGAGCCCTTCCACGTCCCCGAGCCCGACGAGCTCATCCTGGAGGAGCGCTGGGCCGCGGGCGAGTGGTTCCGCAGCGGCATGGTCTGGAACCTGGGCAAGGGCCGCGTCTTCTACTTCCGCCCCGGCCACGAGACCTACCCGATCTACAAGCAGCCTCTCCCGCTGCAAATCCTCACCAACGCGGTCCGCTGGCTTGGTCACCCGTAGCCTTCGAGCGACACCCTGCCCCGGCGACCAGGTCGCCGGGGCAGGGCTTGACGCGAACAGGCCGGCTCAGGCCTTTTGCCTCAGGGAAGCGATGGCGTCGTCGGTTCGCTTGTAGAGGTCGTCGATCTGGTCGGTGGACTCGAAGCCGATGATGAAGGCGTCGACGGTTCCCAGGCCGAGGACGTAGCGGAGGGAGGCGTCGCGGCGCTCGGGCTCCTTGAAGGCGCCTTCGCCGAGGATCTTCATGCCGATGACGCCCTTGCCGGCGTTGTGCATCTCCTCGAGCTGGGAGGCGACCTCGTCGGGCTTCTTGTCGTCCATGATCAGCCCTTCGGGGTTGATCCGGGCCAGGTCGATCTCGACGAACGGGTCCTTGGCACTGGTGCGCAGGGGGTCCATGCCGTGGTTGCTGGTGCCGTGGGCCAGGATGATCTTCTCGGACTTGGCCTGGCGGAGGTAGTCCATGGCGCCGGTGTGGTCGGCCGGCCAGCCTTTCTTGGTCATGCAGTGGAGCAGCAGGATGTCGATGTAGTCGACGCCCAGCTCCATCCGGTAGCGCTCCAGGTGGCTGCGACAGTCGGCCAGGTTGGTGGCGTGGGTCTTGGTCATGATCACGTACTTGTCGCGGGGCACACCCTTGAGGGCCTCGCGCAGGTAGGTGTGCGAGCCGTACTGGTCGGCGACGTCGAAGAGGGTGGTGCCCCGGTCCAGCGCGTGGCGGACGACCTTGGTGAATTCCTTCACGCCCAGGCGGGTCTGGTTGCTGGCCTGGCCCGAGCCGTGGCTGCCGGTGCCCATGCCGATGAGCGAGACCTTGATGCCGGACTTGCCCAGCACCACCTGGTCGGCGGACGACTTGGGGGTCGCGTTGCGCAGGGCGACGGGGGCGGCCGAGGCAAGCCCGGGCGCGGCGGCCAGGGCGGCGGTCGCGGCGGCGGCCTGGGTGAGGAAGTCGCGGCGGTTCACGGGAGGCAACATGGCGGGGCTCCGGCTGGGTGAGGGCTAGGCCCGGCGGGCGACGAATGACCCCGTTGGGGGTGCCTCGGAACCTCGCCGTCGACTGTGAGCCCGATTCTATCCCGGGGCCCGGCATGCTGCCACGACGATTCGTGGGTCTCCGGCGTCCGGGCCTTCAGAGTTCCACCACCTGCACCGAGACTTCCATCCGATCCCAGGCGCCCGACGGGCCTGCCCAGGAGCCGGAGAGCGGGGAGGCCTTGTCATGCTCGCGGGCGACCGCGACGGCGATGTGCTCGGTGCCTGCGAGCTTGTTATTGGTGGGGTCGAAGCCCCGCCAGCCCGCGCCCGGGATGTAGATCTCGGCCCATGCGTGGGTGGCTCCGTGCTGACCCTCGCCCATCTGGATGTAGCCGGTGACGAACCTGGCGCCGAAGCCCCAGTGGCGGGCCGCCTCCATCATGAACACGGCATAGTCGCGGCACGACCCGGTGCTCAGGGCGAGCGTCCGGCAGGGGAGCTGGACGCCGGGCTCCTCGCGTCGCACGTACTGGAAGGACTTGAAGATGTGCGTGTTCAGGTTGTTCAGCAGCTCGAACGTGTTGATGAGCTGGCCCGGCTTGTACAGGTCGAGCAGCCAGGCTTGCAGCGCCGGGCCATCGTGCGGATAGCTGGGGAGGCGATACTGGAAGACCTCGACCTGCTCGTCCGCGGCATACTGGAACGGGTAGGAATCGGCGATCGGGTCGATGGTGCAGTCGATGGGCGTGTCGTCGTAGAGGTCGACGTTCATCTCGCTGAAGATGCTCATCGTCGGGGCGGGCTCGGCGAATGTGATCAGGGCGATGGAGTTGCCGTAGACGTCGCGCAGCCATCGGACGCTGGCCGCGGGCTCGATCTTGAGGCGAGAGCTGTCGATGTGGAGGTCGTGCCCCTCGCGCGGCCGGAGCAAGGCGCGGTGGACCCCGAAGCTGACGGGCTCGTGGTAGTGATATTTGGTGACGTGCGTGATGCGGATGCGTTTCATGGGAAGATGGCCCGATCCGATCGAACGAGGTGCGGTGAGGGGGTTCTTATCGCCCGGCCGGGTGCGACGCGAACAGGTTCAGGCCGAGCTGTTCCGAGAGGAACCCGGCCGCGAGCCGGCCCCTGACGCTGTTGCCGGAGGGATCAAGCGGCGGCGAGAACGTGCCCAGGCCCCCTTTGCCGGGAGCGACGGCGACCATCCCGCCGCTGACGCCGCTCTTGCCGGGCAGGCCGGTCTCATAGAGCCAGTCGCCCGAATTCTCATAAAGCCCGGCCGTGACCATGACGGCCAGGACGTGCTGGCAGTGGATGGCGTCGATCACGGGCTCGCCGGTCAGCGGGTTGACCCCGCCGTTGGCCAGGGTGGCGGCCATCGCCGCCAGGTCCCTGGCATTCACGTTCAGGGAACACTGCCTGGTGTAGATGTCGGTGGACTGGATCGGGTCGAAGAAGATCCGGTCGTAGCTCTGGAGCAGTTTGGCGGCGACCTCGTTCCGCCGGTTGGTGGCCGACTCGGACTCGTAGACCTCGGCATCGAGCGTGAGACGCCTGCCGGCGAAGCGAGACAGCCCTTCCTGGAGAAACTGCCACTTGGCCGCCGCGGTCGCCCCCGGCGCGAGGCTGGCCGCAGCGATCGCGCCGGCGTTGACCATCGGGTTGGTCGTCCCGTCCTCGGTCCGCTCGATCGCGATCACCGAGTTGAACGGCAGGCCGGTGCTGTTGACCCCGAGCTTCCGCCGCGCCTCGTCCTCGCCGATTGCCTGGCAAACCAGGGCGAAGACGAACGGCTTGGAGACGCTCTGGATCGAGAATTCGTGCTCCGAGTCGCCCGCGGAATGGACGGCGCCGGAGGTCTCGACCACGCACACACCGAACAGCCCGGCGGGAACCTTGGCGAGGGCCGGGATGTAGCTGGCGACCTCCCCCTCATTCACCGATCTGAACCGTTCATGGGCCGCGGCCACCGAGGTCCGGAGTCGATCTGGCGCGGTCGATACGGCGGAGGCGCTCGTCGGGATGGCCAAGGGGATTCGCTTTCCATGGGGACGGCCGACGACTCGGCAGGGATTGGACGCCGGCGGATCGATCGTATTCGACGCACTCAACCCGGTCCAGCCGCGCGAGAGCAGCGAATGTTCTCGGGCGTAGGTCGAGCCGGCCGGCGATGACTCTGTTAAAGTAGGGGGGCGAGAGAGCAAGTCGATCAAGGCTGCGGGGTCGAGCGGGGGAAGTGTCGTGTTCACCGGCTTGGTGCAAGTGCTCGGGCGTCTGGATCGATCCGAGGTGCAGGAACAAGGGCGACGGCTCACCATCGCCTGGCCGGGCCTCGACGGGTCGGAGCCGTTCGCGCTGGGCGAGAGCATCGCCGTCAACGGCTGCTGCCTGACGGTGGTCCACGCCGAGGCGGATGCGTTCGACGCCGAGGCGGGGCCCGAGACCTTGCTGCGCACCAACCTAGGCGAGCTTGCCGCCGGCGCCCCGGTGAACCTGGAACGCTCGCTCCGCCTGGGCGACCGCCTGGGGGGCCACTTCGTCCAGGGGCACGTGGACACCACCGCGACGCTCCTCGAGCGCAGGCCCGAGGGCGAGTGGCAATTCCTCGCGTTCGGCATTGCCCCCGAGTGGACCACGCTGCTGGTCGAGAAGGGCTCGATCGCCGTCGACGGCGTGAGCCTGACCCTGGTCAGCGTGGGCCCCGACCGCTTCTCGGTGATGCTCATCCCCCACACCCTGGCCGCGACCACCCTGGGCACCCTGAAGGTTGGCGACCGCGTGAACATCGAGGCCGACATGCTGGCCAAGCACGTCCGCAAGCTGCTGGGCCGGGAGGCGGCGGGGGCCTGAGCCGTCGACGGAGGTCACGCATGATCCGGCTTCATCCCGAATCTTTGACGAAGAACGGCAAGAAGGAATTTGCCGTGCTGCCCTATGAAGAGTTCGTTGCGCTGCTGGAACTCCTCGAAGATGCCGCCGACGTCCTCGACTTGCGACCAGCTAAGGGGGACGAGGCGGACGCCGCGACCCTCTCGCTCGATGAGGCCAAGAAGACGCTCGGCCTCGACTGAGACGCCTGGAATCGTTGGACAGGCCGTCGGGCCGAGGCGTTATGATGCTTTCTTACGAAGCCGCCCGACCTTATCCGTACCCGGACCGAACCGACCCCCGATGACCGAATCGAAGAACCACAACTCGCCCCGACGTCAGACTCAGTCCTATCTCCGCGACCTGTTCAGCAGGCGGGGGGTGGCGCCCAGGCACCGGTTCGGGCAGAACTTCCTGATCGACCTGAACATCCACGACCTGATCGCCGAGGGGGCCGACGTGGGGCCCGGGGATGTGGTGCTGGAGATCGGGCCGGGGGCGGGTGCGATGACCTCGCTGATGGCCAGCAAGGGGGCGGCGGTCGTCGCGGTGGATATCGACCCGGCGATGGTCGCCTTGACGACCGAGGCGACCGAGGGATTGCCCAACGTCCGGGTTTTCCAGGCCGATGCGCTCAAAGGGAAGCACACGATCAACCCGGTGCTCATCGACAACGTGCGGTCGGGGCTGGCCGCGGCGCCGGGTCGTCGGTTCAAGCTGGTCTCGAACCTGCCCTATAACATCGCCACGCCGATCCTGACGAACCTGCTGGTGCACCCCGACGCCGACATCAGGCCCGAGCGCATGGTGGTGACGATCCAGCTTGAGCTGGCCGAGCGGCTGCGGGCCGACCCGCAAGGTTCGGACTACGGGGCGCTCTCGATCCTCGTTCAGGCCCTGGCCGACGTCGAACTGCTTCGAACCCTGCCGCCGCACGTCTTCTGGCCGCGGCCGAAGGTGGAATCGGCGGTCGTGCGGATCACGCCCAACGCCGAGAAGCGGGCCCTCATCGGGGACATCCCCTGGTTCCAGACCGTCGTTCGTCAGGTCTTCACCCAGCGCCGCAAGAACCTCAGGCGGGTGCTGCACAGCTTCTGGCGGCACGAGCTGACGAAGGAGTCGGTCGACGAGATGCTCAACTCGCTCGGCCTGGCGGGGATGGTGCGGGCCGAGGCTCTGAACGTCGAGGAATGGATCGCCCTGACTGTCGCGCTGAAGGCCCGCCTGGGCGACGCCGCCACCACGGCGAAGGTGGAGGTCGACGACGAAGAAGGCGAGGACGAGGCGGACTCGGACGAGGACGAAGCCGAAGGGGACGACGACTGAGCGCCGGTCAAACGGGGCAAGAGACCAGCGCCTCAATGCGGCGCCGGTCCCCGTCTTCCTTCGTCACCCGGGCGGGAACGGCTCAGGCCTGGGCGTCGACCCAGCGGCCGGTGGAGTCGTCGTGGCGGACGATCTTGCCTTCCTTGAGGTAGATGACCGCCTCGGCGATGTTGGTGGCGTGGTCGGCGATACGCTCGAGGTTCCTGGCGGTGTTGATGAGCCGGAGGCAGGAGTCGAGGCGATCGGGATCCTTGCGGATCAGGTCCTTGAGGTCGTTCTGGATGTCGCGTCTCAGGGCGTCGAAGCGGCGGTCGCTGGCGATGACGCGACGGGCCAGGTCGGAGTCGCTGCGAGTCAGGGCGTCGAGGCAGTCGTGCACCTGGGAGAGCGATTCCATGGCCATGGCCTCCATCCCCTGCGGGATGGGGATGGGCGTGGCGTCTCCGGACGACTTCTTGACGCGCTTGGCGATGTGCAGGGCGAGGTCGGCCATGCGCTCCAGGTCGGAGTTGATCTTGAGCACGGCGGTGACCCGGCGGAGGTCGGAGGCGACCGGCTGGTGGAGGGCCAGGATGCGCAGGCATTCGCGCTCGAGCTGGACCTCGCGGCGATCGATCTCGGACTCTTCATTCTTGACCGCGGCGGCCAGGTCGGGGCGGCTGTGGCAGAGGGCGCGGACACCGAGGGTGAGCGTCTCCTCGACCACGGCGGCCATCTGGAGCAAGCCGGCCCAGAGCGACTCCATGTCGCGCAAAAAATGGCGGCCGAGCGAGACGCGCTCGGCGTCCCATTCGGGCGGACTCGTCCCGGCGACATCGCTTCGTGCCATCGGCGGGGCTCCCACGGGCCCGGCCGTCGCGGGCCCCACTTGCGGTTCGTTAAACTCGGGTGTGATTCGGCCCGGGGTGGACCCTTGCCGCGAAGGTCGCGGCGATAGCCGATTTCTTTACCATAGGCGCCTCGGGGCCGGTGTACAACCGCAACCCGGAGAATCGGAGGGCCCGAGGCCCGATCTTCGCGCGGTCGACACGCCCGGCACGCCGGAAACGCACGAACGCCCCCGGCATCGGGCCGGGGGCGTTCGTCGAGTCTCGAGGGTCGGTGGGCGACCGTCGGATCAATAATTCTTGCCGTGCAACGGCGGTCCGATCCCGGTGAGGGGCAGGTAGTAGGTGTCGGTCGGGATCTTGTCGTTGGGCCGGTAGTAGCCCAGGTCATACTGGGCCTCCCACGGCGGATCCATCAGCATGTTGTAGGGCAAGAAGGCGATCTGGGCGGCGAAGAGCCCGGCCGAGAAGAACGGCTGGATGATCTGGTTGCGCTGCTTGGACTGGGTGACGTCGTCCAGGGGATAGCTGAGATGCCGCCCGGTCGGCCCGAAGAACTGCTCGGCGCTGTGGCCGTAGCGTTCCAGCGAGGCGTCCTGGAAGTAGAGCGGCATGGAGCAGACGGCGGCGGCCGACCAGTACTTGCGCCTGGGGCCCCACTGGCGTGCGGCCATCGGCACGAAGTCTTCGGGCACGGGGATGGCGCGGATGGGCCGGGGCTCGGCGGGGCTGGGGGCCCTGGAGAGTTCCAGGCGAGGGGAAGTGACGTTGGCGGAGCCGTACGAGCCAGGCGCGGGCGCCGCCGGTTCGGCCTGCTTCATCGCGTCGTCCTGGCGTCGTGCGATCTCCTCGACGGCCCGCAGCGAGCCCGGGCTGAGCGACGACTGGAAGGGCGTGACGTCGCGGCGGGGGAGCAGGTGCCGCAGGTGGGCCGGCACGTCGCTCCGGTCGTCAGGGACCCCGGCGGAGGCGGCCGGCGCGGGGGGAGTGTCGGTGAGCGCCGGGACCGAGGTGGACTGGGGCGGGGCGTCGGGAAGCTGGGTGGCCTCGGCGGCCGGCACGGGGACGGGATCGGCCTCGGATGCGGCCAGGCCGCCGACGGTGGGCCGGCCCCCTTCGGACGGATCCTGGGCGACCATGGCGGCCCTGGGCGCGGCCGATTCGGGGGAGGCCATCGCGGGGCGGCCGGCCGGTGCGGGCGCCGCGTCGGCGGGCAACGGGGGCAGGCCCAGCTCTTCGGCCGGCGCCGCGGGGGGGAGGTCGGCGATGGACGCGGGGACGCCGATCGGCCGGACGTCGGGCGTCATTTCGGGCCTGACGGCGACCTCCGCGTCGGGAAGCTGGGGCAGGCTGGGCTCGGCCGAAACCGTCGGGGCGATCGCCTCCGCCGCGGGCGGGAACGCCGGGGCGTCAGGAGCGGGCATCGCCGCCGCGGGCTCGGCCTCAGGGGCGGGGAAGTTCATGGCCGGCTCGGCCGAAGGCGAGGGCATCGCCGCCGCGGGCGTCGGCATCGTCGAGGTCGGCTCGGGCGAGGGCATGGCCGCCACGGGCTCGGCGGCGGGTGCGGGCTGAGGGACGGCCGGCTCCGGACTGGACGGCTCGGGGAGTGCCAGCGGGGCGGGCTCGGCCTGGGCCGGGGCGGGTGCGGCCGTGGGCAAGGCCAGCGGGGCGGGCTCGGGCGGGGCCGGAGCCAGGGCCTGGGACGGCGTCGGGGCAGGCAGTTCCAGGGGCGCCGGCTCTGCGGCCGGGACCGGAGCGGCGGCCTCGGGGGCCGGCACGTAGGGGGCATCGGCGGGCAGTGGCGCGGGGGCCGGTGCCGGCTCGGGCGTGGAAACCGCGGGGAGCCGGGAAGGAGCCGGGGCAGGCGCGGCAGCCGCCGGCGCTTCGATGGCCTGGGTGCCCGAGGTGAGCTGGAAGCCCGAAGGAGACGCGGCGCCCTGGTTCTGGCCCTGTCCGGCCGTGGCGGAGGCAATGGAGCCGGCGCGGGTCGTCCGGGACTTGGCGTAACGACCCTTCTTGGTGTTGGCCGGCTGGCGGAGGCCGCGCTGGGCACGCTCCAGGGCCTGCTTGAGCTGCTGCCGCTCGGCGACGCTCAGCTCAGCCTGGCGGGTTTCGGCCTCGCGGAGGAAGCTGAGGGCGCGGTCAAACTGCTCATAGCTGATGTAGTCCTGCCCGTTGCGCAGGAGATGCCGCGCCCCGCGGGCGGAAGCCATGGGGTCGAAGACCGCCGGGCTGGCCGACGAGTCCTCGCGGGCGGGGGGTTGTCCGACGTCTTGGCCCGCATTCTGGGCCCGGATCAGGCCCGGGCAGAGGGCGAAGACCAGGGTTGCCGCGGTCATTGCTGAAATGGGGCGACGCACGCCACGCCTCCTTGCTGGCTCAGGGCAGTCCGGGGAGTCGAGTCCCCCGGGCTGCGAAACTTGCACGCGACGCACCAACGGGCGGCGATCCGCACCGGTCAATTTCGATGGCCGATGCGGGGTCGCTCGGGGCGGCGTCCGTCCCGATCAGACATTTGCCGCGCGATCTTCCTGATCTTTCGGCAAAGCCCGGTCATCCGGTTGAGGAATTCCGGGAGGTTTTAGCGGATGCGCCGCCGGGATGGGTGACCCGGCGGGCTGGGGTAACGGGGTTGGCCTGGGGTCAGACCGAACCCCTCAGGGAATCGCCGTCGGAGGTGTAGCTGGAATAGTTGGGCGCCTCCTGAGTGATGACGATGTCGTGGGGGTGCCCCTCCTGGACGGAGGCACCGGTGACCTGGATGAACTTGGACTTGGTGCGCAGGTCGTCGATGGTCCGGGTGCCGCAGTAGCCCATGCCGGCCTTGATGCCGCCGACGAGCTGGAAGACGTAGTCGGCCAGGGGCCCCTTGTAGGGGACGCGACCCTCGACCCCCTCGGGGACGAGCTTCTGGGCCGACTGGCTGGTGGCCGACTTGGCATCGGGGGCGCGGCCGACGTCCTGGCGATATCGCTCGTGAGAGCCCTTGGCCATCGCGGCCAGCGAGCCCATGCCTCGGTAGGACTTGAAGCTGCGCCCCCGGAAGATGATCTGATCGCCGGGGCTCTCGGCCAGGCCGGCGAAGAGGCCGCCGATCATGACGCAGTGGGCGCCGGCGGCCAGTGCCTTGGCGATGTCGCCCGAGTAGCGGATCCCGCCGTCGGCGATGATCGGCACCCGGCCGGCGGCGGCCTTGGCGGCGTGGTAGATGGCCGTGATCTGCGGGACGCCGACGCCGGAGACGACCCGCGTGGTGCAGATCGAGCCGGGGCCGATGCCCACCTTCACGGCGTCGGCGCCCGCGTCGATCAGGGCGCGGGTCCCCTCGGCGGTGGCCACGTTGCCGGCGACCACCTGGATGTCGTGCGACTGCTTGATCTTGCGCACCGTCTCGATGACGTTGATCGAGTGGCCGTGGGCCGAGTCGACGACGATCACGTCGACGTCGGCTTCCAGCAGCGAGGCGATCCGCTCGTAGTCGTGCACGCCCACCGCGGCGCCCACCCTCAGCCGGCCCCGGATATCCTTGCAGGCGTTGGGGTAGCGGTGGAGCTTGTCGATGTCCTTGATCGTGATGAGCCCCTTCAGGCGGAACTCATCGTCGACCAGGAGGAGCTTCTCGACCTTGTTGCGGGTGAGGATCCGGTCGGCGTCTTCCAGGCTGGTGTTGGCCGGCGCGGTGACCAGGTTCTCCTTGGTCATGACCTCTTCGATGCTGAGGTCATTGTCCTCCAGGAACCGCAGGTCCCTGCGCGTGAGGATGCCGCGGAGGCGGTTGTCGCCGACGGTGATGGGGACGCCCGAGATGTTATGGCCGCGCATGATCTCGCGGGCCTGGCCGACGGTGGCCGTCGGGGGGAGCGTGATCGGGTCGACGATGATGCCGTTCTCGGAGCGCTTGACCTTGTCGACCTCGCGGGTCTGCTCCTCGACGGACATGTTCTTGTGGATGACGCCGAGGCCCCCCTCCTGCGCCAGCGCGATGGCGAGCTCGGCCTCGGTGACCGTGTCCATCGGGGCGGAGAGGATGGGGATATTCAGCGGGATCTTGGCGGTCAGATGGGTCTTCGTCTCGACCTGGCGGGGGAGGAGCTCTGAGTATGCGGGCTCGAGCAGGACATCGTCGAACGTGATTCCTTGGTACGCAATGCGGTCCTGCACGGGAAAAGCCTCCGTCACCGACGGCCGTTGAACATCCATGTTCGCGTCGTCGGCTGGATCCTAGGTGCCTTTCCGTATCCATTAAAGCCGCGGGCGGGGGGGCTGGCAAGGTCAACAGCGTCGAGGGTTTGGCCTTCATGCGGACGGAGACGGGCGGCTATAGTGGCCGGCGACCCCGGGCGTGGTCGACGCGGATCGACCGAGGCTGGTTGAAGGAGACAGGCCGGCATGAGCGCAATGGCGGCGACGCAGGCGACCAACAAGGCACTCCCCCCGGTGCTCGGCCGGCTGCTCAGCGGCACGTTCTGGCTGGCCCTTCGGACCCCGCTCCAGGCGGTCTTCTCGTTCTGGAGCATCACCCTGATGCTCGGGGCGATCAGCCCCACCGAGTATGGCGCCTATGGGTTCGCCTGGGGCTTCGGCTTCCTCCAGTTCCTGCTGGAGTTCGGCATGGGCTCGGCGCTTCAGCGCCAGGTCTCCGACGCCTACACCCGGGGCGACCGCCAGGCGGTCGACCGCTCGCTGTCGTGCGGCCTGATGTTCTACGCGGTGGTCTCGGCCGTGCAGTCGATCGTGCTGCTGGGCATCGCCTACATCGCCCTGCCCTACTCCCGGTTCACGGGCCCGTCCTATGATTTGATCGTCAAGCTGCTCTGGCTCCAGGCGCTTACCTCACCGTGCTACGGCCTGGGGGCGGTGGCCACCAGCGTACTTCAGGCGGCCCGTCGGTATGACTTCGTCCCCCGATTCGAACTGGCCTCGGTCGTCGTCCGGTTCGTCATCCTGGCCGTGGGCCTGACCTCCGGGTTCGATTTCTTCCTGGTCGTCGTGACGCAGACGCTGGCGCAGATGGCGCTCTCTCTGGTCCCGGCCTGCTGGGTGGTGGTGCGTGAGTTGGGCTACGTCCCCCGCTTCCGCGGCGCCCGGATGGCCGACTTCGCCGCGCTCACGCAGATCAGCTTCTACCTGTTCCTGATCCAGCTCAGCGTGGTGCTGGCCGACAAGGTCGACACGACGATTCTGGGGTTCGCCACCGTCGACCCGGGCTGGGCCAACGCGGTCTACAAGAACGTCAGCATGCCGTTCCTCCAGATCCGCCAGACCGGCTGGATGCTGGCCTACCTGGTCATGCCCGCGGTGGCCAGCCTGGTGGCGGCCCGCGACCTGGCCGCGATCGAGCGGGTGAAGTACGACGGCACCCGGCTGCTGATCGCCATGCTGCTGCCGGTGGGCCTGCTGGCCTGGGTCTTCGCCGAGCCCTTCCTGACCCTCTGGATCGGCCCCCGCTTCGGCGCCGAAGCCCACCTGATGCGGCTCTTCCTGGTGGCCACGATCCCCCTCTGCCTGTCGGTGCTGGTGCAGATGGCCATCGGCATGGGCCAGATCAAGGTCATCGCCCTGTCGGCCCTGGTCGGCTCGCTGGTGAACTTGCCGCTGAGCTACGTTCTGACCGTGCGGCTGGGCGTTGCCGGGGTCATCTGGGGGACCGTGCTGACGACCCTGTTCTCGAACCTGCTCGTCCCGGGCCTCTATATCTGCCGGACCCTGGACGTACGCTTCGGCGTGCTCGCGCGGCGGACGCTGGCCCCGCCGATGGTCGGGGCGCTCTGCCTGCTGGCGGCCGTTTTGGTCTCACGGATCTTCATCGACCCGATGCCCCTGGGCGGCGACCGGCTGCACCGGGCCATCCCCCTGCTCATCAACCTGACCATCGGCTCGACGGCCTACCTGGTCGGCTACCTGGCGATGCCCGTGGGCCGTGGCGACTTCTTCGAGCTCACCCGCAAGCTCGGCCTCCGCCGGGCCGCCCCCGCCGCCTGATCCCCGAGGATCGCCCCGGGGCTTTCCGCGGTGACTTCACGGCGGTCGGCCCGCGGCCTAGAATCGAGGTTGAAGCCGGGGATTGGAGCCGGGGACCTTCCCCCCGCGCGGCCTTTCTCGGGCGGCGATTCGGGGAGGCGGAGCTGTGGTCGAGTTGAATCGGACCCATCCCACGAGGCGGTTCCGGCTCGATGCCTCGGCGACCGGGCCGAGCGCCCTGCCTCGCGGCGGGCGGGGGACCTCGGGGCGGACCGTCGTCATCGCCATCGCGGCGGCCGTCGTCCTGCTCTGGGGGGCCCTCACCCTGGCGATGGGCCGGTGGAAGGCCGACTATCTGGCCAAGGCCGAGTACGGCCGGTCGCAGGTGGCGACCGTGGTCGACAGGTTCGCGCGCCTGGCCCCCCCCGATGTTCCGGCCGAGCCCTGGGCCCGCGCGGTGGCCGACACGCACCAGATGCTCGTCGCCCTGACGGCCTCGGGGCTCCTCGATCGGCCCGCGATGGACGGCCTGCGTGCCGAGCTCGAGGCCCGGGTCGACCGGTCGAAGCCCGAGACGGCCCTGGCCGAATTGTCGGGCCTCTGGGACGAGATCGAGGCGAAGGCCGGGCCGGTCGTCGCGCCCTCCGGGCCGATCCCCGGCTCATCCAGGCACGCCGGCCGAGTCCAACGCCCCGCGAGGCCCGCACTCCTCGGCCCGACCGCCGACCCCGACCGACGACCCGGGGCGAGTCATCCCGATCCTCTTTGAAAAGTCCTTCGCAGGCTCCCGACCGACTCGAAGACGATGACCTTCCTCATCCCGGACGGCCCGAGTGAATCATGCGTGCGGCTCGCTTCCTTGCACCGATCCTCGCGGCATCCTGGGCCTCCTCGGTCGCGAATGCCCAGCCGGTTCCGAACCCCGCCAGGCCCGCCCCAGACTTCCGGGTCGTCTTCTGGTTCGACGCCCGCGGGGCGCTACGACATCAGGCGTATGACCTGCGCAAAGGCGAGTACACCAAGGCGGTGGACGACTGGGTCTCGGCCGTTCGCTACGACGCGCACGGCTACGCGGTCCCCGGCCCCATGGCGACCCTACGCAATGTACGCCTGAGCGAAGAACCAGGCGCGAACGAGCCGGAGAAGCTGGCGGCCGCCATCGTCCGCGAGGGACGGGCGATCACGCGCGGCCTCGACGTGTCCAGGCTCAGGCCCAGCACGCCCCTGATGCCCCGGACACCCGAGAGACGGGTCGTTGCCAGGCCTGCGCTGCCCCCGCTCATCTCCACCGAACGGTACGCCGACCCCGGCCGCCTCGCACCCCTGCCCGCCCCGTTCCCCTTCCCGGTCCCCTATCCGCGCCCGCACCCTTAGTGGGCCCACCGATCAGCCGCTTTCAGGCTCCGACCGAGACCTCTCGCGGCCGCCGGCGGCCCCTGTCTTAAAGATCCCATCTTGAATGATTGACAGAGTTCGTTGCCCTGTTTAGACTTTCCAACGCTGAGATTGAATCTCAGTTTCATGGTCGTTGCCGACCCCGCGTCCCAAGGGGTCATGACGCCTGGACCCGAGGGGCCTTGCTCGTTCAAAGGCCCAGGAATCGGCCGATTGCGGCCCGATTCTCCCACCCCATGAGCCTAGCCGCTGCAGCGACGAGGTGTGGACCGACCGCGGCCGGAATGGCCTGCGTGGTCATACCCCCCGAATTTCAGAGGCGGCGCCGGCCTTCCCAGGAGTTTGCGTCAATGAGCCAGGGTACGACGACGACCGAGTTGGCCATCGAGGATGAGGCGCCCGAGCCCAAAATCTCGACCACGACCAGCTCCATCCTGGAACGCGCACGCAAGGCGACGGCCCAGCAGGCGCCCGTCAAGGCGACGAAGACGAGCCCGTTGCTGCGGGAGGTCACCATGCTGCTGCGCCGGGGCCACCTGTACGCGGGGTTGTTGATGCTGCCCTGGGTCTTCCTTTACGGCGTGACGGGCCTGCTGTTCAACCATCCGAGCTGGTTCTCCGACCAGTCGTTCACCCCCTTCGGCGAGTCGGAAATTCGCGGGACCGCCCTGGCGGCCATCCCGTCGGCGTCCGACCTGGCCGGCCAGGTGGTCGCGGCGATTAACGCGAAGACGCCGGGCGGCTACCGCCTGGTCCAGTCGGAGAACGCCCGGTTCGACCGCGGCGGACTGACGGCGAACGTCGAGGCGGTCGACGGCAAGCCCTACACCGTCTCCGTCGAGGCCGGCGGCCAGGGGGGAACCCTCCGCCCCGGCACAGCCCAGTTGCTGAATGGCCCGGGAGGCGGAGGCGCGCCGGTGGCAGGTCAGGAAAAGGCCCAGGGCAAGGGCCGGCGTGGCGGCGCCGAGGGCGAAGGCCGCGGCGGCCGGCAAGGTGAAGGGGCCCCCGCAGGCGAGGGCCGCGAAGGGGGCATGCGCAAGGCCGAGGGCAAAGGCGAAGGCCGTCGGGGCAACGCCCGGGGCGAAGCGGGCCCTGCAGGCGAAGCGGGCGGGCGCGGCGAAGGAGAACGCGGCGGCGAAGGACGAGGCGGGCCGAGAGTTGCGGCCGCACCGTTCGCGGCCAGCGGCGGGGTTGTGCTGGAGAAGTCGCCCCTGGATCAGATGAAGCAGGGATTGCCGGCCTTGCTGGCGAAGCTCGGCTACGACAAGGCGAAGATCTCGGAGGTCAGGGCCGCCCCGCTCTCGTTCCTGATGGAAGGCGAGGGGAAGCGCTGGCAGGTGACCTACAACATGCTGGCCGGATCGGTCTCGGGCCGGCCCGTGGATGAGACCACGGCGGGCGCCGAGCTATCCAACCGCCGGTTCTTGCTCCGCCTGCACATGACCCACGGCTACCCCTCGACGTTCAACGCACGCTGGGTCTGGGCGGTGCTGGTCGACGCCATGTCATCGCTGATGATCTTCTGGGGCGTGACGGGCATCATCATGTGGTGGCAGATCAAGCGGACCAGGCGGCTCGGCTCGGTGGCCCTCGTCGTCAGCCTGATCGCGGCCCTCTGGG
The DNA here is from genome assembly GCA_038400315.1 of Isosphaeraceae bacterium EP7. Taxonomy (NCBI): domain Bacteria; kingdom Pseudomonadati; phylum Planctomycetota; class Planctomycetia; order Isosphaerales; family Isosphaeraceae; genus Kueselia; species Kueselia aquadivae. The sequence continues at coordinate 41,803 of CP151667.1, forward strand.
TCGGCATGGAGATGCACGGCTTCATGCTGGCCAGCGGCGGCCGTTGACGCCGGTCGGTTCGAGACGGACACGGAAGGGGTGATGGACATGAATTGTCCTCCCCCTTCCGATTTTGTGTCCGGCGCGACGGAAAGAACACGACGCGTTCATCTCGCAACCCACTGCCGGAACTTGATTCAAGGCGAATCCGGGCGTCCTCCGCACGCCGGTATCCGATTCGCACTCCGGTCCCCGATGCTGTGGACCGGTCGACGCGGGAAGCCTGGGAACGACCTCGCAACTCGCTCCCAGGCCCCGCGTCCCTTGAATTCCGAGGTTCGACGCCGGCTCGTCCGACGCTCCTGTTAGGGTAAGGACGATGACCCACGTCGCCGGCACGAGCCCGGAGCTTCCACCCCGAGAGGCATCCCGATGCGAGACCTTGATCGTCGGACTTTCCTGAGATTGGGCGTGCGGGGGGCCGCGCTCGCGGGCCTGGTCGGGGCCTGGCCGGCCCACGCCTGGGCGATCGAGGGGGCGCCCGACTGGGACGCCATCGTCGGCAAGGCGGTGGGCTTCTTGAAGGCCCGCCAGGGGGATGACGGCAGCTGGTCGGGCGACCGCAACGAGCCGGGAATCACGGCCCTGGTCGTGGCAGGGTTGCTGCGGTCGGGGAAGGTCACGCCCGCCGAGCCGACGATCACGAAGGCACTGGCCAAGCTGGAGCAACTCGTCAGCCCCAAGGGGGGCCTGGCCGACTCGCCGCACGCGACCTACACCACGTCGGTGGCCCTGATGGCCTTCCACGAGGCCAACAAGGACGGCCGGCTCGACGGGGTCATCAAGGGGTGCCAGGATTTCCTCAAGGGGACGCAGTACGACGAGACCGAGGGGAAGGGCCCGAACGACCTCTCTTACGGCGGCCTGGGATACGGCGGCGGCAACAGCAGGCCCGACCTGTCGAATACGTCGTTCTTCGTCGACGCCCTCCGCGAATCGGGCCTGCCTGCCGATGACCCCGCGCTCCAGAAGGCGCTCGTCTTCGTCTCGAGGTGCCAGAACCTCAAGAGCGAGTTCAACGACCAGCCCCACGCCGCCGAGATCAACGACGGCGGCTTCTTCTACACGTCGGGCCCCGCACCGGCCGGCGGCGGCCCAGGCGGCAAGGCGGCGGCCAAGAAGGCCGACACGTCGACGCGATCCAACGCCGGGATGACCTACGCGGGCCTCAAGAGCATGATCTACGCGGGCCTGACGCAGGACGATGTCCGCGTGAAGGCGGCGCTCGGCTACATTGCCAAGAATTACTCGCTGGACGAGAACCCCGGACAGGGCCAGCGCGGGCTGTATTACTACTACATGACCTTCGGCAAGGCGATGGCCGCGCTCGGCAAGCCGACGTTCGTCGACGAAGGCGGCAAGGCCCACGACTGGAGGGCCGAGCTGATCGCCGCCCTGGCCAGTCGCCAGGACAAGAACGGCGGCTGGGCCAACCCCGTCGATCGGTTCCTGGAAGGCGACCCCAACATCGTCACCTCCTACGCCCTCATCGCCCTGGCCGCGGCCAGGGCGCCCGTGAAGTAGCGAACGAACCCGTGCCCCGGACGTTGCGGCCCGCCCCGTCAGCCGGCGGCGGGCCGGAAGACGGCCAGGTGCACCGACCTGCGGTCGAACTCGCGGAACCCGGCCCGCTCGTAGAGCCTCAGGGCCGGCGTGTTGCGCGAGTCGACCGCAAGCTCGACCCGGATGACGTACGGCGCGGCCAGTTCCAGGGCCCTCGCCAGGGCGGTCAGGCCGAGGCCACGGCCACGGGCCGCAGGCGTCAGTCCCAGATAGGCCACTTCCCAGGCGCTGCGATCGGGCTGGTCGGCGAGCAGCACGACGGCCGAGGCCGACGGCTCGCCGGGGATCGTTCCAAGCTGCCAGCGGCCCGGGTCGAACCGGCCCCCGGCGCTGTGGCTGGCCAGCACGTCGTCCAGCGACCGAATCCCCTCCAGCTCGGGCATGTCCAGGCTGCCGCGGTAGCTTGCCGTCAGGGCGGCGCGGAAGGCGTCTCGGGTGTCGTCGGAAAAGGGCCGCCACTCCATCGAAGGGGCATCGCCGCGGTCGATGGGCTTGCCATCCGTCCCCCGGGTCATCGAGATCAGGTCGGCCACCCTGGGCATCCCGGCGCGGGCCAGGTCGGCCGCCGCATGCTTGGGCGACGACTCGTCGAGCAGGGCCTGCGCCAGCCCGGCCCCATCCCCGCTGGCCTGCTCAAGGGCCGCGCGCACCAGGCCCTCGGCCATCGAGGCCCGGCCCCAGAAGCCCTCGACCTCGGGGGGCCAGAACGCGACGGCGCGACCGGCCAGGGAGTGCGTGAGCAGGGCCCCGACGATCTTCCCGCGGCGACGGGCGACCCAGAGGCCAGACAGGTCGACCCGCCCCTGGCTGGCCTCATCCAGGGCGTCGGCGATCAGGCCGGGGCGAAGGGCCTCGTGAACGCGGCGATACAGGACGGCCAGGGCCGCCGGCCGATCGCCCTCGGGGCAGGGCCCGATCCCATTCGATCCCGACGGCAGTGGCGGCATGGCGGGCGACGATTGCGTCATGGGCACCCACTCGACCCCGTTGCCGCGACGCAACTTCCGAATGGCGCCGATCGCGCGGATTCTTCCAACGCGACGCCCCGAAGGGCCCGTATCATACTTCACGCCCGGAGGACACGCGATGGATCCTGCGGACGAACCCGCGACAGTCGGACAGACCGCCCAGACTCCGCTCGTCCCCTCGACGGCGGCCCAGCTACCCTCGCAGGCAGGCCAGGCGATCGAGGCGGGCGATGCGCGCCTCGTCGAGCTTGCTCGCCTGGGAGACGATCAGGCCTTCGCACTGCTGGTGGCCCGGTATGAGCGCAAGCTCATTCGCGTGCTGACCCGCATGGTGAGGGACGAGGAGCTGGCCCGCGACCTGGCTCAGGAAACCTTCTGGAAGGTCTACAACCGGCTCGACCGGTTCGACACCGCCAGGCGCTTCGGCCCCTGGCTCTTCCGGGTCGGCCTGAACCTGGCGCTGGACCACCTCCGGAGACGCGAGCCGCCGCCGACCCGTTCCATCGGTGCCGATGCCGACGGCCGGCGTGCCTTCGACCTGCCCGACCCCGACCCCAGGCTGCGGGCCGAGCTAGCGCAAGAAGTCCACTTCGTTCTGGAGAAAGTCGCGGTCGCCTATCGGACGATCCTGGTACTCAGAGACCTCGAGGGATTCTCCTCGGCCGAGGTGGCGGCCATCATCGGCCGCCGCGAGGCCACGGTGCGCTGGCGGCTGGCCAAGGCCCGCGAGCAATTCCGCGAGCACTGGGAACGCAGGTGGGCCGAGACGACCACGACGGGAGGCCGATCATGAGTGAAATGTCGTGTCGATGGACCCGGGCCCGCCTGCCGCTCTTCGCCGGCGGCGACCTCGGCGGCCTCGACCGCCGGAGGGTCGAGCGGCACCTGATCTCATGCGACGGCTGCCGCGTGCACCGGGACGGCCTGGGCAGCGCCCTGAACGTCCTGCACTTCGCCGCCGCGTTCGACCCGACCACGTCGGGCACCCCCTCGCTCTGGCCCGAGATCGCCGACGAGATCCGCCAATCACGCCACCCCGCCGCCGGCCACCTCGGCTGGGCCTCGATCTTCTGGGCCCCGCGCACCCTGGGCCTCGGCTTCGGCCTGGCCGCCACCATCGCGGCCCTGGCCATCCTCGCCCTACCCCGCCAGGATGAGCCCCGCCCCGCCCAGGTCGCCGCCCAGGCCGAGACCGACCAGATGGGCGACGACCACCAGCCGGACGCGAACCGCCCCGAAGGCGAACTCGCCGCCCTCGACCCCAAAGACCAGCCCGCACCCGCTCCCACCCCAGTCGCCAAGCCCGAGCCCGAGACCTCTCGCGGCACCGGCAACAACGCCAACAACCGCGAGCCGGCGACCCTCAGCAATTGATTGCTGAGCGGTCGTCCGCCGCGGCCCATCGACCCGTGACGCACTCGTGAGCCAGACATGGAACCCGAACACCGCTCGATCGCCCTCGTCTCAACGAGCGGCGCGATCGTCCCGGGAGAGTTTCTGCTTTGGGACGAGGCTCCCGAGAATGCTGAGCAAGTGCGAGTGCGACTTCATTTTCGAAATGAGGAGATCGCACGGGAAGCCGATGAGTACTTCTCCGCGCTCCTTTTGATCCGCTCGGACCTGGAGGCCTTGGGCCTCATCCCCAGGTGCTATGGGGCCAGCAGGAATGTTTTTCCTTCTGGAATGAGCCGAGGGATGGGGGTCGGTGATAGGGCCTACAAACTTACCCTGGGCCGTCAGGCACGGACGATCGATCTCGTCAATCTTTTCGACGAAGGGCCGGATGTTGATCCGGTTTCCATCGAAGCGCAAGAATTGTATTTCCGAGAATGGCTCAGAAGTCTCAGCTGATATCATTCAAGAACGTCAACTCTCACATCAATGCGCCTTCCCGACAATCCACCGACCGCACGACCTGGCAGATCCGCATGCTAAGCAAGAGAGCGGATGGGGTGAATGAGCTGATTTCCGCCGCAAGCAGGACACTCGGCAGGAAAGAACGGGGCGGTATGGCCTCGACCCTCGGAATGAGACTCATCGATTCGAGTCGACGAGCCTCCCCGATCCGGGCCAGATTCACCAGGATTGAGAGCTGACCGCTCGCGTCACGGATGCCGCGAGCGGGTCGGACGATCAGAGTTGATCGGCGGAGATCACCTCGCCGCCGTTGCGCGTGGCAACCGCCCGCCAGGTCTCGAGGCTGATCGAATCCTTCGCAAAGATGACCCGGCCGTCGCAGAAGAGGACGTTCACGCCGCCCGAGTGGAAGCTCCTCGCGGCCGTGCGACCGCCGATCGCTCCAGAGACACAATCATGGCTTTTGCTATTGGGCGTCAGGAAGTGATTGAATGTGGTATAGGGGAAACTTCCCCTCGCCCACTCCTGCGCGCGGGCTCCGCTCCAGGTGGCACTCGTCGGGGTACAGTAGGAGTCGGTCACAGGGAGCCCCGATCCCTGCATAAATTGCCGGAGCCGATCGGAGGGCCTGGCGCCGACGCTCATCGTCCCCGTCCCCTTGATCGTCTCGCTGTAAGCGACCGTGTTGCTCAGGCCGTCGGTGACCTCGGCGAGCCGGGTGGACGACTGATCGTAGAGGACTCCGTCGACAATCTCGCTGCCGTCTTTGGGGCGAAAGCTGCCGCCATTGCGAAGTCCCGTGCCGGTGTTTGCCACATAATTGTTCGGGCCGAAGTTCGCCGCGATCCGAGCCTGGCTGCCGTCCGACGGGCAGAGGAATGTCGCGATGATCGTTGAGACGCCCGTCGAATTCGAGGAGTCGAGGGGCGTGATGCTCAAGTTAAAGGTGTTAAAGACGGTCGATCCTTCGAGGAACGGCAGTTGGGCCGCCAGCGACGACCAGATCAGCGGCGTGGCCGCGCGGCCGGCGGGCAGGACCCCGTGGGTGTCGACGTACTGATGCAACGACAGCCCGACTTGCTTCAGGTTATTGGTGCACTGGATGCGCCTCGCGGCTTCGCGTGCGCTCTGCACCGCCGGCAGCAGCAGGGCGATCAAGACGGCGATGATCGAGATGACCACCAGCAACTCGATGAGGGTGAAGCCCTCATGAGCCGAACGGCGTGCGGTGGAATTCGTCGGTTGCATGTGAGCGGTAAGGCCTTCTACCCCTCGAACGCGGCGAATCGTCCGACCATCGACTCTTCGCACGACGGACGAGGTTGGGGAGATGAGCGAGGGCAGGCGCGGGACGCCCGATTGGAAAGGTCCATGAGTGAGGGATCATGAATTTAGCTGAAATTGGGATTCAATGTCAATTCATTCATCGAGTCACCGCTCCCACTTCGGGAATTCGCCTCGTGGCTTATCAATGTCTCACGGACGGGAAGGATGGCCATTCGGGGATCGACAAGACGTGATCGGCCAGCCCGGCCACCATGCCGGCTTCGCTTCTGCCAGCGATCCTGAACGTCTTTGATCCGTGGCGTCCTCACCGGCCAGCAGTCGTTGCGCACGTCCATTGTCGGGTACGTCACCGACTCGCCTTGCCGGCAATCCTTGCAGACCGGCAGGTCTCGCGGGCGTTGCTCTGCGTTACGATGTCAGTCCGTCCCGTCCTGACGCTCCACGAATGACGTGTTGATCGCCCGGCTCACCTTCGACAGCCCCAACGCAGCGATCACCCCGGCCATCGTGCCGAAGACCATCCGCGTGGCGATCGAGACGACCCGTCTCTTCCCCCGCGTCTTCTCCACCGCCCCACAGGTCGGCCCCCGTGGCGCGACCTCGCGTTGGGCTTTGGGACGGACCTGCCGGGCCGGGCCGGGCCGGGCCGGCGTGATCGTCTCGCCATAGGCTTGGAGGAACGCCTCCTCGTAGGCCAGGTAGCCGTCGGTGGTGATCAGGTCCATTAACCGACCGTCGGTCCGACGCTTGAAGCTCTCGACTACCGCGTCGACGCTCTCGGCGATCCGCTCGCCTGGGAGATGCCAACGATCAGCCGGCTTGCACCTTCCCGACAATCCCCCGACCGCACGACTTGGCAGATCCGCATGCGATGCAAGAGATTTGCCAGAATCGAGGTGTCTGACGCGGTCGGGGACTGAGGTTCCGGCCTCATCAGGCCCGGTTCGCGGCCCGCGACCGCTTGATCGAGGCGCCGAGCAGGCCGATGACGCCGAATGCGGACAGGACGAGGGTGCTGGGCTCGGGGACGGACGTGACACCACCCGGGATGGTCGTCCCCGACGGCGGCGTCGAGGCCGCGAGCACGCTCCAGTTGTCCGACTCGAAGCCGGAGCCCTGGGACTGGTTGGTGAAGCGAATCTGGTCGAAGCTGCTCCCCTGTGTGCCGTAGAGATTTAGGTAGGCGAATTTCTCCCCGCCGTCCAGGTTGTTGTTCGGGTTGCCCAGGTAGGCGCTGCTAAGAGAGCCGAGGGCCGTCGTCGGGTTGAATTGCGCGACCACGCTCCCACCCGAGAGGAACTCGATCTTGTTCTGCGGGTCGGCGGCCGACCACCAGAACCCGAAATAGGATTGCGAACTGTTCAGCGTCAGGGTCGCGGTCGTGGAGCCGCTCTGCGCGCCGATGGCGAAATACTTGCCGTTGCCCCCAGCTCCGCCGTAGGCATTCGCCCCGACGATCGCGAGCCCGGGCGAGTTGATCGTCCCGATCGACGTGACCAGGCTCGAATAGGTGCCGCTCGACTGTGAATTGAAGTTAACGGTCGTGACGCCGCTCACCTGTGAGGCCTGCACACCGGCGGCCTCGGCCGTCAGGACGAAGTCAGCGTCGGCGGCACGCGGCGAGGAAAAGGCGCAGAACAAGGCGAGTCCGGCGGCGTAGCGTGTCAGCGTGGGCTGGATGGGCATCTTCTGTGTCCTGAGCGATGAACGTTGGGGCAATTGCCTGCCCTGGCACGCCATCCAACTCAAGGCCACAACACGCAGTCATGCGGGTAATGCGGGAAATATTCGACGAGAGCGACCGTCTCCAGGAGCCTTCTTAAGGAAAACGCACAATCACGAGCAATATTAAGCTTCAAGATGAGCCATAACCATGATTCAAGGCCTAAGTTGCGGAGGCCGCCGCACCGGACAACCCGGTTCGCTGGCGACCTCCGCAACCCAATTCAGGCTAAACCCAATGCTCTCAAGTGAAGAAGAGCTGTTCAGTGAATCGGCCTCGTGGGCAATAAGGGCATTGGCCCTCGGGGGAAAGAAAGGGGATGGGACCAAACCGTTTCGCGGTCGACGTTCCTTGCCAAGCCCCGCTCAAGGAGTGAGCTTCGTCAGGATTTTCCCGTCACCCGTCGGAGTATGACGATCGCCCGATCGAGGGGCTCATCGGGGTCGAGTTCGGGAGAAACTGGTTCGTCGTTGTCGACCTGCGTCGACCGGAGTTGCTCCAACAATGGCAGTGCTTCGGCGGCGGGAGGACCGAAGGAGGCGAGTAACTGGATGACATCCTTGGGCCACTCGCGGTCGGTTTCGGGCCGAGTCAGCCATTCTTCCAGGAGTTGAACGAGTCTGGGAACTGCCAGGGCGGCTAGCGGGCCGAAGGGCATGAGCGCGGCGCAAACCCTCCCATGCTCGCCTTCGTAACCCCAGTCGGGGTCGTATTCCTGGAAGGTGTCGAGGGCATCAACCAGCGCAGGCACAGCCCGGTCGGCGAACCGCTTGAAATGGTGGAGTGAGTCGATCGCGGCCCCTCGCTCCGCCATCACCTCGTCGTAGCTCTGGTCGGGGAAACCCCTGGCGCTCCGCAACCGGGAAGTACGCGGCTCGGAGACTTCCAGAACGCGGCGGAGGGCCATCTCGCTGTCGCGGCCGACCGAGGCCAGTGCCGGGATTGCGGCACACACGAGTCCCGGCGTTTGAGTCGCCTCGAGCAACAGGTCAAGCGCAATCTCAAGCCGACCGGCCAGCGACGGCCCGGAGTGGAATAGAGCCGCGGCCGCGCCCGAGCGAACGGCGAAAGGTCCCGACCGTAGACGCCCCAGCAGCCCGTCAATCACGTCCGCGTTGTCGCGGCCGATTGAGCCGAGAGCCCGTGCCCCCTCCTCGAAAAAGTGGGTGAGATTCTCCGCGTCGAGTTCCTCGAAGAAAACCGCGGCGAAGTTGACTCCCGGGGGGCCGATCCGTGCCAGGGCGCGGGCTGCATCACGACGCATGTCCTTGTCGCCGAGCATCGCGTACAACCCCGACCGGTCGGCCAGGAGGGACACGTCGAGCGAGTCGAACACGATCGCCGCCATCACCCCCGGCGTGGCCATCGCCTCCGCTCCGGCGTAAACGTCACCTCGATTCAAGTTGCGGTCCATGCTCGCACAGACCCACCTCATGTAGCGGCGGGCGGCTTCGGTGCGCTCGATGTCTCCGTCGGCGGCCTGGAGCCGCTGGAGGAGGCGATCCTGATAGGCGTTCGGAGCGTTGTCTTCCTCGCAAGCCTTGTCGACGCGCCGTTGCCAGTCATCCCTCAGCGCCGTTCGATAAAGGATCAGCTTGGAGACGAAATCGTGGGCGGCGAACCCCGGCGACTCCACGGCGGACCGGACCGCGTCCTTGAAGCGTTCCGGTTGTTGATGGAGTGTTTCGAACGAGCCCCATTCAACCTCGGCCAGGTCGGTATGGACGCTCGGAACTCCGTACATCATCGCCTGGAGGGCATCGCCCGCCGCGCGACGTGTCGGCGCCTCCTCGGCAACCAGATCCTGGAGCCAGACCTTCAACGGACGCCCCTCGCGCTCGAGGGAGAGGTCGGGTCGCTGTTTGGCCATTGCGTCAACCTCCCGGCCCGTCGTCCGAACGATGAGACTTCTGCCGAAGTCACAGACTAAGACTGGACGATCGAGGTTCACGGCCTCGTTCGTCACGCTCGTCGACATCGGGCTGCCGCTCAAGCTCCCTTGGTTCGCAGTAACGTTCGCCCGTCGGCCCGAATCGTGCTGTCCGGGCCGACGTGACGGTACAGACTCTGGCGAGTGATCCCCAACCCTGCATCAACTCGTTCGAGCTTGGCCGAAGTCGGGGTCGAACTCCTTAACTTAGGAGCATTGCGGCTAGACCGTCACCACGATCTTGCCGACCTGCTGGTTCGACTCCATGTAGCGGTGGGCCTCGACAATCTCGTCGAGCGGGAACGTCTTGGCGATGATCGGCTTGAAGCTGCCGTCGGCCAGCCCTTCGTTGACGAAGGCCTTGCCCCGCTCCAGACGTTGCGGATCGCCCGTGATTTCCATCAGCACATAACCACGGATCGTGAGCCAGTTGCTCAGCACGCCGAATAAGGGGAGCGGGGTGGGCTCGGTGCTGAGTGCCCCGTAGAGGAAGAGCGTGCCCAGTTTGGCCGTGGCCTGGACGAGCTTCTCGAAGGTCGGACCGCCGACCGGGTCGAAGATGACCCTGGCGCCCTTGCCTCCGGTGATCCCGCGGATTTCCTTGACCAGGTCCTGCTCGTCGGAGGCGATGACGTGGGCCGCCCCGGCGTCGAGCAGGGCTTGCCGCTTCGATTGGCCGCGAGTCAGGGCGATGGGGGTGGCACCGACCTTGTTGGCGATCTGGATCGCAGCGAGGCCCACGCTGCTGGAGGCCGCCGGGATCACGACGGCATCGCCCTTGGTCAGCCCGGCGATGTCGATGAGCGCCCCGTAGGCGGTCAGGTACTGCATCCAGACGGACGCCGCTTCGGACCAGGACAGCGACGCGGGATGATGGACCACCGCGTGGACAGGCGCGTTCGCCAACTCGGCGTAGAGCCCGTAGGTGTTCAGGGAAAAGCTGGGGATGGTGCTGACGGCGTCGCCGACCGCAAATCCCTGGACGCCGGGCCCGACTGCGGCGACGGTCCCCGCCGCCTCGTAGCCCAGTCGCGCGGGGAGCTTGGGATCTTCCAGGTACTGGCCTCTGCGGAACATCGCCTCGGCGCGGTTCAGGCCCAGCGCCTTGACGTTGATCTGGACCTCGCCCTTGCCGGGGGGCCGAACCTCGAGATCCTCGATCTTGAGGACTTCGGGGCCGCCGGTCTGATGAAATCGTACGACGCGTGCCATGAAGGGTTCCTCTCGCCTGGGACTCGAAGGTTGACGCCTTGCGGCGATTCTAGCGAGGCGGGCAATGCGTCGGCGCCGGGCCGGTCATGGGCGAGGGAGCAATCCCAGCCGGCGGCGACCCGGACCAGGCCGCCGCCGGGGGAACCGGGCTCGATCAATCCCAGCCGATCTTGCGCCCCTTGTTCTTCTCCGCCAGCCAGGCGGCCAGGGGCTCGAAGTAGGCGACCAGGGGCTTGGCGCTCAGCCCTTGGCCGGTGGACTCGCGGAGGACGGCGTTCCAGTCGCGGGTGGCGCCCAGGGCCAGGATGTCGCGGAGGAACTTGCCCACCCGCTTGTCGCCGTAGTAGTTGCACTTGCGCGGGTCCTGCTTGAGGATCTCGCGGGCGATGTGGTCGTGGAGCTGGAACTTGATGACGGTGCCCATCGCGTAGTCATAATATTGCGCGGGGTCGTCGTTGATATGGGTCTTGGTCGACGCGTCGCAGGTGGTCTCGGGCCGGGGCCCGGGGGGGATGATCCCCTGCTTGTTGCGGACCAGGGCCCACCATGCGGCGTTCAGGCCGTCGTCGCCGATGGTCCCCTCGTAGAAGTCGCGTTCGAAGCGGGTCATCACGCCGGCGGCGAAGGGCATGAAGACGACCGAGGCGCCGTCGAGGGCCGTGTCCATCAGCCAGCTCGCCGGGTCGGCCTTCGCGGCCTCCGGCGGCAGCAGGTTGACCTGCTTCAGGTAGGGCTCCTGGCCGGCGGCGAGGCCGATCAGGTCGCCGATCCCCTCGTGGAAGGCCCGGTTGGCGCCGCCGCGCAGCAGGAGCGGGACCTGCGGAGTGCTGTAGCTGATGTAGTAGTAAATGTGCCCGAGCTCATGATGCGCCGTGGTGAACCAGCGGCTGTCGGGCTCGATGCTCATCAGGCTCCGCACGTCGTCCTGGAGGTTGACGTGCCAGGCCGACGCGTGGCTGTTCTTCTTCCGGCCGGTCTTGGGGTCGGCCGGGTACAGGTCGCTCTTCGCGTAGAACGAGGCGGGGAGCTTGGGGAAGCCCAGGGACACATAGAATTGCTCGGCCTGCTCGGTGATGAACTCCTTCGGCTTATCGCGGAACGGGCCGTCCAGGTCGACGCCCTCGACCAGGCCCGGCCAGTTCTGGCCCCAGCGATTGGTGAGCCAGTGCGCAGGGATCGGGCCGTCGGGGGCGTCCACGCCGTATCGGGCCGCCAGGGTGTGCTTGCCCCAGGTGTGGACCTGCTGATAGAGCGGCTTGGTGTCGGCGACGAACCCGTCGCAGAGCGCGATCATCTCGGGGACGGTCAGGCCGTAGTCGGCCACCTGGAGCGCGAAGAAGGAGTCGAACCCGAGGGCCCTGGCCACGCCGTTGCGCAGCTCGCGGAGCCGCAGGAGGCCATCGCGCAAGGGGGCGCCAATCTCTTTGGACGCTTCCCAGTAGGCCCGGCGCTCGTCCAGGTCGCGGGAATTGATCAGGACGCGGTCGATGTCATTGGCGGTGGGATGCTCGTCGGGCTTGCCGGGACGCTTCAGCGTGTACGCATATCCGTCCTGCGTGGCCGACTGCCTGGCCTCGGCCTCGGTGCGGGCCTTCACCACGTCGGCCACCGTCGCGGGCGACTCGGCGGCGCGCAGGCGGACCTTCTCCAGCTGCCTGACCGTCCGGTCGTCGAGCTCGGCCTTGCGGCCGAGCAGCCGGGTCACGGCGTTGATGACCTCGCGGGAGCCGACGTATTCATTGACGGCCTGGGCGCGGGCCACCTGCTCGGCGGTGTGCGCCTCGGAGACGTCGGTCGCGGCATTCCAGGCGGCCTCGGAACTGGCGGTGTCCAGCGGCAGCCAGTTGCGCTCATAGTCGGCCAGGAAGGCGCGTGCCTCGGCCTCGGCCGGCGTGGCGGCGGCCCCCTCGGCCGCGGGCCCGAGCCCCAGCACCAGAGGTCCGGCCGAGGCCGCGGCCAGTGCTTGCTTCAAGAACGCGCGTCGGTCGCCGTCGGTCGGCATCATCGGCGGGGTCTCCCGGGCCAGAAATTCCGTCTGCGGCCAGTTGTGACGTCAGCTTGAAGGGGTAACGCCCCGCGGTCAAGGGCCGCGCGCTTGCCGGGCGCCGCCGGCGATCTGTAAGATAGGCGGACCGGGATGCGGCGGCGAAGAGCGTTCCCGCGGCCGGGCTTGCGTCAACACTGGGGAGACTTGCGATGGCTGACCGACGCGGCACAACGGCCTGGACTTGCGGCGTGGTCGTCGCCGTCGCGCTGACCACCGCCGGGCTCGGCATCGGCATCGGCCCGGGCGCCGACCCCGCTCTGGCCCAGGACCCGGCCCCGGCCCAGGATCCCGCCCCGGCCGACAAAGCACCGGACAAGGGCAAGGCCAAGGCACCCAGGGGTCGCGCCGGTTCCAGGGCGCGGCGGCGGACGGTCCCCGCGCCGGTCGCCCCGCCCAAGGCGGACGCCCCCGGCCAGCGGGCGGCCAACCCCTTCAACAAGGCCGACGACGCGGACGACGCCGGGTCGATGCACTACGCCCTGAAGCTCAACGGCGCCGACAACAAGCCGCTGGCCGCCAACTATTACCCCTCCAAGAAGGGGACCTCCGCGCCGGTCGTCCTGCTCATCCACGAGCGCGGCCGGTCGGCCAAGGACTTCAACGAACCCATCGCCGACCTCAAGCGGAAGGGGCTGGCCCAGGCGCTCCAGGCCGAGGAGTACGCCGTGCTGACGCTCGACCTGCGCGGGCACGGGGCCAACCCTCGCCGCGACGTCAACGCCCGCGAGTGGCGGGCCATGGTCGAGGACCTCCAGTCGGCCTACCTGTTCCTGCTCGACCGCCACAACCACGGCGAGCTGAACCTGTCGCGACTGGGTGTAGTCGCCGTCGGCGAGGGGGCCAACCTCGCGGCCACCTGGGCGGCCTCCGCCGGGGGTGCCGTCTCCAACGAGGGCAGGACCTCCGACCTGGGCGCCCTGGTGCTGCTCTCTCCCATGGGAGACGACGCCAGCCAGGGACTCCGCTTCGGCCCGCCCATCGCCTCGATCGCCCCCCGCCTGCCGCTGCTGGTGCAGGCCGGCGAGCGCGACGCGGGGACGATGACCGCCCTGACCGCAAGCCGCCCCGTGATCGAGCGTTCGCGCGTCAACAAGGTCGAGATCTACCCCACCTCGCTGCACGGCCACCGCATGCTCTGGCTGGAGCCCAAGGCCGCCGCCGCCGTCGTCAAGTTCCTGGACGACACGATCAAGTTCAAGACCGAGGACTGGGAGCCGAGGTACAACCTGGACCCCGTCGCCTACGACGACGTCTTCGCCGTCACCAAGTCCGACACCCCGGCCCCCGCGACCAAGAAGGCCGCCGACCCGGCGAAGAAAGCCGCCGAGCCCGCGACCAAGAAGGCCCCGTAGCCCGGGACTCCCTGATCCAGGGGCGAGACAGACCGCGCATCTCCGTCCTGTTCGTCATCATGAAGAGGAAAGCCGACACGGGCGGACTGCCGATCTTCAATGGAAGGTCGTTCAACGAACGGGCGGCGCGTCCGAGACGGATCTCAGGGCCACACGCCATGCAGCAATATCTGGACCTCCTGCGGCACGTCATGGAGCAAGGCGAGGAGACCGGCTCGCGGGCCGTGCTCCAGAGCACGGGCACCAAGCCCAGGACTCGAAGCGTCTTCGGCTACCAGAACCGGTACAACCTGGCCGACGGCTTCCCGCTGGTCACCACCAAGGCAATGCCTTTCCGCCAGGTGGCCGTCGAGGTGCTCTGGTTCCTCAGCGGCTCCACGAATCTCGCGTACTTGCGCGAGAACAACGTGAAGATCTGGGACCAGTGGGCCGACGCCAACGGCGACCTCGGGCCGATCTACGGCAAGCAATGGCGCGACTGGGAGGGCGACGACGGCCGGCATGTCGACCAGGTCGCCGAGCTCCTGAAGGGGATCGAGCAGGTCAAGGCCGACCCCACCGCGTCGGCCGCCAGGCGCCTGATCCTGACCGCTTGGAACCCCGCCGCCTTGCCCAAGATCAAGGGGCCGTCGGGCTGCCACACCCTCTGCCAGTTCAACCTGAAGCGGGGGCGGCTGTCGTGCCACCTCTACCAGCGCTCGGCCGACCTCTTCCTGGGCGTCCCCTGGAACATCGCCAGCTACGCCCTGCTGACCCACTTGCTCGCCAGGATCAGCGGCCTGGAGGCGCACGAGTTCATCCACTCGTTCGGCGACGCCCACATCTATGAGAACCACTTCGATCAGGTCGAGCGCCAGCTATCCAGGGAGCCCCATCCGCTGCCCAGGCTCGTGATCGACGACTCGGTGACGAGCCTGTCGAACCTGAATCCCGACCAGTTCCGGGTCGAGGGCTACACGTCGCACCCGAGGCTCTCGGGCGAGGTGGCCATATGATCGTCTCGGCCATCGCCGCGATGGACCGCGCCGGCCTGATCGGCGACGGCGTGGCCATCCCCTGGCACCTGCCCCGCGACCTCCGGCGGTTCCGCTCGCTCACCATTGGCAAGCCGATCCTTATGGGACGCCGCACGTTCGAGTCCCTGGGCAGGCCCCTGCCCGGCCGCCTGAATCTCGTCCTCACGCGTCAGGTCGCGTTGCAGGCCGAAGGCTGCCGGGTCGCCGGTTCGATCGAGGAGGCCCTGTCGATCGCCAAGGACTCGGGCGCCGTCGAGGCGATGGTCATCGGCGGCGGTGCGGTCTATGCCGAGACCGTCGACCTCTGGGATCGGCTGCTGCTGACGGTCGTCGACGGCTCGTTCCGCGGGGACGTCCACTTCCCGGTCGAGGCCACCTCCGCCCTGTCCTGGCGGGCCGTCGACCGGGAAGAGTGCGAGGCCGACGACCGCAACCCCCACCCTCACCGATTCGTCGCGCTGGAGCGGCTGCGCGGCGAGCCGGCGGGCGGCGGGTTCGACCTCCGGTCGTGGCTGGAAGGCGGGCACTCGCCGGACGGGCTCGTCAATCCGCCCGCGTCGGCGCGACGAACTTGAACATCTCGGTGGGCTTGAACCGGGACGAGACGTCGCCGCCCAGGTCCTCGACGCCGGCGACCTGGAGCTTGGTCACGGGCGCGCTCTCGTCGAAATCGAATGCTTTCATGTTGACCCAGAAGACGCCTGGATTCGTGACGCTGTCGTAGTAGAGCACGCCGCCGGTCAGGTTGGTGACGGCCCTCCACTGGGTGGCCGAGACGTTGGGCCGGGCGGGGTCGGTGACGCCGAACGGGGCCGAGACGTTGCGCATCACGCTCAACAGCGCGGCGATCGACTCGCGCTCGTCGGCGGCAGCGGGCAGGTGCTTCACGTAGTAGGCGGCCCGGACGAAGCGGTCGGCCGGCTCGTCGGTGCCGGGCAGCGGCTTGTCTCCGCCGAACCCCTTATACTGCCGGAGGTTAGCCTCCTGCTTGTCGAAGGCGGGCTCATTGGTCATCACCAGGGCGTTGCGGTCGTGATAGACCCGGATCTGGCCGTCGATGCACTCGAAGATGGCCGAGTCGCCCGAGCTGTCGTCCAGGGCGATGTGGACCGCGCCGGCCTGCTTGCTGGACGGCTCGGTGACCATCAGGAGCTGGAACGGCTTCGACTCGGTCGCGGCCACCGCCTCGGCCACGCTGCCGAACTGGTCCAGGTAATACTGGAGCCACATGCTGATGGCCAGGCCGGGCGTCGCCTCGTCGCGCGGGCCGACCTTCGTCTCGGCCAGGTAAAGCATGTGCGCCGCCAGGCCCTTCTCATTCAGGCCGTCCGCCGAGACGCTGTCGTACCCGGTGATCACCAGGCTGCCATACTTGCTCCGCCAGCGCAGCGGATTGACGGCCGCCAGGCCGTCGCGGGCCATCCCCCTGGGCAGCACCCAGAGGTTGCTCTTCATGTCCTCCATCCAGTCCATGTTGCGCCCGACGTAGACCCCCCGCCCGCCGCCGCTCCACAAGACCCGCGAGCAAGGCAGGGCGACGCCGGCCGAGGCCAGGATCGACACGGCGGCCAGCATCGCGACGCAGGTACGTCTCTTCATCTTGCTCATGGAAGAACCCTCGAATCCTGGGGCCGTGCGGGGAAGACGGGCCATCCCCCCTGCCCGGCCCGTCCACTCTCGTCGACGCCTGGCATCCCCGGACGCAAGCCCGAGTAAGCCCCCCTGGAGCTTAGGACCTCGTTCCGAGATCGTTCGCCGCTTTCCCCTCCGAACGCTCGCGTCCGAGGGATCCCTATCGCCGAAGGCACCTCTCCGATATGCTGGAAACTTGTTGGACCTTTGACACGCGGCGCCTGCGAGTCGGCATACGATGGCCATCCCACCCAGCCCTTGTCGGGGCCCCCGACGGATCACCCGGCGCGAGATGGTCGAGATCGGCGCGAGCGGCGTGCTGGGCCTGGGCCTGCCGCAATTGCTGCGGGCCGACGAGGCCAACACGCCCTCGCTGGCGAGCCTGACGCCCACGGCCGACTCGTGCATCCTCATCTTCCTGGATGGCGGGCCCAGCCACCTGGACATGTGGGACATGAAGCCGAACGCGCCCGCGGAGATCCGCGGCGAGTTCAAGCCCATCGCCACCAAGCTGCCGGGCATCACCGTCTGCGAGCACCTGCCCAGGTTCTCGGGCCTGCTGCACCACGGGACGCTCATCCGGTCGGCGCACCACGGGGTGAACAACTCGCACGGGGCGGCCGTCTACACCAGCCTCACCGGCCACGACCGGGGCGAGGTCGGCGGCCGGGCCCAGCCGACGGACAACCCGGCGATCGGCTCGGTGGTCGGGTTCTGCCGGCCCCCCAAGTCGTCGGTTGTTCCTTATGTGTCGATGCCCTACATCACGGCCGAGGGGGCCGGCGGCCCGCCCCAGCCTGGCTTCTTCGGCGGCTGGCTCGGCCGTTCGTACGACCCCCTCTTCGTGCTGAAGGACCCGGGCGCGGCCGACTTCGCCATGCCCGAGATGGCGCCTCCCGAGGGCGTGAACCCCGGCCGGTTCGACGCCCGCAGGCGGCTCGAGGCCGAGCTGGGCGGCCTGCCCCGAGGCATGACACGCGACCGGAGGCTGGGCGACCTCGACCGGTTCCAGGGGCGTGCCTTCGACCTGCTCACCTCGCCGGCCGCCCAGAGCGCCTTCCGGATCGACCGCGAGGACCCGCGTGCCCGCGACCGCTACGGCCGCAACATCTACGGCCAGAGCGTCCTGCTCGCCCGCCGCCTCATCGAGGCCGGCACCCGGGTCGTCAACATCTCGTGGGCCCCCGACGCCAACGCCACCTGGGACACTCACGGCCAGAACTTCGAGGCCCTCAAAACCAGGCTCCTCCCCCAGCTCGACGCGGCCGTCTCCAGCCTGATCGAGGACCTGATCGCCCGAGGGATGTTCGAGCGGACCCTCGTCGTCGTCATGGGCGAGTTCGGCCGCAGCCCCAAGATCAACCCGGGCGCGGGCCGCGACCACTGGAACTTCGGCTACAGCCTGTTCATGGCTGGAGGCGGCATCAAGGCGGGCCACGTCCACGGCGCCAGCGACAAGATCGGCGGCCACCCCCAGACCGATCCCGTCACCCCCGCCGAGATCATCGCCACCATCTATCGCTGCCTGGGCATCCCCGCCGACCTCGAGCTGCACGACCAGATGCAGCGCCCCCTGACCGTCGTGCCCAACGGCCAGCCCATCACGTCCATCCTCGCCTGAGGCCAGGTGGCAAAACCCAGCCACCTCGGACCTCGGATGCCATGCATGTGCGAAGCATGAATAGGGCGACATTGATGGTCCGCCCAGGCCCGACACCCCCCCATCCAAATCAAAAGTCGTCAGAGCAGTTCCCGCTAGCCCGGCGCGGTTGAGGAAAAGGGGACTGGCTCCGCAGAGAAGCGCAGGGGCCTGTCCCCCTTTTCCGGCGTGATACGGTCGACCGGGACCCGCTCCAGGCGTACAGCCGCAGCGGCCAGATCGCATCTCGCCCGTTTCGTCCGAATTGTCAAAGACCGAGGACATTTCCCGGCAAACCCGCTTCAATTTCAGGCCGCAGGCAAGGCAATCAGGCGAAGGACCGCGCCACACGCGGGACGAACCGTCGTCTTGACGGGCCGAGTCAGCCTTCGACCCGGCCGAAAATCAGGCTTGGCGGGCCGGACGACCGTATTCCGGGCGCCGAGCGACCGGGCCAGACGCCTCAGCCGACCCGCGAGATGGCTTCGTTCCGCAAACGAACCGTGGCCGCCGTTTTGGCTTCGTTCCGGGCGGTTCACAGGGCCGGCGGCGGTCGGAGCGGGTACGGCCGGATGCCCATGCTCGCCGCGAGTCTCGGCCCGATCGGGCTCGGGTGTCGGCGAGCCGGGATCGGGGCGCGGCGAGGGATCATCGCCGTACGGGACCGGATCGGGAGCACCCCAGACGGAGAAATCCGGGCGGGGCCGCTCGACGTAGTCGTGGGTCATCACCGGAGCGGGCGCGGGCTTCTGACGTCCCTTGCGCAGCATGTCCAGGGCCCAACGCTGACGCCTGAAGCTGGCCGTCTCGTACCGACGCAGCAGCACGAGCGTCGGGTCGTCAACCGCGATCAGGCCCAGTGAAGTGGCCTCGCGGAGGTCATCATCAATCGCGTCCAGCGACTCCTCCTGACGCATCGCCAGACTCTCCAACTCAGACTCGACAAGCTCGCGGAGATAGGCCGCCGCATCGATCCCCTCGGGAGCATCGAGCGGGCTGTCCATCTCCCGAACCTCGGCCGAGACCCCCATCAGATCGAGGGCCAAAGATTTCTGCTCGTCCGTCCAAAACCCCTTCTTCTCCAGCACTTTCCCCAAAGCCCGCCAGCGAACCCCCAGCCATTCGCAGCCCGCCGAAGTCGTCGACAACCGCGACGCCACCTCGTCCGGACAACCCGCCAGAGTCTTCCCCAGCTTCGCCGCCTCGGCCTTGCGTTCATCCAGCCAGCAAGCCCCGGCCCTGCGGGCGCGAACATCCCGCACCAGCCGCTCCTCGATCCGGCACCGGTCGATCCGCACCCCTTCGATGGCGATCGTCTCGACCAGCCCCATCTCGAACGCATTCATCGGCCGCAGCGACGAAACCAGTTGCTCGCCCAGCTCGCGAGCCGCCTGCGCCTCGTTCTCGGGAACGACCACGCCGTTGCCGGCCAGCCCATGAATCAGGCTATTCCGCCGAGACTGGGCCTTGCCCTCCTCGGTCTTCGGCCCGGTGCTGCGCATGGCATTGCGGCGATTGGCGTCGATCCGACGCTGGCTGATTTCGAGCTTGCCCATGGTGCTGCGTCGCTTCCTGGGTGCGGAATCCGAGTTGTGCGAGAGTTTCGCCGCCGTCGGCGAAGCGGGCCGGCCCGCGCGACATCGCGCGAGTTTCAGGCCTCTCTCAAATACTATCCCTTAATCGGGACGTATCGTTCGTAGAAAATGGACAAAATGGGAAAATAATTCCGATCGAATCTTCTAGCTCGGCTGAATCTCGCCCGCATTCGGGCTTAGGAGGTTCGCCAAAATCAAGTATCCAACTCGAGGGAGGGCGGCCGAGGCCTCTAATTCGGTTGTCTGTGTCGAGGTCACGAGCCTCTGGGAAGAACTCACGGAACCTCCTCCTCAAATCGGCATTCTTGCCTGGCAATTGCATTTTCGGGGACTTCATTCATTCGGCCTGCCACACCTCGATCATCAGGCCATCCGGGTCAGCGATCATCATGAATTGACCGTCCGACGGCTGGACCACCTCGACCTGATCTCGGGCGAAGAGCCGCTCTGCGGCCTCCAGGTCATCGACCTCCAGCCAAAGGATCGTCATGGCATGGTCCGGGAACGATGACGGACTTCGCTCGGCCGCGTTCGGCATCAGGGTGATGGACCAGTCCCCGAGCCGATACCACGGACAGCCATAACCGTCACGGGGGTCAGGGGAGGCCCCCAGGACACCCTCGTAGAAGCGTCGGGAGCGATCCAGGTCTGAGCAGGCGACCGTCAGCGCCTTCGGTCGGAAAGTCAGCTCGCGCTCCGGCATCGGCCGCCTCCGGTTATTCGTTTCCGCCCGATGAGGACGGGTGGACGGGGGCCGGCCCGACCGGGACGATGGCGATGACCAACACCAACCTAACACCCCGAGCACAGCCGTACCCCGGCGACATTCTCGCATCCAACACCCGCCCCGTGCCAGTGCTTCACCTGGCTCGCCGCCCTTGACCACCGCTCTGCCCCGAGGCTCGCCCTCCTCGTCCTCGGGGCATGGCTCGAGGAGTGAACCCTCGTCACGGTCCAATGCGACGTGAACTTACGCGTTCTCGATGGAGTTCAAGCCGAACGTCGTGGCTAACTCCGACGTCACCTCCTCCAAGGCCAACCCACACACTCGCAGGTCCTCAACCCCCTCGCCCGAGTAGTCGACGACCACCATCCCCTCGGGCTCGCCTCTATGCTCCCAGACCGAGGTAGTCGAGGTGAGGTTGAGATAGTGCCAGTATTGCGTCCCGAGCCGTGACCAAAGGAAGGAGGTCAATTCATCGCTACGTACGAACGCCTTCCAACCGCCCTCGGGTTGTAACCTCAGCCACTCGGACATGAGCCGCCTCGCGAGCTTCGAGTAGACGAGTGCCGGCTCGGCCGGGACGATGGCAATTACCAAGCCTGCCAGACACCCCAACAGACCCAGCCCCGACGCCATCTTCTCACCCGATCCCCACCCCTTTCCAGTGGTTCACCTGGCTCGACGGC
Organism: Isosphaeraceae bacterium EP7; assembly: GCA_038400315.1. Classification (NCBI taxonomy): domain Bacteria; kingdom Pseudomonadati; phylum Planctomycetota; class Planctomycetia; order Isosphaerales; family Isosphaeraceae; genus Kueselia; species Kueselia aquadivae. The sequence goes on from CP151667.1 coordinate 63,073, forward strand.
GGTCGAGGCAATGGCATGGTCTAAGCGATCGTTCTGATGGGCTCTATCGTCGACGGGATCGGCCGCGTCCGCGGGGATCATTCGCCCGTCCGGGACCGCTCGCATAGCCCCGCGAGCCGATCGGCCACCCACTCGGCACGTCGCCGATCGCCCCTCAGTCCCATCCCGGACGTCTCGATATTCCAGAGACGTTCGGCGATGCGATGCGTGGGCTCTCCACGAGCGATCATGAGGCTCAGCCGGTGCACGTAGCTGTCGTACTCGTCTCGGGCGTCAGCTTTGTCGCGGACACCGATCGGGTCCCACTCGCGGAGCAGGATTTCGCGGACTGCGTCGTGGTATCGCTCGGCGCGCTTGCGCTCTCCCATGCGGAGTACCCCGTGACGGTCGCCGAGTAGAAGGGGCCGGCCCGACCGGGATGATGGCGGTGACCACACTTCCTGGCACCCCGAGCGGAGCAGGCTCCCGATGGATTCGTCGAGCGGTTGCCGAGCGTGGCGGATACATGCCGCCAGCAGGGCAGGAGAAAGATGTCGGTCTCGCAAGATGGGCCACGGCTAGACCTACCATAAGACAGGGACCGCTTCACGCTAGCTCGCCACAACGAACCTGCAAAACGGGTATTTGTTTAGCGCGGTCTACTCTTTTGCGTCTCGTTTACCCAACCGTCGATCGCCGTCATCCGCGTTACGACTCTGGCCCTTGTCCAGGCGTCAAGTGCTCCAGAAAGCCACGCGGGTCTGCTACAAACCGCATGGAGTCGGAGGCTCGAAGTGCTTCGACTAACTGCGTCCACTCCGGCTTGAACAGCCGATTCGGCCGTACCCACATCATGCAGCCACAGAATCCCGCCAGTCGAAGAACGCCGCGAGCGAATGCGGGCGAGAAGGATCGGAGGTCGAGCCTGCAAACGATGCAAACTACTCGGCCTTTCTCCAAGATGACATGCACCCGATCTCCGTTCTCCTTCCCCCACATGAGGATATCCTCGGACCAAGACTGGTAGGGCGGCGAGAATGCCTCGATCACTGCCGCGTAACCCGGTGGGGGCTGATGCGACGTCCAGCATTGGTCGTCGTCGGCGAATTCCGCCGTCAGTACTGCCGGCAAGCTGCCGAATCGAGCGACTAGCTCGGCTCGCGGGAGTAAGGAGCACTCAAACTGCCAGATAGCCACAGTAACCCTCTCCTTGGCCGAGGCCCGACGCCGCCCCGGGTTCGGGTGCGGGAAGCGGCTCCAGTACCTCGGGACGCGGGTGCGGGAGCAGCGAGTTGCGACCGAACCGCCTGACGACTTCGATCAGGGCGTTGTCGACCAGGCGGCTATGCCCCGGGATGGCGTCGCAGGCGCCTGCCTCGATCATCGCTTTGACTCGGTCGGCTTGCAGGCCACATGCGATCAGGTAGAGCCAGAGGATCGTCGGTGAGCGGTTCTGGCCGGCGATGCAATGGATGTAGACCCGGGACTCGGGCTGACAGGCCATGCGATGCAACGTGCCGAGGCAGGCGACGGCCAACTCATCGGGGACGCGCTCCAGGTCGTTGATCGGAATCCAGGCGACCTCACGGAACGGGCCTTCCTCGGTCGACAGGACGTTCGGGGCCTCGCCGACGTTGAGGATGTGCGTCACGTGCGAGGCGATGAGCACCGGCCGCCTCATGGGGCTTGCAAATGGCCCGAGCCAAAGCGATCGCGTGATCGGGAAGACTCGCCGCCGGACGTCCATCAACTCGCCCTCGCAGGGACCGGCTGAGATGCGATAAGTAGACGGGGGCCGGCCCGAGCGGGACGATGGCGATGTCATACTGCCGGACGCCTCAACCGGAGCCGGACCCCGAGACATCGTCTCACGGGGCTCAGTATTTGGGGACGAACTGGAGGCGTTCCTCGTAGCGGGGGCTGTGGTGCCACTCGTTGCGCTGGACGCCCAGGCCTCGGTCCAGCTCGTCCTGGGCGAGGTCGGCCCAGGGGGTTTTGGGGTGGCGCTGGATGACCTGCTTCAGGAGGCGCTCGGCCTCGAGGTAGACCTTCTGGGTCAGGTCGATGGGGGCCTTGCGGTCGCGTGAGTGGTCGAGCACCCACTCCACGATCAGCTCGGACGAAGGGGCCGTCTTGGGCACGGGGGGGTTGGCGACCATCTCCAGCAGGCAGGCCCGATATTCGTAGGCCTTGATTTCATAGGCGACGAGCTGCGCCAGCATCAGGTCGTAATGCGCCTGCCAGCGCTTCTCGGGCTCGCGGTCGCGGAGCTTCTGGAGCGCGCGGAGCCGGGTCTCCAGGCCGATCACGAGGTTCAGCTCTTCGGTCGCCTTGGCGCCGGCGATGTTGGCCGCCTCGATCATCGCCTGGGGCTCGATGGGGAAGTGGCGGCGGAACGGGATGAGCGTCTCCCCCTCGGTCAGCGGGCGGGTGATCTGGATGATCTCGTGCATCGACCGCCGCAGGTCCGACTTCGCCCGGCGCGCGTCGTAAGCCTGCCGCCCCTCGTAGTCGGGCACGTACTCCTTGAGCGTCGAGATCGAGTAGGCGCGCTCGCGCTGGCGGATGCGCATGTTCTCCTCGCTGGGGAGCAGGAAGTAGATGCCGCCGGTGTCCTTGGCCAGCCGGGCCAGCTCGTAGGGGGCGAAGCCCGACGGTTGCTCGTCCCAGCGCTCGTGCAGCCCGTCCCACTGCAACAGCTCGACGTCGGCGGTCTCGGGCCCACGGCGGATGGCCGGCCAGTAGACGTCCTTGGTGATCGGGTCGACGTAGCGCAGGTGGGCACGGTCGTAGCCGAAGAGCGACTGCCGGCCGACCACGTAGATGGGCGTCCCCTTGGCCATGGCCATCGACCGGGTCTCCTCGACGGCCGCGCCGTCGTCGCCCGACTCGTCGGTGACCAGCACGATCAGGAGCCTGCGGTCCTTCGACATCTGCTTCGTATAAGTGCCGATCACGTCCTGGAGCGCGTGCATCGTGTTCTCGGTGCCCGACTCGTCGACCCGAAGGTGGTCGATGGCCTTGCCGATCTGGTCGATGTCCGAGGTGGGCTTCGCCAGCTCGTAGTGGATCGCCCGGCCGAAGCCGACGATGGCGTGGGTCAGGTAGCCGGCCGCCGCCTTGTCGCCCTCGACGTTGTCCTTCAGCTCGCGCGAGATCCGGTCGAACTTCTTGCGGATCTCCTGCTGGTCGTCCTTCATGCTCTCCGACTCGTCGAAGAGCCAGACGACCGTCAGCTTGTGCTGGGTCAGGTGCCTGATGATCTCGCGGGCGATCTGGTCGAGCGCCTCGCCGACATCCCCCGTGGGGAACATCACGTCGCCGGTGATCCGCCCCCCGCCGCCGGCCAGATCGACGGCGGCCATCCGCGGCAAGTTCGCCAGGCCCGAGACCTGCGCCACGACCTTCACCGTCGTCAGGTTGGTGCGCTCGCCCACGGCCGCGCCCGCCCTGAGGTTGGGCGTGGCCGACGGCTGGCCGGTGCCCACCGAGGGGCCATAGCCCGTGTCGATTCCCGCGCTCGTCGAGCTGGTGTCTCCCGTCGCCAGGTCCCTGGGGGTGGCCGCCTGGTCCGCATAGATATTCACCAACTCGTCGGCCGATTCACCGTCCGCGACCAGCACCGATTCCAGGTCGTGAACCGCCGACCTGGGCGACTCGCTGAGCGAGACCGCGGCCAGGGCGGTCAGCAACGCGGTGTGGAAAATCGCCGAAGCACCCCAGGCCGGCAGGACCCAGCGCGCCTTCTCCTTGCGGACCCGGCCCAGGAGCCTGGGGACCCGAGTCCGGGCCGTCTTGGCTTGCGCCGGGGCGGGCTCGGAGGGCTCGTCCGGCGGCGTGCCCGCCTCGGCCGGGGCGGGCCCTGCCGGGGTGGAGTCCGGGGGAATCGAGCCGGCCTCGGCTCCCGTCGTCGGCGTGGAGGGCGACGTGAAATCCCCCTGCGGCCGGACGTAGGAGTCGACCTGGGTCCGGGCCAGTTCCGACCAGCGGTCAACGTCGGCGGCGACACCGATCGAAGGGTCCAGCTCAGATCCCAAATTGCCGCCGAGGTCGACCGGGGTGACCGTCGACATTGGCGCGTCGTCGCGCGAAGGTGCGGGCATCTGAGTGGCCATTTCGCTTCACCCCCGGCAGGACCGGTTTCAGATCGTCTTGGATCGGATCGGGTCGAGCACTGATCGTAGCAGATCGGGCCATCCAGGGCCTTCGGCTAGAGCTTGGGCGGCGGCGGGGGATCGGGCGCCTTGGCGTTCTTGGGCATCGCCCGCTTCTTGGCCGCGGCCTGGTCGTCCATTCTAGGGCGTGGGGGGACGTACGTCTCCTCCCAGCGGAACCCGAATGGGTCGCGCAGCTCGCGCTGAGCCAGCAGGGCCCAGGGGGTGCCCGGATGGTCGGTCTCCACCCGTTTCAGCAGAGTCGTCGCCTCGTCGGCGGCGAGCTTGGCCTTCTCGCCCAGGTCCAGCTCCTGGGTGGGCACCAGCCGCCAGGCGTTGGACGCTTCCTTGGCGAACTTCCTGGGTTCCTTCTTCATCTGGGCGCAGGCGGCGTTGTAGGAGGCACAACGCACCTTCATGGCCAACAGCCGGCCCCGGGCCAGGTCGTAATGCGCCTGCCAGCGGCGCGAGGTCTCGCGGTCGCGCTGGCGGGCCGCCGCGGTGATCGGCGCCAGGGCCTCGTCGACGGTGTACATCGTCCGGGCGGCGAGCTCCTGGTTCTGGGCCATCGCCTCCTTGAAGTCGGGGTCGTCGGCCGGCGGGAAGGTCAGCGAGGGTTGGCCTGGCAGGCGCTGCTGCGTGATCAGGGCCGCGGACATCGCCGCCTGGCGGATCGGGTGCTTGACCACGCCCGACTCATACTGCTGGCGGCTCCCCCACTCGGGGCGATACTCGCGCATCCCGTCGGGGTTGAACGTCACACGCCCCGGCCCCAGCCGGGTCACGAAGTAGATTCCCCCGGTCGCGCCGGCCAGCCTCGATAGCGCGTACGGGCCGAACCCCGCGTCGAGGTTGTCGTGCTGCGGCCCGCCGTACCAGAACGGCAGCTTGATCTGCTCGAGCGCGGCGCTCTCGGGCCCCTGCCGCACCGGGAGGTTACGGAACTGCTGCTTGGTCACCGGGTCGAGGTAGTCCATGTAGCCGATCGCGTGGCCGAACACCGCCGGGGAGCCCAGCACATACACCGGCACCTTGGCCGACGCGGCCATGCCGATCGCCTCCTCGAGCCGCGCCTCGTCGTCGCCCACCTCGTCGGTCACCACGATGACGATCGTCTGATACGCGTGCTTCTTGGAGTCCTTGTACTTGCCCCAGCGGCCGATGATCTCGCCGACGGCGGTGAACGTGTTCTCGGTCCCCGTCAGGTCGGCCGGCACCGACCGGATGGCCTCGACGACCTGACCCGGGTCGTCGGTCGGCTCGGGGGTTAGAGGCTTGGTGTGCTCGCCGAAGGCGACGACGGCGGTGAGCAGCCCGCCGTCACGGTCGCGGCCCTCGCTGCCCCCCAGCTCGCGGATGTGCTCGTAGACCCGGCCGATGTGCTTGGCCAGGCCCTCGCGCTCGGCCTGCAGGCTGCGCGAGGCGTCGAACGCCCAGACGACCAGCGTGCGCCCCTTCTCCAGGCGCCTGGAGATCTCGATGGCGATCCGGTCGACGGCCCCCTCGACGTCGCCGACGTGCTCGGCGCCGTTGCCCCGGATCGCGACGACCTGGTCGAACCTGGCCGCCGCCGGCATCACGATGTCGGCGGCCCGCTGGATGTCGACGGAGGCCAGGTCCGCGGGCCCCGCCTGCTTCGACCCGCCCGCCGCCTCGGCCCGCGTCGAGGGGGCCGCCAGGCTCTCGACCCGCAGGGCCCCGAGCACCGGGCCCGTGGACGCCGCCTCGGTCGTGGCGAGGGGCTCGTCGCTAAACTCCTGCACCTCGACCTGGCCGAACTCGGGAAGGTCGGTCGCCGCCTCGTAGAGCTCCGCGGCCATCTCGCGGGAACCCTCGGGGGCGCTCGCCAGCCCGACCAGGGCCAAGGCCATCAGGGCCGCCATGTGAACGACCAGGCTCACCCCGTAGGCCGGCACGTCCCAGGTACCCCGGCGCAGGCGCGCAGGCCAGCTCCACCGTCGCGGCCGATCAGTTGCGTCGGTCGACACGATACGGGGACTCCTTCGGAATGGCCTCAGCATCCGCGTCGGGTCGGACTCGCCCAACTCATCCGGCCCCGACCTGGCGCATGCATTGTGCATCCAATCGTAGTCCACGTTCGGATCGCCGGCAATGCGTGCCCTCAGCGGCAGGAAAAGCCGCGAGACAGGACCGGATTGGGCGACCGACCGTTCCGAGCGTAAAGAGCGAACGGAAGATTCACTTCGCTTCCGTACGCAAGTTGTCGCCCCTGCCCGGGTGGCTTGCCGGCTCGGGCCCGCCCCTCGTCCGGGCTGGCGAATACGCCGGAGACAGCCGGGGCGGCGTCGGAGAGGGGGGCCTCTCACGCTCGCCGTGGGCCAGTTCGGCTCGAATTCCGGGCCCCAGGACGGCGAATCGGCCCCGATCACTGTCTGCGATGGACTCGCCCAAGTCCTTATCACCCATGGTTTTGCACGAATTTCATTCGACGCCCGTCGGGGCCGCGCCCTGAACGGCGGGCGGGGGAAAACCTGTCGACAGCCCGTCGCGCCATCGCGCAGCCCGGGGGAAAGATGGGTGACGGCGCCCGGCGGGGCCTCTCGGTGCGCCGCGGCGCGGCGGCCAATGCCGGGCCGCGCGACGGCGCCGTGCACAGGTTTCCCCCCGGCGGGCAACGCGCGTTGTACCCGGTTAAGTTCTTGGCTATCATCGGGTTGGTCCGGACCGCGCGCGGCTGTGCACGGCGCGGGGCCGACACTCCTATGATCATGACGATCAAGTTCAACCTGTACTTACCAGGAAGAAGACGCCGGGAAGGGGCCGGATGCCCCCCGAGTCGTTGGAGGGACCGGCGAGATGCGCCGGGAAGAACGGCCTAAGGATTGGGCCCTAGACAGGGGCGGGGATCTCGCATGAAGGCGTTGTGCAACCGCGACGGTCTGCTCGCCGCGTTCGGCATGGTCAGCGGCGTCGCCCCGGCGCGCAGCCCCAAGCCGATCCTCCAGAACGTCAAGCTCGTGACCGACCCGGAAGAGGGGTCGACCCTAATGGCGACCGACCTCGAGGTCGGGATCCGCTACAAGGCCCTCGGCGTCAAGGTCGAGCAATCCGGCTCCGTCATCCTGCCCACCGGCAAGATGGGCCAGATCCTCAGGACCAGCTCCGACGGGGACCTCTACGTCGAGGTGGTCGATGACCAGCTCGTCGTCCGCGGCACCTACAGCCAGTTCAAGCTGCCGGCGGAAGACCCCAACCTCTTCCCCGAGGTGCCCGACTTCGCCGCCGTCAGCTACCACACCATCGCCGCGGCCGACCTCCGCAGGCTCATCCGCCGGACCATGTTCGCCACCGACGTGGAGAGCACCCGATACGCCCTGGGGGGCGTCCTCGTCGAGCTCACCGACGAGTCGATCACCATGGTCGGCACCGACGGCAGGCGGCTGGCCCGGATGGTCGCCCCGGCCGAGGCCGAGCACGGCGCCGTCAGCCCGGCCGGCAGCCCCGTCATCCCCGTCAAGGCCCTCAAGCTCATCGAGCGCAACCTCGACGACCAGGACCCGCCGGTCCACCTGGCCTTCCAGTCGGGCTCCGCGGTGCTAGTGCGGACCGACCGCGCGGTCATCTACAGCCGCCTGGTCGAGGGCCGCTTCCCCCGCTATCAGGACGTCTTCCCCGCCCAGGTCGACGTCCGCGTCCCGCTCGAGGTCGGCACCCTGCGGCTGGCCGTCGAGCAGGCCTCCATCGTCACCAGCGAGGAGAGCCGGGGGGTCGACTTCCGGTTCGAGACGGGCAAGCTCGTCCTCACCAGCCAGGCCCCCGACGCCGGCAGCTCCGTCGTCGAGCTGCCCATCAACTACGAGGGCAAGACCGTCGAGATCACGTTCGACCCCCGCTACCTGGTCGACGCGCTGAAGACCCTCGACGACGGCGCGGCCCTGACCGCCGAGCTGATCGACCACAAGAACGCGGCCGTCTTCAAGACCGAGGACCAGTACACCTACGTCGTCATGCCCCTGACCCGCGACCGCCCCTGACCGCCGCCGGGGGGCCGGCCCACGCACCCGCCGGGCAAGTCGGCCGGCGGGGGGCCCCGCCCGTTGCGGCGCGGGCCCGATCCGCGTATGATGGAAAACCGTTCACGTGGGGCGACGTGGCGTGCTGCGGGCCGCACGTCGCAAGCGAGGTGACCTCTTCCATGCAGAGCCCGAATCGTCGCGGACCGAGGTCGCTGTCGGACATCCTGGGCGAGCTGTTCGCCGCCCGGGGTTACAGCCGGATCCGGGCCGTCGGCGAGCTGGAAACGGCCTGGAACGAGGCGGTCGGCGAGCCGGCCTGCCGCCAGACCCGACTCGGGGGCGTCCGCCGGGGCGTCCTGAACGTCACCGTGGCCAACCCCGCCCTGCTCGAAGAACTGGCCGCCTTCCGCAAGCCCGCCCTGCTGGCGTCCCTGCGCCGCGACGCACCGGGCACCGTCGTCCACGACATCCGCTTCCGCGTGGGGGGGGTGGACGAGCCGGAGAAACCCAGGCCCAAGGCCAGGATCGACACCGCGGCCGACGAGGCCCGACCCGACCCGGCACCCGCACCACCGGGGACGACCTCGGCCACCAAAGGGCCCCGGGTCGCGCCCAGGGCACCACGCAAGCCGTCTCTCTAGCCGGCCGGGGCGACCCGCCCCGAACCCAAGGGCCGCGTCCCCTGCACCGTCCCGCCCCATCCGCCGCCCGCGACGCAAACGCCCGTTGGCCCTCCGCCTTGCTGGCCCGACCGAGGTGAACGCACGATGGCTCCGAGCAAGACCGACGAGACGACCGAGATGGAGCGTGGGGCCGAGAACGGCAACGGCGCCGGCGCCATCAAGCCCGGCTACAATGAGTCCAACATCCGCGTCCTGGAAGGCATCGAGGCCATCCGCCTGCGCCCCAGCATGTACATCGGCGACGTCACGTCCCGGGGGCTCCACCACCTCATTTATGAGGTGGTCGACAACTCGATCGACGAGGCCATGGCCGGCCACTGCTCCAACATTAACGTGACGGTGCACGTCGACGAGTCGGTCTCCATCGTCGACGACGGCCGCGGGATCCCCGTCGGCCTCCACGAGACCGGCAAGAGCACGCTGGAAGTCGTCCTGACCACCCCCCACGCCGGCGGCAAGTTCGACCACGATACCTACAAGGTCTCCGGCGGCCTGCACGGCGTCGGCGTCACCGTCGTCAACGCCCTGTCCGAGTGGCTCGAGGCCGAGGTCCACCGCGACGGCCAGGTCTGGCGCCAGGACTATCGCCAGGGGGTCGCCGTCGGCGAAGTCCGCCCGTTCGGCACCACCCGGACCACCGGCACCCGGATCCGATTCCTCCCCGACGCGACCATCTTCCAGGCCCGCACGACGTTCGACTACGACATCCTGGAGAAGCGGCTCCGCGAGCTGTCCTACCTCAACAAGGGGGTCAGGATCTCGCTGAAGGATGAGCGGAGCGAGGAGCCCAAGGTCGAGGAGTTCTTCTCGTCCGAGGGGATCGCCGAGTTCGTCACTTACCTCAACCGGGCGCAGACGCCGATCCACCCGCCGATGGTGCTCCAGGGGCGCGACGAAGACCGCGGCGTCGAGGTCGAGATCGCGGTGCAGTACAACGAGTCGATCAGCGAGAACGTCGTCTCGTACTGCAACAACATCCACACGATCGAGGGGGGGACGCACCTGACCGGCTTCCGGTCGGCGCTCACCCGGTCGCTGAACAACTACGCCAAGGCGGCCGCCCCGGCCAAGTCGAAGGACCTGGCCATCACCGGCGAGGACTTCAAGGAAGGCCTCACCGCCATCGTCAGCGTCCGCGTCCCCGACCCCCAGTTCGAGGGGCAGACGAAGACCAAGCTGGGCAACGGCGAGGTCGAGGGGATCGTCGCCAAGATCGTCAACGACAAGCTGGCCGAGTTCCTCGAGCAGAACCCCGCCGCGGCCAAGAAGGTCATCGCCAAGGCCCTGCTGGCGGCCGAGGCCCGCGAGGCGGCCCGCAAGGCCCGCGAGCTGGTCCGCAACCGCAAGGGGGTCCTCTCCGGCGGCGGGCTGCCCGGCAAGCTCATGGACTGCACCAGCCGCGACCAGGAGTCCAGCGAGCTGTTCCTCGTCGAGGGTGACTCCGCGGGCGGGACCGCCGAGGGGGGCCGGGACCGGCTCTACCAGGCCATCCTCCCGCTCCGAGGCAAGATCCTCAACGTCGAGCGCGCCAGGCTCGACAAGGTCCTGGGCAACGAAGAGGTCCGCAACATCATCACGGCCGTCGGCAACGGCATCGGCGAGGAGGAAGACCCCTCCCGCAGGCGCTACGGCAAGGTCGTGATGATGAGCGACGCCGACGTGGACGGGTCGCACATCCGGACCCTGCTGATGACCTTCTTCTACCGCCAGATGCCCCGCCTGGTGGCCGAGGGACACCTCTACGTGGCCCAGCCGCCGCTGTACATGATGGCGAACAAGAAAGAGCGGCGCTACGTCCAGACCGACGTGGCGATGAACGCGATCCTCAACGGCGCCGGCCTCGACGGGGCCCGCCTGGAGCCCGCACGCCCCACGGAAGGCCAGGCCGCCGAACCGATCGACGGGGCCCGCCTGCAGGCCCTCCTGGAGGTCGTCACCGGCCTGGACAACGCCCTGCGTGCCTTCGGCCGCCGCAACCGGCCGCTCAGGCCGTTCCTGGCGCTGGCGCATCCGGCCACCGACCCCAAGGCCGACCCCCGCGCCGGGATGTTGCCCCTGTTCATCGTGAAGGACGGTTCTCGGGAGCGCCATCTTTACACGGCCGATGAATTGGAAGACGATCAGGTGCAGGCGAGCCTCGACGCCGCGAGCGGCGGGCAACCCGAACCCGCCGAGGCTGAGGCCGAGGCCGCCTCGGCCGACCGCGTCACCGAGCTCCACGAGGTCCGCACGCTCAACAAATTCCTGGCCAGGCTCCGCGACGAGTTCGGCCTGCGGGCCGACGTCCTCCTGCCGCTGGAAATCACCGGCGACGACCCGCCCCCCCGGTTCCTCCTGCAACGCGACGGCGAGTCTCACCCCCTGATGGACCTGCGCGAGCTGGTCGCCACCGTGCGCAAGCTGGGCGAGAAGGGGATGAAGATCACCCGGTTCAAGGGTCTCGGCGAGATGGACGCCGAGCAGCTCTGGGAGACCACCATGGACCCGTCGCGGCGGACGCTGATGCAGGTCCGCCTGGACGACGTGGCCGCGGCCAATGACCTGTTCACCACCCTGATGGGCGACGACGTCGAGCCCCGGCGCCAGTTCATCGAGAAGCACGCGCTGGAGGTCAAGAATCTCGACGTCTGAGCCTGTCCCGGCCGGGATTTGGGGCCGCCGAGGCCCGACACCGAGGCCCGATGACGGGCCGGCCGGCCGGCGGGAGATCGACTCGCGGGGCAGCAGTGGGGGGCGGCGCGGTGCGCCCCGGGAGTTCTCAGTAGGTTCGATGCGCCAGGTTCGAGGTTCGTGCAGGTTCGGGATGGCGTTCGTCGAAGCGGGCGGCCCGTCGGGCCGTTGAGTATCGTGGATCCGGGACGACCGGGCGTGGCCGAGCTGTCGGCGACGCCGGCGCTCGCCCGGGAGACCGAGGACGTGCGGGGCTGGCCGGTCACGGCTCGCTTGATTCCGTGAATGGTGATTTCTGGAATAATGCGGGATCGACCCCTCCCTCGGGCGGTCCGGACAGGGATCGCGACGCCGAGCGGGGCTCCCATGATCGGCCCCACGACGCCGAGCGAGGGCCCCAGGATCGGCCGCGCGACCCCGAGCCGGGCCCGCCCCCCGATCCGCACGTCAACCGGGACCGCGAACGCGGCCCCCGATACGACCGCGACGCCGGCCAGAACCGGCCGCGCGGCCGCAGGCCGCAGCAGCGGCCCGGCCCGCAGGGCAACGCCCCCCCGCAGGGCAACGCCCCGCCGCCGCAGGGCAATGGGCCGGGCCAGAACACCAGGCGTCGCGAATCCGGCAACGCCCCGCCGCCGCCGCCGCAGGGCAACGGCAGGCCCGCCGCCGGTCAGGGAGGCAGGCGCCGCGAACGGCCGGCCGACCACCGGTCCCAGCAGCAGCAGCCGCAGCCCTCGCGCGACTCGTCGCTGGCCCTCGCCCCCAAGCTCCTCCGCGACTTCGCCGAGGGGGTCCGCGCCCGCGGCCAGTCTTACTTCGCCAAGGGGCGCGTCTCGGTCACCTCGTCCAGGCCGGGCGAGATCGTCGCCGCCAAGGTTCGCGGCACCACCTCCTACCGCGTCAAGCTCCGGATGCGCGGCGGACGGCTGCACGCGTCTTGCTCCTGCCCCTACTTCGCCCCCGACGGCGTCCCCTGCAAGCACCTCTGGGCCACCATCCTCGCCTCGGACAACCTCGCCCTGCTGGCCGCCCCCCCCTCGCGCCCGCTCCGCCTGATCAGCGACACTCCCAAGCAAGTTGACGTCGAGCCGGTCGCGGGCCCCGGCGACCGCGACCAGCACTACCCCCCCTTCGGCCCCCAGAATTACACCCAGGGCCCGTTCATCAACGAGTACGGCAACTCCAAGGACTTCCCCGGGCCCCGCCCCCCGGCCGATTACCCCGCGCCCCGGCCTCCCAGAGACTATCCCGCGCAGCGACCGACCAGCACGCCACGCCACGCCAACAACCCACCTGCGCAGCGGCCCCCCGCCGACTATCCCGCGCAGCGACCCTACCAGGGCCAGGCCCCCGGCTATGGCCCGCAGCAGGGGGGTGGTTCCAAGGGTTACGGCCCCCCGCAGGGCTACATCCCGCAAGGCGGCCCCCCCCAGGGCCCCGGCGGATACGGGAATACGTCCGGCTATGGCCCGCAAGGCGGCTATGGCCAGGGCCAGCCGCAGCCCCCGGGCCCCGGGCAGGGCCGCAATCAGGGCCGCAACCAGCAGATTAACAACCGCAGGCGCACCGCCACGGGCAACGGCCCCGGGCCCATGCCGCCCCCCCAGGGCAACGCGCCGACCCGGCCCGGCATGCCGCCGCAGCGGCCCCAGCAGGGTCAGGTCCCGGGCCGGTCGCCGGGCCTCATCTATGTCAACGGCAAGCCCGTCGCCGCCCGCCCCGAGCCCCGCCCCCTGAAGAAGGTCGCCACCAAGCAGCAGGCCGCGCGCAACACCAAGCGGCTTCTCATCTACGTGCTCGACGTCCCCGCCTCGCTGGCCCAGAATCAGGTCGTCATCGACCTGGCTCGCCGCGAACGCAGGCCCACCGGCGAGTGGGGCCCCCTGCGCCCCTGGTGGCACACCCCCGCCGGCGCACCCGGGCGGTACGACCCCGAGGATCGCGAGCTGCTCGACTTGATGGAGCAGGCCCAGTCGTCCACCAACTCGTCCAGCCACCCCGAGACCGCCGGCACCCGCCGTTATCTCGTCCGGCCCGACGTCCAGGCCGACCTCGTCGAGCGGCTGGCCCGCAGCGGCCGCCTCAGGCTCAGGCGCGCCGATGGCGAGGACGATCCGCCCACCACTCGCTGGGACGACGGACCCCCCTGGCGGTTCGGCATCGACATCAAGTGCGACCCCTCCGGCAAGCGCTGGACCTGGCGTGGGTCGCTCCGCCGCAACGACCCGCGCGGCCCCGGCGAGCAGCGGATGGACCTCATCGAGCCGCTCCTGATCGTCCCGGGCCTGCTCGCCCTGGGCGCCGGCCGCATCGCCCGATTCGACGACTCCGGCGTCGCGCTCTGGGTCGCCCGCCTCCGCCATGAGAAGGAGCTCGTCTTCGACGGCCCGCAGCAAGACACCATGCTCGGCAAGATCCTCCTCGAATCCAGGGTCGCCCCCGCCGAGCTCATCGAGTCGCTCCCCCTCGTCGAGGTGGCCACTCCCCCCCAGGCCTGCCTAACCCTGCGCACCCCGCGCCAGACCTACGGCGGCCCCGACCGCCTCCTGGGCGAGCTGACGTTCCTCTACGACGGCATCTCCATCCCCGTCGACCCCCCCGGCCGCCTCGCCGTGCGCAGCGAGCTGGGGCTGGTCATCTTCCGCGACGAGGACACCGAGGCGAAGGCCGCCATCAAGCTGTTCGAGCTGGGCTTCCGCGAGGCCAAGGACATCCGGCTCGACCCCGGCACCCTCGAGCTGCCCCCCAAGCGGATGACCCCCGTCTCCCTCGAGCTCGTCGCCGCCGGATGGCGCGTCGAGGCCGAAGGCAAGCTGATCCGGCCCGCCGGCGAGTTCAAGCTCTCCGTCTCCAGCGGCATCGACTGGTTCGAGCTCGACGGCCGCGTCGACTTCGGCGACCAGTCGCTCTCCCTGCCCGACGTCCTGGCCGCCGCCAAGCGCGGCGACGACATGATCCAGCTCGGCGACGGCTCGATGGGCGTCCTGCCCGAGGCCTGGATCAAGCAGTACGGCATGATCGCCGAGATGGGGACCACCGAGGACGGCCACATCCGCTTCGGCAGGGCCCAGGTCGGCCTCATCGACTCGCTCCTCGCCGCCCAGGGCGAGATCAAGGTCGACGCCCCCTTCGCCAAGGTCCGCCAGGAGCTGCGCACGTTCGACGGCGTCGCCCCCAAGGAGGCCCCCGCCGGCTTCCGCGGCGAGCTTCGGCCCTATCAGTGCGAGGGCCTCGGCTGGCTCGAATACCTCCAGAAGTTCGACTTCGGCGGCATCCTGGCCGACGACATGGGGCTGGGCAAGACCGTCCAGGTCCTCGCCCTGCTCCAGGGCCGACGCGCCCGCCGCAAGGCCAAGGCCCCCTCCCTGATCGTCGTCCCCAGGTCGCTCGTCTTCAACTGGATCCAGGAGGCGACCCGCTTCACCCCCAGGCTCCGCGTGCTCGACTACACCGGGCCCGGCCGCGCCGCCCTCCGCGAGCAGTTCAGCGACTACGACCTCGTCGTCACCACGTATGGGAATATGCGGTCCGACATCGCCGAGCTCACCCAGCGCGAGTTCGACTACGTCATCCTCGACGAGGCCCAGGCGATCAAGAACGCCGACAGCCAGGCCTCCAAGGCCGCCCGCCTGCTGCGCGGCCGCCACCGCCTGGCCATGAGCGGCACGCCCATCGAGAACCACCTCGGCGAGCTCTGGTCGATCATCGAGTTCCTCAACCCCGGCATGCTCGGCACCGCCGGCGTCTTCAAGCGCCACACCGGCGGCTCCGCCGGCACCGACGACGCCGCCCGCGCCGCCCTGGCCAAGGCCCTCAAGCCGTTCATCCTCCGCAGGACCAAGACGCAGGTCGTCAAGGACCTCCCCGAGAAGACCGAGCAGATCCTCCACTGCGACATGGAGCCCGCCCAGCGCAAGACCTACGAGGACCTCCGCGAGCACTACCGCGGCGCCCTGCTCCGCCGCGAGGCCGGCGAGGCCACCCGCGCCAACAACATCGAGATCCTCGAGGCCCTCCTCCGCCTCCGCCAGGCCGCCTGCCACCCCGGCCTCATCGACCCCTCGCGCGGCGGCGAGCCCAGCGCCAAGCTCGACATGCTCCTGCCCCAGCTCGCCGAGGTCATCGCCGAGGGGCACAAGGTCCTCATCTTCTCCCAGTTCACCAAGTTCCTCGGCCTGGTCCGCGACCGCCTCGAAGCCGAGAACATCACTTACGAATACCTCGACGGCCAGACCCGCGACCGCGCCGAGCGCGTCGAGCGGTTCCAGACCGACCCGACGGTCCCCGTCTTCCTGATCAGCCTGAAGGCCGGCGGCCTCGGCCTGAACCTGACCTCGGCCGGCTACGTCTACCTGCTCGACCCCTGGTGGAACCCCGCCGTCGAGGCCCAGGCCATCGACCGCTCCCACCGGATCGGCCAGACCCAGAACGTCTTCGCCTACCGCCTCATCTGCCGCGACACCGTCGAGCAGAAGATCCTCGAACTCCAGCAGAAGAAGCGAGAGCTCGCCGAGTCCATCCTCGAAGGAGACGGCCGCCTCCTCCCCAACCTCTCCCGCGACGACCTGGAGTTCCTGCTCTCCTGATTTTTTCCCTGCCCGACACCGACTACGGAGGTGCAGCATGACCTCAAGGCTCGCGAAGGGCGTGATCCGCGGCAAGACGATTGAACTCGACCGCGACCTCGGCCTCGTTGAAGGTGAGGAGGTCGAGGTACGTCTGACGATTGCTCCCAAGCCCACACCGTGGGGCGAGGGAATCCTCAGATCCGCCGGCGGCTGGACCGATCATCCCGAGCTGGACGCCGTCTTCGATGAGATCCAGCAAGACCGGGCCCGCGAACGACGGCCTCAAGGGATCGAATGAGTCACCTGCTCGATACCAACATCTGCGCCGCCCACTTTCGCCGGCCCGCGGGCCTTGCCCATCGATTCATCCAGCACGGCGGGGGCCTCTTTATTCCGACCGTCGTCCTCGCGGAACTCTACGCCGGGGCGTATCACGTCCCCAATCACTCCCCCTTGCTTCAGAAGATCGGGGACCTCCTCTTGGACGTCTCCGTTCTTCCTTTTGACGAGGAATGCGCGGAGCGTTTCGGGTTGGTCCGGGGTGCCCTGCTCCGCACGGGCCTCTCGGTTCCTGTGATGGACTTGATGATCGCTTCCGTCGCCCTTGTCCATAACCTCACCCTCGTCACACATAATACTGCCGACTTTCGCAACATCCCCAATCTGCGTCTGGTCGATTGGCTCGATCCGTGAACGTACGTCGTCTCGGATAAATAGACACGCAAGCCAAACGGTGGCGGTTTCTGTGCTTTGCATATTTGGATCGCATGGAATGCGGCCCGGATCGCCGAATGGGGGAAACAAGAATCATAAATATGTACGAACTCATCGACAGATATTCCAAGGGCACGAAGACGAGCCAAGAACTCGTAGTGGATTGCCTGAATCTCGTCGACCCGGGCGACCCTTCGTTGGTCCTCGGGGAATTGCCCCCGGAGACCCTCCCGCAGCTTGCGGAATTCCTGGAAAACGACCTGGCCGACGGGATGCGCGACCTGGATGACGGCGCGATCCCGACGCCGGCCCAGGTGACGTCGGCCCGTTGCTGGCTTGCGATGCAGGACCGGGTGTTCTCGCAACAACTCCTGGAATTCCTGCAAGCCAGGGGGAAGTGAAGCCGATCGGTCGAGATCGATGCCGTGGGGTTCGGCCCCGGAGGAATTTTCCTCAGGCCCGCCTGCGCCGGTTTCCCGCGATCATCCCGGCCACCAATCCCAGGCCAAGCCCCGCCGCCAGCGCACCGATCGGGTGGCCGACGTCGGGGGGGATGGAGACGATTCCGTCGGCGTCGGTTCGCGCGGGTTGGTGGGCGTAGCGGCCGTGGGAGGGGATGGAACGGCGGTCGAAGTCTCTTGCCAGCTCGTGCAGGCTTGCCAGCATCGAGGGGCCGGAGAGGGGGATTCCGTGGCCGGTGGCGGCGAGCTTCGGCTCGAGGGCGGCCAGCTCTCGCACGGAGGTCGCGGCGGACTTCCAGTCGCAGGTGAAGTAGGCGGGCGGGCCGTGGATCTCGGGGGCCTGCGCGGCCACGGCCAGCAGTGATTCCTGCTTGACGGTGACGAAGGCATCGCCGGCGATCAGGGTCCCGTCCTCGTCGCGGAAGAGGGCGATGTGGCCCGGGGAATGGCCCGGCGTGTGGATCCAGCGGTAGCCGGCCATGCCCGGCACGCTGCCGTCGGCCGGCAGGGGTCTGGCCCTGCCACCAAGCTCGATCGGCCCTCGCGGATAGAGCCAGGACAGGGATGCCATCGCGCCGCCGCCGACGGTCGGGTCGGGGGGTGGGTACTTCGACCGGCCGGTGACGTAGGGCATCTCCAGGTCATGCACATAAACCGGCACGTCCCACCGCTGGGCCAGCGCGGGCAGGGCCCCCACGTGGTCGAAGTGGCCGTGGGTCAGGACGATGGCCGACGGGCCCGATGACGGGCCGAACCGCCGGGCCGCGGCCTCGATGATTGACCCGGTCCAGCCGGGCAGGCCGGCGTCGACCAGCACCCAGCCCCGGTCTCCCGCCCCGGGCGGGCCGTGGAAGTAGACGTTGACGATCCCGGTTCGCAGATAGGCCAGGTCGTGGGCAATCTCACGCGGCCATCCATCGGGCCGGGCACGCTCGCGTTCCGGTGCCAGGATCGTGCTCATCGGTGCGTCTCCTCGGATCGGGCTCATCTCGATCGGATCCACTGGCTCGGAAGCAAACATCGCGCCGCTCGGTCGTGTGGCACCCCCGGTTCCCGGCCGGATTCGGCTGGTTGGATTTGCCGATCGGTGGTCAAATCCGGGTCGGTCCCGGGCAAGGACGCCCGCCGGACCCCTGGGTTTGCAGCCATGGGAGGTCCCCGACGTTGACGATGCCCGAGGCTCGGCTGGGCCTGTCGCGCGGGGCCTTGGTGGTCGCGATGGCCGCCCTGACGCTGCTGCCGGGGCTGGGCTCCTCCGCCCGGTTGACCTACCACGAGGCCTTCGTGGCGCAGCCCGCGCGCGAGATGATCGACGGCGGCGGACTGCTCGTCCCCAGGGTGAATGGCCAGCCCTGGCTGGAAAAGCCCCCCCTGCCCACCTGGCTCGTGGCTGCTTCCGGGCTCATCGCCGGAGGGGTGAATGCGGCCGTGGCCCGGTTCCCGTCGGCGCTCGCCTCGATGGCCGTCTCGCTCGGCGTGGCCACGCTCGCCGCGCGCCGGTTCGGCGGCCCGGTCGGCCTGCTCGCCGGCCTGGTCCAGGCCACCACCGCCTGGGCCGTCACCCGGGGTCGGCTCGCCGAGGCCGACATCCACCTCGCCGCGCTCATCACCTGGACCATCGTCGCCTTCGACCGCCTCCGGCAAGACTCGCTCCTCCGCACCCTGGTCGACGACCCCGGGCCCGTCCCGGCCGGGAACCGGGCCTGGCGCTGGGCCCTGTTCGGGCTGCTGGGCACGTTGTCGCTGGCCAAAGGCATCGGCTTCGGCGCGGTGCTCGTCGCCGCGGCGACGGTGCCGGTGCTACTCTGGGACCGCGATATGCCCACCTTCCGGGCCCTTCGCTGGCGCAAAGGCTGGATGCTCGCGGCGGCGCTGGCCCTAACCTGGCCGGCCCTGGTCATCGCGCGGCACCCGTCGGTCCTGGGCCTCTGGACGCTGCACGTCAGCGACCGCTTCGCCGCCAATCCCGAACATTTCGCCGGCGGATCGAGGCTCACTTACCCGCTCGCCGTGCTCGGCCAGACCCTCCCCTGGACCCCCTGGGCCATCGCGGGGGCCTGGACGTCGTGGCGACGCGCCTGGCCGGCCCGAGGGCGCGGCGGAATCGACCGCCTGCTCTGGGCCTGGGCGGCGGCCCCCCTGGCGTTGCTGTCGATGGCCACGGTGAAGAACGGCCACTACGCGATCCACGCGCTTCCCCCCTTCGCCATCTGGTCCGCGCTCGGCCTCGTCCACTGGTCCCACCGGCTGGCCATCAGGGGCTATTCGCCAGTCCGGTGCGCCCGGGTGGCCTTCACGCTGCTGGGTTTCGGCTTCGCGCTGGGCTATCCCCTGCTAGGCCCCCTGCTCGACCGCCGCGGATCCGAGTGGGCCTATTACGAGGAAGCCGCCGCCGCGCTCGAGGCCGGCGAACCCCTGGCCTTGCTCTACGACGACTGGGACCGGACGCCCTACCCGACCCCCTTCGGCCCGGTCCCGCACGACCTGGCCATCCGCCTCTTCTCCTTCGCCCGCCCCGCCACCTGGCACCAGGGCATCGAGTCGCTCGCCGCCGCCTCCTCGACCCAGGCCGGCCCCCCCTTCGCCGTCCTGGCCCGCTCAAGGGATCTGCCCGACCTGGCCCGTCTCGGTCGAGTTGAAACCCTCTCCCAGGGCCCGATCCTCCGCGCCTCCTCCTCCAGTGTCGACGACCGCGCCTTCATCCTCTACCGCATCACGCCCGAGACGGTGGCCGCGGTCCCCGGCCCTGACCGCCGCTGAATTCAACGTCGAAGGGCCGAGATCTCGGCCCGCCCGCCCATCTCGGCCCGTCGCCATTTCCAGGGCGCCAACCCATTGCCGCCGCATGACCGGCGCCGTCTAATGTCCGTGATTATGACAGATGTCGTTGGAATGCCAGAGATCCAGGAATGTTCGTCTTGGCGTACCTCAGGCGCGAGTTGATCGCCTCGACCCGTCGCGGGACGGCGTTCTCCGAGCGTTGCACGCCGCTGATCCTGATGACGGCGATCATCACGGCCTGCGTCGTGGTCTGGGATTGGCGGGGCTGGGACCGTTCCTCGGTGGCAGGCGCCGCCTCGTTCGCTCGCACAACCTTCGGCCTGATCGTCTCGGTCGAGGTCGTTTCCCTGCTGTGTCTCATCCCCGCCTTCCTGGCCCCGGCGATCGCCTCGGAGCGTGACCGCAAGAGCCTGGACTCGCTGCTGGCGACCCAGGCGTCGGCCGCCGAGATCGTCGGTGGGACTCTGGGGGCGGGCCTTGTCCGGCTCGCCAATGGATGGGCCGCCCTGGTGCCGGCGCTCATCCTGATGGTGTCATTCGGGGGTGTGGACCCGAGGCTGATCCTTCTCGCTTGCGCGGGGCTCGCCTCGACGGCGTTTACGCTGGCGGCCCTGGCGGTTGCCATCTCGGCCGTCGCCCGGACGGCCACGCGGGCCGCGTCGTCGACGGTCTCCCTGGCGATCTCCTGGTTGAGCTTCCCCTCAATCGCCGTGCTCATCCTGCCCCGCGTGTGGCCGGCCGCCGCGCCCTGGGTGCTGCCGGTCGCCTTGCCGGTGCTCGACAGCAGCCCGCTCGGGCCTGGCCTGAGCCTGCTGGGCGCGGCCCCTCGCGGGCCGCTGGTCGACACGGTGTCGCGGATGATCGCGATCCAGGGGGTCGCCGCCGCGATGCTCGTCCTCTGGGCGATCGCCCGCCTGCGACCGGCCTCCCGCGCCGTCTACGACCTGGACGGTCGCGATCGACGACGCGCCATGCTCTCCCGCTGGTATCCCCGGCCCGCCTGCGGCGACGACCCGGTGCTCTGGCGGGAGATGTATCCCCCCCGGACCGTTGGCCTCATCATGTGGGCGGTTGGCTGGACCGTGAACGCGGTCTGGCTCGGGCTGCTCGCCTATGCCGCCTCGTGGTTCGCGATCCCCGCCTTCGCCGAACTGTTTCGAAACGGCTATGTTCCCTCCCACGGGCATCCGACTCTGCCCGAGCTGAACCCACTCGCGCGCGTGCTCGTCGGCAAGATGACCGGGGCGTCTCTCGGCCCCGAGCCTGGGCAGGCACGGTTGGAATTCAACATCCTGCTGAGGCAGGTGACAGCAATCTTCGACGTCATGTTCCTCATGATGGTGGCCGGGTTCGCCGCGGAGAGCGTGGCGGCCGAGCGTGAGCGCGAGACCTGGCTCGGCCTGATCGGCACGCCGCTGTCCGGGCACGAGATCCTGAGGGCCAAGATGCTCGGGGCGATCTGGAAGGCCCGCGGCCTCGGCTACCTGCTGCTCGTCTTCTGGACGGTCGGGCTGCTGGCGGGCGCCGTGCATCCGGTCGGATACCTGGCCACGCTCGCCGGGGCGGCCATCTCAACCGTGCTTTTCTCGGCCCTGGGCGTCTCCGCGTCGCTGCGGGCACGCGACCGGGGCGAGGCCACCTCGAAGACCATCGGCCCCTTGCTCCTCCTGATCAGCCTGGGGTCCCTGCCATTCGTCCTGCCAGGTCTGGCGAGCGTCCTGCTGGCCGTCGGCTCGATGCCGTTCCAGGCCTGGGTCTCGCTGCTCTCCTACGACGACGTCCACGCCGCCCTCCATTCGAGGAGACCGCCTCAATTCGCCGCGATCGGCATCCGCGATGGGTCGAGCCACTGGCTCATCGCGGCCGCCTGGCTGATCGTCACCGCCGCCCAGGCCGCCGGGGCCTCGCTCGTGGTGAGGTCCGCGTTCCGAGGATTCGACGCCGCCGTCGGCCGCCCGATGCGCCCAAGGGGCGTCGATCCCGGGGGCTCACCGGGATCGACGCCGGACTTGGTCAATGCCTGCGCAACGACATGAGCCGGGCGGCGGGTTTGGGAACGGGTCCGTAGCCACGGACTGCGGCGCGATACGGGAGGCCCCGGATTCCCTCGGCCGACGAGTTCAGGGGTTGGCCCTGGAGGTCGGCGACGCCCCGGGGCCCATCCCCGCGGGCAACGACCTGGTACGTCTGCTGCAAGGAAAGCCTGCGGTTCAGGACCAGCGTGACCGTCCGGGCCTCCGGGTTGTACGAAGCCAGGGCCAGCGAGACCCGGCGATCGTCGGCGGTCTGGAACTTGCCGTCGGCCCCCGCGAGAACGACCTGATAATTCGACAGTTCGATCGCCCGCACCGGATCGAGCGGCTGGTCGAAGGTCAGGATGACCTGAGTCAGCTGGCGGCGGACGCCGAAGCGGCGCACCGAGGTGACGACCGGACCTGGCATGGGTATGGGCGTGGGCATGGGCACGGGCAGGGTTGGGGGCACGGGTACTGGCAGGGTCGGGGGCACGGGCACGGCCGGCGGGCTCGGCGGCGTCGGGTCGTCCGACTTGGTGATGGACGGGGGCGTGGGGGCGACCGCCAGGACGAGCTGGGCGGTCTCGTCCCCGGCGTGGGCGTCCCCTTCGGCACTGGTCGCCAAGGCCGTCACCGGGAAGGCGCCTGCGGCGGCCGAGCGCACGGAGATGGTCAGCGTCGCCGACTCGCCCGGGGCGAGGGACGGGATGATCAGGGTGGCGGTCCCGGCGTCGCCGGACACCTGGCCCGTCGAGCCGGCCGAGGCCGTCAGGGCGAGCCCTCCGGGGATCGTCGCGGACAGCCTGACTTCCGTGGCGGTTGCCTGGCCGTGGTTGGTGACCCGGAAGGTCAATGGATAGTCCACGCCCGCCACGGGGGTTGTCGCCGTCGTCAGAAACTCGACCGACAGGTCGGGCAGGACGGGCGGCGGCAGGGGGGCCGGGGCCACCGTCAGCACGAGATTCAACGTCTCATCGCCGGGCGAGACCTCGACGGAATCACTCCTGACCGACGTCACGACGCGGAACGTACCGGCGGCCGCTGGCGCGATGTAGGCGATCAGAGTGACCGATTCGCCCGGTTCCAGGCGGCCGACGGCGAACGAGATGAACCTCGGATCGTAGGTGATCGGGCCGGTCGGGGCCGAGAACCTGGCCGCCATAAAATCATCGAAGAATGTTTCGTCGAGGGCGACCCCCGTGGCCGGCGATGGGCCGTTGTTGGTGACCCGGAAGGTCAGCGGATATTCCTCCCCCACCACGGGCGTCGACGCCGAGGCCAGGTAGGTGACCGAAAGGTCCGAATGGGCCGTGACCGGGATCGGCGCGGAGAAGTCTCCGGGCGCGCCGTCGGCACTGATCGCCCGGGCGAAGACGTACTGACCTGGCGTGAGCGAAGTGGGGAGCACCGCACTGAATCCGGCCGTCCCGATCGAGTCGGTCGTCACCGTGATCGAGGCGGCGGGCACGCCGGGAGCCACCGACAAGGGAGGGCTGGTGGTCATCCCCGCGAAGAACTCGACCGTGTACACCGCGTCGTGCCTGGCGCCGGTCAGGGTGCCCTGGACGGCCGTCGTCGAGGCCCCCTGCACCGCCGAGGCGAGGGAGACGTTCGCCGGGTACACCGGGAGCGACGGATCCGCCGGATCGGCCGTCCCGCTCAGGTCGAGCCGCAGGCCCGTGGCCGAATAGTCGTTGTGGACGACGATCTCGAGCGTGTTGTAGCCCGCCCGGAAGCCCGTCGCGATGGTGAACGGGTGGAGCGTTTCGTAGTCGAATGCGTAGAGGGACCCCTGGATCAACGCGACGTTCGTGTCGACCCCATTCAGGAAGACCCGGCTGTCATTGTCGGAGGCGAGTTGCAGGTGGAGCACGGCCGTGGTGGGGTCGAGCCCCGTCAGGTCGAACGTCTGCCGGTAGACGAAGTCGCCCGAATCCGTGCCCAGGAACGGGTCGGCCGTGGGGCCGATCCACTGCGAGGTGGGCCCGTTGGCGACAAAGACGTCCGGGGGCGGATTCATCACGAAATTTTGGTTCGCGCCGGTGGGGGAACTCACCAGCTGGAAGTGGACCTCCGCCGATCCGGGGACCGCCAGCTCGCCGTTTGCGGCGACGCCGGTCGAGTAGATCGGGATCGTTGCCAGAAGCGCCCTGACCTCCAGAGAATCGAAGGTGGGCCCACGGCCGAACCCGATCGCCGTCCGGTCATTCCGACGCCTCGACGCAACGACCCGGGGAAGACGGGCCGCATCGTTTCGCAGTCTCATCAAAGATCGCCTCGCGGCCGGACGACTTGCGGGCCCGGAGATCGAAGTGACCTCGGGGTGATCCCAAGTGGATCGAGCCAGGATGTCATGAAGTTGAAGACGATGCATGCAGGCAGAAGGATCGGCGATTCTACGCCATCCACGAGTGAATGGTGACCGGACCCCAGGGAATGGCCGGCCGTGTCGTTCTTCGGCAACATTGTCCCGATAAGTTCGCCGGGAGACGCTAACTTAAGCGATTAGACACGCTGGCCTGGATTCACCGGCCGAGCCGCGGGCGATCGACGGCTCTGCGCGGCCATCGCGACACACGTCAGGAATCCGAAGGTAGAGTCAAGGATCAAAGGCGATGATCCGACTCACGGCACGCCGCCGCACCTGCATCCGTTCAAAACCAACGAGGCACGATGAAGCGCCTATTGTTCCTGGGATGGATCGCGTTCTTGCCCGCCTTCGCGGCGGCTCAGGCCCCCACCTCGAAGCCCCCGACGGTCGAGGAGGCGGCGAAGGTGATCGACCTGTCCGCGTTCCCGAGGCTGCCCCTGTCCGAGGGGCCGGGGTCGCGTCAGGTTGCTCGGCTTTTCTACGCGGCGAGGGCGACCGTGCCCGAGGCCTTCGCGTTCCAGAAGGCGACGCTGACCAAGCTCGGTTGGGCCGAGCTGCCGGGCGGTTATGCCGCGGGCCCTTCGGCGAGCGGGACGTTCGAGAAGCAGGGTTACCGGATTTCGGTGGCCGTCTCGACCGGAAGTGCGCCGGGCACGGTCTCGGTCTCGCTGATCAATCACGGGAATCTCGATCTCAAGGCGTTGCCGGTCCCGGCCGGCACCAAGGTGCTCTTCGCCGGGCCCGTCAGCGTGCTATTCCTCAGCGAGCAAGGCGTCGAGGCCGTGGCCGACGATTGCCGCAAGCGGTTGCTGGCCCTGGGCTGGCAGCCCTATGGCGAGGCCGGCGACCAGCGGTTCTTCAAGCAGAACGCCGTCCAGCTGAGCCTGCGCGTCAGCTCGGCCCCCGCCCAGGGGAACAAGACGATGATCGCCTACGCGGGCGAGCTGCTCTCCGTCGACCTGCCGGCTCCCGCCGACGGTATCGGCACCCACTATGCCGACACCGTCAAGCAGGTGACGTTCGACACCAAGGAGAACGCCCAGGGTATCGCGGCCTATTATCAGAAGGCGCTTGCCGGGGCCGGATGGAAATCGACGACCGATGCGCCGGTGGAGATCGAGCGATATGAAACCATGTTCTTCCGCAACGCGGCCAAGGACATCCTGACCCTGAAGATGAGGAATGTGGACCCCATCCTGCGGGTCAGCCTCGCCCATCAGACCGGGGCCGAGTTTGACGAGGAGATCCGCCTGGCCGAAGCCCGGGAGAAGGCGCTGAAATCGAAGTCGATGACCAAGCCGGCCAGGCCGGTCGTCTCGGTTTCCCTGCCCACCGCCGCGACCGAGATCGAGGCGACCGCAACCGAGATCACGTTCCAGCTCGCCTCCGGCAAGGCCCGCGACGCCGTCCGGGCGATGCTCGGCGAGCTGGTCAAGGCGGGCTGGACTCAGGAGGTCGCGGCCCTGGAAGATGCGGGCGGGGCCGTCTCGCTGAAGAAAGCGCCCGGCGACCTGACGATCCACTACGTCGACCCCGGATTCATCCCGGCCGAGGTCACCATCTCGGCCATCGGAGTGACCCTCGCCAAGCCCAAGGCACGCTGAGCCGGCTGTCTCGGCGGCGCCGACGAAACGAAGCCACCCGCCGGGTGGCGGGCGGCTTCGTTTCGGTCTGGATTTACGGGCGGGCCGCGGGACGACCGCTCAGGCCCGGGCCGGGCTGGGTAGGGGCTCGTCGGCTCGCTCTGCCTTCTTGATCAGGTCCTCGACCCGGTCGCTGCGGCCCAGGCCCAGGACGACGATGATCGAGGCCGAGAGGGCCATCGAGGCGGCGAGGACCATGATGCCGATCCGGTAGTCGCCCGTGTTCTCCTTGACGACGCCCAGCACATAGGGGCCCAGGAACCCGCCGAGGTTGCCCATCGAGTTGATCAGGCCGATGCTGCTGGCCGCCGCGGCCTCGGTCAGGAACAGGCTCGGCAGCGACCAGAACGCGGGGAGGTATGCCTTCAGGCCGGTCAGGGCCAGGATGAACAGGGTCACTGTCAGCCAGAGTGGTGGGTTCTTGATGAACGCGACGGCCGCCAGCGAGGCCGCGCCCAGCAGGATCGGGCCGGCCGTATGCAGCCGACGCTCACGCGTCCGGTCCGAGTTCCAGCCGATGAAGAGCTGGCCGATCAACGAGCCGATCGGCGGCAAGACGACCAGCCAGGTGACCTTGTCCAGGTCCATCTGGTACCAGCTCTTGAGGATGCTGGGCAGGTACATCTCGACGCCGTAGTTGGCCGTCACGACCAGGAAGTAGGCGGCGGCCAGGATCAGGACCTTGGGATGGCTGAGCGCCTGCAAGATCCCCATGTGGGCATGTCCCTTGCGTAGCTCCTTCTCCAGCGCCAGCTGCGCCTCCAGGGCCTCGCGCTCCTCGACCGTCAGCCATTTCGCATGCGCCGGCCGGTCGGTCAGGGCGTACAGGACGACCAGGCCGAGGACCACCGCGGGGATTCCCCAGGCGATGTAGACGAGCTGCCAGCCTTCGAGCCCGAACCACTCGGGGTTGCCGTCGTAGCCCACCTGGATCAGGAAGTTGGACATCTTGGGGCTGAGGATCTGGGCCACCGGCGTGGCGATCAGGAACGCGGCCAGGGCCCGGGTCCGGTCGCGGGCGGGGAACCAGTGGGTCAGGTAGACGATCACCCCCGGGAAGAACCCCGCCTCGGCCAGGCCCAGGATGAATCGGAGCGTGTAGAAGTGCCAGGGGGCGGTGACGAACGCGGTCAACGCCGCCACGATCCCCCAGGAGACCATGATCCGGCAGATCCACTTGCGGGCGCTCCAGCGCTCGACGATCAGGGTGCCGGGGATCTCCAGCAGGAAGTAGCCCAGGAAGAAGATGCCGATGCCGAAGCCGAAGACCGACTCGGTGAACGCCGGCATGTCCTTAACCATCGTCAGCTTGGCGATCGACACGTTGGTCCGGTCGACATAGGCGACCATGTAGCAGAGGAACAGCAGCGGGATCAGGCGCCGGTAAGCCTTGGCGATGGCGCGGTCCAGCGCGGGGTTGGACGTGTCGGCGGTCGACATGGATGGGGTTCCCGGCCTGTCCGGCGGTTGGTCGTGTCGGGGGAGAGGCCAGGGGCGCCGGAGCCTCGCGGAACCGCCGGCGACCTGACTTTGGGGTTTGTGCGACCCGATGGCGACCGAGCGTAACGCGCCCGGGGGCGGCGGGCAAACCTCGCGGCGGGGGCCTTTTTCAAATAGGCTGGGTCGGCCTGCGCGGCGTGGCGTCGAGACCGAAGAGGCAGAGGACAGGCTCCCATGGATCGCGGCGTGGTGGTGACGTTCGACGACGACCGAGGCTTCGGCTTCATCCGATCCAGGGGGCTCGCCCAGGACATTTTCGTCCACGTGAGCGACATCCCGGGCCAGGCCCGCCTGAAGCCCGGCCAGCGGGTGACCTTCGAGGTCGCGACGACCGATCGGGGTTTGCGGGCCGTCGGCGTCAGGCTTGGCCGGCTCGGGTTCTCGCCGACGGCCCTGGTCATGGTGGCCCTGGCCGTCGTGCTGGCCCTGGCCTGCGGCGGGCTGCGTTACCTGGGGATCCCCTGGCTCTGGACCTGGCCGCTGGCGATCAACCCGCTCTGCTTCGCCGCGTTCGCCCACGACAAGCGCCGGGCCGTGGCCGGCGGCCGGCGGGTGCCCGAGGTCGTCCTGCACGGCTTCAGCCTGGCCGGGGGCTCGCCTGCGGCCATCCTGGCGATCGTTTCCCTGCACCACAAGAACCGCAAGCCCTCGTTCCTTATCCCGCTGGCCCTGATCGTCGCGGCCCAGCTCGCGCTGCTCGCCGTCTGGTGGCGCGGGGCTTGAAGCCTCGATTGCCCTTCGCGCGCACGACAGGCCGTGCTAAGCCTCGCGGCCTTGAATGAATCGAAGGGATGGGGCCCTGGCTTCGATGCTTGCCGAGATGCCGAGGGAACCCTGGGACGGATTCGTGGCCGGGCCCGAGAATGCCCTGGCGCACGCCGGCGTTCTGGCCCTGGCCCGCGGCGAGGTCCAGGGAATCTCCCCGCTGGTCATCCACGGGCCGGCCGGGGTCGGCAAGTCGACGCTGCTCGAGGCCCTGGTCGGCGAGCGGCTGAGGCGCCGGCCCGAGTCGGCCGTGGCCTACCTGACGGGCGAGTCGTTCGCCGCCGCCTGCGCCCAGGCCAACGCGCGGGCCGAGGGCGAGGGCTGGGCCGAGCTGCGGGCCAGGTTCCGCAACGTCGACCTGCTCGTCCTGGACGACCTGCACGCCCTGGCCCGCGTCCCGCTCGCCTTCGACGAGTTGGTGCCGACGCTCGACGCCCTGGATGAGGCCGGCGCCGGCGTGGCCGTGGCGGCCCGTTCGGGGCCCGGTGGCTGGGACGACTGGCCGGCCAAGCTCGTCAGCCGCCTGTCCGCCGGCCTCTCGGTGCGGGTCGACCCCCCCGGCCCCGAATCCCGCCGCCGCTACCTGATGGACCGGGCCCGCGCCCGCAAGCTGAGCCTGGCGGCCGAGGCCGTCGACAGCCTGTCCGAGCAGGCCGACGGCTACCGGACCCTCGACGGCTGGCTGGCCAAGATGGCCCTCGCCTCACGCCTGGAACGCCGCCCGCTGGACCGGGCCCTGGCCGACCCCCTGCTGGCCGAGGACGCCCCGGCGCCCGCCGTCGACATCGACCGGATCGCCCGCGACGTGGCCGCCCGTTTCGGTGTCAGGGCACACGAGCTGCGGGCCGTCACCCGCAGGCGTACGGTCGTCGAGCCCAGGCACCTGGCCATCGGCCTGGCCCGCGAACTGACGGGCCTGAGCTTCGCCGCCATCGGGGCCTACTTCGGCGGCCGTGACGCGGCGACCGTCCGCCACGCCTGCAAGATGGCCTCCGACCGCCTCTCCGCCGATCCCTCCCTGTCCGCCGCCGCCTCCGCCCTCCGCCAGCAGTGGAGCCGCACCGACGAGGCCCCCTGATGGGCCCCGAACGGCCGCCAACCCTCAGGCATCAGGGTCGACGCCCAACGCCCGCAGCTTCTCCCTGAGCTGAGCATTCCGCAACTCGGCGACCTCCAAGTCCCGCATGGCGGCATCGGCTTGCCGGACTGCGGCATCGGCCTGTCTGCACAGTTCGTCGAATGAGAGGAATCGCCGACCATCGGGGCGGTGGATGACCAACTCGCCGCCCTCGAGGTTGAACCGGATGCCCAGCCGGGGGCTGATCCAGCCGTCGCACTCGGGGATCGCTTGGTAGGGCTCGTCGAGACCCTCTCGCAGCCAACCATTGAGGCGATGCGGGTGGACGTTCGGGTCGAAGACGTAGTATTCCAAGACCCCGTATTTCCGGTAGAACTCGATCTTCAGGGCCATCTCGCGAGGTCGATTGCTGTGCGAAAGCACCTCGAAGACGACCTGGGGGGCCAATCCCCCTTCTTCCCACTGCTTGTAGGACGACCGGTGCCCGGCGGGCCGGCCGAAGGCCACCATGGTGTCGGGCGCGGTGCAGGTGCGGGGGTCACCTTCGACCGGATACCAGAGCAAGTCGCCGGCGACGAACACGTCGGGGTCATCGCGGAAGAGGTCGGCGATCCCCCCCTTGATGGTGACGATCCACTCATACTGCAACGTGTTCTCGGCCATCGGCTTACCGTCGGAGTCCGGGTAGATAATCTGGCCGGTGGCGGTCGTGTGAGTCGACGTGCTCATGGTCGTCCTGGGCCTCCGCGGCTTGAGGTTTCGGCGGGCCTCCGGCCTGAATTGTACGCGTGACCCGACACGGACGGAACTCGGGCCGGCGGCTCGCTCAACAAAGGGTTGCCAATTCATGACTTGCGGCCGACGCCGCGGCGCACTCCGGCGTTGCCCGGCCGCGTCGTTTCGGGTACAATTGCACCCCATGAACCCGCCCCGATAGGCCGGCCTTTCTGACCGACGCCGGCCCCGGGGTGCGAGCCCGCCCGACTGCCGAGGGACCGACCCGTGAGCACCGCTGCGACGCCCCCCGCCGAGATGCCCGAGCCGATGGCGCTGGTCCCCCTGAACATCGAGGAAGAGCTCAAGGAGAGCTACCTCAACTATGCGATGTCGGTCATCATCAGCCGCGCCCTGCCCGACGTCCGCGACGGCCTGAAGCCCTCGCAGCGGCGCATCCTCGCGGCCATGCTCGACCTCGGCCTCACCCCCGGCGGCAGCACCAGCAAGTGCGCCGGCATCGTCGGCGAGACGATGAAGCGGTACCACCCGCACGGCGACAACTCGATCTACCCCACCCTGGCCCGCCTGGCCCAGTGGTGGAACATGCGCCACCTGCTCGTCACCGGCCAGGGCAACTTCGGCTCGATCCACGGCCTGCCGCCGGCCGCCATGCGGTACACCGAGGCCAAGCTCAGCCCGGTCGCCGCCGAGATGCTCGAGGACATCCGCCTCGACACCGTCGACTTCCAGCCCAGCTACGACGAGAAGCACTCCGAGCCCCGCGTCCTGCCAGCCAAGTTCCCCAACCTGCTCGTCAACGGCTCGGGCGGCATCGCCGTCGGCATGGCCACCAGCATCCCGCCGCACAACCTCGGCGAGGTCTGCGACGCCGTCGTCGCCCTGATCGACCGGCCCGACATCGAGCTGGAAGACCTGCTCGAGCTGATCCCGGGCCCCGACTTCCCCACCGGCGCCACCATCTGCGGCCGCCACGGGATCCGCGAGGCCTACCGGACCGGCCGCGGCAAGATCTACCTCCGAGCCAAGTACACGATCGAGGAGCAGAAGGACGGCCGGTCGCAGATCATCTTCAGCGAGATTCCATACCAGCTCACCAAGGAACCGCTGCTGAAGAAGCTGGCCGAGCTGGTCAACACCGGCCGGATCACGGGCGTGACCGACATCGTCGACGAGAGCGACCGCAAACAGCCGGTGCGCATCGTCGTCAAGATCAAGAAGGGGGAAGACCCCAACGTCGCCCTCAACCAGCTCTTCCAGTACTCGCCGCTGCAGGACACCTTCAGCGTCATCATGCTGGCGCTGGTCGACGGCCGCCCGCGCACGCTGCCGCTGAAGGACTTCCTCCGGCTGTTCGTCGAGCACCGGATCAACGTCATCCGCCGCAGGACCCAGTTCCAGCTCCGCCAGGCCAAGTCGCGGGCGCACATCGTCGAAGGGCTGCTCATCGCCCTGGCCTACATCGACGAGATCATCCGCGTCATCCGCACGTCGGCCAACCCCACCGAGGCCCGCGCCCGCCTGATGGGCATGGAGGTCTCCGCCGAGATCCTCAGGCGCGCCTTATCCGACCCCGAGGCCAAGGCGGCCGCCAGCCTGACCCGGATGCAGGCCGACGCCATCCTCGCCATGAGGCTCCAGCAGCTCACCGGCCTGGAGCTGGACAAGCTCGGCAGGGAATACGTCGACCTCCGCACCGACATCGGCGAGTACGAGCGGATCCTCGGCGACGAGATGGTCATCCTCGACCTCATCCGCGCCGACATGCGCGAGCTGAAGGCCAAATACGCCAACCCGCGCCGAAGCGAGCTGAGCCACGAGGAGCTGGGCGACTACGACAAGGAAGCCCTGATCCGCGAGGAGTACATGATCGTCACCGTCACCCACGACGGCTACATCAAGCGGCTCCCGCCCAGCACCTATCGCGCCCAGCACCGCGGCGGCCGCGGCATCGCCGCCACCAGCAATCGCGACGGCGACTTCCTCGAGCATATGTTCGTGGCGCTGACGCATGACTATCTCATGTTCTTCACCGACAAGGGCAAGGTCTACTGGCTGAAGGTCTACGACATCCCCCAGGTCGGCCGGACCTCCGGCGGCCGGGCCATCGTCAACCTGCTCCAGCTCACCGAGAACGAGAAGATCACCGGCCTGATCCCCGTCCGCAAGTTCCACGACGATGAGCACCTCTTCATGGTCACCAGCAAGGGGACCGTGAAGAAGACCGAGCTGACCGCCTTCAAGCGGCCCCTGGGTCGTGGGATCATCGCGCTCGGCCTCGACGAGGGCGACCAGCTCATCGGCGTGGCCCGCACCAAGGTCGGCGACCAGGTGATCCTCTCGACCCGCGACGGGATGGCCATCCGGTTCGACGAGTCCGACGTTCGCAGCATGGGGCGTCCTGCTTACGGCGTCCGCGGAATCGCCCTGGAAGGGGACGACGAGGTCATCGGCATGGTCGTCGCCAACGGCCAGGATGACCCCGCCGGCCTGCTGACCGTCTGCGCCAACGGCTACGGCAAGCGGACCATGCTCACCGAGTACCGGTCGCAGCACCGGGGCGGCAAGGGCCTCATCGACATCAAGACCACCGACCGCAACGGCCCGGTCGTCGCCATCGTCAAGGCGGTCGACGCCGACGAGGTGATGCTCACCACCTCCGGCGGCATCATCATCCGGACACGCGTGGCCGACACCAACATCATCGGCCGCAACACCCAGGGCGTCCGCCTCATCCGCGTCGAGGAGGGGGACACCGTCCGCTCGCTGGCCAAGCTCCCCGAAGAAGAGCTGACCGCCGACGATGAGGACATCATCGACGCCGAGGCCGAGCTGCTCGACGACGACGCGCCGGGCGCCAAGCCGCCCCACATCATCGACGACGGCGTGGGCCAGGCCGAGGCCAGCGATCACATCGACGACCTCGACCACGACGGCGAGCCCGACGCCTGAGCAGGACCGCACCCACCCCAAGGCCCCGCCATTTCCGGTTCTCGGATGGCGGGGCCGGGTTGCTTTGGTGAAGATCTTCTCGAAATCTTCACGAGACGTGCTTGATCCATCCAAGATCAGTGCGACTATCATGATGTGCCGTGTTGTCCGTCGTCGATCCTCGACCGCCGCCGGCGACCCGACCGGCCGAGGTTCCCCCCCCTCGACGCGACGCGTCGCCCGATCAGATCCCACCTTTCATCGCCGAACGAGGAGCCCCGAGCCATGCCTGCCAGGCGCCTGCGCCCAGGATTCACCCTGATCGAATTGCTCGTCGTCATCAGCATCATCGCCGTCCTGATCGCCCTCCTCCTGCCCGCCGTTCAAAGTGCCCGCGAGGCGGCCAGGCGCATGCAGTGCACCAACAATCTCAAGCAGATCGGCCTGGCCATCGCCGGCTACGCCGACGTCAACGGCTGCACGCCGATGCACCAGTACCGCTACACGCAGGAGCATAATTCCTCCAGCCCGCGCGGCTATTCGGGCACCAAGTCGTGGCTCTGCGGCCTGCTGCCGTACATGGAAAACTCCGTGATGGCCAACTCCTTGAACTACTCCTACACCCCGGAGTGGGCCTACAGCGGTGCGGTGACCGGGCCCGACCCCACCTGCTCGACGGTGATCCGTGCGACCGTCTCGACCTTCCTGTGCCCGTCCGACGGCGTGGTCAACACCGGCTCGGGCGAGCCGTCCGTGATGTACCCATGCGGCAACTTCAATTATGTGGGCAACACCGGCCACCCGCGTAACGTCCTGATGCCGGGGGACAGCCCCAATGGCGGCAACGTCCCGCAGTTGACGGGCGTCATGTCGATGGACCGGATGTACCCCGAGCAGGGATCCTGCAAGAGCGCCGCATCGGCCGCCACCACCAACGTGACGGTGACCCTGGCCAGCATCACCGACGGCCTGTCCAACACGGCCGCGGTCAGCGAGTCGCTGGTCAACGACGGCACGGGCAAATCGAACGACCGCAGGCGGCTCCTGAATTACACCGACGCGGCACTCATCGAGCAGGCCGACGTGCCGGCCATCCTCGTCGTGCAGGACGGCCTGGCCAATGCCGTCAACTGGGAAGCCTGGAGCATCTTCAAAGGGCACACCTGGGCCTACACCGACGCCTGGCAGCGGCACGTCTACTCTCACCTGCTCCCGCCGAACGCAGCGCCCGTGACTACCTACTACACCGACACCTTCCGCTGCTCGGAAGGCGACAGCGGCATGAACCCGACCAGCAACCACCCCGGCGGCGTGAACCAGTCGATGATGGACGGCTCGGTCCGGTTCATCAAGAACTCGGTGAACCTGAACGCCTGGTGGGCCCTGGGCACCCGGAACAAGGGCGAGATCATCTCGGCCGACGCGCTCTGATCCCTCTGTCCGTCCAGCGACCCGTCCCCCTGCCCCGTACCATTCCTTCGGAGACGCAGAGCAGCCATGCGCGACGCGACCAGGCAGTTGAAGCGGATTTCGTGCGTCGCGGCGGCCGCCCTGGCGCTCGCCTGGTCCGGGTGCGGCGGGGGGGCGGCCGACTTCGCCCCCGAGACGAAGTACACCCCCGAGACCATCGCGCAGGAGCTGGTCTTCCGCTATCGTGCGTTGGGCGAGGGCGACCAGAAGCTCACGGCCGCCGCGGGGCGAGGCAAGAACTCCAGGGCCCGGTCCAAGGAGCGAAACGCCGAGAAGGTCCAGGCCAAGTCGAAGGAGGCGACCAAGGCCGCCCCGGTCCGCACGGCCGACTCCCTGCTCGATGAGA
This sequence comes from Isosphaeraceae bacterium EP7, assembly GCA_038400315.1. NCBI lineage: Bacteria > Pseudomonadati > Planctomycetota > Planctomycetia > Isosphaerales > Isosphaeraceae > Kueselia > Kueselia aquadivae. The sequence continues at coordinate 97,914 of CP151667.1, forward strand.
TCGCCAGCAAGGTCCGCTCGCTGCCCGACGCCCCCGCGGCCGACTCCTTCAAGAAGGTGGCCGCCGCCGTCCGAGCCGACACGACCCTCACGCCCGCCGGCCGGGACAACCTCGCCGGCCGCCTCGACGAGCTCGCCGCCGAGTCTCGATGAAGCGCGGGCCGTCGATTCAACTTTCGCGGTCGGTCCAGCGGTCGCTCTCGGCGAGCAGCTTTGCCAGGATCAGCTCGAAGCCGGGCAGGAGCGGGGTCCGGTAAGTTTCCGGCTCCGCCACCACCTTCTCCTCGCCGGCGAGGAAGACGGTCATGGTCCGGCGATAGCGATCGATCACCCAGTATTCGCGCACCCCTGCGGCCAGGTACTCGACCCGCTTCTCGACATAATCCCGCTGACGGTTGCGTCGTCCGCGCGAGACGATCTCGACAGCGATGGTCGGGATGTCGTTCAAGGGGTCGGGCATCCGGCCCAGGCCGGCCCAGATCGCCCGGTCGGCTCGCCTCCGGTTCCGGCCGGACCGGATCGTGTGTTCGGGCAGGGTGGCGTCGAGTGCCGACCCTTGCGGGTGCTGCCACTGATAGAGGTTGAGGATCGTGCCCAGGAAATCTGTCGAACCGCGTTCCATGGGCGACGGCGATGGCGACACGATCAGGACTCCGCCGATCAGCTCGTAAGCGTAGAACTCGTCCCAGTCCTCGGCCGAGTCGAATTCCTCGGGCGTCATGAGCGTGCCGGCCAGGTCGAGCGAGATCGGCTCGATCTCGGTCTCTTGCAGGGTCGTCACATTCATCGATAGTCCCCCGAAAAGTCTGCCTGCCTCATCCCATCGTCGCCGTGTGGCCTGCTGCTGGCAAGTCGGATCGGGGCAACGGGCCGGGCAGGATCGCTTGCCGCCGGCTTGTGTGGTGGTTAGCCTTGGACGCTTCCTCTCCGGGGCGTCGGTCTTTCCTCGATCTTGGGTTGATGTAACAGCATGAAACGGCTCCTCGTCACCGGCGGCTGCGGGTTCATCGGCTCGAACTTCGTCAGGTACGAGCTGGCGACATACCCCGAGGTCGAGGTCACCAACCTCGACGCCCTGACCTACGCCGGCAACCCCGACAACCTGGCCGACCTTCCGGCCGAGCACGCGGGCCGCTACCAGTTCGCCAAGGGCGACATCGCCGACCGCGCATTCATCGCCGGCCTGCTGGAGTCGGGCAAGTTCGACGCGGTCGTGCATTTCGCCGCCGAGAGCCACGTCGACCGCTCGATCACCGACGCCACCCCGTTCCTGCGCACCAACGTGCTGGGGACGCAGGTCCTGCTCGACGCGGCCCGTCTCGCGGGCGTCTCGCGGTTCGTGCATGTCTCCACCGACGAGGTCTACGGCACCCTCGGCCCGGATGACCCGGCCTTCACCGAACAGACTCCGCTGGCCCCCAACAGCCCGTATGCCGCCAGCAAGGCGGGGTCCGACCTGTTGGTCCGGGCCGCCTTCCACACCCACGGGATGAACGTCGTCACCACCCGTTGCAGCAACAACTACGGGCCCTACCAGTTCCCCGAGAAGCTGATCCCCCTGTTCATCACCAACGCCTTCGACGACAAGTCCCTGCCCGTCTACGGCGACGGTCGCCAGGTGCGCGACTGGATCCACGTGAGCGACCACTGCCGGGGGGTCGACGCCGCCCTGCGCAACGGCAAGGCCGGCGAGGTCTACAACTTCGGCGGCCGCTGCGAGCAGTTCAACATCGACGTGACCCGCCTGGTTCTGGCCCACACCGGCAAGACCGAGAGCCTCATCCGCTACGTCACCGACCGGCTGGGCCACGACCGTCGCTACGCGGTCGACTGCAACTACGCCGAGCGCACCCTGGGCTGGACCCCCCTGGTCAAGTTCGAGCAGGGGCTGGCCGACACCGTCGCCTGGTACCGCGATCATGCCGACTGGGTGGACCGCGTCCGCTCGGGCGCCTACCGGGGCGAATCGGCCTGAAATTAGCGGGAAGGATCGAGGCTCATGGATGATCCCGAGACGTTCGTTCGAGTCGCCCCCGACTGCCCCGTCGACCGCGCCGTCGTGCCGGTCGTGCGGGGCGACCGCAAGCCGATTCACGTCCTTCAATATGAGCTGCTGACGGAGAGCCCCTACACCCTCTCGCACGAGGACCTCATTTACGAGGTCCACGTTCGCCACAAGGGGGTTCCCCCCGGCGATGCAACCCGGGCCGAGCTGCTGTCGAAGTCTCACCCTTGCCTGCGTGCCTCGGCCTTGCCCAAGAAATGAAATACGGCTGGGGGGTGCATTACGACGCGTTCGGTAAGATCGCGCTTTATGCCGTGGAGTCGGACGAATATCGCCGGCTGAGCGGGCCAGACGCGGGGACGAAGGTGGTCCAGGCCATGCGCAACCGCCGGGTCTGAATCGCCCGTGTTCGCTTTCGGGCGGCGGCAGGCCGGTCCCGATGGTAGAGTTCCGGCATCAAGCAGGGCCGACGTCCGGGCCGGTTCTATCGAGGGGTCTCCGCCGATGCGAGCGCTGGTGACGGGGGTGACGGGATTCGTCGGGGGCCACCTGGCCGAGCACCTGCTGGAATCGGGCGACGTGGTCGTCGGCCTGTCGACGTCCGGGGCCTGGCCCGCCGGCCTCACGCACCTGGCCACGCAGGTCAAGCTGATCAAGCTGGACCTGGCCGACGGCTCGGGCGACGAATTGGGCGAGCTGATCGGCCGGGCCCAGCCCGAGGTCATCTACCACCTGGCCGCGCAGGCCAACCCGCAGGCCAGCCTGGACGACCCCCGGGGCACCTGGGCCCTGAACCTCGGCGGCGCCCTGAACCTGCTGGAGGCCGTCCGGGGATCGGGCCGCACGCCGCGCGTCGTTCTCGTCGGCTCCGGCGTCTGCTACGGCAATCCCGCGCCCGAGCTGATGCCGGTGTCGGAGAGCTGCCCATTGCGGCCCAACAACCCCTACTCGGCCAGCAAGGCGGCGGCCGACCTGCTGGGCATTCAGCACTTCCTCTCCCACGGTACCGACGTCGTCATGGCCCGGCCCTTCAACCACGCGGGGCCCCGGCAGTCGTCCAACTACGTGCTGAGCGCCCTGGCCAGGCAGGTGGCCGAGGTTGCCGCCGGGACCAAGCCGCGGGTCGAGGTGGGCAACCTGGACATCGTCCGCGACTTCACCGACGTCCGCGACGTCGTCCGCGGCTACAGGCTGCTGGCCGACCCCGCCAGCGGTGGGGCCGGCGGCGAGATCTACAACCTCGGCTCGGGCCGCGGGGTGAAGCTGGCCGACGCTTTGGCCACCCTCCGCGACCTCGCAGGCGTCCCGGTCGAGATCTACGTCGACCCGGCCCGCGTCCGGCCCGTCGACCAGCCCTTGCTGGTGGCCGACGCCACCAAGCTGCGCCTGGCGACCGGCTGGGAGCCTTCGTTCTCGATCGAGCGGACCCTCGACGACATGCTCAAGGGCTGGTCAAAGACCCTGGCCGGCTGACCCGCACCGAGGGCCGCGGCCGACCTTCGATTGCGACCTGGGCCTGGTCTTCCTAAGATGGTGGCCCACACGCGACGGGCGCGAGGCACGCCCGTCCGTCGCCCGTTGCCGGCCGTTCGGAAGCCCCGACCGGTCGCGCCCTTGGCGCGACTCTCACCACTCTCCCGCGACCCCTCTCCACCCATGAGCAGCACGACGACCGATTCTTTGGCCATCGACCTCGGCGCCGAGAGCGGTCGCGGTCTCCTCGGGCGGTTCGACGGCCGTCGGCTCACGCTCGACGAGGTCCACCGCTTCCCCAACGGCCCGGTGCGGGTGCTCGACACGCTGCACTGGAACATCCTGGGCCTCTTCGGCGAGATCAAGACCGCCCTGGCCAAGTCCCGCACGATGAGCGCGGGGCTCGAGACCCTGGGCGTCGACACCTGGGGCGTCGACTTCGGCCTGGTCGGCCGCGGCGACACCCTGCTGGGCAACCCGGTCCACTATCGAGACTCGCGCACCGACGGCGTGATGGAATCGGCCTTCGGCCTGATGAGCCGCGAGGCGATCTACGAGCACACCGGCCTACAATTCCTGCCGTTCAACACCGCCTACCAGCTGATGGCCATGCGGCGGCAGAACTCGCCGCTGCTGGACTCGGCCGAGACGCTGCTGATGATGCCCGACCTCATCGGCTGGATGCTCACCGGCCGCCGCGCCGGCGAGCGCACCGATGCGTCGACCACTCAGCTTCTGGACCCCCGCACCGGCACCTGGTCCGACGCCGTCTGCAACGGCCTGGATATCCCCCGGTCGATCCTGCCCGACCTGATCGAACCGGGCACCGAGCTGGGCCCGATCCGCCCGGCCCTGGCCGAAGAACTGGGCCTGGGCCGTCTGCAAGTCATCGCCCCGGCCACCCACGACACCGCCAGCGCCGTGGCCGCCGTGCCCGCCACCGGCAAGGTGGCCGGCGCCCCGCCCGACTGGTGTTACCTCAGCTCGGGCACCTGGTCGCTGCTGGGGGTCGAAGTCCCCGCGCCCATCATCAACGCGCAAACCCTCAGGTACAACTTCACCAATGAAGGGGGCGTAGCCGGCACCACCCGCCTGCTCAAGAACATCATGGGCCTCTGGCTGGTGCAGGAATGCCGCCGGACCTGGGCCCGCTCCGGGCACCAGTACGACTATGACGACCTGATCGTGCGGGCCGCCGCCGCCAGGCCGTTCGGCGCCCTGGTCGACCCCGACGACCCGTCGTTCCTCGCCCCCGGCGACATGCCCGCGCGGATCGCGGCCTACTGCCTCAAGACCGGCCAGACGCCGCCGTCGGACCACGGCGGGTTCGTCCGCTGCGCCATGGAGAGCCTGGCCCTGAAATACCGCTGGACGATCGAGCGGATGGAGCAGATCGTCGGCACCCGGATCAAGACGATCCACGTCGTCGGCGGCGGCACCCGCAACGCCCTGCTCTGCCAGTTCGCCGCCGACGCCTGCAACCGTCCCGTCTACGCCGGGCCGATCGAGGCCACGGCCGCCGGGAACATCCTGCTCCAGCTCATCAGCCGGGGCAAGCTGGCCAACCTGGCCGAGGCCCGCGAGGTCGTCGCCCGCTCCTTCGAGGTCGAGGTGCACGAGCCCCGCAACACCCAGGCCTGGGAAGACGCCGCAGGCCGGTTCGAACGGCTCATCGCCGGCTGAGCAACTTCGCCCCGCCGCCCGGCTGTTTCCAGGTCAAGATCGCTTGGGGACCGACACCCCGCAGGTGCGGCAGGTGTCGGCCCCCAGGTGGACCGGCTTGCCGCACTTGGGGCAGACCCGCAGGCCGGCCTCGACCCGGGTCGGCACGCGCAGGGGCGTGTCGCGGTCCAGGTGCGAGGCGACCCAGCGTTCCAGGCTGGCCACTTCGGTCGTCGAGAGTTCCTCGGTCGGATACTCGGGGTCCTGCGCGTTCAGGGACGAGACAGGGATCAGCGACTGCGCGGGCACGGGCACGATCCGCCCGCAGTCGGGGCATTTGCCGTGGCTCGGAGGGGTCGCCGCACTCACCTTCAGCCGTCGCCCGCAGGGGCAGAGGAACCGCAGGAACCCGTCCTCGGCGGACCGCGAGCCGGCCCCGCCGCCGCCGGCGGGCCGCGTCGTGTTCCCCGATGAGAGGCGCAGCTTGACCTTCGACCCGCAGCGCGGGCAGACGACCCGGTCGGTCGCCTCGTCGGGGAGATTCAGCTCCTGGCCGCAGCGGCAGGTCGCCCGGGGCATGTCTAACACCGCCTCGGTTCGGATCGGACAAGGGAGGGGGCGGACGTCGAAGATCGGCAACGCCTGGGAAGCGGGGGGCTGTCTCCCGAGCGAAGTCTAGGTGACTGTTCCCCCTTATTCTTCCGCGTCAGGTCGTGGCGGTCGGGGTTTGCGCCGCGGCCGGCTTTGGCTTCGAGGGCTTCATTAAAATCCCGTCCAGCGGGATCAGGGCGTTCAGGCTGCCGGAGCGGAACCCTTCCAGGTCGAGCGTGACGTACTTGAAGCCCAGCGTCCGGAACGCGGCCACCAGCTCGCGGCCGGTCTCCGGCGCGGCCAGCCGGGGCAACTCTTCCAGCGGCACCTCGATGCGGGCCAGGTCGCCCTGGTGGTAGCGAACCCGCAGCAGGCGCAGGCCCTTCTGCCTCAGCCACCCTTCGGCGGCGTCGACCATCTTCGTCCGCTCGGGCGTCACCTGCACACCGTAGGCGATCCGGCTGGAGAGGCAGGGGGTCGCGGGCTTGTCCCAGGTGGGCAGGCCCCAGGCCTTGGCCAGCGCGCGGACCTCGGGCTTGCCCAGGTCGCACTCCTGCAAGGGGTGCCGCACCCCGTTCTCGGCCGCCGCGCGCATCCCCGGTCGGTGGTCGCCGGTGTCGTCGGTGTTGGCCCCCGACGCGATCACGTCGACCCCCAGGTGGCCCAGCATCCCGGAGAGCCGGCCATACAGCTCGCTCTTGCAGAAGTAGCAGCGGTCCGAGTTGTTGCGCGTGTAGTTGGGGTCGGCGAACTCGTCGGTGCGGATCACCCGATGCTCGATGCCGATCTGCCGGGCCAGGGCCTCGGCCTCCTCCAGCTCGCCGGAGGCGAGGCTGTCGGAAACCGCCGTCACGGCGACGGCCTGGCTGCCCAGTGCCTCGTGGGCGGCGCGGGCCACCACGGCGCTATCCACCCCCCCGGAGTAGGCCACGGCCACCCGGCCATACCCGCGCAAGGTCTCGAGCAGGCGGTCGCGATGCGCCACCAGAACAGGATCATCCCAGGCGGCCATGCGCACCTCCCTTTCGACCCAACGCCCGGCGCGTACCGCCCAGGGCCCGGTCACGACCCTCCCCGCGACGCGGGACCAAGGGCCGGCCGCCGGGGATCTCTCTCCGGACAGCCCCTTGATTGTAGGGCCGACTGCCCCTGGGCTCAAGAACCAGGGGCAGAAGGCCCGTCGGACCCCGGCCTGCGTACCCCTCGCGAAATTATTTTGGAAAAATTTCCAGATAGTAGGGAGGAAATCCTCGGACGGAACGACTGTATCGAATAGGGGGCCTCGTTTTCGGGGGCAACGGCGAGGAAGCCTGCCCCTTTCTGCCGAGACCTGACGGCGCGACGTTGCGCCCGCCTTGAATCTCGCCGAGGAGCGAAACCGGACGGGGCGGATGCCTCGGCCGGCGGGCCCGATGGTCCGCATTGAATCAACGGGCCCCGCAGCTCGCAGGGCCTGGCCGAATGACCCCGACCGCCGGAGGAGCCGGTCGACGGACACCAAGATTGACCCCTGGGACACGCCAAATGATCTCCAATCCACCGGCCGAAGGCGACCTCGGTGGCCCGCCCGACCAGGCACCGGTTGGCCAGACTGGGCCGGCACAGGGCCCGGGCCTCAACGGCAGGCTGATCGTCGCCGACCCGATGGTCGCCGATTCCCTGCGCCCCGAGACCCTGCGTGCCGACCTCTCGACGACCGCGCTGGGCCACTGCCACGCCTTCGCCCCGGCCACGACCGCCGCCCTGGCCGCCACCGCGGCCACCGCCACGGCACGCGCCGCCGACCCCGGCCCCAAGCGATACCAGACGACCCGCGCCTTGAGCACGGGTCGCCCCCGCTTCGAGCTGATCATCGACACCAGCAACCTCGTCCCGTTCGACTTCCTCCGACAGGGCGACCGCGTGGGCCGCGCCGTGGTCAAGCTCGAGCGCGAGGACGGGGCCACAGGGACCGGGTTCCTCGTCGCTCCCGACATCCTGCTGACCAACCACCACGTCTTGCCCAACGCCGCCACCGCCCTGTCGTCCTACGCCCTGGCCAACTACGAGCGCACGCCCCCCGACGACGCGTGGGGGCGGTCGGTGGTGGCCCCCCTGGAGCCCCAGCGCCTGTTCGTGACCAATTCCGACCTGGACTTCACCTTCTGCGGCGTGGCCAACCTTGAGTTCCTGGGCGTCATCCCCGTCGACCGCAACAGCCTGGACATCGCCCGCCATGAGCGCGTGAACATCATCCAGCACCCGCGCGGCCGCCCCAAGGAGATCGCCCTCCAGGACAACGAGGTCGTCCGCGCCGACCACCTCGTCGTGCAGTATTCGTGCGACACCGAACCGGGCTCGAGCGGCAGCCCGGTCTTCAACAACCGCTGGCGGCTGGTGGCCATGCACCACGCGTCGGTCCCCATCACGGCCGGCGGCGGAGACGAGGGGCACGGGCGCTACCTCAACGAGGGGATCCGGATGTCGGCGATCGCCATCTGGCTGGAGATCGCCGAGCCCGCCGATCTCACCCAGCGGCGCTGGATCGAGCAGCTCCGCGGCATCTTCGGCGGCCTCGACCCGCAGGTTGGCTTCTTCGGCGCGCTGGGCCGCCAGGTCCAGGGGCTGGCCACCGCCGAGATCATCGCCGACAGCTACCTGGGCGGCGCCGACGACCTGGACGTCGCCTTCTGGGACTTGCAGGGCCCTCGGATGTCCCTGCGCGATCGCCTGCCCCTCCTCACTCGCGCCATCGCTTCGATGGGCATGGACCTCTGGGTCCTGACGCACCTCGACCCCGCCGACGTCGTCGTGCTCTGCGATGAGCTGGCCGGCAGCCACCGGCTCGACTACGGCGTGCAGGCCGGCATCTCCGAGCGCGGGGCGCCCATCACGATCCTCTACAAGCGGGACGGCCTGCTCTCCGTGACCCGCCCCGCCTGGGCCGCCGGCTCCGGCGCCAAGGCCCCGCCCCGCGTCCTGGTCCGCACCACCTCGCGGCGGGGCGAGACCCGCGACGTCCACCTGGTCGTCTTCGCCCGGGCCCACGACGAACCGCAAGCCGCCGGCGCCCAGGTGCCCGAGCCGCCGACGTCCCCCCCCGTCGCCGAGATCCGCCCCTGGATCGAGGCCATCCTGATCGAGGCCGAACGCCCCGGGCCCGACGCCCACTGGCTCCTGCTGGGCTGCACCGAGACCCTGCTCACTCCCTGGAAGGTCGCCCGGGTCACCTTCCGCGACCGGCCCCTGTTGCCGATCGCCGCGGAGCACCCCACCGACGGGGCCATCCTCGTCCTTCAGGCCGCCCGGGCGCGCCTGGGACACCTCTACCTCTCCCCCGACATGACCGCGAGGGCCGCCAGCAACGCGAGGCTCACCGTCGTCCACGACCGCCAGCTACCCGCCCTCGACCGGACCCTGATCCGCCACGCCCCCATCGCCATGCGCCTCTGCTTCCGCACCCCCCCCGAGCCGGCGCCCGAGATCGTCGAGCCCGAGCCCGGACCCATCGAGCCGGCCCCAAAAACCCCGAAAAACGAAACGAACCCGGCGCGACGCCGCGCCTACACCGCCTGGATCGACCGCCTCTTCTCTCCCAGGTCCGCCCGCTGAACATCGCCGATTCAAATTGGCCCCCCGGGAACGCAGGAGCCCGCGACGCTCGCCTCTCATCACGACATGGCCCCTGACGACTTCTTGTCCCCGCCCCTGTGACCTCATCGCCCGGACGACCGGTCTGACGGCTTCAACCTGACCGACCGATCGAGGGATTCGAGGCCGGATCGAGGGCGCCGCGGCGTAGCTTGGCGACTTTGGGCGTGCATCGGAGCGGGCCTGAGTTGGATGCGAGGTCCTTCGTCGTTCAATCATTGACCGATGATTCTTGGTCCGATGCAGTCCCGTCGGTGCAACGAAAGAAAATGAAATTCGCGAATGTTTGATTTCCAATGATGAGAATTTTATCTTGTACGGAGCAGGCCGATGTCCGCCTCGCCGCCGAATAATATCAACGCGATCCGCCTCGCCCTGTCGGTCTCGGTGCTGTATTCACACTCGTATCCGCTCGGGCTCGGGAACGAGAAGACGGAGCCGCTCGCGGTCCTGACCGGCGGCCAGGCGACGATCGGATCGGTGGCCGTCGCCGCGTTCTTCGCGATGTCGGGCTACCTGATCGCCGGGAGCTGGGGGCGGTCGAGCTCGTGGCGCTCGTTCGCCGTCCGCCGCGTCCTGCGCATCTATCCCGCCTATCTCGTCGCCGGCCTGGTGTGCTACCTGGCCTTCTCGATGGAGCCGTCTGCCCTGGGCGCCTGGGGGCTGCTGCTGCTGCGGAACGTCCCCAGATCCGCGGACTTCGCCGGCAATCCCACGCCGCTGGTGGTCAACGGCAGCCTCTGGACGATCCCGTATGAGGCCTGGAGCTACGCGGGGATCGCGATCATGGGGGCGGCCGGGCTGCTGGGCCGCCGCCGTGTTCTTGTGGGCCTCCTGGTCGCCTCGATCGTCGCCGGCGTGCTCTTCGAGGCGTACGAGATCAATACCAACCTCAAGGGGCTCGGGTCGATCGTCGGCTGGCCGCGATTCTGGGCCAGGCTGCTCCCCTCGATCTTCGCGGGGGCCCTGTTCCACGCGATGCCGGGGCGTTTCCGGTGGCACCCGCTGCTGGGCCTGGCGGCGGCCTGCGGCCTCGCCATCGGGGCCCGCGTCCCGCTTGGGATGACCGTCGCCCTGCCCACCTGCGGCGTCTATCTGCTCTTCGCCGCGGCGTTCGGCCCCTCCTGGAACTGGGGCGAGCGGGTCACCCGGTACGGCGATTTCAGCTACGGGATCTACCTCTATGCCTTCCCGATCCAGCAGGCCGTGATGCGCACAATCGGCCATCCGACGAGCGCGACGGAGCTGTTCGCCCTCTCCCTCCTGCCCGCGTTCGCCGCCGGGATAGCGAGCTGGCTGCTCGTCGAGCGGCGATTCCTGGCCGCGAAACGCCCGCTGCCCGGCGGTGTCGCCCTCAGTCGAGGGCCGTCGCCCGCCTGATCCGCGCCGGGTGGGCGACCCTCTATAATCGAGGAAACGCCCCTCCCCCGCGTTTGGCGAGGGCGGGGCGTCGGTGATCGTCCGTTGTCCCGAGAGGATCCGGCTCCGCCCTGCCCGAGGCGTCGTGGGAGGCCATCGCGCCCGCGGCGTATGACCTGGACCGATCGTCATCAGTCGAGGGGAACCGACGACGGGTTGTCAGGCCTGCCGATCAACGCGTTCAGAACTCAACCTTATACTTCGTCGTCAACTGCCTTCGCATGTCCGAGATGCTTGTCTCGATGGCCTGCCATCCCTGGTCGACCTGCACGCTGACGACCGAATTATATTGCTTCGCGAGGACGGCGGCATCATTGCTCTTATTGCTGCCGGAGACGCCGTAACCGTAACCGCCATAGTATCCGTTGGCCAGGCCCGCGGTGCGATAAGTCCGGTCCTTGGCAGCGTAATTGATGCCGGAGGCCATCTGTCGAACGTTGAGGGCCATCTTCGCGCCCCAATCGAGCAAATCGGTGTCGACGTAAAGGAGCGGCAGTTCTTCAATCTCCTTGGCGGACCTGTCATACCAGAGCTTCTGGCTTTGCGACGATTTGGGGGTCTGACGCTTCAAGTCGCGGAGAATGCCCGCGGTGGCGGCATAGTAGCGCTGGGTGGCCTTGAGTCCGTCCGCCTGGGAGATCTGCTGCGGGGGCGTGGGTTGCTGACCTTTGGTCGCGGCGACTGCCGGAGTTTCGGATGGCTCGATCGCCGACTCATAAGTGGGCGTCAGTCTGGGCGCGGCGACGATGCTGAGGATCCTCCGGACGGAGTCCTCGTCCATCGCCCCCGACATCGTGATGGTCTTGTCATCGACGCCAAAGGACCACTTCTTGATGTCCTCGAGCGAGGCGCCGTAACCTTCGAGGATCTCCAGGACGACTTGCCGGGCGATCGGCTTGATCAGGGTGAGTGAGCTGTCGAACTCGATCTGGATCGACCCGTGAATCGTGTCCTTGATGTCGATCTGGAGGAACGCGAGCTTCGCCCCGGACAGGGCGCCGGCTTGCGAGGGGAAGTTGATTTCGCTCAGCTTCACCGTCGGGTCATCCAGCGTCTTCAACCAGGCGATGGCTCCTTTCGAAGAGACGGAATCCGCCAGATCGACCGCGAGCACAATCTGAGAACCCGCGTCCGCCCGGATGAGGGCCTTATCGGCCCACCCCGGCGGGAAGGGACGGGGCTTGACGAGAGTCTTGTAGAGCCAATCCGCCAGCAACTGGCGATTTGCCGGGGCGACGAATCCGACGATCTTCTGCGGGAACGAGAGGAGGTAGACGTCGCGCGGGGTCCAGGCCACGTTATGGGTCTGGATTTGTTCGACGTAACCCCCTTCGCGCGCCGCCAGCGTGGAGAGCGGCGGCGGGGTTGCATGGGTTTGCAGCATCCCGAGTTTCCAGCGCTCCTGCGCCGTCTGGAGATCGAGACCCGCCGCGACGACGAACTTGGAAGCGTCCCCCGACACCCCCAGGACCCCGGTCGGGCCGTTATTTGCGCGATCTCGCCAGCCCTCGCGTTTGCCCATCGGGCTGTCGAGGATGCCGTCGACATCAACGAGCACCAAGACATTGGCCTGCTCGGGGAGCCGCGTCAGCAACTCGCCGTACTTCTTGCTCGCCCCCTGAACGCCGCTGGGTTGGGCAGTCAGGGCGATCATCGCCGCGAGCGCGGCAAGGCAGTGGTTTCTCTTCATCGAGACGCTCCTGATGGTCATCAGATGTGATGAAAAATGCAGAGTTGGGAACGCGCCGAAAGCGAGGATATTTCGTCTCGGTGGATCGAACTGATGCCTAGATTCGAGAACTGCGACGATTTGTGGACCGCCATCCCAGCACTTAACTCCATCGGGAGCAAGGGAGTACCGATGGAGGATCTGAATTTGTCAAAGAAATGTGACTCGATGGCTGATCTGCTCGTCTGGATCGCCGCCATCATCGGGTCGGCGCAGCTCATTCCATGCTGGTCCGTTGTCCAGCCCGACGCGTCGTCGGCCGGCCCTATGGCCAAGCACCCTGCGAGCCAGCCGAAGTCTATGGAGGTCGCAGAGCAGGACATCGATCACCTAGCCGGATGACCCCGACATCGAAGAAGTGGATCGCCAGTCATATTTGGACGACACCGCGGAGTTGGCCTATGGTTGATCCGGCCCCATCGAGGAGTCGCGACCGTGGCTTGTCCGCCCTCGGTGGCCGCCGGGATGGCGAACTGGCTTCTGATCGAGCCGCGATTCGTGGCCGCGAAACGGCTGCTGTCCGGCGGTGTTGCCCCCAGTCGAGGGGCGTCGCCCGCCTGACCGGCGCCGGGTGGGCGGGTCGTCGGTTATAGTCCGTTGTTCCGAGTGGGTCCGACATCCTCGCCCCGGACAGATCCAAGCCCAACGAGGCTCGCATGGCCGCCGTCATCCACGCCTCAGGCGTCTTCTTCGACCCGGATGCCTTCCTCGCCGAGGGCGAGCTCGAGCCCTCGAGCGTCTATCGACGGGGTGAACTGTTCCACGCGCCGGGGCACCCCGACAATGGCCATCACGCCGCGTCGGGCTTCGACCTGGTCGTCAGCGAGGCCGACTACCGCGAGTTCCCCCGCCAGGCCGAGGAGGCCACCGCCTTCCTGCTGGCCAACCGCGACGAGTTCGCCCGGCTCCGCGACGCCCGGGGCATCGAGCGCCTTGCCCTCGACTTCGAGATCACCCGCCACGAGATCGTCGTCCAGGGAGACGCCCTCCCCCCGTCCCTCGCCCATCTGGCCGATGAGCTTGGTCTGATCATCGAGTTCTCCCACATCCCCGATGGCGACGAGCCGGGAGAGGCCGCTTAACCTTCGGCGAGCGGGGCGAGACGGCGGACCACGGCGACGATCCGCATCATCGCGTCGTCGACCTCGCCCTCGGTGGTCGTCGCCCCCAGGCTGAACCGGACCGACGACTTCAGGCGGTCGGTCGGCACGCCCATCGCGACCAGGACCGGCGACGGCCGCAGCGAGCCGCTGGCGCAGGCCGAGCCCAGCGAGGCGGCCACCCCGGCCAGGTCCAGCTGCATCAGGAGCGACTCGCCGTCCAGCCCCGGGAACCCCACGTTGAGCGTCTGAGGCAGCCGTAACCTGTTGTCCCGCGGACCGTTCCGAATCGCCATCGCCGGCCCAAGTAATTCAACCAGCCCGGCCTCCAGTCGATCCCGCAGCCGCGTCCACCGCTCGATCCGCTCCAGCCGACTCGTATGCCAGAGTCGCAAGGCCTCGGCCAGCCCGACGGCCAGGGCCACAGGCGCCGTCCCGGGCCGCCTACCCTTCTGCTGCCCGCCGCCGAAGAGTCTGGGAGGGAGCGTCACCCCGGGCCGGATCAGGAGCACGCCGACGCCAGCCGGGCCGTGGAATTTGTGGCCGCTGGCCGCCAGAGTCGCCACCCCCAACTCTTTGAACTGGACCGGAATGCGGCCGACCGCCTGGACGGCGTCGGTGTGGACGGGCACGCCACGTTCGGCCGCCATTCGGGCCAATTCGGCCACCGGCTGGATGGCCCCGGTCTCGTTGTTCGCCAGCATCAGGGCTGCCAGTCGGGTTTCCGGCCCGATCATGCCGGCCATCGCGGCGGCATCCACCAGGCCGTCGGGGCCCACCCCGGCCAGGTCCACGGTCAGGCCGGCCCGTCCCAGCTCGGCCGCGGCCTCGGCGACGGCCGGATGCTCGATCGGGCTGATCAGGGCCCGGCCACCGATCGACCCAACCAGGCCGAACATGGCCAGGTTGTTGGCCTCGGTCCCCCCCGACGTGAACACGACATCCGCCGGCCCTGCTCCCAGGATCTCGGCCACCAGCCCGACGGCGGCGTCCCAGGAGCGACGCGCCGACCGGCCCGCCGCATGTCGGCTCTCGGCGTTGCCAGCGGCCAGCCAGTGCGGCCGCATCGCCTCCAGCACCGAGGGGTCGAGCGGGGTCGTCGCGTTCTGGTCGAGATTGATGGGGGTGCGGGTCATCTCGGATCCAGGCCGCCCGTCGGTTCGCCTTGTCTCAGCCCACGTTGCGCAAGGTCAGCAGCAGGCCGACGACGAACAGGGGGATGCCGATGGGGTAGAGCGGCCCCGACCAGAGTGCCGCGCCGCAGACCATCAACGCGAACCCGAAGACCAGACCGACGAGGCGGCCGGCCGCCGCAAACGTCCAGAAGACGATGCGAAAGGGCATCGTCAGCACCTGCCAGATGGTCCCGATCATGAGGGTCATTCTACCAGAATCCCAAGGCGGCTGACGCGAGCCGGGGTCGGCCGGCCGTGTGGCCGAGATCGCCAGGTGCGGGGCCTGGACGAGCTTGCGCCCGCGCAACAGCCCCGGCAGGCGACTGGGCTTGCCCAATCTGGCCGAGTTCGGTTCAATGCCCGCCCGTCGTCCTCTCATGATATTCGCCGAGTTCGGCGTTCTCTTGGGCTCGCCTTGAGGTTTTCCGCGGACACCCCGGTCGCCGGGGCCTGGATGATGTCGTCGGATCGATCGGGCCGGGCCCATGGATGGCCCCCGGCCCACCCGGAGGAAGAGGCAAGGAGGCCCCGACCGTGCGCAAAGCCCTCTTCGCATTGATGCTGCTGGGCGCCTCGTTCGCCGGCGGCGCGGCCATCAACGGGCCCGCCTTCGAGGTCGCCCGGACCTGGCTGATGGGCCGCACCCGGAGCCTCGTCATCCTCACTTCGGGCCAGCCCACGCCTGCCGAGGCTGCCCCGGCCGACCCCGGCCTCAACTCCGACGCGGTCTCCGAGGCTGAACCCGACTCGATCCTGACCCCGGCCTACCGCAAGATGGGCCTGCCGGGCCGGAAGTCGCCGGCCCTCGCCCGCAAGGGACAGGCCCCGGCGCCCGACGCCGAGGCCCCCAAGCTGCCGACCGCCGGATTGCCCACGGTCGCCGACCCCACCGCCCCCGAGCCGCTCGATCCCAAGGCGTTATCGCTGTCCTCGCCCCCGGCGGGCCCCGACACCGCCCCGCCGCCGGACTTCGGACCTCCCATCCAGGCCGCCGGAAGCTTGCTCGCCGATCTCACTGCCCCGGCCCCCGCCCCCGCGCCGCCGGCCTTGCCGGTCGACCCGGCCGTCGCCCCCGCCGCCGTCGCCCCAGCGGTGCAGGCCCCCAATCCGCTGAGCCCCTCGGGCGGTCGGGCCGGCTCGCGTGACTGGTCCGAACTGAGGCGCAAGCTGCGAGCCGCCGGCGTGGCCCGCTACGAGCTGAAGGCCGAGCCCGAGGGCCGAGCCCACATCGCCTGCCTGATCCCCCTGGCTGGCCGCCGAGCCGTCGCCCAGCAGTTCGAGGCCGAGGGGGCCGATGAGTGCGCCGCCGTCGAGGCCGTCCTCCGCAGGATCGCCCTCTGGAAGGCCACCGAAGGGGGGACGCCATGACTGGCCCACGCCCCCCGGGCCCATCTTGTCGGCCGCGGGCTCGCCTCGGTAGCATGAATCCAGGCCGGTCGACGCGGGGGGCTGCTCCCCTCCACGGCCGGGTCCCCAGGCAGGAAGTCTCTCGGCATGGCCTCAGAGCCGTCGGTGAAAGCCGTCCTCATCATCACCGGCACCAGCATCCGCGCCGAAGAGCTCGACCGGCCGCTGGCCTACTACCTCAAGCAGAAGGTGGAGGCCGCCCTGGCCGACGGCGACCATGGGGCCAGGCCCCCACGGGTCGTCGTCATGAGCGACCTCCGCTGGTTGCACGACGAGCCCCTCCAGGTGCTGCCCACCATCTGCCTGGGCGGTCCCGGCGTCAACGCCCTCTCCCGCCGCTGGCTCGAGCAGGTCCCCTTGTCGATGGCCGTCGACGACCGATACTATATTCAGATGGACCCAGACCTGGACGAGCCGCACGTCTGCATCTGGGGCATGGACAACGCCAACACGCAGATCGCCGTCTCCCTCTTCATCGATCGCTTCCTCCCCTACTTCCTCGACCAGGTCCTGACCGCCGACCTCGACTCGACCGACATCGACCTCGATGCCGAAGACAACGACTGACCGAGCCTCCCGCCCCGCTCTTCCGCACATCGAAGCCGATGTCATCACCACGCTCAGTCGCGGCGACTCTTCCCGGCCCGCCGCCCCGCCTATTTTGTCAAGAAATTGCCACGAGGCGAATTTCTTAGGGACGGAACGCTCCGTTCGAACGATGGTATTCAATAGGGGCAATCCATCGCGGATGGCCCCGACAACGACGCCGGGGGGCATCCACCCTCCCCGTCGCGTCCCCTCCGGCGCAACGTCGCGTCGGCCGGGCCGGGGGCTCCGAGGCGCCCCTCCCGACTCCGCGCGGTCACGCGGAGGCCGCCCAAGGAAGGCGGCCGGTGGGTCCCGACCCAGGGATGGGGAGGTGCCTCCATGCTCGCGCTCGCCCGCCGTACGCACAGGAAGCCCGCCCGCTCGGCCGCCCTGCCGGCCTTCGCGCTCGGGGCCGCCGTCGTCTTGCTCGGGGCCGGGGTTACGCCCGCCTCCGAGGACCCCGCCGGGCCGGTGGCCCAGGTCGAGGCCGTCGCCGTGTCGAACGCCAACGGCAACAGCCGGACCCCGCGCTCGGCCGCCGACTTGCTCAAGCCCGACATCCTCCCCCCGAGACCCGCCGCCGAGGTGACGACCCTCTCGTCCGCCGGCTCGCCCGCCGACGCGTCCGCCCACGCCTTGACCGTGCTCGGCCGCGCCCACGCCCAGGACCAGGGGGCCTGGCACGTCGACTACCGCCTCAGGATCGACGGCCCCCACGGCCTGATCCTCGCCCCCTCGGAGGTCACCGCCCGCGTCGAGGGCTGGGTCTCCAACTCGCGCGTGTCCGGCCACTCCATCCCCCGGTTCAGCAGCGCCACCCTCTCCGGACCCGCCGCCGCCGCGGGCCTGTCCGACGTCATCAACGCCGTCGAGGAGGCCGGCCGCTGCCGCGAGCGCCTCATCGTCCAGGTCTGGCCCGAGGCCAGGCCCCCGCTCGCACCGCCCGACCCCCACGCCGCGCACCGGCCCTTGCTCAGCCTGGCGCCGGGCTCGGTCCTCTGCGTCCGCGTCCGCCTGGAGCATGAGCACGTCGTCTTCGGCGACTACGACCCCCTGCTCGGCCTCCGCACGCTCGACCTCCAGCTCGGCCCGGTCGCCCTGCGCGACGGCCTGCCGCTCGACCGCGAGCAGTACCGGGCGCAGGCCCTGGGCAACTGGACCGAGCCCCCCGCCGAGCGCCTTGACGCGAGGATGGCCGTCTCCGGCCCCGACAGCCTGCACCTCCAGGCCCACGTCCCCGGCAACCACTACTTCCGCTTCCGTGAGCGCCCCGTGCGCTACGACACCCGGATGCGCCTGACCTACTGGTACGCCGTGGCCCCCGGCACCGAGGGCGAATGCCGCGCCCGGATCGCCCAGTACAAGGAGACGAAATCCTCCTGGAAGGTCCTGCCCGACGGCTCCCACGAGCAGGTCCTCGCCACCGTTGGCCGCTGGGTCAAGGTCGAGCGAACCTTCCGGACCGAGCGCGACGCCACCACCCTGGCCCTCGACTTCAGCCTCACCGGCTCCGAGGTCGGAGAAGCCTGGGTCGACGACGTCCGCCTCGAACGGGCCGACGCCCTCGCCGCCGGCCCCTGATTCCTCGAACCTCGGCCCCGGGGCTCGGCCATCCACGTGCCCATCCCGGGGCCGACAATCATTGAATGGTTTTATCGGCGCTCATAGTCTCATTCGAAATCGTCGCCAACGACATCGCCCCCGGCAATCGTCGTCAAAGCTTCGAACACCGCCGGATCGATCGTGCCGCGAATGAATCGGACCGACCCATCGGCAAACGCGACGTTGGCCCCGCCTTCGTGGAACCCGCCGAAGGGCCGGCCTGCGCCGATGTAGGGGCGTTGCGCCGGGTCGGCCGATCGGATCGTGGACGAACCGCCGGACATCCAGCACCCGTTGTTCAACCCCGTCTCCGCCAGCATCATCGTCCGCGCCGCGCCGTCTTTGAGGTCCGCCATCCTGGTCACTCGGGTATACCCGAAGATCCCCGCGCGAGGATGGCCCGCCGCCAGGATCGGGGCGTCCGCACCGACCCCGGCGATCCCCACGTACGAGGTCGTCGCGAATCCCCCGGCCGTCGTGGTCATCGGGCACTTCGGACAGGTGAGGCTGCCGATCGATAATCGGGAATAAGTCAAGTTGGGGACGACATCAAATGGCTTTGATGGGTCGGTTGTGGTGTAGACAGCAGAAACATCCAAGTAGCCCGAAGCCTGATGAATCCAGCTCGTGCCCATCTCGGGGGGCATGTTTGCGAGGATCTGGCCGCGCGGGAACTCCCCGCCGTTCCCTCTGTTGTACCATTCGGTATAACTGATCACGGCAAACGTAAGCTCTTTCATCTGATTGGTACATGACAGGGATCGTGCGGACTCGACGCCTCGTCGGAACAATTCAATCATCGCGAAGCCAATCGCCGCGACAGCCACGACGAGCATCAATTTTCTCACGGACAACTTGAAGTGGATCATACGCGTCCTCCCCAATTCACCGGCGGTCAAACGACGGAATTGGCTTGGGTGAGAAGGAAATAATCGATGATTGCCAAAAAGATATAGCGGTATAGACAACGAGAATCCCGCCCAAAGTCCGATTCCTCGTTGACCCGACGGGCCGTCCGGCGCACGATCCAGGGGAGGCCCCATTCTCCAAGTTCCATCCCCTAGGCCGGCCCCCAAGGAGTCATCGAATCATGATTCTCAAACCTTTCTCGCCGACCGTGAAAGACGCCGGAGAGATCGAGGCCCTGATCACGACCGCCCACCCGGCGGCTCTCGAAGGGGAATCCGTGCTGATCTACAACGGGCCCGACGGGCCTCTCGCGCTGACGGCGCTCGAGGCCGGTCTGGGCGATTATCGGATCGTCAATGCCACGGACATCGAACGGCAGGCGCTCGACGATGCCGGGTTCCTGCTCCCCGATGCCTGAAGGTGGGCGGTCACGCCGTTCGGGATCAGTCTCCCTCGCGCGGGCGGGCGGGTTCTGAGCGGCCCAGGACGGCGAGGCGGTCGGCCTGCGTCGCCTCGTAGATCGCCTTGCGGGCGCGGTTGATGCCGCCAAGCGGTTGGTGGTCGGGCAGCGTGTGCCAGGGGGTGAAGGCCATCGCCTCGGCCAGGGCCAGCCGCTCGGGGGTGGCCGGATTCTGGATCGGCATTCGAAGGGTGGCCACCTTGTGCCAGGGTGCGGTGGGCCGGGCGTCGTCCCAGTCCACCGTCGGGTCTTCGACCGGCATCGAGGTCGGATCGCCCTGGATCTGCACCAGCAGGTCGAACTCCGCGGGCCGATCGTTCAAGGTGGCCACCAGCCGATCTCGCAGGAAGTCGGGCGTGGTCCCCATGGGCAGGGGCGGGCCGTTGGCCTGGATCGGCCTGAATGAGAACTTGATCGCTCGCGGACCCAGCCGATAGGGCGTCGTGCTATAAAATCGGGCCGCCAGCAGGTCGCCGCATTTGCGGAAGACCTTGGACAGCCGCAGCAGGCGGCCAGGGTGCCAGCCGAGCGGATTCAGGCCCGGGAGGAGATAACTCCGGGGGAATCCCCCGCGGGCGGCCAGCAGGGCCCTGGTCAAATCGAGATACTCGACATTGTTCCTGATGAAGAACGTCGGCATATCGATCGCAATGAAGTCCTGTTCCGAGGCGCCCAGGTCGTCCGTCCCCAGCACCTTCACCGCCATCCCCCGCAGTCCCTTCTTGCGGTCGTCCTCGCCCTTGCCGTTGGAATAGCGCACCCAGGCCTCGAAGGTCCGCGGCTCGCGGAACAGGCCGTGGCGCAGCTCGTCGGCCAGACCCCCGCCCACCACCAGGTCCGCCTTCACGAGCCCATGCTGCTTGGGGTGCTGGGGCCTGCGCCCGGGCGTCCCCTCGATCGCGTGCAGCCGCCGCTGCGTCTCGACCAGCTCGGCGATCATCGCCTGTTCATTCGGCTCAATCGTCTCGAGTTCGGAATTGAGCATCGCGTCCCTCGGGGGCGTTGTGCCGACGTCTCGCCCTTCGAACGAGACGCGGCCCGTGCCTGCGAACTGAGTTCGCAGGCGCGGGCCGCCCGGGATTCTCTCCGGATTCGGGGCGTCGATCAAGGCTCCAGCGGCAGGCCGGCGGCCTCGGTCACGCGATCGAAGAAGGCGGCCTCGGTGACCTGGAACACCAGCTCCGCCACCTGCTTGTCGGTGTACGGCCCGCGCAGGCGGGCGATGTCCGAGTCGCCGACCATCGCCGGGTCGACCGTCAGCTTGCGGGCCAGCTCATACGCATGCTTGCGCGACGGGGGGAGGGCATCCCACGCGCCGTCCAGCTCGGCGATCTCCGCGGGGGTGGCGCCCAGGGCCTTCAGGCGGCGGTCGGCCTGGTCCAGGGCATACCAGGCGCGGTCATTGCGGGCGGCGATGTGGGCCACCTCGGCCCTCAGCTTCGGGTCGAGCGTCCCGGCCTCCTCGGCGGTCCTGTGCAGCACGACCCGGCCGACGCCCGTCCTGGGGAACCGGGCCAGCAGCCTGACCCAGGCCGGCAGCGGGGCCGAGGGGAAGTCCGCCGGCAACGCGGCGCGTGCCGCCTCTTCGCCGGCCAGCTCAAGCCGAGGGGCCCTCGTCCGGGCCGCCGCAAGCGCCGCGGCCAGCTCATCGGCGGTCTCCAGCTTCGGCCGCGCGGAGGGCACCGCACACACGGGGTCCTGCGGTTTTCCCTTGCTCGCGTCGATGGGCGCCACCAGGCTGACCTGCTCGGCGATCGAGGGCGAAGTCGGGGTCAGGTAGACCCGGTGATCCTCCTGCGGGATCGCCAGCGCGCCGGTCCAGCGGTTCATGCCGTTGAACCCGCCGATGGCCATGGTCATCTCAAGCACCTGCGAGTCGGTGTAGTGCCGCTTCAGGGCCTCGATG
Organism: Isosphaeraceae bacterium EP7; assembly: GCA_038400315.1. NCBI lineage: Bacteria > Pseudomonadati > Planctomycetota > Planctomycetia > Isosphaerales > Isosphaeraceae > Kueselia > Kueselia aquadivae. Next base: position 119,569 of record CP151667.1, read on the forward strand.
TCGGCGCCGGTCACGGCCTGCGGCTCGCGGGACAGCTTCTTGGCGTAGGCATACGCCACGCGCTCGGCCGGGGTATGGCCCGACCAGTCGCCGTCGAGCGACGCGATCAGGTCCTCGGACCGCCCGGCGGCGGCCAGCTTGACCTCCTGGTGGCCCATGCAGTAATAGCAGTTGTTGATCCGGGAGACGATCCAGAACAGCTCGACCTTGAAGGCGTCGTTCAGCGTCAGGGCCGGGTCGCCGCCCGCCCCCAGGTAGCTGGCGTTCCGGAGTTCGGCGGGCAGGTAGAGCCCCCGCATCCGCGCATTGTTGATGATCCCGGACAGGCTCCCCTTGGGCCGGGCCGAGGCCTCGGCCACCTCGGCGGCGGTCGGCGGCGGCAGCGGGAGCCGGGGCACCGAGTGCTTCGACCCCTCCAGGATTCGCTTCATTTCCGGCCGCGTGGCCGGCACGATCGGCGTCTCGTCGGCCGGGGCGACGGCCGGTATCAGCAGGACGGCGGCGGCCAGGCCGCGGGTCAGGTAAGTCATGAGGAAGTGCTCTCGCCAGGGATGACCGATGAAGAATCCGACGACGCTGCGTTCGACCTCAGAAGGCGTCCGCGCTGATGATCTCGCCGCCGGACCTCGTGCCGATCCCTCGCCAGGCGGCGATGTTGATCGTGTCCTTGCTGAACCGCACCGAGCCGTCGACCATGAGCAGGTTCACGCCGCCGGAGTGGTTGCTATTGGCCGTGGTCATGATTCTCGACGGCGGGAACATGCACGAGCGCGAGTTCGGCGGCCCCGAGTGCCAGTAGCTGGTCGTCGAGTGGTAGCCGTAAATCCAGGGGGCCCCGACGTTTGAGTAGCCCTGCATCGACAGGTTCTTCACGTCCGTGGCCCGGCAGAGGGCGACGGCCTCATCGGGGGTCGCCGGGTAGGTGCCGGGGCGGTAGGTGTCGAGCTTGTCGGTGGAGACCGTCTGGTCGAAGTCGCCCCGCAGGTGCTCGCTGAACGCGGCGGTGTTGCTCGTGCCGTCGATGACGTCGGCCATCCGGATCATCTGATCCGAGTAGAACATCCCGTTGGGGGCCGCGACCGTCTTGTTCACGCCGGTGGTGTCGCTGACGCCGTACCACATGGCGACGCTCGTCCCCTCATTGGACCGGTAGCTCGTGCCGCTGCCGTACGTCGCCGGGACCTTCGTGCTGGCGTCCGACGGGCAGACGAACGAGGCCACCGACGACGCCGTTGCCGTCGTGATCGCAGGATCGGTCCAGCCGACGGCGAAGTTCAGCGCATTCCCCAGGTTGCTCTGCTCGATGAACGGCAGCAGCCTGGCCAGCGGGGAGTACGACACGGCCTGCGGGATCGTCCGGCCCAGCGGGAAGGCCCCGATGGTGTCGTGATAGTTGTGCATCGCCAGCCCGAGCTGCTTCAGGTTGTTGGTGCACTGGATGCGCCTGGCCGACTCGCGGGCCGACTGCACGGCCGGAAGCAGCAGCGCGATGAGCACGGCGATGATGCTGATGACGACGAGAAGCTCGATCAGAGTGAACGCGCGGCGAACCGCCGCGGCATGAGTGCGCAAGGGACGGATCATGATGGATAAACCCCGACGGAAGGAATCGCTCGGATCGGAAAATCACCCGTTTGATGACGTGGCAGCGTCGTCCAACGCGTCGTCGAGACCGTGGCCGCTCGATCGATCCCGTCCGAGGGCCTGCGACGCAAGCAATGCGCAGCGGCTCGGGCCGGACGATTTCGGACGAGTCGGGTTCGGGTCGACGAGGGGGCGTCGCTCAGGCGTCGAGCGAACGGGCCCGGGGCGGTCGATCCGGCGATTCGGGGCGGAGGATCGGGGATCCGGCCGCGTCGTCCGCGGCGAGAAATCCGGTCTCGGGGGCCGCGCGGAGCATCGACGCCAGGGCGTCGACGCAGGCCCAATCGTTCAACTTAGGAGCCGCGGCGGCCTGGATCGGTGCGGCCGTCTCGGCCGGGGCCTTCGAGCAGTGGGGGCCCTGGCAAGGGGCCTGCCCGTCGCGCAAAATCTCCGCGACGTCGGCCCTCGCCCCCACCACGCCCCGCGTCGGGGCGTCCCCGCTCGTCAGCAAATCCGAAAAGATCGCGTCAGCGTGCAAGACCGCATGCCGGCCGCAGGACGAGGCCTGCGCCTGCGCGGAGAGTAGCGAGCACGCCATGAGAGAAACCAGGAAAACCCCGGTCCTCCGGACGTTGCATCGCCGCTGCCAACGGTAAGAGACCGTTGCTTCCACGTCGAATTGACTCTCGTGCGAGTAGTGCGGGAAGAGGTGAGATGCAAAATTCCCCCAACTTCCGTCGTCGAGGGGATGCAACACCAAACATTAACCCCACGCCCCCTGCACCGCAATCCCCCGGATCCTGAAATTTCAATCCCGCCCATTTTCGCCCCGGGGCGGCAGTTCGCGCAGCTCATCCCGGTTCATGTCCCGCAGATCATGCATACCGCGGAAGGAGCCTCGCGTCCTCCGGCTTGCCCCGGCAGCGATGCGGTCGCCCTAACGATTTCGGTTGAGCAGGGGGAAGAATTTCCCCGTCCGCCGAGCGTAGGCCCGATACTCGTCGCCGAACCTCTCGATTAATTTGGCCTCTTCGATCCGGGTACGGGTGACGAGCAACGTCAAGCCCATGACACCGAGGAGCGCGATGAGCCAGTTCGCGGTCAGCAGGCTCAGAGCCAGCCCGCACACGAGGACGACGAGGTAGAACGGGTGTCGCACCCAGCGGTAAGGTCCGTGGGTGACCAGGGTGTGCTCACGTCGAGTGACGACCGTATCGGTGAGGTTCTTGCCCAGGCTTCGGAACGTCCAGAACAAGAGGAGGGGCGTCACGAGGAGCCCGAGGGGCGCACCGGCCCAGCGGAGCCAGGCGGGCAGTGCGACCGAACACCAGGAAACCGAGGCAGGGTTGATCAGGTAAGCGGCCAGCAAGGCCCAGACCAGGACGCCGCACAGGCGGAGGCCGACCATGGTGAAAAGGCCTTCGGCCCTGCGGTCCAGCCGCTCCCCGCTCGCTCCAGCCCTGATCCGGTGGTAAAGGCCGATGGGCAAGCAGAGGGCGACGCTGGCGAGGGCAATCGCCCGGAAGGTGAATTCGGTGGTCATGGGAACGATTCTCGCCCAGGACATGCGCCGGATCAACGGGCGAGTGTTTCTCGGTTTGACCGTCGCGGTACGTCCTGCGAACGGCCGACCGTGCCGGCATCTCCGTTGAATGCGACGACCCTCCGAACGAGGCCCATCAAAATTCGAACGGGCATCCCGAATACGGCTGTGTGGGGGCGTCGACCAGGTCGAGCGGCGTCTCGGCGGCGCCGGTCATGGCGGCAAGCTTCGATCCCAGGTCGATCAGCATGGCCTCCGAGTATCCCGGCCAGTGGCCCGCGATGGTCCCCTTGGAATCGACCAGGACCACATAGGCGGAGTTACTGATCTGATAGTCCTTGACGATCTTGAGCGGCTTGTCGAGGACCAGGGGGTAGGCCACCTTGTGCCGTTCGGCCCAGCGGTTTGCCTGGGGGGCCTCGGCGTCGATGACGCCCAGGAAGGTGGCGGAGGGGTAGGCTTCGTGCAGGCGGTTGAAGAAGGGCTGGGCCTCGGCGCTGCACGGGCAGCCGTCCATGATGAAGGTGAGCACCGTCGGCCCGGAGGGTGCGGGCGCGTGCCGGGGGCCATCGGTCGTCTCGGCGTCGAAGGCGCGGGCCTGGCGGCCGACCATCGTCGCGCTGGCCTCGGCCATCGGCGGGGTGACCAGATGGGTCTTCGGCTCGATGACCACGATCAGGCCCGGCGGGCCCGCCTCGCCCCATTCGGAGCGGAGCCGGGCCCAGCCGTAGAGGCCGCCGAGGGCCGAAAAGAGGGCCATGAACACGAGTGCGGCGGTCCGACTCATCTTGGGCAGCTCCCGTCAGAATGCGTCGGAGGAGAGGACCTCGCCGCCGTTGCGCGTGGCGAGCCCGCGCCAGGTGGGAAGGCTGATCGTGTCCTTGACGTACTGGACGTGTCCGTCGCAGAACAGCGCATTGACACCGCCCGGGTGGTTGCTTCGGGCCGTCTTGATGGCCGGGTTGTGCGGCGGGCTCTTCTGCCAGCAGTCGTACGACTTCGAGTTGGGCGTGAGGTAATGGTTATATAAGGTGGTTCGATAGTCGCCGTCCCACCAGCCGAACCCCTTGTCCAGCCGCCAACCCGTCGGGCTGGCGCACCCCGAGTCGGAGAGCGGCGTGGTCGAGCTGATCGCCGCGGCCCGTCGCGCATCGGCCGGCGGCGCCTGGCCGTTCACCGTGGATGCACCGCCGCCCGCCTGGCCGATTAACTGCTCAGACGCCGCGATCGTGGCGCTCGTGCCGTCGGTCATCGTCGCGGCCGACTGAGGAGGCCCCAGGATGAACGCCCCGTTGGCCGCGACCGACACGCCGGCGTCTCCCGGATTCGGGCTCAGCGGCGACCCGTCCCCGGTGCAGAACTGGTAGTTGCTCGGCCCCGAGGCCAGCCCGCCCGCCAGCGTGGTCGGCGGGGTGGCCGGGTCGCTCGGGCAGAGGAAGAACGAGACCTTCGTCGTCAGGACCGTCGTGTTCTCCAGGAACGGGGTCCAGGGGCCCACGCCGTAGACGCCAGACGAGCCCGCCGCGAGGGGAAAGTTCATGTTCAAGGCATTGTAGACGTTCGACTGCTCAAGATAAGGAGACAGTTGCGCCAGCACCGACCATCGGTAATGCAGCGCCGGCACGGGCAGATTCGCCGCGCTCCTGGGGTAGAGGAACCCCACCGGGAACGACTCCAGCGACGAGTGATAATTGTGCATCGCCAGCCCGAGCTGCTTCAGGTTGTTGGTGCACTGCATGCGTCTGGCAGCCTCGCGGGCACTTTGCACCGCGGGCAAGAGCAGCGCGATGAGGACCGCGATGATCGAGATGACGACCAGCAATTCGATCAGCGTGAACGCACGACGACGCATCGGAGGAGACCCCATTGAAACGCAACGCGCAGGCCCGAGGCGAGACCCCGCCCGCACGCGGCCCCGGGATGTCTCCCGGGCCGGCGGTCGGTCGATCTTGCGTCTCAGAGCATCTGCGAGACCTTCCCCGTGCGCCCCGAATGAATGGGGCGACCGAGGGCCATGAACGCGGAGTGACAGCGTCGAGGCGGCCCGGACGTCATTGATGACGTTCAGGCGAAGGTCTGGGTTTCCGGCGGTTCATCCGGGCGTGAGAGGAAAGGTGAGCTCCAGCGAGCGGAGTCCGTCATCCGCACGAACCCGGGGCCGCTCACCGGCAACGATCCGCCGAGCGGCGATGCCACCAGCGCCGCCTTGCCTAGCGGCCCGACGGGCGTCGGGGTTGGCACTCCCGCATCGCCGCATGGGGTCTGGCTGAAGCAAGGCCCCGAGCCCTTGACCGGCGCGGCGGCATTTTTCGAAGGGCCGGCCGGCGATTTCTTCGACTTGGCCCCTTTGGGCGCACAGCAGCATTTCTCGCCGCTGCATCGGGCGCAGGCGCATGAGTGCGACTCGCCCGCGCCGGACGAGTGAGAGATCGAACCGGATGCCGAAGCCGCCGCGTTCCACCCGGACGCAACCATCAACGTCGCCGCGGCCATCAGCCAGCGTGCGAGCGATCGTCGCCAGGTGTCGGGGGCCTGAAGTCTCAAGTGGGTGGGCTCTTGGGGCGGGCGGCCCGGCCCGCCCGATTGCCGGGGAGGCCGCGATCCGATGGGCTCATCATCAGAGACGGCCGGGGCCATGTCAAGAAGCCCGAATGTCCGGGCTGGGTGCGCCTTCGCGCGAATGGAAAACGGGCACGATCCCCCGCCGTCTCGCACAGGGCGGCGTGCACCGAGGAGGGGTCCACCAAGGCTTGACCACCGATTCCGCCTCGACGGGCGGATGTCACTCACCGGGACGCCTGTCAATTTCGTTCAGCCTGTCGCGCCAGGACAGGTTCCCAGGGCGCAATTTCGCGACCCCTCTGCTCTGCCTCAAGGACGAAGTCGACAGACCCGGAAAAATCCCGGACGCTATCGCTTCCCTCCAACGGCCGCTTGCCCTGCCGCATCGACGTGGGATCGGGGCGGGTGATGCGTACTGCGCGGCACGATTTCGCGCCCGTGAAGCGCGAGGACGGGCGATACCCACCCATAACGTCTGTTGCCAGAATGCAACACCGTGCAACGGGCTTTGGGGCTGAACGAAGCGCGTCTGGCCGTGATGCAACGATCAAGGCGCATGAAAAATCCCCTCGGCCGGGCGAGTCGCCCAACCGAGGGGATTGATTTTGGTCGAAGTTCTCTCAACCGGGAGCCCCGATCGGACAAAACCAGGAGGCCTACCTCAGCATGCCCCCGTGTCTCGCCAATCGGGCAAGTGATCAATAACGGCCGCCGCCGCCGCCGTAGCCGCCGCTGCTGCCGCCGCTCCGGCCGCCGCCGCCGCCGCCGTAGCCGCCGCCACCGCCGCTCCGGCCACCGCCGCCGCCGCCGTAGCCGCCGCCACCGCCGCCGCCACCGTAGCCACCACCGCCACCGCTCCTGGGCTCGCGGGGCTTGGCTTCGTTGACGGTCAGATTGCGGCCATCGTGGTCACGCCCGTCCAGCTCCTGGATGGCGGTTTGTGCTTCAGCGTCGGTGCTCATCTCCACGAACCCGAAACCCTTGGAGCGGTTCGTGTCGCGATCGATGATGATCTGCGCGCTTTGCACGGTGCCGAACTGGGAGAACAAGGCCTCCAGATCGGTCTCGTTGACGTTGTACGTAAGATTTCCGACGTAAAGCTTCTTACCCACGATCGAACTCCCGGACGGCAGCAAAACGACCCGCGGTGTGCTTTCCGGGCCGAGAAGAAAGGGGCTCAAGGCGAGCCCAACGGGCGAAAAGGCGAGAGAGGAGCAGAGACCGGTTCGTTGGAAGCCAGCAGTGCGACTCGGTCGTCAGACCAGCCCACCGAAGCTTAATCAAATTGGTCACCCATGAAAACAACAATCCACACGGATTCTGAGAATCTTTTCGATTACCCCTTCGGCGCGCACTCCCACCGATGGCACCACACCCCCGCCGCCCGTACGATCGCGGGCCGAATTCGGCCGCCCGGCGACGGCCCCACCCCGATTCCAACGCGGGCGGAGACCACCACGATGCAGCCGTCAAGACGTCGACGCCCGGCCCTCGGCCTCGCCTTGGTGGCCCTCATGGCCGGCGCGACTCCGCCCGGACCCGCCCCGGTCGACCCCTTCGAGGCCGTCGACCTCGACTTCCGCGCCCTCTACGCGGGCGGCCGCGCCGCGACCCTCGCCCGCCTCGGCCCGCTCATCATCGTCGACCAAGACCGGCTCATCCTCGTGCGCGACGGCAGCCGGACCGAGGCGAACGTCATCCCCCTGCACTACCATCGCCTGAAGGCCGTCTGCCACGTCCCGCTCTCCCTCTATGTCGCGCTCGCCCCTCACGGTGACGCCCCCATCGACGCCGACCGCGTCACGAATCTCCGGACCTTTCGCAACCACATCCAGACGGCCGCCCACGCCGTAGACACCGCCGGTTTCACCGAGGACCAGCGGGCCCGCTCGCGTCGACTCCTTGACATGAGCCTCACCTTCCTCGACGACACCCTCGCCGCGGGCAACCACGACCCCGCCGCCCTGAAGCGGCTCACCCGCGCCACGGGCCCCCTCGTCCTGGCCCACGCCGCCGACGCCGCCCGCGCCCAGATCGACGCCTATCATGCGCAGGTGAAACTCTGGCGCAAGCAGATCCCAGCGGACGACTGGTTCCGCCTCAGGGTCCTGGTCATGGGCCGGGCCCTGCCGCGCAAGCACAACACCGCCGTCCAGTTCTTCGCCAAGCTCCTGGGCACCCCCGGAGAGTCCCGCCGCCTGGTCTACGCCGAGCAGCTCGAAGGCGAGGCCCGCTCCGTCGACCTCCTGGCCGCCCACCTCCTGGACAGCGATCTCGGGGCCGCCTTCTTCGACGACCCCGAACGCATGGAACTCGACCTCCTCGGCAACGCCGCCGCCTCCTACCTCGACACCCTGGACCTCGATTGAACCCAATCCCGGCGAACCCATGTCGCCCGCGTCAAGCAAGCCTTGCTCGCCCGGAACCGCCGAGGCGTCCGCCTCCCGGGCCATCTTCCAAAGCGGCGACGACACCCTCCTTGACAACCCGGACCCGATCTACGACGCTTGTCATAGGGTGTGCCCGCCGTGCTTTGCGTCTGCCTCGAGTCGGTCACGGACCGCGCGGAGCGTCTTGCACGCATCTAGGGCGAGCAGGATCAGTGCGGGGAGGATGAGGGATGAGACCGTGAAGGCCCCGGAATAGATGGCAGCCTGAAGGCTGGCGGCGGATCGAGCCCCCGTGGAATGATTCGATTCCCCGAGCCCAATGAAGACCCCGATCGTTCCTCCGACAACCCCGATGAAGATCCCGAAGTAGGCCAGGAACTCGAGGAACTTGTAGTACCAGGGCAACCCGGAGGCTACTTGATCCGGACTGGATGGGCTGTCAGTGGAAACGATCCGTCGACGGGGAGGCATCGGCAGAGCCGGCGGAGTCTCGGCCTCTCCGATCTCGATGCCCAACTCGAACATCTCGCCCGACGCCGACTCGACCGCGGCCGACACGGCCATGATCGTCGAGCACTTCGGGCATTTTGCCTGCACGCCCGCGTCATCGTCGGAGATCTTGCCGCTTTGCCCGCAACCAGGGCATGTCACCGTTCGCATGCTTCATCACCTCCGCTGACATGGTCGCCTGATCGAGGGGCGTATTGTCGTGGTGGATGTACACCCCCGCAATGCGAAGGCGTGGCGATGTTCCCTCGGGTGGAAGAGCCGCTCGATCCGGCCCGTGTCGGGGTCGATGCCCGCCAGGTTCGGTCCTTTGTGGCCGTTGCAATGGTGGCACGCCAGCGCCAGGTTCCCGGCCTCATCGCCGCCTGCATGCTGCCTGGCGACGATCTGCTCGACGTGGAATGTGGCGAGCGGCAACGCGTCCTGGGGCAGCGGGCAAAATTCGCAGCGATCACCGGCCCGGTCCCGGACAAGCGTCCGCAGCACGCGCGGGAGCATCAGGCAGTCCCGCCGGCCTTCAGCGCCCTGCGGGCCTTGGCCTGCAAGATGCCAATCAGGTGAATGGCTTGAACGTAACCGTCGTACTCGGCCCGTTCCGCGTCGTCCAGCGTCCCTTCGTTGCAACCCTCGGCCAACTCGTCAAGGCGAGCCTGCACCTCGGGCGCCGCGCGCAAATCGGCCAACTCCTGGGCAAGCTCCGGGGTCATCGCGCGGCCCACGGGCTGGAGCATCAGGCCCAGGATGTCCCCCGGGCCCTTGGTTTCGCGCATCGAACTCATGGCATCGAGCTTACCACGCAGGCGACCCCCTCCGCCAAGCTCCGACCTCGCCCCCGCACGACTCAACCTCAATTGTGAGGCCTTGACAGCCCCGGACTCGTCTATGACAATTGTCTGACTCGGCCGGTGTTGCTCCGTCCCGAACACAAGCCCGGCCGACCTCATCTCTCGTCTCTTGCCGCCAGCTCCTCCGAGCACATCCCGGGGCGCCGAAGCCATGACGACACCGACGCCTCGCGCCCGTCACGGGCTGACGCTGGTTGAGCTGCTCGTGGTCGTCTCCATCATCGGCCTTCTCCTGGGCCTGCTGCTGCCCGCGGTACAATCCAGCCGGGAATCGGCCAGGCGGGCGACTTGCCAGGCGAACCTGCGCCAGCAGGGCATCGCCCTGCAATCGCACGAAGAGACGCATCAGGCCCTGCCCTCGCTTTACAACGGCACGTTTCTGCCTCAGCCCAGGTGGGCACTCGACGAGTTCTACTTCCATTCGTGGCGCACGGCCATCCTCCCGCGCATCGAGCAGTCGACGGTCTCCAATCAGCTGAATCTCGCGCTGGCGGCGACCGATCCGGCGAATCAGACCTCGGTCAATGTCAGCCTATCGCTGTTCCTCTGCCCGTCGACGACCACCCCGACCCCGAACGTCCCCGACCTCTACGCCTGGCATCGGGAGAGTTTCCCGGTCTGGGATCCGGCGAGGTTCCCGCCGGTCAAGGTCGGCTCGGCGGCCCGCAATGACTACGAGGTGGTCTGCGGCGTCGTGGTCGCGGCCCAGAGGACGACCAGCGGGGATCTCAGCGGCATCCGCTTCGGGGCGTGGGGCGAGCCGACCTATGACATCTCGAACGGCCATTCCTTGCGCTATCGCAGAGCGAGGCTCGCCGACGTCACCGACGGCCTTTCGAACACGATCCTGGTGGGCGAGCGAGCCGGGCGCCCCGACCTCCACGAGAAAGGGAAATCCGTCGATCCCTACCCCTACCTCAATCCGTCCAATGGGATGGATACCGCGCAGGCCGCATGGGCCACCAGCACGCACATCTGGTGGATGGTCTACGGCGAGACCCAATCCATCAACCAGACCAACCGTACCGGCGTCTTCTCCTTCCACCCCGCCGGCGCCAACGTCGCCCTCGCCGACGGCTCGGTCCGCTTCCTGAAAGAATCCACCGCCTCGGCCATCCTCAAGGCCCTGGCAACCCGATCCGGGGGCGAGGCCGTCAGCTTCGACTGACACAAGGCGACCGGCGAACCTCGCGGAAACGATCAGGCCGAGGACGGGTCCAGGTCCCGAACTGTGATGCCCAGGGCGGCGGCGATCTTCTGAAGCGTGATGAAGGTGGCGCTGTGCTCGGCTCGTTCCAGGCGGCTGATATGGCTCTGCGGGAGGCCTGATGCTAACGCAAGTTGGGCCTGGGTCAGGCCGGCCGCGTCGCGGGGTTCGCGGATCCGCCGGCCGACTTGTTCCGTCCAGACTTTGCGGCCGGGGCCCGGAGAAGTGCACTCGGTTGTGCCTATTCCATGTTCGCCGCCGTGAAAAGCATGCGATGGAAGGTCGCTGAGAATGACGGTCAATAGTCCCGAACGGTGCCGACCTTAGGGCTGGCTCCTCTGAGTCCGACTCCATGACAGCGGTATCTCAGCTTAATTCCGCGCGAACTTGGACCAAGGCGGGTGTATCCGGGCTCTTCGATCCGTGCAATGCATGAACCGACGCGGCGAGCGCGTAGGGACGCCATTCCGGGCTCATCCGCGACGCATCTTCGAAGGCCGCCGCCGGATACTTGATGTCGTGGGGGTCGGGCGAAGCCTTAACACAGAGCAACGTTCGCGCGGCTTGCTGGAAAGCTCGGATGTTCGACGGGTCGCTCAGGAGGGTGAAAGACATCCGGCACGCCTCATCGCTCGCCGATCGCTCGCTAGGCTCCTTCTCAACATATTCCTTCGCCTTGTAGGGCAGCGAAGAAAAAATCTCCGTGAAGCCGAACGCCCTGCCGCCATCCGTCTTCAATTCAAGCAGGTCCATTGCCCGCAACATCCCATCCGCCTCGGCAGGCCGGACGAAGGTATCGCCGACCACGCCGGCCCCTTGCAGCAGCATGAGCAGGCGGACCCGATCCTCTCCGCAGCAGTCGAACCCGAAATGCAACGCGTTGGTGGAGGTGATCGCGTGGATCAACGCCCCTCCGATCGGCGTTCCCCCCGTCTTGTAGCGGAAAATAAGGTCCGCCGCGACCAGGTGGAAGGCCTCCCAGATGGCCCCCGCCTTCACCTGGCCGGAGGCTAGCTGGGCGCAGATCAGGTCAGACGTGCCATCCGTCTCCCCCTGCCGGAGCAGCCGATAGATCGCAATCGTGGCCCCGCGATCACGCTCATCGCTCGCCCAGTCGGCCGGGAGACCGGGCAGGACCCTCTCGACGCGCGCCAAATTCGGCGCGAAGGTTCGATCCGGGGGGCCATTCGGCAGGCTTCGAGCGATGAAGCGGAGGACCGGCTCGGCATGGTCCCACCCGATCGCTTCGAGGGTCCGCCAGGAATTCGCAATCAGGATCGGGTGATGCCCCAAAGTCCCGGCGGCGCGTCGGGCCCCGTGCTCCCAGAGCTGGGACATCGCTTGGCGCGGCCCCCGGCTGCGAGCGATCGCCGCGATCGCACGCTCCGCCTGATCGGGATCGGACCGGGCGATCGAGCCCCGGAGGACGTCCGCCGCCGTGTTGGCGGTGGGAAGAGTGCCACCGATGTGTCGGGGAGACTTGCCCTCGCCCACGCGTTCCAAGCCCTCCTTGACTCGGTCCAACACCCAGAACAAGGGCAGTAGGCGTTCTTCCGTGCGGGCCTCGCTACCGATCCGGTGCGCCGAATAGACCTGAGCGACTTGGTGCGGGTCGCCGTCTTCGAGAGAGAGGAGGAAGAGGCCTGAGAGGAACTCTTGATATGACAGGCCGGCCTGAAATTGCCGCAGGAAGACCGGGACGCATTTGTCTCGCGGCGTCTCGCGAATCAGTCGAAGTAGGGCGGAGAGGTCCGGACCCAACCGGACTCGGGCCGGATCGATTGTCACATCACCGGCGGCAGCCTGGCTAATAGGTAGCAGGAATCCGAGATCGGCCAGAGCGCCGGAGGCGCCGGCGGTCGCCGAGGCCCTGAGAAATGAGCGACGCGAGCTGATCATCGAATTTGTTCTCGCAATGACCGTTTGCCGAGCTTTCGATCCGACCCTTTCGATTCATGGTACCCCCGCGGAACGGTCATCACTACCCTCCCGTCGGTGGATTGAGACGCGGCCACCCTCGCCTCGGTCCTCCGTAGTGGCAAGGTAGGGTCGGGCGAGCACCAGCCTCCCTGTCCCTTCGTCATTTCAGCGAATCGGGATTCACTTCGGCTCGACGCCGCCGGTGCCGCGAGGCCGGGCGACGTCTGTGTCTCCTGGCTGGGCTTGTCATCGGCTCCCTGCGGGTTGCGGGGGGCATTGTCGTGCTGCGTGTTCGCCATCGTGGTGCCGATCAGGGAGACCGCTCCGGGCGCACAACAGACCACACCGGGGTGTCAACATTGGCCGCGTGCGAGGTCGGGGGAGGATTCTGGCATGCTGGAATTCCGGGGCTTCGCGTGGGATCGCCGTTATTTTGGCGAGATAAGGAAAAATGGTGGTGGAAATCTCCCGCATTCGGGATAAGATCTTGGGGAGCCAATCCGCGCGATGCCGCGCGGGACGGGGCGGCCGTCAACATCGACGAGCCGAGCCCCAAAAATCCACACCCCAGGAAGCGATGAAGCATCATGGGCAACCCCGAAGTCAGCCAGAGGCGCATCGACGCCAACCGCCGCAATGCGTTGCGCAGCACCGGGCCGAGATCGGCCGAGGGGAAGGCGAAGGCTCGCAGGAATAGCCTGATTCATGGGCTGGCCGGTGACGGGGTGGTGGTGCCGGACGCCGAGGGGAAGGCGATCCAGGAGCGGGCCGATCAGTGGAACTCGTCGCTCCGGCCGACGAATGCGTTCGAGATGGGGCTCGTCGAGACGATTGCGATCGAGAGCATCCGGATTGATCGCTGCAGGGTCGAGGAGCGGTTGGTGCGCGACTTCCGGGCGCGACGCGCCCAGGCCTGCTGGGGCGACGAGCGCAAGGCCGAGATCGCCAGGTTGGGGCGCTCGCTGGCCGCCCGACCCGAGGAAATCTCCGCCAAGCTGGGCACGACCTCGCCGGGCTGCGACTGGATGATCGCCCGCTGGCGGATGCTGGGGCACGCGCTCGACAAGACGGGCACCTGGACCGACGCCCAGGCCTCGATGGCGCTCGACCTGCTGGGAATTGCGCCCGAGCTGCGCGACCTCGCCTCGCCGATCGATCCCGAGGACGGCTACGACACAGTCGGCCACCGCCAGGAACTCGTCGACGACGAGCTTGAACGCCTCCAGGCACGCAAGGAGTGGACCCTCGACGAGATCGAGGACGAGCACAGGGAGGCCGCCATCCGGGGCCTGAACACCGTCGACGACCCGACGCTGGTGCTGCTGCGCCGGTATGAGACGGCCAGCCTGCGTCGCATGAAATGGGCGCTCGACCTGATGCACAAGAGCGACAAGACGCGGCCCGTCGACCACGGCTTCGGCAAGCGCGACTTCGACCCTCCCGCCTGGAAGGGCCCGAACCCGGCCGCCGTCCCCAACTTCCCGACCCCCCGAGCAATGCCGCCCGCTCCGCCCGCTGCCGGCGCCGAACGAACCCATCTCGACGGGATCCTCAACGCCCGGATCTCCGAGGCCCTCCCCCGAGTTATCCCTCCGACGACGCCCCCCGCCCCGCAATCCTTCGCCGGGCCACGCAACGAGTCCGGCCCGCAACCTCGCCGCGACGCGGTCGACTCGCCCATCACGCCGCCACCGTCGCCGGGCTCCTGACCCGTCGATTGTTAACCGGGGTTAGCTGCTTAACGTCTTTAAATTCAAGGGTTTGCGTTGTGTTTGCGTGGCCGGGGTGACGAACTTCGCCCGCTCTTGCCGCCATTGGTTCGACGCGAGCTCGTCGCGCCGAAGTGCGATCCAATGCGCCCGGTCGGACGACTGGTCGGTTTGTCGACATTCTGGCGCTTCGCAAATGGACGGCAGCGACCAACGCCGTGAACCGCTCGTCTTTGACAATTCGGATGATGGCGGCGACCTCGGGCGAGCCTCGGAGGCCGGCCTATTCTCGACGCTGACACCGACGGAACCGCGTGACACCCGGGGGCCTGGGTTTCGGGGCGTGCTGGAATGGGGCGGGTCTGGCGGGTAGAATCGATCTGGGTCGTCGTGGCATTCTGGGCATCGCTCGGTGGGGGCGGATCGGCGGATATGGACCGACTGAGCGTCCTCTGCTTCGGCGGCACGTATGCCCTGGCGCTCCTGGGCGACCTGGCCAGGGTCGCGGTGCGCGGGTCGGCCCGCTGGTATCTGACGCTGGGGCTGACCGCCCTGGCCTGGCTGGTTCAGGGGGCTTATCTGGCCAACCGGGGGCTGTCCGAAGGGATGCCGCCGGTGACCTCGGCCTCGGAGTCTCTGCTCGTCCTGTCCTGGCTGCTGGCCCTGGCTGGCCTCTACCTGATGGCCCGGTCGTCGAGGTCGGTGGCGGTGGGGGTCTTCGTGCTGCCGGCGGTGCTGGCGATGATCGTGATGGCCGGCACGGCGCCGCACGACGGCTGGTCGGACTGGGGGGGCGCCCGCCGGTTCTGGGGGATGGCCCACGGCCTGTTCCTGCTGTTCGGGGCGGCCAGCTCGTGCGTGGGGTTCCTGGCGGGCCTGATGTACCTGATCCAGTCGCGGCGCCTGAAGCAGAAGCGGCCCCCGCAGCCGGGATTCGCCCTGCCGAGCCTGGAGCAGTCGGAGCGGCTCAACCGGGGCGCGATCACGCTTGCCTTCCCGCTGCTGACGCTGGGGCTGGTGATCGGGATGGCCCTGATCGCGTCGACCCGGCCGGCCGACGGCTCCACGGCGGTGCGCTGGACCGACCCCAAGGTGCTGAGCACCGGGGCGATGTGGCTGGCCTTCGCGGTGCTGCTGCACGCGAGGTTCCGGCCGTCGATGCGAGGGCGGCGGATGATGGTGCTGACGATGGTGGCCTTCGCCTTCCTGGCCTTCACCTGGGTGGGCGTCGACCTGCTCTTCCACACCGACCACGGCACGTCCCTTCCCGCGGTCGCGCCCGCGGTGGGAGGGGCGTCGTGACGGTTCACGCCCTGGGGGTCGACCACCGCTCGGCCCCGACCCGGATCCGAGAGCTGCTGGCCTTCGACGGCCGCAAGCTCGACTCGGCGCTGGCTTCGCTGCCGGAGCGGTTCCCCGGCTCCGAGTTCGTGGTCCTCTCCACATGCAACCGGGTCGAGCTGTACACCGCCGGCGAGCCCGAGGACGTGCCCGGCTTCGACGCCCTGATCGACTTCCTGGCCGACCTGCACGGCTCGCCGGCCGACACGTTCTCGTCCCACCTGGTCACCTACCGCGACAGCGGGGCCGTGGGGCACCTCTTCCGCGTGGCCTCCAGCCTGGAGAGCCTGGTGCTGGGCGAAGGGCAGATCCTCGGCCAGGTGCGCGACGCCTACAAGGCCGCCGGCCAGGCCAGGACCGTCGGGCCGATCCTGCACACGGTCTTCCAGAACGCCCTGCGCGTGGGCAAGAAGGTCCGCGAAGAGACGGGCATGGACCAGGGGAAGCTGTCGGTGGCCAGCGTCGCCGTGGACGTCGCCCGCGACGTCTTCGACACGTTCACCGACAAGGCCGTGCTGGTCATCGGCGCCGGCAAGATGGGCGACCTGACCCTGACGCACCTGGCCAGCCTGAAGCCCGGGCGCATCCTGGTCACCAACCGCAACCCCGAGCGCGCCGAGGCCGCCGCCGCCCGCTTCGGCGGCCGGGCCGTCCCCTTCGAACGGCTGGAGCAGGCGCTCGTCGAGGCCGACGTCGTCATCAGCACCACCGCCGCCGAGGACCCGGTCGTCCCGCTGGAGCTCTACCTCCGCGTGCAGAAGGCCCGCCGCAACCGCCTGGCCCTGATCCTGGACATCGCCATCCCTAGGGACTTCGACCCGCGCATCGGCGACCTGGAGCAGGTGACCCTCTACAACGTCGACGACCTGAGCGCCCAGGCCGAGCGCAACCGGACCCGCCGCCAGAAGGGGGTCGACCCGGCGCTGGAGATCATCGAGCGCGAGACCGCCGCCTGCCTGGCCGACATCCACCACAAGCGCTCGGCCGGGAGCCTGCTGCGACAGCTTGGCGACTACGCCGACGAGGCCCGCAGGCGCGAGCTCGAGCGCCTCTACGCCTCGCTGCCCGGCCTGACCGACCCCGACCGCGACAAGATCGCGCACATGGCCTTCCGCCTCCAGAACCAGTTCCTGCATCACCCGAGGGCCGCGCTGCGGACGGCCGCCAAGGCGGACCTCGCCGCCGACAACCCGCACCCGCTGCTGAACGCCGTCCGTCACCTCTTCGGCCTGGGAGACCTGCACTCCGAAGGGGCCGAGCCCGACGAGCTGGCGCACCCCCGGCCCGGCGGATGAACGGGTCGATTGATTCGTTAAGTGAACTTGTTATGATATAAAAGATTATGCGACGTATTGCGCCGGCCCAAACCCCCCGGTGAACCCATGGCCCGCCGCCCCAACCCGCCGCGTCGGCCGCCCGCCCGGGGCCCCCGTGCCCGCCCCGTTCCGGCTGAAATCAGGCCGACGAGGCGCGTGCCGGCCATCGCCGCCGCGGCCTTCGCCCTGGCCCTGCTCGTCGCCGGCGGCGCCTGGTGGATGCACGGCCGGGCCGACCCGGCCGCGCTGGCCGAGTCCGAGGCGAGGGCCGGACGCTGGCCGGAGGCCTTGCGGGCCTGGCGGGCGGTCAACGCGACCCCCCGAGCCCGGGGCTCGACGCACCTGGCCGAGGCCCGCGCCTGCCTGAAGCTGGACCTGGCCGCGCAGGCCGAGGTCGCCCTGAGGCGGGCCACCGAGGTCGGGCCGTCCGACCCCGACGCCTGGCGCACCTGGCTCGACCTGCTCCGCGTCGAGGAGCGGCCGCTGGACGCCCTCGAGGTCGGCTGGGCGGCCTACCTCGCCGTGCCGCCTGCGTCGCGCCGGGAGATCCTGCGGGCTATGACCCTGGCCCTGCTGGCCGCCCCGCCCGAGGACCTCGTCCGCGAGACCCTCTACCGCTGGTCCCTGGCCGACCCCGCCGACCTCGACGCCCGATCGGCCCTGGACCGGGCGATCACCGATGCTCCCCGGGGCGACGACCCCGGCCGGCCCGACCGGATCGCCGAGCTCTCCGCCCTGCTGGAACGGGCCCCGGGGCATGTCGGCCTGCGCGAGGCCCTGATCATCGACCTTGCCGAGGCCGGCGAGCCCGACCGCGGCCGGGCGCTGCTGGACGCCTGGCCCGAGGCCCGTCGCGACGCCCGCTACCAGCGGCTGAAGGGGCGCTGGGACCTGGAATACGACCGTCGCCCCGACCGCGCCGTCGCCGCGTTCGAGTCGTCCCTCGTCCCCCTGCCCCACGACGTCCGGACCTGGTATCGCCTGGCCCGCGCCCTGGCCAATGCCGGCCAGCCCGCCGCCGCCCGCACGGCCGCCGCCCGCATCTCGGCCCTCCGAGAGCTGCTCGACCCGATCCCCCTCGGACGCCGGCTGGCCGCCGACCTGAAGCGTCCGGACGACCCCGAGACCATGCGCGACCTGGCCTCCCTCTGCCGCGCGGTCGGTCTGGCCCGCCTGGCCGACGCCTGGGACCTGGAGGCCTCGAACGCGCCCGCGACCGGTTTGACAGCCGAACCGGGTGCCCCGACAATGACCCCCGGGGACGTCCGAAAACAGGCCGGGGGCGGCCGATATTAAGGGGGCTGCGGCATGGCGGGCGAAGCCCTGTCCGGGCGTGTGCATCGGCGGTGGTGGCTGGCTCTCGGAAGCGGCGTGCTGCTGGCCCTGGCCCTCGGGGCAGCGGCCATTTTCACCATCGACCCGACCCGGGCACCCGCCTGGTGGCCGGCCACCGGCCCGCTCGCCCGCGCCTTCCACGCCGAGCGCCTGGGCGACTGGGAGCAGGTCTCGCAACTCGCCCGCGAGGTGGCCCGCGCCAACCCCAAGGACTCCGACGCCCTGCTGCTGCTGGCCCGGTCCTCAGCACACCTTGGCCGGCACGACCAGGCCCTCGCCCAGTTCAAGCGGGTGGGCCCCGCCGCGATGGACGCCGAGGACAACCGCCTACTCAGCGCCAGCCTGCTGGCCACCGGCCGGGACAACGCCCGCCTGGCCGGCCAGATCCTCGAGAAGTCGCTGACCAGGACCCCCGACCACGCTCCCTCCCTGGCCGATCTCGCCCGGATCCTGGCCGTCCAGGGCGACCTGCCCGGCGCCGTCATGCGGGCCGAGGCCCTGTCCAACCTCCCGGGCCACGAGCCCTCCGGGCTGCTGCTCGTCGGCCTGCTCCGATCCAGGCAAGGGGACCACGCCGGCGCCGCCAAGGCCCTGGCCCGCGCCTTCGAGCTGGACCCCGCCGCGACCGAGCCCCCGCTGACCTTATCCGCCGGCCGCAAGTTGCTGGCAACCTCTCTGCTGAAGCTGGGCCGGGGCGACCAGGCCGCCGAGGCGATTGAACCCCTGCTCGCCCATGGCCCCGACCCCGACGCGAGCTGGCTCCTGAGCCGCGCCTTGATCCAGCGAGGAGATGCCCCGGGCGCGATCAGGGCCCTGGCCCAGGCCGGCAACCCGGCCGACCGCGATCCCCTGGCTCCCGAGCCCGCCCCCTACGTCGGCTCCGACTCATGCACCTCGTGCCACCCGGCCATCGCCAGGGCCCAGGCGGCCAGCCGTCACGCCCGGACGTTCGCCACGGGGGCGGGGCTGGAGGGCCTCGCTGTCCCGTCCTCCGCCCTTCCCGACCCCCACGCCTCGGGCGTCCGGCATGCCTGGAAATCGTCCCCCGGGGCGTTACGCGTCGAGGCCCACGCCGGCGATCGTGCCTATCGGGCCCTGGTCGAGTTTGCCCTCGGCACCGGCGATCGCGGGATGACCCTGGTCGGGCCCGACGACCGCGGGGTGATGCGAGAGCTGCGGATGTCCCGATATGACGAAGGCCGGGTCTGGGACGTGACGACCGGCCACCAGGCCACGCCCGCCGACCACGCCGACTACCTGGGCAAGGCCCTGACCGCCGCCGAGCTGGCCCGCTGCATCGGCTGCCACACCACCGTGCCGGGCGCCGGCGGCGACGCGGCCAGGGATCCGGAGGTCGCCTCGGCACACGCCCAGGGGATCCGCTGCGAGCGCTGCCACGGGCCCGCGGGCAACCACCTGAAGGCCGTCGCCCTGAAGCTCTCCGACCCGGCCATCGCCCGGCCCTCGAAGGCCGGCGTCGCGGCCGTCACGCGGCTCTGCGGCCAGTGCCACAGCCCGGGGCATCCGGTCGACCCCGATGCCCCCGCCTCGGCCCGGTTCCAGGCCGAGACGCTCCCCCTGAGCGCCTGCGTGGTCCGCTCCGGGGGCGCCCTCGGCTGCGTGACTTGCCACGCCCCGCACCGCGACGTCGAGACCTCGGCCGCCGCCTACGAGCCCAGATGCCTGGCCTGCCACTCACCCGAAGGCGGCGGCGCCAAGGAGGCGCCGGGCGGGGTCAAGGTGGTCCCCTGCCCGGTCAACCCGCGGTCGGGGTGCATCGCCTGCCACATGCCCAAGGTGGGCGGCGACGTGCCCCATTCGACCTTCACCGACCACTTCATCCGGGCCCATCCCGGGGGGAAGGCACCCCCGAAACAGGCCGCCCCCAACTAGCCTGGCCTAGCCCTCGGTCGTGGCCGCGGGCCGTCCGATCCCCTGGTAGTTGAACCCCAGCGAGGCCATCCGCTCGGGGTCGTAGAGGTTCCGGCCGTCGAAGATCACCGGCTGGCGGAGCAGCCCGCGGATGACCTCGAAGCTGGGGTTGCGGAACTCGTTCCACTCGGTGGCAATCGCCAATGCGTCGGCCCCTTCCAGGGCGCCGTAGGGGCGGTCGCAGTAGATCAGCTTGTCACCGTAGATCGCCCGGACGTTGGAGATGGCCTCCGGGTCGTGCACCCGGACGTGGATCCCCTCGGCCAGCAGGGCATCGATGATCACCAGCGCGGGGGCCTCGCGGATGTCGTCGGTCCTGGGCTTGAAGGCCAGCCCCCAGATCGCCACCGTCTTGCCCTCGGCCTCGGCGCCGAAGTGGTCGAGGATCTTGCGGACGAGGACGTTCTTCTGGGCCTCGTTGACCAGGTCAACGGCCTCCATCATCCGCGCGGGCAGTCCGCGCGACTGGGCCATGTGGATCACGGCGCGGATGTCCTTGGGGAAGCACGAACCGCCGTAGCCGACGCCCGGGAACAGGAAGCTGAAGCCGATCCGCTGGTCGTGGCCGATCCCGCGCCGGACGTCGTCGATGTCCGCGCCGTAGGACTCGCAGAGGTTGGCCATCTCGTTGATGAAGCTGATCTTCGTGGCCAGCATGCAGTTGGCCACGTACTTGGTCATCTCGGCGCTCTCGGGCGTCATGACCAGGAACGGCCGCTCGGTGCGCAGGAACGGCGCGTAGAGCTCGCGCAGCTGCTCGCCGACCTCCTCGCGCCTCACGCCGACGACGACGCGGTCGGGCTTGTTGAAGTCATCGATGGCCGCCCCTTCCTTGAGGAACTCGGGGTTGCTTGCCACGTCGAACGGGACGTCGGTGATGGCGGCCATCCTGCGGGCCAGCTCGGCGTTGGTCCCCACCGGCACGGTGCTCTTGATGATGATCGTCTTGCGGCCGGTCAGGTGCCTGGCAAGCTGCTCGCCCACCGCCCAGATGCCCGCCAGGTCGGCGCCGCCGTCGGCGCCCTGCGGCGTCCCCACGGCGATGAAGACCAGCTCGGCGTCGGCGATCCCGCCGGCCAGGTCGGTGGTGAACTTCAGGCGGCCGTCGCGGCTGCCCCGATGCACCAGCTCGGCCAGCCCCGGCTCGTAGATCGGGATGTCTCCACGCAGGAGCATCTCGACCTTGTCGGCCGCCTTGTCGATGCAGATGACCTCATTGCCACTCTCGGCAAGGCAAGTCCCGGTCACCAAGCCGACGTATCCCGTGCCCACGACAGCGATTTTCAACGGTAGCCCCTTCGTCGCGACCTCGTCCCGCCACCCTCGGCGCGGCATCGCACCGATTATCCCGGCCGGGGGCCGCCTCGTGCAAGTCCGCAACTGCCCGACCCTCTCGGCTCGCCCGGGTTCCACGCAATCGGCCTGGACGATGCGACCCACGGGTCTACCTCCCCGTCCCCCGCCTGAGAAGCCCCTCGTCGACGGGCCCCGTCAACCCAAGCCGCCCCGTCAGGGCCACCGAGGCCGCATTTTCCGCCCCACACGTCCAGGTCGGCCGCTTCCCCCGGACCTCGACCACGTGCCGCATCAGCGCGGCCGCCGCCGAATACCCCAGCCCCAGCCTCCGATACCCCGGCCCGGTCCAGACCGCCAGCGCATCCCGACTTTCATCCTGCTCGTGGACCCAGGCCAGCGCCGCGAACCCGAAGCCGCCCCGTGCCTCGACCCCGAACGCCGCCCCCGCCCCGATCAATCGCCCGAACGAAGACCAGGTCAAGCCCGCCCAGGCCGGCGCCGCCGCCCGGAAACCCGGCTCATCCCCCGCCCCGAGCCGCCTGACCCGCGCCAGACCTGCCGCAGGCAACTCCTCCGGGGCCTCGGTCCAGGTGCGTATCATCGCCCCGCCCCGTACCCCGATCGCCGCCGAAGCCGGCCCCGCCCACTCCTCGGGGGCCAGGAGCGCCAGCGGCCCGATCTGTTCATATTCCGCCAGCCATTCCAGCGCCGGCCCAGGCTTGCCGAGCCCCATCACCTCGACCTGCCCCGCACCCCGCCGCACCACCAGCACGCTCGAAGCCCGGTCATCGGCCAGCACCCTGGCGGTCCCTTCCGCCAAGGCCTGCCGCACGGCCAGGTCTCGGCAAGGAGCCAGCCTCCCCGGCCACATCCCGGCCCTCAGCACCAGATTCCCCGGCACCACCTCGACCATCCCCCTACCCCTCGGCCCCCTGCACCCCGAGGACCTCATCGACCGCGACATTCCAGCCGGGCACTGCCGGCTCGGCCTCGGCGATCTGCCCGCGCCCGTAGGTCGCGTCGGGAACTGCCGACGGCCCGCGGAAGACGTGGACCAGCCCGGCGACGGGGTCGACATCCCAGACGACGGCTGTACCGGCCTCGAAGTAGTCGGCGCGCTTGGCGGCCATGGCACGCTCGGCGGCGGGTCCGTAGTCTCCCTCGCTGCGGACCTCGACGGCCAGCGTCGGCGGGCCCTGGGCGAACTTCATCGAGGTGGCGGGTGTGGAGCCTTCGTAATAGGAGGCGTCGGGGCTGAAAGATTCGCGGCCGGAAGCGAGCTCGGGGACGACGAAGGCAACGCCATCGGTCATCGCCAGGCCCTTCCCCCTGGCCTTCGAGTACAGCCTCAGGGAGACGAAAATCTCGGAGGCCACGTATGCGGGCCTGACGCCGGTACCCATGAATCGGACGATCCTCCCGCCGATCAGCTCGGCCTTCCCCTCGACCTGATACAGGTCGTCGACGGTGGCTCGCGTCTCGGTCGCCTGGGCCATGGCGGGTGCCTCCTGGGCGGGCGGGTCTCGGGGGCGGGCGGACTGCGATGATGGGGCCGCCCCCGAGAGGATTGTACCGCGGTCAGTCCTTCAGCAGGTCTTGCAGGGCGTAGACGGGGAGGATGCCTTCGCGGATTCGCTCGAGGGCGGCGACGGCGGCCTTGGCCCCGTTGATGGTCGTGATGCACGAGACGCCGTGGCTCACGGCGGCGGCGCGGATGCGGCCCTCGTCGGTGCGGGCCCCCTTGCCGCTTGGGGTGTTGAAGATCATGGCGATGGCCCCGTTGGCCAGGTGGTCCAGCAGGTTCGGCCGCCCTTCGTGGATCTTCCGCACGCGGGTCACGCTGATGCCCGCCTCGGTCAGCGCCTGAGCGGTGCCCGCGGTGCACATCAGGTTGTAGCCCATGTCGGACAGCTTGGCGGCGACCGGCACCACCGCCTTGCGGTCGCGGGCCGCGACGCTCACGAAGATCGTGCCCGATTGCGGCATGCGGGTCGACGCGGCGAGCTGGCTCTTGGCGAATGCTGCGGCGAAGTCCATGGCGATGCCCATCACCTCGCCGGTCGAACGCATCTCGGGGCCCAGCACGATGTCCACGCCGGGGAACTTGGCGAACGGGAAGACGCTCTCCTTCACCGAGAAGTGCCTCGGCGACGGCTCGGTGTGGATGCCCAGCTCGTCCAGCGTCTTGCCAGACATCACGCGGGCCGCCACCTGCGCCATGTTCAGGCCGGTCGCCTTGGAGACGAACGGGACCGAGCGCGAGGCACGCGGGTTCACCTCAAGGACGTAGATCTCGCCGTCCTTCACGGCGAACTGGATGTTCATCAGTCCGCGCACGCCCAGGGCCTCGGCCAGGGCGTAGGTCTGCCGCTTCAGCTCGGCGATGATGGCCGTTGGGAGGCTGAACGGCGGCAGCGAGCAGGCCGAGTCGCCGGAGTGGATCCCCGCCTCCTCGATGTGCTCCATCACGCCGCCGACGATCGTCCGCGTGCCGTCGCAGACGGCGTCGACGTCAACCTCGCTGGCATCTTCCAGGAACTTGTCGATGAGGACCGGGTGGTCGGGGCTGGCGTCGAACGCCTCGGCGACGAATCGCTCCAGGGACGACACGTCGTAGACGATCTCCATCGCCCGGCCGCCCAGCACGAAGCTGGGGCGGACGAGGACCGGGTAGCCGATCCGCTCGGCGATGCGCCTGGCCTCGTCGAACCGGGTGGCCGAGCCGTTGGGCGTCTGCTTCAGGCCGAGCCGGTCGATGACCAGGCGGAACCGCTCGCGGTCCTCGGCCAGGTCGATCGAGTCGGGCGAGGTCCCCCAGATCGGCACGCCGGCGGCCTCGAGCGCCCTGGCCAGGTTCAGGGGGGTCTGCCCGCCGAACTGGACGATCACGCCGGTCGGCTGCACCCGGTCGCAGATGTTGAGCACGTCCTCGACCGTCAGGGGCTCGAAGTAGAGGCTGTCCGACGTGTCGTAGTCGGTGCTCACCGTCTCGGGATTGGAATTGACCATGACCACTTCGTAGCCGTCGGCCCGAAGCGCGAAGGCGGCCTGGCAGCAGCAGTAGTCGAACTCGATCCCCTGGCCGATCCGGTTGGGCCCGCCGCCCAGCACCATCACGCGCGGCTTGGTGCCCACGCGGGCCTCGTCCTCGTCCTCGTAGGTCGAGTAGTAGTACGGCGTCACCGCCTCGAACTCGGCGGCGCAGGTGTCGACCAGCTTGTAAACCGCCTTGATCCCGCGCTTCAGACGCTCGCGCCGGACCTCGGTGTCGCTGGCCCCCCAGAGGTGGGCGAGCTGGCGGTCGGCGAACCCGTTGCGCTTGGCCTCGCGGATGAGGTCGGTCGAGGCCCCTTCCAGGCTGCCCGCGGCACGCAGCCGGCCTTCCAGCTCGACCAGGTCGCGCAGGTTCTGCAGGAACCAGAGGTCGATATTCGTCAGCGCGTGAATGTCCGCATCGGTCATCCCGGCGAGCATGGCGTAGCGGATCGACCAGACGCGCTCGGCGTTGGGGGTGGCCAGCTTGGCCTTGATCTCGCTGTCCGACGGCTGGTCGGGCGTGCCCCAGAGGTCCTTCTTGTCGCAGCCCAGGCCGAACCGGCCGACTTCCAGGCCGCGGAGGGCCTTCTGGAAGCTCTCGCGGAAGGTCCTGCCGATGGCCATCACCTCGCCGACCGACTTCATCTGGGTGGTCAGGACGGGGTCGGCCTCGGGGAACTTCTCGAACGCCCAGCGGGGGATCTTCGTGACGACGTAGTCGATCGTCGGCTCGAAGCAGGCGGGGGTCTCGCGGGTGATGTCGTTGACGATCTCGTCGAGGCGGAAGCCCACGGCCAGCTTGGCGGCGATCTTGGCGATCGGGAACCCGGTCGCCTTGCTCGCCAGCGCGCTGCTGCGGCTGACGCGCGGGTTCATCTCGATGACGATCATCCGGCCCGTGTCGGGGTTGACGGCGAACTGGACGTTGGAGCCGCCGGTGTCGACGCCGATCTTGCGCAGGATGGCGATCGAGGCGTCGCGCATCCGCTGGTATTCCTTGTCGGTCAGCGTCTGCGCCGGGGCGACGGTGATGCTGTCGCCGGTGTGCACGCCCATCGGGTCGAAGTTCTCGATGGAGCAGACGATCACGGCGTTGTCGGCCGAGTCTCGCATGACCTCCATCTCATATTCTTTCCAGCCGATGAGGCTCTCCTCGACCAGGATCGACCCGACCGGGCTCAGCTCGAGCCCGTAGGCGACCATCCGGTCGAATTCCTCGCGGTTATACGCGATGCCGCCGCCGGTGCCGCCCATCGTGAAGCTGGGCCGCAGGACGCAGGGCAGGCCGACCTCGGCGCGCACGACGCGGGCCTCTTCCAGCGTGGTGACCATCTCGCTGCGGGCGCTGTCCAGGCCGATCTCCTGCATGGCCTTCTTGAACAGGTGGCGGTCCTCGGCCATCCGGATCGCATCGGCGCTGGCGCCGATGAGCTCGCAGTTGTGGCGGGCCAGGGCCCCGCTCTCGGCCAGGGCCAGGCCGACGTTCAGGCCGGTCTGCCCGCCCAGGGTCGGCAGCACGGCGTCGGGCTTCTCGATGGCGAGGATCTGCTCGACGACCTCGGGGGTGATCGGCTCGATATAGGTCCGGTCGGCCATGTCCGGGTCGGTCATGATCGTCGCGGGATTGGAGTTGATCAGGACGACCTCGTACCCCTCCTCGCGCAGGGCCTTGCACGCCTGGGTGCCCGAATAGTCGAACTCGCACGCCTGGCCGATGACGATCGGCCCGGCGCCGATGATGAGGATCTTCTTGATGTCGGTTCGCTTGGGCACGTCAGGTCTCATCCTCAGCGTCCGCCCGCCGCGTCCCCCCGCAAGGAGGCCGCAGTCCGGCAGGACCCGCCACTAAGCCGCGCATCGGCCCGCGATTCCCCGTCCGCTCCAGGGTCGCGCAAGCCGCAAAATTTCACGATCCTAGCAATTCGGACGTACCTTCGGCAAGATCGTCGGCCAGCCCGCTTGCTGTAACCTCAAAGGAGTCAACAGCTTTAGTTAAGGCGAATTTCTGCGAAGGTGGCCGGGATGACTCACGCCGCTCGCCGGGACGGCCAACCGCCGTGCCCCGCGGCCTACTTGATCTTCCAGACGCTCGCATACTTCTTGCGGTACTTCGGGTCGTCTTCCGTCGCGATCAGCTCCAGGGCCTTCTCCCGGATCGTCTCGTCCTTCACCCGGTCGTAGAGCTTCCTCAGCCCCTGGAGGATGTCGAAGCGGATCAGGGTGAAATTCTTCTCCGCGGCGCAGTCCGAGAAGCGGCCCGCAAGGCCGTCGACCACCCTTCGCTTCTGCGGCTCGCCGGCGACCCCGATCTTCCAGAGGGCGAGCAGGCAATGTCTCGCGGTCACGAACCGTTCATCCCTGGTGACCGCCAGCAGGGCGTCGAAGTCGTGGAGCATCCGGCCTTCGGGGTCGCTCGCGGACAGGTTGCAGAGGAGCTGAGCGGCGATCGCCCTCTGGTGGTTATCCTTGTGCGTCAGGGCCGCCAGCAGGTCGTCCCAGGCCTCATAGGCCCAGTCGACCGGGCGATCGGTGGCTTCCATGAGGAAGTCGAAGGCTCGCCCCTGCGTGGCCCGGTCGGCGGACTGGATTTCCGCGATTTGTGCCCTGACGACTTCGTCCATCGGTCGCTCCTGGGGGGCCGTGCCGAGAGATTCCAGCGAATAGGCCACGTCGGTCAATCGGGGCTATGGGCGGAAATCTTGAGAAGCGACAGGATCATGCGTCTCGCTTCCGGCACCCATGAACCTCGATTGGGAAGGGGCCTGGGCGAATCTTCGGTCACCCGCGGCGGCCGGCGAGAGTGCCGCCAAGCGGCTGCGTCACCGGTCGCGCCTCGCGGCGAACGAATCGGCCCAGGGGGGTGGTCAGGGGGCTTCCAGCGGTTTACGTTGGGGCGGAAACGCGGTACGTCGGCCCCAGCTCGGGGGCGGGCTTGTCGAACTGGTCAATCGGCGAGCGACATCGGCGAGGCTGCGGGATCGGTTTCGAGGGGGTTCTCGCGTGGCGAGAGGCCTCGGCGCCGGCACCGGATTCGCCCGTCGGATGCGTGACTTGCGTCGGTCCGGGCCGCTTGCCCGGGCACGCGGATGGACATTTCGGAGGTCGGAATGATGGTTGGTCAGAATCAGGACCGCAGGGATTTGCTGCTCGGCGGGCTCGGGATCCTCGGGGCCGCCGCGATGCTGCCCCAGGCCGCGCTGGCCCAGGCCGGTGGCAAGAAGGCCGAGGAGACTGGCGGGCCGATCGCCGCGTCTCTGGCCGCGTCCGTCGGCCCCAAGGGCGAATACACCCTGCCCAAGCTGCCCTATGCCTACGAGGCGCTCGAGCCGTCGATCGACGCCGAGACCATGAAGCTGCACCACGACAAGCACCACGCGGCCTACGTCAAGGGGGCCAATGACGCCCTGGGCAAGCTGGCCGACGTCCGCTCGGGCAAGCTCGACGCCGCGGCGGTCTCGGAGTGGACCGAGAAGCTGGCGTTCAACGTCAGCGGGCACCTGCTGCACTCGGTCTTCTGGGCCAACATGGGACCCAAGGGGAGCAAGCTCGACGGCAAGCTGGCCGCCGACATCGACACGCAGTTCGGCGGGCTCGACAAGCTGAAGGCCCACTTCTCGGCCTCGGCCACGCAGGTCCAGGGCAACGGCTGGGGCGTGCTCGCCTACGAGCCGATCGCCAAGAGCCTGATCGTCCTCCAGGCCCGCAACCACCAGGTGAACGTCGTCTGGGGGGCCATCCCCCTGCTGGTGCTCGACGTCTGGGAGCACGCCTACTACCTGAAGTACAAGAACGTCCGCGCCGACTACGTGAAGGCGTTCTGGGACGTCGTCAACTGGCAGGCCGTCGGCCAGTGGTACGGCCACGTCTCGTCCGCTCACGGCAGCCACCACGGTTGAGCTGATTGGATGACGCCCCCGGGGCTGGGTCCGAATGCCCGGACCCGGGGGCGATTCCGCCGCGGCTCAAACGCCCGAGGCGGGGCCGACGATCGCCGCCTTGCGACTCTTGGCGGTCGTCGCCTTGACTGCCTTGGTCGCCGCCGCCTTGGTCGGCTTGGCGGTCGTCTTCGAACTCTTGGCTGTCGCCTTGGTCGTCTTGGCGGCTGTCACCTTGGCCGCCGCCTTTGAAGTCCGTTCGGTCTTCGCGTTGGCTTCCGCGTTCGAAGCCTTGACGATCTTCGTTCTGGCTGCCGCCGCCTTCGAGCTCATCGCTGGCTTGGCCGCCTTGGCTGGCTCGACGACGGATTTGCTTACCCTGGCGACGACCGGCCTGCCGCGTTTGGTCGGTGCGGCGGTCGGATCAACCTGGGGCTCGTCGCCGCCTTGTAGGGGCGCGCCGGGTTCGCACGCGTCGAGGCGGGTTTGCGCTTGCGCGGCGTAATCGGGCGAGAGCTCGAAGCCCAGATAGTCTCGGCCCAGCTTCTTGGCCGCGACGAGCGTGGTGCCGCTGCCGGCGAAGGGGTCGAGGACCAGGTCGCCGGGGCGCGAGCTGACGCGGATGATCCGGCCCAGGAGCTGCTCGGGCATCTGGCAGCCGTGGAACCCGGCGCGTTCCTTGAAGGTCCCGCAGACGCGCGGGATGTACCAGGTATCCTCGACGGGCTTGAAGCCGCCTTTGCCGGGGATGTCCTGCGGCCTGAGGATCCAGGTGTCGTCGGGGAGCCGGCCCGTGGGGTTGGCCCGGCGGTCTCCGTAGATGAGCTGGCGGGCCGACGGGACGCGGATCGACTCGTCCTCGAAGGTGAACCGGGCCGGGTCCTTGACGAAGTGGAACAGGTGGGCGTGGCTCCGGCTGAACTTGCGTTTGCAGTTCACGCCGAAGGTGTAGTACCAGATCACCCAGCTGCGCGGGACGAGGCCGGCCTCGCGGTGGGCAATGACCTTGAGCTCGGCGGCGAACTCGTCGCCGATGGCCATCCAGAAGGTGCCGTCGGGCTTGAGCACGCGCGCGACCTGGCCGATCCAGCGGCGGCACCAGTCGAGGTACTGGTCGGCCTTCTTGCGGTCGTCGTAGATGTCGTATTTGTAGCCGATGTTGAACGGCGGATCGGCGAAGGCCAGGTCGACCGTGCCGTCGCCCAGGGCGGCCATGCCGTCGATGCAGTCGGCGGTCATCAGGCGGTTGCGTGGCGCGAGGGGGCTGGTCATCGGGCGTGCCCTTGCTGGCGGGGCGAGTCGTGTCGATCCGTGTTGGGCCGGCCCTTGGAGTCGGGGCGAGGTCGCGCCGATGGGGCTCATCGCCGCGGTCGTCCCGCCCGGGCCGCATGGAGCAAGTATACCCGCCGCGGCGGAGATCGCGCAAACTTCGGCTTGCGCGACCCTGCCGGTTGGTGGGGTCGGCGCGGCCGGCATGGTGCCTGAGGGCCCTGAATTCCTGGAGTCTCGCCGCGGCCGGCCGTCAGTCGTCTTCGACGGGGGGGGCGGGTGTGTCGCCGGTGTCGATCTTGTATTCGGCCAGCTTCTTGTGCAGCGTGTTGCGGTTGATGCCCAGCCGCGCCGCGGCCTTGATCTGGACGCGGTCGCAGGCGGCCAGGACCTGCTGGATCAACTCGCGCTCGACCTGGCCGACGATCCGGTCGTGCAGGTCGCCCGCCTGCGGGCCGGCGGCGCGGACCCCCTGGCGGACGAGCTCCGAGGTGAGGCTGGCGAAGTCGCCGCCCCGGGAGCGGATCGGGCGCGGTGTGGCCTCGCCGCGGAGCTGCGGCGGCAGGTGATCGGCCAGCAGCTCGGGGCCATCGCCCAGGACGACGGCACGCTCGACGTAGTTCTGCAGCTCGCGCACGTTGCCCGGCCAGTCGTGGTCGCGCAGCAGCCGCATCGCCTCGGGCGCCACCCGCCTGGTCTCGCGGCGGTTCTGCTCTGCGTAGCGCTTCAGGAAGAAGTCGACCAGCGGCGCGATGTCGTCCCGGCGCTCCCGTAGGGGGGGCAGGTAGATGGGGACGACGTTCAGGCGATAGTACAAGTCCTCGCGGAACCGGCCCCCCTCGATCTCGTCGAGCAGGTCGCGGTTGGTGGCGGCGACGATCCGGGTGTCCACCTTCTTGGTGCCCGTGTCGCCGACGCGCTCGAACTCCCCCTCTTGCAGCACGCGCAGGAGCTTGACCTGGAGCTTGGGCGAGGTGCTGTTGATCTCGTCAAGGAAGATGGTGCCGGTGTGCGCGGCCTCGAACCGGCCGGTCCGGTTGTCGACGGCGCCGGTGAACGACCCTTTGACGTGGCCGAACAGCTCGCTCTCCAGCAGGCTCTCGCTGAGCGCCCCGCAGTTGACCCGGATGTAGGGCCCGGACTGCCTGGGGCTGAGGTCGTGGATGGCGCGGGCGATCAGCTCCTTGCCGGTGCCGGTCTCGCCGACGATCAGCACGCAGGCGCGTGAGGCGGCGACCTGCCGGGTGATGCGGGCGACCTCGCGCATGGGGCCGCCGGCCCCGATGACGCCCGGCAGCGGGGCGTCGGGCTCGGCGGCGGTCTTGATTGGCGGACGTTCATAGGAGAGGGGCATCGCGTCCTCCACCCACGGGCGTCGGCCCGGCCCCTCGCGTCGTCCTGCCGACCTGGTCCAGGCTCACGTTGATTTGCCTCGTCTCCCCTCACTCGGTCGCCGCATCGTCGTCCGTCGGTTCAGGGGCGTGCGGGCTTCTTGGCGGAGCCCTGTCCCCGGCCGTCTGCGAGCTGCCGGGCCTTCATCGACTCGACCACCTGCCTCAGGGCGTCGCCTAGCGGCGAGCCGGCGGCCTCCGCGCGGAGCTGGTCGAGCCGCGCCCCCTGGTCGGGCGCGAGCAGGTTGCCATATCGGCCCAGGCTGGTGGCCAGCGCCTCGGCCAGGCCGGCACGCCGCTCGGGCGACCGGGCCGGGTCGAGCAGGGCCTCGGCCAGGCTTCGCTGGGCCTCGACGGTGGGCAGGAACGCGAGCGCCTTGGCGGCCGGCACGGCAATCTCATAGGCATTCAGGCCGCGGACCAGGGCCGGAATCGCCTGCGGCAGGTCGGCCCGGAACGGACCGCTCTGACCCTCGCCCAGCCGGGCCAGCATGGCGGCGGACTCGGCGGCATAGGCCACGCGGTCGGCGGTCGTCAGCGGCGCCGGAGTCAGGCCGGCGACCGGTCGATCGAGCAGGTGGCGGAGGATGGTCGGCGAGGCGGGCGTGACCAGGAACTGGGCGTCGCGGAAGCCGTCGAGGGCATGCTCCACCTCGTCGGACATGCCCAGCGGTCCGACGACGAAGGCGGGCAGGTTCGCCGTCCGGGCGTCGGCCCTCAGGTTGGTCAGCGTGTCATTCAGTCGCCAGGCGCCCTGCACCAGGCTGGGGTCGATGAAGACCAGCTCAACGCTCGACGAGCTGGCCGCCAGGCGGAACCCCTCGGCGCCGGTGATGGCCATCAGGGGGGAATAGCCGATCGACTCCAGCATGCCGCCGAGCTGGCCGCCGCGGGCGATGTTGCCGTCGATGACGACCGCGTGCCGCTCGGGTCGGCTGCCCGCGAAGTAGGCCAGGGTCGGTACCACCTTGCCCGAGCCCAGGAACGGCGCCGAGGGGGACAGGTCGACCAGCGCACGGGCCGCGGCGAACCGGACGCGGGGGTCGGGGGCCGACAGTGCGCGGACCAGGGCATGGGGCCGGCTGCCCGACCCGGCCAGGGTGCGTGCCACGGCCGCCCGGTCGATCGCCTGCGCGGTCGGGGTGACCTCGGCGGGCCCCGACTTGCCGCCGGGGCCGGCCAGGACCTCTCCCTTGATCGCCTTGCCGAGCGCCCCGGCGGTCGCGGCGGCCAGCGGATACTCGCGGTCGGCGATGGCCTCGTCGAGCACCCTGGAGAGGTTGGCGGGGCCCGATGCCAGGGCGAGCTTCAGGTCGTCCGACGGGGCCTCGCCCGGGAACGCGGCCAGGCCACTGCGCTCGACCTCGTCCTCGATGGCGATGGCGGTCGAGAGCGAACGGACGTCGGCGTCGTCGGGGGCGATGGCGCGGGCCGCGAGGGCGAAGGCCGTGGCGAAGTGCCGCTCGGCCTCGCGCCGGGGGGCCGTCACCGGCTTGATCTCGGTGCCGTCGGCCGTCCAGTAGGTGACGCGCTCTCCGGGGAACCTGATCCGGCCCAGCCGGTAGTTTCGCGACTGGCCGACGAGCAGGTTCTTCGCCGCCTGCGGGCGGGCGTCGAAGGCGACGCCGGTGATCCGGACGATGGCCGTGCGTGCGGCCTGGCGTGCGGCGGGGTCGGCCTTGGGGTTGGATTCGAGGGCGACCAAGGCGGCAAGAGCACGTGCGTCGCGGATCTTGCCGATGGCGTCGGCCAGGGCCTCGGCCTGCGGTCCGGCTGCCAGCGCGGCGGCGGCCATCGGCGGCACGGCGCGGTCGTCGAGGGCGTTCAGGGCGTCCTTCAAGACCTGCCGGGTCTCGTCGCCAAGGCCGTCTTTGGCCAGGGCTTGCGCCAGGAGCGGCACGGCGTACGGGCCGGCCTCGCGGAGCCGCTGCTGGGCGAAGGCACGCTCCTCGGGCGACTTCTCCAGCGAGTCGATGGCCGCTTCCAGCCGGCCCGGTGCGGTCACGGCTCGGCGTTCGGCATCGGCCAGCCTGCCGAGCAGCTTCGGGGCCTGGGCGCGGGTCTCTGGGGCGTCCTGGAGCCGCAGGATCGAGGCCTCGCCGAAGCGGTCGCGGATGTCCAGCCAGGTGGCGTCGGACGGCTCGGAGGCCAGGAACTGGCGGAGGTAGGGCAAGGCGGCGGGCGCCTGTTCGGTCCGGACCAGGTAGTCGACGGCTCCCCAGAGCTCGATGGGCGTCTGCGGCTGGACGGCGAAGGTCTCGGGGCCCGGGGCCTGCGCGAAGGATGACGAGGGCGACATCGCGGCGAACCCGGCCAGCGCGACCAGGGGCCAGGCGCCGGCGACAGCGGCGCGGATCGCGGCCGCGATCGAGCGGGCCCGTCGGCGTGCGGTCTCGGGCTTGGTCGTCCGGCGGCTCAAGGTCTGGGTTCGACGCATGGGTCTCGCACTTCCGCCCGGCTTGGGGGCCGACAGGGAGGCCAGGCCTGACCGGCTCCGGGGCCGGCCAGGCCGCGTGTGGATCGTGACGCGTCGCGGGGAGCAGCAAGGCAGAAGAGGACGGGGGCCCTGCCCGGGCTCAGTCGAGGGCGCCCCGTTCCTGGAGGATCAGGTCGTCGTAAGTCTCGCGCCGGCGGACCAGCTTGACTTCGGAGCCGTCGACCAGGATCTCGGCGGCCCTCGGCCTGGTGTTGTAGTTGGACGCCATGACCATGCCGTAGGCCCCGGCCGAGAAGATGGCGAGCAGGTCGCCTCGGTCGAGCGGGGGCAGGGCGCGGTCCTTGGCCAGGAAGTCTCCGCTCTCGCAGACCGGGCCGACCACGTCCCAGGGCTCGGTGCCGCCGATGGCGGCCTCGTAGTCCTCGGGGGGCGCGGGAAGTCCGGCGGGGACACTCACGGGCCAGATCCGGTGGAAGCTCTCGTAGAGCGCCGGCCGGATCAGGTCGTTCATCGCGGCGTCCTGGATGAGGAACCGCTTGTCACCCGACTGCTTCGTATATAACACACGGCTCAGCAAGATGCCGGCATTGCCCGCCACGACTCGCCCCGGTTCCATCGCCAGACGGCAGCCTGTGCGCCTCAGCGAAGGTAGGACGGCCGCGGCGAACTCGGCGATCGGCCGGGCCTCGCTGCCCCGATAATTAATCCCGAACCCGCCGCCCATGTTGAACCAGCCGATCGGGTGGCCCATCCCGCGCAGCCGCTCGATGATGTCCACCGCCTTGTTGGCGGCGCCCGCGTAGGGCTCGGCCGTGGTGATCTGCGAGCCGATGTGCATGTGCACGCCGATCATCGAGATGCCGGCCAGCCCCTTCGATCGCTCGGCCAGGGCCAGCGACCGGTCGATGTCCATGCCGAACTTCGACTCTTTCTTGCCGGTGGAGATGTACCGGTGCGTCTTGGGGTCGACGTCGGGATTGACCCGCAGCGCCACCGGCGCCACCAGGCCGAGGCCGACGGCCACCCGCGCGATCGCGTCGAGCTCGGCCTCGCTCTCGACGTTGAACATCAGGACGCCGGCCTTCAAGGCCGCGGCGATCTCCTCATCGGTCTTGCCCACCCCGGCGAAGACCGTCTTGCCCGGGTCGCCCCCGGCGAGCAGCACCCGATAGAGCTCGCCGCCCGAGACGACGTCGAAGCCCCCGCCCTGTGCGGCCACGACCTTCAGGACGCCAAGGTTCGAGTTCGCCTTGACCGAGTAGCAGACCAGCGGGTCGAGCGCGGCGAACTCGACCTGGAGCTTGTTCAGGACGTCGACGATCTCCCCCTTGCTGTACACGTATAGGGGGGTGCCGAACTGCTCGGCCAGGCGGGCTGCCGGGATCTCGTCGCAGTAGAGCTGGCCGTCTCGGTAGTTGAAGTGGTCCATGGATCGGTTCGCCGGGGCTTCGGAGGTTGGGTCGATTCGGACTCGAGGGCGGCCGGATTCAAAAGGATCAAACGGAGCCGGGCGTCGCGGCCAGCCGAGCTTTCCAGCCGGCCAGCTGCTTGCCGACCTCGTCGGGGGCGGTCGAGCCCTCCGACCGGAACGCCTTGACGGCGTTGGCCACGCCGAGGATCTGCTTGACGCCGGGGCCGAGCTCGGGGTGCGCCGCGGTCAGGTCGGCGTCGGGCAGGTCGACCAGCCGCTTCAGGTTCAGGCGGACACACTGGCCCACGAGGTGGCCGATGACCTCGTGCGCGGCACGCTGCGGCACGCCCCGCTTGATGAGGTATTCCATCAAGGTCGTGGCGTCGAGGAACCCCTCGTCCAGCCGCTCATTGATGCGATCGGCCCGGAGGGTGGCGCCGTCGACCAGGACGGCGGCGATCCCCAGGCACGACTCGACGGTGTCGAAGGCCTCGAACAGCGGCTGCTTGTCTTCCTGGAGGTCGCGGTTGTAGGCCAGCGGCAGCCCCTTGACCAGCACGAGCAGCGTGGTGAGCGCCCCGACGACCCGACCGGTCCGGCCGCGGATCAGCTCGACCACGTCGGGGTTCTTCTTCTGGGGCATGATGCTGCTGCCGGTGCAGAGGTTGTCCGGCAGCGCCAGGAACGAGAATTCCTGCGTGCTCCAGATCACCCATTCCTCGGCCCAGCCCGACAGATGCTCGGCGATCATCGTCAGGACGAAGACCGACTCCAGCGCGAAGTCGCGATCGCCCGAGGCGTCGAGGCTGTTGGCGGCGATCCCCTCGAACCCGAGCGCCGAGGCCACGTGGCGGCGGTCGATCGGCAGGGTGGTGCCGGCCAGTGCGGCGGCCCCCAGGGGCAGGACGTTCACCCGCTTGCGGCAGTCGGCCAGGCGGTCGCGGTCGCGCTGAAGCTTCTCGACATAGGCGAGGAAGTAGTGGGCCGCCAGCACCGGCTGGGCGCGTTGCAGGTGGGTGTAGCCGGGCAAGATCACGCCGTCATGCCGCTCGGCCGCGCGGACGAAGGCGGATTGCAGGCCGACCAGGACCTGGTCGACGCGGTCGAGCGCGTCTCGCGTCCAGAGGCGGACGTCGGTGGAAACCTGGTCGTTGCGGCTGCGGGCGGTATGCAGTTTGCGGCCGACATCCCCGAGCCGGTCGATCAGGGCCGCCTCGATGTGCATGTGGATGTCTTCGCGTTCCAGGACGAACGGGAAGGTGCCCGCCTCGATCTCGCCGCGGATCTCGGTCAGGCCGAGCACAATTTGCTGGCACTCTTCGGGGGAGATCAGGCCGACGTGGGAGAGCATCCGGGCGTGCGCGATCGAGCCCCGGACGTCGTGCTCGAAGAGACGACGATCAAACGAGATCGACTCGGTAAACTCCTCGACGCGGCGGTCTGTGGACTCGCCGAACCGCCCGCCCCACGGTTTATCCGCCACCCGAATTTGCCCCGACTTCGATGAGTTCTGCGCAGGTTTTCCGCACGACGCCCCATAGTTTAGGCTCCCCTTCCGGCGCGTGTCAACCAACTCGACGGCCCGGGCCTTGCAGTGATAAAAATGAACCGATGTCGGCAAGATCGAGCCAGGATGTCGCCTAACCTGGTTGGGGTCGTGCTGCGGAGAGGGCAGGCGTGGCCGAAAATTGCGACAGCAGTGCGGACGCTCGAGAGCAGGCCGTCGCGATTCGTCGGATGCGTGCCCGCCGCTCGCGCACGATGGCCCTCGGCCTGATCGTCGGCGTCGTCTGGATGGGACTCTGGCTCGATCCCCTTGCCCGGCCCTTGCTCGTCTGTGTGTTGCTGGCCGTCGGAAGTTCCTTGGCGATCCTGCTCGCCGCGATGGCACTCGGGGGACTCGGCCTGCTCGGCCTGAAGGCGTTCGACCTGACGATCGCCCGCGTCCGCCGAGCGGGACGCTGGCCCGAGAAATGACGATGGTACTCGCGTCGGACGCGGCGCGAGGAGGATCGCAGACATGTCGGCATCCACGCGCAAATCGACCGCGATGACCGGGAGAACCGCGAACTGACCCAGTGTACCGGCCCAGGAATTGCTCGCCAGTGAGGCTGCGATGCCGCGGATTCCCAGGCATGATCGACGCCGAAAGACTGCGGATTGCCCCGAAGGCGACGCCAGCCCCGACCCCGACCTGAGCCGCCGTGCCGAGTCGGCCGTCTCGTTCCTAATCTGGCTTGGCCTCGACGACTGCGGCAGGCCGTTGACCGTGCATTGACACTGAAACACTTCAGGGTCGGTTGCTTGCTGGGCCCGTCTTGTGGCCTGGGCCGCCGGTGAGCATCATAGGGGAGTCTATTTATAGTACTGCGCTTTGTGCTTCGCGGGAGTAAGCGTTATGTTCCGGCAATTGGAAGAATTAGAGCAACTTGTGCGGCAGGCCAAGGCTGGCGCGCGGGCCCAGAAGCTGGAGGCCGAGACAACGCAGGCGGCCGAAGTTCTGCGCGAGGCGGAGCGGACGATGATGGCCGTCGAGCAGAGGGCGGCCCGCGAGCGGCCCGACGCGGCGAAGGCGGTCGAGCAGGCCGAGCTCGCCAGGAAGCGGCTCGACGAGGCGATACGCGAGGTCGCCAAGAATCACCTCAATCAAGACCCGGGGATCCTCAGGACGATCGAGGGGGCCCGCGCCGAGATCGACGGCACTCGAATCAAAGCACAGGCAACGCTCGATGAAATAGGCCGCGACCGCGAGGAGTCGAAGAAGGCCCTCCAGGTCGCGAGAGATGCTTATCTAAAGTTGCGTCAGGAATTGGACGAGCTCCAGCCGGCTCTGGCCCCGCGGTTCGGCGATTCGGATAGGCTGGTCCGACAGGCCGGCGAGCACCTGCCCGAGGGCCAGGTCAGGATTCTGGCCGAGGAGGTCGACGACAGCCGCAGCGTCTTCGGCATGCTCGATCGCGAGCAGCAGCACGCCCAGCTCATGATCTGGATGGGACGCTACCGCAGGATCCAGGACCGGGTCGACGTCGAGCACGACCTGACGCCCGAGTCGATGACGCAGCTCGATCGCATCTTCCCCATGCTCAGGGATTTATCGCATCAGTATATGCCGGGATATATCGAGGCCTTCAGCCGCGCCTTCACGACCGACTGGGAGGCGTACGTCGCCGATGCCCAGGCGAGGCTGCTGGCTGCCACCGAGGGGAGCCGCCGAGCGCGGGAGGTCGAGTCGGTCAGGGCCGAGCGACAGGTGCGCGACCAGGACCAGGCGAAGCGGGCCGCCGAGGTGCTCAGGCAGGCCATCGAGGGGCTGAAGATGGCGATGGTCGGCGCGGATCCCGACTCCGAGGAGGGCTCGGCCGAGTTCTTCGACGCTCTCCGGAAGGTCGTGCTCGCCGGCGGCTCGTCCGACACCCGCGTCCTCCAACTCGTCGCTCCGTATCAGAGCCGGCTCGACGGCAAGGACTTCCGGGCCCTGCGGCGGAACCTCGACCGGTCGACCGATGACGACGCCAGGGTCCAGGAGGACAACTCCCTGCGCGAGCGCCTGGCCGACCTGATCGCGCAGACCCGCGGCAAAGATGTCTTGATGATCGGCGGCGCGGTCCGCGAGGACGCCCGGCGGTCGCTGCAACGCGTCTTCGAGTTCGACGAACTCGACTGGGAGCCCTACGAGGCGGCGCGGCCCGCCATGCTCAGCTCGCTGGAGGAGCGCATCCGCAACAGGACGGTCGACTACGTCCTGATCCTGAAGGAATTCGTCAGCCACTCGGTCAGCGGCCGGCTGCGCCCGCTCTGCGAGGAGCACGGCATTCCCTGCTTGATGATCGAGCATGGATACGGGGCAAGCCAGGTGGCCGAGGCACTGGGCGGGGCCCTGGCCCGCTCGGCCTGAGCCCCTCTGTCAAGTCGCGGCACGGCGCGTGCAAGCGAGCTGGCGACGGCGGCGAGTTCCCCCCCCTCTCGTCGCGGGCCTTTGTCCCCGTACTTCTGGTTCTCTGAGATCGGCCGAAACCGATTCGACCGCGCGGGACCGGTACGGTAGACCTGGCTAATCTGAGGGGCGTTTCGAAAGAGATGAATCAAGCCATCGAAGGTCGGCGGCGCAAGTCGAGCAGCCCGTCGCAGGTCAGCCTCAGGGCATTGGACGCCCTGAATGTGTTCCTGGCCGATGTCCGAGACGGGCTCGGCCCGTACCTGGCCGTGTACCTGGCCGCGCACAACTGGGAGCAGGGCCGGGTGGGAATCGCCATGGCGGCGATGGGCGTCTCCACGGTGGTCGCCCAGACTCCCGCCGGCGCGTTCATCGACCGGACCCGCCACAAACGCATGGCGATCGTGATCGCGGCCGTGCTGGTCGCGATCGGGACGGTCGCGATGGCCACCCGGACGACCTTCCCGGTGATCGTGGGGGCTCAGGTGCTGACCGGTGCGGCGGCCGCGATCTTCCCGCCGGCGATCGCTGCGCTGAGCCTCGGCATGGTCGGCCATGACCGACTGGCCTCGAGGACCGGCCGCAACGAGGCGTTCAACCATTCCGGCAACGTCGTCGCGGCGGTGCTCGCCTGGCTGATCGGCGACTACGTCGCCTTCGAGGGCATCTTCTACCTTCTGGCGGCCATGGCCCTGGCCGCCTCGGTCGCGACCCTGATGATCCGGCCCGGCGACGTCGACGACGACCTGGCCCGCGGGGGCGAGGACGACGCGGATGCCGACGGCGCCGAGCTCCAGGTGAGCCGCCTGGGGACGCTCTTCTCGGATCGTCGCGTCCTGGTCTTCATCGGGTCGATCACCCTGTTCCACCTGGCCAACGCCGCGATGCTCCCCTGGGCCGGGATGAAGGTCGCCGGCGACGACGCCCAGGGAATGGCCGGCGCGATGTCGGCCTGCATCATCGCGGCGCAGCTGGTCATGGTCCCCGTGGCGGTGCTCGCCGGCCGCCTGGCCGAGACCTGGGGGCGTCGCGCGGTCTTCCTCGTCGGATTCGCCGTGCTGCCAATCCGCGGGGTGCTTTATACGATGACCTCCGATCCGCGCGGGCTGGTGGCCGTCCAGCTCCTGGACGGCATCGGGGCGGGCATCTTCGGCGTCGTGGGGGTGCTCGTCATCGCCGACCTGACACGCGGGACCGGCCGGTTCAACCTGATGCAGGGCGCACTGGCCACGGCGACGGGCCTGGGCTCGGCGCTGAGCAACGTGATCACTGGATATGTGGTGACCTCCTTCGGCTTCAACGCGGGCTTCCTCGTGCTGGCGGGAATCGCCGCGTCGGCCCTGGCCTTCTTTGGCCTGGCGATGCCCGAGACCAGGCCCGGCCACGCCACCGCCACCCCTGCCCCCATGCCAGCCGAGGTCTCGTGAACCGAGGCGTCCGTTTCGCTCCTCCCTACGCGCCCCGTTGGGGTTCTGGTAAGGTGCGCCGGATCGTGCCGGACGGTCCGAGGTTGACCTCGAACCCGATTCCGGCGGTGCCATGGGTGGGCCGAGCATGGGGGGGCGAGGCGTGTCGCGGCCGAGGCAAGAAGCCAGGGCCAGGCTCGAAGGTGTGGTGTCCGGGGCTCGCCCCCTGGTCCGGCCGTCGCCGCGATCGGCGATGTCGTTCCCGCTGGTTGTGCTCATCGCCGTGCTCCCCGGCCTCTATGCCCTGGGAAGCTGGGACCTGGACCCCCCCGGACCCTGGTGGGGCTTGCGGTCCTTGGCCGTGCTCGACGGCCTGGTCTTCGACCAGGTGCCCGACATCACGCAAGTGCGCCCCGGAGCCGAGGCCGACGCCTACCGCGCGGTGGCCTTCCAGCCGCCGCTTTATGCCTGGCTGGCCGCGCTGGGGCGGCCCGACCTGAACCCGAGGATGGCGGTCATCCCCAGCTACCTGGCCGGGGCGGCCGTGGTGGTGCTGGCCTATCTGCATGCCAGGCTCTGGAAAGGGCCCCGCACCGCCGTGATCGCCGCCGTGCTCACGGGCTTCAACCGGCACCTCTTATCCCACATGCAGCTGCCCGCCCCCTGGACCCTCGGGCTGGCCGGAACTCTGGTCGTTCTTTACGGTTATGGCAGGCACCTGCACATCGGCTCGGGAAGCGGCCGGTCCTGGGGCTCGAGTGGCGGCGGGACCTGGGGCGTGCTGACCGGCCTGGCACTGGCTGGATCGCTGCTGGCCGTTGGCGGGTTTGGCCTGATCACGCTCCCCCTGATCGTGTTGCACCTGGCTTACCTGCGGGCCGGTTCCCCGCCCGGCGAACGGCCGCCGCACTGGTGGCTTGCCTGGCGTGGACACCCCAGCCTGCTCGCCGGAATTCTGGCCGTGCTGGTCGCCGTGCTCCTGACGGCCCCCTGGTATGGCATGATGCTCTCCCGATATGGCGGAGACTTCACCCTGTCCCTGGTCAACCCACCGAACCCCCCCGGTGTTGACCGGATGGGCCTGCTGACCCGGCTGATCGACCTGTCGCCGGCCGCTCTCCCGCTGGGCATCTTCGCCGCGATTCGAGCCCTCAAGCGAGCACTGACCGCCGAAGATGATGAGCGCGATGCCGTCGGCGGGGCGCTCTGGGTCATCTGGCTAGCAGTTGCCGCCCTTGCACCGGCATTCTGGCCAAATGGGCCGCGGCCGACGATGGGCTTGTTCCTCTTGATCCCCCTGAACCTGCTGGCGGCCCAAGGGATGACCGACCTGGCCAGCCGCAGGGCCCCGGTCAGGTCGCTGCTCTGGCTGGCGCCGGCGACGGCCGTCTGCATCGCCTGGTGGGCCAGCGCCAGTCTCAGGGGCGCGGCCATGGACCTGACCCGGGGCCAGGCCTCGTCGGCCACCGCGCTGGGCCTGCACCTGGCGCTGGACCTGACACTGGCCGTCGTGATCTTGACCCGAGTCCTCGACCGCTGGGCCAGGCGCCGTGATGACCGCCAGCGCACCGTGATTGGCGTGTTCCTCGGCCTTGTCGTGCTCATCACCGTGGCCAGTGGTATCCGAGAGGTCGAGTTCCGTCACCGCGAGACCCGCGACTTGCTGCAATTGCGCGAGGCGGTTTTGCGCCTCCATCAGTCGAAGCCCTTCAACCTGGTCGCGGTTGTCGGCCCCGACGCCCTGCGTGTCGCCAATGAAGGCCCCGCCCCCGGTGGCCGCCTCGACTTCATCCTTCGTTCTGCCCTGCCCAATGTCCCGCGCCGCAATCTCGACACTGTCGACGAGTTGCTGATCCTGCCCGAAACCCGCCGCCTGGTTGTTCTGGTGGGAACCGAGCAACGTCTTTCCTATTCTGTACAGGCCAGGCTCGGCCTGGAAGCCATCTCGCAAAGCAAGGAAGGCGTGTTGGTCGCCTTCGCGACGACCAACAACGACCATTCCCACCCCATCGGCTCCCCCGCCACCACGCTCGATATCGAGCCCTAAATGCTCGCTGAGCTCCGTTTTCCGGCGTAAGCGTGTAGGCCGCCTCGCCCGGAAATCTGGCCCGATGGGTTCGTTCCGCGCCGGCTGGAATGGGTTCGTTCCGCGCCGGCTGGAATGGGTTCGTTCCGCGCCGGCTGGAATGGGTTCGTTCCGCGCCGGCTGGAATGGGTTCGTTCCGCGCCGGCTGGAATGGGTTCGTTCCGCGCCGGCTGGAATGGGTTCGTTCCGCGCCGGCTGGAATGGGTTCGTTGGGCCATCTCCAAAAGTGGGTTCGCTTGGTGGCCTTTGTGGCGACCATTCCCGATCCAGATTGCCAAAGAGTGGGGCGGGTCATGATCGCTTGAACGCGACGGGGACGGGCCTCCCCTTGAAGTTGCAATTGCCGGAGAAAACCGGCGGACATTCCGGGCATATTTCCAGAAAAGTTCGGGCTCGATGGATTGGAGAGGTCGGGATTGCTCGTCGATGGGCTCCGGAATAGGAACCTTTGTGCGCCTGAATATTCGGCAAGATCCTTGCCATTGGTCGTGGGTCTGCGTACAGTTGTGGACGTAAGGTCGGTAGACGGGCGATCAGAAGCACGGAGGGAAGGCGATGACAACCTTGCTCCAGCGACTGCGTCGAAAGTCCGGGCGGGTAGGAGCGGGGTCGGAGTCGAACGTCGGGCCCTCGGTGCGGGAAATCTGCCTGATCGGATCCGCGTCTCCGGTGGGTGAGCCGGGGCAGCAGATCGTGCGGCAGGGGCGCGGATACTCGGTGGCGGCGACCCAGGCCAGGGCCGGCGGATCGGCCTATTACTCTCATGTCGGGCCCGCCGGGTGAGCTGATCCGAACGGATTCGGGCGGCTGTCGCCCGTGGCCTCGGGGCTGTCTCGGCCTTGTCTTGAACCTCTGCACCGGGCGCCCTGGCGTCGCGGCGGAGTGCCTCCATGCCCGCAGGGCACCGACAAAACCTCGTGGCCCGCCGGCCGGCTCATCCCGCCGCCGCCGCCGCCGCCGCCACCGCTCGCGTCGCGGTCGACGCCAGGACCGTGGAGATTGTCCAGCGTGCCAGGCTCATCGTCGAGGTGGCCGAGGTCGATCTGGAGGTGGCCGAGGGGCGGCTCGGGCCGTTCCACGAGGTCACCTGGCACTTTCGGAATGCCCTGGCCGAATCCAGGCGCGACTGGGATCGCCTGCGTGCCGAGCTGGGCACCCCGAAGCTCGACGCTGCGCTCGCGAGGCCGTCCGTCGCGGTGCTGACGCTAGGCTGCGACGTCAGCGGCCGGCAGCGGGTGGCCACCTTCATCGCGATCACAGGGCGGGCCTATCACGTCGAGCCCGTGCCCGGGACCCGGCTCGCCCCCGTCCAGTGGCACATCGGTCGATTCGACGCCACGCCCGATGACGGCCTTTACTACGCCTGCCGGCTGGCCGATCGCTCGACCCAGTGCGATTGCGCCGAGTGGGCCTATCAGGCCGACTCCGAAGTCGGTGCCCCCCCCCGCCCTTGCAAGCACCTGGCCGCCCTCATCGCCCTGGGATGGCTCTGACGCACGATCGGCTGCGTGGGAACCGTGTCGGGCATCCTTGGCATTGGCGAAGATGACGTCGGCCGATCCTGCTGCGAGGCACGCCGATTGCGGGCTGGAGTGGGAGGTGAAAGGGGGGCACGAATGAGGAATGGCCAGCCGGTCGAGTCATCGCTGATCAATGCCGTCCGGTACGACGCCGCGTCGAGCTTCCTCGACGTGGAACTGCGGCCGGAGATGCGGCGGTATCGGTTCTTCGACGTCCCCTACTCAACCTATGCGGAACTGATGGAGGCTCCGTCGAAGGGGTCTTATTTCAATGACTTCATCCGCGAGCAGTACCCGATGAAGCCCCTTCGCAGTCGCCGGGCCAAGCTGCCCTGAGCGCTTTCGGTTTTCCCTGGACCTGGTCGGTACAATCTGGCGAATGGCCCGGCCGGCATGGCCGACGAGCCCGGATGCGTCTCCCCTTCGACTGGTTAGGTCACACGCAAATGGACTGGTCCGCCGCCTTCGACGAGGCCCTCACCTACACCGGGTTCCTCGACCGGCACGCCACCCCCCCTCAGCGTGCTCGCTGGGACGACAGCCACGCCGCCACGACCCTGACGCCCGCACAGGCCGAACTCCTCGGCGGATTCAAGCGGACCCTGAACGTCCTGGTGCTTGCGGGCACGTGGTGCGGCGACTGCGTGAACCAGTGCCCCGCCTTCGACCACTTCGCCCGCGCCGCCAGGACCCTCAACCTCCGCTTCCTCGACCGCGACGCCCGCCCCGACGCAGCCGACGCCCTGTCGATCAACGGCGGCCACCGAGTTCCGGTCATCCTGGCCCTGAGCGAAGACTTCGAAGAAGTCCTCCGCTACGGCGAAAGGACCCTTTCCATCTATCGCAAGCTGGCCGCCGACCAGTTGGGCTCCTCCTGCCCCACCGGCTTCGTTCCCCCGGATACGG
This sequence comes from Isosphaeraceae bacterium EP7, assembly GCA_038400315.1. NCBI lineage: Bacteria > Pseudomonadati > Planctomycetota > Planctomycetia > Isosphaerales > Isosphaeraceae > Kueselia > Kueselia aquadivae. The sequence continues at coordinate 164,327 of CP151667.1, forward strand.
AATTGCGAGCCCGGGTCACCGCCGAGTGGCTCGACGAATTCGAGCGAGCCCACCTCATCCTCCGCCTCTCCCCCAAGCTCAGGGCCCGCCACGGCGACTGACGGCCGCATAGTCGAGCGGCGAGGCGTGTCGCCCCCGAGATCTGGCTTGCCGGGCCTTGAGGGCCGAGCTTCGGGGGCCTCGGGCGGCTTGTCCTCGCCGGCCCGAGGCCATGCGAGCGGGGCTCGGACCCGCTCGATCTCAATAGGCCATCTTCTTCGCCGCCTTGGCCCGCCCCGCGCCGGGGTATGTGACCCGCGCCAGCTCGATGTGCCAGGCCAGCCAGCCGAATGAGAGCAGGGCCACGACGAGGGCGCCGGCGTTCATGTCTTGCTTGAGCAGGGTGTCATAAAATCCGTGCAGGAGCATGGGCACGGCCATGACACGGAGCATGAACAGGCCGAATTCGCCTGCGTCATCGATATGCTCATAGTGATCGACGTTCCGCGAGATGGCGATGCCGACCGAAGCCGACCACATCGCGTGCAGCGCGACGCAGGAGACGAACCGGACGAGGTAGATGTCGAACCCGCTGATCCCGTTGTAATATCGAGACGAGTACATGATTCCTTCCGAGATGCCGAAGCCGACGCCAGAGGCGAGGCCCCAGAGGCAGGCGCCTCTCCAGCCCATCTCGGCGTGGCGCTTGAAGTAGAAGAAGAGCGGGATCGCCTTGGCGAACTCCTCGCAGAGCCCGACGCCGAAGGTGAAGCCCAGGGCGCTGAGGAGGAAGTTGCTGTCGGGATCGTTCGCCGAGTCGTACGACCAGCCGATGAAGGTCAGGATCAGCATGATGATCATGAACACGCCCCGACCCCCGAAACGACGGAGCCGGAAATTCGAGCAGAACTGCACGAGCAGCAGGACGATGACACCGACGGTCCCCGTGAACGCCCCGATCCCGAGCAGGTGCAGCGTCTGGGCCCGCTCGACCGAGAAGAAGAGGCCGATCAGCAGCAGGAAACCGACCGTGGCGATGGCCGCGTAAACCCAGTGGGCCGAAGTGTCGCGGGAAAGGTGGGCGCCGTCGAGCTTATGGCCGGGAAGCACCGCGATCGCATCGTCGAGCGATAGCTCGACGTTGGAGAGCGCCCCTTCGATTCGCTTCTGCTCCTCGGGCGTCGCCTTCTGGACCGTCTGGGTGAACCGGTCCTGGATGTCGGATTTGTCTTCCTTGCTCAGCAGCGAGATGACCAGCGGGATCAGGGCAAAGGCCAGTAGCAAGTACGAATATTCGAGGAGTGATGACTCCCCGCCCGCCCGGGCCCTGGCCTTCGTGGCCGCAGGCTGCGGCGAAGGCGTCCGGGACCTCGACGTCCTCGTCTCGGCCTGCGGGCTCGGTTGATACGTCGACGGTGTTGCGGGCCGGTGCGACGGCTCGTCTTCATGGAGCGAGTACGTCAGGTCGGGCTCGGGATCGAAGGCGACGGCCTCCGGCTGCGGGATCGGCAAGGTCGTGCCGCATTGAGGGCACCTCGCCTTCCTGCCCGCCAACTCGTCGCGGGCCTTGAGGACTTTACCGCATCCGCATTCGAATGTGATCGCCATCCATCGTCCCTTTTGCTCGACCTGAATCCATGCATCGTCCGTGGACAAAGCCTCATCGGTGATCGACGGACGCCATGGAAAAATTGATTGAATTCTGCCGGCAACAGGATCTTCACGTCGAAGGCTTCGAACGGCCGGGCGTCGACGTGGTCCGCGCTCAGTCGATGAAGACGCGGAGGGCGTGGCTGGCGCTGCGGTTGTACCAGGAGTTTTCGCGGAAGGGGCGGAGGTGGACTCCGCAGGGGATGGGCTGGCCTTCGGAGTCCCGGACGTCTTCGCCGTGGCTGTCGAGGACCAGCGGGGTGCCGTCGGGCGACCGGCCGATGGGGCCGACCCAGAGGACGACGTGGCTGATCTTGCCGCCTGGTTTGCCTCGGATGAAGAGGAGGTCGCCGGTGCGTAGGGTCGCCAGGCGATCGTCGTAGGAGGAGGGAAGCTCGACGGCGTGGAGGCGCGTGGCTCGCCCGTCGGTCCCCTTGACGGATCGCTCCTCGGACTGTTTGTGGACGTCGGAGTTGAGGCGCAGGCCGAAGCCCTGGTTGTAGACGAAGCCGGTCAGGTTGCTGCAATCCACCCCTTTGCCGTTGCTGCCGGCACAGGTCGGCATCCAGGGCCAGGCCTCTGGCGGGCTCCAGTCGGGGATGTGGTGATGCTGGTAGGCGTAGCCCTGAAACCGCAGCGCGACGGCGATGACCCGCTCTCGCTTCCGCTCGGCCGGCCAGTGCTCGACGCCTGGGGGCCTGGGATAGAAGGCGGCGGGCGGACCCCACGCATGCCAGCGTTCCAGCGTCCTTGGCGTATACCACTGATGGAACGGGACTTCCGATTCGAGCCGATGATCCCCGCGTTCCGTCCGCTCCAGGTCGCCGATCACTTCGGCCGCCCGATGGGTGAACTCGACCCGGTAGGGCGAGCGATAGGTCAACTCCTGGGCATGCACGGGAAGCCCGAGGCTTGCCAGGACAATGCAGGCGAACACGAACAGAGACCGAGGCATCGCCGCCCTCCCCGCCGAACAACTTGTGGGCGCGACGACGCGGCCCCGGAATCAAGTCTAGGACATGGGAGCGGAGGGAGCCGGATGGCCGGTTTCGGTCGGTCCTTGAGGGTGGGAACCCCCGCTTCAGTCGGCCGGCACGCCGAAGGCTTCGGGGAGGTTCTTCCGGGTCTCGCGGAGGATCTCCAGGATTGCGCGGCGGTCTTCGGCGGAGAGGTGGGCGAAGGTGGGGGACTGGTCCTTGCCGGTGAGGATCTCGGAGAGGCGCAGGTAAACGCGGGACCTGGCGGGGGGCGGCAGGGCTTCGAAGGCTTCGGAGCCGATCAGGTCGCTGCATGGATATTTGAACATTCGACGGGTCAGGTCGAAGTCGCGGAGTGAGCGGCCCTTGGTGTCGCGGGCCGCGTGGCCGGCGTAGTCGTGGGCGAAGGACGTGGTGCCGACGATAGGGTCGGTGAGCTTCGCCTCTTCGACGAAGAGGAGCTGGCGGACGAGCTTCTCGGCGGCGCCCTCGATGCGGCGGCGGGTGCCGTCCGACATGGTGCCGGGCGGGTCGTTGAACGCCTTGTTCATGCCGTCTTGCTGGAACAGGGCGATGCGCGACTCGTAGCCGGCCAGGGTGATCGCGTTGTGGGTCTGCGTCTGATGTTCCAGGACCATCAGGGCCACGATATCGCTGTGGGGCGTGAGATAGGGGTCCGTGTTGACCAGAGATTCGAGGTCGGTCCGGTTCGCGCCCGCCGCGGTGTCGAGCGTCGCATCGGCGTCCCGGCCTTGTGAGGTCTCCGCCGATGCGACGTTGCCCATATGAGTTTGCGTGCCGTGGGTGCCGGTGACGTACCAGCCGCCCCAGCGCCGGTCGAGCGGGCTGGCGTGGGTCGTCACGTGCGTCCCGGCGCTGAAGATGGGGGAGCCGGTGCGGTCGGGCACCACCGACCGGACGAAGTGGCCGGGGACGCCCATCGTCTTGGGCGAGACGTGACATTGCAGGCATTCGTGCGTCTGCCGCACGAACTTCGGCCGCTCGTCCTCGGCCTGGTCGAGCAGGTAGAAGACGGCCCCGAGCTTGGGGTCCACCGACGAGACTTCCAGCACGTCGCCCCCACGCACCCAGCCGACATACGCATCATCGCCGAAATAGAGGGCCCGCGGCCGCGTGCGCGAGATCTTGGTGTGCTGGAAGCTCGTCTTGCTGAAGACCAGGGCCTGAGACGATTTCGGGATCTTCAAGTGTTCAAGCAACGATGGAAGGTAGCCGTGCCTGATGTCATGGACAAGCTTCGCCTCGCCCGAGTCCAGCCGCTTCTGGAGCCTGGCGATGGGGTCGTCGGGCTGCGAGGTGGCGTAGTCGATGGGGGGCATCTCATAGGGCTGGTCGGCGCCGGCCGACATGCCAGGCCAGGCGACGATGGTCGCCATCAGGAGGAAGGATACCCACGCAACTCGCTTGCCCGATGCGTCACGGCCCGTCATCCGACCACCTTTCCCCGAGATTCCCCGGATGAACGCGGACTGGCTCACTCGGCTTGATTATCAGGACATGGACGTCCAATTTCAAGCGTTTCGTCGTTCAGCCCGGGGACGGGCAATACGTCAGGCCGCCTCGGGGAAAGACGCGGATGGTTCGGGGAGGGCCGTTCAGGGCCTTTTCTGCGGCGTTCCAGAGCTTCGACTGGTCGTCGAAGAGGCGGACGGGGCCGAGGCGGGGGCCGATTCGGGCGTGGAGGGGCGGGGCGTAGACGAGGACGTGGCGGTCGACGACGAGCTCGGCGGCCCAGCGGATCATGAATTCGGCCGGGTGCTTCATGATCGAGGTCGCGAGGCAGGCGGCCTTCAGGCCACGGCGGATGAACCAGCCGCCGGGGGCGCCCGTCGCGGCGATGGCGCGGAGCGCGGAGAGGGGCATCGAGCGGTCGAGCTCGTCGGGGTCGGTCCAGAAGGCGCCGAGGAGGACCCCGCCGGGGCGGCAGGCGGCCCGGTGCTGGAGCAGGACCTTGAAGCTCATCAAGGGGTCGCCCGGCCAGGGGTTGTTGCCGGCGATGACGAGGTCGGCCTCGGGGCGGTCGGGGGCACGGAGGCGGCGGGTGGCCTCGGCGGCGAGGGTGTCCTGGACCGCGTCGACCGGGCCGGAGGCCACGCGCAGGACCGTGCCGGGGGGGCCGAGCAGGTGGCTGACCGAGGCGCACGGGCCGAGCAGTCGCGCGGCCGCGCGAATCGAGTGGCGCATCGGGTTGTCGGCCGCAGTTCCGCCCAGCAACCGCCGGGTGTCGCCATCCAGGCCACCTCGATGCAGGGCGATCAGGGTGGAGCGGTGGCTGGTGCCGGGGAAGACGAGCTTGTAGCCGCCACCGAAACCCGCCTGCAGGTGCGGGAGCACCGAGCCGACGAGGACGCGCAAGTCGGCCCGGGCCACAGTCCGGAAGACGCGGACGGGGATGCCTTCGGGGGTCGTCCCGAGGTCATCGTACGCCGAGAGGTCGTCCACGGGGGGGCTTTGGCAGGAGTACGCCTCGAAGATTGCGTCTCCGACTCGTTTACGCATGGAGTCTGCGTCCACGGCGTGATGGCGGCCGACTCCGACGCTGATCGAGACGTCGTCGGTGCGTACTCCGGCTGCGTGGATACGGTCGAGGAGGACGGGGAGGGCCTGCCGCACGGGAGTCCATCGCGAGGGGTCGTCGACGACGATGGCGACCTTCGAGCCGGGGCCGAGCGACCTCTCGAACGGGGCCGCGCCCGACTCGGGGGTGTCGAGGGCGGCATTCAGGGCGGCCGCGTAGTCGGGCAGTCCGCCATCGAGGTCGGGCGAGAAGGTCTCGGGCTCCGGCCAGGTTCCCGGGGGATGGAGGTTGAGCCGGCCCGAGTCTCCCCAGGGGATCTCGATCCTCGAGGCATACCGGCCGTCGGTGGGGTCGATCATCCGGCGCAAGTCCTTTGTCTGACCGCATTCTGGCGATCCCGGTCGGGCGGGTCGGCCGCAAGACGCCACGCTAACGGAACTCGGCCCCGGCCGCCACGTCGGTAAAGCTGACTGGACCCGGCCTTCTCCGGCGGCCAAGAGTCGAGGGGGCAGATCCGCGCGAATCGTCGAGGTCGACCGCAAGTTTGCCGACCGGGGAGGCCGATGATACGGGAAGGGTAAGGTTGGCGGAGGGGCGCGATCGACGGGATTCGGGCCGCGTTGACGACCGGGCGAGGATGGGCTATGGTTCCGCCCCGGGTCGCTGGGTCGGCCCCGAAGCTCGTCGTGGCGCAAGGAGGCTCCTCGATGGCGATGATCACCGACGCGTCGCTGGATTTCGAGACCGAGGCCGAGGGCCTGGCCTTCGCCCGGGATGTCCTGCGTATCGAGGCTGAAGCACTCGGCCAGGTCCGCCTGCGGCTCGGTACCTCGATCGTGCGGGCCGCCGAGCTGCTGTTCCGCTGCCGGGGCGCGGTGGCCGTGATGGGCATGGGCAAGGCGGGCCAGGTCGGCCAGAAGCTCGCCGCGACGCTGGCGTCGACCGGCACGCGGGCCTACCCGCTGCATCCGGCCGAGGCGGTTCACGGCGACCTGGGCCGGGTTCGCGAGGGCGACGCGGTCATCGCGCTGTCGTCGAGCGGCGAGACCGAGGAGATCCTGCGACTCGTCCCCTCGCTCAGGCGGATCGGGGCGACCCTGGTGGCGATCACTCAGACGGCGACCAGCAGCCTGGGCCGCGCGGCCGATTTCTGCATCGCGATGGGGCCGATCGAGGAGGCTTGCCCGCTGGGCCTGGCCCCCACGGCGAGCACCACGGCGATGATGGCGGTCGGCGATGCCCTGGCCCTGCTGGTCAGTCGTCGCCGCGACTTCAGGGCCGAGGACTTCGCCGTCTACCACCCCGGCGGGAGCCTGGGGAGGCGTCTGGGTCGGGTCGAGGACCTGATGAGGACCGGGCCCCACGTCCGGTTGGCCAGCGGCGACGAGACGGTACGCGAGGTTTTCGTCAGGCTCGCCGGCCCGAGGCGCAGGACCGGGGCCGTGCTGGTGGTCGACGAGACCGAGCGGCTGTCGGGGATCTTCACCGACTCGGACCTGGCCCGGCTGTTCGAGCGTCGGCGCGAGGCCCTGCTCGACCGGCCGATGTCCGAGGTGATGACGCGCGACCCGGTGCGGGTGCAGGTGGGCGCGTCGGTCGCCGAGGCGGTCGAGGCACTCAAGGCACGCAAGATCAGCGAGCTGCCGGTGGTCGACCGGGGCGGGCGGCCCGTGGGTCTGCTCGACCTGACCGACCTGATCGGCCTGGTGCCCGCGGGCGCCGGGGGGGCCGACGTATGACCGAGTTTCCCCCGGACTCCGACGAGCTGATGCGGAGGTGCGGCGGCATCGAGCTGCTGCTCCTGGATGTTGACGGCGTCTTGACCGACGGCGTCATCGCGGTGGACGACCGAGGGGTCGAGACCAAGCATTTTCATGTCCGCGACGGCTGGGCGATCGCCCGCTGGCGCGAGCTTGGTCATCGCGCGGCGATCCTCTCGGGCCGGAGGTCGGCCGCGGTCGACGTCCGCGCGGCCGAGCTGGGGATCAGCCCGGTGATCCAGGGGGCCGCGGAGAAGCGTGGGCCCTTCCTGGCCTTGCTTGCCGAGCTTGAATTGAGGCCCGACCAGGTCGCTTACATGGGGGACGACCTCCCCGACCTTCCGCTCCTGCGGTCGGTTGGCCTGGCGGCCTGCCCCTCGGACGCGGCGCCCGAAGTGGCGGAGTTCGCCCACGTCGTCACCCGTGCCGGCGGCGGCCGCGGGGCCGTCCGGGAACTGGTCGAGCTGATCCTGACCCATCAAGGATCGTGGCACGAGCTGGTCGACCGCTGCCGGGCCCCGGCCATCGCCAGCGGCTAGGTTCTCTCTCGTGCGTGGGGTCTGTGCAAGTCAGGCCCGAGGTTCGCCGCAGTTGCTGTCGCCGTTGTTGCCGTCTTTTACGCCCGGCCCGACGCCGATCCTGGCCCCTGAAGCCCTCCGACGCGGGGAGCCGCCGTGTTCAAGAAAGCGTTCCAGGTCGCCGTCTCCTTCGCCCTGCTCTGCGGTGGGTACCTCGGCTATGCCGAGGTGTTCGCCGTCCTGGTGGCGCGAAGCCAGGCCAAGCTGACGCACGACACGCAGGCGAAACGGCCCCCAAAGGTCGAGAATGCCAGCCTGCGCGAGGCCACGCAGCTCGCCGGCAAGCATTTCGGGGCCGACCACTGGAGTGCCAGGCCGGACCTCCAGTACCGGTTCTATCACCACGATAAGGGCTACTGGTTCTACGCGGAGAATCTGGTACGGTCGGTTGACGGCAAGACCCTGACGCTGAATCCGTTCGTTTCCATCTGGCGAGAGCCGGAGAAGGACGGCAAGAAGGACGGCAGGGCTGTCAAGACGATCTCCAGCAAGGAAGCGATCATCCAGATGGACCAGCCGATCGGGCTGGGCAAGGGGCCGGGCGGGGCCGAGAGCCGGATCGTCAACGTCCGGATCAACCATGACGTGCAGATCCGCGACGACAAGGGGACGACCACCCCGAACGACGACCTGAAGATCGCCATGAACTCGGTCGAGTACGATGAAGGGGCGATGGAGATCAGGACCGACTCGGAAGTCGTCGTGCAGGACCGCGACTTCTGGATGACCGGCACCGGCCTGCGGATGCAGCTCTTCCCCAAGCCTGGCGGCGCGTCCGGCTTTCAGGGGGTGCGCACCGCCACGTTCAAGCATGACGTCCACATCATCATCAAGGACGTGGGCCGATCGGGCGTGCTTCCGGGCAAGGCGACGGCCGAGGCCACCGGCCGGACTCCCCTGGACCTGACCAACGACGGCTCGATGGTCATCCTGTTCCCCAGGCCGGCGGCCAAGGTGATCATCGGGCCCCCCGAGGCCCCCCGGCCCACCATCGCCGAGTTCGCCACCAATGTCCGCGTCCTGCGCGGGGCGACCAACCCCGACCAGCTCAATAGCGACTTCCTGCGCCTGATCTTGCTTCCGATCGACAAGGAAAAGGCGGCCGCCGAGCGGAAGGCCAAGCAGGCGGAGACCCTGGCCGCAGCGGGCCCGAAGTCTTCGGCACCGGCCCCCGTGCCGGTTGTGTTCGTGGCGAAGGCCGACGGCGCTTCGCCCGGCGAAGGCTCGGCCGAGGGCGTCGAAGCTGAAGCGAGCGGGCCGATGACCGAGCTCGGCCTGAAGGAGGCGATGGCCACCGGGCACGCGGTCTGGCTGCGGTCCCCCTCGCAGGGGGTCACCGGTCGCGGCAACCAGCTGATCTACAAGAATCTCTCTCCCGAGCGCCCGAACGAGACCTACTTCCGCGGCGACGCCGGCCGAGGCATGGAGATTGACAAGGTCGACCTGGCGGACGTCGACCCCAAGGCGCCCGCCGGCACGCCCAGGGCGGTGAAGTCGGTGACCAAGATCCGGGCGGTCGACGCGACGAACTACGACGCGGGCCCCGGGCCTCAGGGGGGCTCGGTGGTCATCGCCCGCGGCCCGGGAACCCTGGAGAGTCGCCCCGCGGCCACCCTGCCGGTCGAGCGATCGGCGGCCTGGCGCGATCAGCTCATCATGGAGACAACCGGCGTCGGGCTCGCGCAGCGACGCAAGATCACGCTGACCGACCACCCCAGGCTGTCGATGTCTCCCAAGCCGGGTGCCAAACCGGCCGTCGCGGCGGCCCAGGGCATCGTAGGCTCGATCGCGTCGCCGGTGTCGTCCGAGGGACCGACGATCCTCGACGCGGACAAGATGATCGTCGCCTATCTGAGTCCCAAGGCCCCCGCGGCCGCCCCGGGCACGGTCGCCGCTGCCCCCCGGGACGCGGCCTTGGTCCGCACCGCCGCGGGCCCTGCCCCCGTCGCCGAGTCGGTCGAGTCCGGAACCGTCAGGGTGACCGCACCGGCCACGGGGACCGACTCGATGAAGGTGGACAAGCTGCTGGCGCTGGAGAACGTGCATCTCCAGGCGCCCGGTAAGACGATGCGGGCCCGCGACCAGCTCGACGTCGAGTTCGAGCAGGGCACTGTCCTGGAGAAGCCCGCCCCGGCGAAGGCTCCGGCCCCCGTCGTCGCAGCCCCTGCCGAGCCCGCGGCCCTGGCTGAATTGCCGCCGCCGATGAACGCAGGGCCCGAGGTCACGCCGCCGGTGCACGTCTCGGCCAACCGAGTCTGGGCGAAGATCATCCAGGCGGCTGGAAAGGGCAATGAGGGCGGCGATGTCCGCGAGGTCAGGCTCAGGGGCTCGGTGGCCTATCACCAGGACGCGGCTCCGACCAAGGAACGCGGCACCGACGTGACCGGCGAGGCGCTCGACCTGAACCGCGACGTGGCGGGCCTGGCCAAGCTGGTCGTCTTCCATCGCGACCCGTCCGGCGCGGCCCCCAAGGCGGCGGGCCGACCACTGGCTCCTGCGACCGGGGCCGCCGTCAAGGCGCCCGAACGCATGGCCCGCGTCGTCATGCCCGAGATGCAGGTCGAAGGGCCCGTCATCGGCCTCGACCAGGCGGCCGACCACTCCTGGGTGCGCGGGCCGGGTCTCCTGACCATGATGGCCGACCGCGCGGCCGCCGGATCGGACACCGGCCTGGGCGGCGGGTCCAAGAACAAGGACAAGGACGGCTCGGCGAAGGCGACCGCATCGGTCAGGCCCTCGACGGTCAACGAGCTGGATCTTCCCCTGCTCAATCGCCGCCCCACGGCCGACCCCGAGGCCGCCGACCGGGTGCCGATGACGATCACCTGGGTCGACCGGATGGACTTCTACGGCCAGCCCGCGGGCGCCGACGGCCGGCCCGGCCCGGGCAAGATCAACTTCGTCGGCGGGGTGCGTGCCGCCTCGGACGAGGGCCTGATCAACAGCGACACCCTGGACGCCACCCTCGACGGGCCGATCGCCTTCAACCGTGCCGCCTCCGGGACCGCCACTCCGGGCGCGCCCAAGCCCCAGATCTCGCGGGTGCACCTCCGGGGCAAGGCTCTGGTCGTCAACTCGGAACGGAACCCGGTCACCGGCGAGGTCGACGAGAAGCAGCGCATCCTGAGCGAGGAAGTGATCTACGACCGTCTGAGCGGCTACTTCAACGCACCCGGCCCCGGCACCGTGTTCCTCTACAGCCGCAGTGATGCCCAGGACTCGACCGGCCTTGGCGGAATGTCGGATGTGGGCGGCATGGCCTCTCGGACCAAGCCTAGCATCACCAACGCTTCGAATTCAAACGCGGGCGCATCGACCAAGGGAGTTGCCGCGGCCGGGGCGAAGAGGCCGCTCAACTTGACGCAGATTTCCTTCCAGAATGGGATGTACGGCAAGTTCGGTTCCGGGCCGGCCTCCGACCCCCGCGGCGGGCCCCGTCAGGCCGAGTTCTTCAAGGATGTTGACGTGATGCACGCCGAGGTCCCCAGCGTTGACGTCATCCTCAACCCCGACCGCCCCCCGCGCAAGTTCGTCACCCTCACGTCGCAGTCGCTCAGGGTCATCAGCGAGCCCTCCCGCAAGCCAGGCGGCCGGGCCAGGAACCTGCTCGACGCCTGGGATGAAGCCTACGCACGGACCGAGAACTCGACGATCCAGGCCGACCGGATCCGGTATGACTCGGCCACCGAGCTGTTCAACGCCTACGCGTTCAGCGGCCGAGACGTGGTGATGTCGCAGCAGACGATCGTCGGTCAGCCGCCGACGCAGGCCGTGGGCCGTGGCATCATCTTCAACCGCCTGACGGGCGAGCGAGAGCTGATCGAGCCGCAGACGGTGCAGCTCCTGAACCAGAAGCAAGGGGCCCGCCCGACTCCGCTGCCGCCCCCCTCCGACAAGCCCGCCCCCAAGGACAGACGCAAGGGCTTCGCCCCGCCGCAGCAGAACAACAAGGAACGCCGAGGGTTCTCCGGCGGCCGGTTCTGACCACGGGCTGACCTCACCGACATCGTCACCGATCCCGACTCGCCCCAGCTGGCGAGTCGGGATCGGTCTCGTCTTGGCCTGTCGATTCCGCAACGTGTTGCGTTGGTCGGCCTGCTCGCCCCGGCTTGGCCGTAACGCGAGACGGCCACGATCGCGGGGGTGCGATCGTGGCCGTCCTGGATTCGTTCTTGTGCGGCCGAGTCGGGTCAGTAGACCTCGCCGGCGCGGACGACGTGGCCACCGGTGCCGCCGGCGGCGGAGGCCCAGGGGGCGTAGCGGGCGTGCCAGCCTTCGGCGGCGCGGATGCCGAGGAAGTCGTCCTTGGCCAGGCCGTACTTGGCCCACCAGGGGGAGCCGTGCTCGATGACGACCTTGGCGACCTCGGAGACGCGGTTGAAGCCGGTCTCGGCGGCGAACTTGCTTCGGCCTTCGGCGCCGTCCTGGAGGAAGTATTCCTTCCAGAAGGCACGGCCGCCGAGCACGCCGGAGCAGCCGCTTTCCATGGCCATGTGCACCTGCTTGAGGTACTGGTCATAGTCGACGCCGGCGGAGAGGAGCACCCAGGGGCGCTCGCTAGCTTCGCTCAGGGCGTGAAGGTTGTCGGCGAGCTGGTCGTCGGACTCGTGCCCCAGGGTGCCGGGGAACTCGGCCTTGTAGACGTCGCAGAAGCGGCTGAGCTGGCGGGCCGCCTCGATGGTGGTCTCGGCCTTGCGGTCGAAGTAGGTCTTGTCGGTCTTCTTCTCGGTGCCGTAGTTGAAGGAGACCGGCTCGAGCAGGAAGAGGATGTCGTACTTCTTGCACTCTTCGTAGACGTGCTGGATGAAGGCGAACTGGTGCTCGGCGGAGATCAGCTCGCCGGGCTCGAACGGGGCGAGCAGCTTGACGGCGTCGGCGCCCATCAGCTTGATCTTCTCGACCGACCAGCCGGCCTCGATCTCGCCCATCGGGCCGCCGAGCTTGTTCTTGGGGCTGCCGGACTTCTCGACGCGGACGAGCAGGCCCTTGTCGGCCGGCGCGGCGCCGGTGGCGATGGCCGGCCAGGCGCCGTAGTAGCTGTCGATGAGGATGCCCGAGGCGGCCGGGGCCATGTGCCGCATCATGTCGAGCTTGGCGTCGACGACCTCTTCGTAGGTCGGCTCGCGATCCTGGCCCTTGCCCTTGAGGGCCTTGGCGGCCATCTCGATCATCGAGCTGTTCTGGTCGAGGGCCAGCATGGTCAGCGTGCCGTTGGGGTTGCTGATCCGTTGCAGGCCGCGGAGCTTGCCGGGGGTCAGTCCCTTGCCGAGCAGTGCGGTCGCGCCCAGGAGGCGCGGGGTGGTGGCGGCGACAGCCATCGCTAGCAAGACTCCCAGATCAAAAAGGGGAAAGAAAGGACGCGCCCGGGGGGCCGACTCGGGTCGGCCGGCCAACCGAGGAGGAGAATTCCAGCTCGGGCGAGAAACCCGGACAGGGCGGTGGATCGGCCGCGGCCGTCCGCCGACTTCGCGCGGCGAGGGGGGCCGCGTGAGGGTGATTTGCGACGTCTGAGGACGGCCTGCGCAGGCCGATGATCGGGACTGGTCGCGGGCGATCAGCCGGGCCCGAAGGCCCGAATGGACCCGATTGAGAGGGGGTCCGACCTCGGCCGGATTCGATTGTAACGACCTAGATTCCGGACCGCAATCCTCCGCGGGAGCCCGGTGCGAGGCCGCCCGGCCGCCTCTGCGGGCGCATTCCGCGCGAAATCGTTGAGGAGCGGGCCACGCCCGGGCCGATAAAGAGGTTGTCCGGCAGGGATTCCGGACGCGTCAGGGAAGGCGTTTGGTGGCACCGCGTCAACGGTCGCGTCCAGGGACGGATCGTCGCCCAGCGGGCCGCACGGGCCATGGATTCGGCCCAATCGTGAGATCAAAGCGACGTCCCGCGTGGGGAGTCGTCGACGTCGGCCGGGGGCCTTCAAACGCCCCGGGTCCGGTCTTCGGCCGCTCCCGTCACCTCCGGACGTCGCGGTCGGCCGCCGCCCCGTTGCCGGTCCTCGTTCGGCGAGGCCCATCATCCAGGGGCGGCGGCCGTACTCTTTTCGAACGCCCGGCCAGGTTGGCCGGAATTCCCGGGCATGCCTGGAATCTTCACGGAAGGTGCGGCAACGTGTCGCCTTGACGCCCGGGCCTTCGCGTCTGGCGCGGGCGGCATCATGCCCTTCCTGGAGAGCGACGATGACCTGGATCCTGGCCGCGGCGGTGTTGGGCTTCGGGGCCCCGAAGTCGGTCGAGTGGGTGGCCCATCGGGGCGAGTCGGCCGATGCGCCCGAGAATACGATGGCGGCGTTCCAGCTCGCCTGGGAGCGCAAGGTACCGGCCATCGAGCTGGACGTCCACCTGGCCCGCGACGGTAGCCTCGTCGTCATCCACGACGCCGACGCCAAGCGGACGACCGGGGTTTCCCGCTTGATCAAGGAGAGCACGCGCGACGAGCTGACCTCGCTCGACGCCGGCACCTGGAAGGCCCCCCGTTTTTCCGCCGAGCGTCTGCCGCTGCTTGGCGAGGCCCTGACCACCATCCCCGATGGGAGCCGCTGCTTTATCGAGGTGAAGGTCGGCCCCGAGGCGATCCCCGCGCTGGTCGACGCGGTCCGGGCCTCGGGCAAGAAGCCCGAGCAGCTCGTGATCATCGCGTTCAACCCCGAGACGGTCGCCGAGGCCAAGCGCAAGCTGCCCGAGCTGAAGGCTTATTTCCTGGCCAGCCCCAAGCGAAACGACGCCGGCGAGTGGACGCCGGGCGTGGCTTCCCTGATCGCCAAGGCCAGGGAACTGGGCGCCGACGGCCTCGACCTTGGCGCCGCGGCAGTTGACGCCGAATGGGTCAAGCAGATCAAGGGGGCTGGCCTGGGGCTCTACGTCTGGACCGTCGACAGCCCGGACGAGGCACGCAGGTTGATTGACGCCGGGGTCGACGGCATCACGTCGAACAAGCCGTCCTGGCTCAGAGATCAGTTCTGAACTTCGACCTTCGAGACGATCGACGGCTGGCCGACGTTCAGCGCGCGCCCATGCCCAGCAGCAGGCGCGAGCCGTCGGCCAGCGGACGGTCGGCGAAGAAGAGCTGGTTGGCCGGCGTGGTGACGATCGTGACGTGCTCCTGTCCGTCCACCGTCAGGCCGAAGCGGAGCTGCACCTTGCCGTTGGCGTCGAGCGGGTCCAGCAGCTCGGCGCTGGCCTCGATCTCGCTGCCCATCTTGCATTTCATCGCCTCATCCACGCCCAGCCGCCTGGTCCGGGCGTCGATCAGCTTGAAGCCATGCCCCGGGAGGATCTGCCTGAGCTGAGGCGCGATGGTGGAGAGTCTCGGGTCGACGTACTTGGACCCCGGGGTGGCCCGGATGCCGAAGAGGGTCACCTGCTTGGACTCTTCCTGGGCGCTGGCCTCGCCCGCGCCGAATGTCAGGGCCAGCATGAGCGCCGCCAGGCAGACGCCCGGGACGCGGACGCCGCGGCGGCCTGCTCGGCTCGGGGAGACTGGCGGGGCGGTCGTCGGCATGGTCCGCGGGGCTCGCTCGGGTTGCTGGGGCGGGGCTCAGTCGGCCAGGGTTCTCGGGGCGCTGAAGAGGTTGTCGGCGGGCCCGACCTCGCGGACCGCGAGGCTCGGGACGGCCTCGCTCTCCATGGCGTTGAAGATGTCGTTTCCGAGCCCGACCTCGCGTTCGCGGACGGACTGGACCGTCACGCCGCCGCGTGCGTCGAGCCTGAGGAAGCTGATCTCACCGGCGGGCAGATCGACCTGGGCCACCTGATCCACCGAGGTCCGGGTCGCGGGGCCTGACGACAGGGTCAGGGTCAGCGCCACCACGGCCACGGCGGCCATGGCCAGGCCGATCCAGGCGAGGCGGGCTGCGCCGCGGCGGGCGACCATCGGCAGGACGGCGGGCTCGGGGGTGTCCAGGGCGAGGGCGACGCGGGCCCAGGCGGAGTCCCAGGCGGGCTCGGTCGGCTCGTCGGGGGTGGTGGCCGACCATGCGTCGTCGACGGCCCGGGCGCGCGCGGCGATTCGGGCGCACGCGGGGCAGTCGTCCAGGTGCCCTGCCAGCGCGGCGGGGGAAACCCGGCCGGCGGGCGTGGCCAGCTCTCGCTCGATCTCGCGGCAAATCCCGGCCATCTCTGCCTTCTCCTCGGGCGTCGTCTCCGGCTCAGAGGCCGTCCACGCCCGCCAAGAATGACTGCAACTTCTTTCTCGCGTAATGGATCCGGCTCATCACGGTGCCGATCGCCACGTCCTGCGCCTCGGCGATCTCTTTGTAGCTCAGGCCCGCCTCGGCGAACAGGACGAAGGTGGCTCGGGTGTCGGCTCCCAGTCGGTTCAGTCCCGCGTCGATCGCGTCGCGGAGGTCACGGCGGCGGAGGCCGACGGTCGGGTCGACCTCGATGCCCGGCTCGTTCCCGTCCCGCTCGGCCTGGGCCAGGGGGGTGGTCGCCCTGCGTTTCCGCCGGCGGCCGGCGTCGAGTGAGGTATTGGTCACGATCTTCAGGAGCCAGGTCCGGAACCCGCTACGGCCGTCGAAGTCGTCCAGATGGCCGAGAGCCTTGATGAAGGCGTCCTGCACGGCATCCAGGGCGTCTTCGTCGTTGCCCAGGCAGCGGTGTGCCACCCGATAGGCGATGGCCCGATGCCTGCGGAAGAGTTCCTCGCGTGCCGGAGCGTCGCCTCCGCGTGCCAGGGCCACCAGGTGCTCATCGGGCGCGATGGCGCCGGCGATCATCTCGGTCATCGGCGCCCCCGTCCCATCGTCTCATAGGTCGACGCCGGGCCTGGCCGGATTATTCGACCGACCCGGTCGGGCCGGCCCCTTCCCTCTCATTTGATTCTTGTTGGCCCGCGCCCGGGTTTCAATGCGGGCCGCCCGACGGGCTGGGTTCTCGGCTGCGGCGCGGGTCGAACTTGACCTTGACCGTCGTCGGAGCTTGTCGTTAAATCCCCGCCGCGACTTGAGCGGATGTTTGGTCAGCCTTGAAGACACACCTTGATCTGCTCTCACGCCTAGAGTCACACCTCGGAAACCCCCGGAGGTCGGGCCCCCGCCCCGTCCTGCGTCGCCATGCCGCGCCGCCTGGACGGACTGGCCGAGGGCCCGGGATGCGGGACAGGCACGCCTCGGGCTCGGACGTCCGATGCGGCCGGAACCTTCGGCCGGGCACGGACATGCCGGGCCGTCGGCGATGGTGGGTTCGGGAGTCAAAAGAGTCGGCTTTTGCGTACGTCTCGCGTTCAAGGAGGAACACCGCCGTGATGAGTCGTCTCGCCTTGCTGACCGCCGCGTTGTTTGCCGTCTCCGGGTTCGTGGCCGCCGACCGGGCCCAGGGCTCGTCGCTGCCCGCCGGCGCCTCGGCGTCCTACCGCCTGACCAACACCTCGACGACGAGCGTGTCCCAGGTCATCTTCAACGTCCTGCCGCCGGGCTCGGTGGTCCCCGTCTCCGAGGCCATCAGCCCGCTGACGATCCTGCCCAGCTCGAAGGGGTTCGACCAGGGTGCGCTCCAGGTCGCGCTGGGCACCGGCAAGAGCCCCGACGGGGAGACGCTGCAAGGCCTGGCGCTCGACTTTGGCGCCGCGGGCCTGGGAGCGGGCGGCCAGCTCGACTTCAACCTCAGCCTGGACAAGGCGTTCCAGGGGGTCCCGCAGCTGGTGCTCCCCACGACCACGACCGGCCTGTCGATCGTGCCGATGAGCTTCACCGACCCCGTCACCACCCCGGGCACGGGGACCGGAACCCCGCCGACGACGCAGGTGCCCGAGCCCGCCGCCTGGCTGCTCTGGGCGACCCTGGCCGGCCTGGGCTGGCTGCGTGCCAGCACCTACCGCCGTCGTCGGCTGGCCCTGGCCTGATTTGGCCGCACGCCCAGTCCCGATCCGCACGCTCGCCCGGCCCCCCTTGCCCTTGGCATCGGGGCGCCGGGCGACCATGATAATGACGCCCGGCCGACCTCGGGCCTTTCCGCCGAACTCGGCCCGTTTGGGGGCGTCTCAGTGCGAGTCTTGATCGACAGGGACCGGATCCGCGAACGCGTCGAGGCGCTCGGACGGCAGATCGAGGCCGACTATCAGGGACAGCCCCTGACCATCGTCGCCGTGCTCACCGGCAGCCTTGTGCTGCTGGCCGACCTGATCCGCGCGATTCAGATCCCCCTGCGCGTGGCCGTGCTCCAGGCGGGCAGCTATCGGGGGGCCTCCACCACCCCGGGAGAGCTGACGATCAGCGACGCCTTCGAGCCCGACATCCGGGGCCGCGACGTCCTCCTGCTGGACGACATCCTGGATACCGGCCAGACCCTCTCCGCCCTGGTGAGTCGCCTGGCCGATCGAGGGCCCCTGCGGGTGCGCACCGCCGTGCTCCTGCGCAAGGTGGGCAGGCAGGTCATCGAGATCGAGCCCGACTACTGCGGCTTCACCATCCCCGACGAGTTCGTCGTCGGCTACGGCCTGGACTACAACGACGACTACCGCCACCTGCCCGATATCGCGGTGCTGGATGCCCCCGCCTGACCCGAACGGGCCGTTGCGCCTGGCCCTGATCTCTCGACGTTATCCGCCTCAGATCGGCGGGGGCGAGAAAGTCATGAGCTACCTGGCCGTGGCCCTCGCCGCCGAGGGGGCCGAGGTCACCGTCCTCTGCTGCCAGGCCTTCGACGTCGATCCCCCGTCGCACGCGGACGAAGGGCCGAGGGTCGTCCGCCTGCCGTCGTCGCCCGTCCGGGGCTGGGGCACCGTGCGCTATATGACGGCGCTGAACGGCTGGCTCCGGAAGAATCCCGTCGATCTGGCCTATGTGTCGATGCTCAAGCATGATGCCTTCGCCGCGCTGGGGGCGGGCCGTGCCCGGGGGTTCCCGGTCGTCCTGCGTCCTGAAGGGGCCGGGGCCACGGGCGACATCGCCTGGCAGGGCTGGGGGCGCGGGGGCCGGATCATCGCCCGGCGATGCAAGCGGGCCGACGCGGTCGTGGCGATCTCTCCCGCGGTTCGCGCCGAACTCCTCGCCGCGGGCTACGAACCCGCCCGCGTCGTCGACCTGCCCAACGGCGTGCCCGTGCCCGATCTCGCCTGGTCGCCCCGACCCGACTGGTCCCGGGCGCCAACGGCCGTCTTCGTCGGCCGCCTGGCCCCCGAGAAAGAGCTCGGGGCGCTCGTCGACGCCTGGCCGATCGTCCGGCGCTCCCACCCGGCGGCCCGTCTGATCCTGATCGGCGAGGGGCCCGAGCGGCTCGCCCTGGAATCGAGGATCGCCGGCCTCGGGCTGACCGGCGCGATCGAGCTGCCCGGGATCTGTCTCGACCCCCGCCCTGCCCTGCGCTCGGCCGACCTGTTCGTGCTGCCGTCGCGCGAGGAGGGGATGAGCATCGCGCTGCTGGAGGCGTTGGCCCTGGGCCTGCCCGCGGTCGCTTCGGACATCCCCGGGAATCGACGACTCATCGACGACTTCGAGACCGGCCGGCTGGCCTCCCCCGACGACCCGCCCGCCCTGGCCGCCGCGATCCTCGACCAGTGGCTGGGCTTCGATCGCGCCGTCCGGATGGGGCGGAAGGCCCGAGAGCGGGTGATCGCCGAGTTCTCCGTCTCCGCTTCGGCGCGGCTGCACCTTTCGCTGTTCCGCCGCCTGGTCGCCGCCCGCGACCGGACCTCCCTATGAATCCGGGCCGGGGGCCTTCGACGTGCTGAATGTGCTGCAACTGATCCCGACCCTCGACCGCTCGGGCGCCGAGAAGCAGATGGTGATGCTCTCGGCCGGCCTGCCGCGCGACCGCTTCCGCGTCGAGGCCGCCGCGCTCACCCGACTCGGGCCGCTGGAGGCCGACCTGGAGGCCGCGGGCGTGCCCGTCACGTTGATCGGCAAGCACCTGAAGGTCGATCCGTTCGCGCTGGGGCGCCTGACCCGGTTCATCCGCGTGCGCAAGTTCGACGTGGTGCAGACCTGGATCTTCGCCGCCAGCACCTATGGCCGGGTCGCCGCGCACCGCGCGGGTGTTCCTGTGGTGGTCACCGCCGAGATGGCCGTCGACCTCTGGAAGGGTCGCGGGCACCTCTGGATCGACCGCAAGCTGGCCAACTGGACCGACGCCCTGGTGGGCAACTCGGACGCCGTGGTCGACTTCTACCGCAAGGCGGGCGTGCCCGAGGACCGGCTGGTGATGATCCCGTCAGGCATCGGCGACGAGGAGCCGCCGGCCGTCGACCCCGAGGCGATCCGTGCCGAGCTGGGTCTTCCCCCGGGCTGCCCCCTGGCCCTGTTCGTCGGCCGGCTGGCGCCCCAGAAAGCGGTCTCCGACCTGCTGGAAGCGCTCGACGTGCTCCAGCACATCCGCCCCGGCCTGCGCACCTTGATCGTCGGCGACGGCCCCCTGCGCGACGACCTCATGGGCCGCGCCTCCGCCTACTGTCTGACCGACGCGGTGCGGTTCCTGGGCCATCGCGACGACGTCCCCCGGCTGCTCGCGGCGGCCGACCTGCTCGTCTTACCCAGCCTTTACGAAGGCCTGCCCAACGTGGTGCTGGAGGCGATGCGCTACAGCAAGCCCGTGGTGGCCACCGCCGCGCCAGGCACCACCGAGGTCGTCGCCGACGGCCTAACCGGCCTGCTCGTGCCGATGCGCAACCCCCGCGAGCTGGCCCGCGCCATCCGCTCGGTCATCGACGACCCCGCCCTGGCAAGTCGCCTGGGCCAGGCCGGCCGGGCCCGCGTCGAGGCCGAGTTCCGGGCCCAGACGATGATCGACCGCTTCGCCGCGCTCTACGAGTCGATCGCCGCCCGCAAAGGGCTGCCCGTCCGATCCTAGAGCGGTCCCCGCGTGCTCTCCGTGGGCGAGATCGCCAAAAGCATCGCCCTCCTGGCCGCGCTTGCCGAAATCCCCCAGACGTGGCAAGATGGCTAGACTGGCTAGCCATCAAGGAGGTGCCCAATGACCTGGAATCTCGCCGAAGCGAAGAACCGATTGAGCGAGGTCGTGAACCTCGCCCTCTCCGAGGGGCCGCAGACCATCACCCGTCGCAACGACACCGTCGTCGTCATCTCGGCCGACAAGTACGCGGAGCTGACCGGCAAGAAGCTCGACTTCAAGGAATACTTGCTCCAAGGGGTCGGCCTCGATGAGCTCGATTTGACGAGGGACCAGAGCCCAATGCGAGACGTCGAGCTGTGAAGGCCCTGCTCGATACCAACATCCTCGCCGAGCTGGTGAAGCCGAATGGCAGCGAGGCGGTGCATGCCGCTCTGGCCGAGATTCCCACGGCGAGCGTGTTCCTGAGCGTGCTCACGGTGGGTGAGATTGTGAAGGGCATCGCCCTCCTGCCCCCAGGTCCGAAGAAGAAACACCTCGCGAAATGGCTCGCCGGGATTGAGAGCGACTACGGAGAACGGGTCCTCCCCATCGACGTCGAAACCGCACGAATCTGGGGCGAGCTGACGGCTCGGGCTCAGAAGAAGGGCGTCATCATCCCGCCCGCCGATGGCCTGCTCGCCGCGACGGCCCTTCGGCACGGCCTTCACCTCATGACCCGCAACACCAAGCACTTCGAGGCGAGCGGAGCCCTCATCATCGACCCTTGGCAGGATCAGGATTAGCCCCGGATCAAGGGAATTATCTCCGGCAAAGCCGGGCGGCGAGCCAGGCGATTTGTTGAATATCTGTATAACTCGACCTGAAACAAGTATAACTCTGGCCGACTCTCTTTGGGGGCGGTCCATGCCGCATGCCGGGCGGCTCGAAGTTGGGGGTTCCGATACGACCCCATGACCGGCAATTCGAGGGCTGAGCAATGGCTAAGCAGGTCGCCGTGACGGACAAGGTGAACAAACTTTTAGACACCCAGACGGCCAATCTGGGTCTGCGGACCAAGGAAGGTCTCGCTCATGCAATCTTTGAACTGGCTCTGACCAACGAGTCCTTTATGGCCCAAGCAGCGGCGATGAGCCGCCTCCGTAGCGACAAAGGCTCAGAGGCTCTTGAGAAGATGGGCCTCTGACAACCAGACGCCCAGCGGCCAAGGGGACATTGTCCCCTTGGCCAAAAGCCCTCAACGGGTCGCGTCCTCGGGCCTCGCGACAGATATACGGCGTTATCCTGCACAAACTCCGGCGACTCGCGGACAATCGAGCCGTGTACCTCGGACACGGCGACTTATCGGCGAGAGCTGGAACCGGCCAACCTCTTCAGCCGCCTCGGTGGTTTGGCCCCGGGGGGAAAAAAAAGTGTATGAAGCTGACCCACATCCGGTAATAAGACTTGTGGGCCAAGATTCGCCACCCGCCGTGAAGAGGCTGTCGCATGGAGGCGAGGTTCCTGAAGGCTCTACCAGTCAAGGAGTTGCAATCTCTCTTCGCCCATGGAGCGATGGGCAGCCGCTCGGACGCAGAGCTGCTGGGAATCTTCGTATCAAAGCCTGACGAGGTCGTCTTCGAGGCGATAATCCGCCGCCACGGGCCGATGGTCTGGGGCGTCTGTCGCAGAGTCCTCCGGGACCATCACGACGCCGAGGACGCATTCCAGGCCACGTTCCTCGTCCTGGCCCGCAAGGCAGCTTCCATCACACCTCGGGAGAAGCTCGGCAACTGGCTCTACGGCGTGGCATACCAGACAGCCAGGAAGGCGAGAGCGACGACGTCAAATCGCAAGGCTATGGAGAAGCAGGTGCCGGACATGCCGGAGCCCGTAGCGGACCGAGAGGGCCGCCGGGACGACTTGCTCCCGCTACTGGACCAGGAGTTGAGCCGCCTGCCCAAGAAATACCGCCTGCCCATCGTGCTCTGCGACCTGGAGGGCAAGACCCACAAGCAGGCGGCCGAGCAGCTCGGCTGGCCCATCGGGACGGTCTCTGGGCGACTGTCAAGGGGCAGGACGATGCTGGGCGAGCGGTTGACTCGGCGTGGGTTCACGCTCGCTGGTGGCTCGTTGGCGATGGCATTGTTGCAGGGTTCGGCATCGGCCGGCATCGGCATGCCGACCCGATTGTTCGGTTCCACGGCTCGGGCCGCAAGCCTGTTCGCAGCGGGAGCGGAGCCGGCGGGGATGGTCTCTGCCGGGGTCGCTGCCCTGACGAGGGAGGTGTTGAAGATGATGCTCCTGTCTAAGCTGAAGGTCGCCACGCTGCTGTTCCTGGTCCTCACCGGCACCGGCCTTATCTGGAACGGCTCCAGAGCAGCCGGGGCGGGACCTTCCCCGGCCCCCACTAGGCCGGATACGCCTACAGATGTAGGTCCTAATCGAGCCGTCGAAGCGGCGAAGTCGCCCGTAACCGAGTTGGAAGGGACGTGGGTCCTCGTGTCCATCGAGAGGGAAGGCAAAACGGAGGGGTTTGAACAGGGCGGTCCCATGTCCATGACGTTGACGTTCAGGGGGGACCATTACGAGGTGCGAGAACAGAAGGTGACCCCAGGAAATCGGGAGGTCCATACCGAGACGGGCCGTTTCATTGTGGATGAATTCGACGGCCTCAAGGCGGTCACAATGGTCCCCCCGGACGGCAAGCGGGCTGGCGTCGTGCTCGCCCTCTACAGGATGGGGGACGGCATGCTCAAGCTTTGCGGCCCCCCCAGCGGCAGCGGGGACCGACCTCAGTCATTCGACTCCGACGAGAAACGCTACATCGAAACCTTTAAGCGTGGCGAGGGTGGCGAGACAAGTCCTCTCGGTCCGCAAGGCTCTAGCGAGACTTCCGTCCGGTCGGGCAAGTAACCCGCAAAGTGATGCGGGGGCTTAGACCACGTTGGTTAGCAGGCCCCTAGGCCGTCACCGACGGCTCGGGGGCTTCGTCGTCGACAATTTATGCCCAAATAATGGAACGGAACGTAAAGGGCATTATGGGCTCGTTGCCTTTCCAGATCGCCAAAACTCATCTCGGATGGCGGGTCTTGACACTCTGCTTTCGGAATCCGATCGGGAGAAGGCATTCAGGACGTTTCTGTCCATGTTGCCCGGTCATGTGGGAACATCCCGAAACCGACCGGATTCTGTTGGCGAATTTGGCCGGTTCGTCAGTGATCGCGGGCTTTCAAGGTCCCCTCTTTCCAAGACTCAGGTCGATACGTTTCGTTGGGAATTCGCCGACAGAGTCGTGCAGTCATCGGGCCCGACCGAAGAAAGTTTGGAAAATTCCCAAGAAAGTAGGGAGGGAACGGCCGTTTTTTCAGATTGTTCTTGATAGGGGCCTCGATTGCGCGACGTCGCGCACGGGGGCCAACGCCACGCCGGCGACATCTTGAACCGACCGACTTTGAAAGGCGCGACGACGCACCATGGATACTCCCACGACGAGCCAGAAGCGGATTGACGCCAACCGACGCAATGCGATGCGCAGCACCGGGCCTCGGACCGTCGAGGGGAAAGAGAAATCGCGGCGGAATCGCCTGGTTCATGGGTTGTCGGGCGCGGGTGTCGTGTTGCCGCAGGATCAAGAGCAGGCGGCGCGGGAGCGGGCCGAGCAGTGGAATTCGTCGCTGCGGCCGATCAATGCGTTCGAGATGAGCCTGGTCGAGACGATCGCCGTGGAGAGCCTTCGCATCGAGCGTTGCCGGGTTGAGGAGCGGCTCGCCCGCGACAACCGAGGCCGTCGCGCCGTCAGTTGCTGGGGCGACGAGCGGAAGGCCGAGACGGCACGGATCGCCCGCGGTCTGGCGAACAGGCCCGCGGAAGTTGCGGCCAGGCTCAGCATCAATGCTCCTGGATGCGACTGGATGATCGATCGCTGGCGTGCGCTGGGCGTGGCGCTGGACAAAAATGGGACGTGGACTGATGAGCAAGTGACGCTCGCCCTGGACCTGCTCGGCATTGATAGCACACTGCGCGAACTGCACACGCCGCTCGATCCCGCCGATGGTTCCAGCACGCTCGACCATCGCCAGGAGCTGATCGACGACCAGCTCGAGACGTTGCTCGGGCGCAAGGATTCAGGCCTCGACGACATCGAGGAGGACGAGCGCGAGGCCGCGATCCTGGGATTCTCGACGGGCGACGACCGCGTCCTGGTCCTGCTGCGTCGCTACGAGACCGCCAGCTTCCGCCGCATGAAGTGGGCCCTCGACCTGATGCACAAGGGTCGATCCCGGCCCAACAACCCGGTCCCCGACCCCAAGTGGGACGATGACGCCCCCGCCTCGCGGAGCCCGTACACGACCGGCGAGGAGGTCGAGCGGAACCGGCTCGCCAAGGAGAAGTTCGATGCCGAGCGCAGCCTGCCCGCCCACGCATCGACCGACGCGAGGCTGATCCCCGTGCAACCGCGACTGGTCAACTTGCTACGGAACGAACCCAACGCGAAGCTTGCCAGCCCGCCGCCCGCGACCTCGTCTCGCCCCCGTATCGAGGCCCGCCAGGCCGCCAGACACAACGCCCGCCTCCTCCGCGAACTCCCCGGGCGACGCCGCCCCGCCCGCATCGCCGCCTGATTCTGACGATCCGCCCGTTCATCGAGCGGTTCTCGGTTGACCGTATCACGCCGGAAAAGGGGACGGGCCCCTGCGCTTTGCCGCGGAGCCGGCCCCGTATCCTCGGCCGCGCCCAACAAGCGGAAACCGCTCCGAGGGGCATTGACGGTCCCCAACGGGTCGCTGATTTGTTATTTTGAACGGCCCGGGGCGCCCGATGGTGGGCGCCGTCGACGCACCATCGCGGGAGCCGATTCGTGACCTGGAACGCACTCTTACGCCCCGGCCACGGCCTCCTGGCCGCGCTGCTGGCCTCCGTCATGCTGGGCGGCCCGGCCCTGGCCGACGACCCGATCAAGCAGATGCAGGCCGACTATTCCAAGAACAAGGCGCAGAAGGCCAAGCGGGCCTATCACTTCGGCTCGCAAGGGGCCGGCGACGTCTTCTCCAACCACGGCAGCCACAGCAACCGCCTGATCCCCGTCTACACGTTCGGCTCGAAAGTCGACCTCGCCGCCGTCACCGGCAAGAACAGCGTCTATCGCGACGAGGCCAGGCTTCGCAAGCTCTACGGCTTCTTGCCGGTCAATACCCTGAACCCCGACGCCGAGTACGCCGACCAGGCCGACCTCTACAAGGTGCAGATGGACGCCGCCGACGCGGGGGTCAAGCACCTGTTCGTCGTCTGGTTCGACGGCATGGACTGGCCCGCCACCCAGGCCGCCGCCGTGGCCAAGAGCGGCGAGGTCTATCACGAAGGCAAGGGCAAAGGCCTCGTCTTCCAGGATTTCGACGCCAAGGGGACGGCCAAGTATGGCTATTACGTCACCAGCCCGACGCACGACAAGAACGCGACGGACGTCGACGCCCAGACCCTGACCATCCCCGAGGGGAGCTTGCTCGGCGGCTATGACTGGATGATCGCCGGCCCCAACCCCTGGACCCTCGGGCCGCTCGACGCCCCCGGCTACCTGAAGGGACAGGGCGCCACGGCCCAAGACCTGGCCGGCGTCGCCAAGGTGGGCCGCGTGATCCACGCCTACACCGACAGCTCGACCAGCGCCGCCGAGTTCGCCACGGGCGTCAAGTCTTACAACAACGGCGTGAACGTGGCCGAAGATGGCCGCTTCCTCGAGACCGCCTTCCAGAAGCTCCAGAGCAAGGGCTGGAAGGTCGGGACCGTCACCAGCGTCCCGTTCCCCCACGCCAGCCCCGCGGCTATGTACGCCCACAATGTCGACCGCGACGACTACCAGGACCTGGCCCGCGACATGCTGGGCCTGCCCGGAATTGCCCAGGAGACGGGCAAGGAGCCGCTGCTGCCGGGCCTCGACGTGGTCATCGGCACCGGCTTCAACCAGCCGGTCACCGAGAAGACCGCCGCCAGCCAGGGCAAGAATACCCTGCCGGGCAATCTGTTCATCGCCGACGCCGACCTGAAGGCGATCGATGCCCGGAACGGCGGCAACTACGTCGTCACCACCACCGAGTCGGGTGCCAACGGCGCGAAGGCCCTGATGGACGCGGCGACCAAGGCCGCCGCCGACAAGAAGCGTCTCTTCGGCCTTTACGGCAACAAGGGATTCGGCCACCTGCCCTACCGCACGGCCGACGGCGGCTTCGACCCCTCGCCGGGCGTCGGCGGCAAGGCCGAGGTTTACACCCCCGCCGACCTGGACGAGAACCCGACCCTCGCCGACATGACCCGCGCCGCCCTCGTCCCCCTGACCGCCGAGCCGGGCAAGCCCTTCGCCCTGTTCGTCGAGGCCGGTGACGTCGACTGGGGCCTGCACGATAATAACCTCGACACCGCCATCGGCGCCGTCATCAGCGGCGACCACGCCATCCGCGCGATCATCGACTGGGTCGAGAAGAACAGTAACTGGGACGACTCCGCCATGATCATCTCCTCCGACCACGGCCACTACCTCGTCATCGACGACCTGAAAGCCATCGCCGGGACCGCCAAGGGCGACTGACCCACGCCCCGCGGCGGAGGCCCCCAATCCCGGCGCCTCCGCCGCGAATTCCCGTCGACCACGTCAACCGAAGGACTGGACTGGAGGCCGCACATGGACGAGACGACGAACGAGCTGGCCGACCTGATCGGCGAATTCATGGCGCTCGCCCTCCAGGGGGAGTCGCGCAAGGAGCTCGAAGCCCAGGCCCTGGAGCTGGGCCTTCCCTACGACCAGCTCATCACCATGAGCCTCACCCAGCTCATCGTCGGCCGCTTCCAGGTGTTGCCCGCCGCGCCCGAAGGTGCGGACGAGCCCTGAGCCGCCCCCGTCGCCCGTCCGGCTCGCCCGGTCTGGCCTTCACGAAACCTTCCGGGATGCCTCGGCGCCCGGTCCCCCGGTGTTCCAGGGCTTTGTTGGTGACGCGTCGGAGGAGCATCGTCCGTAGAATATCTAGCCGGTGCGCGTCGATGGCCGCCCGGCCGCCGCGTTGTTCCGGCGGATCTCCGGCCCAAAGCTAGAGTTCCGTCCATTGTTTGGCCCGCTTGTGGCCTCCGACCAACCCTTTCCCCCCCGAAAGGCAGCGAGAGATTTCCATGACTACGACGACGAGGAATGCTCACTCACCCCCCACGGCGCCCCGAGATTTCATGGCCGGCCTGGTCGTGTTTCTCGTGGCGCTCCCGCTCTGCCTGGGCATGGCCCTGGCGTCCAATGCCCCCTTGTTCTCGGGCGTCGTCGCCGGCGTGATCGGCGGCGTGCTGGTCGGCCTGCTCAGCGGGTCGCATTCCAGCGTCAGCGGGCCCGGCAACACGATGATGGCCATCGTGGCGGCCCAGATCCTGGCCCTCGGGTCGTTCCGCGCGTTCCTGCTGGCGGTGCTCATCGCGGGGCTCATCCAGATCGCCCTGGGCGTGGTCCGCGCGGGGTTCATCGCGGCGTTCGTCCCTTCCAGCGTGATCAAGGGGCTGCTGGCGGCCGTCGGCATCATCCTGACCCTGAAGCAGATCCCGCACGTGCTGGGGCACGACCCCGACCCCGAAGGCGACATGTCCTTCTTCCAGACGGACAAGGCCAACACCTTCACCGAGATCGTCCGCACGCTCTGGGATATCCAGCCGGGCGCCGCGGCGGTCGGCCTCTCGTCGCTGCTGTTGCTGGTGCTCTGGGACGTCTGGAAGCCCCTGAAGCGGTCGGGCCTGCCCGCGGCGCTCGCCGTGGTGCTGATGGGCGTCGGCATGAGCCTGCTGTTCAAGTGGATCGGCGGCGGCTGGGCCATCTCGTCCAGCCACCTGGTCCAGGTGCCGGTGCCCGAGGACTTCAAGGGCTTCCTGGCTCTGCTACAGAGCCCGGACTTCTCGCAGTGGAGCAACCCCGGGGTTTACACCGCGGCGCTGACAATCGCGGCCGTGGCCTCGCTGGAGACGCTCCTGAACCTGGAAGCGGCCGACAAGATCGACCCGCAGCAGCGGACCTCGCCCCCCAGCCGAGAGCTGGTCGCGCAGGGCGTGGGCAACGTGGTCGCCGGGCTCATCGGCGGCATCCCGATCTCGTCGGCCATCGTGCGCAGCTCGGTGAACCTCAACGCGGGCGCCGCGACGAAGCTGTCGACGATCGTCCACGGCACTTTGCTGCTGGTCAGCGTGATGTTCCTGCCGGCTTATCTGAACATGATCCCGCTGGCTTGCCTGGCGGCGATCCTGCTGGTCACCGGCCTGAAGCTGGTCAGCCCCGCCCTGATCCGCCAGATGTGGGACGTCGGCCGCCAGCAGTTCATCCCGTTCGCGTTGACGGTCGTCTCGATCGTGCTGACCGACCTGCTCACCGGCATCCTGATCGGCCTGGGCGCCAGCATCGCGTTCATCCTGGACAGCAACGTCAGGAGGCCGCTGAGACGCGTCGTGGAGAAGCACCTCGGCGGCGATGTCGTCCATATCGAACTGGCCAACCAGGTCAGCTTCCTGAATCGGGCCGTGCTCGATAAGACCCTCGACGAGATCCCCCGCGGCGGTCAGGTGCTGCTCGATGCCCGGACGACCGACTACATCGACCCGGACGTCCTGGCCCTGATCCGCGACTTCAAGGACAAGAAGGCGCCCGCGCGTGGGATCGAGGTCAGCCTGCTGGGCTTCCGCAGGCGGTACCTGCTCGAGGACCAGACGCAATACGTCGACTACTCGACCCGCGAGATCCAGAGCGCCGTGACCCCCGCCCAGGTGCTCGAGATCCTCAGGGAAGGGCACGACCGGTTCCGCAGCGGCCACCGGCTGACCCGCGACTTCAACAGGGTCGTCACCGCGACGGCGCGAGGGCAGCACCCGCTGGCCGTCGTCCTCGGCTGCATCGACTCCAGGACCCCCGCCGAGCTGATCTTCGACCTGGGCATGGGCGACATCTTCACCGTCCGCGTCGCCGGCAACATCTCCAGCCGGAAGGTCCTGGGCAGCGTCGAGTACGGCACGGGCGTCGCCGGCGCCAAGCTCGTCCTGGTCCTGGGGCACACCCGCTGCGGGGCCGTCACCGCGGCCGTCGACCTGATGAACTCGACCCGATCGCCCGCCGAGGTCACCGGCTGCCAGCACATCGGCCAGATCGTCGGCGACATTCAGAAGGCGATCGACCCGGACGACACCCGCGACATCGCCAGGCTCTCGCCCCAGGAGAAGGTGGAGTACACCAACGACGTCGCCCGCCGCAACGTCGCGAGGGTGGTGGAGGAGCTGCCCAACCAGAGCGAGACCCTTCGCGCCCTGGTCAACGAGGGCAAGATTGCCATCGTCGGGGCCATGTACGACGTCGCCTCCGGCGACATGGAGTTCCTGCCCGGCTCCGTCGGCGCCCCCTGCGAGGTCGCCGCGAGCGTCTGAGTCTTCGGCCGACGCGATCCCCCCGCCACACGCGGGGGATCGCGTCGGACAATTCAGGGGACGACCCGTACTCGCGGGACCGGAGTTCCGGCATCATCGCCGAGATCGAATTCGGAAGGGCTTCGCAGCCGAAATCGAGGCTCGTTCACGCTTCCGCCGGCCCCGGACACTTCCCCTGCGAATTTGTGAGGTCGCTTCTTTTCGTCGGGACCATAGGCTTCGTCAAAAGCAAGGCATACTCTCCGATAAAACAAAAATATTTGAATCGTCGAAAATAAAACGATGGAGATGATTGCCACGAAAATCATCTGGCATTTCAGGCTGAATTTCAACGTTGTCGCGCCCTTCTCATTTCAAATCAGGAATTGCCTCGTTAGGAAGTAGAAATGGCGATCCTGCTTGGGAATCTCGTGTCGTTGATCGGAATCATATTCTATGTGCTGGGTTGCATTTACTGGATCATTTTCTTCACTTGTCGTCATAGGGCATTCATGCTGCGTAGGCGTAAGTTCTGGGATCTTTTCGGCAATCTGATCTTTGTGGGGATGGTTGTGTTCGCCGTCGGGAGAGTCATTGCGACGATGAAAGGCCCCCGTTGAGGAGATTGGCGACGAGATACCATCGGGGCGAACCCGTGTCGCCGCAACGCCTGTCCGGGCAGGTCGGACCGGGGGGATCGCTTCGGGTTCCTCAGCGGGCTGAGCCGTACTCGCGGAACCAGAGTTCCAGCATCATCAGCGCCCAGAGCTTGTAGGCGTTGTCGCGACGGCCCGACTGGTGGTCGTCGATCAAGGCGGCCACGGCCTCGGGGCGGAACATGCCGCGGCCCAGGGCGACGGGGTCGAGCAGGACGGCTCGCAGCTCCTCGGCGAGCGGGCCGCGGAACCAGCGGTCGATGGGGACTCCGAAGCCCATCTTGGGCCGATTGGCCAGGCCCGGCGGCATCAGGTCGGCGAAGGCCTGCTTGAGCACCACCTTGGACCGGCCCCCTCGCAGCCTCAGCTTGCGGTCGAGGGGCATCGCCAGGGCCAGCTCGACGACCCGGTGGTCGAGGAATGGGCCGCGGCATTCGAGGCTGTGGGCCATGCTGGCCAGGTCGACCTTCACCAGCAAATCGCCGGGCAAGTAGGTGAGCATGTCGGCGATCATGGCGCGGGTCGCGGGGTCCCGGCCGGGCGCGGTGTCGAAGGCGCCGGCCAGGATGGCGGCGGGGTCGGAGTCGCCATCCCCCTCGGCCAGCGAGGCGACGAAGGCATCGGTGTACAGGCTGGCGCGTGCCGGCTCGTCGAAGCTGGTGATCCAGCGCAGGTAGCGCCGCAGCGGCGGCTCGCCCAGGGCTTCCAGCAGCCGCTTGATGCGCCGCATCGGGGTTTTGGCCCGAGTGGAGACGGGCAAGGCCCGGGCGAGCGGCCCGGCGAGCAGGCCGCGGGCCCCGGCCGGCATGCGGTCGAGCATCGCGGCGAAGGCGACCGCGCGGTAGCGGTCGTAGCCGCCGAACAGCTCGTCGCCGGCGTCGCCGGTCAGGGCCACGGTGACCTCGCGGCGGGTCTCGCGGGCGACGTGCCAGGTGGGCAGCGCCGAGCTGTCGGCGAACGGTTCGTCGAACTGCACGGCCAGCGCGGGGATGGTCTCCCAGGCCTTCGGCTCAATGACGAAGCGGTGGTGCTCGGTGCCCAGGAACCGCGCGGCGGCCTCGGCGTGGGCCGTCTCGTCGAAGGCAGGGTCGTCGAAGCCGATGCTGAAGGTCTTCACCGGCCGGCTGGAAGCCCGCTGCATCAGGGCCACGATAATGGCCGAGTCGACTCCGCCGGAGAGGAACGCGCCCAGCGGGACGTCGGCCACCATCTGCTCGCGGACGGCGTGGTCCAGCGTGGCCCTCAGCTCCTCGACGTCCTCGCCGTAGGGGCGTTCGCGCACCCGTGACCAGTCGGGGTTCCAGTATCGGGTGAGCGTGAGCTGGCCGTCTCGCCAGACCGCGTAGTGCGCCGGCGGCAGCTTGTGAACGCCTTCGAGGATCGTGCAGGGGTGCGGCACATATCCATAGGTGAGATACTGGTCGATAGCCCGATGGCTGGGCGTGCGGGGGACGTCGGCCTCGGGCAGCGCCAGCAGCGCCTTGAGCTCGCTGGCGAAGACGATCCGCCCGCCGTGGTTGCGGTAGTAGAGCGGCTTCTGGCCCAGGCGGTCTCGGCCCAGCACCAGGGTCTTGCGCGGGGCGTCCCAGATGGCCAGGGCGAACATCCCCCGGAGCATCGCGAACAGGCCGGTGCCGACGTCCTCGTAAAGGTGGACGAGCACCTCGGTGTCGCCGGTCGACCGCAGCCGGTGGCCGACCGCTTCGAGGCGGTGGCGGAGGTCCTGGAAGTTGTAGATCTCGCCGTTGAAGACGGTCCAGACGGTGCCGTCCTCGTTGGAGAGCGGCTGGTGGCCACCGGCCAGGTCGACGATCGAGAGCCTGCGGAAGCCGAGCGTGACGTTCGCGTCGAGGTGCTCGCCCGAGTCGTCGGGGCCCCTGTGGGCGATCCGCCGCGTCATCGCCAGGAGTTGTTCCGAGGTCAGCGGGCGAGCCCCGTCCACCCAGGCCGCGCCGCCAATCCCGCACATCGTCCCGACCCTCTCTGCCCTGCCCTCGTCCGATCGATCCAACCTACCAGGACCGGCCCGCCCCCGCCATCGGGGCCGGGCCGATCGCCTCGTTCCTTGTTAAATGTCGATTTGCCGATTCGTCTCAGGCCGGGGCCAGGACCGCCCCGCCCATCGACCGCTTCAGGCCGGAGACGGTCGCCGGGGCCTCGGCTGGCGCGGAGGTGCGACGGGGCGCAGCACCGAGGAGGTGGGCCCGGGGCGTCGGATTGGGGACGGCGGCCCTGGATGTGGCCTTCGCGGCCGGCGGAGGCGCGATCGACTGCGAGGCGAGGGCGCCGGCCGGGGCCGATCCCGACTCCTGCTTGCCCGCGGCGGCGTACGCCACCGTGAACCGAAATCCTTGAATCAACGGATTGTCATACGATCCGGCGCGTCCCCAGACGACGGCGGTCGTTGACAGGTCCGACGAGTTCCGGATGAACCACTGGGCCCTCGAGGGCCGATAGACCGCGAGGTCGGCCTGGCCGTCGCCGTCGTAGTCTCCCGTCAGGGGGATGTCGGTGTAGGCCAGCCCCCAGACCGCGAATCGGTCGGCCCCGCCGGCCGAGGGGCGGATGGCCCAGAGGGCCGTCTGGGCCATGTAGACCGCGAAATCGGCCCTGCCGTCGCCGTCGTAGTCGGCCGCCATGGGGGCGTCGACCCGCTGGGACGAGCCCCAGACGAACACCGTCGCGGAGAGGTCCGCCGAGTTGCGGACGATCCACTGACCGGACCTGGGCTGGAAGACCCCGAGGTCGGCAAGCCCGTCGCCGTCGAAGTCGGCCGCCACCGGGATATCCTCGCTGCCCGCGCCCCCCCAGACGATCACCTGAGGCGCCGCGCCCGAGGTGTACCGGATGAACCACTGGGCCGTGTCGGGGTTATAAACCGCGAGATCGGCCCTGCCATCGCCGTCGAAGTCGGCCACGACGGGAAGATCATTGCTGCCCGCCCTGCCCCAGACCGCCGCGATCGGCGGTGCGCCCGACGACTGCTTGACGTACCACGTCGCCGAGCCGCGATCATACGCCGCGAGGTCGGCCACGCCGTCATTGTCGAAGTCGCCCGAGAGCACGTTCGTCAGTCCGGCGGCGTTCCCCCAGACGGTCGCCGTTGCCGCCGCCCCCGACGAATTCCGGATGACCCACCGGGCCGAGTCGGGCATATACACGCCGAGGTCGGCCTTGCCGTCGCCGTCGAAGTCATTCGGCGTTCGGGGCGCCGGCAGCGTGTCGCCCACGACCCAGGGTTCGTTGCCGTGAATACCGTCGTATGCCGAGACGAGTACCCGCGAGCCGATCGCCGCCAGGGGAGAGGCATACGAGCTGAGCTTGCCCGCGATGATGTCCGCGGCCAGCACGGTCCCGCCAGGAGTGCCGTCGGTGCTCCACAACTCGCGTCCGTGCACGCCGTCGTCGGCGGAGAAGTAGAGCCGACCGCCGGCGAGCGCGAACTCTCCGAAGATGCCGACGCTGAAGGTCTTGAGGAGGGTCGTCCCGGCCACGGTCCCGTCGCTCACGTAGAGGGCGTTGCCCGCGGAAACGAAGGCAATCCCACCGTTAAAAGCGGTCAGAGATGTGATCTTGTTGATTGACGGATCCAGGCCGACGGGGACCGTGCCGGCCTCGGTGCCGTCGGACTGCCAGAGGAGCCCCTGGGTGTCGCTCGGCAGCGGGTAGTAAGGGCGTGCGATCGACGAGGTGAGATAGAGCAAGCCGTTCAGGTTGACCGCCGCTCTCAGGTCCATGAAGCGGCCATCGAGGTTAACGCCCGTCTTGCCGTCCATGATGACGTAAGTGCCCGCCGCCGTCCCGTCGGTCCGCCAGAGCAGCGAGCCATTCCCGGGGAAGTCGAGCGCGGTGAAGATGACGAGATCGCCGGCGGCCCGGAAGTTGGACGGCGATGAGCCGACGAACCCCGGCTGGAGGTCGACGATCATGACGGTGCCCGCCGCGGTGCCGTCGGTCTTCCAGGGCTCGGCGCCATGCACACCGTCGTCGGCGGTGAAGTAGAGGAGCCCATTCAGGAAGGCGAGCTTGGAGATGGACGAGCCTTCGGGGCGCAGCGAACGGATCACCTTGACCACGGACGTCCCTTGAGCCGTGCCGTCGGTCTTGTAGAGTTGCTGGCCGACATCGGGGTCCGTGATGGTGAAGTAAAGCAGCGTGCCGCCGACGGTCAGGTTTCCCGGCGTCGAGTAGTTCACTCCCGGGAAGATGTCCCGGATGATGGATGTCCCCGCGTCGGTGCCGTCGGTGCTCCAGATCTCGGTCCCATGCTCCAAATCGCCCCCGGCGAAGTAGGCCCTTCCTTTGAAGGCGATGAGGGGACCGATAGGGGTGACTCGCGAGGTGACTTGTTTCGTGCCTAGGGGCGTCCCGTCGGTCCGCCAGAGCCCGCCGATGGGTGAGAGGAAAAGGGTGTATTGCCCCAAGGCGACCGCGTTGACCGGATTGGATGAGCCCGTTCCGGTCTGAGTCTGATACACCAGCTCGGTGCCCTCGGCCGTCCCGTCGGTCTTGAACAGCGTGATGCCGTGTGTGCCGTCATTCGCATCGAAGTAGACGGACCGCCCGACGACGGCGAATGAGGGGTCGAACTGGATCGGATCATTGGGGCCGAATTTCAGGGAGAAGGCGTCCCCGGTCGGGTTGATCTCCTTGACGATCGAGGTACCCGCCGCGGTTCCGTCGGTCTTCCAGAGCTCGGCATTGGAGTCGTGATAATAGCTAATGGAAGACGAGGCCACGAAGTAGATCGACGATCCGACCTGCGTCAGCGAGCGAGGGTATGCCGGGCTGCCGTCGCCGATGCTCACCGGCACGGTGCCGGCCTCGGTGCCGTCGGTCTTCCAGAGGTGGGTGATGTCGAAATCGGTCGCGGGGAAGAAGAGCGAGTCGCCCAGGGCGACGAACTCCGGGGGCGCCGCCCACCCCGTTGCACCGCTGACCGGCATGATCGCACTGAGCCGCGCGGTGCCGGCCTCGGTGCCGTCACTCTTCCAGAGCCCGTTTACGGAGCGGTCGCCGCCGGCGACGAAGTAGACCGAGCCTTTGAAGGTCGCCAGGTGCGAGAAAGAAAGGACGTTGCCCGAGAGATCGGTAGGCGGGCTGAACGTCTTGACCCGGACGGTGCCGGCCTCGGTGCCATCGCTCTTGTAAAGGCCGAAGCTGTACCGAGGGGGGCCGATGTTGGGGTCGTAGGACGTGAAGTACAGCGTGTCACCGATCGACGTCCAGGTTTCCGCGGCCGGGATCATCGTTCCGGGTGGGGGAGCATTGTTATAGAGGGTCGCGACCCGGAGAGTCCCTGCGTTGGTCCCGTCAGTCTTCCAAAGACTTCGAGAGGTCGGTTCGGATGCCGAGAAGAACAGGGAATTTCCGACCGGGGTGAGGTTCGTCGCATACGCATCACCCGGGCCGGCCATGACGTCCTTGAGCACGAATGTCCCGGCGTCAGTCCCGTCGGTCCTGAAGACCTCATATCCGCCCGAGGGGCCCTTCGCGACGAAGTAGAGCAGGCCGCCGGCCACTGTGAGCTGGGGCGCGAGGAAGGGGGAGGTGCTGAGCGCGACCCCAGCAACTCTCACCGGATCGGCCGAGCCCGTCACCTTCCAGAGCGAGGGGCTTACCTCGTTCCGCGTCGAAGCCGCGAAGTAGAGCGACCCGCCTACCACCGCTGAGGTCTTGGTCGTTGTGTAGGGATTGTTCGGCAGGTCCATGCGAGGGACGAAGACCTTGAACTCGCCGACGACCGTCGTCCCTGCCTCGGTGCCGTCGGTCTTGTAGAGGATCGGAAACGGGTCGGATTCGCGGGCAGCATTGAAGTAATTGAAGCCGTTGTAGGCGATGTTCGTCGACACCACGCCGTTGGGTACGTTGAGATTGATGTCCTGGAGCAACGCCGAGGCGAGGAGCTGGCGGGGCTCCAGGGGCTCGAAGTTGGGGGCGAGGGTGGGGCGCAGGGCCTTGCTGGCTCGTCGGGGCGTGCTCATGATGGGGATGTCTCGGTGGCGCCGGACGGGCTGGCGGCGGGTAAGGCCCCGCGGTCGGTGTTTCGTGTTCGGCATGAATTGTTTCGGGGAGCTTGGTTCATGTCAATGGTGATGATTCCATGCATTGAATCGTCGTGCCTTGCCTGGCGGGGCTGAGTCGGGAGCGGCCATGGTTAGCGGGGCCTCGGCCGGCGGTGGGGTGCGCCGGGGCGTTGCGCCGAGGAGGCGGGCGCGGGACGCGGCGCTGTTGGGGACGGCCCTGGCCGTGATGATCGGGGGCGAAGCCGATGCCGCGGGGACCGTCAACGCTGGGGGCGCGACGGACTGCGCCGCGGGCGATGCCTGGCGGGCCGAGGCGGCGGGGCGGGATGTGATGGCGTCGTTGCCGTCGGCGGTCCTGCGGATCAGGGGGATGTCGCCCGATCCGGCGCGACCCCAGACGACGACGGTCGCCGACAGGTCCGACGAGTTCCGGATGAACCACTGCGCCGTCGAGGGCCGATAGACCGCGAAGTCGGCCTTGCCGTCGCCGTCGTAGTCGCCCGTCAGGGGGATGTCGGTGCTGGTCTGGCCCCAGACGACGACCGGGAGGTTGGCCCCGGCCGATTCGGCGATGATCCACTGGGCCGTGGCCGGGATGTAGACGGCGGGGTCGGCCTTGCCGTCGCCGTCGTAGTCGGCCATGACGGGGATCTCGTCCGGTCGGAAGAAGCCGCAGTTGATCACCGAGGCCTGGGCGCCGCCGGAGTTGCGGATGGTCCAGAGTCCGGTCGCGTGCTCGAAGACGGCGAGGTCGGCCTTGCCGTCGCCGTCGTAGTCGGCCGCCACCGGCTGCTGGTCGGGGTTGCCGGCTAGGCCCCAGACGATTACATAAGAAGATGCTCCGGATGCGGACCGGATCGACCATTGTGCGGTGTCCGGGCTGTACACCGCGAGATCGTCCTTGCCGTCGCCGTCGAAGTCGGCCACGACGGGCACATCGCCGCTGCCCGCCCTGCCCCAGACCACCGAGAAGGGCGAGACGCCCGAGGATGGCCTGATCGACCAGATGGCCGACGTCAGGTCGTAGGTCACCAGGTCGGCCTTGCCGTCGCCGTCGAAGTCGCCGGAGAGGATCGTCGTCGAGCCGGCCGTGTTACCCCAGACGGTTGCCGATGCGTCGATTCCCGACGAGTTGCGGACAACCCACTGCGCCGAGTCGGGCATGTAGACGCCGATGTCGGACTTGCCGTCGCCGTCGAAGTCATTCGGAGCGCGCGGAGCCGGCGACGTGTCGCCCACGACCCAGGGCTCGTTGCCGTGGATACCGTCGGATGCGGCGACGAGCAGCCGTGAGCCGATGGCCGCCAGGGGGATGGCGGATGAGCTGAGCTTCCCGGGGATGATGTCCTCGGCCAGCATGGTCCCCTCGGGGGTGCCGTCGGTCCGCCAGAGTTCCAGGCCGTGCGCGTCATCGCCCGCGGAGAAATAAAGGAAGTGGCCCGCGATCACGAAGGGGACTGCCGAGGTATTGTTGACTTGGGACTTCGGAATGACGGACGTGAGACGGCCCGTGCCGGCCTCGGTTCCGTCGCTCTTGAAGAGTCCGACGTTCGAGATCGCGACGTAGATGGCCCCTCTGAAGGCGATGATGGTTTTGCCTCTGTCCGTGTCTGTCTCAGTCAGGTTGGCGACCCGGCCGGTGCCAGCCGCGGTGCCGTCGGTCTTCCAGAGTTGAACCCCGCTGCTGCCCTCAGGAGTGACGAAGTAATAGAGCGTGCCGCCGAGCATCGCCGTCTGATTCCTGAAACTGCTAAAGGCGGGAATTGGACGGGGGCTGATCCTCAAAGTTCCCGCCGAGGTGCCGTCGGTCGACCAGTGCTGCGGCACTTCGTCGAGGCCCGATGCGTTGAAGACGACCGAGTTGCCGGACGCTTGGAACTCGGATGGATTCGAGGAGCCGGGCCCCGGGTTGACGTCGGCGACCATCACCGTACCCGCCTCGGTGCCGTCGGTCTTCCAGGGCTCGGCGCCGTGGGTGCCGTCGTTGGCCGAGAAGTAGAGGGTGCCGTTCACGTAGGAGAGATTGGAGACGGACGAACCCGAACTGTCGCTGAAGTAGGATTTCTCGGATCGGATCAATTTGACCACGGTCGTTCCCGCGGTCGTGCCGTCGGTCTTGTAGAGCTGCTTGCCGACGTTGGGGTCATACGCGACGAAGTAGAGCCAGTCGCCGCCGGCCTCCAACTGGTCCGCCTGCGCCGAGTTGGGGCCGGGAACGATATCCTGGACGATGTGCGTGCCGGCCTCGGTGCCGTCGGTGACCCAGAGTTCGGTGCCATGGGTGGCCTCGTTCGCGGCGAAGTAGATTTTCCCCTTGAAGGCCGTGAGGCGTGGGTACGGGGAGACCTGCGACGTGACCCTGGTCGTCCCGGGGGCGGTGCCGTCCGTGCGATATAGGACCGTGTTGGGGCCGGCCGGGTCATCATAAACTTTGACGACGAAGTAGGTGTATCCCCCCAACTCGACCGCGCTGTCGTCCCAAATTTCCAGGGACGTTGAGTTCGTGCCACCTTTCAAGCTCTTGACCAGCACGGTCCCGGGGTCGGTGCCATCGGACTTGTAGAGCGAGGCGCCATGGACTCCATCGTTGGCGACGAAATAGAGGGTGTTGCCCGACGACGTGAAGAGGGGGCCGCTCGCGCCTTGGTAGCCTGGATACAGGAGGTTGAATGCGTCGTGCAGCCCGGGATTAACGTCCTTGAGGACGACCGTGCCGGCCGCGGTGCCGTCGGTCTTCCAGACCTCGTTGCCGGCGGTGATCGAGTTGGCCGCGAAGTAGAGCGTTGTGCCGACCACGGTCAGGAAGCGAGGATGTTGGGGGACATCGTCGCCGGTCGTGACCGGCACGGTTCCTGCCGCGGTGCCGTCGGTCTTCCAGAGCTGGACACCGTAGGGGGTGTCGGCGTTGAAGAAGAGTTCACCGTTGAATTCAACGAATTCCGAGGTCGGAGGCCTCTGGGAATCGCTGTCGGCTGGGAGGACACTCTTGAGCCGGACGGTGCCAGCCGCGGTGCCGTCGGACTTCCAGAGCCCGTAGGTGTCGTTGCCGCCATCGGCGAAGTAGATCGAGCCCTGGAAAGCCACGATCGGCGAGTAAGAGGTCGACCAGGTGAGGTCGGGGCGACCGGGCGGGGTGTAACTCTTGACGAGGACGGTTCCTGCTGCGGTCCCGTCGCTCTTGAACAGCCCGAAGCCGGGCACCTCGGTCGGGCCATTGTCGATGCGATCGGTGAAATAGAGGGTGTCGCCGATCGACGTCCAGGTCCTCGCAAATGCGGAGTAGGAATCGAACAAGATCGGGCCGCCGGGCATGTCGGCGACGTGAACGGTTCCCTCTGGCGTCCCGTCGGTCTTCCAGAGTCCTCGGGAGGAGGTCTCGAAGTCGTTGGTGGCGAAATAAAGGGAGTTTCCGACGGCCGTGAGATTCGTCACGTACGAGGAACTGCCGGGGACAGGGACCTTGAGGACCTTGGTGCCCGCGTCGGTCCCGTCCGTCCGGTAGATCTGAATTCCCCCAGAAGCGTCGTTGGCGACGAAGTAGAGCAGATCACCGGCCACGGTGAGCTGGGGTGGTATGTACCTGTAGATATGTGGCGAAAAGGGTGAGAAGTCGGTGATCCGGACCGGATCGGCCGTGCCGGTGATCTTCCAGAGTCGGCGCGGATCCAGGAATCGATCCTGCGACACGAAATAGAGCGACCCGTCGAACTCCACCGAGTTGGAGGGCAGCCCGAACTCACCGACCATCGTGGTGACGCCCGTCGTGCCATCGGTCCGGTAAAGGACGGGTAAGGGACCGGTGTTGTCGGAGGCGGTGAAGTAGATCGAGCCCTGATAGGCGAAGGTTGATGCAAATTCGCCGGCGGTCGGGATCTGGCTGATATCCCGAAGCAACGCCGAGGCGAGGAGCTGGCGGGGCTCCAGGGGCTCGAAGTTGGGGGCGAGGCTTGGGCGCAGGGCCCGGCTGGGTCGTCGGAGGGTGCTCATGGGGTGCAATCTCGTTGAAGCCGGACGGGCGAACTGGGTGCATCCCTGCGGTCGCTCCGCCGGCTTGGAGGGCCGATTGTTTCGGCGGCCTGGACTCCTGTCAAGGTTGATTCCATGCATGAACGAATGACGCATTATTCGGCGTCGGGCTTGAAGCCCCAGATGACGTGGTCGATGCAAGTCAGGCTGAGGTCGGGGCTTTCGGCCATGCAGTGGGGGGAACCGGGGGTGGTCAGGGCGTCGAAGGTGGTTTGCATGGCGGGGGTCAGGCGGGGGCGGGCTCGGTTGGCGAGGTCTCGGAAGTATTCGAGGAGGAAGGTGCGCTCGTCGGGGCCTAGCGGGGCCTGGCGGACGGTGGCACGGCTCTGCTCGGCGGGGCGGACGAGGCCGGCGTCTCGGAAGACCTGCACCAGGCGGCGGCCGACGTAGAACTTCTCGGGCTCGTCGGATTCGCGCTTGTAGGCGTCGTGCTCGGCCTGGCGCACGGCCAGCTCGACGTCGACCGGCCAGGGGAGCAGGACGTGATGCAGGGTGTCGTTCTCCAGGATGGCCACGACGCCGCCCGGCCGGACGACCCGGGCCATTTGCTTCAGGGCCTCGACGGGCTCGGGCAGGCTGTAGAGGCTCTGGGCGCACCAGACGACGTCGAAGGCGCCGTCGGCGAAGGGCAAGTCCTCGAGCCTGGCGGCCGTCGGGCTGACGCGGGGGTCTCCTCCGGCCTGGTCGCGGGTCAGCCTGAGGTATGCGGGGAGGAGGTCGACGGAGGCGACGAGGCCGGTCTCGCCGACCCGCCGGGCCAGCCAGGCGGAGTAGACGCCGTCGCCGCAGGCCAGGTCGAGGACGCGATCGCCCTGGGCGATGGGCAGGGAGTCGACCATGGCCTGGAGCTCGGCGGCGAAGGCGCGGTGGTAGGCGCCCAGGAGCCCCTGGTAGTCGGGCAGGCGGTCGTCGGAGTCGGGCTTGGTCTCGGCGGATTGGGAGGACATGGGGGCTCGCGGGTGCTAGGGTGAGGTTGGGTGAGGGGGCCGGGGCCGAGCGGAGCAACCGCCGTGCCCGCCGGGCTGGCCCTCCAAGTTGAGGTCCCCGGGCGATCCCGCGAATCTTGGCGTGGCCGGCCGGGGTATCGGTAGAGTGACGAACGTGGCGGCGGCGGCAATCGCCGGGGTGACCTTCGCCCCGGGCCCCGGCGGTCCGAGAGCCCAAGGAGCTTTGAGGATGATGCGGATGCGGCGGTTCCCCCGGTTGGTTTTGGTGGCGTCGCTGGCGCTGACGGCCTTCGCGGCCTGGTCGCGGCCGGCGCGGGCCCAGGTGGTGGTCGTGACGGCGCGGTCGCTGGATGCCCTGATCGGCGAGTTCCGGTACCTGGCGGAGAATGTCGGGTCCGAGGAAGACGCCAAGAAGGTGACCGACGGCCTGGACAAGTTGAAGGGGACCGAGCTGCTGAAGGGGGTGGACACGACCCGCCCCTTCGGCCTCTTCGGGTCGATTGCCAAGGAGGCCGGGGCGCCGCCGACGGGCACCCTGTTCATCCCGGTGACGGACGGCCAGGCGGTGCTGGCCACGCTGGAGCAGGCCGGATTCGTGGTGCAGGAAGACCCGGGCGTGGCCGGGTTCACGCATAGGATCACCCCCCCCGGTGGCGCGGCGGGCGTGCCCTTGCTGGCCGTCTTGACCAAGGACTACCTGCTGGCTACGACCGGCACCGGCGGGGCCGATGAGCTGAAGGCCCTGCGGCCCGAGACCCTGCTGCCCAAGACGCCCGGGGCCGGCACCCTGTCGGTCCGGCTGCGGCTCGACCAGATCCCCGAGGAGTACAAGGCCCTGGTGCTCGGGCAGATCGAGCAGCGGCTGGCCGCCGAGCGCGACCGCAAGCCGGGCGAGAGCGACGCCGAGTACCAGGGTCGGCTGGCCGGCATGGCGTTCACCCAGGAGGCGTTCGATACCTTGCTGAAGGAGGCCGCCGAGCTGGGCCTGGACCTGAGGGTGGACACCGAGGCGGGGACCGCCGCCTTCGAGCTGTCGATGGGCGCGACGCCCGGCTCCAAGCTTGCCGAGACTGTGCGATCCTTCGGGGCGGCCCGCAGCCTGTTCCGCAACATCGGCAAGGACGCCGCGTTCGACGGCTGGGCCAACCTGCCGCTGTCCGGGCCGCTGCGCAAGGCCATCGACACGACGATCCAGCAGGGCCGGATCCAGGCCGCCAAGGCCGCCGAGGAGAAGGACCGCGTCCTGAGCACCAAGCTCATCGACGCCCTGGAACCGACCCTGAAGGGGGAAACCTTCGACCTGGGTGCCGCCCTGTACGGCCCCTACCCCGAGGACGCGGGCAAGACCCCGGTCTATGCCGCCCTGGTCGGCCTGAAGGTCAAGGACGGGGCCAAGATCGAGGCCTTCTTCCGCGAGGCCGTCTCGAACCAGGACGACGAGGACAAGAAGAAGGCCAAGGTCAGCCTCGACTTCGTCAAGGCCTCGCCCGAGGGGCCGGCCGTCCACAAGGTCGAGCTGCTGGAGAAGAACGAAGGGGACGAGCTGTTCGGCAAGGCCGACCTTTATCTGTCGGTCCGCGACGACGTGATCCTGCTGTCCCTCGGCTCGCACGGGCAGGACGTGCTGAAGGACGCCCTGGCCCGGACCGCCGACAAGGCGCCGGCCGGCACCACCCAGCTGGAGCTGGCCGCCTTCCTGAAGCGGGTCGCGCCGATGACCGGCGACGATGACGAGGAACGCGCCGCGGCCAAGGAGGTCGCCGCCGAGACCTTCGTCGGCGAGGACGCGGACAAGGACGCCGTCCGGCTCAGGGTCGGTACCGAGGGGGACTACCTCCGGATCAGCCTGACCGCCGACGTCCCGGCCCTCAGCTTCCTGGCCGCGATCGGCGACGACGACGATGACGACGACGACAAGGCCGACAAGAAGGACGACGACAAGACGGAGAAGGACGACAAGGACGACAACTGAGCCGGGCCGCGACGCGGTCCCCCTCGCCGGCCTGGCGCCGGCGGGGGGGCCGGCTTCGGGCCGGTTCAGTTGGGCGGGGCGAGGTCCGGCAGGGGGATGTCGTCGGGGTTGGACCGGCCGGCGGCCGGCTTGGCCCTGGCCTTCGGCTTCGCGGGGGTGGCGGTGGAGTCGGGGTCGGTGGCCTTGAAGCTGGCCCCCGGGGTGGTAGCCGGCTCGTCGGCGACGGTCGACTCGATGATAGTCGGGGGCTCGTCCGCCGGCTTGATCACGGTGCCCGGGGGCACGATGACCTCGGCGGGCCCGTCGACGATCACCTCCTCGACCTTCAGCGGCGGGGCGTGCAGGTCGAGCAGGGCCTTGAGCTTGGTGCCCGACGGCGGGACCGAGATCTCGGCGCCGCCGACGATCTCGGCGGGCCTGACGCCGGGCAGATTGTAATAGACGTTGTTGGCGGCCCAGTCGACGGCCAGCACCGAGCCGTCGACGGAGGCGCCGGCGAAGAGCCCTCGGCTGCGCGCGTAGGAGAGGATCTCGGCGCGGAACCTCGGGTCGGTCCCGGCCCCCAGCTGCTTGCCCACCGGGCCGGCGGCCACGCCCACGTTGCCGCCCAGGGTCAGCTTGTCTCGGCCGCTGAGGACGCGCTGGACGGCCGCCCTGTTGCGGAAGACCAGCAGCAGCTCGCTGCTCTGGGCCCCGATCTGGAGCCCGACGCTGCCGCCGGAGAGGGTGACGAAGACGGGGTTGCTCCAGGTCCCCTTGGCGGTGCGCACCAGCAGCACGCCGCGGCCGTGCTTGCCGCCGATGACGAAGCCGGCCTTGATCATGTTGGGGATGATGAGGATCCCCTCGGCCTGCTGGAGCAGGACCTGGGGGACGGCCTGCTCGGAGTTGAAGTTGGTGGCGACGTCCTGGAAGGCGCCGTTGGCCATCTCGACGATGGCCATCTCGTTGCGGCCATTGCGCCCCGGGCGCTGGGCCCTGGCGTCGGCGGCCGCGGTGGCCAGGGCCAGCAGGGCGAGTGCGATGGTGGCCGCCGGGATCGTCCGGGGCCGGGGCGCTGCGTGCGTCGTCATGGGTGCTCAGCCTCCGTGCGAACGGCCCTCGGCGGGCCGGCGGGATCTCCCCGGCCGCCGCGCGCGGGCCTCTATGCGAGAGGTCGTAACCGTAGTCCGCCGGGGCGTCAAGGCGAAGGCTCGGGGCATCGGATCGGGGCACTTGGGGCCTCCCGGTTGGTTTGCGGCCAATTTGGGCGCACAATGGGGGCGGGCCGGGTCACTGCATCCCATGTGCGGGGCCTCGGGCGGCCCGAAGCTGGAATCGGAGAAGCTCTGGTGCATCGCGACGTGATGGCGATCGTCCTGGCGGGGGGAAAAGGGACCCGGCTCGAGCCCCTGACGCGCGACCGGGCCAAGCCCGCCGTGCCGTTCGGCGGCATCTACCGGATCATCGACTTCGCCCTGTCCAACTGCATCAACGCCGACATCCGCAAGATCCTGGTCCTCACCCAGTACAAGGCCGTCAGCCTCAGCCGGCACATCGACCAGGGCTGGCGGTTCCTCACCCGCGAGCTTGACGAGTACATCGAAGT
Source organism: Isosphaeraceae bacterium EP7 (assembly GCA_038400315.1). Classification (NCBI taxonomy): domain Bacteria; kingdom Pseudomonadati; phylum Planctomycetota; class Planctomycetia; order Isosphaerales; family Isosphaeraceae; genus Kueselia; species Kueselia aquadivae. Next base: position 209,194 of record CP151667.1, read on the forward strand.
CATCCCCCCCCAGCAACGCATCGCCGAGCACTGGTATCAGGGGACCGCCGACGCCATCTACCAGAACGTCTACACCATCGAGAAGGCCGCTCCGCGCGACACCCTGATCCTCGGCGGCGACCACATCTACAAGATGAACTACGCCGAGATGATCGCGTTCCACCGCGAGAACAGGGCCGACCTCACCATCGCCTGCCTGCCCGTGCCCGTGTCCCAGGCCAGGGAGTTCGGCGTCATGAGCGTCGACGCCTCGGGGCGCGTCACCGGGTTCCTGGAGAAGCCCGAGAACCCCAGGCCCATGCCCGGCACCACCGACCAGGTGCTCGCATCGATGGGTATTTATGTCTTTGCCACCGACGTGATGTACGAGCAGCTCTTCCAGGACGCCGCCAAGAAGGAGAGCAGCCAGCACGACTTCGGCAAGGACATCATCCCCGGCATGCTCGAGAACAGCCGCGTCTTCGCCTACCCGTTCCGCGACGCCAACCGCAAGGTCGCCGCCTACTGGCGCGACGTCGGCACCCTGGACGCCTACTTCCAGGCCAACATGGACCTCATCTCCGTCGACCCGATCCTGAACCTCTACGACCGCGTCTGGCCCATCCACACCCATCAGCCGGCCTATCCGCCGCCCAAGTTCGTGCACACCGAGGGCGACCGCCGGGGCGCCGCGTACAACTCGATCGTCTGCCAGGGGGCCATCGTCTCCGGCGGCCAGGTCTTCCGCAGCATCCTCTCGCCGGGCGTCCGGGTGAACAGCTTCGCCCTGATCGAGGACTCGATCCTCTTCGACGGCGTCGAGGTCGGCCGCCACGCCAGGGTCAGGCGCGCCATCCTCGACAAGGACGTCCGCGTCCCACCCGGCTTCGACATCGGCTGGAACCGCGAGCTCGACCTGGCACGCGGCCTGACCGTCACCGAAGAGGGGATCACCGTCGTGGCCAAGAGCGAGGACCTCGAACGCTTCACCCCCCAGGGAGACTGAAACAACCCCCCTCGGGGAGAGGCCAATCGGGCGCCCGGCCACGCGGCGGGCGCGCGGGAGTGCCCCATTTTGCTCCGAATTGTCAAAGACCGAGCCTATTCGACAGGCTCCGGGCCGATTTTCAGGCGATTCGCAAGCTCAAGGCCCCCGCGCGGGCGCCGGACGGGGCGACTGACGGGCGGGCCAGGCGGCGGGACGGCCGGGCGAGGAGCCCGGAGGCCTGGATCGAGGGGCGGCGGGCCGCGTTTCGGGCCGCGAGCGACCGGGCCAGCAGGAGCAAGCGGCCGGCCAGGTGGCTTCGTTCGGCGAAGTTCCCGGGCCTGTCCGCGAGGTGATTGGGGCTGATGGGGCGGGACTGGGCGGCGCGATTGTCGCCGGCGGGGCGGCCGGTGCGGTCGGAACCGGGATCGGTCGAGCCGGGGTCGGGCGTGGGCGTGGGGTCGCCGGGGAATTCCCGGGCGGGCGGGCGGGCGTAGGAAAGGTCGCGGGGCCGCTCGCGGTAGTCGTCGGTCATCACCTGCGGCGCGGGCTCGCGCCTCTGGCGGCCGCGTTGCAGCAGTTCCAGGGCCCAGCGCTGGCGGCGCAGGCTGGCCGTCTCGTAGCGGCGCAGCAGCACCAGCGTCGGGTCGTCGGCCGCGACCAGCCCCATCGACGTCGCCTCGCGCAGGTCGTCGTCGATCGCGTCGAGCGCCTCTTCCTGTCGCGCGACCAGCCCATCGAGCTCGGCCTCGACCAGCTCCCGGCGATGCTCGACGAGGTCCACGCCCATGCCCGCCTCGATCGGGCTGTCCTCATCGCGCAAGTCGGCGGCGATGCCCAGCAGGTCGAGCGCCAGGGTCGCTTGCTCGTCGGTCCAGGTCCCCTTGCGGTTGAGGGCCTTGCCCAGCATGGTCCAGCGGGCGATGAGCCAGTCGCAGCCGGCCGCGGTCATGGCCAGCCGGGGCGCGACCTCCTCGGGGCAATCGGCCAGGGTCCGCCCGAGCTTCGCCGCCTCGGCCCGGCGCTCGTCGGCCCAGCAGGCGCTCGCGCGACGCGCCCGGACGTCGCGGGCGATCCGCTCCTCGATCCGGCAGCGGTCGACGCGCACGCTCTCGATGGCGATGGTCTCGACGAGCCCCATCTCGAACGCGTTCATCGGCCGCAGCGACGAGTTCCACTGCTCGGCCCGCTCGCGGGCGGCCTGCGCCTCGTGCTCGGGGACGACGATCCCATCCCCGGCCAGCCCGTGAATCAGGCTATTCCTGCGAGACTGGGCCTTGCCCGCCTCGGTCCGGGGCCCGGTGCTACGGGTCGCGTTGCGTCGGTTGGCGTCAATCCGCCGCTGGCTGACTTCGAGCTTGCCCATGGTGCTGCGTCGCTTCCTTGGGGTGGTGCGTTTCCGGGGGAAATGTCTCCCATGGATACTATCCCGAAAGAGGGACAACTTCCAATGCCTAATTTGGAAAAAACCGGGCTCCATGCTCATGGCGACAAACTCGGCCCGGGGCCGCCGTCGAATTCGGGATGCATCCGCCGACCATCGAATCCCCTTCGATCGATCGATCGCGATGCGTCAATTCCGAGTCGCCCTATTCACACCGATGCTTCGAAGGGGCATACCAATCGAGGATGGCTAGCTCGCGGATTGCGGTGGAATTCTTGCACGGCGATGCCGTTGATCTCTTATCTTCGGTACGGATCTCCTGGACTCAGACAACCCGACGATTTGAGGTGCCGATGAAGGCTCCTATGAAGTGGCTCCTCGTCGCCTTTCTGACGCTGTCCGGCGTGTCGTCCTCCCGGGCGCAAGAGGCCGGGGTCGGCAAGCGAGTCTTCCTCCAACTCGGGACCGTCCTCAGGGAGAGCAGCAAGGTCGTCGATGACGAGGGGCGTGACGTCGGCGTGGTCGAGTCGAGAGACGGCCAGGATGCCTCTCTCGTCTATCGGGTTGAAAAGACGGACGGCGAGTGGCTCTGGCTCCAGGATGAAAAAAGCGAGGTCCGCGGCTGGGTACAAAGCCGGTTCGCGATCCCCTACGACCACGCCATCGACTTCTACACCAACCAGATCGGGGTTGCCCCGAGTGCCGCCCTCTATCATTCCAGAGGCATGATCTGGGCCGAGAAGGGAGACCACGACAAGGCGATCTCCGACTTCGGCGAGACAATCCGCCTTGCCCCGAAGTATCCGCAGGCCTATCTCGACCGGGGTCTCGCCTGGGTCGCGAAGCGGGACTACGACAAGGCGATCTCCGACTACGGCGAGGCGATCCGCCTCGACCCGAAGGATGCGTGGGGTCACTACAACCGGGGATTGGCCTGGTCCGAGAAAGAAGGGTACGACAAGGCGATCTCCGACTTCGGCGAGGCAATCCGCCTCGACCCGAGGCATGCGTGGGCCCATCTCGACCGGGGTAACGCTTGGTACACCAAACAGGACTACGAGAAGGCGATCTCCGATTTCGACGAGGTGATCCGCCTCGTCCCGAAGAAGGCGCTGGGTTACTACAACCGTGGCTTGGTCTGGCATAGCAAGCAGGATTACGAGAAGGCGATTTCAGACTACAACGAGGCGATCCGCCTCGACCCGAAGGATGCGCGGGGTTACTACAGCCGAGGCTTGGCCTGGTCCGCCAAGCGGGACTTCGACAAGGCGATCTCCGATTACGGCGAGGCAATCCGCCTCGACCCGAAGGATGCGCGGGGTTACTACACCCGGGGATTAGCCTGGTCCGAGAAGGAGGAGTACGACAAGGCGATCTCCGACTTCGACGAGTCGATGCGCCTCGACCCGAAGGATGCGCGGGGTTACTACAGCCGAGGCTTGGCCTGGCATAGCAAGCAGGATTACGAGAAGGCGATCTCCGACTACAGCGAGTCGATCCGCCTCGACCCGAAGTTGGCGCTGGGTTACCACAACCGTGGCTTGGTCTGGCATGAACAGCGGGACCTTGACAAGGCGCTCTCCGACTTCGACGAGTCGATCCGCCTCGACCCGAAGGATGCGCGGGCTTATGCCGACCGCGGTAGCGCCTGGTCAGAGAAGGGGGACCTTGACAAGGCGATCTCCGACTTCGACGAATCGATCAGGCTCGATCCGAAGGATGCGCGGGCCTATCTCGAGCGTGGCTTGGCCTGGTCCGCCAAGAAGGACATCGACCGGGCGATCTCCGACTACGGGGAATCGATCAGGCTCGACCCGAAGGATGCCTGGGGCTACCGCAATCGTGGATACTGCTGGCACCTCAAGGAGGACTACGAGAAGGCGATTGCCGATTATGACGAGTCGATTCACCTCGAGCCGAAGAGTGTCTCGACCTATCTCAACCGGGGAGGCGCCTGGCACGCCAAACAGGACCTTGACAAGGCGATCTCCGACTTCGGCGAGGCAATCCGCCTCGACCCGAAGGATGCGCGGGGTTACTTCAGCCGTGGCTTGACCTGGCATAGCAAGCAGGATTACGACAAGGCCATCTCCGACTACGACGATTCGATCCGCCTTGAGCCGAAGGATGCGCGGGTTTACCACAACCGTGGCTTGGCCTGGCATAACAAGCTGGACTACGAGAAGGCGATCTCCGACTACGACGAGTCGATCCGCCTCGACCCGAAGGATGCGCGGTTTTACTACGACCGTGGGTTGGCCTGGCATAGCAAGCAGGATTACGACAAGGCCATCTCCGACTACGACGATTCGATCCGGCTTGAGCCGAAGGATATGCGGTGTTATTACAACCGGGGATTGGCCTGGATCGCCAAGCGGGATTACGAGAAGGCGATCTCCGACTTCGGCGAGGCGATCCGCATCGACCCGAAAAATTCGTTGGCCTACAATCGCCGGGCATGGATATGGGCGACATGCCCAGATGCCAGGTTCCGAGACGGGAAGCGGGCCGTCGAGTCGGCCACCCGTGCTTGTGAGATCGGCGAATGGAAGGTTGCGGATGAGCTCGATACTCTGGCCGCGGCCCATGCCGAAGTGGGCGAGTTCGACAAGGCCGTGGAGATTCAGCAGAAGGCGATCTTGCTCCTGGACGGAACTGATCCGACGCAATGGATGGAACGAATTGAGCTCTATCGGGAGAAGAAGCCTTATCGGTCCGACGATTAGCCCCGCGGAGCCGGTTCCGGGCGGGGATCGGGCGGGACGTCCTATTGGACTTCGGCAGTCAGCCGGTCGAGGTTCTGCTCGTTCGCGGGTTCGATGATGTGGCGGATCGCATTCGCCACGGAATCGTCGTCGAATGCCTGCTCCCACGCCACGAGCGTGCCGGCGGGGTCGTCATGCAGGGTGACCGTGAGTTGAAACTGGGGCAGCGAGACGTGGCGGATGACGATTTCGCCGTCCGGGACGATCGAGACGAACAGGGATTCATTGGGATAGGTCTTCCCATCGGGCCCGTGCATGGAGAAGACCCACCGGCCGCCCGGCCTGAACTCGAAGGTCTCGAATGTGTTTGTGAAACCATCGGGGCCCCACCATCGGGCGAGTCGATCGGGGTCCTGGAACGCGGCAAAGACGGCGCTCGGGGTGGCGTGTAACGCTCGCTTTGTCGAGAACGTTGTCATCCGTGGCTCCTTGAGGGCGGCATCTGGCCGAGCAATTCTGCAGCCCGGCGGTCGGATTGCAACGTCCCCGCACTTCCGAGTCGCGGGAGACGTCGCCGTTTTCTGCATCGGACGTCGTAGACGGGAACCGGGGGCGAATCCTCCAGAGGCCGAGTGCGGCCTCGGGTTGCGAACGCCCGGCCCGCAAGGCCTTTTCTTCTTCGGAACGGCCCGCGGAGCGACATGACCGAAACCGGTGAGGATGACGCGAAATTCGGCCTCCACGGGCCGCATTTCGCCCACGAAGGGCTTTGCCGGGTGCCATGCTCTCGCACCGCCTGAGCGAGAAATGGGCGTCAATCGTAGCCCGGGGCCGCCATCGTATTCGGGATGCAATCGTTGGCCGTCGGGCATCTCTCCACCGACCGAGACGCGGCTTCTCCGGATCGGCCGCATTCATGCTTATGATTCGCGAGGGCATGGAGACTGGGGGATATCCGGTCGAGTTGGTTGTCTCTGAAGGAATTCGGAAATCGTCCGGAATTCTGTGTTGAACCTGATTGAAAAGTGCTATTGATGGCAGGATCGAGGAGACGGGCGTTGATGTCCGGACTCGGTTCATTTCTCGCGGCGGTGGAAGATTAGGGGTCGGGTCGGGCGTTGGTCGCCTCTGGCGGTCGAGTGCCTCGCTGCGCATCGGGGTCGTGGATGTTCGGAAGTCGCGAGAACGATGGGCGGCGCGCGAGGCATTCGTGATCGAGGCCGGGGGCGGGCAAGCCCGAGGTTTTCGGAGAGACACGCCGATGCAAATCTTGAAGTTGCGGTCGCCCGGGCGTCGGGTCCGCGGATTCACGCTGATCGAGCTGCTGGTCGTCATCTCCATCATCGCGGTGCTGATCGCGCTCTTATTGCCCGCGGTGCAGAGCGCCCGCGAGGCGGCCCGGCGGATGCAGTGCACCAACAATCTGAAGCAAATCGGGCTGGCGATGCACAACTATCACAGCTCGCAGGACGCGTTCCCGATCGGCCGGACCGGGCTCGGATTCTCCTATCCCAACTGCCCGAACGCGAACAGGCGCACCTGGGCCTTCTCGATCCTGCCGTACCTGGAGCAGGCGAATGTCTTCCAGACGATCAACTTCACCCTCAACTTCTACGAGTGGGAGAACGCCACCGTGATGAGGGTGAGGATCGGCGCCTTCAACTGCCCGTCCGACCCGGGGGCCACGATCACGCTGTCGGCGAGCACCCCGCAGACGATCCGCTCCAACGGCAACTACATGGTCAACTGGGGCAACACCAACTGGTATCAGGACATGGTCGTCTCGGGCGTCGCCACGAATCCGTTCTCGACCCCCGAGCAGCCCCTGCTCGTCCAGTATCAGGCCGCACCGTTCACCGCGAACAAGGCGAACGGGATCAGCTCGATGGTCGACGGCACGTCCAACACGGTGATGATGAGCGAGGTCATTTGCTGCCAGCCCAAGGGCGACCTGAACTCGGACACCGACCATCGCGGCGACATCTGGAACGACGACCAGAACTGCTCGGCCTTCAACACCTTCACCGCGCCCAACTCGTTGATTCCCGACTACGTGCCGGGCTATTGCGTGGGCAAGGACCTGAAGCCGAGCAACCCGCATTGCCTGAACAAGGACCCGGGCTACACCGCCGCCCGCAGCTATCACCCGGGCGGCGTGAGCACCCTGCTCTGCGACGGCAGCGTGCGGTTCATCAAGAGCACGATCTCCCTGCAAACCTGGCGTGCGATCGGCAGCATGTCGGGCGGCGAGACGGTCTCCTCCGATTCCTACTGAGCGGGCGCGTTCGGTCCCGAAAGGCTCGGCATCGGAACCGAAAACGCCCGGTTCCGGCCATCATCCGCGGAGTTGATTCGAGATGAGCAAGCGTCCCATGATCGTCCGCCTCGGTCTGCTCGCCCTCCTCGGCCTCGTCGGCTGCAACTCGGAGCCCCCCCCGCCTCCGGTCGAGCCGCCGACCGACGCCGGGCCGCCCACGAAGAAGTATCCCGAGGGGATGGAGCCGGCGTCGAAGAGGATCAGGTGAGATAAGGACGCGTGAATGCGGGGGACGTGGGCGGCCCGCCTCGTCGAGGCGTCGGTCCCCGCTTCCCTCGCATTCACGCGGTCGGGCGTCAGGGCGTCTTCGGCGCGATCTTCGAGAGGCCGAGGGCGGCCCATGAGCTGGCGCCGCAGGTGATCGGGGTCAGTAGCTTCGCCGATCCGCCGGTCTTGCCGTCGGGCGAGGATCGCGAGGTCATCGGCCAGCTCCCATCCGCCGCCTGGGTGGCGACCAGGAAGTCGACGGCGCGCCTGATCTCGGGGCGTTCGGCCGTGAGGCCGGCGAGCGCGAGGGCGTACAGGGTCTGGCCGGTGGCGAAGGCGTCGCTCTTCGACTGGGTGGTCTGGCTCCAGCCGCCGTCGGGGCGTTGCATGGCGAGCAGCCCGTCGATGGTGGGCTGCATCGCGTCGAGGGGCTTGCCGGCGCGGGCCTCCAGCAAGAGCCTCAGGACCTTCTCCTGATGGTTTTCGGGCAGCCCGGCGCCGGCCAGCCAGGCGGCCCCTTTCTCGAGTGCCAGGCGGCTCGACTCCGCCGCGTCTGGCCCCGTCTCGCCCTGCAAGGCCATCAGGATCCAGGCGGCGTCGGTGGCCTGGTTCTCGTTCATCGGCGGCCGGCTGAGGAAGAACTCCCAGGAGCCGTCGGCCTGCTGCTTCTCGACGATCACGGCCGCGATCCGCTTCAGGCTTTGTTTCTGCCCCTCTTCGAGCGAGGGCAAGGACCGCGCGGCGACGGCCAGGAAGACCGTGCCCATGTTCACGGCCCTGCCGAGCGGTCGCGGGTCGGGCGGTGTATCCGGGCCGCTCGCGAGCCCCGAGGCGATCATCTTCTCCGGGCTCCCCAGCGTCGCCTCGGTCATCTCGGTCAGGAATTTGTCGTCGATCGAATACCCCTGCCGCCTGGCCTCGCTGAGCGCCCAGAAGGCCATCCCCGCGTGATGGCAGGAGGCGCATTTGCGAGTGTTCATCCAGGCGGCGCTCTCGGTTTGCAGATAACCGATGGCGCGGTCGACCGCCTGCTCGACCTGCGGCGGGGTTGCCTGGGGAGCCGGGGCGGGGTCGTCGGCGAGGGCGAGCCTTGAGAGGCAAAGGGCCAGGGCGAAGGCCGCGAGCCTGGATGTGCGAGTCATCGCTTGAGCTCCTTGGGAGAGAACAAGGGTCGGAGGCCGGACGCGGGTGGATCTGACGCCGCCGGTCGGGCGTGGGCGGGCCGTGTGGCCGCCGGTGCAGTCGAGGCGGGCGGCGGTCTGGTCGATGCGGTGTTTTCGGTGGGGGGGGGCTGGTGTCTCGTGGGATTTCAGGCCTTCGTGGCCGGACTGGAGCAAGGGTCCAGTCTTGGAGGGTCGGTCGTTATTCGCCGGGGAGGCGTCTGGATCGCGGGAACTCTGGATTTCGCGTGCCTACTCGCTGAGGGTAGGAATGTGGGAGCATCCCTTCTGACGCAACACCGAGGATAACACAGCCGGTTCTTGTGTGTGAGCCGTCCGGGAGGCGTCAGCGACCGGAGGGTCAGTTGGCGACGGTGATTCAGCCGCTTCGGGCGCGAGAGAGGACGACGAGGGACACCGACTCAAATCCAATCCGATCTGTTTAGGGTGCCAATCAATCCGCACCTGTTATATCCTCCATCCTGTCGAGTTGTTTGCGGTGATTCTCTCTTTTCCCGGACTTCATCGACGGGATGCGGCCAGGCCGAGCAGCGGATCAGCATCGGCCTGAATTCGTGATTGGTTCACCCCGTTCAAAAGCCGGGTGAGGGCCAGGGATGCGAGCCAGACGCCCATTTGGGGAGGCCCCGCCGCCATGTCATCCGAGGAGAGTGCCTACCACGAGTTGTGCTGCTACACCCTCGCCCACGGCGCCTTGACGTTCATCCACCAGCATGTCGTCGATGCGTTCGCCGCGCAGGTCGCCGATGGGCACGATAAGCCGATCCGATTAACCTTCGCGCTCGTCGGCCTCTACCTCCACGTGGAGCGGGGCTACTCTGGCAGGCAGGTCCAACTCGCGCACATGGCACTCGCGCGCCGGAAGCGGGCCTGGCCGGTCTTCCCGCTGCCCCCCGATCGCGGTCGGATCACCGCCGCCGATGTGCTCGCCGTGCCCGAGGGGCCGAGCCGGGACGAGATGATCCACGAGTGGTGCGCCTGCGTCTGGGGGGAGTTCCGCGCGAGCCGGCAGGCCGTGGAGGATCTCCTCAAGGAAAGCAAAGTCTTATGACGAAACTGGACTTTCCGTGACTTGGTGCATCCGGATTGGGTGCGCGGGCCTTGCAGCCCTGGATGCGAAACGGATGGCATGACGACGAGGTTTCCCTTCGACGTCTACGGCCCTCGATCAGTCGTCGATCGTGGTGTTCGTCGCCGGGGGCTCATGCCAGGGTTCACCGTGCTCCTCAAGGATGCGTTGATCGAGTAACGCCTCGATCCCATCAACGCCGATCATGGCACGCTCGGCCAGGAATTCCCGATGCAGTTCGGGAAGCGCCTCGATCGCCGCTTGGTCGCTCCCGTAGACGTGCAGGAGAATGCGCGTCCAGTGCCACGCGGGGTTCGAAATCAGGAAGCGCAACTCGACCCAGCGCATCCAGCCGTCGAGCGGCTTTTCGGCGTGACCGAGGTCCCTCAACGCGTCGCAGTATCCGTCGAGGTAGTGGCTCACTGCGCGGATGGAGCAATTGCCGACATAGATCGCCGGGCGCTCCGCGATGGAGTGGAGCAAGGCCTGGAAGTCGGGCATGGCACGCCGGCTCCGAACGAGTCTTGATTGGATGGGGCCGGCCCGACCGGGGCGATGGCGGTTACCAACCGCACATTATGCGATTTTCCTCCTCGCCGCTCGCAAGGTACGACGGGAAAATTGGGACGTCGGCGAGTTGATGCCCTGCCCCGCGGGCTACTCGGGTTTACAGGACCCCACCGTTCCCTCGAAAACCTGGGCAGTACCCTGAAAGCGTGGGCGCGGCGGAGGCGGCGGGGTCGTAGCCGTTGAGCGGGCATTCGCGGGGGTGGGACGTTTGACTCATCGCTCAGGGGTCGAATATCTTTGGGGGACGGATTGAGCCATCCTCGAGGATTTGAGGCGACGATGAAGACCACGATGAGGTCGCTCCCGGCCGCCTTTCTGGCGATGGCCAAAGCCGGAATGGCGTACGCCCTGGCGACCGATCCCTTGATCGGCAAGCGAGTCTTCACGCAATTCGACGCGGACCTCATGAAGGGCCCCAGGGCCTTGGACGACGAGGGCCGCGCGAACACCTTGATCATCCCCGCCAAGGATCAGCGAGGGGCTCGCGTCTATCGGGTCAAGAAAGCCAAGTCCGACTGGTTCTTGCTGCAGGATGAGAGCAGCGGGATCAGCGGCTGGGTGCAGCGCGTGTCCATCCTGCCCTATGACCAGGCCATCGATTTCTACACCGAACAAATTCGGATCAGTAAAATCTCTTGCCATTACGGATGGAGAGCGCTGGTTAGGATAGAAATGGGCGAGTTCGACGAGGCAATCACCGACCTTAACGAGGCGATCCGGCTCGATCCCGAGGATGTTACGGCCTATCACATCCGGGGCCTCGCATGGTCCGAGACGCAGGACTACGACAAGGCGATTGTCGACTTGAACGAGGCGATCCGGCTCAGTCCGGAGGATGCCTCGGTCTACATCGCTCGGGGTTCCGCCTGGGTTGACAAGACGGATTACGAGAAGGCGATCGCCGACTACAATGAGGCGATCCGGCTCGACCCCGAGCATGTTTCGGCTTACCAAAACCGGGGCCTCGCATGGTCCGAGACGCAGGACTACGACAAGGCGATTGTCGACTTTAACCAGGCGATCCGGCTCGACCCGAAGAGTGCCTCGACCTATCTAAACCGGGGCCTCGCCTATGTCGGCAAGCTGGATTACGACAAGGCGATCGCTGACTACGGCCAGGCCATCCGGCTCGACCCGAAAATGGCCTTGGCCTATAGCGCTCGGGGTTTCGCCCGCGACGCGAAGCGGGAATGGGACGAGTCGATCGCCGACTACAGCGTGGCGATCCGGCTCGATCCGACGAGTGTTTTGGCCTACCACAACCGGGGCCTCGTCTGGGCCGAGACGCAGGACTACGACAAGGCGATCGCCGACTTCGGTGAGGCAATCCGGCTCGATCCGGAGGATGCCGCAGCCTATTGCGCCCGGGGTTCCGCCTGGGCTGACACGATGGATTACGAGAAGGCGATCGCCGATTACGACGAGGCGATCCGGCTCGATCCCGGGAGGGCCTGGCATCACAGCGCTCGGGCCGGGTTGTGGGCCGCTTGCCCCGATGAGAAATTGCGGGACGGGACGCGGGCTGTCGAGTCGGCGACACGTGGCTGCGAGTTGAGCGATTGGAACGACGCGAATCCGCTCAGTATCCTAGCCGCGTCTTACGCCGAGGCCGGGGGATTCGACAAGGCGGTCGAGTGGCAGGAGAGGGCGATCGCGCTCAATGGGGATCGGGACAACAAGGACATATGGGTGGAACATCTCGGACTCTACCGGGAGGAGAAGCCGCTTCGGTTTGGCGAGTGATCGGTCGGGGGCCCCACTGATCGTCGCAGCGGAGACGGCCCCCGTTTCGGCTCGGGTGACGATCAGAGTTCGAGGTTCGAGCCCCCCTTTGATGCTCGCTGTTTCAGTACGAGGTACAGGCCCCCGAGGGCGAGCACCGAGATCAAGAAGGATTTCGACGTCTCCCCCTGCTGGAACTGATTCTCGAATGTCGTGTGTGTGATTGAAAAGCCGATCAGAAGTCCCGCGATCGCAGCCAACAAGATGAAGGACAACCGCAGAGCAAACCGATCGATTGCCATGATGAACGCTCGTTATTTATGGGAAATTGGTGCTGGTCTCGGATCAAAGGACCAAAACGTTTGGACAACTGACCCGCCTGGACGGGGCATGATCTTTGATCGCTTACCAGTCGGCAGGATAGCTCGCGATCACCGAGTACACCATGTTGGCAAGGGCCAGAAAAGTGAAGATGCACAACACGGTCTCCCGGATTCGAGTCCTGCTTCGCTCCGGATCTAATAAGTTTTGAATGATGCGAAATGGTAACGATACGGCGATAAGGGTTAAGATTCCTCCGACAATGAGTGCGGCGGCGATCATCATAATGAGATCAGGGTGGGATGCCCCCCACAGTCGCCACGCTCGCACGAATTGTAGAGCGGAAATCAGACCCCAAGCAAGTAAGCTGACGATCAGCCATCGTCGGTTCATCCGTTTATCTTCGCTGATTTCCATGTTCGCTTCTTATGATTTCGATAAGTTCGATGGCCTGATTCTTTTGCGCAGTTGCGACAAGAGGTGTGATTGACCTCGGCGTCAGCACAATTGCCCCGCAACTGATTGCATGGCATCGCCCACGCATCAAGTTTTGGCGAAATCTGACTGACGGTTTAGTGCTTCAGGACTGGGCGTGGCCCAGCGACAAGGTAATCCGTCGGGATTGTCATCACTTCGGGGTTTCCGTCGTCGAGAGTCCCAAACCAGACCCCGGTGTGATCTTCCATACCATCAGGTTCGAGATCCTTGCCGGTGAGAATGACAACCCCGACTCGAAGATTTACTAAGACAAAATCGCCCCTTTGGAACATGGCACTCGATCCCTTCGAAGACGGGTGTAATCGACCCGATCATGAGCACTCTTGACCCTCCGCATCTTGCGTGCAGTCATCTACGCAAAATCGATCTCTTTTCAATATACCTAAGGGTTACCCATCCAGTGAAATAGAAGAGGAGCAGAGCCAAGGAGAAGCTAAACGGACTGAAGTCGGTTCCCTGATGCCTGCCCGACATTGTTTGACGGACTTGGAAAGAAAGCACTGCAACCGCACAGGCTAGCGGAAATATGAAGAGCCAGCCGAACATCAACAATCGCAAGGATCACCTCCCGGTCTGCGTGTAATCGACCATTACAGAAGCGAGTTAGGAACTCCTGTATAGCACCCTCTCAATGATGGTGCCGATCATCGCACCCATCAAAGGGACGAACACCAGCCGTGCTCCCAAACCCTGTTCGGGTACCATGTGGTTACTCTGGGCGAGATAGACGATTAGCACACCTGCGAATGTTCCATTCAAGCCGTAGTTCGGTCGTTTCATGAATTGCGTTCAGAGGCGAGGTCTTGGGGTGTCATTGACCACAACGTCAGCAGATCGGATCGGCCTCCAAATGCATGGCTGCGTGCGATGAAAAGCCCCTGCCGTTTTGTCACTTCGCATTTATCTTGATAAAAGAATAGGTGTTGTGGATGTGGGTATCGGGGTAATTGGCACGGAATGCGATCGGGATCAAGGCGAGGGTGACCGCTGCAACCACGACCAAGATCATCAACGTGCGGACACGGAATCGAGTCGGGCCCATGGGTTGGATCTCTGCATTGTTTAAGTTAAAATAAGTAAAAGAATGATATTTTCTGGAAATATCGCATGGGCACTGGCTCCGAAGTGCTGGAGGTCATTGACCACAACGTCGGACGCGAGGGATCGCCGGCTCAACGGTCTCGGTCGACGAAGAAACGCACTAATCGAGGCGTTTGAGGCGTGCGGCGGCCTCGGTGATGCGTTGCTTGCGGTGGGCGGGGAGCCTGGATTCGCGGGCCTTCAGGCCTTCGTGGCCGGACTGGAGCAAGGGGCGGGTGGCGGGTCGGTCGTTGCGGGAGAGGAGGCATTCGCCGAGGAGGCTCTGGTTGTCGAAGCGGTTCCAGTCATCGGGACGCTTGGTTTCCCAGATGGCGAGGGCTTCGCGGAGGAGGGGCTCGGCCTCGGCGGGTTTGCCTTCTTGCATCAGGGTTCGTGCCAGGGCGGAGAGGGTCAGGGCGACGTCGGGGTGGCCGGCTCCCAGGGCGGTTTTGCGCGCTTCGAGGACCTCGCGGAGCAAGGGCTCGGCCCGTGCGGCCTCGGCGCGTTCCAGGTAGGCGACCGCCAGGTCGAAGCGGGTGGTGAGGGTGCTGGGATGGGCGGCGCCCAGCTTGGCGACTCGGGCTTGCTGGGTCCGCTCGAAGAGTTCGATGGCGCGGTCGAGCTGGCCGACGGCCTGGTAGGCCAGGGCGAGGTTGTTGCGGCTGGTGAGTGTGCTGGGATGGTCGTCGCCGAGCTTCGAGGCGCGGGCGGCCTGGGTCTGCTCCAGCAGGGTGATGGCGCGGTCGACCTGGCCGACGGCGAGGTAGGCGGGCCCGAGGTTGTTGCGGGTGAGGAGGGTGAACGGGTGGTCGACCCCGATGCTGGCCGTCTGCGCGGCCAGGGTGCTCTCGAAGAGGGGGATGGCGCGGTCCCAGTGGCCCGACTCGCGGTAGGCCATGGCGAGGTTGTTGCAGGTGAGCAGGGTGTCGGCGTGGTCGGCCCCGAGCGAGGCGGTGCGGCCGGCCAGGGCGCGTTCGAAGAGGGGGATGGCGCGGTCCCACTGGCCGTCGTCGCGGTAGGTGAGGGCCAGGTTGTTCAGGATCAGGAGGGTGTCGGGGTGGTCGCTTCCGAGCCTGGCCGACTCGACGGCGAGGGTTCGCTCGAGGAGGGGGATGGCGCGGTCCCAGCGGCCGGCGTCGCGGTAGGCGAGGGCGAGCTTGATGCGGGCGGCGACGGTGTCCGGGTGGTCGTCTCCCATCCTGGAGATGCGCAGGTCGAGAGCCCGCTCGTGCTGCTTGACGGCCAGGGCGGGCTCTCCCAGGTCGTGGTAGGTGGTGCCGAGCACGCCGCGGATGGAGGCCTCGACGTTGGGCTGCTGGCGGAAGGCTTCGGCGATCTTGGGGGTGGCGGCGTCGACGGCCCTGCGGAGGGTGACGTCCTTGCCGAGGCCGCCCCCCTGCCCTTCCGGGCGCGCGGCGGCGAGGATCTGGTCCTGGAAGAAGCTGAGGACGGCGAGCGCCTCGGCCTCGGAGCGCCTGGCCTTCTCGCGCTCGACGAGCGCCCGGCCCTCGGCGCGGGTGGCGGCGATCGCCTGCCAGGTGCTGAAGACGGCGCCGAGGACGAGCAGCGCGAAGAAGGCCGACGCGGTGGCCAGCGCCCAGCGGTACTTGCTGGTGAACTTGCGGATCCGGTAGCGGGCCGACGGCGGGCAGGCCTCGACGGGCTCGTCGTCGAGGAAGTTCTGGATGTCCCTGGCCAGGCTGTTGGGGGTCTCGTACCGACGCGAGCGGTCCTTCTCCAGGGCCTTCATCACGATCCAGTCGAGCTCGCCGCGGACGGCCTGCGCGAGCCTGGCCGGCTCGGAGTTGCGGCGCTCGGAGATGGGGCCGAGCGCCTCCGCGGACTCGGTCAGCCGGGTGCTCGGCCTGGGC
The DNA here is from genome assembly GCA_038400315.1 of Isosphaeraceae bacterium EP7. Classification (NCBI taxonomy): domain Bacteria; kingdom Pseudomonadati; phylum Planctomycetota; class Planctomycetia; order Isosphaerales; family Isosphaeraceae; genus Kueselia; species Kueselia aquadivae. The sequence continues at coordinate 225,083 of CP151667.1, forward strand.
GGCTCCTCTTCCTTGATGCGCCTGAGAATCTCGATGTAGCCGGAGTCTCCGCGGCCCAGCGGGGTGCCGCCGGTGAGGAGCTCGTAGAGCAGGACGCCCAGCGAGTAGATGTCGCTGCGGGTGTCGACGCCCTGCGGGCTCATCTCGGCCTGCTCGGGGCTCATGTATTCGAGCGTGCCGACGATCGACCCGTACTCGGTGACATCGGCCTGGTCATCGGCCCGCGTGTCGGTGGCCTTGGCGATGCCGAAGTCGATGACCTTGGGGACCGGCTCGCCGTCGTAGAGGGTGACCATCACGTTGGACGGCTTGATGTCGCGGTGGATCAGGCCCTTCTGGTGGGCGTGCTGGATGGCGTGGCAGACGGGGGCGAAGAGGGCGAGGCGTTCCCTGAGGCCGAGCCTGGCGTCGTCGGCGTAGTCAGTGATGGGGACGCCGTGGACCAGCTCCATGACGAAGAAGGGGCGTCCGCTGTCGGTGGTCCCGGCGTCGAGCACGCGGGCGATGTTCGGGTGGTCCATCAGCGCCACGGCCTGGCGCTCGGCCTCGAACCGGGCGATGACCGCGTCGCTGTCCATGCCCGGCTTGATGATCTTGAGGGCGACCCGCCGGCGCACGGGCTCCTCCTGGTCGGCCATGTACACGGCCCCCATGCCCCCCTCGCCGAGCTTCTGCACGAGCGTGTAGGGGCCGATCCGGGAGCCCGGCCCTTCGGAGCCCCCGGGCCGCCGGTCCGGGCGGGTGGCCGCCGCGGCCGGGGGGTCGCCCGGCCCGTCCCGGACGGTGGGGCGATAGTCGAGGGTGCCGTCGGCCTCGATCGCCCGGGGCGATCCGGCCGGGCCCTCGATGATCGTCTCGGCGACCTGACCGGGGGTGGCCGCCGGGGCGGCTTCCGTGGCCCGCAGGAGCAGCTCGACCCGGTGCCTCAGCGCGGGATCGGCGGCGCACTCGCGGTCGAGGGCGGCCGAGCGCTGCTTCGGGTCGCGGTGCGTGGCCGCCATCAGGAACAACGCGTGGGCGCGGTCCGGTTCGCCCGTCATCGGCGCGATCCTCTCGGCGAGCGGCAGTCAGGCGAGGCGTGACCGGCTCCGGTCACCTCGGGCGGATCAGAGTCTCCTCATAGGATAGCCCCCCCGGGGACGCCTGTCCATTGGGCTTCGGGACGTGGGCACGCACGTCCCGGCCTCAGAGTTCGGAGCTCGCGTGCTCCAGGACCTCGAGCGGCCGCGGCAGCGAGTTCGCGTAGGCCCTGCTGCCCGCGAAGCGGATGACTTCGTCCTGCGCCGTGGCGGGCTCGGAGCGGATGAGGTCGCTGCGGTGGCGGAAGACCTCGGTGTCGGAGAAGTGCGAGCCCAGGTCGTCGCACCGGCCCATGATCCGGGCGAGGCGTGGGCGGTCGGCGTCGAGGCCCGCGACGGTCGAGGCCAGGGCGTCGACGTCGTCGAGCGGGACGAGGAGCTGGCCGGCCTGCTCCTCGAGGAGGTCGGCCGCGTAGTGGCTCGTGTAGCCGACGATGGGGGTGCCGGCGACGAGTGCCTCGATGAGGCAGCGGGGCGACTCGGGGGTCTTGTGGCAGAAGAGAAAGAGGTCCGAGGCGCGCAGGGCCTTGAGGATCTCCTCGCGGTCGGAGACGAAGCCGCGGAACTCGACGAGGTCGGCCAGGCCGAGGGCGTCGACTTGCTGCTTCATGTCGGGCAGCATCGGCCCGTCGCCCAGCCAGGTGGCCTTGTAGGCGACGCCGCGGTCGCGGAGGTTCGCCAGGGTGCGGACCCAGTCTAAGGGCCCTTTCATCGCGGTGGCCCGGCCCGCGTAGGTGATTCGCAGGGGCAGGCCCATCCGGGCGCGGGCGAGCTTCTCGGCGAGCTCGGCGCCGGGGATCCTGTCCTCGGCCCCGAGGTGGATGTCGTGCACCAGGTGGGGCGACCGGCAGTGCGGGGCGTACGCCTCGTAGCAGTCCCGGCCGTGGAAGAGCCCGAGCGCGGACCTGGAGATGACGTGATGCTCCAGCGCCTTCATCAGCGGCGAGATGACCAGCCGATTCTTCAAGCCCCGATAGATCCGCTTCAGCCCGCGGCTGTCGAGGTGCTGGCCCAGGGTGACCTTGTGCTCGACGCGGTCGGTCCAAACGGAGAAGCCGCGGCCCTGGCGGTCGGCCTCGAGCGCGGCGACCGCGGCCCAGTCGCCGAAGAGGCCGCCGATAGCGAAGCTGAGGTAGCCCGACCGGCGGATCAGGCCGGCCAGCTGCGTGCGGGTCTGCCGATACTGGGACGCGAACGACCTGAGCGTGTAGGCCCCGGGCAACTCGACCGCGTCGATGTGCCCCGGATTCACGACCGAGTCGAGCGGCAAGTAACGCTCGCTGGCGGAATCGCCGACGGGCATCGGCGCGACCGGGCAGGCCGCGACGACCCGACCGAAGTGGTCGGCCCATCGCCTCAGCCCGTTGCAGGCCTGCGCCTCCAGGAACAGACGGCCCTGGAGGTCGCGGCGGAATGGGATGGGCAGGACCAGCAGAATCGAATCGCCGGGATCGGGGGACGACATCGCTGCCTCCGAGCAATCGGGCCCGACATCGGGACCATTGATTGATACTTATGTTCAAAGGGGGCATATCATCGCCCGCTCGAATCAAACCTAGTACCCGTCCTCGGAGCTGACCGGCGCCTGCGTGGATTTGCGCCCCGATGATGCGGTTTTGCACCATGAAGAGATTCGGTCTCTCGGCGAGCCTCTCGCGCACCCCGGACTGAGGATTCGTGTGCTATCTAAAGCGGCTTTGGCCCGCCTGGAGCCTGTCGCCCGACATCAAGTTGTGCCGCGCAATCTCGACACGACGTGCAGACCGGTCGACGCATCTGCTGGCCGCGGATCGCTGACGAGCGCAGGGGCGCGGTCCTCTCGAGGCTTGCCGTCGCAGACGGTCGGGGGCGCCTCGGCCCAGTTATTGCGAGCCATGCCGCAGGAAGGTATCCCACAGATCGGTGCAGGATTATCCTAAGCCGATGACCACCTGTCCGGAGCGGGCGGAGCCCGACCCTGTCGGCTCCTGGCTCGGACGAAACCGTGGTGAGTCCGATGCGCCCTTTCTGCCCCCACTGCCAGGGCCCCATCGAGACGGCCGAGCCGGCGACATCCGGAGCGGTCCGTTGTCCCTCGTGCGGCCGGGAGCTTTCGCTGGAGGGAGGATTGACGGAGGACTTCCAGCAGGCGGGGGGCCCCAGGCCGGCCGCCGGCGCCGAGGTCCCTCGGAGATTGGCCCACTACGAGGTCCTCAGGCCGCTGGGTCGCGGCGGCATGAGTGAGGTCTTCCTCGCCCGCGACACGCGACTTGGGCGTGAGGTGGCCATCAAGATGCTGCCCGAAGCCTTCGCGGGCGATCAGCGGGCCCTGGAGCGACTCCGCCGCGAGGCCCGCACGGCCTCGGCATTGAACCACCCCCACATCGGCACGATCCACGAACTCGGCGAGGACGGCGGCCGACCGTTCGTCGTGATGGAGCGGGTCGAAGGGCGGACCTTCGACGAGGTCATCGCGGAGGGCCCCAACCCCGACGCGGCCGCCCGGCTCGGGCGGCAAGTCGCCGAGGCGCTGGCCGCGGCGCACGCGGCAGGGCTGGTCCATCGCGACATCAAGCCCTCAAACCTGATGGTCCGCGGCGACGGCTACGCCAAGGTCCTCGACTTCGGATTGGCCCGGTCGGCCGGCCCGGCGGTCGAAGACAGCTTCGCCGACGACGCGGGCCCGACGGCGAAGGGGAGGCTCGTGGGCACGCCCCGCTACATGGCCCCCGAGCAGGCGCTGGGCGAACCGACCACGACCGCGGCGGACGTCTTCTCCTTGGGGCTGGTCCTCTACGAGTTGGCGGCCGGGCGGCCCCCGTTCCCGGTCGACTCGATCGCGGCCTCCCTGAGGGCGGTGATCTCCGAGCCGATCCCCCCCCCCTCGCGGTTCAACCCGGCGATCCCCGCGCCGCTGGAAGCGCTGATCCTGCGAATGCTCTGGCGCGACCACCGCCTGAGGCCTTCGGCCGCCGAGGTCGCAGGGGCCCTGGGGGCGGTGACGCCCCACCGGTTCGATCGCCGCCTGATCGGACGTGAGGAGGAACTCGACGAATTGCTCGGTACGCGTCGTCTGATCGGCCGTGAGCAGGAACTGGGCGAACTGCTCGGCGCGCTGAGGGGGGCCGAGTCGGGCCGCGGCAGGATCATCGGTGTCGCCGGCGAGGCGGGCATCGGCAAGACCGCGCTCGTCGAATCCTTCCTGGCCAGGGTCCTGGCCGGCCCCGGCGCGCCGCTCGTCGCCCGGGGCGGCTGCTCCGAGCGCCTGGCCGGGGCCGAGGCGTACCTGCCGATCCAGGAAGCCCTGGGGAGCCTGCTCCGCGAGCCCGACCGCGGGCGGACCATCGACATCCTGCGCCGCGTCGCGACGACCTGGTCGATCCAGGTCGTGCCCCTGTCGGTCGACGACTCCGGGTACGCGCGGCTCGCCAACGAAGCCCACGCCTCGTCCCAGGAGAGGCTGAAGCGCGAGTTCGTCGCCCTCGTGCGGGAGCTGTCGCGTGCCCGGCCCTTGGTCCTGTTCCTCGACGACGTCCACTGGGCCGACGTCTCGACGGTCGATTTGCTGTTCTACCTCGGTGGCCGGATCGGCTCGCTGCCGTTGCTGGTGCTGGCGACCTATCGCCCCTCGGACCTGGCGTTGGCCGGTCACCCGTTCGTCTCCGTCAAGCAAGAGCTCCAGAGCAAGGGGGACTTCCACGAGCTCGGCCTGCCCTTCCTCGGCCGCGCGGCGATCGAGCTCTACCTGGCGGAGGCGTTCCCCGAGCATCGCCTCCCGGCCGATTTCGTCGACCTGATCCACGCCAAGACCGAGGGCAACCCGCTGTTCCTGGTCGGTCTGGTGCGCGACCTGCGGGAGCGGGGCGTGATCGCCCAGGACGGGGGCCGCTGGTCGCTCGTCGGATCGGTCACCGAGCTGGCCCGCGTCCTGCCCGAGTCGCTCACCGGGCTGATCCGGCGGAAGGTCGATCGGCTCGACGAGCCCGAGCGTCGCCTCCTCGTGGCGGCCAGCGTCCAGGGGGCCGAGTTCGACGCGGCCGTCGTGGCGCGGGCCCTGGGGCTCGACGCCATCGACGTCGAGGAGCGGCTGGAGGCCCTGGAGCACGCCCATGGCCTGGTCCGCGAGCTGGCGGAGCGCGAGTTCCCCGACCGGACGCTGACGCTCCATTACGGCTTCGTGCACGTGCTCTACCAGAACGCCCTGTACGCCACGCTCAAGCCCACCCGGCGGGTCGCGTTGAGCCGGGCCGTGGCCGAGGCGCTGCTGGGTTTCCACGGGGAGCGATCGCAGGACGTGGCCGCCGAGCTGGCCTTGCTCCTGGAGGCGGCGCGGGATTTCGCGCGGGCCGCCGACTACTTCCTGCTCGCGGCCCAGAACGCCGTCCGCGTCTCCGCCAATCAGGAGGCCGTCGTGCTCGCACGCAGGGGGCTGGAGATGCTCCCGATGTCGCCGGATTCTCCCAGGCGTGCCCACCAGGAACTCTCCCTTCAAATCACCCTCGGCACTCCCCTGAAGGCCATCAAAGGCTGGATGGCCCCCGAGGTCGAGAGGGCCTATCGGCGTGCCCTTAAGCTGTGCGGCCAGGTGGGAGAAACGCCGGATCTCGGCCCGGCACTCTGGGGACTCTGGCACTTCCATATCGGACGTGGGGAGATACCGATCGCGCGGAACCTGGGGGAGCAGCTCCTCAGCTTGGGCCGACGCGTGCACGACCCGTCGCTGATCCTGCAGGCTCATCACGCCCTGGGACCCACCGATCTGGTCGCCGGTGATTGGGCGTCAGCCATGACACACCTCGACCTGAGCGTCTCCCTCTACGACCCTCAGCGGCACCGCGCGCACGCCTTCCTCTACGGCGGCCATGACCCGTGCGTGTGCTGCCAGAGCCTTGCGGCCTGGTGCTTGTGGATGCTCGGCTACCCCGATCAGGCCTTGCGGAGTAGCCGCGAGGCCCTGGCGCTGGCACAGACGTTATCCCACCCCACGAGCCTGGCTCATGCGCGGCAACAGGTCGGCATTTTTCATCAGTTTTGCCGGGATCTGCCCGAGACCTGGGAGCAGGCCGAGGCATGCCAACGACTCGCCGCCGAGCAGGGGATTCCCTTCTACGCGGCGACAGCGTCGGTCCTGCGGGGCTGGGCGCTGGCCGAACGAGGGCAAGTTGAGGAAGGGCTTGCATTGATCCGCCAGGGGCTGGCGGGTTCGGCCATGAGCCCGCTCTTCTGGCGCGTCTATTTCCGTGCCCTGCTGGCCGAGGTGTGTGGCAAAGCTGGCAAGGTCGAGGAGGGGATGGCCACGCTGGATGAGGCGCAGCGGGCGGCCGATGACAAGGGGATCGGATTCTACGAGCCGGAGCTGCACCGGCTCAGGGGAGTGCTGCTGCTGGATCGCGGCCCGGAGAGTTCGTCGGACGCCGAAGCCTGTTTCCGTCAGGCCACCGCGATCGCACGCCGTCAGGGGGCGAAATCCCTGGAGCTGCGCGCCGTCATGAGCCTGAGCCGCCTGCTCCGGGATCAAGGCAAGCAAGACGAAGCCCGCCCGATGCTCGCGGAGATCTTCGGCTGGTTCACGGAGGGGTTCGACACGGCGGACCTGCGAGAAGCGAAGGACCTCTTGCAAGCGGTCTCGTGAGCGTTGGTCTCGAGTCTTCAAGGGCCGGCGGCCGGAGCCAGGTCGCGAAGTCGCCGCGGCGACTTCGCGACGCCAGAAGATCCCCGGCCTCTCCGTCCCGTGCTCGGCCAGAGACTGCACGCGGCACAACCTCATGTCGGGCGACATGACCATCCCGCCCGATCACGCGGGATGCTGGGCCGTCTCGCCCTGTTCGGCACCGGCGAAGGCCTTGACGGACTCGATGCGGCTCATGTGGAGGGACCCCCACTCGCAGAGGGGCCTGAGGGCCAGCGAGAGGGAGACGCCGAACGGAGTCAGGGCGTACTCCACGCGGGGTGGGATCTGCTTGAAGTCGGTCCTGGAGACGATCCCGTCGGCCTCCATCTCGCGCAGCTGCTGGATCAGCATCTTCTCGCTGATGCCGACGACGAGCCTGCGCAGCTCGCCGAACCGACGGGTGGCGGGGGCCAGGTGGTAGAGCACGAGGACCTTCCACTTGCCGCCGATGATGTCCAGGGCGGCCTCGAGGCCGCAGTTGTAGTGGGCCTTGCTCATCGAATGGGGCCTCGGGTGGGGCGAGCGGGCGATACTTACTTTAAGGTTAGTACTTGTTGGAAGGAAAGCAAGCCCTAGTATTCCCGAGTCTGGCCTCCGGCGTGGCGGGGGCCGAGCCCGGTCGCGGGTTGATCTGTTCGTGGTCGCGTCAAGGAAACGGGGGCAATCATGGGTAAGCTCGACGGCAAGGTGGCGGTGATCACGGGCGGGAGCAGCGGAATTGGCCTGGCGACGGCCGTGCGGTTCGTCGCGGAGGGGGCCTCGGTCTTCATCACGGGGCGAAGGCAGGAGGAGCTGGACGCGGCCGTGAAGGTGGTGGGCGGCGGGGCCGTGGGCGTGCAGGGGGACGTCTCGAACCTGGCCGACCTGGACCGGCTTTATGAGGAAGTTGCCCGGCGTGCGGGACGTGTCGACATCGTGTTCGCCAACGCGGGGCTGGGCGAGTTCTCGCCGCTGGGGTCGATCACCGAGGCCCATTTCGACAAGGCGTTCGGCATCAACGTGCGCGGGCTCCTGTTCACGGTGCAGAAGGCCTTGCCTCTGATGACGGCGGGCGGGTCGATCATCCTGAACGCCTCGATCGTGTCGTCCAAGGGGTTCGAGGCGTTCAGCGTCTACAGCGCGACCAAGGCGGCGGTCCGTTCGTTCGCCCGGACTTGGTCGGTGGACCTGAAGGGGCGGAACATCCGCGTGAACGTGGTGAGCCCCGGCATGGTCCCGACACCGGGCTACGAGAATTCGCTGGGGATGTCCAAAGATCAGGTCGACGAGTTCACCGCCGCCTCGCTCCCGAACATCCCGCTGGGGCGCGTCGGCTTGCCCGACGAGATCGCCAGGGCGGTCTCGTTCCTGGCATCGGAGGAGAGCAGCTTCATCACGGGGATCGAGCTGTTCGTGGACGGCGGGATGGCGCAAATCTGAGCCATCGAGGATATGTCAGGGGGCTGGGCTCACCTCGATCGTCGAGAGCACGGCCCGGCCCCCTTCGACGGGCAGGTCGTTGGCGAACCGGACGTCGGGCTTGCCGGCGAGGGGGCTGATGATCCCCAGCGCGAGCCTGTAGCGACCGGGCGGGACGTCGACGATTGTGGATTCTTCGATCTTGAATGCGCCTGGGAGCCAGGTGCGGATGTCGGCCTTCAGCGGCAGTGTGGCGACGACCTTGCCCGCGTCGTCGAGCAGGGCCACGTCGACCGGCCAGGGGTAATAGAAGGGGGCGACCCCTTCGTTCTCGCCCTCGATCGCGAGCGGGAGCTTGCCGCCGCGCTCGACCCGGCCGGGGTGGCGGATCTCGGTCAGGCGGAACTGGTAGCCGAGCTTGCGGACGAGGGCCTCAGAGTTCTTGCGGAATTCGGGCGCCTGCGTCCGGTCCTGCGCGGGGGAGTAGGGGCCGACCCAGGAGAAGTGGGCCCGCTCGGCCATCGTCATGGACTGGTCGAACCCCTTGCCGAGCCAGTCCCGCGCGTGGCCCGGGACCATCTCGCCGCCGACGGGGGCCACCTTCCAGTTGTCCGACCGGCCTGCGCGGCGGATCTTGGCGAGGAAGGAATAGTCGTGGCCGTCGTCGGTGTCCTCGGGGAACATGTCATCATGGAACCCGAGCCAGGGCTGCGTGCCCGCGGGCTCGTCGGCGGTGCGTGCCATGAGGAGCTTGTTGGGGAAGGCCTCGCGGTACGCCTGGATCACCTTCCGGCGGGTTTCCGGCTTGGGGAAGAGTTCGTCGTGGGGCCAGGTGTGCCACTCGCCCCAGAAGCCGATCAGGCCGAGCTGAAGGAACCCGACGCGCGGGTCGGAGTCGTAGCGGCGGCCCATGGCGGCGATGAGCCTGAGCATGGCGTCGACCATCCGGGGGTCGTCGTAGTCGGGCGAGAGGCCGCCGCCGTGTTCGGTGTACGGGGTGAGCTTCACCCCCTTGTCCTTGAGCCAGCCTGGCAGGCCCGAGGGCCGTCTCGGATAGTCGGCATGAATGCGCAAGACGACGTGCTTGCCGACGACGGCCGGCGATTGCCATGACTTACGCTCCCACTCCTCGAACGCGTATCGCCCCTCCTCGGGCTCCAGGTCCTTCCAGGAGGCGTCGAGGTAGACCATCGTATAAGGCTGGCGCACGGCGCCTCGGGCGTAGGGGCACCACCCTTTCAGGGGGTTGTCGAGCGGGCCCGGAGCCGCCGCGGGCCGGACGACGATGTCTTCGGCGTGGGCCGCTGGGCTTAGCAAGGCGACGAGCAAGGCGATCCATCGGGCCCGCATGGGGAAGGTCTCCTGTACCTAGATGTTGTGAGGACGTGGCCGATGGCGGGGGAGCGCGGGCGGCCCTCGATCATGGCGGTTCTCCGCCTGGAATTCCAGCGAGCGTCCCGGCCGCTGCGCATTCCGTGCCGGTCCCGAGAAACTTGAAAGCGCCGGCGTACCTCCGGGCACTCTTCCCTGTCACCATGGGGTGAGTGACGTGACGCAAGGAGGGGCCTGGGATGGTCGGCAGATCGCGTGATGGATACGTCAGGTCGATGGCGACCTTGCTGGATTCGGGGGCCCTGGGTGCCCTGTCGGACGCTCAGTTGCTGGGCCGGTTCCTGGATCGAGGTGGGGCCTCGGCCGAGCCCGCGTTCGAGGCCCTGGTCGAGCGGCACGGGCCGATGGTGCACCGGGTTTGCCGCGGGATCGTGGGCCAGGGCGCCGACGCCGATGACGCATTCCAGGCGACATTCCTGATCCTCGCCTGTCGCGCCGCGACGGTTCGCCATCGCGATTCGCTGGATGGCTGGCTCTTCGGCGTGGCCCGCAGGGTCTCGCGCCGTGCCCGCTCCGACGCCGCTCGTAGGAGAGCCCGCGAGAATGAGGCCGCCGCGCGTTCGGCCGGCGACACTGCCCCGGGAGGCACCGAGCGTGACTTCGGCTGGCTGATCGACGAGGTGCACAGGCTGCCGTCGAAGTATCGCGAGGTGGTCCTCCTCTGCGACCTGCAAGGCCTGACCTACGAGGCCGCCGCCGCTCGATTGGGTTGCCCGCTGGGCACCGTCAGCATCCGCCTGAAGCGGGCCCGCGAGCGGCTGCGTGCCCGGCTCGAACGCCGTGGAATTCTGGACCCCGCCGGCCTGCTCGTCGCGGCGGGAGGCCCGCCGGCGGCTCTGATGGCGGGCGCGGTCAAGTCCTCCGTCCGGTTCGCGGCCGCCGGGATGCTGGCCGCGCGTTTCGCCCCGAGTTCCGCGGCCCTGCTGGCTCGTGAGGTCCTCATTCTTATGAACATGGCTCGACTCAAGATCGCCCTCGTCTGGCTGATCCCCCTGGCGATCGGGGCGGGAGTGTTGGCCTGGCAAAACGCCGACGCAAAGCCCGCCAGACCCGAGGCGCGACAAACCGCCGTGCGAGTCGTCAAGCGGAGGCAAGCCCCTCCCGCACCGACGAAGCAGGTGGAAGCCGCCTACAAGATGGTCGGCTCGGTGCGGGTCGAGGGGACGGGCGAGCCTGTCGCGGGGGCGAAGGTGAGCGTGAAGATGGGAGGTCTGTACCGGGAGAATCTGGTCTCCGGCCAAAGCGGTGCCGATGGCCAGTTCGCCGTCGATCTGCCGCGTGGCAACATCATGCCCTTATCGCTGCGACCGCCGCCCGGGTACTGGTTGCCCTCGCCGCAGAAGAATTCGGAGCTCATCGCAGTTTCATCTACCAATCCCGTGTTTATTGCACTTTCGCCCACCAAGCCCTTGCATCGGAAGGACTACGTGGTGCGGCGTGGGACCGTCTGGGAATTCCATATGGCAGCGCGACCCGTCCCAGGGCCGATTGCGGGGGGCTCCGCCGCCAATGTCGAGGGCTCCGAGTTCTGGCCAATTGTGGGTGAAGTCGATGCGAAGGGGCGCGTGCTCCAGACGTTGCCCACCGAGGGGGGAAAGGCCATGGTGACGCTCGCCCTGTCGTGGTCCGTTCCCGAGTCCGCCCACATCGAGATTGAATGGGCGACGGGCTTCTGCCCCGATGCGGTCAGGGCGGTTGCCGAGGTTGGCGACAAGCCGGGCCACTTCCGCTTGACCGACGCGTCCGGGAAGGAGGCAACCGTGTCGGCGGCCGGGTTGGCCAGGCCCACCCTCGAAGGGGGCAGGCTGAGTGTTCAGGTCAATCTCCCCACCACCGAGCACGTCGCGATGGGTGAACTCGCCGGCCGGGTCGTGGACACCTCGGGCAAACCCATCGAGGGGGCTCGCGTCGATCTGGTCCTCGTCAAAAAGACCGGGGAAAGTTGGATGTCGGACAACGCCGCTCACACCGCGAAGACCGACCGGGACGGGGGTTACGTGATCGGCTCGATCCCGAAGAAGCATTTCTTGACGAACGAACTCACCTCGGCCTCCATCGTCGTGACGAAAGAAGGGTTTGCCGGTGTCGATTTTCCGACGTTCCCCTTCGATCCGCCGGCGGGCCGCCGCTTATCGGTCGAGTCGATCCTGCTGGAGCCCGAGGCCACGGTGCGCGGGAGGGTGGTCGGTTCCGATGGCAGCCCACTGGTCGGGGCCTGGATCGAGGGGTGGGAATCGTATGCGGATCGCCTCCAATTCACGAGGACGGACGACTCGGGTCGGTTCACGGCCCGAGGCCTCAAGAAAGGGATGGTGGATCTTCGTGTCACCTATGGCGATTTCGATTCCACAGGCAAGTACCTGGCCGAGCCTGATGGAGTGGGCGAGGAGGTTGTGATCACGATGAAGCCTTTGCCCGAGACTCCCTTCACGCTTACGGGAGTCATAAACGTCGGCAAGGCGACTCCGCCGCTGGCGGTCGGAACGCCGGCGCCGGAATGGGCGGCGGAGGGCTGGTCCGACGGCAAGGCTCGGACGCTGGCCGATTACCGTGGCAAGGTGGTCGTGCTCGACTTCTGGGGTCGCTGGTGCAGGGGCTGCATCGAGCAGTTGAAGGCGATGGAGACGCTGCGCCAGAAATATGAGCCCAAGGGCGTCGTGTTCATCACGCTGCACACGCCGGGCGACACGGAGTCGATGGTCCGCCAGGTGCTTGAGCATTGCGGCGCATCGCTCGTCTTCGGGTTCGACGCCGGCCGCAAGGAGAACGAACCGGGGCTCGACAAGAGCGGCGTGACGGCCGAGCGTTACGGGGTTCGCGGCTACCCGACGGTGGTGGTCATCGACCGCGACGGGAAAATTGCGATGAATGGATCCGACGTGAGCGAGATGCCGAAGCTTGAGGCGTTGACGGTGGAGATGGGGCTCGACCCCAAGACCATCGAGGAGGCCGACGCCTGGCGCGTGCTCACGCGATTCTTCGACGAGGCCATCGCCCGCGTGGTGGACCAGGCCCGCCCCTGAGATGGATCGATGGCAGGCGCACTGCGCAGACCCGATGCCCGGTCATTTTCAAGGGAATTGGCGGCCCTTGATTTGCCCCATGGTCTGACGCAACCCGGGGCGAGGGTGGCCCCGGGTTGCGAGGTTGGTCGCCGTCAACTTGACGCATTCGAATACGCATCGATCAAGGAATGCGTCTTATTCCTGCGCGGACGGCCAGCGGGCCGGGCAAGGCGGAGGGATGTCGGGGCGGTGCTCAGGCGGGGGCGGTTTCGGCCTGGGTCTCGGGCAGGTGGTGGGGGTGGGCGATGGGGGGGCCCTGGTCTTGCCACCAGAGATCGGCGCGGTCGAGGGACCAATCGGCGGCGCAGGTGCAGGCGGCGAGGGCGGCTCCCAGGGCCTTGACGTTGGGGTAGCGGTCGCCCCGGTCCTTGGCCAGGCAGGTGAGGATGACTTGCTCCAGGTCAGCGGGAATTCCCGCGACGTAGCGGCTGGGGGGGACGACGGGGTCCCTGGCGTGGGCGATCATGATCGCCATGGCGTTCGAGCCCGTGAACGGGGGTCGGCCGGTCAGGGCGAAGTAGGCGACGGCACCGAGGGCGTAGATATCCAGGCGCGAGTCGAGGTCGTGGCGGCCCAGGGCCTGCTCGGGGGCCATGTAGGTGGGGGTGCCGCTGACGGACTGATCGGCGGTCAACTCGGGGTCTTCGCCGTTCTCGCGGGTGCGCTTGACGAGGCCGAAGTCGAGGATCTTGGCGACGTCGGACTCGCCGCCGCGCAGGGCGACGAAGAGGTTGCCCGGCTTGAGGTCGCGGTGGATCAGGCCCAGGGCGTGGGCCTCGGCCAGCCCGGCGCAGGCCTGGCGCAGCAGGTAGACGACGCGGCCGGGGGGGAGCGGGCCGTGGGCCTCGACGAGTTCGCCCAGGCTCATCCCGGGGAGGTATTCCATCACATAATAGAAGGTGCCGTCGTCGGCCCTGCCGTAGTCGTACACTTCGATGGAATTCGGATGCGAGAGGCGTGCGGCCGAGCGGACCTCGCGCTCGAAGCGGGCGCGGGCCAGCGGCGTGACACCGGCGCCCTCGCGGATGAGCTTCAATGCGCAGGGGCGCTTCAGCAACTGATGCTCGGCCAGGTAGACCTCGCCCATGCCGCCGGAGCCCAGCTTGCTCATGAGCTGATACTGGCCGAAGCGGCGTGCCTGGTGCAATTCCTTGCGTAGCCCGTTCAGGACGTGGGCGCCGTAGATGGACAGCGCGGCCCCGACGACGAGGAACATGACGTTGGAGCCCGCGTGCGAGGCGGTCTTGAGCTGGTGGACCATCTCGGCGGCCTCGGGATGCTCCAGAAGTGCGACCACCGCGAACATCGGCACGATGGCCATCGTCAGGATGACCTTGGCGGCCCCCTTGGCGTCGTTCGGCAGGAACATCCCGTAGATGACCATCAGGTAGACGAGCTGGAAGAGTCCATTCTTGTCATACGTGATGGCGCCCGAGGGATCATGGGCGCGGATATATTCGAGTCCGACGAAGTACTCGGCGAGGGCGAGGACCAGGGTGATCCCGCCGAAGAGGACCAGCTCGGCGCCCCGGACCTGGGTGTGGGTCAGCGGACCCTTGCCCATCAGGTACGCGGCGACGCCGGCGGCGATGAGGAAGCGGGCCAGCATGGAAACCGGCCTGAGCCAGACGTCGACGGTGATCGAGGGGATGGACCAGAGCAGGAGCGAGGCGAAGAGGATGGCCAGGAAGACGGCGGCCGAGGCGAGCCTCGACCTGCGGAGGTCGTCGGTCTCGGTGGTGAGGCTGGCGGCGCCCCCGCGGACCAGCTCGACGGCGGCCCCGCTCGGCTGCGAGGGAAGGATGTCGTCGGCGCCGACGGCGGGGCCGGCGCTCACGGTCGGCTCCAGGTCGATGACATCGACCCGGGGGTCCAGGTGCAGGTCGACGGTTTCGGACGGGTCGCTCGCTGCGTCCGTTTGTCTGGCGTCCATGGGGGCCTTGCTCCGGACGTCTGGGAGAGCCGGTTCAGTGTTCGAGGGATCTCAAGGGGCGGGTCAAGGTTGGCCGGCCCCGGCGGGGTCTGGCGCGGGGGCGCTCCGTCGGCTGTTGCGGCTGAGTTCTCCGAGGGCTTCCTTGCCGACGGCCTTGAGGCCCTCGGAGCGGACGCGGGAGACCTCGTCCACCATGTCCCGCTTGAGCGCCGCGGCGCCGGCCTTCATGCGGCCCGCAATCCCCGCGTCGGCCGGTGCGCCGGCCCGGCCCAGGCCCGGGATGAGTGCGAAGGCGAGGAAGACGAGGCCGACGGTGAGCAGGGGCTCGGCCACGCGCTTGATGGGCTTGTGCAGGCGATGGTAGTTGCGGGCCAGGTAATAGAGGCCGAAGGGCGGGAACAGGAAGGCGACCCCCTGGGGGATCCCATCCTTGAACGGGATGAGCATTAGGTTGGCCAGGCCGCTTGCCAGCCGGCCCGCGTTGAGCAGGACGACGGCGGTGGCACCCAGCAGCGCCAGCGGACGGCTGTGGATGATTGCGCCCAGCAAGATCATCATCAGGAACGGGATGGAGAGGAAATACGTGGTGTCGTTGATGAATCGCAGCGGCTTCTGGCCCGTGCGAACCAGCGATCGCCAGGCCCGCGTGAGGCGCCCCACGGGCTTGCCGGCGAGTCGGGGCGGCGCCTTGCCCGCCTTGCGCCCGGGCGAGGCGAGCTCGTAGTGGTCGGGGCCGTCGTCGTCGTTGAAGTTGTCCAGTGGGCCGGCCGCCTTCATCCTGACCGGCTTGAGGTTCTCGGCGGTGATGGGGGCGAGCCCCACGCTGACGCTGACCTCGTCGAGCCAGGTCGGGCCGGTGCCCCCGGCGACGGCCATCGCGGGCCTGGGCGTCTGCATCGGCCTGGGCGAACCGGCCTCGCGGGGCGGGCGCGGGGTGAGTATGGCGGCGGCGGCGTGCGGATTGGCCGGGGGGACGGCGGCGACATGGCCACACTTCTTGCAGCGTGCCTTGCGGCCGGCCAGGTCGTCCGAGACGTCGAACCGGGCACCGCAGCCCTGGCAAAAAAAGACGATGGCCATCGGGTCGTCCCCTTCCCTCCATTCGGAACCGGACGGGCCCGAATCCGGATCCACGCCCCCTGCTCTGCCCGAATCCACATGACCTTGCGCCGACTCACGTCGTCGGCGTCATGGCCTCAGTAATATACGACGCCGAGGCCGACGAACAGGAGAAGAAAGAAGACCGTCAGATTCTCAGAGAACCGCGACATGAGCCAGAAATAGACCGTCGCGATCAGGAACGTCTTGCCCAGCCAGGTCTGCCAGAGCGTCCAGTCGGGCGTGGGCTGCGGCATCATGATGAAGACGCCGCTGAGGAAGGCGATTCCCGCGACATAGAGGATGCCGAGCATGAAATAGCGGTCCGACAGGAAGTCGAACTTGGCCTGCGCCCGCACCAGGCTGAAGAAGAAGATCAACTTCATGAAGTAAAAAGAGACGAGGAACATCGGGTCGGCCCGCACCTGGTCGCCGGGAATGCCCGGGTTCATTCGACGATGGGGCGTCATCGCCCCGCTCTCGTTTGAGACTAGCACGCGGGCCGTGCGAGTCTCAACAAACCGAGCGCGATTTGTGCGGATTTGGGGCGAGTGAACGGAGTGGGCGGCGGCCCTCCGCGGGATCGATCTTGACAGATTCGGGCGTTTCGATGATTCCTGGCCCCCCACGTCGATCGCCGAGGGTCGTCGGCGAAGCGTCCTCCCCGGGCCTTTGATTGGCCGTGAGTAGGGCGTCGACCCCGAGCCGGATGGCCCCGCTGGCCAGGTCCGACTCCCTCATTTCGCCCCGAAAGGAAGGAGTCCAAGGATGGACGCCAACCGCATCAATCCGTCGTCGTCGCCCGCGTCCGATCCCGCCGCCAAGGCCGAACAGGCGTCCAAGGCCGAACAGACGCCCTCGGCCGGGCGAGCCAGGCAGGCCCCGCCGCGCGGCGGCCCTTCGCGTTCGAGGCGGGTGACGCCGACGCTGGAGACGGTCGAGGCCCGGACGCTGCTGTCGATCGGCCTGGTGAGCCAGAACGCCGCGGGGACGGCCTCGGGCAATGGCGCCTCGTTCTTCAGCGAGGGCACCGCCGGATTGGCCACCTCGCACGTGAGCGCCGACGGCAAGGCGCTCGTCTTCGAGAGCCGCGCGACCGACCTGGTCACCGGCCTGGCCGACTCGAACGGAGACTTCGACGTCTTCGTCCGCGACCTGGTCTCGGGCTCGACCCGCGGGGTTAGCGTGACCCCCGATGGCAAGGCGACTGGCTCCGGCGGCTCGTCAGGCTCGTCGATCAGCCGCGACGGCCGGTTCGTCGCGTTCCTGAGCCAGGCGGGCAACCTGAGCGGCGTCGCGGCGCCCGGGACGGCCGCCGGCGCGGCGGGCAACCTCCTCTACGTCCGCGACCTGTCCGCCAACACCTCGACCCTCCTTGATGCGACCCCCGACGGCAAGCCCGCCGACGGCGGCGCCACCGGCGAATACGCCTTCAGCGCCGACGGCCGCTACCTGGCCTGGGTCGACACCTCGACCAATCTCGACCCCGCCGTCATCGCGGCCAACGCCGCCAAGGCGGACGCGGCCGCCGCCGCCGCGGCCCTGGCGGCGTCGGCTGCGACCCCCAAGTCCGAAGATTCCGCCGCGGTCGATCCCGCCTCGGCCACGACCAGCAAGGATCCCGCCGCGGTCGCCTCGCAAACCTCGACCCCGGCGGCTCCCCCCGCGACGACCCTCGCCGGCCCTCGGCCCGCGTACGTCTACGTGCGCGACCTGTTGGCCGGGACGACGAAAGCGGTCAGCCTGACGCAGGGCGGGACGCTCTCCGCGATCGACGGGCCGCTTGGCTACGCGCCAGCGGCGCAGCTTACGTTCAGTGCGGACGGGAAGTCGCTGGCATTTGCCAGCGCCTCGGTCGACCTGACCGCCGCCAAGCCCGCGGCGGGCGCGGCTGCCTCGACGGCGGCGGCCCCCGTGGTCAACCTGTTCGTCAGCGACCTGGCTTCGGGCAAGACGAGCCTGGCGAGCGCCTCGGCCGACGGCCATCTGGCCTCGGGCGGGGTCTCCAGCCCCGCGTTCAGCCCCGACGGCAAGACCCTGGCCTTCGTCCAGACCATCGGCGGAATCTCGTCGGTGGTGCTGCACGACGTGGCCACCGGGGCCAACCGGGGCGTGGGCCCGACGGCGGGCGTGGCCTCGATGACGGCCCTCTCGTTCAGCCCCGACGGCGCGAAGCTCGCGTTCCTGGGCTCGGCGACCCCCGGGAAGGGGGGCTCGCCCGCGGGCCAGATCACGACGATGCAGTACCCGGCGACGGTCGCCGTGGCCGCGGGCAACGCCTATGTGGTCGACCTGGCCACGGGCGCCGCCAGCCTGGCCAGCCCGAATCAGGCGGGCGCGGCGTCGACGGGCCGGGTGGGGGCCCTGATCTTCAGCCCCGACGGGTCCAAGCTCGCCTATGTCAGCACGGGAACCGACCTGACCGCCAACCCTGCCGAGATCCTGCCCGACACCGGCACCCCGACCCCGACCTTCGACGACGCGGGCGGCGTCTACGTCCGCGACCTGGCCGCCGGCACGACCACGCTCATCAGCGCCACGCCCGACGGCGAGCGCGCCTACGGGTCGTTCGGCGACCTGGCGTTCAGCCCCGACGGCACCAAGCTGGCCTTCCGCGGCAGCACGCTCGACCTGACGGCCAATCCTCCCAACACGGCGGCGGCCGGCGCGGTGGCGTTCACCAATAACTTGTACGTGCGAGACCTGACGGGCGGCACCACCGTGCTCGTCAGCCGGACGCCCGACGGCAAGGCCAGCGGCGGCTTCAACGGCTCTCCGCTATTCAGCCCCAACGGCCAGTGGCTCTTCTTCCTGAGCGGGGCCGGCGACCTGGGTCCGGCGGCGGCCTCGGGCGTGAACCTCTATGTCAGCGACGGGCCGTTCACCGCGGCCTCGCAGGTGGGCTTCTCCTCCTGGGCCTTCAGCGCCCGGCAGGGGACCGGCCAGGCGGTGGTGACCCTGACCCGCACCGGCCCGCTCACCCTGCCCGCGACCGTCCAGTTCAGTGTGCAGGACGGCACCGCCCGCGCCGGGGTCGACTTCAAGGCCACGGCCGGCACCGTGACCTTCGCGCCCGGCGTCTCGACCGCCACGGTGACCGTCCCGCTCATCAAGCGAGGCTCGTTCGCCGGCCTGAAGACGGCCAGGCTCTTGCTGACCAGCCCGCTGGGCGGCCTGTCGATCTCCTACCCGACGGCCACCCTGAACCTGCGAGGCGGGGCCAACGACGGCAACGCCGACGTCCCCGTCTCCACTCCGGTCGTCGTCCCGTCCAGGCCTTCGACGACGCCAGGATCGGGCACGCCGACCAGCACTCCGTCGAACCCGGGAACGGGCACGACCACGCCGAGCACCGGTTCCGGGACAGGGACCGGGTCCGGCGGCACGGCGACGGGGTCCACGCCCGGGAGCCCGGCGGCCGACCCGCGCGGCGAGGTGTCGAACCCAGTGGCACCCGGCATCACTCCCACCGCGACGGCCACGGCCGGCGCGACGGTCGTCTACGGCACGCCGACCGCGGCGGGAAATACGACGGCCGCGGCGACCGGCACCCCGGCCACCACGGCGGCGGGCTCGGCGTCCTACACGGTGGCGACCCCCTACACGATCGCGGCCCCGCTGACGGCGACCAGCACGCGGTCGGGTCCGAGGGTCACGGGCGTGACGACCCTGGGCACGCGCCGGGGCAACGGGGCGATCCTGGTCTCGTTCGACCGGATGGTCGACTCGGCCTCGGCCTCGAATCCGGCCAATTACAGGGTGGCCATCCCCGGGCGAGTCGCCGTCGCACGCAAGGGGGGACGGGTGACCGGGACCGCCGACAAGGCCGTGCCCGTGGCGAGCGTGACTTACAACGCCGCGACCAACACGGCGCTCGTCACCTTGCGCACCCGGACCAAGTCCAATCAGGCGTTGCGACTCCAGGTGCTGGGCACCGACGGCCACCTCACCGACCTGACCGGCCAGGCCCTGAACAGCCCCGGGGCAGGCCAGCCCGGCACCGACTTCCGCGTCGACCTGCTGCCCAACGTCCGCCGCTGACCCGTCCCCGCCGGCCGGCCCCACCGCTACATGGGGGCCGGTCGGTTAGGCGGATCCGATCCACCGCTCCGCCGATCGGGTGATCCCCCCGGGGGTGCGGTTTGACGTCCGGCCAGGAGCGAGCGATTGAGGCCTCGGGAGCTTCGTGGACGCTCCACGCGCACGAAGCATGCCTCAAGCAAGGATTCACACCGATGCCCTGCCCGACCAGGTTGCCTACTGACAGACCGGTCGTCGGCCCGTCTCCCGTTCAGGGGGAGTCGGACGGGGGCAGCGAGTTCTGGTCGTCGGCGAGCCGCAGGACGCAGGCGAGGAGGCCGGGGAAGACCCGGTCGAAGTCGGGATTGAGCGCGACGTAGCAGCGTGTCCCGTGCTTCCGGTGACGGATCAGGCCGGCCTGGCGCAGGGTTTTCAAGTGATGGCTCAGGGTCGAGGCCGCCAGGCCCACGTCCAGGTCGCCCCAGGGGTGCTCGCCCGGGGCAGCTTCGAGCGTCCGGACGATGGTCAGACGCACCGGATCGCTCAGGGCCGCGAGCACTCCGGCCAGGGTGATCTCGTCCGCCTTGGGGTGACGCAGTTGCTTCATGGGCGAACGGGCCTAGAATGAAGTTCGATGTTCATCGAAGATCGATCGACGCAAGGTCCCAACGGGTTCCGGCGTGTCGGCCGTTGCAATTCATTCTAGCATCCGGCCCGTCGGTTGGCACGGCAAGGCCGGAGGAGATCCCATGAGCGACCTCGAGAAAACCCCGTTCTCGCTGCTTGACCTCGTGCCGATCCGTCAGGGTGGGACGGCCGGCGAGGCCCTGGGCAAGGCCCTGGACCTGGCGCAGCATGCTGAACGCTGGGGCTATCGACGTTACTGGGTGGCCGAACATCATAACATCGCAGGGGTGGCCAGCGCGGCGACATCGGTGGTGATCGGTCACATCGCCGGCGGGACGTCGACCATCCGCGTGGGCGCCGGCGGGATCATGCTGCCCAACCATGCCCCCCTGCTGATTGCCGAGCAGTTCGGCACGCTCGAAGCCCTGTACCCGGGCCGCATCGACCTGGGCCTGGGCCGTGCCCCCGGCGGCGACCAGGTGACGGCGAAGGCGTTGCGCAGGACCTTGCGCGGGAGCACTGACACGTTCCCGCAGGACGTGGTCGAGCTGCGATCCTACTTCCAGCCGGCCAGGCCCGGCCAGCTCGTGCGGGCGATCCCCGGCGAGGGCCTGAACGTCCCCCTCTGGATCCTCGGTTCCAGCGATTTCGGCGCGGCCCTGGCCGCCGAGCTGGGCCTCCCCTACGCCTTCGCCTCGCACTTCGCGCCCGACTCCCTGTACCAGGCGCTCGACCTCTACCGAGCCAACTTCCGGCCCTCGGCTTCCCTGGCCAAGCCCCACGCAATGGTGGGCGTGAACGTCTTCGCCGCCGATACCGGCGACGAAGCCCGCCGCCAGTTCACGACCTTGCAGCAGCTCTTCCTGAACCTCGTGCGAGGAACCCCCAGGGAAGTTGCCGCCCCCGTCCCCACGATGGAAGGCCGCTGGAACGCCCCCGAGAAATCCCACGTCGACCGCATGACCCGCGTCTCCGTCGTCGGCGACCCAGACGAGGTCCGAGACGGTCTGAAAGCCCTGATCGCCGCCACCGGGGCCGACGAGCTGATGATCACCGCCCAGATGTTCGACCACGAGGCACGGCTCAGGTCGTTCGAGATCGCCGCAAGCGCCTTTGGAAAGGGTGTGAAGGGCGAGGTCGGGGCGCTCGCCGGTGCGGCCGGACGGTAGAAGCAATCAGGGAAGGAGATCCAGCTTGAACCAACGGAGTGGCCATCTCTGCGGCCCGGAGGTATCGAGCCGGCGGAACTCCGGTTCGTCGTCGAGGGGGACCTGAAAGTCCTCCTCGGGGATCGGCTGGTTGGGCTGGATCTCCGTCACGGCGTACTCGCGCCAGCCGCCCTGGGCGTCGTAAAGGAGGTAGGCCTGAGGCAGAAAAGTCGCTCGATCGAGTTTGAGGACCGCCCTTGAGAACGTGAGCCGGCCTTTGTCGTTGCGCGGGGTGAAGCTGAGGATCCAGAACTCGGCCTCCTCCTTTATGAGTGTCACGTGATACTTGGATAACACTCCTTCGACGCTCAGATTCCAGAAGAACGGCAAGGCGAGTTCCGCCGGGAGACGGCCCCGGTCTTTCAGCACGATTGGCCAGACATGGTGGATTTTTGCCTCGGTTCGGATCTGATGTAACTCGTCGTCGGTCCAGACGACTCGGTTCGTCATGGGACCTCTGCCTCGCCGGGCGAGTTCCACGATCTCGAAGACCGTGCTTGCTCCCTTCTTGAGAATGGACCGTCCGGTGAAGGGCTCATCCTCGACCAGATTCGGGGGTCGGTGCTTTCCGGAAAACTGGACGTCCAGGCTCGTCACCGCAGACGACCGGCGTTGCCATTCGTCGAGGATCGGCCCGAGCCTGGCGTCGGGTTCGGTCGTCGCGTTCGGCCTGGGATCGGCGGCGGGCTGGCCGAGTGGGGCGAGGTCTTCCGCTTTCGCGGGCTTGATGCGTTCGAGCGGGATGTCGCGGGAAATCGCGGCCTCACCTTCTTTGGGATCGATGGCGATGAGCGTATTGGCGTTCAACGCCGCGAGGGTTTCCGGCTGACCGTCGATCCAGCGTTGTCTCGGGCCCGAGTCGTGCTTCGCCTCCGGGAGGGACTCGAAGCCCACGCCCATCCGCCAATCATCCTTCCAGGCCCGCGCGCCGACAACTCCTGGCCCGGGCATGACGACCAGGTTGAAGCGGCCGTCGTCGTCGGTCGTGAATTGGGGCCAGAGGCGGTAAATGTCGTAGCGCGGATAGGTTTTCAGGTGCGGATTACTGAGCGGGATGACGTAGCTCAGGCCGGCACTCACTCCCGCGCCGGTCGCCCTGTCGAAGACCTGGCCGGTGAGCCGGACCCCTCGCTTGAGCTGGAAGTCGATGAAGACTGTGGAGACACCATCGGTCTTTCCCAGTCCTCTGGCTGACTGGAGATAGGGCAACCCGCCATCGAGGCTAGAGAGAAGAGTCTGGTTCTGGCCGAAGTTGTCTCTCGGGGCGATGCCCGCGAGGCGATATCGGCCCTGGGCATCGGCCGTGGTCGAGAGGTTGCGGAGCGGGTTGCCGAGGAACCCGGCGGTCTCGACTCGGGCACCCGGGATCAGCTTGCCGGTGTCGGCGTCGGTGACGATCCCCACGGCCTCGATGCCCGGGTCTGTGATCAGGTCGAAGGTGGATCCATGGTAGACGTCGGCGGGAGCGGGAGGTCCGTTCGCAGGGTCTTGAGTCCGCAGCGGCACCATGGGTCGAGTCACGACGAAGATGGATTCGGTCGCGATCCCTGGGCCGCGGATCAGGAGCGTCGCGATCCGCTCTCGGCCGATTCCTCGAAGCGTGAATAGGCCCTTGCCATCGGCGACGGCCGGGGGATAGAGGGACGTGAAGTCGAATCCAGACCACCAGTTCATCAGCCCGTCCTGGGCGGTCAATGCCTCGCCGCCGGCTTGGATCGCGCGTAGCCAGTCGTCGAGATTGCCCTTCGGGGACCAGCGGATTCCGACGAGTTCGGCAGTGGCGCCGGCCACCGGTCGACCCTTGCTGTCGAGCACCCGGCCGACGATGGGGACGTCGTCCACGGCGAATTTCAGGACGGCCTCGCCGGCCGAATCGGCGAAGGCGGGGCCAAAGCCCTCGGCCATGGCGGCGAGCATCCGCTTCTCGGGCTTATCTGAACCCGGCTTGTGGGCGGGCCCGGCGGGGGGCCGGAACGTGCCGTCGGGGCCGGTGGTCGCGACGAGAGTGAGAGCATAGGACCGGCCGATCTTCCTGTCCTCGTCGGGCTCTCCGTAGACCCTGGCGCCGGCGACGGGCCTGCCGTCGGGGTCGACCACCCTCCCGAGTTTGGAATCAACGCGAATGGATGCTTTTGGGGATTCGGCCGTCGCCGGTTGCTGGGGAGGCCCCGCATTGGCGGGGCTCAGGGTGAGCGAGGCGAGGCCCAGAATCAGGGCGGTGGCGGCGGTGTTGAGGGCGAGGTTCCACCTGCGCGGGCAGGCGGATTCGACCTGGGCATCGAGGTCGAGGAGCATGACAATCCTCCGTTTGAGCTGCGACGGACGCTCGAACAGGGCGAGCGCGCCTCCGGCGGCACGCGGGTAGGCGGGAGAGTGCTGAGACCAGGCGAGGAGGGCCTCGGCGTAGGGGAGGCGGCCGTTGAGTTCGGCCGCGGCGGCGTCGGCGAGTGCTTCCTGGTCGTCCCGGATGCGGCGGCGGAGCCACCAGTAGGCGGGGTGCAGGTAGAGGATCGGCAGCAGGAGACGCAGCAGGGCGACCAACCAGAGGTCGCGGTTGCGGATGTGGGCCCACTCGTGGGCGAGCGCGGCGTCCAGGCGGGACTCGGGGGCTCCCTCGGCGAGGTTGGCCGGGAGGATGATGGTGGGGCGGGCAAGCCCCATGGCCAGCGGTTGATGCAACGATTCGCTGATGAGAAGGCGGGGCGCTGGGCCAAAGTCGCCAACGATCCTTGCGAGGGCCTCGCGGGCGTGCTCAGGGGCCGGTCTGGCCCGGCGCCTGAGCGTCGTGACGCGGCAGGCCCCGAGCGCGAGCCAGGCCAGCATCAGGACGAAACCGGCCAGGAGTGCGGCCCTGATGATTTGCGACCGGGACAATGTGGCGGGGGACATGGGGGCGGTCGAGGGGCGGCGAGAAGGCTCGGCCGTGGAGGGCTCGGGGCGTCGATCGGCCTTCGTGATGCGGCTAATCGTCGGTCGTTCGACCGGATGCATCTGATCTATGCCGGCATGAGCGATTGACAATGCTGTGGCGGTAGGCCCGGCCCGGGGTGGCAGGACGTTGGCCCTCGGCCACGACGGCAGCATGGCGAACGCCAGCAGGCCGAAGAGGCCGAGCAGGGCGGCGCGGGCAACGGCCAGGCGGCGGGCGGGCTGACGGATTGCGGCCGAGGCGAGGCAGGCGGCGAGGAGGACGACGGTCGCGGCGGCGTACCAGTCGAGCGCCGATGGCCAGGGGGTTTCGAAGGGGCCGATCATCGAGATCCCCCCTTCTCTCCTCGCGCCTGGGCCTGTTTCTTGGCCTCGGCGATCAGGGCCTCGATCTCCTCGAGCTCGGCGAGCGAGGGCTTGCGCGACTGGAGGGCGCGGGCGACGTACTCGCCCATGGCGCCGTCGAAGACCTGGTCGAGGAACCCTCCGGCCAGGCTGCGGAAGACGCTGTCGCGGCGGACCTTGGCGAAGTAGGCGTAGGCCTTGCCGGCGGGCTCGTGGCCGACGAGCCCCTTCTGCTCCATGGTCTGGAGCAGGCTGAGCGCCGTGGTGTAGGCCATGCCCCCCTCGCCGGGCTCGAGCTGGTTATAGACTTCGCGGACGGTGCAAGGGCCGCGGGCCCAGAGGACCTTGAGCGCCTCCAGCTCCCGCGAAGTGGGGGTGGGATCGGCCATCGTCGTCTCCTACGGGAAGAGGCGTAGCAGCGGATCGTATGGTACTGTCCGTCCCGTAGAAGTCAACGGGTCGTTCTGCGTGAATTCCGCAGGTGGGACGTGCCCGGCCGATGAGGACGGCATCGCCGGGCCCGCTGGCCTTGGGGTTCGCGTTCAGGATGCGGGCCGCCGCATCAAGCCGGGTCCGGACCGCTGCCGAGAGCCAATCGGCCCCGGGGCATCGCGGTCTCGGACG
Source organism: Isosphaeraceae bacterium EP7 (assembly GCA_038400315.1). Taxonomy (NCBI): domain Bacteria; kingdom Pseudomonadati; phylum Planctomycetota; class Planctomycetia; order Isosphaerales; family Isosphaeraceae; genus Kueselia; species Kueselia aquadivae. Next base: position 250,450 of record CP151667.1, read on the forward strand.
ATTGCTCGCGGCCCACCGCGTTCACTTTCGAAGGCCGAGGAGGCGGGCACCCTTCGACTTGGTCTGCTTCAGGAGCCGTTTCAGGTGATAAGGCCGAGCGAACTGGAGCCAGGCGAGGGAGGAGTCGACCCTTCTGGAGATGGGGCCCGTCTCCTGAAGGAGCAGGGCTTGAGAGGCGATCCAATGGAACATCTGGTCGGGCCCGAAGTTGTCTTCCCAGGCCTGACGGGCCGCCTTGCCCATCGCGACGGCGTCCGCCTCGCGCTCGCGGAGGATGGCCGGGATGCGGTCGATCTGATCCTCGCGGATGCGCAACGAGCATCGACCCCAGTCGATCCCATCGGGCTCGACCCATGCATCCGAGACGATGATCGGGGCCCGCCCCATCTCGAGCGACTCGAAGACCCGGAAGCTCGACGACCCCGTCCCCCGAGGGCAGAGGCTGAACTTGCTGGCAAGCGTCATCTCGACGTAATACCGCTTCATCTCGTTCAATCGAGCCTCATCCCCCGCGCGGATGGCATCCACGAACGGGCCTGAGGTATCCTCGAGGAGGATCCGATCGTCCCGGAGCTGGAGCATCCTCAGGCGAACGGCCTTGTTCTTGGCGCTCCCGATGAACGAGGCGAGCCAACCGACGTCGGTCGGCATCTGGTCGAGCGGGCAGTAGCGAAGGAACGGGTTCGAGTCGACGAGGTAAGGGCCTGAGCGGGCGACCGACCTGCGGTGCCATCCGCGTTCCATGGAGGCATAGATCCCCGGCATGAGCGGCACGATCCGATCCATGCCCGAGATGATGACGCTCTTGTCGCGATACTTGCGGAAGACCGGGTCGCTGCGGATCTGTTCGAAGTAGGGGCCGCTCGCCGAGTCGTCGCGATGGGATTCGCAGAAGAGAATCAGATCCGCCCGGTCCGGGGCATCGACCGTCTCGTGCTCTCGCCGGCGATCGGTGGCGGCTGCGGCTTGCAAGACGCGCAGGGGGACCAGATTCGCGTCGCCCTCGGAGCCCGACTTTTCCGCGACGCTGGTCAGATAGATGCGTGCCATGTTGGACTCGAGTTGCCCCTTGGATCAGATCGGCCGACGTGGTCGGGGCCGTCGAGGAGCGTCCCTGCGAGATGACCCGATGCCCACTCCGCGAGGTCTCGATTCTCCGATCGCGGGGCGTCCGGTCAATGGGGAGCCGGCCCACGGCGGATGCGGGCGGGTCGAGCGTCCCGGTCTCATGGCCACGCCCGGCGATGAGGTGCCCTGGCCGTGCGACTGCCGGCCGAGGTGAGGTCATGCTCGACGCCGATGCCCGCCGCGCTTAGAACTAGCGGTGCGTCGGGCGTCGGTTTACGGAGCGGTGAGATTGGCCTTGGGGGTGGGATGGGCCTTGTGAGCGATTTGAGGACCCGGCACAGGACGCCGGAGGTGATGGATCAGCCGGGGCTGGACGGCGCGGCGCATCGCGAGGCGCTGGAGGCCTTGCGGCGGGTGAACGGGCTGAGCGCCGGGGTCCGGGCGGTCTGGCCCCTGATCCGGGCGTTCTCCGAGGAGCGGCGGCGCAAGGGCGACTCGCGGCCGGTCCGCGTGCTGGACCTGGCGACCGGCGGCGGAGACTTCCCGGTCCGGCTCTGGAAGCGGGCCCGGAAGGCGGGGGTCGCCCTGGAGATCGCCGGGTGCGACATGAGCGACCTGGCCGTGGACCACGCCTCGGCGCACGCGTTGAACGCCGGCGCGGCGGTCCGGTTCTTCCGGCATGACGTGCTGGCCGACCCGCTGCCCGAGGGGTACGACGTGCTGACCTCGTCGCTCTTCCTGCATCACCTGGACGAGCCCGAGGCGATCGAACTGCTGAGGCGGATGCGCCAGGCGGGCGAGCTGGTGCTGGTGGACGACCTGCTGCGATCTCCCGTGGGCTGGCTGCTGGCCTATGCGGGAATCCGGATCCTGTCGCGGTCTAAGGTGGCGCATGTCGATGGTCCATTGTCGGTCGAGGGGGCGTTCACCTGCGAAGAAGTCAGGGAGTTGGCCCGATTGGCGGGCTGGCCCGAGGCGGACGTGACCCCGCGCTTCCCTTGCCGGTTCCTGCTGGTCGGGCGGCGGGCATGACCATCGACTCCTATGACGCGGTGGTGGTGGGCGCGGGCCCTGCCGGGTCGATGACAGCCCGCGAACTGGCGAGGCGCGGGGCGCGGGTGCTGCTGGTCGACCGGGCGACGTTCCCTCGATCGAAGGTCTGCGGCTGCTGCGTCAATCCTCGGGCGTTGCATGTGCTGGAACTGGCGGGTCTGGGCGGCCTTGCGGCCAGCCTGGGGGCGGTCCCGCTCACGAGCATGGAGCTTGCCAGCGGCGGGCGGCGTGCCGTGATCGGGCATCCGCTGGGCGTCGCACTGTCGCGTGAGGCATTCGACCTGGCCTTGATCGAGGCGGCAATGGACGCGGGGGCGAGCTTCGAGCCTGGGACGACGGCGACACTGCTCCAGCGGGATGATGACGGCGGGCGAGGGGTCAGGCTGCGGCGCGACGGCGTCGAGTGGCGGGTTCGAGGTCGGTTCGTGGTCTCGGCGACGGGCCTGGCCGATTCGCTGGCCGAGGGAGGCGGGCCTGCGGGGGGGCGCGGGCACCGGCTTGCCGCGGGTTCCAAGATTGGCGCGGGTTGCGTGGCCCCTCGGGTGCCCGACGGGTACGCGGCCCATCGGATCTGGATGGCCTGCGGGGCCGATGGGTATGTGGGGCTGGTTGCCCTGGAAGACGGCCGGCTCGACCTGGCCGCCGCGATGCGGCCCGAGGCCGTCCGGGATGCCGGCGGGATCGGTCGGCTGGCGGCCGAGATCCTGGCGACGGCCGGCCTGCCGCCGGTCCCCGGGGTGGAATCGCTCGCCTGGAAGGGGACGCCCGCGCTGACCCGGACGGCGCATAAGTTGGCCGAAGGGGGCGTCTTCCGGGTGGGGGACGCCGCCGGCTACGTCGAGCCATTCACCGGCGAGGGCATGGCCTGGGCGCTGGCTGGGGCCCTGAAATTGGCCGAGATCCTGGCCTGCGGAGACCCCTCGACGGCCGAGCGGGCCTGGGCTGAAGCCCACCGCCGCGAGGTGGGACGGCGGCAGGTTGTCTGCCGGGCGGCGAGGCTGGTCTTGCGCACACCCTGGATGATGCGGGGTCTGTTGCCTATCCTGAGAGGATGGCCGACCCTGGCAAGGCCGGTGATCCGGGCGATGCACCACGCCTGACCCCCTCGACGGGCCCCCCTCAAGCCACGAGCGAAGAGGCGGATCGGGCCGATCCCGGCCCTCGTTCGCCCCAATCCGAATTTGCAGAACCGAAGGATCAGATGATGAAAGCCGCGTTGCTCGGCGTGGGGACGGCAGTCCCTGCGCTTCGGATCAGCCGCTCGGAATCGGTCGATGCCGCCGGAACCCTCTGTGCGGAGACCGACGATCACGCCGGGCTGCTGGAGAGCCTGTATCGGCAGGCGGGCGTCCAGTCGCGACACATCGTGTTCAGCCGAGAGGAGTTCCGTCGCGTCGTCTATGACGAGGGGGACTTCCAGTCGGCCTTCAGCTCCAAGGGGAAGGGCGACCTCGGGCCGTCGACCTCCGAGCGGATGACCCGGTACGAGCGCGAGTCGGTGCCGCTGGCGCTGGAGGCCAGCCGGGCGGCGGTCGCGGAGGCGGGCATTGATGTCGGCTCGATCACGCACGTGGTGACGGTCTCGTGCACCGGGATGTCGGCGCCCGGGATGGACATCGCCCTGATCAAGGGGCTGGGGTTGCAGGCGACCGTCGAGCGGACGCACGTCGGGTTCATGGGGTGCCATGGGGCTTTGAATGGATTGCGGGTGGCCCGGGGCCTGATCGCGGCCGAGCCGAACGCACGGGTCCTGCTTTGCGCCGTCGAGCTTTGCAGCCTGCACTATTCGTATGGCTGGAACCCCAAGAAGGTCGTGGGCAACGCCCTCTTCGCCGACGGTGCCGCGGCCCTGGTGCTTGGGGCCGAATCGGAGAAGCGTGGCGACGGCTGGCGGCTGGCGGCGAACGGTGCCTGCCTGTTCCCGGACTCAGAGAAGGCGATGGCCTGGAATGTCCGCGACCACGGCTTCGACATGATCCTGTCCTCCCGTGTACCCGGCCTGATCGCCGAGCACCTGCGGCCCTGGCTGGTCCGCTGGCTGGCCGGGCATGGCCTGCGCATCGAGGACGTCGCGAGCTGGGCGGTCCACCCCGGCGGCCCTCGGGTCCTGACGTGTGTGGAAGAGGCCCTGGGGCTCCCCGAGGGGGCGACGGAGGTCTCGCGGTCGATCCTGGAGTCGCACGGGAACATGTCGTCGACGACCGTGATCTTCATCATCCAGGAGTTGATGCGTCGGGGTGCGGGCTTACCCTGCGTCTCGCTCGGGTTCGGGCCCGGGCTGGCGGCCGAGGCGGCCCTTTTCGCCTGACCGGAGCAGGCCGGAGGATTCCTTCGGCGGGTTGTCGCGTGACCTCGTCCCCCGACCGATCCGCTCGAAGGGATCCGATCCTCGTGCCCCGAAGGAAGGCGACCGGCGATCGCTAAGATTTGCCGACCCCGCACGTTATCCTGGTAGGCATCCCTTCAGCCGACCTTGGAACGTGAGGTATTGTCATGGCGACTCAGTGGGCGCGTTACCTGGCCGCGTGCGTCGTGACGATCCTGGGCGGTTGCTCGGAGGTCCAGTACGAATCTTCCTCGGCGAAGATCGCTTTCTCGCCCAGGTCGCCTGCGCCTGTTCAGGCAGAGCGGGCGGCCACGCCGGCAGCGGACGCGACGACCGCTTCTCCGATGACGCCGGGCGGGGAGGTTCCGCCCGCGATGCCCCGCAAGATCATCTACAACGGATATATCGATCTCGTCGTCGACGACCTCGGCGGCGTCGAGTCCAAACTGATGGCGCTGCTCAAGGGGAGGAACGGCTACGTCTCGGAGACCAATGTCTCCGGTTCGCCCGGTTCGCAACGCTCCGGCGCGTGGAAGGTCCGCGTGCCGGCCGAGCACTTCACCGAGCTGATGGCCACCATCGCCGGGCTGGGAGAACTGCGGTCGACCCGCACCGACTCGCAGGACGTGAGCGAGGAGTTCTACGACATCGAGGCCCGGATCGCGGTCAAGAAGCAGGAGGAGAAGCGGCTCCTGAAGATTCTCGACGAGGCGGCCGGGAAGCTGAAAGACATCCTGGAGGTCGAGAAGGAATTGAGCCGGGTCCGCTCCGAGATCGAGCAGATGGAGGGGAGGCTCCGCTGGCTCTCCCACAACTCCTCCCTGAGCACGATCAGCCTGACCGTCACCGAGATCAAGGACTATGAGCCGCCGGTGGCGCCGACCTATGCCCAGCAGGTGACGCGGCGTTTTCAGGCTTCGATGACGAGCGTCGGCGAGTTCCTCTTGCAAGCCTCGCTATTCGTCGTGGGAATCGTCCCCTGGCTGGTCGTGATCATCCCCGCCGGTGTTCTCGCCTTGCTCGCCTTCCGGCGGTTCAGGGCACGCGTGGCCCTCAGGGCGCCTCATCCCCTTCAGTCGTAGAAGGGACGGGCCGGAGAAGCCTGAACGAAGGGAAACGGGGTAAGGGCGACGCAGTTGGCCCGAAACCGGGCCAGACGGCCGGCCATCCGAGCAATTCCCGCAGGGTGGGCACCGCCCACCGAGGGGGCCAGGGGATTGCCCGCTCCCCTGCCCTTGGATCACCGTCTTGTCAAAGAACCCCACATCCCGCGAAGGCCCGCCAGCCTCAGCAGGAGGCCAGCGACGCCGCGGCCACCCTGCGACGCTCATTCGACTGCCGCAACTTGCGTGAATTGCGAGACTTGGGTTTCAAATCGGTGGTCGCGGCGACCAGCCCGCCCGGGGCCACCATCGGGCCCAAATCGGTCCCGCCTTGCATCCCGCTCGGGGCCGTCATCGCCGCGGCGAATTTGCCCCGATCGGCCAGGTTTGGCCCCTCGCGTTGGGTTCGTTCGGCGCGGGCCTCGGGCTGGCTGGCCGGGTCGGCCGGCTCCTGGGTCTGGCCGCTTGCGCGGGCCTTCCCCTTGCTCAGCAGGTCCATCGCCCACCGCATCCGCCGCAGGCTGGCCGTCTCGTAGCGACGGATCAGGGTCAGCGTCGGGTCGGCCACCACGTCCAGGCCCTGCATCGCCGCCTCGCGCATCTCGGCCTCGATCGCGTCGAGGGCCTGCTCCTTCCGATCCATCAGCCGGCCGAGCTGGTTCTCGACCAGCTCGAACCGGAACGCGAGCCCGTCCGGCCCGTCGGCGTCGTCCAGCGGGCTGGGCAGCTCGCGCAGGTCGGGATCAATCCCCAGCATGTCCAGGGCGAGTGATTGCTGGGCCTCGGTCCACCCGCCGTTGCAGTCCAGGGCATACCCCAGCATCTTCCAGCGGTCGATCAGCCAGTCGCACCCCGGCGCCGACGACGCCAGCTCCATCGCCGTCTCGGCCGGCCGCGCGGCCAGCGTACGCGCCTCGCGTGCGATCGAGGCCTTGCGCTCATCCTCCCAGCAATGTTCGGCCCGACGGGCCTTGAAGTCGCGGGCCAGCCGCTCCTCGGCCCTGCACCGCTCGACCCGCAAACTCTCCACCGCGACCGTCTCGACGAGCACCCCTTCGAACGCATCAACCGGCCCCAGAGCCTCGCGGCACTCCTCGGCCCGAACCCGCAGCGCCTCGGTCTCGCGCTCAAAAAGCACCACCCCGACCCCGGCCAGCCCATGAACCAGGCTGTTCCGCCGAGACTTCGCCTTCCCCTCGGCCGTCCTGGGCCCGGTGCTGAGCGCGGCATTGCGGCGATTGGCGTCGATGCGCCTCTGGCTGGTGGCAGTCGTACCCATGGGGCTGCGTCGCTTCCTTGGGAGGTGCTCATTCGAGCGAGATCAACACCGGCGGCGGTGTGGCCGGGGACACGCACCATCGCGCCATCACCCAACCTGATCTCATCGTATCCCCGCATCCAGGCGGTCGTCCACGCTAAATAAGGAAAATGGGCGAGATTTTCCGAGGAGGCAAGTTGGCCAGATCAGGCCGGATGACGGGCAGGGAGAACGGATCGAAACGCAGGCCGATTCTTCCTTGTCCTTGTCCTTGTCCTTGTCCTTGTCCTTGTCCTTGTCCTTGTCCTTGTCCTTGTCCTTGTCCTTGTCCTTGTCCTTGTCCTTGTCCTTGTCCTTGTCCTTGTCCTTGTCCTTGTCCTTGTCCTTGTCCTTGTCCTTGTCCTTGTCCTTGTCCTTGTCCTTGTCCTTGTCCTTGTCCTTGTCCTTGTCCTTGTCCTGAACCAAGAATGTTGGCCCATATCTGATGAGCTTCGTACAGCGGAGAGGAATGTCGGGGGCTCATGCGAACTCGAGACAGTCCGGAGCAGTTCGCCAAGTTTTACGCGAAATCCAAGGCGACCGCGAAGCCGGAGCGGGGGGAAAGTAGAATCTCCGTTTCCCGAGTGCGACCATTTTTTCTGTGCAAGTGGACCAGATCTGCTTGTAGGAAATTAACCACAAGTTGAAGACTTTTCGGAAACCGGCTTGACGTCACGTTAAAGTGAGGCTTTAATGATGACGGACAGTCCGAGCCTCCTAAGCACGTGCTTGCATGTTGCCCTATGGGCCTGAAACGGTCTGCTTCCCGACGGCCATTTCTCGAAAGAGGAAGGCACGAGGGCGATCAGATCGAAGTTAGACGCGGGGTGGGGGTAGGTGGGCGGTCATCGGGCCGCGCGTTCCTCATTTTCCTAGGCGGGTGTCTGCGAGACGGGCGTTCCAGTCGCGTCGCAGGCACTGTGGTTGGGGTCAACGTTTGGCCCCGTCGCAGCCCCTAGGAGGTATGTTCCATGAGAGTTCATGGTTCCGGATTGTCCCCCGGCCGCACGAGTTCCAGGGAGAGCGATAGGAATCGACGGATCGAAGTGATCATCGATTTCTGGAACAAACTCCGGACGAATGAGCAGTTGGGTGCGACCACATGGAGCGTGCTAGAGCCCCTGGAGCGAATCGTGACAGACGCCTTTTCCACATCGCCGAAAAACCTGAATAAGGCCGATGCGGCGACGGCTGAGGCGTTTTCTCACATTCTCGGCTTCACGGAACTCTAGCACGCTCCAACCAAATCACGGGCACAGGCATGGCGATCCCGCTGGGAAAGACTGCCCGCAATCTGCGGGAGACGGTCGGCCTCACTCAGAGGGCGATGGCGGAAGAATTGGGGATTTCCGCGGTCCACCTCTGCAACATTGAGAAGAACAAATCGGTGCCGTCCCAGGACATCTTGGATCGGTACCGTGCGTTGTGGGGGGTCGACCTCTACGTCCTAGCCTGGTGCCTGCACGGTGACATCGGCAGCCTCCCCGAGTCGCTGCGAGCCGCGGCAGCGGCGATCGCGGAGGGGTGGCAGAAGGAACTGGGCGTCAAGCTGAAGAAGATCCGTGCGGGGCCCGATTAGCGATGCTCAACGTCCGATCCCTGCGATGCCTGGCGACGATCATGGGGGTTTCGGTCGGGGCCTTGCACAGGGGGGTGTCTGGGGCCGAGCAGGATCACCGCGAGTTGCTGCTGATCGACCCGCGGAAGCCAGACAAGGTCCGGGTCGTCCTGGACGTCTTCGGGCTGCGGAAGCAGCTCCTCGGTTCCTTGTATAAGAGACTATTCCTCAAAAGACTCACCCCTTCGGTGTTCAGCCACGGAGGGGTGCGAGGCCGGTCGATCGTCAGCAACGCGAACGCGCACCGGGCGTCCGTTCACGTCTATAAAGCGGATATTTCCGACTTCTTCCCCACGATTCATCGCCAGAAGGTCTACGACACGATCGTTGGGAAATTCGGATGCTCACCTGACGTCGCCAGCATCTGCACCCGGCTCTGCACGCACAATCATCACCTCGCCCTCGGCCTGACGACGAGCCCGATACTCGCGGATCAGATCATGAGCAGGGTCGACGAACGGATCGGTGCGGCGTGCAAGAAGGAGGGGCTCGTGTACACCAGGTTCGTCGACGATATGACGATCAGCGGAAGTTTCGATCTCGAGCAGAGCGGATTCATCAATCTGATCGCGAAAATTGTCAAGCAGGATGGCTTCGAGATCAATGCGTCGAAGAATACATTCGGCAGGCTCTCCGACGGCCTGTCCATAACAAGCCTGCGTATCCGCAAGGGAAGGCTGGATGTGCGGAGCGAATATTGCGATGAGGTAGAGAGGCAGATCAGGGATGCAAGATCCTTAATCGATACCACTGAGAACTTTGAAGGGCCATATTTCACGCCGACCCAGATTTTCGGCAGGGTTCAATTCGTATCGACGATCAATCGCGGCAGGGGCTATCGCCTCCTGCGTCAATACAGGTCGGTTGACTGGAGCAGGGTGGTGGAAGCGGCCGCTCTGGCCGGACTAGTCGTGTGCAGAATTCACCTGGTTCCACGTAATTCTGGGAGTCAACCGATTCCTCCAGGAGAGAATTTGCCGGAGATTCAGGAAAAACTTCAAAAAGAATTCGATGGCTGAGTCATTGACCCTCCAGTTTATACCTGTGGAGTCGCAAGAAGATGCTTATCGACATCATGAAGCAGCTCGGCATCGTCTTTGGCGGTACGACTGCTGCCGTTGTGGTGCTTGCCTACCTAAGTCGGTCGCTTCTGACCCAACGCTTCGCTCGGGATATGGAGAGGCACAAGGCCGAACTGAAAGTGAAGACCGACGCTGAGGTTGAGATCCTAAAGAGCAAGCTCAAAGCGCAAGGCGACCTTGAGATTGAGCGACTAAAACATGACCTAAGGCTACAGTCCTTCGAGCACGAAACCCGCTACCGGAGACTTCACGAGGATGTAGCAAAAACGATTTCCGAGACCTATCCTCTTCTATTAGAACTATACAATAATATAGCGACAATGGTTTCGCCTGCTGAGTTTTCATGGCAGCCCTCCAAGGATGAGTTGATAGCCATGGCCGAAGCTAGCTCCAAGAAATTCGTAGAGTACTTCACCGCTCACCGCCTCTACTACCCCAAGGATCTGTTTAAGAAGATCGAGGATCTCAATGGGATTTTAACTAAGACTGCCAATAAATTTAAGATGGCCTATGAACGGGACAAAGCCGGTAAGGTGGATGCGTTGCTTGAGTGGAACGCGGCTTGGGTAGAAATAATGGAGAAGGCCAGCCCGCTGTTCGGCACGATGCATGATGACTTCCAGCGTATCCTGGGCTTCAGGGAACGGGAGCCTGAAGAGCCAATCAAACCAATCCCGCCAACCCCTTGATGCTCATCTACTTCCTCTCTCTGCGAGGAGCGACGTTGGTGATTGACCGACGCCGTGGACGCAGGCCCGGACCCGATGAGTCCCGTACGACGGAGAGGGATGTCGGGGAATCTCCCATGCGAGCGCGATCCAGTTCGGGCCGGATCGCCAAGTTTCACGCGACATCCAGGGTGGTCGCCACGCCGGAGTGAGGTAAGAGCCGAACGACCGCTTTTTTCTGAATGGGGGCAGGTCATTTCGGCAAGTTGGCTGATTGGGTAATTTGTAATCGCGATTCTTCGCTCGGTGAGGTCACTTAAAAGAGAATACGCATCATGAATGTCGCCATCTCGATGATAAAGCGGCTCTTTGAACTGAATGCCCGGTCGTCGCGTTCCAAGGGCACGGGCCGCGCGCGTTCAGCCGGGGGGCGAGCCCACCACGGGATTCAGGTGACGGCCGAGATTTATCGCCTTGAAGACCGTTGCTTACTCAGTTTGTTGCCCAATCAGTTTCCGCCTAATCAGGTGAAGAACGCGGTTCCGTTATCGACCATCCTCTGGAACGGCGGACCGGCGATGCCGGGCGCCCCGTCGACCGCGAGCGTCCAATCGCCGTCCGCGGCCGGCGCGATGAAGACCATCACGCTCACCAACAACGGCAACTCGATGGTTTATCCCTTCATCCGCGGCGCCAACACGGGGCAGGATCCGAACGCGACATCGACGAACAAATATTACGACCCCCAGGATGTTGTCGGGCAGGAATACCGTCAATACATCGGGTATCAAACACGTGGCGGCACGTTTATTGGATTGCCCAGGGGCGCGACCATCACATTCCAGGTCCCCCTGGTCTTGTGGGATGGGGACAATTTCTTCATCGCGACCGACCCGAAGTACCTGACGTCGAATAAGCCGGTTTACAATTACAACCCGAGCGGACTCATCAGCGTCGCCGGGACGAAGCCCGTCGGCACCACCCCCGAGAACACGACGACCTGGGTGACGGGCCGCTCCGGCTATCCCCTCGGCGCGAATCCCGTCGTCGTCTTCTACCGCTCGCCGACGCCCGCCACCGTGTTGCGCGCCGCCTCAGCCCAGCTCGGCGAGTGGACGTTCCGAGACCCCTACCTGACCAACTTCATCACCGATCCGTTACAAACCTTCCCGCTCATCAACTACGATGTCTCCTATGTGAATAACCTCACGGCACCCGTCTCGATCGAGGCGAGCAAGGTGCCGATCACGTCGGGAGATCGACTGAGCCTCACGTCTCCCACTTACTTTGGTTATCAGGATTACGGCTGGAACCCCACCAACCTTGGCGCCCCCGCCTTCCAAGCGGCGGTTCAAAGCTTCATCGCCAACAACGGCATCGCCGCAATCGGCAACTATTTTGGCGGCAAGGGCTGGCCCTCCTATTACAACACCAATTCCGGCGATCTCGTGATCCCCTCCGGCGCCAACGCCTTCCTGGACAGCCCCCTCACCAACGCCAGGTCGCCGTACGCCGCGGATAACAATTACTACCTGCTCACCAGCACGAACAGCGGCGCCGGGCCGATCCAGCTCGCGAGCCTCGGGGCGATTTCTGCGCAGGGCAACACCATTCGTTTCGCCCCGAACTACATGCCGCAACTCGTGGCACTGAAGAGGGCGTATAACGGCGGCGAGACGATCGGCGTCAATGCGAGCAAGGGCGATTATCCGGCCGGGACCACGGTGACGGGCGTCAACCTCACCAATTTCACCGTCACCGTGAGCAATAGCCATACCGACAAAATCTCGGGCGGCGTCTACAATTTCGTCCGCCCCGTCAATGATTATGCCGTCTCACTCATCACAAAACTCTTCTATTCCTGGGCGCATTACTACGTCACCCAGTTCGCGAATTTCCAGCCCGTAACCGCAAGCGCCAGCTACAGCCCGGTCCTGCCCATCGGGCCGACGAACGAAATCACCCTCACCTCCGTTCCCGCCGCGCCGTTGAAGGTCGGGATGACGGTGTCGGGCCCGGGTCTTCTCCCCGGGACGACCATCCTCACCATCGTCGACTCCAACAATAACCCCATCGGCTCCGCCGGTGCCGTCGGGGACCAGATCTCCCTCAGCCTGGTCCCCTCCGGCCTCCCGACCGGGACGAGCAGCTTCACATTCGGCAAGCCGACGGACATCCCTTACACCAATTACAGCTCGACCAATTTCTCATTCTCGCCCTATGCATTCAGCTTTACGACGCCCGCCGCGCAGCAGCAAGCCCTGCTCTTCGCCTCGTCCGTCTACGCGGCGATGTCCGCCGAGGCCGGTGCGCTCCAGCCTTCTCCGCTCCCCCCGCCCGCGCAACTTGTCGGCCAGGTCATCCAGTTCTATGCAAACCTGCCGACCGATGGTTCCCCGGGAGGGAAGTACCTCACCGGCCAGGTTCGGGACGTCGTGAAATCCATCCTCCGCGGCGTCTGGAATTTCGTCGCCATCCCCGATCAATCGAGCTGGTATGCGAACCCCGGAGTGTCCACACCGAATGCAATGGTCGATGGTAAGCCCGCGACGTTCGGGATCTACAACCTCGACCCATACGTCTGGTTTGTTCACGACGTCGTGAATATGGCGGGATATGCCTTCTCCGTTGACGACGACGTGGCCAATCCCGCCGCCCCCGGCCCCGTCGCGGCGCCGGGTTCAACTCCCGCCAATCCGATTTACAACCACTTCCCCAACAACCTTCAAATCTCTTACGGCGGAATCCAGGGCTTCGGCACCCAGTCTCCTTGGTTCCCGACCATTCCCTGGGGCAAAATCAGCACCCAGGCGACCATCAGCAAACAAGTGGGCGGCGCTTATGACGGATCTTACATGATCACGCTGACGGCCAAAAACGCACTGACGCTCTTCAACCAGATCAACAATCCCGGCCCAGGGCAGGTTGGCGCGTACGTCACGGCGGCGGGGTTCATTCCCAAGGGGACCACGCTCATCTTCAAAGGTCCCAACGGCGACACAAATCCCCAGATCGTCATGCTGCCGCCCCCGAATGGCACAGTCAAGCTAACCAGCAAGGCCATCCCGATCACGATCACGGGTACCTTGCCCGGATAACCTTCTTCAAACAACGGATCGGCCCACATGGGCGGGGTCGCAAAGGCTCGAAGCCGGCGGCCTCGCCCTTCCTACTTCCGCACATTGGTCGCTGATGTGATGATGACTGACGTGCCCCTGATTCCCGTGATCGCTGGATGGGAAATGGGGAGCAGGCCAGGCGTGGACAAGGTGAAGCGGATCGCGGATCTGTTACGTGAATCCCGACTCAAACCCCTGAGGAGGCCTCGCCATCAGCCGCACCGACCTGGAAGTTTACAACGAGGCGACGGGTTTCATGATCGCCTCGGAAGGCCTATGCGGCGAGGACTTCTCCTCGGTCGGGGCCGAGGATGACGAATGGCTCCAGGCAATCAAGGACGGCGTGTTCCTGCCGTTCATGCTGGTCCAGGATGACGCGTTCATGATCCGCGTCGTGCTCGAGGAACCGCTCACCGGTCAGGAGGAGGCGGAATGGGTCGGTTACACCCGCCACAAGCTCCGCATCCCCGACGGGCGTCTCGTCGTGATCGGCGGTGGCCCGGAGTACCTGTGGGGTGAGGACATGGAGGAGTTCACCCGCGTTCTCGACGTCCCTCCCGGCGATTACCTGGCCGAGCTCTACACGTTCTTCCACGGCATTAACGGCGAATACTGCCTGAATGGGGTCGAACCGAGAGAGCCGATCGGTTCCTACTTCAGACGGACGCGACCGGGCGAGCCGTTCCCGCTCTGGCTCCGCAACCAGTGCGCGGACGATCCGCACGCGGACCCGGGCCACGACGAGGAGTGGGAGGATGCGGAGGCGGACTACGAAACCGAGCAGCCGACCTACGTTGGATTCCTTCTCAGGCTGACGGCATTGGAGGTCGAGCCCGAGGTCCCCGAGATGCAGGATGCCTGGTTCAAGATCGGTGAGGGGGCAAGGAGGCCCCCCGTCTGTCCCGTCGGTGTCGTGGCCGAGTCTCTGCTGCCCAAGGAGGACGAATGATCGAACGGCTCCACGACTGGACGCGCACGGCCTGGTTGTCCGTCACCGAAGCAGGTGACGGCCCGATCACGGCGTCGAAGTTCTCCGGCACCCCGTAGCTTGGCCCGGGGGAGTCGACGACCTGATCGCAGCCAGCGCGAGCGGGGCCGGCCCGCCTCGCCGGCGTGGGCGTGCGGGCGGCCGGGGGTGAAGTCGACCAACTGCCTCTGATGGGCGCGCAGTACCGCTAGGTGCGCGAACGAGCAGAATCCGCGGTCGCCGACGAGCACATCAAGAATGTCCCCTTTTCCCGCTTCCGGAATCCCCAGCTGCTGCTAAGCCCGGTCTCGGCGAGGGTGGGGGGCCCCAGCGACCAGGAAGTAAGACATGAACAAATAATAATTGCATCTTAGAATAACTTTATTCTAGGATGCTGATTTTTTAATCGATGCGCCGGCGAGCACCCCCATGCCGGTCAGCACCATCAACACCGACGATGGCTCCGGTACGACAGTCAGGGATCGATTAAAGCTCTGGCCGATGAGCAGGTCTCTCGTCGGATCGAACCCGGGACCTAGCTGGAGGTAGAGGTTGAGACGCTCGGGGCTGACGAAGGTCGTTCCCACCGGATACGGCAAACCGGTCAGGCTCGCGGTGAAGATCGCGGCCGGGTCCGGGTCGCTGTAAATCGTCGTCCCGTCGGGGAGGACCTGCTTGAAGAAGGAGACCGTGCTGGAATCTCCCGAGACGAAGCTCGAGGCGGAGCCGGTGGCGAAGCCGGGATCATTGGGATTCTGCACGACGTTCGAGATGACGCCTAAGCTCGGCGGGAGGTCGGGCGTTCCGGCCAGAATTTCGAACGGGATCGGCTGTAACGGTGATGGGAAGACTCCCGACAGGCGGGCCGACACATCGATGTTGATCACGTTGCCGACCTGCGCCGAATATTTCACAGTCAAACTGCCGCTCGCCAGGACGGTCACGGTGAAGGGGTCTGTGCCCGGGTTGAACGGTGTCCCGGCGAAGAGTTCGATGGACTGCTGATTGAAGACCGAAACCGTAAAGCTACCGGGCACGATTGGCTCGGCCCGGGCCGGCGTGACGGCGAATAATCCCAGAAACGCAAGGGAGAAGAGGCGAAAGACTCGCGAGCGAGAGGCAAACATTCTTGACTCCCTCCACCGGCTGAAACACGGGGCCCAATGGACCGAGAACACGCCCGGTCCGCGTAGGGTCGCATTAGATCGCGGCCGGGGTCTTCGGTCCAAGGAAAAACATCAGTCTAAGCAAGATTTGTTTAATTCAGTTTTGAATTCGGCTCCATCAAGATTGACGCGCAACCGACTTCTCATTCACCTTCCTGCCGAGCCTTCGGGCGTGTAGTGATCTTTAGTATAGTGGTGGACGTCGTATCGGGGATGATCACACGCCAACCCGATCCGGGCGACGTCCCCGACGCCGAGTGGCACTTCGTCTTGCCCTTGCCGCCCGCTTGCTTCTCTCGGCGCGCCTTCCCGACGACGACCGGAGTTTGACTCGATCGGGGCGGAGCCCGGCCGCCGATCGCGGGGTTTCTTCGGCGGTTTGTGGACTCTGGCCGCCGATCGCGTAGCATGGTGGCTCGGTGGGCCGGGTGTCTTACCGGCCATGTTGGGCTCGCGCGACGAAGGGACTTCCGGATGCAGTTCCGGCCGCTTGGACAGACGGGGCTCGACCTTTCCTGGATCAGCTTCGGCGCCTCGTCGCTGGGGCAGGAGTTCCGGCCGGTCGACCTGAATGAGGCGATCAGGTCGGTGCAGGTGGCGCTCGACCTGGGGATGAACTTCATCGACACGTCCCCGTTTTACGGCCGGGGGATGAGCGAGGTCTTGCTGGGCGTCGCCCTGCGCGGGGTGCCTCGCGACCGGTACTTGCTGGGCTCGAAGCTGGGGCGGTACGACCGGGCCCACTTCGACTTCTCGGCGAAGCGCGTGGCCGAGAGCGTGGACGTCAGCCTCCAGCGATTGGGGGTCGACTACCTCGACGTCATGCTCTGCCACGACATCGAGTTCGTCGAGATGTCGCAGATCGTCGAGGAGACGCTGCCGGCCCTGGAGCTTGCCAAGGAGCAGGGGAAGGTGCGGTTCATCGGGATTAGCGGCTATCCGATGAACATCTTCAAGTACGTGCTCGACCGGGCGAGGCTTGATGTGGTGCTGTCTTACAACCACTACACGCTCCAGAACACGATGCTGGCGGGCCTGGTGCCGTACCTTCAAGGCAAGGGAGTGGGCATCATGAACGCCGCGCCGTTCTCGGCCAGGCTGCTGACCAACGCGCCCCTGCCCCCCTGGCACAAGGCGACCCCGCTGGTGCGCGAGACCTGCCGGATGGCGGCCGAGCATTGCGCCACGGCGGGCGTGGACATCGCCCAGCTTGCCTTGCAGTTCTCGCTGGCCAACCCCGACATGGCCACCTGCGTGGTCGGCTCGGCCAACCCCGAGAACGTCCGGAAGTGGGTCGAATGGGCCGAACAGCCCCCCGACCCCACGCTGCTGTCCGAGGTGCGAGCCATCCTCAAGCCCATCCATAATTGGACTTACGTCGAGGGTCGGCCCGAGAATAACGATGCTTCGTCTCAGCCCGAGCTGAGCGTGGAAGGGACCGGAGCATGAAGGCCATCCAGCTCGAATCGCCGAAGAATTTCCGCAGGCTCGACGTGCCCGAGCCCGAGTCGCCCGGCCCCGGCATGGCCCTGGTGAAGGTGCACCGCGTGGGGATTTGCGGCACCGACGTGAGCGGGTATCTGGGGAAGATGCCCTTCTTCAAATATCCGCGTATTCCCGGCCATGAGCTGGGCGTCGAGGTGATCGCGGTCGGCCCCGAAGTGGGCGGCATCAAGGTCGGCGACCGCTGCTCGGTCGAGCCTTACATGAACTGCGGCCACTGCCATGCCTGCCGCAAGGGGGCGACCAACTGCTGCGCCACCCTGGAAGTGCTGGGGGTGATGGTCGACGGCGGCCTGCGCGAGCGGTTCCTGGTGCGGGCCGACAAGCTTCACCCTTCGACGACACTGGGATACGACGAGCTGGCCCTGGTCGAGACGCTGGCCATCGGCTGCCACGCGGTGGCCAGGTCCGGGTTGCAGGCGGGGGAGCCCTGCCTGATCGTGGGGGCCGGGCCGATCGGGCTGGCGAGCCTGCAATTCGCCAGGCTGGCAGGGGCCCGGACGATCATGCTGGACATGAACCCGACGCGGCTGGAATTCTGCAAGGCGTCGATGGGGGCCGAGCATATCCTGATGCCTTCGGACCACCTGGACGACGACCTGCGGGCACTGACCGACGACGGCAGCCTGCCGGACGTCCTGATCGACGCGACCGGGTCGGCCGCGTCGATGTCGGCGTCGTTCGGGCGGGTGGCGCCCACGGGGCGGGTCGTGTTCGTGGGGATCACCACCGACGAGGTGACGTTCCGCCACCCGATCTTCCACCGGCCAGAGGGGACCTTGTTCTGTTCGCGCAACGCCCTGCCGGCCGACTTCCGCCGGATCATCGGGCTGATCGAGGGGGGGCAGGTCGACACGGCCCCCTGGATCTCGCATCGGGCGTCATTTGATTCCTTGATCGACGTCTTCCCCGGCTACACGAAGCCCGAGACCGGGGTGATCAAGGCGATCGTCGAGATGGATGTTTGATATGAACGAATCGGCGCATGCGAAGTCTGAGACGATCCTGCAACTCGGAGCGGGGCGGTTCCTGCGGGGCTTCTTCGATCGGTTCGTCCAGGAGGCGAACGACGCGGGCGGGAATGTGGGCAAGGTGGTCGTCGTGCAGTCGACCGCCGGCCGTCGCGCCGAGTTGCTGAGCGACAGCGGCGGCGCTTATCATGTGCTGGTGCGCGGGATCGAGGAGGGCGAGCCGGTCGACCGCGTGGAGAAGGTGGGCTGCATCAGCCGGGCCCTCTCGGCGGCGACTCATTGGGACGACGTCCTGGCGCTGGCCCGCTCGCCCTACCTGAAGTTCGTGGTGTCGAACACGACCGAGGCGGGCTATGTCCTGTTCGAGGGCGACGCCTTCGATGCCGCGCCCCCTTCCGGCGCCCCGGCCAAGCTGGCCCGGCTGCTGTTCGAGCGTTTCAGGGCCGGGCTGCCGCCGCTGACTCTGCTGCCCTGCGAGCTGATCGAGCGCAATGCCGACCGCCTGCGCGACCTGGTCGCTGAGCAGGCCAGACGCTGGCGGCTGTCCGATGAGTTCCTGGGCTGGCTGACCCGCGAATGCACATGGCTGAATAGCCTGGTGGATTGCATCATCACCGACGGCCCGCCCGACCACCCGCTGACCGCCGAGGACCCGCTGCTGATCTCGGCCGAGCCCTACCGGCTCTGGGCGATCGAGAAGCCCGCAGGGCGTGACTTCCCGGTCTTCGACCACCCCAACATCCGCCCGGTCACCGACCTGGCCCCGTTCTACCTGCGCAAGGTCCGGATCTTGAACGGGGCGCACACGGCCCTGACGGCGAAGTTCCTGCCCGAGGGGTTCCGCACCGTGCGCGAGGTGGTGTCCGACCGCCGCGCGGCACGCTGGGTGCGTGACCTGATCTTCGAGGAGATCGTGCCGACGCTGGTGGGCCAGGTCGAGGGGGTCGCGGAGTTCGCCGACGACACGTTCGACCGCTATCGCAACCCTTATCTCGACCACCTGCTGGCCAACATCACCATGAACCACGCCGAGAAGGAGCGGGTGCGCCTCTGGCCGACCCGCGACGCCTATCGAGGCCTTTACGGCAAGGACCCGGCCCGCCTGTCCGAGATCCTCGGATGGATCCCCCCCGCCTGAGCACGTTTTGGAGGGAGCCGCGATGAAGTCGAGCGTCACGATCTGCCTGGTGCCCGAGGCCCTCGGCGGGCCGTTCGTCTATCGGGATAGCCTGCCCACGTCGGTCGCCCGCGCCGCCGCGCTGGGCTTCGACGCCGTCGAGGTCTTCCCCCCCGGGGCCGAGCCCGAGGACGTCGACCGCCCCCTGCTCCGCCGACTGCTGACCGACCACGGCATGGCACTGGCCGCCGTGGGCACGGGCGCGGGCTGGGTGCGGCACAAGCTCACGCTGACGCATGAGGATGCGGGCGTTCGCGAGGAGGCGCGCGACTTCGTCCGGCGGATCATCGACTTGGCCGGCCCCTTCCACGCACCGGCCATCGTCGGCTCGATGCAGGGGCGGCACGGCGACGGTGTGGAGAAGGATCGGGCGCTGGGATATCTGGGTGAGGCCCTGGCCGAGCTGGGCGAGCACGCCAAGGCGTACGGCGTCCCGCTCCTGTTCGAGCCCCTGAACAGGTACGAGTCGAACCTGTCGAACACGGTCGAGGACGCCTTGAAGCTCCTGACCGCCAGCGGTGCCGAGAACGTGGCGCTGCTGGCCGACCTGTTCCACATGAACATCGAAGAGGTGCACATCGCCGACGGCCTGCTGTCGGGGGGCCCGAGGATCGGCCACGTCCACTTCGTCGACTCCAACCGCAGGGCCGCCGGCATGGGCCACATCGACTTCGGCCCGATCATCTCGGCCCTGCGTTCGATCCGCTACAAAGGGTACCTCTCGGCCGAGGCCCTCCCCCTGCCCGATCCCGAGGCCGCCGCCCGCCGGACCATCGCAGCCTTCCACAGCTTGACGACCGGCTGACACCGCCTCGAGACTCGAGACCAACTTTCATGCTCAACCACCGGCTCATCCACCCGAAGATCAACGAGGTTCTCGCACGCGCGGGTCACCACTCGATGGTCCTGATCGCCGACGGCAACTATCCGGCCTCGACCAAGAAGGGCCCCAACGCCGAGCTGGTCAGCCTGAACCTGGCCCCGGGCCTGGTGACCTGCGCCCAGGTGCTGGAGGTCCTCCTGACCGCCGCCCCGTTCGACGCGGTGCACACCATGATGTACGAATCCTCCGATCCGTACACGCTCGACGCCGACCCCCCGGTCTGGGACGAGTACCGCGACGTGATCCGCCGGGCCGGCCTTCCCTTGACCCTGGATCCGATCAAGAAGTGGGATTTCTACGAGGCGGTCATCACGCCCGACCATGTCCTGACGATCCAGACCGGCGACCAGCAGCGATTCGCCAATATCCTGCTCTCCATCGGTGTGCGGATGGACTGATCCCCCGGCCCCTCTCCCTCTCAACGACGGTGGACCCTGACGATGACGGCCGGACGACGCTCGCTCCAATTCCAGACGCTCGACGACGTGATGGCCGACGCTGAGCGGCTGCTTGCCGGCCACGAGACCGTCGGCCAGTGGTCGCTTGCGCAAATCTTCCTGCACCTGTCCACCGTGATGCGCAAGGTCGTCGACCTGCCCGCCTCGACGCCGGTTGATCCCGCGGCGCTCCTCGACGCGGAGACCAAACGCCGGGTCCTCGAAGACGGGATCCTCCCCGAAGGCCTGCCGAAACCCCCCGCCTTCGAGCCGACCGATGCGGGCAACCCCCGCGACGAGGCCGAGGGCCTGAGGGCTGCCATCGCCCACTACAAGTCGAAGGGAGGCCCCGTCGCCCCCCACCGCCTCTTCGGCCCCCTGAGCAAGGCTGAGTGGGAACGCCTCCAGTGCGTCCACTGCGCCCACCACATGAGCTTCGCAGTGCCCAAGGAAGGTTGACGATCTCGATCGGGCCGACTCGAACGGATGCGCCGCCCGGGCTGCCGCTGCGCTCGGCGAGAGGTCGGGACAGAGTAGGCTTGTCGCGATCTCCCGGCCACTCTCAGTTCTGCTCGGGCCTGGAAAGCGGCCGCCGTCCGGAGGGACGCTGGGATGGGCGAGATGGCTTGGTGGCCTCGTCCGCTTCTCGCTTCTCCTCGTCGCTCATGAGTGTGGTGGGCTGGCTGGAAACGATCTCGCCGGCTTTGAGCTCAGGCCCGATCTCGATCTGCTCGCCGTCGTCCAGGCCCGTGGTGACCTCTCGCCAGTCGAAGCCGCCGGCGGGATTTTTCACCGCGACGTGGGGCTTACCCTTGCGGTTGACGACCGACAGGATGGGGATGAGGACCGCGTTTTTTTTCTCGCCAAGCGAGATCTCGGTGCCGGCGGTCATGCCGGGGCGAAGGCCGTCGAGGCCGGCTTCGAGTTTGACCAGGGTCGTGTAGACCTTCCTGCCGTCCGAGTTGAACGTGCTCGGGTCGGGTCGCGGGGCCACGCTGGCGATAACCGCCGAGACGGACTGGCCAGAGTAAGCATCGATTTGGACGAGGACTTTCTGGCCGAGGACGACGCGGTCGACGATCGATTCGGGGACCTTGAAGTTGAGCCGCATGGGGTCGTCTGGGCGCATGATATTGAAGAGGAGCTGCCGCTCGCGGACCCTTGCACCGACGCCGATCGTCGGACCCTCGCTGATTTTGTTCGGATCATTGGAGTGGAAGACTCGACCGTCGGCGGGGGCGGTGAGCGTGACCGTCCCGGCCTCCATTCGGGCTTCCGCCTCCTTCTTTTTTCCCTCCGCGGATTCCAGGGCCGACTTCGCCTCGTCCTCGGTGATTTTCGCCTTGAAGACTTCGAGTTCGAGTTTTTTGACGACCGATCTCTTGCTGTATTTCTGCAGGATATCCAGCTTCGTCATGGCCCGTTCGAAGCGGGATTTTGCGCGTTCGAGGTTGGGGAGGGCCTCGGCCGCACGATCGTCGAGTTCGAGTTTGGCCAAGAAATCGGTGGGAGTTGGATCCGTCCTTGCGGCAAGCGCTTTGGCTCCCGCCTGCTGGACTGCTTTTAGAACTTCCAGGCGTTCTTCGGCCAAAGTCAGCGTGGATTTGGCCAGGGCGACTTCAGCTTTCAAGCCTTCAAGCTCAGCTTTGTAGTTTCCGTCCCGATACTCCACCACGGCGATCTCGGCGATTTCGCGCTCAAGGGTGCTTTTGGCAACGCCAGAGTCCGCTGTTTTCACTTCGCGAGTCAGGGCGGCAAGGCGTTCCTCGGTGGTCGGATTCACAAGCTTGCCGACGACGTCTCCCTTCTTGACGCGCGTCCCATCGGGGACGATCGAGGCGATTGATGAGATGCCCGCGATCGGATTGTCCACCGAGATGGGGGCTGTCGCCTCGACGATTCCTCGGGCTTTCAGGGTGGGCTGGAGCGTTCCGAGCTTGGCGACTGAGACTTCGGTGTCCGCCTTGGCTTCGGCGCGGGCAACGGAAGGCTCATTCTTCGGGCTTTCAGCCTGACCCTGCCCGCCGTCGGAAGGGCCGGCGAGGGCGAGGTGGACGACTCCGGTGGCGGTGGCCGTCATGAGGGTGAGGACGGCGGCGGCTTTCAGGGATCGGAGGATGGTCATGGCGCGGAGGACCTCCCAGGTCAGGGTTGTGGCGAGGCCGAGGGGGAGCGTTCGAGACGCGGCGAAGCGGGTGGCCAGGGTGACGGTGGATTTCAGCAATGATGGCGGGACAACGGGCAGGTCGACGGCGAGGGGGACGAGCGGGGACAGGCCCCGTCGGATCAACCTCAGTTTCAGGCGATCGCGGGCACGAGTGAGGCGGCTCTTGACGGTGCCGATGGGCCAGCCCAGGTGACGGGCGGCCTGCTCGTGGGTCTGGCCTTCGAGGTCGCAGAGGACGAGCGGAGCCCGATCGCGGTCGGGGAGGCGGGCGAGCTCGGCGTGCAGGACTTGGGATTGCTCGGCGAGGGTGGCCTCGCGGGTCGGATCGGAATAGGTCCTGGCCTCGGTGGCGCGGGCTTCCAGGCGACGGCGGCGGCCGTTGGCGGAACGGGCGCAGGTGGCGGTCCGGTGGGCGACTTCGTGGATCCAGGGGGCGAGCGAGTCCTTGATCCAGAGGCGATGGGCGCGGCGGGCCAGGACGAGGAAGGTGGCCTGGAAGGCGTCGTGGGCATCGGGCTCGTTGCCCAGGACCGCGCGGCAGGTGCGCAGGACCATCGGGCCGTGGCGGTCGACGAGCGCCGCGAAGGCGAGCTCGGCAGGGTCGCCGCGCGAGGTGCAGAAATGCTCCAGGAGCTGGCCGTCGGTCAGCCCCCGGGTGGTGCCCAGGGTCAGCAGGGTGAGGAGCTGCCTGGATGTGGCCGGGTTGTCGCCGATTGCCAAGGGGTTGGCCCTCCCTCCCGCCGCGATGTCCCGAACCGATGCAACCTATGGCATGCCGAGGGCCGGCGGTTCCAAGAATCCGGGAGGGGGGGCGAGATTTCGAGATCAGCCGGCGAAGGCGGCGAGGGTGGCGTTCTGGTTGGGCTCGCGGAAGAGGAGGCGGTTGCCGAAGGGATCGATGACGGTCAGGGCCCGGGCGTCCCACGGCTCGTGCTCGATGCCGGGCTTCATGAACGGGTTGTTCTTGGTGGTGATCTCGGCGTGGAAGGCGTCCAGTCCGTTCGTGATGATCGTCGTGGCGCTGCCGGGGCAGGCGTCGCCGTGGTGCTCGGAGAGGTGGAGGAGGAGGCCGGATCGGGAGACCTGGAGGAAGAGCGGGGCCTCGGGGGCGAAGCGGTGCTCCCAGTCGACCCGGAAGCCGAGGAAGTCGACGTAGAAGGCCTTCGCCTTGGCCTCGTCGAAGATGCGGAGGACGGGGATCGCCCTGAGGAATTCCGGCTCGGACATGGGGTGTTCCTCCTTGAGGTCTGACCGGGCCCAGCGCGACATTCGGCCGGGCCCGGTGGGCGGTTCCTGGTTACTTCAGCTCGGGCCTGATGTCTCCATAGGGCCAGGCCTTGCTGTTGAACGGCGGGCGAGCGGCGGCGCCCGGGTTGACGCCGGGGGTGAGCTTGCGGGCGAGGTCGATCCCGGTGTCGCGGAACTGGTCGCCGGCGGTGATTTCCAGGTTGCTGTAGCTGGTCAGGCGAGTCTCATAGCCGCCGCCGTCGGGGTTGAAGGCTTCGAGGGTCGGGACGTAGCCGACGCAGCCGTTGGCCAGCGAGACCGGGAAGGTGAACGGGAAGCCGCTGGCGGCCTTGATTTCGAGGCCGTAGCGGCAGAAATACTCGGCCGGGTTCGTGACGAAGACGGCCGGCCCGACCTGGATGGCCTGGACCTCGACCTGCACGGCCGGCTCGCGCTTCAGGAGCGCGTCGAGGACGACCGTCTCCTTGGCGAAGGTGCGGGTGGTGTCGTCGACCTTCGAGGTGGCGGGATCCTGGGTGACGATCTCGTAGGCGGTCTTCACGCGTGCGGGGTCGGGGACGCGGCGGGCGATAGTCCAGGTCTTCGACAGCGCGGCGACCGGGGTGAGCGGGCCGGGGTCGGCGGCGAGCAGGACCTTGAGGGCCTCGGCGCCGACCTTGCCGCCGACGCGCTGGGCCCAGCGGTCGCCGGACGGGTGGACGGTCGGGCTCTGGTTGTTGACCTGGGTGACGTCGCCCGAGGCGCCCGCGAGGAAGACGACGACGGTGTCCTTGCCGTAATAGCCCTGAATGACCTTCTCGATGTAGTGGATGTAATTGGCCGAGGCGCCCACGGGGCTGGTGGTGGCGTGGCAGGCGAAGTTCACGATGCAGCCGAGCAGCTTGTCGGGGTCGTCCGCCGCCCAGGCGCCGATGACTCCGACCTCGGGGTCGACCGGCCCGGCGGGCTCGATGATCTCGGGGTTGCCCAGGCCCGGATGGGTGACCGTGCGGCCGTCCCTCATGCGGAACCTGCGGTTGTAGGCGACGGTGGTCTCGTACCCCTTGCCCGCGGCGGCCTTGGCCTCGACCTTCTTCGCGTCGGCCTCGACGATGGCGTCGACGAGGGCGGCCTCGACCTGGGCGAGATACTTCGAGTCGACGATGGTCGACTCGTCATAGGCGAGCTTCTGGATCAGCTCGGGCGCGTCGTCGAAATCCCCGCGCATTGTCCAGACGAGCGGGCCCGAGGAGTGCGAGTGCGAGGCGCCAATCAGGATGGAGCCGGCGGGGATGCCGGTCTTGGCCTCGGCGGCGGCCCGGACCTTGGCGACCGTGTCGCCGCGGATGCCCAGGGCGTCGATGCCGACGACGGCGACGCGGCTCTTGCCGTCGTCGAAGACCGAGGCCCGCACCTTGCTCGGATCGTGGATCGACGTGTGGTGCGCCTTGCCGTATCCGCCAGGCGCCTCCATGCCGACGGCCGGCGTGATGTCGCGCTCGGCGAAGCCCGCCTTGAAGCCTTCCGCCGCTGCGGGGGATGCGATCAGGCCGATCGCCAGGGTGGCGTTGATGAACGGAAATCTCATGGGTTGCACGTCCAATCTGAGGGGTTGGGGGCGACCTTCGCCCGGCAGGTCTTGCCCCCCAACGTAGTGGGTGCGCGGGCCGCCAGGAAGGGCCGGCCCGCGGCCGGGTTGTTGGCAGTCGGCGGGCGGGCTACAGTGTTGGATGGTTGTTCAACGAATGCAAGTTGATGCCGGGGCCTCCATCGACGAGGAGGGAGACGCCATGCTCTCGATTTCTGGGGGCCGCCCCGTGCGGGCCTGTGACGGTGCCACCAGGCGCGAAGTGCTGCGGGTCGGCGGGCTCTCGCTGTTCGGCTCGATGACTCTGCCGAGGCTCTTGCAGGCTCGACAACTGGCCCCGGCTCCACGGAGCGGACGGGCCAAGTCGATCGTCCTGGTGAACCTGTTCGGCGGGCCCAGCCACATCGACACGTTCGACATGAAGCCCGATGCGCCGGCGGAGGTCCGCGGGCCGTTCAAGGCCATCTCCACCAGCCTGCCCGGCGTCTCGATCTGCGAGCACATGCCGAAGCTGGCGAAGTGGATGCACAAGGCCTCGCTCATCCGGTCGGTGACGCACGGCTACAACAGCCACAACCCGTACGCGATGCTGACGGGCTTCACCGGCGGCGACGACCGCGAGAATTATTACGCCAAGCGCAGCGACCATCCGGGCGTGGCGGCCGTCTGCCAGCAGCAGGGGCTGGGCCCGCGCGACCTGCCCGCGTCGGTCTTCCTGCCGTCCCACCCCGGGTACAGCCAGGGCTTGCGCCGGGCCGGGCCGTATGGGGGCTACCTCGGCGGCCAGTTCGACCCGATGTTCTCGGGGTGCGACCCGAAGTTCGACCGCGAGTTCAACCAGGATGCCGAGTTCTACAACCCGATCTCGCCCAAGGGGGAGCCTCGGCTCCCCTCGTTGGACGAGATGCCCGGCCTGACCCCCATCCGCCTGAGCGGCCGGAGCAGCCTGCTGGGGGAGATGGACAGGCACCTGTCGGTCCTGGATCGGTCGCGCGAGTTCGTCGCGATGGACCACGTCCGGGCCAAGGCGATGGAGCTGATCACCTCCAGCCGAGCCCGCGCCGCCTTCGACCTGAGCCGGGAGACCGAGGCCACGCGGGCTCGCTACGGGACCTCGCTGTTCGGCACGAGCATGCTGGTCGCCCGCAAGTTGGTCGAGGCCGAGGTGCCGTTCGTGGCGGTGACCACCGAGTCTCGGGGCGCGGGCCACTGGGACGCGCACGAGAAGAATTTCTCGATGCTGCAAGATTTCAACCTGCCCAACCTCGACGAGATCGTCACGCCACTGCTGGAAGACCTCGAGACCCGAGGCCTGCTGGACAGCACGCTCGTCGTCGTGATGGGCGAGATGGGGCGTTCGCCCAAGGTGAACGGCAAAGGGGGCCGCGACCACTGGCCGCAGTGCGGCTTCGCGCTGCTTCTCGGCGGTGGCGTGAAGGAGGGCTGCGTCGTCGGCTCCAGCGACCGCATGGGCGGACTGCCGAGGGACCGGCCGGTGACGCCCGGCGACCTGGTGGCGACCATGTACCAGCTCCTGGGCATCGACCCGACCCTGATGCTGCCGGACCTCACCGGCCGGCCGATCCACATCGCCCACGGCGGCGAACCGATCTCCGAGATCCTGGCCTGAATGTGGCGAAAATTCATCCCTGATTCCTTGGGTGGATGATGGCGAGCCTGAGATGGGCCTGGATGTTTTGCCGGCAAATGTTAAACTTCGAGTGGTGAGCGCGCCCGGCGGGAGAGCCGACGGGGCGACCTTGGTTCAGGAGCTGATCCGATGGCCCGACCTGACTTCCTCCGCGGCGGGGGCAACCTGCTGACTCGTCGTTCGTTCGTTCAGGTCGGCTGTTCTGGCTACCTAGGGCTGGGTTTGCCCGGCCTGCTGGCGGCGCGCGGGGCCAGTGCAGCGACGGGCAAAGGGGGCCGGCCCAAGTCGGTGATCCTGATCCTGATGAGCGGCGGGCTGGGCCAGCACGACTCGTTCGACATGAAGCCCGACGCCCCCGAGGGGATCCGAGGCGAGTTCAAGCCGATCGACACGGCCGTGCCGGGCATCCAGATGTGCGAGCACCTGCCGGGCCTCGCCTCGCAGGCCAAGAAGCTGGCGATCGTCAGGACGATGTCGCACCCCGAGGGGAACCACCTGCTGGCGGTGCACCGGGTGCTGACCGGCCAGGTGAGCAGCCCGCGCGGGGCGAGCGACCTGGACCGTGTGGCGTCTCGCGACGACTTCCCCTGCTATGGCGCGGTGCTCGACAGCATGGGCGGGAGCCGGGGCGAGGGGGTTCCCAACGGCGTTGCGCTGCCGGTCAGGCTGGTGGAAGGGCCGCTGACCTGGCCCGGCCAGGACGCCGGGTTCCTCGGCTCGCGGCACGACCCCTGGCAGCTCAAGATCGACCCCAACAAGCCCGAATCACGCGACGACAGCCTGTCGCTGGCCGAAGGGCTGGACAGCCCACGCCTGCACCGCCGCCGCCACCTGATGAGCCAGGCGGCGCCGATGCCCGCGGGCGACGCCTTCGTCGACCAGCAAGACGCCGCGCTGGCCATGCTCTCCAGCGGCCGGGTGGGCAAGGCGCTCGACCTCGAGCGCGAAGACCCGAAGCAACTCGACCGCTACGGCCGCCACCTCTTCGGCAGGTCGCTGCTGATGGCCCGCCGCCTGGTCGAGGCCGGTGTGCCGATCGTGCAGGCGACGATGGGAATTGTGCAGACCTGGGACACGCACACCGACAACTTCCCCCGACTGAAGAACGCCCTGCTGCCGCCGCTGGACCGCGCGGTCTCGGCCCTGCTGGACGACCTGGAAGTGCGCGGGATGCTGGACGACACCCTGGTGGTGCTGCTGGGCGAGTTCGGCCGGACGCCGAAGATCGCCGAGCTGACGCCGGGCGCCGTGCCGGGCCGCGACCACTGGCCGGCGGTCTTCCCGGCCGTCTTCGCCGGCGGCGGCGTGGTGGGCGGTCAGGTCATCGGCAAGTCGGACAAGATGGGCGCCTTCCCCGTCACCCGCGCCTTCAGCCCGACCGACCTTGCCGCGACGATCTATGGCGCCCTGGGCGTCGATCCCGCCTCCGAAGTGCGCGACCGCCTGGGCCGCCCGCTGCGGATCTGCACCGGCGAGCGCATCGAGCCGCTGTACACCGCCGCGTCGGTCTGACGTCGCCTCGATTCAATCAATCGAGATGCATGAAAAAGCGATCGGATCGGGCGGCCATTGGCCGTGGGTTCGGTCGCTTTTCCTTGCGCTGCGCTTCCCTCGGAGGGGCCGCGCGACCGCCCGGTCCTTTGCCGTCATCAGGGGCGACTGAACGTCCTCATCGCGGTGAGTTTCTGTGAGGTGAGAAAAGCCAGAAATCTTCTGGCATATGTAAACGGAACGCTGTATCTTGCGCGGCAACTGGCCGGAATTCTTCCGAATTCCGACACGTTGCCTTCATTCGGATCTTGCCCCGCCTCCTCTCCCTCCCGCACGCCCGCTCCCACCCCCTGCCCGCGGCTTCTCACTCGAGGATCCCATCGATGCGCCGGACTCGTGGATTCACCCTGATCGAGCTCCTCGTCGTCATCTCGATCATCGCCGTCCTGATCGCGTTGCTGCTGCCCGCCGTGCAGAGCGCCCGCGAGGCCGCCCGCCGCGCCCAATGCATCAACAACTTGAAGCAGCTCGGCCTGGCGGCACAAAATTACATCGCGACGTATGAAACGATGCCCATGCAGTGCAATTACAACACCTCCGAGACCCAGGACTCGGGCTTCTCCTGGTCCTGGGCGGTCGCCATCCTGCCCCAGCTCGAGCAGTCGCCGCTTTATGACTCGATGAACTTCTGGCAGGGTAACTACGGCTATCAGGCGACCACCGCGGGATACACCCAGGTGGCGTCGCTGCTCTGCCCCTCGGAGAGCATCGGCCAGCGACCCGGCTACCCCTGGGCGTCGATCAGCTATGTGGGGAATTTCGGCGGTCCCGGCCAGATCATGGCGTATAGCGGCACGATCATCCCGCCGAAGGATCTGAAGCTTAACGGCGATATCGGAACGACCGGCTGGGGGGGAGGGGCCGGCCTCGTCCGCATCTCGTCGATCACCGACGGCACGTCCAACACCGCCGTCTTCAGCGAGCACCTCATCGGGATCGGGACGAACGCCAGCGCCGCCCCGATCACGCCCAACTCGCCCAACGCCAAACGCGTGATCTTCCCCGGAACCGACTCCTCGAAGATCAACACCGGGGCCGCCGGCGCGACCCAGTTCGCGATGAGCTGCAAGAGCCTGCCCAACACGACGGTGGCCAACGGCACCGCATCGGTCTACCTGGGCTACAACTGGCTGCTGGCTTATCCGACGCACGTCAGCCTGGTGAATTACATGCACGTCAACGGGCCGAACAGCCTGCAATGCGGCAACGCCGGCGACATTCCCTACGTCCAGTTCGTCGGGCCGGCCGGCTCGGCGGCGTCCAGCAGCAACCACCCCGGCGGCGTGAACGTCGCCATGGCCGACGGCTCCGTCCGGTTCATCAAGGACACCATCGCCTTGCCGACCTGGTGGGCCCTGGGCAGTCGCGGGCTGGGCGAGGTCATCAGCTCCGACTCCTACTGAGTCTGTTCGCCCTCGGAAGCCGCGAGTCTTTCGGCTGTTCGCCCGGCGTCGCCCTCGCGTCCGAACCCTCACCTCCAGAGATGAACTCTATGCGACGCCCAATCGCGCGGTTCGCAGCCTTGTTCCTGGTCTCGACGCTCCTCGGCTGCGGATCGGAAGACCGCTTGACCGGGACGCCCAAGAACCTGCCTCCGGGCACCATGCCCCCCGCGCCTCCACTGGGGCAGACGCCCGCCGAGCTAGCCCGGATACGCAAGTCGGGGAAGAAGGTTGCCACGCCCAAGGCGATCAACCCGGTGCCTTCGCCAGCCTCCTGAGCCGCGCGATCCGCGACCTTTCCCGCCTGGGGGGCGGCTTCGCGCCGCCGCCCGGCTTAAACTATGGAATTCCCGAAACGCCGGCCCCGGGCCGGCGCCGTGTGAATCTGCGGAGATGACGGCGATGATGCGACGGAACCTCGCGGCAATTGGGATCCTCCTGGGCTCTGTCGGCCCTTTCGCCCACGCCGAAGCCGGCGAGCTGATGGCCGGCGCCGCGGCCGTGGACCTGGTCGCGGACGACTCGCTGGTGATCGGCGGCGGGATCGGCCCGTACAAGGTCAAGGGCCAGGAGGGGAGGCTGCGGGCCTCGGCCGTCGTGATCCAGGACCCCAAGGGGGCAAAGGTCGCGCTGGTGGAGTGCGACGTGCTGATGGTCAATCGCGACGTGCTGGACCGCTCCGCTCGCGCGATCGAGAAGGCCACCGGCATCCCGTTCGACAACATCCTGATCAACGCGACGCACACGCACCACGCCCCCACGACGGTGACCATCCACGGATATACACGCGAAGAGGCCTTCACCCAACAGGTGGGGGACCGGGCGGTCGAGGCGGCCATCGCGGCTGACAAACGGCTGACGCCCGTGACGATGGAGTTTCGCCAGGGCGAGGAGTCATCCGTCGGCCGCAACAGCCGGCTCCTCCTGTCCAACGGGATGATCTTCTGGGTCGGCGCGTTGGATGACGTCCTGCGGCCCACCGGCCCGTTCGACCCCGAGCTTCCCGTCTGGGCCTTCCGCCGCAAGGACGGGTCGCTCGAAGCCCTCATGTTCAACCACTCCACCCACACCATCGGCGGGAAGACGCCCGGCAAGCGTTCCCCGGCGTTCTACGGCCTGGCCGCGCAGGAGCTGGAAGACGCCGAAGGGGGGACCGTCCTGTTCTTCGAAGGCGCCTCGGGCTCGACCCACAACCTCGACCTGAAAGCCGCCGAGATGACCATCCGCATCAAGCAGGCGGTGCGCGACACCCTGGCCAAGGCGACCCCCAGCCCGGTCGGTGTGGTGAAGGGGATCCGCAAGGAGATCACCGTCAAGGTGCGCGACTTCGACGAGGCCAAGGACGACGCCGCCGTGGTGGCGTACGAGGCGCACAAGGTGAAGGATGCCAAGGCCGCCCAATCCGTCGTCGACGTCTTCCGATCCATGCGCAAGGAGCTGGCACCCCTGAAGGGGCAGGAGCGCAAGACCTGGGTCCAGGCAATCCGGGTGGGAGACACCGCCATCGTCGGCGTGCCCGCCGAGTTCTTCACCGTGCTGGGCCAGGACATCAAGCGGCGCTCGCCGTTCCGGCACACCTATGTCTTCGAGCTGGCCAATGACTACATCGGCTATGTGCCCGACCGCAAGGGGCACGAGCTTGGCGGTTACCAGACCTGGACCGGCCTTCACAGCTTCGTGCCGCCGGGCACCGGCGAGATGATCGTCGACGAGGCCATCGGGCTGCTGAATCAGCTCCACGACGAGGCCAAGGCCCGCTGAACGCGGGGGTATGGACGCGGGTTCAGACCTCGAGACCGATGGAATCTCAATGATGTGGTATGCGCCTCGTCCCGCCCGTCGACTCCTCGTCGTCGGGGCGGTCGCCTTGCTTCCCTTGGGCTGGGT
Source organism: Isosphaeraceae bacterium EP7 (assembly GCA_038400315.1). Lineage (NCBI taxonomy): Bacteria > Pseudomonadati > Planctomycetota > Planctomycetia > Isosphaerales > Isosphaeraceae > Kueselia > Kueselia aquadivae. The sequence goes on from CP151667.1 coordinate 282,401, forward strand.
CGCGGCCCTTTCGGCCGAGGGGCCAGCCCCGACCGGGCCCCTCTCGCCGGCCGACGAGCGGGCGACCCTGCGGCTGGCCGACCCCGACCTGACGATCGGCCTGGTCGCCGCCGAGCCCGACATCGCCAGCCCGGTGGCCGTGGCCTGGGACGCCGACGGGGCGCTCTTCGTCGCCGAGATGACCGACTACCCGGTCGGCCCGAAGTCGGGCAAGGTCCGCCGGCTGGAAGATCGCGACGGCGATGGCCGATACGAGATCGTCACGACCTATGCCGATGGGCTGAACTTCCCGAGCGGCCTCCTGCCCTGGGCGGGAGGGGTGCTGGTCACCGCCGCCCCCGACATCGTCTTCGTCAAGGACAATGACGGCGACGGCGTGGCCGATGAGCGCCGCGTGGTGCTGACGGGCTTCGTTGAGGGGAACCAGCAGCTCCGCGTGAACGGGCTGAGCTGGGGGGCCGACAACTGGGTGTACGCCGCCAACGGCCGCAGCGACGGCCTGATTCGTCGACCGGGCGATCCGGCCGACAAGGCCCTGGCCCTCGGCCGGCATGACTTCCGCTTCAGGCCCGACACCGGTGAGGTCCAGCTCATCTCGGGATTCAGCCAGTTCGGCCTGCCCCGCGACGATTGGGGCAACCGCTTCCCGTCCTGGAACACGATCCCGGTCCGCCACGTCGTGCTCGAAGAGGCCACGCTGGCTCGCAACCCCTACCTGGCCGAGTCGTCGACCGTTGCGCCGATCCTCGACCCCGCCGACGGCGGCCGGGTCTTCCCCATTAGCCCGTCGCCGACCACCTTCAACCGCGAATCGACCGCCTACTTCAACGCGAGCTGCGGCCCGACGATCGCCCGCGGCGGTGCGCTGGGAGAGGGCTATCGCGGCAACGCATTCGTCTGCGAGTCCCTGACGAACCTGGTGCAGCGGCGGATCCTGGAGCCGCGCGGGGCGACCTTCCTGGCACGAAGAGCAGAGCCCGACCGCGAGTTCCTGGCGTCGACCGACCCCTCGTTCCGGCCTGTGAACCTGGCGAACGGGCCCGACGGGGCCCTGTACGTGGTCGACTTCTACCGCGAGATGGTCGAGCACCCGCAGTTCGTGCCCGAGGACCTGCGCAAGTCGGTCGACTTCCGCCGCTGGAACAACCGAGGCCGACTCTGGCGCATCGCCAGGCGGGACTCGATGGCCGGCACCCTGCCCCGCCTGGGCAAGGCCCCGACCACCGAACTCGTCGCCGCGCTGTCGCACCCCGACGGCTGGTGGCGTGACACGGCCCAGAGGCTGATCGTCGAACGGCACGACACGGCGGCGGTCCCGGCGCTGGTCGAGCTGGCGGCGGGCGGTAAGACCCCGCTAGGCCGTGCCCATGCCCTCTGGACGCTTGACGGCCTGGGATCGCTCGATGACGCCTCGCTGTCCGGTGCGCTCGCCGATCCTTCGGCCGGAGTGCGCGAGGCCGCCGCCAGGCTTGCGGCCGGCCGCCGTGGGCTGGCTGACGCCTTGATCAAGGCGGCCGACGACCCCGAGATCAGGGTCCGGATGCGGGCGGCGATCGCGCTGGGTGATCTGGACGACGCACGCGTTCCGGCGGCGCTGGCGCGGGTGGCCGCGCGGGACTCGGGCGACGAGTGGGCACGCCTGGCGGTGCTGAGCGGGTTGCGCCGGACGGCCTGGACATTCTTGCAGGCGTTGATCGAGGCGAAGCCCGGCTGGCTGGCCTCGGCCGACCCCGACCAGGGCCGGATGCTGGCGATGGCGGCCTCGATCGTCGGGGCCAGCGATCGGCCCGACGAGGTCCGGGCGCTGGCCGCGCGGTTGACCCCCGGTGCGGGAGAGTCCTCGGTCGACGGCCGGCTCGCGCTGTTGTCCGGGCTGTCCGACGGCCTGGCCCGAGCCGGCAAGCCGCTGCGATTGCGAATGTCCGAAGACGCCGGATTCGCAGGGATCGAAGCCCTACTCGACCGCTCGGCCGAAGTCGTCGCCTCGGCTGACGCGGCTCCCGAGGCACGCGCCCGGGCGCTCGCCGTGCTGGCCCTTTGCCGCCCCGAGGCAGCCTCCTCGGTCGTCCCCTCGCTGCTCCGCGCCGGCCAGCCCGACTCGGTGCAGTCGGCCGCCGCCCGATCGATCGGCGAGGTCGACTCGCCCGGCCTGGCCACGACGATCCTGGCGGAATGGGCGGGGCTCTCCACCCGCGTCCGGCGCGAGGTCCTGGCCTCCTTGACCCGCTCGGTGCCGCTGGCCTCGGTCCTGGTCGACGCGATCGAGGCCGACACGATCGCCCTGACGGAGCTGTCGCCTGCCGACCGCGACGCCCTGCGGCTGACGCCCGACACCAAGCTTCGCGGTCGGGTCGAGGCGTTGCTCGCCGGCTCGACCCCGCCGGATCGAGCCGCGGTGGTCCGGGCCTTCCAGCCGACCCTGAACCTGGGCGGCGACGCCCGACGCGGCGGCGAGCTGTTCGCGAAAAACTGCCTGACCTGCCACCAGCGCCAGGGACGTGGGGCCCGCGTGGGCCCCGATCTGTCCGGCGTGGCGGGACGGCCGGCACCGGCCTTGCTCAAGGATATCCTCGACCCCAATGCCGACGTCTCGGCCGAGTTCGTCGCCTTCCTCGTCGTCACCAAGCGGGGCCAGACCCTCTCGGGACTGCTGGTCGAGGAGACGGGCTCGAGCCTCAAGCTGCGGGCCGCCGAGGGGGTCGAGCAGTCGGTCCTCCGCTCCGAAGTCGAGGCGATGCGGCCCAGTGGGCGGACCCTGATGCCCGAGGGGCTCGAAGAAGCCCTCGGGGCACAGGGCCTGGCCGACGTGATCGCCTATCTCAAGTCGCCCTGAGCGTTCCCGCCAATCCTCTCACCATGGATCTCCAATCGATGATCTCCACGACGATCGCGGCGGCCCTGATGCTCGTCGCCCAGGCGCAGGAGCCCGCGGGGGCCGACGAGGGCTGGAAGCCCCTGTTCAACGGCCGGGACCTGACCGGATGGTATACGTTCCTCCAGGTTCATGGCAAGGACAAAGATCCGGATCATGTCATCACGATCGAAGATGGCATGATCCGTCTGTATAAGAATGCAGAACATGGAAGCAAGGTCGTGATGGGATATATCGGTACAAATGATGAATATGGAGACTATCATTTTCGGTTCAAGTACCGCTGGGGCAAGAAGCAGTTCGAGCCCCGCCTGAAGCTCAAGCGTGACGCGGGCTTGTATTATCATATTCTCGGGAAAGACGCGGTCTGGCCCAGGTCGCTCCAGTTCCAGGTGCAGCAGACCGACGTGGGCGACCTGATCGCGCTGGATCAATTCCAGGTCGACACCTGGACCGACCCGAAGACGCTGACGGCCGAGATCCCCACCTTCATGCCGGCCGACCGCGGCGGCGAGGTCCGCGTGATGGGGGGCAAGGGGATCGCGTACCAGGGCCGTCTGCCCGGCCCGATCGAGGTTGAGGGCTGGAACACCGCCGAGATCATCGTGAGCGGCGACAGCACGACGCACATCCTCAACGGGACGGTCGTCAATCGCGCCGTGAAAGTTCGGCTCGTCGAGGACCCCTCCAAGCCGGGCGAGTCGAGGCCGATCACGCGCGGGAGGATCGCGCTGGAGATCGAGGCGGCGGAGGTCGATTTCCGCGACGTCGAGATCCGTTCGCTGCCGGCCGCTACGTCTGCCAAGCCATAATATGTATCTCAATCTCATGACAGGCAAAGCGTGTAAGTTTTCGCCGGGACGATCCGGCGATTGCCCCAGAATTAGGAATTTCATTGCAGCCGGGATAGTGATTGGGTATAAGTGATGCCATCAGTCAATCAGCCGTCGCTCGTCGGCTGATTCGGTCGCCGCTCGGCCCCCATTCCTCGGGGGCCCCGGCATTTCCCACCCGCTTCCATCCCTCCTCGCCCATTTCGTTCCCCACACAATCTGATCCGAGGTTCCTGGATGCCCTCCCTCCGCACATCCGCCTCCCTCATTGCGCCCCTGGTCGTCGCATTTGTCGCGGGATCGGGTTGCAACAATGCGCCGCAAGCGGGCCCCGAGAACACCCTCCACAAGGTCCATCAATTCACCAAGGAAGAGCTCAACGCCCCGTTGAGCGCCAAGGCGAAAGCCCGCGGATCGATGGTCGCGCCGCCCCCGGTGCGTTGACGCACCGCCCAATCCCGCCCCAACTCCGCCCATAACCGCCCTCCTCGATATCGCCCGCGATCATCGCGAGCACTGAAGGACATTGCCCCATGCGACGTTCCCTCCGCCGTGGCTTCACGCTGATCGAATTGCTCGTCGTCATCTCCATCATCGCCGTCCTGATCGCGCTGCTGCTTCCGGCCGTGCAGAGCGCCCGCGAGGCCGCCCGCCGCGTCCAGTGCACCAACAACCTGAAGCAGCTCGGGCTGGCCGCTCATAATTACCTGAGCACGCATAGCGCGCTGATTCCGTCGGTGCTCATCCCCTCGCCCATTGATAGCTGGGGTTGGGGGCCGTCGGGCTTTCTGAGCCTGCTGCCCTTCGTCGAGCAGAGCACGCTCTGGAATGCGTACAACGTGGGCGCGGTCCAGCCCAACGCCTCGGGCTCCGGGTACTACGCCCAGAACACGACCGTGTTCAACACCCAGGTTGCCGGTTACCTCTGCCCGTCCGATTCCCCGATGCGCCGGGTGACCATGAGCAACTACGTCGGCAATGCCGGCGGCCCCTTCGCCCTGGGCGGCTTCACCGGGACGTTCATCCCGACGAATGACTGGGACATCAGCCCGAACTACCAGAGCGGCGTGCTGAAGATTGCCGCGCTGACGGACGGCACGAGCAACACGTCACTCTGGAGCGAAGTGCTCACCGGCCACAGCACGCCGTCGTCGGTGACGGCCGGCGACAGCAACCCGAACAACTGGAAGCGGGTCCACTTCGAGACCGGCCTGAACAACCCGGCCATGACCGGCGAAGCTGCGATGGCCCTCATCAACGCCTGCAAGGCGTTGCCGCCCAGCACCATCGGCGTCGGTGGGTCCCGCGGCGACTGGTACCAGTCCTACCCCAGGTACGTCAATTTCTCGATGTTCAACCACGTCGGCACGCCGAACACCCGGTCGTGCTCGAACAACCCCTGGGGCACTTACGGCCAGGACGTCTTCGGCTCGGCCCCGCCCACCAGCAACCACGCTGGCGGCGTGAACATCGCGCTGGCCGACGGCTCGGTCCGGTTCGTCAAGGATACCGTCAACCAGCAGACCTGGTGGGCCCTCGGCACCAGGGCCGGCGGCGAGGTCATCAGCGCCGACGCTTATTGATCGGCGGCCCGACCCCGCTCTGACATCGACGAAAGCGACCGGCATGCCATCGGGTGTGCCGGTCGCTTTCGCGCGCCCGGCGTGGCGGCCGATTCGAGGTTTACCCCGTGCGTCGCTTTGGTTTACCCTGGTTCGGTGCGAGGCGAGTGGGCGGGCCGTGGGCCGTCCGCAACGGCTTCGGGTTCGAGACGTCGGGCTGGCCGGCGGAGAAATAGGGACTGCGCATCATGAAGGTGTTCGTGCTGGGCCTTGATGGTGCCACCTGGGACGTGCTCAATCCGCTGATCGAAGCCGGCGACCTGCCGAACCTGGCCCGGCTGAAGGGGGCCGGCGCCTCGGGGACGCTCTCGTCGATCTTCCCGCCGCTGAGCCCCGTGGCCTGGACCGGCGTGATGACCGGCAAGAACTCGGGCAAGCACGGGATCTTCGAGTTCCTGGAGTACAGCCACGACCCCATGGGCGGCCGGGTCAACTCGTCCAGGGCCATCAAGGCCGATCTGGTCTGGGAGGTCGCAGGCCGCCACGGCAAGCTCACCGTCGCCGGCGGCGTGCCCATGAGCTACCCGGCGCGGTCGGCCCCCGGGTTCTACCTGGGCGACTTCCTCAGCCCGGCCAACGCCCCCGACTTCGCCAGCGACAAGGCCCTCTTCGACGAGCTCCAGAAGGAAGTGGGCCCTTACCGCCCCTGGTCGACCACCGTGCACGACGGCGGCAACGAGGCCGCCGCCCTGGCCGATCTGACCGACTTCCTGGAGCACCATCTCAAGTCCGTCGAGTTCCTCGCCAGGCGGTGCGACTGGGACTTGTTCATGTACGATCTGATGGCGACCGACCGGATCCAGCACGAGCTCTGGCATGCCTGGGACCCCACCCACATGCTGGCCAAGGGGCGCGACCTGTCGGCGATCCGCGACGGCTTCATCGACTTCTGGAAGCGGCTCGACGACGGGATCGGCCGCATCGAGGCCGCGCTGCCGGCCGACACGGCCCTGATCCTGATGAGCGACCACGGCTTCGGGCCGGTCGAGTGGTACGTCAACTTCAATGTCTGGCTGCTCCAGCGCGGCGACATTGCGCTGCAGGATTCGTTCTACGTCAAGCAGAAGCGGTTCTTCTACGATCGGGGGATCACCCCCGAGTGGTTCTATGGGTTGATGTCGAAATGGGGCGGGGCCTCGCAGCGGGTGAGCCGGTTCCGGGGCAAGCAGATGAGCCCGCTGGAGCGGGTTGCCGAGGCCGGGTTCCTGTCGAAGCGGCACATCGACTGGTCGAAGACGAAGGCGTACACGCAGGGGAACTTCGGCCAGATCTTCGTCAACCAGAAAGGCCGCCAGCCGCAGGGTTGCGTGAACCCTGAGGATGTCAGGCCGCTGCTCGACGACCTGAAGGCCGGGCTCCTGGAGATCCCCCATCCCGAGACCGGCGAGCCCTTGGTCGAGAAGGTCTACGAGCGCGAAGACCTGTACGACGGGCCCAACTCGGGGCTGGCGCCCGACCTGACCGTGGTCCTGGGAGACTGGCGCTACCGGACGATCGGGCTGTATGACTTCACGACCAACAAGCTGATCTCACCGGCGTTCGGGCCGACGGGCGACCACCGGATGGAAGGGGTGATCGTCGCCTCGGGCCCCGCGTTCCGCAAAGGCGCCGAGCCCGTGGGCGCGACCCTGATGGACGTCGCGCCGACGGTGCTGCACCTGCTGGGCGTGCCGGTGCCGGCCGACATGGACGGGCGAGTGATCACCGAGATTCTCGACCCCGCGGTGGTCAGGGGTGTTGATGCCTCGACCCCGGACCACGACGGCGAGGAAGCCGGCCAGCCGGCCGAGGCGATGGCCTACAGCGACGAGGAAGACGCCGCGATCCAGCAGCGCCTGGCCGACCTGGGCTACCTTTGATCCGAAGACGGACGGCGGCGAGCGTCAGCGAATAACGACTCGCCCCGTGCCGTCGCCGGCCTCCTCAATGTCGATGGCCCGGTCGAGGAAGGCCGTGATGGTCTTCGCGTTGGTCCGCAGGTGGCCGGTCACCTCGGTGACGTTGTAGATGCTGCGGCCCTCGGCCAGGGCCAGCGGCAGCAAGATCTGGTCGGCCGAGTGCGAGTCGACGGCGCCGTCGCGGGCTTCGAACGCGAGCAACTGGGCGACCGCGTCGCCGGCGACCGACTCGGCGGGCAGCCCTCTGCGGCCAAGGCCGACGAAGGTCGCGGGGATGGAGTCTGGCCCGTGATGCGCGGTCAGCGAGAGGGCGGCGCCCGGGCTGGAGGCCTGCCACTCGATGATCCTGATGTCGATCTCGACCCCCAGGTCAGCCAGGCTGGCCTCGGCCTGTGCCTTGAGCCGGTCGGCGATGCCTCGGTCGAGGCCTGCGACCCCGGCGATGCCGGTGATCCTGGTCAGCGGGCCCCGGCCGTCGAGGACGATCGCCCTGGGCTGTCCGGGCTCGATCCAGGCGTCCAGTCGGCCGCTGCCTCGGGGGTAGAAGCCGGCGCGGGGGCTGGTCAACCCGATCGGCAGGCCGATCGCGTCCAGATGGGCCTTCCAGGTGGAGAGGAGGAACGGTTCGCTGGGGGCGGCCTCGTTGAAGGTTCCGCCGTTCAGCCGCAGGAGCACCGCGCGGTCGGAGCGGGTGGCCAGCGGCAGGTGCAGCGTCTGGAGCACGAGGGCTGTCGAGCCGGCGGTGCCGATATCCAGGTCGAGGTCACGCGGGTCGAGCGTGCCGGGGCGGAAGGTCAGGTCCGCGGAGCCGACTGAATCGCCGGTCACATCGGCGTTGCAAAGGGTTGCGGCGGCCCGGACGGCCATCAGGTGCTGGGGTCGAAGCCCGGGATTCGAGCGGTTGGCCCGCACGCCGGTCAGGCGAAAGGAACGCCCGGTGAGCATCGACAGCGTCAGAGCCGTCCGCAGGATCTGGCCGCCGCCTTCGCCGGCCGAGCCATCAAGCGTCACAATCTTCGAGTTGTTCGGCATGGAGGTCGCCCCCCGCGGTTCGCGGGTTGTCGGGGCACGATGCGGGGCCGAGGCAAGGTCGCCGTGCCCGTCGTGGGCGACCCAGCGCTTGGCAGACACCGGGGCTTGTGGTTGGTTCCCGCCGGCCAGAATTCGGAGCCAATCCATGGCGTCCTCCCCGCTCGATTTCGGTCTCGACGCGTCGAGGGGCAACTCCGCCCGTCGGCCGCATTCGGTTGATGTTCGGACCCCGTCCGTCAGTCGGGCTTCTTGGGCAAGCCTGCGGCCCCGTCCCCGGCCGGCTCGGCTTCGGGCGTCTCGGCTTGCTTGTCTTCGTCCTTGTCGCGACCGAGCTTCAGGGCCTTGAATAGCGGGAACGCGGGGGGCTCTTCCTGCGCGGTCGGGGGGGCGGAATGGCCGAAGGCGTCGGCGTTGGAGGGCTTGCCCTCGATGAGGACGACCGAACGCATCAGGCGGTCGGAGTTGGCCTCGTTGCTGATGAAGAAGAAGTCGCCCAGGCTCCGGTCGCGGTCGGACAGGGCGCCCAGGATGGCGATCTGGCCGGGCTGGACGACCAGATGGATCGCCAGTTCGCGGAAGACGGACTCGTCCTGGCCCTGCTTGAAGACGAATTCTTCGGGCTCGTAGGGGCTCAGGTTGGGGGCGGCCGCGTAGCCATTGCGGACCTGGCCGTGGTGCACCTCGGGCAGGAAGTTGAGGCTCACGCCTTCGGGGCCATCCTGATGGGTGGTCAGGCGGAAGATCCCCTTGGCGTTGGTGTATTCCTTGCCGGTGGCGCTGTCGCCCAGGTTGACGAGCAGGCTGGCCGACTGGACGGCCGGGCTGGGCTGGACCAGGTAGTGCGAGCCGTCGGGCACGGTCACCGTGGTCCTGACCCCGCGTTCGGCCACGGGGGTCTGTTCCTGGAGCAGCCGCTCGACCTCGGGCGGGAGGCCGCCGCTGAGGATCCCCGCGCGGATGCCGTTGGCGGCGAGCAGCCGCCTGGACTCCGGCGAGATACTCTGGTCGTCGACGGTCTGCCAGAGGGTCTTGACCAGGAGCGGGTCGTCCAGGGGGCGGGTCAGGATGACCGAGGTCAGGTCGCACCGCTTGGGCGCGAGCATCTTGACCCCTTTGGTTGCATCGGACTGCGAGGAGGACACGAACGCGGTGGTCTGGGCGACCTTGTCGTCGCGCCTGGCCTCCTTGTCCTTGGCCTCTCTCCCCCGTTCAGGCTTGATCGCGGCGCATCCCGCAGTCGCCAGGAGCGCGACCAGGGCCATCCGGGCCGGTATCCTCGGGTCCATCGGCGGAATCCTTTCCGCGGGCCAGGCCTGTGGGCCGTTCGATCGTCGACCGACCCAACCGGGCCATCCCCGGGCCCGGCGACATGTTGCGTCGGCGCACTCTAGGCGAGATCGAAGACTCGGTCAACCGCAAGCAGGCCGCTCGACCGAGAACCACCGTCCGGACAAAGTCAGAACCACCTGGCAACTTGACGATGTCCAGGACAGGGGCGGCCGTCCGGGCCATTCGGTTCGTCGGGCGACGAGGACCTGGGGCGTTGAGGCGAAAGCGTTGTCGAGGGAAATCCGGGAGAGTCGGGGAATCTCCCGGATCGTCGGGTCGTGATTCGTTCTCGTATTCGTCTCCGGTCATTCCCTGGCAAGGAGGGCCTTGATGCTGGCGGCAACCCGGTCACGGAGATGCGGGGAATAACCGATATGGACGTCGGCGATCTTGCCGGCTTTGTCGAGGATCAGGAGGGTGGGGTAGGCGTTGACCTGATAGGTCTCGGCGATTTCCTGGGCCTTCAGGGTCGGGTAATTCAGCGACATGACGTCGAGGACCAGGCGGGCATCCTTCTCGTCGGGGTCGGTGTTCATCCCCAGGATGGCGACCGGCTGCCCCTGGAAATCGTCCGCGAGCTGCTTGATCTGGGGCATGGCCTGAATGCACCAGCCGCAGCCTCGATTCCAGAAGTCGAGGATGACGACCTTGCCGCGGAAATCTTTCAAAGCGTGCGGCTTGCCATCCAGGTCGGTCGTCTGCCAGTCGGCCACGTCCATGCCCATGAGCTTGGCGCGGTCCTTGGCCTCCCGGTGGAGGTGAGTCGAGAGCCGGTCGTGCTTCTTCAGCAGGGCGTCAAGCTGGTCGAGAAAGTCAGGCAGCCGGAAGGTGTCGCGGGCTTCGACCAGGGTTGCCTTGACCTGGGCCAGCAAGGCCTCGGTGCGCAATGGATCCCTGGTTGCCTCGTCGAGCATCTCGTCGCGGCGGCGAGCAAGGTCGAAGAATCGGTCGGCCTCGTCGGCGAAGGTGGCGGCCTTCTCGATGGGTTGCTCCTCGATGGCGATCAGCTCGGTGGTGCCCGAACCCTTCGAGTGGACGCCGTAATCCTGGGTATGTCGGTTTTCAGAGCGGGTGATCAGCCCCCGCTCGCGGTCGAAGGTCAGACGTGCCCCGCCCGTCGAGAGATAAACCTTGTTCATCTGGCTGTGGTGTTCACTTTCGAACACGAAGGCGGAGGGATCGGCGGCGGGCGGATCGGCGCGATGGTATTCGGTGTGCCCATTCTGCAACGGCAACGTGCCTTGCCAGCCGTTGCTCAGTTCGGCCGCGTCACGCGGGAGCTGCGGGAAGAGATTCGCCAGCGAGATCTGCGTGCTCAGCGAGTCATTGGGGGAGAACTGGCCATCCGGCCTGAGATCCGCGTAAACAAGGATCAGGCTGGCCGGCCCGTCGTCCTGGGTCTTGCCCGCGTTGGTCGTCGTCTCCTTGCTTCTGGAGCGGAGCACCACCCGCCAGCCGCCGTCGGGGTTCTGCCGCACGACCCAGCCCCGCCAGTCGGTCGAGCTTCCGAAGCCACGCTCGCCGTACTTCGTCGAGCTCTCCGCGTGATAATTCAGAATCTGCCCGACCTTCAGCCGGTAGGTGGGAATCGTCGCCCCCGCGTCGGCCCTCGCCGAGGTCGCGAGCACGAACAGGAACACGAACGCGAGGAAGGTCCGAGATGATCGAGGCATGACATCTCCTTCGATGATTAGGTCGAGTTCGATGTCAGACGGTACGTCTTTGTGGGGAGATTGTCCATGACTCAACAGGGTGTGGGTGACGGCCTGCGGAAGTCCCTCGAACTTGAGGGCGAAGTCATGCTGGATCCTGCGTCGGTCCGCAACATGCTCATCCCCTGAACAATGGCTGCGGTGTTCGACCGCGGTTCTGTGTTCACTTCGAACGATCTCGGGCCTGTTGCAGCCAGGTCTCTGCTTCGAGGATCTGGTAACGCAGATCGTTGCCCCCCTCTTTCGACGCGGTCTCCGCCTCTTGCTCGGCACGTTGATCAGACTCGAGAACTTTGAGGTGGTTGATGTAAGCCTTGAAATCGGCGTCGATGTCCGCTTTCGGGCCTCCGAAATCGCGTCGCGTTTCCGCGATGCGTTTCATCCAGGCCGTGATCCTGGGCCAGTCGTCGTGGTTCTTCGGATCCAGGCAATCGCTGAGCGTCTCGCGGGCGAGCCCGATCCGGGCCTCGGCCAGAGCGTCGAGTGGTCGAGGCGCGGCTTGAGGGGCCATCGCCCGCACGGTCATCGTGCAGGCGAGGAGGATCAAGGCCCCCATCGCGAGTACGATCGGGCTATAATGCCATTGAGACTTCATCATGATTTAATTTGTATAGAGTTTGGTGATCCGGCCGTCGGCGGGTCAACGCCAGTCCAGAGAACCGATCCCGGTGATGCCGAGCTTGTCGAGATCCAGGCGGCTGATCTTACCGGTGGCGGGAGTGGCTGTGAAAAGTTCCATATGTCTCGGCGAGGAGGAGACTTTCTGGCGTCCGAGCATCCAGGTGACCGTCTTGCCGTCGGGGGACCAGCAGGGCATCGAGTGAAGGTCGAACTCGTGACTGCCCTGCCTCAGGTCGTGGATGGCCGCGAGATCCTGGGGCGGACTGCCGTCGAGGGTCTGGACGACGGCCAGGTGTTGCCGACGGCCGTCGATGTGGCGGACCTCGGTGAAGGCGAGGCGTTTGCCATCCGTTGAAAAGCGGGCGTTGATGCTGTCGTGGTCGGGCGGGCCGATGCTGAAGGGCTTGCGGTCGGTACCGTCGGGCTTGACCAGGGAAAGCCGACGAAGGGGATAGGTCCCTTTTTGTTCATAGGTCAGCTTCGGATTGGACTCGATGACGGCGAACGATTGGCCGTCAGGAGACCAATCGCTGACGATGTCGGTTTCGGAGAGCGGCAAGGGGCGAATCTTGCCGTTGCTCGCGTCGATGAGGAAATTCTCGACCGAGTTCTCATCGCGCCTTCGGTAAGCAACGAGTTGAGTGCCATCGGGTGACCAGGCCATGAGGGTCGCGTTCTCGGTGAGTTTCTTCCTGCCGCCCTCGGCCGAGAAGACCCACGACGAGGCGGAGCGATGGACACCTTCCACGGCGGGATCCAGGATGCTGAATGCCAGGCGGGAACCATCGGGAGACACCCGGCCGATCTCGATGAATTCGTCCTTGCCCAGGGTGAGCAGTGTCTCGGGGTCAGAGCCGTCGAGGTCCATCGCCTCGATGGCCGATGTGCCGGGGCGGTCGGCGCGGGTGGTTCCGAAGAGGATGAGCTTGCCACTGTAAGAGACACGAGGCTCGGAGAGGGGCGGGGCCTTGACGGTCGGTGCGGGTGGGTCGTCGTTCAGGAGATTGAGTGGGAGTGGTTCAGGGACACGTCTGGTTTGAGGCGGGAGTCGGTCGGCGAGTCCTCCGGCCAGGCCGAGGAGGGCCCAGGCTTTTGTGGTCGGAATCGTCTCGCGTTCGATCCAGGCCAGTGCGGTCGCCTGTTCACCGATCTCGGCCTGTGCCTTGGCCAGGTAGCCGAAGGCATCCCGGGTTGGGTTCCAGTACTCCGACGTTTGCGCAACGACGGAGGCTTCTCCCCTGATCCTGGTGAAAAGCTCGTCGGCCTCGCGTTGGTGCCCTTCCATGGCAAGGCCTTTGGCGAGGTCGACCCGGGCCCGAATTCGTACGGATGGATCTGAGGCGGCGTCGGCGACCCTTCGTGCGTGTTCAAAGTCGCCGGTCTTGATGAGGGCCTTGACGACCGGCTCGACGGACCATTTTTTCAAGTCATCGTTCTTGACGCGTTCCAGGGTAGCGATGGCCAGCTTGGGGTCACCGCGGAACGCTTGGGCCGATGCGAGGTCGACCCAGGCTTGGTCGAGTAGTTTCGACGGGATACGCATGCCCTGGATGATTTCCTGGGCCCTTGCGTCATCGCCGGCTCGGGCCACGCCGGCCGCGAGCGAGATCATCGCCCAGGTCCGATCGCCCCACTCGAGTCCATCACCGTCAATCACGCGGGGAATCGATCGAGCGGCCTTAACCGCGCGTTCCAGGGTGATCGCGGCGTTCGGGTCTTTGAGGCGGGACTGAGCCGCGGCAACGGCCAGCAACGCACGGGGGCGTTCATTGCGAAAGTAGGAATCCTCGTCCTGCTTCAAGTCCGGCTGATCGTCATACAACGCTTCGACGGCCCGCATGGCACCCGAGAGATCGTCACGGTCTGCGCGGAGTGAAGCAATCGTGGCAAGGACCTCGGCTCGACTTCGTGCCTCCTTGATCGCGGCGGCAGTCCGCAGCGCGCCGTCCAGGTCGCCTGCGACGGCCATGTTTGCAACAACGGATACAAGGGAGTTCATGCGATCGTCGTTCTTGCGTATTTCGTTCACGAGCTGGAAGGCTCGCGCACCACGCCCAAGGCCAGCCAGGTAGCCGGCGACATCGCGTCGGCGCTGGTCGCTTTCCGACTCGTTGGCGTCGCGGATGACCTGCTCGATGGTGGATTCGAGGGGCTTTTCGAGGCCGGCCCTCCCCTGGATGCGGGCGAGCTCGCAGAGGATGAAAATCCGATCGTCGAGGTCCGTGATCGCGGGAATGATGGCTATCAGTCGATTCAAGGCATCATCGGTATCGGCGCGGAGCTTGCCGATGTCTTCGGCCCTGGCGGCCGTCGGCGGCTTGGTCGCAGGTTGTAATTGACGAAGCTCGGTCGGGGGGGAGGCAAGGGCCATGTAGGAGAACGTACCACCGAGCGCCAAGGTCATCACCGCAACGGTGATGAGTGTCGTCTGGAGGCCGGCGATTCGGGTTCCCCAGTCGGCCAGAGCGGCAACACGGGACGAGATGGCTCCGGCAGGCAGGGAGCCGGAGAGGGCGAGACTCGCAGTGTGAGCGGCCTTGGCAGCGAGGCCTGCGGGGAGGATGAGGCCGGCGGGCAGGGCGCGAGCGGGATCGTCGGGGTTGATGGGGGACAGGCCACGGCGGGCGAGGCGGGCGGCGAGTCGGGCTCGGCCCCGGGCGAGGCGGCTGGCCAGGGTTCCGGCGGGCCAGCCCAGGTGCCGGGCAGCCTCGGCGCGGGTGCGGCCTTCGAGGTCGCAGAGGACGATCGCGGATCGCTGGGATTCGGGCAGGCGGGCCAGCTCGATGTCGAGCAGGGCGGCGAGGTCGTGGGTAGGGGCGGCCTCTGTGGCGGAGTTGGGTCGAGTCCAACTTGCCAGGCGGTGCTCGCGGGCCTTGCGGCGTGCGGCCGTGGTGCGGGCCTTGCGTGCGGTTCGGGTGGCGACCCCGTGGAGCCAGCCCCCGACGGACTCGCGTGGGGAGACGCTGGCGGCCTTGCGGGCCAGGACGAGGAAGGCGGCCTGAAACGCGTCTTCGGCGTCGTGGTGGTCGCCCAGGACACGGCGGCAGACGCCCCAGACCATCGGCCCGTGGCGCTCCAGGAGGCGCTCGAAGGCGAACTCATCGCGGCTGGCGACGAACTGTTCCAGCAGCCGGCCGTCGGACAGGCCGCCGACGGCCCCGGAGAAGAACAGGGTTCGCATGTCTCGCTGGATCGTATCCAAAGGGTGCCTCCCCCCTACAACTGACGGACGCGGCTCGGACGATCTTACCGCACCGGGAGACTTGCCCGTCGAGCCCGGTTTTGATCCCGAAATTCTCGGATCGATGTCTCAGGGAATGGACGCATTCGGCCGTTGGGTGGGGAAGTTCGGCAATTCGGGCGGATGGTGGGTGAATCGGGCGGCGGCGCCTATGATTTCAACGCTGAGGAATCCGGCCGACGTTGGCCCGGCGCCTTGGGGAGGACGCTCCCCGGGACGCATGTTCGAGGCGGAGATGGTCGCTTCACGCGGGGGATCGAACCATTGACGGGGTATCTCAGGTCGCCGAGAAGGCCTGTATTCTGCTGACGATGACGCTGGCGTTGGCCCATGCCGACCTGCTCGCCCGGCAGATTCGCCGGGACCGGGCCGGGCGGGGACGATCGACGGTGGCGGCCCTGTTCGTCATGGCAGGAATGGCCTTGATTGTCGAGGTGGTGGCGCATCGCTACACGCCGGCCGGGGCGCAATCGATCGTGGCAAGCGCCGCGGGTTTGCTGGCCGGTCCCTTGGTGGGGATCGCCGTGGGGGTGGGGGCGACCCTGATGGGCCTGACGCTTCCGGCGGCGCAGGCGATCGGCGGTCTGGGGGCGTTTGCCGGAGGGGTGGCCGGCGGGCTGCTGCATCTGTGCTGGCCGGGCTGGGCCAGGCGGCCGGCGGTGGGGTTTGCGCTCGGGTTGACCTCGGCCGCGTTCAGTCAGTGGCTGCTGGACCCGTCGGGGATCGGCCGCTTGGCGGGAATGGTGGCGATCGGATTCGGCGGCCTCGGGGTCGCCCTGGTGTTGGCGGTCGTCTCCGAGGTGCGGGCCCGAGAGGCCGAGACGCAGGCGACGGCGCTGGCGGAGATCCGGTCGTTGCAGGCGCGCATGAACCCGCACTTCCTCTTCAACGCGTTGAACACGATCGCGGCGCTGTCGGTGGTCTCCCCGAGCTTGGTCCCGGGAGCGGTCTCAAGGCTGGCGACGTTCCTGCGCTGGGGCCTGGACCGGCACGACCGGGCGACCGTGCCGCTGGGAGAAGAGTTGGAGATTGTCGGGGCTTACCTGGACATCGAGGCGCTGCGGCTGGGGGGTCGGCTGAACGTCGAACGGCAGATCGAGCCCGAGGCGCTTCTTGCCCTGATCCCCCCCTTGTCGTTGCAGCCGCTGGTGGAAAATGCGATCGTCCACGGGATCGCTCCAAGTCCGGTCGGCGGCAAAATCAGGCTGGAGGCACGCGTGCGAGACGGTGAGCTGACTCTAGTTGTCTCGGACACCGGCTTGGGCCTGCCCGGCGGCATGGCGGCCTGGAAAGCTCCTGATCGCGAGGACGGGGCCGTCCACGCCCTGGAGCTTCTGATGCGCCGGCTCGACGCCCTGTACCCCAAGGATTACGCCTTCGACGTGCGTCGAAGCCCGCTGGGGGGGACGACGGCGACCTTGAGAATCCCGTCGGGGCTGGTCGAGGATGGGAGTCTTCGGCCTTGATCCGGGCGGTCGTGGTCGAGGATGAGCCGCTGGCCTTGCGGTATCTGGTCAGCCTGCTGGGTGCGACCGGCCTGGTGGACGTGGTGGGCGAGGCGGTCGACGGCCGGGCCGGATTCACGCTTTGCCAGGAGGTGCGGCCCGACGCCGCGTTCCTCGATATCCAGATGCCGGTCTGGGACGGCCTGTCGGTCGCGGCCCGACTGCTGACGTTGCCGACGGCCCCACTGGTCGTGTTCGTGACCGGATTCGACGGCCACGCCGTGGATGCGTTCGGGGTAGAGGCAGTCGACTACCTGCTCAAGCCGATCGACGCCGACCAGGTCCAGCGGGCCGTCGGCCGGCTCCAGCACCGACTGGCCGCGGTGAAAGCCTCGGAGGAGGCCCCGCGGATGCCGATCAAGGTGGCCGGGTCGGACGTGGTGCGGCTGCTGACGCGGGCCGAGGTGGTGGCGGTGCTGCGCCGCCGCCGGAAAGTCTGGATCCACACGGCGACGGAGGAACTGCCCACCCCGCAGCCGATCTCGAGCCTGGCGGAATGGCTGGGCGCCCCGCCGTTCTTGCAGGTGGCCCGCGACGCGATCGTGAATATGGGAGCCGTGGTCGAGATCGTGCGCCGGGGCGACCGCCAGTACCGCCTGAAGCTGGCCGATCGGCCGGGCACGGTGGTCGAGGCTTCGCGCTCGGGCGCGGCCAAGCTCGCGCCGTTCCTCAAGCATCCGTCGTGAGCGAAGGTCGAATTCGATTCAGGGGGCGGATGGCGGCTCGACGCCGAGCTTGAACGTCTTCAGGAGGTCCTCGACCATCTTGCGGAAGTCGAGCGGGGGGTCTTCCCCGGTGTAAGCCTCGGCGTAGGCCACCCGGTCGCCGTCGAGCTTGATGAGGTAGCCGTCGAAGTGGAGCCGGCTGGCCCCGACGGGGGCGCCCGCCCCGGCAGCTGGCTTCATTGCGGCCTCGACGCGGTAAACCTTCAGGCCGGGCCATTCGACCTCGGGAAGCCACTCGGCGGGCCCCCTGAGGACTTCCAGGCCCTTCTTCTCCCAGTCGTTATAGAAGGCGTCGCGCCAGACTTCGGCCGTGTTCTTCGGGTCGGGGGTGGCGGGGACGTCGATGGTGATGACGTCGGGACCGTTGGAGCCCATTCGGACGAGGTGAAGCTCGTCGCCGCCGGTCTTTGGTGGCGTGGCGCGGAAGTCTTGCGGGTATCGGACGTGGAACCGGCCTGCGGGGTCGGTGTGGGTCAGCCACGAGTTGGCCATGGTCGGGGCGGGAGGCTCCGGCGGCAGGGCCAGCGGCGTGGTGCCCGTGCGCGTCTGGCGCTGGAGCACCAATTCGCGGCGGTCGGTCCGGCGCTTGCGATTCTGGGGATCGTCCCCGACCGGCACGACGGTGACGGCGGTCAGGCGGAAGTTGGTGACGGCGCCTCGGGCCTCGACGCCGCCATCGGCCCGAGGCTTGGCGGCGGCCCCCGTGGCGGAGGCTGGAGCGGGCTCGAAGCTGAAGAGGGCCTCGGCGCTGATCGTCGTGTTCCCCGAGAGCCGGCCCGCGATCCCGACAACCGCCGTGAACAGGCCGCTCTGCGGGTCGCGGCGGATCTCCATCAGCTTCGCGGCGAGGCTCTCGGTGGCGGCGATCCGCTCGCCGCGCTGGGCGATGGCCTCGATGGCCGCGGCCGAGACGCGCCAGGTGTCGCCGATCCGGCTGGGGAGCACGGGCATCACGCCGGAGAGGTTGGGAAGGAAGATCCCGCGCGTCGCCAGGTTGAAGTCGGAGACCTGCAACGTCCGGTCGCCGGAGAGACTGATGATCGTCGGCGGCCGCCCCGTCCTCGTCTTGTACCAGATCAAGAGCCCGTCGACCGGCCTGGGTGCGGCGCCCTCGGTGGGCGGGACGCGTTCGAGCTTGGCCCGCTCATAAAGCCGGACGGTCGCGGTCACCGTGCCGACGGAGCTGACCTCGTAGGGCCGCTCGGTGTAGATCGTCTGGAGTTGAGTGACGGACCGCCCCTTGTCCCCCTCGGGCAGGTCGATCCCAATTTTGACCGTCTCGCGGGTGGCCACGCGGTACTGGCCAT
The DNA here is from genome assembly GCA_038400315.1 of Isosphaeraceae bacterium EP7. Taxonomy (NCBI): domain Bacteria; kingdom Pseudomonadati; phylum Planctomycetota; class Planctomycetia; order Isosphaerales; family Isosphaeraceae; genus Kueselia; species Kueselia aquadivae. Next base: position 301,098 of record CP151667.1, read on the forward strand.
TCTCCCCCGGCCTGAGGCTGGCCGACGATGAATAACGCTCGATGAACTTGTATCGTGCGTTCAGGTCATTGACCCGCTCGTACGCCGGCTTTTCCGCGGGGGCCTGCGCCCGCGTGACCGGAGCCCAGGCGATTACGAGCGTCAGGGCGGCCAGAAACCGGTCGCGCCGGGCGCGGTTGACTCGGACGATGCAGAGGCATGAAGCAAGTGTCGTCGTCATCGGCCTTTGAAATCTCTCGGCGACGTCGTCGGTGCGGTCTCTCGGTCAGTCGGGCCGTTCGTTCAGCGATCCGGCTGGGGCTTGCGAACGCCCCAGCGGATCGATTCAATGAGCCGCATATCCTGGTCGCCGAACGACTTGGACTGGGCCTCGCCGAGCGTGAAGGTGGCCAGGAGCTGCGCACCCTCGGCGTCCGCAATCAGATAATAGTACCAGATCACGCCGACGTCTCCTTCCCGTCCCTGGGCGGCCACCTTGTAGCGGAACTCGCCAGGCGGTGCGCCCTCGACCTCGCCGGCTCCAAGGAACTGGACGAATCGACCGCCGAGCGCCTTGCGGATGTCGTCCCGGAACTGCGAGGGGTCCTGGTGTCGGCCACGGCCCGCCTCGGGGCCCTTCGAGATGTTGCACTGGGCGACCAGCTCGCCGTGATCGAGCCGCTTGAGCACCACTCTACGATCGTCGTCCCAGGCGATGTGCCAGTCGCGGTCGACCTCCGCCCCGGCGCGGCCGCCCGGCAGGTCGAGCGTCAGCCGCTCGAAGGCCGGGTCGATCGGGACTTCAAGCCCCTTGATGGCGTCGTCGGCCAGCTCGGGCGGGGCGTCGGCGGTTTGCTGGCGCACGTCCAGGGAACTCTTCATGTCCAGGCCGTTCTCGACCTGTCCGGCCTTGCGGACCTCGGCCCGCTCCACCTTGAGCTGGCGGACGAACCCGCCGGCCCGGTCGAAGACAGCCGTCCCGTGCAGTGCCATCGAGCCCTCTCCGCCCAGCGAAGCACCCCGGACGTCGCCCACCAGCGCGATCCGCGCCGTCTCGGCGTCGATCGACTCCAGCGTGGCCTCCAGTGTGTTGCTGGCCAGGGCGTCATACCCGCTGATCGATCGGGCGAAGGAGTCGGAGACCGTCCAGCGATCCCCCTTCCCGACCGCCTTGATGGGCAGTAATCCAGCCAATGTGAGCGAGTCTCCGGGGCCCTGAATCAGTTCCAGCTCACGCCGGCTGAGCGGCCCGGCCGGGCTGAAGACCGTCACCCCCTGCTCGCGGCGATCGGCGACCAGCGTCGTTAACTCCGGGCGCAACGCCAGCGCGAACGGCCGGACCTCGCCGTTGACCGCCACGGCCGCGCGGCCGATTCGCCTGGCCGACCGGCTCGGCACACCGTTGTCATCGACGGACAGCAATTTCTCGGCGTACTCCAGGCTGGTCTCGACCTTCAGCGCCATCGGCTTGGGGGGCGCCTCGGCCTTGGACCCGGGCGGCTGCCCCGGGGTCCACTCGCCTTCGGCCTTCAACGAGATCGAGACTCGCGTCGTCCGGCCCGCCTTCGCACGCTCGCGTAGCTCATCCGCCTTTAAGGCCTGGCCGGGGGCCGAGATCTGGCCGGCGAGCGCCAGCGCCACGATTGCGTAAGTTCTCGGAATGGCCATCCTTAGCGCTCCTTCACCGGGGAACTTCCGCAGCATGGCCCGATGCTAGCCCCCCTCCCTCGGCGCTGTCAATTCGGGGCGGGCCCACTTCCGCTCAACGAAGACCTAGATCCGGCTCGCTTGCCCAATTTTCAGACAATTTGTAAGCCCGATTCGTTTCGGAGACGTAGGACAGGAAGAGGAATCGGGCGCTTCGATGACGAATTTCGGGTGTCACGGACGCAAGGGTGCATGCGTTAATTTGGAGTTGCTTCCGTGCCACGTCCGAACCTATTGGTAGTCGACTTGTCGAAATCTTCGGGGCGAATTAGTGAGACTCTCCCCTAACGTCTCGCGGAATCGCTCGGGAATCGTGGCAAATTATGTTGATTTCGTTGAATGATCTGAGAATACAATGAACAAGTCGCTCGTTTGAAACGTCTGTTTGAAACGAGCGTTGGATGCCGAGTTAACTTCGGGCACCTTGTTTGCAGAAGATGGGAGTCGTCGCAAGTTCGGACCGGATTTCGCTCAGTGGAATAGGGGCGGGAGTCGATCGGAATTCAACCGGGAGGGCCGTCGAGATGTCTCAGACCTATCGCCAGCTTGCTTTCCGGCAGTTGAAGGATCAACTCCGCTACGTCCCCCGCGATCGGCGTCTCGAGCAGATCGACCGGGCCGAGGCGCTGCTGGCCGAGATCGAGCCGGGGCGTTGCTATCCGATCGACTACGTCACGTTCCGGATCACGGGCTATCGCCCGGAAGTCACCCCGTCGGCCGTCCTCGACGGCCCGGATGTCACCCACGACCTGCTCACGTTCATCGAGGACATCTCCAAGACCGTGGGTCAGGATGCCAGTCAGGTCGCCGAGCCGGTCCTGACTGTCGAGGCGGTCGGACATCGATATCACGTGTCGACCCGGACCGTGAACCGCTGGCGTGCCCAAGGGCTCGTCGCAAGGCGGTTCATCATCGAAGGGAAGACCAAGGTCGGTTTCCTGGAATCGAGCCTGTCACGCTTCATCGCAGCACACCAGGATCAGGTGGACCGGGGCACCCGGTTCCGACAATTGACTGACGCGGAACGGGACGAGATCGTCCGCCGCGCCCGTCGCATGGCCTCGGTCGGCCAGCATGGCCTGATCGAGATCGCGCGGAGGATCGCACGCAAAATGGAACGCTCCACCGAGACCATCCGGACGACCCTGAAGGCCTACGACGCCGAGCACCCGGACCGGCCCATCTTCCGGCCCGCGACCGGGCCGCTCGATGACCAGGCCAAGGCGGCGCTCTACCAGAAATTCAGGCTCGGGTTCTCCGTCGAGGCGCTCGCCGCCGAGACCGGCCGGACGCGCTCCAGCATCTATCGTTTCATCAACGAGATGCGCGCCGTACGACTCCTGGAGACCAAGCTCGAGTTCATGCCGAACGAGAGCTTCGACGAGGCGTCGCAGCACGACGCCATCCGCGCCGAGATGCCCCTGCCGGCAGACGGCAAGCCCGCCAGGCGGACCAAGCCGCCCAAGGGCCTGCCCCCCTACCTGGCGAGCCTGTACGAGGTTGCCCTGCTCTCTCGCGAGCAGGAGGCCCACCTCTTCCGCAAGATGAACTTCCTCAAGAGCCGGGCCGCCAAGCTTCGCGAGACCCTCGACCCGGCCAAGGCCAAGGCCACCACCCTGGACCGAATCGAGTCGCTCCAGGACGAGGCCCTGGCCGTGAAGAACCAGATCATCCGGTCCAACCTCCGGCTGGTCGTCTCCATCGCCAAACGCCACGTCGGCCCCTCGAACAACTTCTTCGAGCTGGTCAGCGACGGCAATATGTCGCTCATCCGCGCCGTCGAAAAGTTCGACTACAGCCGAGGCAACAAGTTCAGCACATACGCCTCCTGGGCGATCATGAAGAACTTCGCCCGCACCATCCCCGAAGAGAACTATCGCCGCGACCGGTTCGTCACCGGCCACGAGGAGATGTTCGAGGCCGCCGCCGACAACCGGGCCGACGAGCACGAGTACGAGAGCGCCCTGAAGCGAATGCAGGAAGCCGTACGTGGCATGCTCGGTCGGCTCGACGAGCGCGAGCGGAAGATCATCATCAGCCGCTACGGGCTCAACGGCGTCAGCGAGCAGACCCTGGAACAGCTCGGCCGAGAACTGGGCATCACCAAGGAACGCGTGCGACAGATCGAGTCACGAGCCCAGGACAAGCTCAGGCGCATCGCCGACGACGAGAAGCTCGAATTGCCGATGTTCTAAGCACCTCGCGGGACGCCCGGGAGCCAACCCGGGCGGCCCAGCTCGGCCGAGATTGGGAAAATCAACGAGACGGCCTTGCAAAAGGCCCGATCCTCAGACTAACATCGTCGTCGCTCCGCCCAAGACGCACGCCATCGTCCATTCGACCGCGTCCCGATCGCCGGCCCCTCCCCCTCAAGGCGGGACGACCCTCGGACGCGGTCGCGTTGTCGAAGGATTGCTCGAGGCCGCTCGCAACAACCGAACCCGACGTCCAGGCCGAGCCGATACGGTGACTGGATCAAGGGGCGGAAAAGTGTCAGACGGCCGGAAAGCCCTTGCAATGCGGACGACCGGAAGTGTATTTTTGGGGATTCAACGGCACCCAGGTCGCTGGCGTAGCTCAACTGGCAGAGCACCGGTTTTGTAAACCGACGGTTGTGAGTTCGACTCTCACCGCCAGCTCTTCACCGCTTTGGCTACGGACGAGACAAAGACCGGTCACCGCGGATCGAAAGCGACCGAACCCGGATTTCACAATTCCGGTCTTCCTTGCTGGACGAGACGCCGAAACCGGGTGGATACCCAAGTGGCTAAAGGGGCCAGACTGTAAATCTGGTGGTTCTACCTTCGCAGGTTCGAATCCTGCTCCACCCACTCCGAACGGACACTCTGGCAGCCGGAGAATTCGACCACGCAAGCTGGACCTACACTCACGACGCGGACCAGTCCCTCGCCGGGATCCGGCCTCTGAGGGAAAGTTTCGACGGGAATGGGGTCTTCTCGCGGGTGTAACTCAATGGTAGAGTACCTGCCTTCCAAGCAGGCAACGTGGGTTCGATTCCCATCACCCGCTCTCGGAGGTTTGATTCGACACGTTCGGTTCGAGGCGGGACCTAAAATCCCGCAAAGAGCCAGATGAGTCGAGCAATTCGACGAACTGCCTTCGACACCAAAAAACGCTGCCGTGGCTCAGTTGGTAGAGCGCGTCCTTGGTAAGGACGAGGTCCTGGGTTCAAATCCCAGCGGCAGCTTTCAGGTTTGTCGCCCGTACCCCGGGCGGCGCGGCATTTTCGGCGATCTGCCCCAGATTGTCGAGAAGCCCGCTCTGGGCGCGGACCGATTTCGAGGCGTGGGGCGGCTGGGCGGGGCGGCTCCCGCCACTGTGACGAGCGACCGAGACCTACAGGGAAGCCGTGAGGCGCTGAGCAAGCAATGGCTAAGGAAATCTTCTCGCGAACGAAGCCGCACGTCAACGTGGGCACCATCGGCCACATTGACCACGGCAAGACGACCTTGACGGCGGCCCTGCTTTCGGTCCTCGCCGCTAACGGCAAGGCCAAGAAGAAAGATTACGCCGACATCGCCAAGGGCGGAACCGTCCGCGACGCCAACAAGACCGTGACCATCGCCGTCTCGCACGTCGAGTACGAGAGCGAAACTCGGCACTATGCCCACATCGACTGCCCGGGCCACGCCGACTATATCAAGAATATGATCACCGGTGCCGCCCAGATGGACGGGGCGATCCTCGTCGTCTCGGCCGCCGACGGCCCGATGCCGCAGACCCGCGAGCACATCCTGCTCGCCCGTCAGGTCGGTGTCCCCGCGTTGGTCGTCTTCCTCAACAAGATCGACCTGGTCGACGACGAGGAACTGCTGGAACTGGTCGAGCTGGAGCTGCGCGAGCTGCTCACGCACTACAAGTTCCCCGGCGACGAAATCCCGATCACCCGCGGTTGTGCCCGCCCGGCCTACGACAACCCGACCGACGCGAAGTCCGCCGCTCCGATCCTGGCGCTTGTCGCCTCGATGGACTCGTACATCCCCGAGCCCGTCCGCGACATCGACAAGCCGTTCCTCATGCCCATTGAGGACGTCTTCTCGATCAAGGGTCGTGGAACGGTCGGCACCGGCAAGATCGAACGCGGTATCGCCAAAGTCGGCGATGTCGTCGAGATCGTCGGGTTCGGCGCCAGCAAGAACACGACGATCACCGGCGTCGAGATGTTCCAGAAGACGCTCGACCAGGGCCAGGCCGGCGACAACGTCGGCGTGCTCCTGCGTGGCGTGGAAAAGACCGACCTCGAGCGTGGGCAGGTCCTCTGCAAGCCCGGGACGATCACTCCCCACACCAAGTTCGAGGCCGAGGTCTACGTCCTGTCGAAGGACGAGGGCGGCCGGCATACCCCCTTCTTCAAGGGATATCGCCCGCAGTTCTACTTCCGCACCACAGACGTGACCGGCTCCGTTCTGAACTTGCTGTCCGAGAACGGCAGCGAGGCCGAGATGTGCATGCCCGGCGACAACATCAAGATGACCGTCGAATTGCACACCCCGATCGCGATGGAAGAGAACCTCCGGTTCGCCATCCGTGAAGGCGGCAAGACCGTCGGTGCCGGCGTTGTGACCAAGATCCTCCTGTAATCCTTCGATCGTCCCGGCCCCTCGGGTCGGGCGACTCGGCTTGGTCCGGATTCCTCTCCCGTATTGATGCGGGAGGGGATCTTTCCTTGGGATTTTTTGCTTCCCACTGCTGGGATGACGATTCAATATGCCGGCCCCGCGGTCGCCTGCGGCCGGCCGAGGAGCAGACTCAAGTGCGTGAGTACGTTTGGCTGGAATGCACCTCGTGCGGCGACCGCAACTACCGGACTCAAAAAGAGACCCGTGGTGCCGAGCGGCTCGAGCTCAAGAAGTATTGCAAGCGTGAGCGGAAGCACTTCGCTCACAAAGAATCACGCAAGAAGTGACCTGAAGGGTCACTTCTCCGGCCTTGACTCCCATTGGGCACGCTCAGGCGTGATCTCGGGGAGTCGAGGCGGGACGACGGCGATCTTTCTCGCCTCGGCCGTCCTTATTGGGTAGGCTGAGGTCGCGGATTTGCGAGTCGGACTTAACGCAACGATACGAGAGTAGCTCAATTGGTAGAGCACTGGTCTCCAAAACCAGCGGTTGGGGGTTCGATTCCCTCCTCTCGTGCTCAGGCCTGCCTCGGGTATTGCCTTTCGTCATCGATCTGCCGGCCCCTGGCCTCGCTTCCCCAGTGTCCCCGCTTGTGAGACAGGTGTCATGGGCAAAGTCAAAGATGGACCGCCGGCATCGAAGGCCGTCAAGCCGGTCAAGGGGGGGGCCCTCCACGAGTCCCGACGCCACCTGGTGTCGTTCTTCTCTAACCTCCTGCTCACCCGCGTCTACAAGCCTCTCCAAGGCTGGAACGCCCGAGTCTATACGGCCGCGGGCTTAGGCTTCGTCGCGGTCTTGGGACTTTACCGACTTCATGAGACGCTCCAGCCTTATGGCCCGAACGTCCGGTTCGGTATCCCGTCCGCCCTTGGCCTCATCATGGCCTGGATCCTCTACCGCACCGTTCAATATCCGCCGTTCGTGGATTTCCTGATCGCCACGGAGGCCGAGCTGAACAAGGTCTCCTGGACGAGCAAGGAAGACCTGAAGCGGTCCACGGCCGTCGTGCTCTCGACCGTCATTCTGATGTCCGTCTTCCTGTTCGGCGTCGACTGGCTCTGGTCGAGCCTACTCCAGTTGATCGGCGTGCTCCGATTTGACGGCGGGGGCGGTTACGGTTCGAACGCCTGATCGCTGAGTTGTCCTGCGTCGGACGGGCCCTCACTGGCCTTTCCGTTCGCCTCGACTCAACCCGGACCAAGACGATCCCGCCTCGGATGCCCTGAACTCTTTCTCCGCGTGGCCACCGCATGAGCCTTCCGACCGACGAGTCTTTCGATCAGGACGACGAGCAGCCGTCAGCGCTGGCGCCGATGCCCGATGACGATCCGCCCCCGAAGCTGGTCTGGTACGTCCTGAAGGTTCAGAGTAGCCGCGAGGATACGATTCGCGATGCTCTGGAGCGTCGGGTCAAGATCCAGGGGCTGGGGATCTACTTCGGTCGGATCGTGGTGCCGACGGAGAAGATCACCGAGATCCGCAATAACAAGAAGCGCATCGTTGAGCGGAAGACCTATCCCGGTTACATCATGATCGAGATGGAGCTCAACGAGAAAACCTGGTTCACCGTGCGTGAAACCCCCGGCGTCGGCGACTTTGTCGGCGGTGCCCGTGGGACGCTCAGCGAGCCCTGGAAGCACGCCACGCCGATGACCGAGGCCGAGGTGAACTCGATGCTCGGTCAGGAGACCGCCAAGGCCGAGGATGCCCCCCGCGTCCGGATCGACGTGGAGCGTGGCGATCGGGTCAAGATCAAGGACGGCCCGTTCGAGAACTTCGAAGGGACCGTCGAAGAAGTGATCGAGGCCCGTGGCCTGGTCAAGGTTATGCTGATCATCTTCAATCGACCGACACCGGTCGACCTCGAATACTGGCAGGTGGAGCGGATCTGACGACCCGAGCCCGGCTGCCCGCCTCATCGCGGGCTTCTTGGCATTGAACGGGGCGAGGATCTCTGGGGACGAGGCGAGACACCGGCGTGACCCTCAAGCGGGGACGCCCAAGCGAAGCTAGGGTGGATCGACGATGGCTAAGGTGATGACGGCGAAGGTGAAGCTCCAGTGCCCCGGCGGGCAGGCGACCCCCGCCCCGCCGGTCGGCCCCGCCCTGGGCCAGCACGGCGTGAATATCGGCCAGTTCGTGATGCAGTTCAACGACCGCACGAAGGAGATGAAGGGGACGATCATCCCCGTCGAGATCACGATCTATTCGGATCGCTCCTTCGAGTTCATCCTCAAGAGCCCGCCCGCCGCGATCCTGCTGAAGCAGGCCGCCGGCATCGCCGCTGGCTCGGCCGTGCCGCACAAGACCAAGGTTGGCACCGTCACCAGCGACCAGGTCCGCAAAATCGCCGAGACCAAGATTAACGACCTGAATGCCCGCGACATGGAGCACGCCATGCGGATCATCGCCGGGACGGCGAGGAGCATGGGCGTCGAGATCAAGGGCTGATCGAAGCATGCTGAGGCCTTCGACGACTGATGCCCGGCCCGTCTCGACGGGTCGTCCCCTTCGTGTTGTCGGCGGCCTGTAGTTCTGACGATGCTCGTCCCGGCGCGACCGCCCGCCGGATTCGGTCCTCCCCGGCCGATGCGAGCCTAAACTTGGGCGGCAGCCCTCCCCCAGGAGAGCGAACGTTGGGATATCAGTCGAAGCGCTATCGCGCACTCCTCGGTAAGAAGTCGAAGCTCGCCGAAGCGCTCCCCTTGGCCGATGCGGTCAAGCAGCTCAAGGCGTTCGATTCCACGAAGTTCGTCCAGACCGTTGAAGTCTCGACGAATCTCGGCATCGACCCTCGCCAGAGCGACCAGAACGTCCGCGGCAGCGTTGCCCTGCCTCACGGCATCGGTAAGGCCGTCCGCGTGGCGGTCTTCGCCCAGGGCGAAAACGCCGAGAAGGCGACCGCCGCCGGTGCCGACATTGTCGGAGCCGACGACCTCGCTCAGCGGATCAAGGGCGGTTTCATGGACTTCGACGTCGCCCTGGCGACGCCGGACATGATGGGCATCGTCGGTCCCCTCGGCCGTGTGCTCGGCCCTCGCGGCCTCATGCCCTCGCCCCGCTCCGGCACCGTCACCACGGACATCGCTGCTGGCGTGCGCGAGTTCAAGGCGGGCAAGATCGAGTTCCGCAGCGACAAGGGCGGGAACGTCGCCGGCGCCGTCGGGAAGCTCAACTTCAGCGACGAGCAGCTGATCGATAATATTAACACGTTCCTCAACCACCTCCGATCGCTCAAACCGACGGCGGCCAAGGGGACCTATATCCGGTCGATCACCATCTCGGCCACGATGAGCCCGGGTATCCGGATCATCGCCTGACATCGCCGTCGACTGGAACGGGACCCTCGACCCTTGGCGCCGCGTGCGACGCGGCGAGCGTGGACGGACATATGAGTAAGTACGTCAAAGAATTGATGATGGACCAGTTCCGCGCCGACCTCGGCGACGCGAAGTCGGTCCTGATCCTCGACCTGAAGGGCCTCGACGCGGTCTCGGAGTACCACCTCCGTCGCGACCTGCGGAAGAAGAAGATTAAGGTCAGGACCCTGCGTAACACGCTGGCCCGGAAGGTCTTCACCGAAGCGGGGATCGGCGGGCTGGCCCAGTTTCTGACCGGCCCGAGCGTGGCGGCCTGGGGCGGAGACGGCGTCGCCGAACTCGCCCAGGAAGTCTCCGCACAGGTCAAGAAACTGAAGAAGCCCGAGATCAAGGGAGGCGCCGTCGACGGGACGGTCATCTCCCCGACGCAAGTCGAGGCCATCACAAAGCTGCCGAGCCGCGAGGCGTTGATCGCTCGCGTCGTCAGCCTGGCCCTGGCCCCGGCCCAGCGGATCGTCTCGCTGGCCAATGCCCCGGCCTCCGGGCTGCTCGGGCAGTTGAAGACCCTGGCCGGACCGGCCGAGGAAGAGTCCGAGTCCGAGGCCCCCGCGGCCGAGGGCGAGGCCGAAGCCGCCGGTTGATCCCTGACCGACGGCCGGCGGCACGCTTGCCCGCCGCTGCGACGTGACCCGACCGACTGCCCCAGACCGACACGAACTGTAGCCGGGAAAGCCCGGCGGATTTCTTCACTCGCGACCCGGTGCGAACGACGCACCGGGTTGAACCCGAAAGGATCGATCGAGCCATGGCCACCGCCGAAGTCGCCTCGTTCGCCGACAACATCAAGACCCTGGGCGACACGATCGTCAAGCTGACCGTCCTGGAAGCCAAGTCGCTGGGCGACTACCTCGAAGAGGTCCATGGCATCAAGGCTGCCGCTGCTGCCGTCGTCGCCGGCCCCGCCGTCGCCGCCGGTCCGGCTGCCCCGGTCGAAGAGCAGACCGAGTTCACCGTGGTCCTGGAGAGCTTCGACGCCGCCAAGAAGATTGGCGTCATCAAGGTTGTCCGGGCCGCCACGAGCCTCGGCCTGAAGGAAGCCAAGGACCTGGTCGAGGCCGCCCCCAAGGACGTCAAGGTCGGGATCTCGAAGGACGACGCCGCCAAGCTCAAGAAAGAGCTGGAAGAGGCCGGGGCCGTCATCAAGATCAAGTGATCCTGGCGGCCGGCTGGCGGGCGGATTCCTCCGCCCTCCTCGCCGACCGCTTGCCGTTGCTTGCCCCGCCGCGAATGATAACCCCGGACGTCTCGCCCCCGACTCGGCCTTCAAGGTCGTTGCTCGGGGGCGAAACTCCTGATTACGATCGGTCGATCGATTCAACCGCCCCGAGCCGACGCCTTACGGTGAGCCTCGGGGTGACTTGGTGCGCGGCGATCCGCTCTTTTCGAGCTGGGCTTCGCCGCGATGCCACGCCCCTGCCACCCGAACCGAGACCCCCCGCCCCGCGGTCGACTTTGCCCGAAGGCCCCGCGGCCGAGTCGACGCGACGCCCGCGTGTGGGAGGGGGGCCCGCGAGACGCGAGACGGATCGATCCGAGCCAGCGGGACGGAGCAACGGCGGGGCGACGCGGTTGCGGAACGAAGCGGAACCATTCGGTCGGTCCCCCGCGCCCACCCATCTCCCACGAGGAGCGCGACGAGATGCCCACTGCCAGTACCGTGCGGCGGATCAGGCCCGAACGTCAGCGGAACTTCGGCAAGATTCCCGACTCGTTCCAGGTCCCCGACCTGACCGAGATCCAGACCCGCAGCTACGAGCGATTCCTGCAGGCCGACCTGCCGCCGGAAGATCGCGCCGACAGCGGCCTGGAGGGGGTCTTCCGCGAGATCTTCCCGATCGAAAGCTATGACAAGACGCTGAAGCTCGAATACATCAAGTTCGAACTGGGCAAGCCGCGGTACGAGCCCGACGAGTGCCGCCAGCTGCGCCTGACCTATGGCCGGCCGCTGCACGTCTGGCTGAAGCTGAACAAGGGCGAGGTCGCCATCGAGGAGTCGGTCTATCTGGGCGACATGCCCATCATGATCGGCGGCGGCGAGTTTATCATCAATGGCGCCGAACGCGTCGTTGTCAGCCAGCTCCATCGCTCTCCCGGCGTCGACTTCGTCGTCGAGATCGAGTCGAGCGATCGCAAGCTGCATGCCTGCCGGATCATCCCCGAGCGCGGCAGCTGGATCGAGCTTCAGGTCACCAAGAAGGACACCCTCGGTGTCCGGATCGACCAGTCGGGCAAGTTCTCGTCGATGACCTTGCTGCGGGCCATGTTCCGCCGGATCAAGGACGCCGAGGGCGTTGTCGAGAAGTTCGCCGACTACTCCGACGACGCGGCCATCCTCTCGGCGTTCTACGAGACCGAGGACGTCTCCACCGACGAGGCCGATGCCGCGGCCAAGCTCGAGGGCAAGGTTGCCTGCGGCGACGTCATCGACCCGACCACGGGCGAGGTCCTCGTCCCCAGCGGTGGGACCATGTCTGCTGCGGCTGCCCAGATCCTGGTCGACGCCAATATCGGCACGATCATGATCCTGAAAGAGGCCAAGGTCGACCCCTTGATCCTCAACTCGCTGCAGGATGACCCGACGAGCGATCACGAGAGCGCCCTGCTCCGGATCTATCAGCGGCTACGTCCGGGCAATCCGCCGCAGCTCCAGAAGGCCGAGGAACTCTTCTTCGAGAAGTTCTTCGACACGAATCGCTACCGCCTCGGCCGGGTCGGTCGGTTCCGGATCAACCGGAAGTTCGAGCAGGCGCTGCCCGAAGACCAGATGACCCTGGACACGATCGACTACGTCAACGCCATCAAGTACATCCTCGCCCTCCGCAAGGGCAAGGGGCACGTTGACGACATCGACCACCTGGGCAATCGTCGCCTGCGGACCATCGATGAGCTGGCCGCCGACGAGCTTCGCAAGGGATTCCTCAAGCTCCGCCGCACCGTCCAGGAGCGGATGAGTCTGAAGGACGCCGAGGATATGACTCCTCGGTCGCTGATCAATCCCAAGAGCATCAGCGCCGCGATCGACTACTTCTTCGGCCGCGGCGAGCTGTCGCAGGTCGTTGACCAGACGAACCCGCTGGCCCAGCTCACGCACGAGCGTCGCCTCTCTGCCCTCGGCCCTGGCGGCTTGAACCGTAAGCGTGCCGGGTTCGAAGTGCGCGACGTGCATATCTCCCACTACGGCCGTATCTGCCCGATCGAGACCCCTGAAGGGACGAACATCGGCCTGATCAGCTCGCTGGGGATCTACGGGGGAGTCGACGAGTACGGCTTCCTGGTCACCCCCTACCGCAAGATCGAGAAGGGCTTGCGCACCGAACACGTGGTCTGGATGCGTGCCGACGAGGAAAGCGAGGCCTACCTCGCCCCCGCCGACGCCCCGACCGACGAGAACGGCAAGCTGAAAGGCCCACTGGTCATCGCCCGGTACCAGACCGACTTCCACACGATTCCGGTGGACCAGGTCGAGTACATGGACATCTCCCCCAAGCAGATGGTGGGCGTGTCCGCCGGCCTCATCCCGTTCCTGGAGCACGACGACGCCAACCGCGCGTTGATGGGCTCCAACATGCAGCGGCAGGCCGTCCCGTTGCTCGTCGCCGAGCCGCCGATCGTGGCCACGGGCCTCGAAAAGGCCGTGGCGATGAACTCGGGGATGATCGTCAAGGCCCAGCAGGATGGGACGATCACTTACGTCGATAGCAACCGGATCATCGTCGACCACAATCAGATCCACAAACTGCGCAAGTACGTCGGCCTGAACGAGCGGACTTGCCTGAACCAGAAGCCGGTCGTCTCCGTCGGGCAGGTCGTCAAGAAGGGCGACATCCTGGCCGACGGTGCTAGCACCTACCTGGGCGAGCTGGCCCTGGGCCGCAACGTCCTGGTCGGGTTCATGGCCTGGGACGGGTACAACTTCGAAGACGCGATCATCATCTCCGAACGCCTGGTGAAGGAAGACGTTTATACGTCGATCCACATCGAGGAGTTCGAGATCGAGATCCGCGAGACGAAGCTGGGACGCGAGGAATTCACCCGCGACATCCCCAACGTCTCGGAGAAGGCCCTGCGCAACCTGGACGAGAACGGGATCGTCCGGATCGGCACCTATGTCAAGCCGGGCGACATTCTCGTCGGCAAGGTGGCGCCGAAGTCCAAGAGCGAGCTGACCCCCGAAGAGAAGCTGCTGCACGCGATCTTCGGCCGTGCCGGCGAGGACGTGAAGAATGACAGCCTGGACGTCCCCTCGGGCGTCGAGGGTATCGTCATCAACACGCAGCGGTTCAGCCGTCGGATGAGCCTCAGCGAGGACGAGCGCAAGTCGTTCGAGAAAGAGCTGAAGGACACCGAGGCGATCGAGAGCGTCAAGATCGCCGACGAGTACAAGCAGCTGGTCAAGGCGCTCGAAGCGATCGTCGGCGGCCCCGTGGTCGACCCGGCGACCGGCAAGGCGCTGGGCCGTGACAAGGACCCGAAGGTCCTGGCCGACGAGAGCGAGCGGTTCAAGCTCGAGTCGTACGACCTCCGGAGCCCCGAGAAGGCGGTCGAGGCCCGCAAGGTCGTCCGCCAGTACACCCCACGGATCGAGTCGCTCCGCGACGAGAAGGACCGTCGGCTGAACAGCCTGAAGCGGGGCGACGAGCTACCCTCGGGCGTCCTGCAGATGGTCAAGATCTACATCGCGACGAAGCGAGTGATCTCCGTCGGCGACAAGATGGCCGGCCGTCACGGCAACAAGGGTGTCATCTCCAAGATCCTCCCCGAGGAGGACATGCCGTTCCTCGCGGATGGCACCCCGGTCGAGATCCTGCTCAACCCGCTGGGCGTGCCCAGCCGCATGAATGTCGGTCAGATCCTGGAGATTCACCTTGGCTGGGCCGCGGCCAAGCTCGGGTTCCAGGCCGTCTGCCCGGTCTTCGACGGGGCGAGCGAGGATACCATCCGCCAGTGCCTGGTCGACGCTGGCCTGCCCGAAAACGGCAAGGCGGTCCTCTACGACGGGCGGACGGGAGAGAAGTTCGACCAGCGGGTGACGGTGGGCTACCTCTACATGCTCAAGCTGCATCACCTGGTCGACGACAAGATCCACGCGCGGGCCACGGGCCCGTATTCGCTGATCACGCAGCAGCCCTTGGGCGGCAAGGCGAGATTCGGCGGTCAGCGGTTCGGTGAGATGGAAGTCTGGGCGCTGGAAGCCTATGGCGCCGCCTACATCCTGCAGGAACTCTTGACCGTCAAGAGCGACGACGTCGAGGGGCGTACGAAGATCTACGAGTCGATGGTCAAGGGGGAGAACACGCTCGAGGCCGGCACCCCCGCCAGCTTCGATGTGCTCACCAACGAGATTCGCGGCCTCGGGCTGAACATGCAGCTCGAGAAGAAGCGAGTCTGATCGGTCCCCGTCGGCCGTCGCGCGTTCCCCGCGCGACGGCCATTGCCAGACACTCCGGGACTAGCAGATCCTGGGCCTTTCGGGTGACCTTGAGGCCTTGGGTCTGCGAAATTCTGGTTGTCAAGTCGATTCTTCTTGGAACTTCGCGTGGAAACTTGTAAGATCGGCAGGGATCGACTCCGTCGGCCGCGCGTCTCTGACGGCGCGTTGTCGATGTCCGCCCCTTTCGACGAGGTTCCGGGCTTGGATCGAAGAGTCCACGAAGGCCGGCCAGGGAGGTTGCCGGCACCGCGACTAGCGCCCGGTTCGGCTTGCCTCGGCCCCGAGGCTGCCCGGACCCGACCCGCGGATGCGGGCCGGCCCGCGATCATCTCCCCCTCGAGATCCGCTCGCCATCCCGGCAAATTTTTTCCGCCCAGGAGTTGCCCCGGCTGAGCCGGGACGCCCCCTGGGCGAATTCCATCGAATCATCGACCGCCGACTTTCACCCGATATCAACCCGCTTCGGCACCCGTCTTGGCGTGCGGAGGAGAGTGTCCCGTGAGCATGGGCGAAAGTGCCTACGATCGTATCAACGATTATGGGGCCGTCAAGATTGGTCTCGCCTCCCCGTACGACATCCGAAGCTGGTCGTTCGGCGAGGTGAAGAAGCCGGAAACGATCAACTACCGGACGTATCGTCCGGAAAAAGACGGCCTCTTCTGCGAGCGCATCTTCGGCCCTGAAAAGGACTGGGAATGCGCCTGCGGCAAGTACCGCGGGATGAAATACAAGGGGATGATCTGCGACCGCTGCGGGGTCAAGGTCACCCACAGCCGCGTGCGCCGCAAGCGCATGGGGCACATCGAGCTGGCCGCGCCGGTCGTTCACATCTGGTTCTTCAAGGCCATGCCCAGCCGCCTGGGCACCTTGCTGGACATGAAGACGACCAGCATGGAACGGATCATCTACTTCCAGGACTACGTCGTCGTCGACCCCGGCGATACCCCCCTGAAGGAGCGGCAGCTCCTGACCGAGGAAGACTTCCGCAAGGCCCGCGAGGCCTACGGGGACACCTTCCAGGCCGACATGGGGGCCGACGCCGTCCGAAAGATGCTCGCCAGGCTCGACCTGGTCACCCTCTCCAAGCAGCTGCGCCAGGAGCTGGGCGAGACCTCCAGCAAGCAGAAGACCAAGGACCTGACGAAGCGTCTCAAGGTCGTCGAGAGCCTCCGCGACAGCGACAACAGGCCCGAGTGGATGGTCCTGGAGTGTATCCCGGTCATCCCCCCCGACCTTCGCCCGCTCGTCTTGCTCGACTCGGGCAACTTCGCCACCAGTGACCTGAACGACCTCTATCGCCGGATCATCAACCGCAATAATCGGTTGAAGAAGCTGGTCGACCTGAACGCGCCCGAGGTCATCATCCGCAATGAAAAGCGGATGCTGCAGCAGGCCGTCGACGCCCTCTTCGACAACAATCGGTGCAAGCGGCCGGTGCTGGGCTCGAGCAATCGCCCGCTGAAGTCGCTCACCGACATGATCAAGGGTAAGCAGGGTCGCTTCCGCGAGAACCTGCTGGGCAAGCGTGTTGACTACTCCGCTCGGTCGGTCATCGTCGTCGGCCCCGACCTGCGTCTGCACCAGTGCGGCCTGCCGAAGAAGATCGCGCTGGAACTCTTCCAGCCGTTCATCATCCGGCGGCTGAAGGAGCTGGGGCACGCCGACACGATCAAGTCGGCCAAGAAGATGCTCGAGCGGAAGGTCGAGGAAGTCTGGGACATCCTCGAAGAGGTGATCCACAATCACCCCGTCCTGCTCAATCGCGCCCCGACCCTGCACCGGATGGGCATCCAGGCGTTCGAGCCTGTGCTCGTCGAGGGCAATGCGATCAGGATCCACCCCCTGGTCTGCAAGGGGTTCAACGCCGACTTCGACGGCGACCAGATGGCCGTCCACCTGCCGCTCTCCATCGAGGCGCAGGTCGAAGCCATGACGCTGATGATGTCGACGAACAACATCTTCAGCCCGGCCAACGGCAGCCCGATCATCAGCCCGACCCAAGACATCGTCATGGGCTCGTACTACGTCACCGTCTCCAGGCCGGGCGAGCCCGGCGAGGGGATGACGTTCTCGTGCCCCAACGAGGTCTTCCTGGCCTTCAGCCAGAAGAAGGTCGGCGTCCACGCGATGATCAAGCTGCGCCTGCCGGCGCACAAGAAGCTGAGGGGCGACGGCGAGAAGGAGTACGTCCCCGGCATGGTCATCAAGACCACCACCGGGCGCGTCATCTTCAACGACATCCTTCACAAGAAGATGCCGTACTACAACAACGCCCTCGGCCAGAAGCAGCTCCAGGGGATCATCGCCGACTGCTACCAGATCCTCGGCCGCCTCGAGACGATCAACCTGCTCGACGCGATGAAGGACCTGGGCTTCCGCGAGAGCACCCGGTCGGGCCTATCGTTCGCCACCGACGACCTGAAGACCCCGTTGACCAAGGACGCCATCCTCGCCGACGCGGAGAAGGAAGTCGCCAAGAGCGCCAAGCTCTATCAGCGCGGGATCATCACGGAGCAGGAGCGATATAATAAGGTCCTCGACACCTGGACCCATGCCCGCGAGCGCATCACCACCGAGATGATGGAGCAGTTGCGCAACGACGTGCGTAACGGCGAGGTTTACCTCAATCCCATCTTCCTGATGGCCGACTCCGGTGCCCGCGGTGGTGTCGAGCAGATTCGCCAGCTGGCCGGTATGCGTGGTCTGATGGCCAAGCCCTCGGGCAAGATCATCGAGACCCCGATCAAGGCCAACTTCCGCGAAGGCCTCAGCGTGCTCGAGTACTTCAGCTCGACGCACGGTGCCCGAAAGGGACTGGCCGACACCGCCCTGAAGACGGCCGACTCGGGTTACCTGACCCGTAAGCTGGCCGACGTGGCGCAGAACGTCGTCATCACGATGGAAGACTGCGGCACCTCGCAGGGGATCACCAAGGGCGTCATCTACAAGGGCGAGAAGGTCGAGGTCACCCTCACCCAGTCGATCCGCGGCCGGGTCAGCCGGGTGAACATCCTCAACCCGATCACCGACGAAGAGGTTGTCCGCGAGAGCGAGATGATCTCGGTGGCCGCGGCCCGCAAGCTCGAAGAGATGCAGGTCGAGAAGATCCAGGTCCGCAGCCCGATGACCTGCGAGGCGACCCTCGGGATCTGCCGTCGCTGCTTCGGCATGGACCTCTCGACCGGCCAGCTCGTCGAGCCCGGCATGGCCGTGGGCATCATCGCCGCCCAGTCGATCGGCGAGCCCGGCACCCAGCTCACGATGCGTACGTTCCACATCGGCGGCGTCGCGACTCGCGGCGTCGAAGAGAAGGACGTGAAGTGCAAGCGTGAAGGCAAGGTCAAGTACGTCGGTATTAACCTCGTCATCAACGACGAGGGCAAGAAGATCGCCCTGACGCGCAACGGCGAACTCCAGATCCTCGACCCCAGGGGCCGAGAGCTCGAGAAGTTCGACGTCCCCGACGGTGCCGTCATGCTGGTCGACGACGGCGAGATGATCACCCGCGGCACGATGATCTGCGAGTGGGACCCTCACAACATCCCGATCCTCACCCAGGTCGGTGGCCAGGTGAAGTTCGAGGACATCGTCGAAGGCGAGACGATGAAGATGGAGATCGACCCGTCGGGCCATGCCCGCAGGACGATCATCGAGCACAAGGGTGACCTGCACCCGCAGATCCTCATCCAGGATGCCGAAGGCCGGATCCTGGACTATTACTACATCCCCGAGCGGGCCAGCATCGAGGCCCTCGAAGGGAGCCAGGTCACGGCCGGCACCCTGCTTGCCAAGACCCCCCGCGAGGTCGGCGGTACGCAGGACATCACCGGCGGCCTGCCGCGCGTCACCGAACTGTTCGAGGCCAGGCGTCCCAAGGAGCCGGCGGTCATCGCCGAGATCGACGGTCGCGTCGAGCTGCTCGAGGAGAAGCGCCGCGGCAAGCGGACCATCGTCGTCAAGAACGAGAGCGGGATCGAACGCGAGCACCTCGTGCCGCACGGAAAGTACCTCCGTGTACATGGTGGCGACCGCGTCCGGGCCGGCGACGCCTTGGTCGAAGGGCCGTTGGTGCCGCACGACATCCTGCGGATCTCGGGCGAGGAAGCCGTCCAGCGCTACCTGCTCCGTGAGATCCAGAACGTCTATCGTTCGCAGCGGGTCGAGATCGACGACAAGCACCTCGAAATCATCGTCGCCCAGATGCTCCGAAAGGTGCGCGTCGAGAGCGTCGGCGACACCGGCATGCTTCCCGGCTCGGTCATCGACAAGTTCGAGTTCCGTGCCAAGAACATGGAACTGATGAACTGCGTGAAGATCAAGGATCCGGGCGACACCGACTTCCGCCAGGGAGACATCGTCCCCCGCGACCACTTCGACGCGGAGAACCTCCGGGTTGAAGAGGCCGGCGTCCGCAAGGCGGAATGGGTCAAGCCCAAGCCGGCCTCGGCGAGCACCCAGCTCCTTGGCATCACCAAGGCGGCCGTGTCGTCGGACAGCTTCATCTCGGCGGCGAGCTTCCAGGAGACGACCAAGGTCCTGACCGAGGCGGCCCTGGCCGGCAAGGTCGACTACCTGGTCGGCCTCAAGGAGAACGTCATCCTCGGCCACCTCGTCCCGGCCGGTACCGGCTTCAAGCTCCATCAGGAAGCCGAAGTCCGGATCCGCCCCGAGGCGCTGGAAGCCCTGGCCGAGAAGGGCCCGTCCTACAGCCGTTATCCCCGCGACGAGGCCGCCGCTCCCGCCGCCAAGTAACCAACACCGACCCGGGCCACGGGATGACTTCCCCTCGCCCGGGTTTCAGACTCGAACCAGACGCCCCGCCCCGGTCTCAGACCCGGGGCGGGGCGTCTTCGTTCCGTCGGGATGTTCGCAACCGGGGCCGGGCATTGAATATGCTGGGAACGGGTTCGGAGGATTCATCGGGGTCGCCCCCTTGAGTTCGAACCGACGATTCGCTGCAATCAACGGGCACCTATCGTTCCCCTCGAAATTCAACGTCTGCCCGGGCGGCCGCGATGCGCCGCCGATTCGAACACGGAGAGGACTGCCACATGCGACTCGACGGCCGAGAGGAGACCGAGAATGTCGAGGACCGACGCGGGGTGAAGGGGGCCGGCATGACCCTGGGCCTGGGTAGCCTGGTGATCATCCTGATCGGCCTGTTCCTCGGGGTCGACCCGCGTCAGCTCATGCAGTTCGTCGCCAAGGTCAACCCGCCCGCCGTTGGCCAGGCCCAGCCGGGAGCCCCCGCCGGCCCCGTCGACCCGGTCGAGGAGAAAGAGGCCCACTTCACCAAGGTCATCTTCCGCGACACCGAAGATGTCTGGAATGAACTCTTCTCCGAAGGAGGCCAGCAGTACGAGAAACCCGTGTTAGTACTCTACTCGGACCTGGTCGAGAGCGCCTGCGGCCAGGCGCAATCGGCCGTCGGGCCGTTCTATTGCCCAGGCGACGGCAAGGTCTACATCGATCTGAGTTTCTATCGCGACATGGAGACTCAGCTCAACGCTCCCGGAGACTTCGCCCAGGCTTACGTTGTGGCGCACGAGGTCGGCCACCACGTCCAGCGGCTGCTCGGCTACTCCAAACTCGTCGACCAAGCCAGGAAGCAGGGCGACGAGGTCGAGTCCAACAGGATGTCTGTGCGACTGGAGCTTCAGGCCGACTATCTCGCCGGTGTTTGGGCCAACCACGGCAATAAGAAGTTCAACTTCCTGGAAGAGGGAGACGTCGAGTCGGCCCTGAACGCGGCCAATCAGATCGGCGACGACCGGCTTCAGAAGAAGTCGCGAGGGTACGTCGTTCCCGACGGATTCACGCACGGCACTTCGAAACAACGCCAACGCTGGTTCAGCGAGGGCCTGCGCACCGGCGATGTCAACGGCGCCCAGCAACTCTTCAAGCTGCGATATGAGGACCTCTGAGGCGGAACGCCGCGTTGGCTTCGACCTCAGCGAGCCGCGGCCTCGACGGTTCTGACACGCCGTTCCTTCGCAGCCTATTCGAGACCGAGCCGAGCATGAAGCACCTCCTGAGACGGGGCATCGAACGGTTGCCCGCCCCCCTGCCCCTCGTGCTGCAGGACGCGTTCCGCTACGCGCGCTACCCGCAGGTCCGCCGTCGCCGCAAGGCCCATCGGCGGATCGTCGGACGGCTGGCGACCCCCGATCGCGTTGCCCAGGGGCCATTCCGCGGGATGCGGCCCATCGCCGCGGCCTATTGCAGCGAGTTCCTCCCCAAGCTCGTCGGCACTTATGAACGCGAGATCGCGCCCGCGATCGAGGCGATCTGCGCGGCCGGCTGCGATCGGATCGTCGACATCGGGGCGGCCGAAGGCTATTACGCCGTGGGGATGGCCATGCGGAACCCCGATGCGCTGGTCGTCGGCTTCGAGATGAACCCGTCCGCTCGCTACTATCTCCGCCAGCTGGCCGAGCGGAACGAGGTCTCCGCCCGGTTGCAAATCCGCGGCACCTGCGACCTGGATTCGCTGGCCGCCTCGCTGGAGGGGGCACGTCGCCCCGCCTTGATCTGCGACTGCGAGGGGGCCGAAGACCTGCTCCTCGATCCAGTGCGGGTCGAGCCCCTGCGCCGATCCTATGTCCTGGTTGAGACCCACGACGGCCTGGCCACCGACGCAGGCGTCCTGGAAGGGATCGGCCGCCGCCTCCATGAACGCTTCGGCGCGACCCACGCGATCGAGACGATCGATAGCCGTCCCCGCTCCGGGGACGATCTCCCCGCCGGCACGGAGCTCTCGCCTGAGGAGTCGGCCGAGGCAATGAACGAGGGGCGTCCCTGGGCCCAATGGCTCTTCATGACTCCGACTGCCTGAGCGCCGTTCCGTCCAGCTCAGCCGCCGCGTAGCGCCGCCACGAGCCGATCATTCGAGGCGTCCCAGCGGTACGTCCCCGCGATCGATCGGCCGAGATCGACCCGGCGGGCCCGCTCGTCGGTCTGCCGGAGCAGGTCCGCCAGCGTCCCGGTGATCGAGTCGTCCACCGCGGGGTCGAAATACCAGCCCGCCTCGCCGCCGATCTCGGGGAGGGCGGTCGAATTCGCCAGGGCGACCGGGCATCCCTGGGCCATAGCCTCGACGGCCGGGATGCCGAAGCTCTCGCAGATCGACGGGAAGACGAGCGCGGTGGCCTCGGCGTAGGCGGCCCTCAAGGCCTTCCCTTGGAGATAGCCGGGCGTCCGTACAAGAGCCTTGGGGCCCAACGCGGCAATGGCCTCGCGGATCGGGCCGAGCTCCTCGGCCGAGCCGTCGCCCACGAGGACCAGGGCCAGGTCGCCTGCGGCCACCTCGGGCAGTCGGCCTGCGACACTGATCAGTCGGGCCAGGTTCTTCCTGGGCTGGAAGTTGGCCACCGAGAGCAGATAGGGGACGCCGTCGGGCAGGCCCAGGTCGGTACGCACATGGGTTCGTTCCGCCGAACTGGCGGATTTGAAGAAGAGATCTTCGGCGGCGTTGGGAACATACCTGACCTTGGCCCGGCAGGCTGGGAATGATTCGACGAGCATCCTGGTGTTGAAGTCGGAGACGGACAGGATCAGTGTGGCCGACCCGAAGACCTGCCCCAGCATCGCCTTGCGCCGATCGTTACCGTAGGTCAGGTCCTGGAGCACGTCATGGCTGGTGACGGCCAGCTTATGACGGATGGTGGGGATCCAGTACTCGGCCGGGCAGTAGATCCATTCGGCCGTCCCCGCCCAGAAGTCGATCGGAGGGAACTGGGTCATCCGCCAGAGCCGGAGCATCGTGCGCATCGAGAGCGGCAGCTCACGGCGGGCGACGTCGTCCATGGTCTCCCAGAAGGCCAGGCCGTCCGGATGGCCGATTCGCCCCGAGATCAGGCGGAGGTCCACATCCGGGCGGCGACGGAGTCTGGCCGTCTGCGCCAGCGCATGGCGGGTCACGCCCGTGGGGTTGTAGCAGGCGTCCATATCATAGAGGAGAGCGACCCGCAGTGGCCCGCCCCGGAACTCTGGCGTCGTCAAAGGTCGCACACCAAGAAGGGCCAAAAATCAATGTCTTCTGCCCAACCATGGCGGGCGGCTGGAATGGTAGGCCGGGCTGGGCAAGGTTGTCAATCGCGGGCTGGTGTTGACAAGGCGGCGAGCGTAGGTATATTGCATGCTTCGGCTTTGCGGTCGGGCGGCGCAGCCTGCTCGTGCGCGTCGCCACGCGGCGGACTCGGGAAGCGACTCCCGGCCGTCAGCAGCTGTCGAACGGGGGACGCCCGGCGCGATGCCCCGCGATCGGCCCTATCGAGGATGAATGCCCGGCCCGCCCCAAAGGGGTCTCGCCCCGCGGTGAGATCGGCCGGGACGTACGGAACCATTGACTCATGCCCACGATCAACCAGCTCGTCCGCAAGCCGCGCCGGCCGGTCAAATACAAGACCAAGTCGCCGGTTCTCGAAGGTTGCCCGTTCAAGCGGGGCGTCTGCCTTCAGGTCAAGACGATGACCCCGAAGAAGCCGAACTCGGCGCTCCGCAAGGTGGCGCGCGTCCGGCTCTCGAACGGCAAGGAAGTCACCGCCTACATCGGCGGCGAAGGCCACAACCTCCAGGAGCACTCGATTGTCCTGGTGCGTGGCGGCCGCGTTCGCGACTTGCCGGGTGTTCGCTACCACATCGTCCGCGGTGTGCTCGACAGCCTCGGCGTCGCCGACCGCAAGCAGGCCCGCTCCAAGTACGGGGCCAAGGCCAAGGGCAACGCGCCGGTGAAGGGCGCCAAGAAGAAATGAGCCGGCGGGCCGGCCTAGCCGCCGGCCCGTCCGATCCCGTCGTCGATCGTCCGTCACCGAGACACGCCCACGGTCCCGTCTTGAACCAGGATATGAGCGCATGGCCCGCAAGTTCACGATGAGCAAGGAGCAGCTTCGCCCCGACCCCAGGTACGGCTCGAAGCTGGTCAGCAAGTTCATCAACTGCCTGATGCACGACGGCAAGAAGAGCGTGGCGCAGAAGGTCTTCTATGACGCCATGGACCTCATCGAGCGCCGCCTGCCCAACGAGAGCCCGCTCGACGTCTTCGTCCGTGCCCTCGAAAACGTCAAGCCCGTCATCGAGGTCCGGTCCAAGCGCGTCGGCGGTGCCACCTATCAGGTGCCGATGCAGGTCAACAAGGTCCGTCAGCAGACCCTCTCGGTCCGCTGGCTCCTGATGGCCGCCCGCGAGAAGAAGGGGCGCCCGATGGCCATCAAGCTGGCCGACGAGTTCCTGGCCGCCTACAATCGCGAAGGCGCCGCCGTCACCCGTCGCGAGAACGTCCACCGCATGGCCGACGCCAACAAGGCGTTCGCCCACTTCGCCTGGTGACCAAAGGCGGGGCGACCTCTCCCCCATCGACGGGCGAGCGACGTTCCACAACTCGAGTCAGCCGAGCCGAACCCTCGGGGCGGGCGCCTCTTTCCACAAAGTAGGCGTTTCCGCCCCGTCCCTGTTCCCGGACCAAGGGCCGTTGGAGTCACTCCCAATGTCCAACGCGACCGAGATCGTCAAGCCGCTGATGACCGTCGACGAGTTCCTCGACCTGCCCGACGACGGCGTGGACCGAGATCTGATCGATGGGGTACTTCACGAATGGCCGGGGACACCCGTGACGTACCGCAGCATTGCGCATAGCGTGGCCGAGGCCGACTTTGCGACCTCGCTCAATCTCTGGCTCAGGACCCAACACCGGCCGTGCGGGTTGATCGTCTCGGGCGAGGCGGGCTTCCGCCTGCGCCGTGACCCGGCCGTCGTCGTCGGGATCGACGTCGCCTACGTCGGGCCCGAGGTCGTCGAACGATCACAGGGGCAGCGGATCTTCGACGGGCCACCCATCCTGGCCGTCGAGATCCTCTCGCCGTCCGACACCTCCGAACGCGTTGCCAACAAGGTGACGCTTTGTCTCGAGGCGGGCGTCGCGCTCGTCTGGCTCGTCGACCCGAAGTTCCGCACGGTGACCGTTTATGGTCCCGAGATTCCGCCTCGTCTATTCAACATCCGAGATGAGTTGACCGCAGAGGCGCACCTGCCCGGCCTTCGCCTGGACGTCGTCGACCTGTTCCCTGACGCTTAATTCGGCGTGAGCGAACGGCCGACACGCGTTCAATCTCCCCGCCCTCGAAGAGATTCCTCAACGCACACCGTAGCCCGAACGGATGCCCGACGGGCGACTCCACGCACGACCGGACCGCCCGACATGG
Organism: Isosphaeraceae bacterium EP7; assembly: GCA_038400315.1. Classification (NCBI taxonomy): domain Bacteria; kingdom Pseudomonadati; phylum Planctomycetota; class Planctomycetia; order Isosphaerales; family Isosphaeraceae; genus Kueselia; species Kueselia aquadivae. The sequence continues at coordinate 326,434 of CP151667.1, forward strand.
ACAGCCCACCGCTCACGTCGATTCGTAACATCGGCATCATCGCCCACATCGATGCCGGCAAGACGACGACCACCGAACGCATCCTGTATTACACCGGCGCCATCCACCGGATGGGCGACGTCGACAAGGGCAACACCACCACCGACTACCTGGAGGAAGAGCGCGAACGCGGCATCACCATCGTCGCCGCCGCGATCACCTGCCAGTGGAAGGATGCCGCCGGCGAGCCCATCACGATCAACATCATCGACACCCCGGGGCACGTCGACTTCACCGCCGAAGTCGAGCGATCGCTCCGCGTCCTCGATGGCGCCATCGTCGTCTTCTCCGCCGTCGAGGGGGTCGAGGCGCAGAGCGAGACCGTCTGGCGCCAGGCCACCAAATACAGCGTCCCTCGCCTCTGCTTCATCAACAAGATGGACCGCATCGGCGCCGAGTTCGACCGCGTCTTCGGCGAGATCCAGGACCGACTCGACGGCCACCCGTTCGCCGTCCAGATCCCCATCGGCGCCGGCCCGGAAGGGACCATGGGCGAGTTCCAGGGCCTCATCGACCTGATCACGATGCGTGCCCTGTACTACAAGCCCGACGACCTCGGCTCCACCGTCACCGAGCAAGAGATCCCCGACGACCTCCGAGACGAGGCTGATCTCTGGCGCGGACGGATGTTCGACGCCCTCAGCGACCACGACGAACTCTTCGCCGAGCACTACCTGGCCCACCTCGAAGGCGAGCCACTGACCGAGGACGAACTCGTCGCCGCCATCCGCCGGGCCACCCTCACCGGCGAGGCCCAGCCGGTGCTCTGCGGCTCCAGCTTCAAGTACGTCGGCGTCCAGCGACTGCTCGACGCCGTCTCCGCCTACCTTCCCTGCCCCCTCGACAAGCCCCCGGTCGTCGGTCACCACCCCAAAAAGGGGACCGAAGTGGTCCGCAGGCCGGACCCCAAAGAACCATTCTGCGGCCTCGTCTTCAAGATCACGAACGACGCCCACGGAGACCTCTCCTTCGTCCGGATCTACTCCGGTGTCCTCGAGTCCGGCACCCGCGTCTATAACCCGGGCAAGGACAAGAAGGAGATCTGTTCACGCCTCTACCACATCGCCGCGGACGAGCGCATCAAGGTCGATCAGGCCTCCGCCGGTGACATCGTCGGCGTCGTGGGGCTCAAGGAGTCGGTGACCGGGGATACCCTCTGCGAAGCCAACCATCCGATCCTCCTGGAGCGGATCGAATTCCCCGAGACTGTCATCAGCATGTCGATCGAGCCCGTCAGCTCGGCCGACAAAGGCCGGCTCGCCGACACCCTGGGGGCCCTCGCACGCGAAGACCCGACGTTCCTCTACAAGGTGAACGAGGAGACCGGCCAGACCCTCATCTCAGGAATGGGCGAACTACACCTGGAGATCCTCAAGAATCGGATGATCCGGGACTTCAAACTCAAGGTCCACGTCGGCCGCCCCCGGGTCAGCTATCGAGAGACCATCCGGACGAACGTTAAGCGGGTCCAGGGGAGCTGCATTCGCCAGACCGGGACCACCGGGCTATACGCCAAGGTGACCATCGACCTGGAACACGTCGTCCTCCCCAAGGGCGGACCCACGATGATGATCGTCAACAAACTGAAGCAAGGCGTCATCCCCGCCGAGTTCCTCGCCTCCGTCGAGGCCGGCCTCCGCGAGGAAGCGAAATCGGGGGGACGGACCGGGTTCCCCATGGTTGACCTCAAGGTGACTCTCGTCGACGGCGACAGCCACGAGACCGAGTCCAACGAGATCGCCTTCCGGTTCGCCGCCTCCGACGCCCTGCGTAAGGCCGTGCAGGAGGCCGGCTCCACCCTCCTGGAGCCGATCATGAAGCTGGAGGTCGTCACCCCCGAGGATTACCTCGGAGACGTCATGGCCGACCTCATGTCTCGCCGGACCCAGATCGAGAAGATGTCCGACCGAGGCAAACTCAAGGTCGTCGACGCCCGGGCTCCGCTGGAGAAGATGTTCGGCTACTCCACGGCCGTCAGGAGCCTCAGCCAGGGCCGGGCCAGCTACTCGATGGAACCCCTCGAATACGCCGCGGCGCCTGATAGCATGCTCGAAAGTCTCGCGGGCGGATGAGGTTGACCCACCCGCAAGTCGGGCTTTGCCGGTCGAATGAGTGGAATCGGGGAAAAGGGGGCGTCGTTTGCTTGACATCGACGGGGTACCTCATTAGATTCTTACTTTCCCGCGTCGCCGCGGGATCGTTTGTGTTTCAAGATCACGAGTTCGGTTGATCGGTTGATCGAAGGGATCTACGCGTGGCGGGTATCAGCAACGAACGAATCCGCATCCGGATGGAGGCGTACGACCATACGATCCTCGATCAATCGGCCAAGGATATCGTCGAAACGGCGAAGCGGACCGAAGCCATCGTGCACGGGCCCATCCCGTTGCCGACGCGGATCGAGCGATACACGGTTCTCCGCAGCCCTCACATCGACAAGAAGTCGCGTGAGCAGTTCGAGATCCGGACGCATAAGCGTCTGATCGACATCGTGCAGCCGACGAATAAGACGATCGATGCGCTGAACAAGCTGAGCTTGCCGGCGGGCGTGGATATCAAGATCAAGGCTGGGCCGACCGGGGCTTAATGCCTCCGGATTCGGCGACCGATCCGCCCCGAATGACGGGGCGGCCCATCTCGGTCGAGGGTCGCTGGGGCCATTGCCCCCGCGTCGGCCGCGGCGTCTAAACGACGCGGCACACCTATCGGCGGTGCGGAACGAGAGACGGAGTGTTTCTGATGCGCGTCGGACTGCTCGGCCGCAAAGTCGGCATGACACAGATTTATCAAGAAGACGGGGTCGCCGTCCCCGTGACCGTCGTCGAGTGCGGCCCCTGCACCGTCCTTCAAATCCGGACCGAGGAGCGCGACGGCTACCATGCCGTACAGCTCGGGTTCGCCGACAAGAAGCGGAAGAGTGCCACTCAGGCCGAACGCGGCCACGCCAAGAAGGCCGACTCCGAGCCCAAGCGGTACGTCCGCGAGATCAGGCAGGACGGCCCGGCGGATGGCATCGATGCGGGGCAGACGCTGACCGTCGAAGTCTTCAGCGAGATCACACGGGTTGATATCAGCGGGACCAGCAAGGGCCGCGGATTCTCCGGCGTCATCAAGCGTCACGGCTTCAAGGGCCTCCGGGCCACCCACGGCGTGAAGCGGATGCATCGCCACCCCGGATCGAGCGGCCCCAGCGCCGACCCGGCCCACACCCGCAAGGGGATCCGCAAGCCGGGCCAGTATGGCAACGCTCGGATCACCGTGCGGAACCTCAAGGTGGTCCGCGTCGATCCGACGAACAACTTGCTGCTCGTCCGTGGGGCGATCCCCGGCCCCAACGGCGGCTACGTCACGATCCACCAGACCAACAAGGTCTGATCCGAATATTGCAGGACGACCCGACGCGTGGTGTGTCGGGAGCGGGGCCGATCTACGATCGGTCAAGCCGGAGCGGCCGCGAGGCCGTCCCGACGGAACGAACCCAACGACCCTTTCGACCACAACCCGCGCGAGGCGATGCCCGCCTCGGACCGGCCGCCCTTCGTGGCGGTGGCCACCGATGGGTGCCCTCGCGTGGTGGCGCGTCTCGACCTGGATGACCCGACATGCTGACCGTCCCTGTCTATAACCCGACCGGCGAGAAGGTGGGCGAGGAGTCGATCGACCCGGCCGACTTCGGTGGCGTGGTCAATAAGCAGCTCCTCCACGAAGTCGTCCTGATGCACGAGGCCGCCCGCCGCGTCGGCACGGTGAATACCCGTGGCCGTGCGGACGTCGCCGGCTCGGGTAAGAAGATCTTCCGTCAGAAGGGGACCGGCAACGCTCGCGCCGGTGCCAAGCGGACCAACAAGCGGAAGGGCGGCGGTGTCGCCTTCGCCCGTCGTAACCGCGACTATCGGTACTCGCTGCCTAAGAGGTCCGTGCGGGCCGCCATCCGGATGGCCGTGCTGTCCAAGTTCCAGGACCAGCAGGTCATCATCATCGACGGGTTGGCGCCCACCGCCCCGAAGACCAAAGACGTGGTCAACGTGCTGCGGGCCATCCGCCGTCCCGACCTGGCCGAGTCGGCCACCGCGGTCGCCGGCGAGACCAAGGCCCAGGCCCTGGATCGGACCCTCGACAGCCGCTCGATCCTGCTGGGACTGCCCACCAGCGACCAGAACCTCTACCTGAGCGCCCGGAACATCGATGGCATGCTCATCGCCCCGGTCGCAGAGTTCAATACCTACGACGTCCTGAAGCAGCGCTATCTCCTGCTGACCCGCGAGGCCCTCGCGGTGCTGAAGGAACGCGTCAAAGAAAAGCCGGCCCGCCGCCCCGCCCTGGCCGCCTCGGAGGCCCTCTGATCCAATGGTCACGCTCTATCGCGCCCCGACATACAAGCGAAGCGGGCCGGTCCTCGAGCCCTATCAGGTGCTGCTCAGGCCGCTGATCACCGAGAAGGCGACCCACCTCTCGGAACGGCACAACGCCTACACCTTCGAGGTCAACCCGCTGGCCACGAAGACCGAGATCAAAGAGGCCGTCGAGGCCCTCTTCAATGTCAAGGTCGCCGACGTTCGCACCCAGAATCGCCTCGGCAAGAAGCGCCGCTACAAGCTCAAGGCGGGCCGGATGCGAAACTGGAAGAAGGCGATCGTGGCCTTGAAAGACGACTACCGCATCGACTTTTATTGAGAATTGAATCCGCGACGGGGCGTCCTCCTCTAGGGCGCAAACCGGCGGCGAGCGAAGGACGCGACCGCGATGGGCATCCGATATTACAAGCCGACGAGCCCCGGGCGCAGAAACGCCACGGTCAGCGACTTCAGCGAGCTGACCGACAAGAACAAGAAGCCCGAGAAGAGCCTGACCGAACCCCTTCAGAAGAAGTCCGGGCGTAACAACCAGGGCTTCATCACGGCCCGTCATCGGGGCGGTGGGCACAAGCGGATGTACCGCATCATCGACTTCAAGCGGCTCGATAAGGACGGCGTGGCGGCGGCGGTCACTCACATCGAGTATGATCCGAACCGTTCGGCACGCATTGCCCTCATCGTCTTCCCCGACGGAGTCAAGCGGTACATCATCGCGCCGGAAGGCCTCAAGGCGGGCATGTCCGTCATGAGCGGGCCGACCGCCGAGCCCAAGGTTGGTAATTGCCTCCCGTTGGGCAAGATCCCCACCGGGATGTCGATCCACAACCTCGAGATGCAGCCTGGTGGCGGTGCCAAGCTCTGCCGCTCCGCGGGTGTTAGCGCCACGCTGACCGCTCGCGAGGGGACCTGGGCCCAGATCACTCTCCCGTCTGGCGAAGTTCGCCGTATTCCGGCCGCCTGCCGAGCGACGATCGGCGTTGTCGGAAATTCGGACCACTCCAGCATCAAGCTCGGCAAAGCGGGCCGAAGCCGTTGGCTGGGTCGTCGTCCGCATGTCCGCGGCGTCGCCATGAATCCCAACAAACACCCGATGGGTGGTGGCGAAGGACGTACGTCCGGCGGCCGTCATCCTTGCTCGCCGACCGGCGTGCTGGCCAAGGGCGGCAAGACTCGCCGTCGTCGCAAGCCTTCGAGCTCGGCGATCATTCGCCGTCGCCGGAGCGTTCGCTACGGTCAGCTGAAACTCTGATTTAACGGATCTACGTCGAGGGCCCGAGACAGTCCCGACGCAGGCCCATCCCCGACACACTGACCTCACAGCCGGCCGTCGCATTTCCAAATGCGACGGCCAGCTTGACCGCCCTCGATCGACGAATTCAACGCCCCCGGCCCGCGGCCTAACCGCTCGGCCGGGCCGGCCTATGCGGGGATTGCACGCGATGGGACGCTCTCTGAAGAAAGGCCCGTACGTCGTCGAGCGTCTGCTCGAGAAGGTGTACAAGGTCGAGTCGACCGGCAACCGCGAGCCGATCCGCACCTGGGCTCGCGCCTGCACGATCGTGCCCGAGTTTATCGGCAAGAACTTCGCCATTCACAACGGCAAGCAGTTCATCAAGCTCTACGTCACTGAAGACATGGTCGGGCATAAGCTCGGCGAATTCTCCCCGACCCGGACGTTCCGCGGCCATGGCGGCAAGGCCGGCAAGGGCGGCCGTAAGTAAGTCATCCCGCGGGCCGTCTGCCCGTCGCGAAGGACCCGGCTTTTCATGAGTACGTACATCGCCAAACACCGCTTCGCTCGCATCTCGGTGCGCAAGCTGCTCCCGCTGCTCGACCTGATCCGCGGCAAGTATGTCGATGATGCAATCGACATCCTCAAGTACATGCCCCACCGCGGAGCACGGATGATCGAGCAGGCGTTGAAGAGCGCCATGGCCAATGCCGAGGACAAGGGCGTTCGCAACGTCGGCGACCTGGTCGTCAATGACGCCCGCGGCGACGGCGGCCCGATGTTCAAGCGGCTGATGCCTCGCGCTCGCGGTATGGCGTACATGATTCGTCGCCGCAGCGCCCATATCACAATCGGGCTGACCGACCTGGCCTCACTCGAGGTCTGATTCATCCCGCGATGTCAACCGTCGCGATGCCGGCCGCAGGGGCGGCCCTTGAAACCCGACCGGACCCCGTCCGGTCTACTCAACCGACCTCTGACCGCGTCGCTCTCGCCGACCCTTCCCGAACTGGATGCCGACCGATGGGCCAAAAAATTCGACCGACCGGCTTCCGGGTCGGGATCATGGAAGACTGGCGTAGCCGCTGGTACGCCTCCAAGCACGAGTTCAGCGACCTTCTGGTCGAGGACTTCAAGATCCGGAAGTTCGTCAAGGGGAAGTACAGCTATGCTGGAATCCCCAAGATTGAGATCGAGCGGACCCGAGATGCCGTCACCGTCTTCCTCTTCACCGCGCGTCCGGGCGTGATCATCGGCCGTAAGGGTGCCGAGGTCGACCGACTCAAGGAAGAGTTGCAGGACCTGACCGGCCGCCGGATCGAAGTCAAGATCGAAGAGGTCACCCGGCCCGAGATCGACGCTCAGCTGATCAGCGAGGACATCGCAGAGCAGCTCCAGAAGCGTTCGAGCTTCCGCCGGACGATGAAGCGGACGATCGAGCACACGATGGATGGCGGCGCACGCGGCGTCAAGATCCAACTCTCGGGTCGCCTCGGCGGTTCCGAGATGTCCCGAACCGAGAAGGCCAACGCCGGCTCGATTCCCCTTTCGACCCTGCGGGCCAAGATCGATTACGGCTTTTCCGAAGCCAAGACCGCCCAGGGCCACATCGGCATCAAGGTGTGGGTCAACCAAGGCGATTACCTGAAGATGGAGGGCACCACCGATGGCCTTGATGCCCAAGCGGGTCAAGTACCGAAAAAGCCAAAAAGGCCGCGTAAAAGGTAACGCCACCCGGGGCAATTTTGTTGCCTTCGGCGAATACGGCTTGCAGACCTTGGAACCTGGTCGCATCAGCGCCCAGACCATCGAAGCGGGCCGGATCGTGGCCAGCCAGTCGGTCAAAGGTGGCGGGAAGCTCTATATCCGAATCTTCCCGCAGAAGAGCATCACGTCAATCCCGGCCGAGACCCGGATGGGTAAGGGCAAGGGCGAAGTTGAATACTGGGCCGCGGTCGTCAAGCCGGGTACCGTCTTGTATGAACTGGCCGGCGTGAGCGAAGATGTGGCCCGGGCCACCCTTGCTCGCGTCTCTCATAAGCTCCCCGTGGCTTGCCGGTTCGTCACCCGTCGGCCGACGTTCTGAGCTTCCACCCGTCCCCCGGCCGATCCGGCCCCGTGGATGAGGACGACCCCGACCAGGCCGGGCGACGAGGCGCATGAGCCGCGTCGCCCGGCCCGATCGCAGAAAAGGTTTGACGATGAGCAAGGCCGCCCAACTCCGCGACCAGAACGACGAGCAGCTCGCCATCCTGCTGCACGAGACGCAAATCGGCCTCTTCCGCCTCCGTCTCCAGAGCGAGACCGAGCGGCTTGAAGCCCCCAGCGAGATCATCAAGGCCAAGCGCGAGATCGCCCGAATCAAGACGATCCTCCGCCTGCGCGAGATTGACCGCGAGAAGGCGGTCGTCGCCTCCTGACCGGAATGGACCCGTGGCCGTTAGTCGCCACGCCCGATGACCCGACGGACCCGCGGAACGAGACAGGTTTCACGAATGAGCCTACCGACGCCCGAAGCTGCCCCTCGCCTCCGCCGCAAGACGGAAATTGGCGTGGTCACTTCCGATAAGATGGATAAGACTCGCCGCGTCGAGGTGGAGCGGCTGGTGCCGCACACCAAGTACGGCAAGTTCCAGCGCAAGCGTACCGTCTGCCATGCCCACGATGAGGCCAACATCTCCCATGACGGCGACCTCGTCGAAATCATGGAGACCCGGCCCCTCTCGAAGCTGAAGCGATGGCGCATCGTCCGGATCGTCCGCCAGGGTGCCCAACAGGCGCTCGCCGGCGAAGGCGAAGCCGCGAAGACCACCGACTGAGCACGCGTCGGCCGACCGGTTCGGCCGAAATGCCCCGACGTGCGACACACCCAGACCCGACCGACTCACGACCCGGCCCCGTCCGACACGCCCCGCTCCGATCCCTCTGGCGACGGCGCGGCGGTGGCCCCGGCTCAGGTAGTTGACCAATGATCCAGATGCAGACTCGGCTCGACGTGGCCGACAATACCGGGGCCAAAGAAGTCATGTGCTTCAAGGTGCTCGGCGGTAGCGCCTCGCACTACAAGCGTCGGATCGCGGGCCTTGGTGATATCATCATCGCCAGCGTGAAGAAGGCCTCCCCCGGCGGCGACGTCAAGGCCGGCGACGTGGTCCGCTGTGTGGTCGTCCGCGTCCGCAGCCCAACCAGACGAACGGACGGCTCGTACGTCCGGTTCGACCGCAACGCCGTCGTCCTGATCGACAACGACAAGAATCCTCGCGGCACGCGCATCTTCGGGGCCATCGCTCGCGAGCTCCGCGAACGCCAGTTCATGAAGATCATCAGCCTGGCCGCCGAGGTGGTCTGACCCCAAGCCCCTCGGCCCCATCGCGACCTCGCCTCGAGCGGATGACCCGACCATGAACATTAAAAAAGACGACCAAGTCGAAGTGATCGCCGGCGACGACAAGGGGAGCCCCTCGGCTCGCCGAATCGCCAAGGTGCTGCGCGTCCTGCCCGAGAAGGGCAAGATCGTCGTCGAGGGCGTGAATCGCGTCTACAAGCACCTGAAGCCGAGTGCCAAGAACCAGCAAGGGGGCCGGCTCTCCAAGGAGATGCCGATCGACGCCTCTAACGTGATGCTCTTCTGCCCGACCTGCAACCGGGGCGTCCGTCTCGGCCGTCGGTTCACCGAGGCCGGCCAGAAGGAACGCTATTGCAAGGCTTGCTCGTCGGGCCTGGGCGTCATCGGGCCCGTCAAGCCGAATTACGCTCGGGCCGACGCCCCGAAAGGATCTTGATCGATGGCCCGCCTGCAAGATCAGTACGCTCAGACGATCGCCCCGGCCCTTGTCGCCAAGTTCGGCGTCGCCAATAAGATGGCGATTCCCAAGCTCGACAAGATCGTCATCAATATGGGTGTCGGCAAAGCCACCCAGGACAAAGCCCTCCTAGAGGCCGCCGTTGAGAGCCTCGCCCGTATCAGCGGCCAGAAGCCGTATGTCACCAAGGCGAAAGTCTCCGTCGCCAGCTTCCGCCTCCGCGAAGGCAACGACATCGGCTGCAAGGTCACGCTGCGTGGCAAGCGGATGTTCGAGTTCCTCGACCGTCTCGTTTCCATCGCCCTGCCTCGTATCCGTGACTTTCGCGGGGTCAATCCGAACAGCTTCGATGGGCACGGCAACTACACCCTCGGACTGGCCGAGCAGGTTGTCTTCCCCGAAATCGATGCCGATAAGCTGCATCACACGCAGGGCATGGACATCACGTTCGTGACCTCGACAGCCAAAGACGACCAGGCCCGTGAGCTTCTCCGCGCCTTCGGCATGCCCTTCCGCCAGCCGAATGCCGCGAAGGGTGCCCCTGCCAAGCCCCCGACTGCCTGATAAGACGCGGGCCGGACTTCCGGCCTCGCTGTTCCCAACGTCCCTCATCTCGGGGAATTGCTGAGCGATGTCGACCAAGGCCCAGATGATCAAGTCGCAGTCGGTGCCCAAGTTTGCGGTGCGTCATCGCAATCGCTGCAAACTCTGCGGTCGCCCTCGCGCCGTTTATCGCAAGTTCGGCATCTGCCGCATCTGCTTCCGAAATCTTGCCAGCCGTGGCCTGATTCCCGGCGTCAAGAAGGCGAGCTGGTAAGGGCTCTCACCTCGTCCAGACGAGGTAAACCCACCACCTCCTCCTTCCGGCCTCCTGCGAGCCTTTTCTCACACCCGATGCGCCGACGCTGGCTCTGCCCGCCGAATGTTTCGGGGGCCAAGGGCGCGTTACCCGCAACGGCGATGGACTTCCTCCTGCGATGATGACCGACCCGATTGCCGACATGCTCACCCGGATCCGCAACGGCGTCCGGATTGAGCGTACGCTCATCGAGATGCCCGCCTCGAAAATCCGCAAGGGGATCGCCCAGGTTCTCAAGGATGAGGGCTATATCTGGGACTTCGAAGAGCTCGAGACCGTCCCGTCCAGGACTCTCCGACTCCAGATGAAGTACGGCCCCAATGGCGAGCGGCTTATCACCCAGATCAAACGGGTAAGCAAGCCTGGCCGGCGATTTTACGCGGGCTACAAGACACTCAAGCCGGTGCTCAACGGGATGGGGATCCAGATCCTCAGCACGCCTCGGGGCATCCTCAGCGACCGTCGCGCTCGCACCGAGAAGGTCGGCGGCGAAGTCCTCGCCCTGGTCAGCTAATCGCAGCTCGACTCTCGCCCTCATGCCTTCCACGCGATCCGGCCGGTCGAGATCTCTCCCGGCTGTCTGATTGCGGGCCACGATCGACGCTCACTCATGTGGGTCGATTGCGGCGGATTGGTGGTCAGGGCGAGCCTGCGGGGACTTTTACCCAGACACGATCCAACGCTCGCGAGAGGAAGACGGTCTCATGTCTCGTATCGGTCGCAAGCCGGTCGCAGTGCCGGCCAACGTCAAGGTCTCCGTCGCCGACTCGACGGTCAATGTCGAGGGGCCGAAGGGCAAGCTGTCCTTCACTTACAAGCCGGGCATCACGGTTCGCTACGATGAGGCCGATAAGCAGGTCGTCGTCGAGCGTGCCAATGACGAACGCCAGAATCGGGCCCTCCACGGCCTGACCCGCAGCCTCGTCTTCAATATGATCGAGGGCGTGGTCGCCGGCTACACGAAGCGGCTCGAGATTCAGGGCGTCGGCTACCAGGCCCAGCTTAAGAAGGCCAACACCGTGGCCCTTCAGGTCGGCTTCGCCAACCAGATTGTGCTGGAAGCCCCTCCTGGGGTCACGGTCACGGTGCCCGATGCGACGCACGTCGTGGTCTCCGGCCCGGACAAGCAGGCGGTCGGCCAGTTCGCCGCCGTCGTCCGCAAGGTCCGTCCACCCGAGCCCTATAAGGGCAAGGGAATTCGCTACGAGGGCGAGGTCGTCCGTCGCAAGGCTGGCAAGGCATTCGGCTCGAAGTAATTGCCGAGCCTCAGGCCGCGTCGGCCTGCCAGGGCGGAGCGTACCCATCCACGCAACGGGGCTGGGCAACCGGCATCTCTCGGTCGCCCCGAAACCCCTCGAAGGAACGTCCCGGTGAACCAGCGAGCTCAGGTCCAGGTCCGTCGCCTCAGGCGTCAACGTCGCGTCCGCAAGCCGCTCTTCGGCTCCGTGGAGCGGCCCCGGCTGGCCGTCTTCCGCAGCTCGAAGCACATCTATGCCCAGGTGATCGACGATGTCGCGGGCAAGACGCTCGCCTCGGCGAGCACCCTCGACTCCGACTTCCGCGAGCAGGCCTCCGCCCCATACGGCGGAAACAAAATTGCGGCGTCGGTCGTCGGTCGTCTCGTCGCCGAACGCGCCAAGAAGGCGGGCATTGACAAGGTCTGCTTCGACCGCCGAAGCTATAAGTATCACGGCCGGGTTCAGGCCCTGGCCGACGCCGCCCGCGAGGCCGGCCTCCAGTTCTAATTCTCCGGCCGATGTCCCGCCCAGGGCGGGCTCGGCATTGATTCGATTTGATTCAACACCGACTTGAGGCGCCTCGCCCCGGAATGGGGTTGCGGCACTCCGCCGCGGGTCGGACCGATCAACGACGAGAAGGGATCAGTCTGTGTCCAGCGATAACAGAGATCGTGATCGGAGCGACCGAGGCGACTGGACGGAGAGCGTCGTCGCTATTCGCCGTTGCGCCGCGGTGGTCAAGGGTGGCCGTCGTTTCAGCTTCAATGCGCTCGTGGTCGTGGGCAACGGCCGCGGCCAGGTCGCCTGGGGCTACGGCAAGGCCAACGAAGTCCCGCCGTCGGTCGAGAAGGGTGTCAAGGACGCCCACAAGCAGATGAATCGGGTGAACCTGAAGGGCGGAACCATCCCCCATCAGGTCATCGGCCGCTACGGCGCCGCCCGTGTCATCATGCTCCCGGCCAGCCCGGGCACCGGCGTCATCGCCGGCGGAGCCGTCCGCGCGGTGGTCCAGGCCGCCGGTATTACAGATATTCTGAGCAAGAGCTACGGTTCGACCAACAAGCTGAACATCGTCAAGGCGGCCATCAACGCCCTGACCCAGCTCCGGACCAAGGACGACGTGGCCCGGCTCCGTGGGGTGACACTCTAATGCAACTGCATGACGTCCACGTCGGCATCCATAAGTACAAGAAGCGTAAGCGCGTCGGCCGTGGTACCGGTTCTGGTCACGGCAAGACGGCTTCGAAGGGGCATAAGGGACACTCCTCTCGCCAAGGGTTCAAGCAGAACCCGATCAGCGAAGGTGGGCAGATGCCCTTGTCCCGTCGCGTTCCCAAGCGTGGGTTCGTCAACGGTGCCTTCAAGAAGAACTTCGCCATCGTGAACATCTCGGCTCTCGAAGCTTGCTTCGAGTCGGGCACGGTGATTGACGAAGCCAAACTCCGCGCCCGTGGCCTGGTCAAGGGGCGGCACGACGACGGGGTCAAGATCCTCGGCGAAGGTGCCCTCACCAAGACGTTCACGGTTCACGCGGAAAAGTTCAGCGGCTCCGCGGCCGCCAAGATTGTTGAAGCTGGCGGTCAGGCACTCGTCGCCTGATCCGCAATCCGGGAGGTGGTCGGTCGCCGGTCGCCCGCATCATGCGGGCGACCCGGTCGACCGAGATCCGTGCCGGTTGACGTCCATTGGTCCGAGAGTTCGTCGCGTCCCGGCCGGGCCGTTCGCCAGCCGCCGCCCGACTTCCCAGGAGTTGCGCCGTGGGCAAGCTGTACACGATCCTGTTCAAAGTCCCTGAGCTTCAGCGCAAAATCCTGATCACGGCCATGTTCCTGGCCATCTATCGGATCGGGTTCTATATCCCGCTCCCGGTGGTGGACCAGTCGAGACTGGCACGCTGGCAGGAGAGCTTGAGCTCGACCGCCGCCGGCCGTGTGTTCGGCACCGTGGCCATGTTCGGGGGCACGCAGATCGGCATGAGCACGATCTTCGGCCTGGGGATCATGCCCTACATCTCCGCGTCCATCATCTTCCAGCTCCTCGGCTCGGTCGTACCCAGCCTCGAGGCGATGATGAAGGAAGGGGAGAGCGGCCGTAAGAAGATCAACGAATACACGCGGTATGCCACAGTCCTGCTCTGTTTGATTCAGAGCGGGTTCTGGGTGCAATATATGTTCTCGACGATGGACGTCGTTCCACCTGGGTATCGAACGCTCTGGTATGGAACCGTCTGCGTCCTGACCATGACAGCGGGAACGATCTTCCTGATGTGGGTCGGTGAGCAGATCGACGAGTACGGCATCGGCAACGGCATCAGCTTGCTGATCATGGCCGGGATCCTCGCCCGGATGCCCGACGCCCTTTACAAGCTGCTGTCCAACTCCAGCCCCGAGCTGAACCCGGGCGGTAATAAGTACGGGTTCATCACGCTGGCGATCCTCGCCATCTTATTTGTGGCGGTCGTCGTAGGCGTCATCGCGATCACCGAGAGTCAACGGCGGATCCCGACCCAGTCGGCGAAGCATGTCCGCGGACGCCGAGTCTTCGGCGGCACGAAGCAGTACCTCCCGCTGAAGGTGAATCAGGCCGGCGTCATGCCGATCATCTTCGCGTCGAGCCTGCTCATGTTCCCCTACTTCATCCTCAATAGCCTTGCCAACGCCACGGCAGGCCTTCGGTCCGAGGCCTGGACGTTCGGCTCGACGATGGCCTCGTTCTTCGACGAAGCGGCCAACGCATTCCGCAACCACGGATATGTTTACACCGTCTTCTACGTGGTCCTGATCTACTTCTTCTGCTACTTCTGGACGGCCATCACCTTCAACCCGAAGGACATGGCCGAGAACCTGAAGGACCTGGGGAGCTTCATCCCGGGTTATCGCCCCGGTCGTCGGACCGCCGACTACCTGGAGAAGGTGATGCTGCGGATCACGTATGTTGGAGCCGCCTTCCTCAGCCTGGTCGCGGTGATCCCGTCGATCGTCTCGGGGGCGTTGAGCGTGGACTTCACGATCGCGTCATTCCTGGGCGGTACCGGGCTCTTGATCGTGATCAGCGTCTGCCTTGACCTCGTCCAGAAGATCGATAGCCACCTCATCATGCGGAATTACAGCGGGCTAGTGAGCAAGAAGTGAGCAATCCACGACCGAGCCCGGCTGCGGCTCGAGTCCGCGAGGCGTCGGGCATGATCAAACTGAAGAGTCCTCGCGAGATCGGCCTGATGCGTGAGGCCGGGCGTCTCGTCGCCCGGGCCCTGGGTGAGGTGCGTAAGATCGCCGCGCCCGGCGTCTCGACGGCCGAACTCGACGAGGTCGTGGCCGCCATCTTCAAAGAGGCGGATGCGACCCCGCTGTTCCTCGGCTACCCCAGCTCGATCCGCGGCAAGGCGCCATTCCCGGCTGTGATCTGCTCCAGCGTCAACGAGGTTGTCGTCCACGGGATCCCCGATCGTCGTCCCTTGCGGGATGGGGATATCGTCTCGATCGATACAGGCTGCCGGCTCAACGGCTGGTGTGGCGACTCGGCGATCACTCTGGCTATCGGTCAGGTCGCGCCCGAGACGATCAAGCTGCTCGACGTGACGCAGGAGACGCTGGCCCTGGCCATCCGCGCCATGGGGCGATGTCGGACCTGGTCCGAGGTCGCCTCGCTGATGGAGCAATACGTCAAGAGCCAGGGGATGCACGTCGTCGAGAAATTCGTCGGCCACGGGATCGGCCAGGAGATGCACGAGGAGCCCCAGGTCCCCAACTTCGTCAGCAAGGCTCTTCGGAAGCATGATATCCGGCTCGAGCCGGGCGTCGTCCTTGCGATCGAGCCGATGGTGTCGATGGGGACCAAGGACGTCCGGACTCTGGATGATGGCTGGACGATCGAAACCAAGGATCGTCGCCCCAGCGCCCACTTCGAGCATACCGTGGCGATGACGTTGGACGGCCCTCGTGTGCTGACATCGCCGGATGACTGAACTCCAACCAAAACACACCATCCTTGACCTCGGATCGGTCGATGGAGAATTTTCTCCGCCCGATTCGTGCGTGAGGGATGAAACGATCTTGCGTACGGGTTGCCTTTTGCGGTAGTTTGGCCCAATTCGTCCCGGTGGGTATCTCCCGCCAATGATCGAGCGGATTGACCGACGCCCGTGCGAGTACTCCCCGCGACGCGAGTTGGCCCGCCCGATCTCAACCGGGCCCGGCCCACCACCCGGTCGACGCGACTTTGACCGGTGCGAGTTGATCAGGGAAAGCGAGCGATTGGTCCGATGAAGATTCGATCGAGCGTCAAGCGGATTTGTGAGCACTGCAAGGTCGTGCGCCGCCGGGGCAAGGTGTACGTGATCTGCGAGAACCCCCGACACAAGCAGCGACAAGGCTGAGGCCGACCCGGTCCCCGCGATGCCCTCACGTTTCCGGGGGAGATGCCACGACAGTGGTACTTCTCCGGGACCGTTCCAAGTCGCGATGGTCCGGGAGCCCGGCGGCCTTAGCCCCACGGAGATTCGACGGATGCCTCGTATCCTCGGTGTCGACATCCCGAACGACAAGCGCGCGGTGATCTCACTGCGCTACATCTACGGGATCGGCCCGTTCTTGGCCGAACAGCTGTGCGAACGGACCGGGATTAGCCCGGACATCCGCGCACGTGACCTGACCGAAGACGACCTGGCCAAGCTCGCCGCCTTGCTCGACAACGAATACGTCGTCGAAGGTCAGCTCCGCCGCCAGGTCCAGCAGCACATCGCCCGACTGCGCGACATCGGCTGCTACCGCGGCCTGCGCCACCGCAAGGGCTTGCCCGTCCACGGCCAGCGCACCCGGACCAATGCCCGGACCCGGAAGGGCCCGCGTAAGACGGTTGCCGGCAAGAAGGGCGTCAAGGAAATGCGTTAACGGATTGTTCGGGATGCGGGGCGGTTCGCCCCGGATCGCCCCTCCCGCCCCGCGAGTCTGGCCCGCAAGCTGGACTCCTGCGGGTGGGCTGAGGGGCGTTGGCTGTCGAGCCGCTGTCTCGCGCTGAGGGCCTTGCGAGGTCGCCGTGCGACGACGGATGGTTTCTCCGACATGCCCGTCTGCTCCGTATCTCGAGCCGGCCCCGACGATGGGTCGACCGTTCAACGTCCTCCACGCCGACGCCCGACGATGGCCCGGCCGCCCCGACCGACCATCCTACGACACACGACGATCCGACCCATGGCCGCCCGGTGGCTTGCAACCCCCGGCCGGCCCTTCTGACGAGGAGCAACGGACCCGTGGCCAAGGCCAAGAAGCGTAAGACGCGACGCAACGTCAGCCGAGCGATCGTGCACATCAAAGCGACCTTCAATAACACGACGGTGACGATCACCGACCCCAACGGCGACGCGTTGTGCTGGGCCTCGTCCGGGACCGTCGGCTTCAAGGGGAGCCGCAAGAGCACCCCGTTCGCCGCGCAGCGTGCGGCCGAGACGGCTGCCGCGACGGCCACGAAGTTCGGCGTCAAAGAGGTCGAGGTGAAGGTGAAGGGCCCCGGCTCCGGCCGCGAGAGCGCCATCACCGCCTTGGTCGCCTCTGGGCTGTCGATCAAAGCCATCGAAGACGTGACTCCGCTGCCGCATAACGGCTGCCGCCCGCCCAAGAAGCGGCGGGTCTGACCGCACGGGCCGCACGTCAGTCGCACGCATTCCGGGGCTCGGCAGGGCCCCGCACCGGCTCGGCCTCGACGGCCCCAGACATTCGCCCGACTCGACTCAACGCCTATTCTTCGTGAGAGGATTGTCCATACGACCATGGGACGCCACATCGGACCCGTCTGCCGCCTTTGCCGCCGCGAAGGCCTGAAGCTCTTCCTCAAGGGGACGCGGTGCGACTCGCCCAAGTGCGCCGTCGATCGTCGCGAGGGCGTCCCCGGCATGCACCAGTTCCGCCGCGGGAAAGCGAGCGAGTATTCGATCCGTCTGCGTGAGAAGCAGAAGGTCAAGCGGTACTACGGCATCTTCGAGCGTCAGTTCCGCAAGTATTTCGAGCTGGCCGCCCGCCGGCCCGGTAATACCGGCGACGCCCTCATGGCGCTGCTCGAACGCCGCCTCGACAACGTGATCACCCGGCTGGGGTTCGCCCTGAGCCGTCCCCAGGCGCGGCAGATGGTCACGCACGGTCACGTGCTGGTCAACGGCAAGAAGCTGGACATCCCCAGCTACCTGGTCCGCCCTGGCGACCAGATCACCGTCAAGGATCGCGAACACTCCCGCAAGATGGCCGCGGGCGCCCTGGCCACCGAAGGCATGCCGCCGACTCCCGACTGGCTCGACCGCAGCAGCGTCGAGCCGCCCGAGGGTCGCGTTGCTCGCCTGCCCGGCAATCAGGACATCTCGCTGCCCGTCACGCCGCAGCTCATCGTCGAGCTGCTCAGCCGCTAAGACTCGACGACGCTGGGCGGACCCGTCCGCCCTCGGCGTCGCCCTCTGCCCCTCGATCTTCCTTGCGAGTGAACCGTCGCCGGCGGTGTAGCAACGAGACGCGAGATGACTCGGCCGGGGCGTTCAAGCCGCCCCGGTCGGCCTCGTCTCCGCCCGGGCGGCAAACGCGGGCGAGTCGTCCGACCTATCCTAGATCATGGAGCCCCGCGCGATGCGCATCCGTTGGCGTGGCCTCGAACTCCCCAGCCGGGTGATCTGTGCCCGCGAGAAGCTGACCGACACCTATGGCGAGTTCTACGTCGAACCCTTCGAGCGTGGCTTCGGTCATACCGTCGGCAATAGCCTGCGCCGCATCCTCCTGTCCAGCCTGGAGGGGAGCGCGGTCACCAAGATTAAGATCCAGGGGGTCTTGCACGAGTTCTCGTCGATCCCGGGGATGGTTGAGGACATCACCGACCTGGTCCTGAACATCAAGGGCCTGGTCGTCAAGAATCACTCCGAGCAGAACCGGACGATCCGGATCGAGCGAGAACGCCGGGGCGTGGTCACCGCCGCCGACATCACGCACGACGAGACGATCGAGATCATCAACCCCGACCATATCCTCTGCACGCTCACCGACGACGTCCCGTTCGTCCTCGAGATGACCGTGGAGAATGGCCGTGGCTATCGGCCCGCCGCCGAGGGGCACACCGACGACCTCGAGGTCGGCGCCATCCCCATCGACGCCATCTACACGCCGGTCGATCGCGTCGAGTACAAGATCGAGAACACGCGAGTCGGCCAGCGCACCAACTACGACAAGCTCACGCTGCGGATCTGGACGAAGGGGACCCTCGGCCCCGAGATGGCCCTGGTCGAGGCCGCCAAGATCCTCCGCAAGCACCTCAATCCGTTCGTCCAGTACGACGAGCCGGGCCCGGGCCTTCCCTCCGACTCGTCGGGCCTGGACGGGTACCGCGACTCGCCGGTGGACGCCGAGCTTGATCGCAAGCTGGGGATGAGCCTGGCCGAGCTGGAACTCTCCGTCCGGGCGACCAATTGCCTGGAGAGTGAGGGGATCAACAGCGTGCGGGACCTCGTCTCCCGCAGCGAAGGCCAGCTGCTGACGGTCCGCAACTTCGGCGAGACCACCCTCAAAGAGGTCAAGGCCAAGCTCCTCGAGATCGGCCTCGACCTTGGCATGGACGTCCCCCAGCGTTCCGGGGTCTAGTCCGGCCTCGTCGCTTACGAGCCCGAGGCTTTCACCCCGCGACCCGAGTGGTCCCGGGTGGATTCCTCGGGGACCGCCCCACTCACCCCGAACCCATCAGATATCCCCATGCGTCACCGCAAAGCCGGCCGGAAATTCAAGAGGACGCCCGCGCATCGCCAGATGATGCTCCGCAACCTCGCCACGTCGCTCATCGAGCACGGTCAGATTGAGACTACCCTGGCCAAGGCCAAGGAACTCCAGCCGTTCGCCGAGAAGATCATCACCCTGGCCAAGGGTGGCTGGAATCTCGACAAGTTCCGCCGCGTCCTGGCCGTCCTCACCAGGAAGGACATCGCCTTCAAGCTCTTCAACGAGGTCGCTCCGGTCTACAAGGACCGCTCGGGCGGATACTCGCGCATCTACAAGCTGGCGAAGGTCCGCCAGGGTGATGCCGCGCCGATGGCCATCATCACGCTGCTGAAGGCCGACGAGCAGGCGAAGGTCCCGACCGCCCCGGCCGTCGTTGCCGCCACCTGAGCCCCGTCTCCGGATGTCACTGGACTCACTCCCCTCGCCCACTGCCAGGGTCGGCGAGGGGATGCGATCCGTCGGCTTGCGTCCCGCAATGACCGGGGAGTCTCGAACCATCGAGTCAGTCGGGGATCGGCCATGTCCAGTCATGACCCGAGCTGCATCTTCTGCAAGATCATCGGCGGTGAGATCCCGTCGTCGAAGGTGCTGGAGACCGAGCACGCCCTGGTGTTCCTCGACCTCAACCCGGTCAATCCGGGCCATGTCCTGGTCGTCCCGAAGGCGCATCACGCCGACCTCTCGGAGCTGCCCGAGGATGTGGCCGCGGAGACCGCCCGGCTCATTCCTAGGCTCAGCCGGGCCATCCGCGCCGCGACGGGGGCCGATGGACTGAACCTGGTGGTCAATAACGGCAAGGTCGCCGGCCAGACGGTCTTCCACGGCCACTGGCACCTCATCCCCCGCCATGCCGGCGATGCCGTCCACTGGCCCTGGCCGCACGTTGCGTATGCCGACGGCGCGATGGCTCGGATGCTCGGCCAGATCAGCGAGGCGCTGGCCGCGGATCCCTCCCGCTAAATCGCCGTCCGGCGTGACGCCAGCGCCGCGGCGATCTCGCCCGCGAGCCCGGCATTGGCGACGATCAGTGAGCGATTGGCGCCCAGGCTCCGGCCTTCGGTCAGCTCTCGCACCTTGCCAAGCAGGAACGGGGTGATCGCCTTGCCGCGAATCCCGCCGGAATGGGCCTCGCGCAGTGCCCCCTCGATCGCCAGGTCCATCGAGGCCTGGTCGACGGCGACCTCCTCGTCCACGGGCCGGGCCAGCAGCAGGGCTCCAGGCAGACCGAGTGCCCGATGGGCTGCGACGACTTCGGCCACGGACGTCGGATCGTCCAGGCGATGCTCGACCGGCAGGCCGGATGACCGGGCGGTGAAGGCGGGGAACTCGTCGGCCCGGTAGCCCAGGACGGCCACGCCGCGGGTCTCCAAGGCTTCCAGGGTGGCCGCGACGTCGAGGATCGACTTCACCCCGGAGCAGACCAGGAGGCAGCCGTCGGCCCTGGCGAGCTCGTCGAGGTCTGCGGAAACGTCGAACGACTCGGCGGCCCCGCGGTGCACGCCCCCGAGGCCGCCGGTCGCCATGACGCCCAGGCCCGAAGTTCGAGCCGCCCAGAGCGTGGCCGAGACGGTGGTCGCGGCATTCAGGCCCCTGGCAACGGCCAGGGCCAGGTCGCGTCGGCTCGCCTTGAGGTAGGTATTCGACCGGGCCATCGCCTCGATCTCGGGGCGGCTCAGGCCGATGGTCAGTCTTCCCCCGACGATGGCGACGGTGGCCGGGATCGAGCCGGCCGCGCGGACAGCGGCCTCGGAGTCGAGGGCCGTCTCCAGGTTGTCCGGCCAGGGAAGGCCGTGGGCCACCAGGGTCGACTCCAGAGCGACAACCCCCTGCCCTGCGGCGATGGCATCTCGGACTTCATTTCGGATCGCTCGCATCGACGGTCATCCTCGCTGGGCTGGGCCCGATCCCTCGCGGCAGTCATCGGTTGAGTTGCCGACCGAAAAAAATCCTGACGCCTGAGCGATCGTTGGGGCGATTCCCGCGTAGTATAACTGAGACAACTTGACCCAAAGGACTGACTACACAGACGATGCGTGTCATCTTGGATGTCATCCAGGGCCCCCGGCGCGGCCGTTCGTTCGTCTTCGACCGTCACGATACGTTCATCGTGGGGAGGTCGCGGTTCGTTCATTGCCCGATGCCGGAGGACTCTGCGTTGTCTCGCGACCATTTCCTGGTCGAGCTTAGCCCGCCCCGGTGCGAGGTGCGCGACCTGGGGAGCACCAACGGGACGTTCCTCAACGATCGGCGGATCGAGCGGTCTCGCCTGAACTCGGGCGACCATATCGCGGCCGGCCAGAGCGTCTTCCGGGTCCGGGTCGAGGGGGCGGGCGACCCGTCGTCGATGGGCGTGCCGGCCGGCGCCTCGCCGACGGTGGCACTGTCCCCGGGGGGGGCGAGCCCGTCGTGCGTCGGGTGCGGTACGACCGCGCCGGCGGGATTCAATGGGACGAACGTGCCGGTGGGCCCGCAGGTGGAATGGCTCTGCGACTTCTGCCGGGGCGAGGCCGCGAATACCCCTCAGCCGGTGCCGCACTACACGACCTTACGCCAGCTGGGTCGGGGCGGGATGGGGGTCGTTTTCCTGGCCCGGCACAATGACACGGGCCGACTGGTGGCCCTGAAGCTGATCGTCCCCGAGATCGCCGCCACGCGGATCGCCGTGGACCGGTTCCTCCGCGAGATGTCGGTCATCAGCCAGTTGAAGCATCCGAACATCATCGAGTGGCTCGAGCAGGGGATGACCCGGGGCCAGTTCTGGTTCGCGATGGAGTATGTGGCGGGTACCAACCTGGAGTCGCTGGCCACGTCGAACCCGGGGCATTACCCGATCGACCAGGCCTGCCGGATGGCCGCGCAGGTGCTCAAGGGGCTCGACCACGCGCATAATCTGGGGTTCGTTCACCGGGATATCAAGCCGGAAAACATCCTGATTGCCCGTGCTGAAGAGGGCCTGGTGGCCAAGGTGAGCGACTTTGGCCTGGCCAAGAGCTACCGGGGGCTGGGGCTCTCGGCCCTGACCTTCTCGGGCGAGATGCGCGGGACCATCCCGTTCATGCCGCCGGAGCAGATGCTGGACTTCAAGACGGTGCTCCCCTCCGGGGACCTCTATTCCACCGCGGCAACGCTCTACTTCCTGATCTCGGGCCAGTTCATCTATGACCAGGGGCCCGAGGGCATGGACCCCATCAAGATGCTCCTGGAAGAGAAGCCGGTGCCGATCCGCGTGCGCCGGCCCGAGGTGCCGGTCGAGCTGGAACGCGTTCTGGACAAGTGTCTGGCCCGCGAGCCCTCGGAGCGCTACCCGACCGCCGCCGAGATGCGGACGGCCCTGCGGCCGTTCTGCTGAGCCTGGAACCGCCGAGGGCGGGCCGGCGCCGATGAGGCCGGCCCGCCCTCGTGACTCTGAGGCCTCTCGATCAGGGGGTGGTCGTGCCCGAGACGATCAGGGCCCCGCTCCCGCCCGCGGCGGAGATCCGGCTGCTGCCCGTCAGGTTCCCCTGGACGACGACGGAACCGACCACGTTGCGGACGATCTTCAGGGCGCTGGTCGCCCCGATCGTGAAGTTCCCCTGGACGACCATTCCCTGACCCGAAGGGCCCGTCCCCTTGGCCGGCTGGGCGGTGAGTCCGAGGTCTCGGCCGACGGTGATGCTGGCGCCGTCGGCCAGGGACAGGTTCCCGCCCACGTAGACCGAGTTCAGGTCGCGGCCGGTGGTCACGCCGGTCCCTGGCCCGCTGAACGAGGCGTTGTTGATGACGTCCAGGGTATTCAGGTCGCCGCCAACGTTGATCGAGGCCGACGGGGCGATCTCACTGAAGGCGATCCGTTCGACCTTATTGGTGCCCGCAACGGTGATCGGGCCGGTCAGCATGGCGGTCCGGTAACCGAGGATTGAGCCGATGGTGCCGCTGGAAACCTTGATCGAATTCACGTTGAGGATGTTCGTGCGGAAGACGGCACCCGACGCGTAGGTGTGGGCCGACCCTTTGAACTTGGCCCGGCCCATCAGGTTGATGGTCAGCTCGGTGTCCTGGTTGGTCCCCTGGACGACGATGTCGACCTTGCCGGTCCGGGCGTTGCCGGTGGCCTTCACCGAACCCGTGCCGGTGAGGACGAGGTCGAAAATCTGCCCGGTGGGGGTGACCACTCGGGACTTGGTGCCACCGCCGGCCACCTGGATGATGAACTTGCCCGGAAGCGCGGCAATTTGAGTGCGGGTCCCCGACAGCAGCAACCTGGGCTCGAGCCGGCCGTCGAGGCTGGGCTGGAAGCGGCGTGCATCGGCCTTACGCCTGCGATCCTGAGTCATCCGAAAAGTCCTCCCTGTCTCGCCCGCGACGCCCCGGGGGGACGGCCGGGTGCCTGCAAGCTCGTGCGGGCCGGTCAACCGCGTTCGCGCCTCCGGGCGCCGATCGGCCATCGTCTTGGGGTAGGAGATCGGCCCGCGCCGCCGTCGGCCAACGCGCAAACCTTCGCCGCGGTTCTCGCCGGGTTTGGCCTGCGACGATGCTGGCGGTCGGATCGGCGAGGGTGGGCGTTGCGGGACGTGCCGGACTTGCCTGAGAATGGGGCCCCTGCCCGTTTGACATGCCCTGGATGTCCCTTCCCCATTCGCCCCGTGACCGGAGCCGATCCGCCGATGCAAGGCCCCCTGCTCTCCGAGAAGGCGTCGAGGTTCACCGAGAGCGTGATCCGCGGCATGTCGGTCGAGGCCCGCAAATATGGCGCGATCAACCTGGCGCAGGGGATGCCCGACTTCCCCGCACCGATGGAGGTGAAGGAGGCCGCTTGCCGTGCGATCCTCGGCGACATCAACCAGTACGCCATCACCTGGGGCTCGGCCTCGCTGCGCGCGGCCATCGCCGAACATGCCGCCTGGCACCTGGGGCTGGACGTCGACCCCGAGACCGAGATCACCGTCACTTGCGGCAGCACCGAGGCGATGCTGGTCGCGCTGACGGGCCTGATCAACCCGGGCGACGAGGTCATCCTCTCCGAGCCTTTCTACGAGAACTACTGGCCCGACTGCGTGCTGGCGGGGGCCACGCCCAGGTTCGTCCCGTTCCGGCCGCCCGGCTGGACGTTCGACTTCGACGAGCTGGCCGCCGCGTTCAACGACCGGACCAAGGCCATCATCCTCTGCAACCCGAACAACCCGACCGGGACGGTCTTCACCCGCGAGGAGCTTGAGCAGGTCGCGGCGCTCTGCCGCAAGTGGGACGTCATCGCCATCTCCGACGAGATCTACGAGCACATCGTCTTCGACGGCCGGCCGCACATCAGCCTGGCCTCGCTCGACGGGATGCGCGACCGGACGGTGACCGTGGGCGGGATGAGCAAGACCTTCTCGGTGACCGGCTGGCGCGTCGGCACGATCATGGCGCCGCCGGCCCTGACCAACGTCTTCCGCCAGGTGCACGACTACGTCTCGATCGGCGCGGCCGCACCGCTCCAGGAGGCCGGGGCCGTGGCCTATCGCCTGCCGAGGAGCTACTTCGACCACCTCTCGGCCGACTACCAGCGACGGCGTGACCGGCTCTGCTCGGCCCTGCTGGAGATCGGCTTCGACCTCCGGATGCCCCACGGGGCCTACTACGTGATGGCCGACATCTCGGCCTTCGGGCCGATGGACG
Organism: Isosphaeraceae bacterium EP7; assembly: GCA_038400315.1. Lineage (NCBI taxonomy): Bacteria > Pseudomonadati > Planctomycetota > Planctomycetia > Isosphaerales > Isosphaeraceae > Kueselia > Kueselia aquadivae. The sequence goes on from CP151667.1 coordinate 351,335, forward strand.
ATGTGGCCTTCTGCCATCACCTGGTCCGCGACCTGGGCGTGGCGACAGTCCCCGCGTCCAGCTTCTTCCGCCAGAAGGATCTCGGCCGTGCGTACATCCGGTTCTGCTTCTGCAAGCGCGACGAGACCCTGGACGCGGCCATCGACCGCTTGCGCAACCTGCGCGTGATCGTCTGAGCCGCGCCGCCCGACATCGGTGCGACGGCCTGAGCTTCGGTTGAGATCCATGGGCGGCGGAATCGATCTCTTGAAGGGGTCGGTGGTTTTACGGCTTGATCCAGGAACGACGGCACAAGTTCGCGATCGGGGCCGGGCTGGAAGAGGTCTCGGTCGGGGAGAGGGCCCCGCCCCGGCGCGCTGGCCGGGGCGGGGCCTTCAAGCTGCGGGACGGTTTACTTGACTTCGTCGGAGGGCTTCGGGGCGTCGGTGGCGGGGTTGCCCTCGGCGTCCAGGACGATGATGGACTTGGCGAAGGGGAGGGTCTTCAGGGCCGGCTCGACCTTGGTCCGGTCGCCGACGACGAGGATGGCCATCCGGCCAGTGTTGACGTAGGACTTGGCGACCCGGGTGACGTCGGTGCCGTTGACGGCCTCGACGTTGGGCTGGTAGGTGGCGAAGTAGTCGGCCGGCAGGCCGTAGATGAACAGGTCGGCCAGGGTCGCGGCGACACCGCCATTGGTCTCGAACCGGGCGGGGAAGCCTTTGACGAGGCGGTCCTTGGCGAAGGTCAGCTCTTTCTCGGTGGCGGGTCGGGTGCCGGCGATCTCGGTCAGCTCGCGGTGCAGCTCGGAGAGGGCTTCCTTGGTGACGGCGGTCTGCACCGGGGCGGTCGCCTGGAAGGGGCCGGCCCCCAGGCGGAAGTCGAAGCCCGAGCGGGCGCCGTAGGTGTAGCCCTTCTCCTCGCGGAGATTCAGGTTGATCCGGCTGGAGAACTGGCCGCCGAGGATGGCGTTCATCACGGTCAGGGGGAAGTAGTCGGGCGTGCTGCGCGGGACGCCGACCTCGCCGACGACCAGGACCGACTGCGCCGCTTCGGGCTTGTCGACCAGGTAGATGCCGGGCTTCGCCGCGGGGGGCTCGGGCAGTGTGTGCGCCGGGGCCTCGCCGGACTTCCAGCCGGCCAGGGCCTTCTCCAGGGCCTCAACCGCGGCGTCGGGTGTGATGTCGCCGACGACGATCAAGGCCGTGTTGTTGGGGACGAACAGTGACTTGTAGATCGCCACCACGTCGTCGCGCGACAGGTCGCGCACCGACTTGGGGGAATCGGTCCGGCCGTAGGGGTGGTCGGTCCCGTAGAGGAGCCTGGGGAAGACGACCCCGGCGATCCCCTCGGCGCTATCGGCCCGCCTCATCAGGGCGGCGAGCTTCTGGTTGCGCAGGCGGACCAGCTCCTTCTCGGGGAAGGTCGGGTTCAGGAGCACGTCGGTGAACAGCTCCAGGGCCTTGTCCTGATGCTTCGTCAGGGTGGTCATCGACAGGCTGGAGGCTTCGAGGCCGCCGTTGGCGCCCAGCGAGGCTCCAATCTCGGAGAGCTCGCCGGCTAGCTTCAGGGTGTCGCGGGTCTTGGTCCCTTCGGTCATCAGGTCGGCGGCCAACTCGGCCAGGCCTTCCTTGCCGGCGGGGGCCAGCACGCCGCCGCCGCGGACGACGAGGTTCATCGACACGATCGGCAGCCCGTGCCGCTCGGCCACGAGCAGCTCAAGGCCGTTGGACAGCTTCCGGCGCTCGACCTTGGGCGGGGTGAAGGTCGGGTTGCCCTCGACCTTGGGCATGACCGAGCGATCGAACGTGGTCGCGGCGGCCACCGCCGGCGGGCTGTTGACGGGGGACTGCTTGTCGCGGTCGACGGCGACTTCGGGCGCACGGACGGTCGGGGCGCCTGGATTCACGTCGAGCCTGACACGGTTGGCCGTCAGGTAGGTTTTGGCGACTCTCTGGACATCGGCGGGGGTGACAGCGAACAGGCGGGCGAGTTCCGCCTTGTACGCGAGCGGGTCGCCGTAGTTGACGTTGTTGGCGTTCAGGAAGTCGGCCTTACGCGTGGCCGACTGGAGGCCGATGATCAGGCCGCTCTCGGTGCCGGCCTGGGCCTTGCGGACCTCGTCGGCGGTGGGCCCCTGCTCCTGGAGCCGCTTGATCTCGGCGTCGGCGATGGCGACCAGGTCGTCGAGCGTGTTCTTAGGGCGGGCGGTGATCGAGACGCCGAAGACGCCCGTGAGCGCCGAGGTGGGGTGGAACGCGGAGACGCCGGCGGCGAGCTGCTTATCGTACATAAGGGCAAGGAAGAGCCGGTTCTCCTTGTCGAGCTGGCCGAGCACCGACGCCAGGACGTCGAGCGCCGCCTCGTCGGGGTGGCCCACCGGCACAGTCGGCCATGAGAGCTGGGCCCGCGCCAGGGCGACCCGGTCGGTCATCATCAGGTGCTTGGGGGCGTCGAGCTTGGGGACGTTCGGAGCCAGCTTGGCGACGTCGGGGCCGCGCGGGATGGGCCCGAAGTACTTCTCGATCAGTCGCTTGGCCTCTTCGGGCTGGAAGTCGCCGGCCAGGGTGAGGCTGGCGTTGTTGGGCACGTAGTAGGTGCGGAAGAAGGCCGAGACGTCGTCGAGGCTGGCCGCCGACAGGTCGGCCATCGAGCCGATGACGCTGTGGTGGTAGGGGTGCCCCGGCGGGTAGAGCGCCTCGAGCATCTTCTCCATCGACTGGCCGTACGGGACGTTGTCGATCCGCTGCCGACGCTCGTTCTTGACGACGTCGCGCTGGTTGTCGAGCTTCGCCTGGGTCAGGGCCGGCAGCAAGAAGCCCATCCGGTCGGACTCGAGCCAGAGGGCCAGCTCGAGGGCGTTGGAGGGGAGGGTCTCGAAGTAGTTGGTCCGGTCGGTGTTGGTGCTGCCGTTGATCTGGGCGCCCACCTTCTCGATCGGCCCGAAGTACTCGCTGTCATGGTGCTTGGAGCCCTGGAACATCAGGTGCTCGAACAGGTGGGCGAATCCGGTCCGGCCGGTCTTCTCGTCCTTCGATCCCACCTTGTACCAGAGGTTCACCCCCACGACGGGCGTGGTGTGATCCTCGTGGAGGATGACATCCAGGCCGTTGGGCAGGGTGTACTTCTCGACCTTGAGGGTCGGGACGTCGGGCGCCCCCTTGGCTTCCTGGGCGCGTGCCTGACCCTGGGCCGAGGCCAGCGCGGCGAGGGCCAGCAGGGCGATGCTGGAGAACGGGCGTCTCATCGGGTGCAGACTCCAAGGGGATTCGAGCTGCGGGAGACCGGGACGACCGACGGCGGAGAGGGTCGTCCGCCCCGGTGGGTTCGATTGTGCGAGATCTGGCAATTGGCCGTTTTAGCCGATCCAACTCTCCGCCGTCCAGGGTCCCACAAAGCTCCCCCCGCCATGCCCGGTTGCGTCTCGTATGCCCGAACCCGCGAGCGTCGGCGGCAAAGGCATGAGAATTGGTTGTGAATCAATTTTGTTTGTAAGTCCAAAATCTGTATAGATTTGTGGGTGGATTGTCGTCGCCAGGAATGGGTTCGTTCCGTACCACGATTGGGTTCGTTTCGCGTCAGAATGGGTTCGATCTGTCCAGAGTTGGCTTCGATTCGCGTTGGCTTCGATTCGATCTCTGCTTGAATACTCAATCCTGACGACTGATTGGGGGCGATCGAGAGGTGGAGGTGTCGGGACGCCCGGCGAGGTCGGCCTCGGCGAATCCCCCATTGAGATAGTCCTGAAATGACTTGGCATTGTTCTGCCTATTTTGGAAATCGGTGGAAATTTTCCGCAGCTGCTCGCGATGTCTCTCCGCGATTGATGTTGGGATCGGTCGCAGTTCTGGGCCGCGATGATGGGCTGAGCGGGCGGGTTCAAGGGACGGGGTTGTCGGCTAGGTGCTGGCGGATTCGGGCGGCGAGGTGTTCGGTGATGGCCCGGGAATGATCGGGGTCATGGTCGCGGAGCGCGAGGAGGCGGGCGTCGAGATAGGTGAGGAGGTCGCGGGCGACCTGGGGCCGGCCTTGTTGGATCTGGTGGCGTGCGAATCCTTCGGCGCAAGTCCCCTGCCCCCCCTCGCCGCAGAACTTGCCGTACAGCACGCGCCCCTTCAGGGCGAGCCTCGCTTGCTCCGCAGGATCGAGGTCCCCGGTGTGGCCATCAACTTCGGAGGCTGGGTTGTCGGGCATCCGGCCTCTCGCGGTCTGGGGAACGGTCGAACGGGGAGCCTTTGATGATGAAGTCGGGGCGACTCGAACTCAAGCGGCGAGATTGGACGGTACGCCGGCGATGGCGGCCCGATGGGGGCTGAAAGGTCTCGACAACCTCAGGCCGAACAAGAAGTTCAGATTCGGACCGCTGGCCTCCGCTGCGTTGTACTAGGTTGCCTCCGGAGGTGTCCCGCCCCTCGGAATCGCCCGTGACATCGCGGGCACGCTCTCGGGTCTGTGTGGCGGGCGCCGCTTCAATCCCGCGGCTGCATAGCCGTGGAGAGCCGACGGTTGACTGGCGAAGGGGTCCGATTGATGGTCATGCTCGACTTGTTCCGGACGAAGCGTGGGCGGCGGGCGAAGCGGCCGATTGGGCTCTCGCTGGAGCGGTTGGAGGCGAGGCAGGTCCTCGCGGTCGTGGCGATCCCGGCCGGGAACAGCGCCGACCTGATCAGCGCGATCATCACGTTCGACCAGCTTCCCGGGCCGAACACGATCCAGCTCGCGGCCGGCTCGACCTACAGCTTCGGCTCGGTCGACAACTCCTGGTTCGGGCCCAACTACTTGCCGATCATCACCGGCAACCTGACGATCGAGGGCAATGGCGCGTCGCTGGTGGCGTCGGGCTCGGCGAATGCGCGGTTCTTCTTCGTCTCGGGCGGGAACATCGCGGGGGGCCCGCCGGCGGGGACCCTGTCGCTCCAGGACCTCACGATCTCAGGCGGCCGGGCGGTGGGCGGGAATAGCAACATCGGCGGCGGCGGCATGGGCGCGGGGGGGGCGATCTTCAACCTGGGGACGCTCAACCTCTCGGGCGTGACGATGACGTCCAACGTCGCGCAAGGGGGAACCTCCACGGGCAACGTCGGCGGCGGCTATGGTGGTGGCGGGATCGGCACGGACTCGATCGGTGACAGCGGCGGGGGGAACTTCGGCGCGAACTGGCCTAACCCCGGCGGCAACCTCATCGGCGGTGCTGGCGGCGCATCGGGTGACCATAACGGCGGCGGCGGCGGAGGGTTCACGCAGCCCGGCGGGGCGGCGAATTCGTTGACCGGTGGTGTCGGCGGCGGGAACAGCGGCCTGGGCGGGACGGCCGGCGTCTACTCCACCGGCGAGGACTATAGCGGCGGCGGCGCGGGCGGCGACGGAGGGGGTGGAGCCGGGGGTGCCGGCGGCGGTAAGAGCGTCGGCGGCAATGCGTTCGGCGGCGGCGGCAATGAGATGGGGGGTGGCGGCGTCGGCGGTGGGGGCGGCGGCCAGTCCGGCGGTGGAGGATTCGGCGGCGGCGGCGGGGCCAATGGCGTGACCGGCGAGTTGGCCGGTACTGGCCTGAGTGCCGGCGGTGGCGGGTTCGGCGGCGGCGGAGGTGGCGCCGACGTCGTCTATTACGCGGCCGCAGGCCCCGGAGGATTCGGCGGCGGTGGCGGTGGCCAGTTGATTGGCGGCGGCGGCGCGGGCATGGGGGGGGCGATCTTCAACCTCTACGGCACCGTCAACATCACCAACAGCACGTTCAACGGCAACCAGGCCAATGGCGGGGCGGGCGGGAACATCATCGGCGGCCAGCCGATGGGCGGCGCCGGGGCGGGCTATGGCGGGGCGATCTTCAACCTCGACGGTAGCGTCTCGATCGTCCAGGGGACGTTCAGCGGAGATTCGGCGACCACTGGCGCCAGCGAGATTTACAACCTCTCTTACGGCGCAACCCCGAGCGGCGTGGCAGGCAACGCCACCCTCAGCCTGACCAACAGCATCGTGTCGGGCTCGACCAGCGTCCTGATCAACAACCAGACCACAGGCTCGGCCTTGGTCGTCTCCAAGGGGGTCAACCTGGTCAACCCGTACCAGGCCCTGGGCGGTGCAACTAGGACCGGGCCCCGATTCCTGACCCAGGCGCCCAACCTCGGTGCGTTGAAGGACAACGGCGGGCTGGTGCCGACGATGGCCCTGCTGAAGGGAAGCCCGGCGATCGACGCGGGCAGCAACGCGGTGCTTGCCGCCAGCACGCGCAACGGGCTCGATGCTCGAGGCGCGGGCTTCCGCCGGTTCGTCGGCAAGAAGGTCGACCTCGGCGCCTTCGAATATCAGCCGCCCGCCACCTCGACGACGATGGTCGCCAGGACCACCCCTTACGGGGCCGACCGAGCGGTCGTCTTCCTCGTCAGGGTCGCGGGGAAGGCCGCCCGGTCGAACACCGCGACCGGGACGGTCAACCTGGTGGCCGGTGACCGGGTGATCGCCGCACAGGCGCTGGACCGGGGGGTGGCCCAGTTCAACATCCCGGTGAGCACCATCTCCACCTACGGGACGAGGTTCCGGGCGGTGTTCACCGGCCTCTTCCAGAACGATGCCACCCTGGGCAGGAGCATCTCGTCGCTCGTGAACATCCGTCGGAACCTGGCCGGTCGCTGACGCGAGAGAGACGCAGCAGGTCCGTTGGCCCTCGGGCTCGGAAGTCCGGGGGCCGGGCCTGCGATGCGCCCCGTCGCGATCAGGGGAGCGGCGGGTAGAACCAGGACATTGAATTGACCGGGTTCGGTGGCTCGTCCGAGGGGGTCGGCCGGTCGCCGTCTCCGCCTCGTGCCTTCACGTCGCCGAGCACTTCGGCGGCGGGGTTGCCTGGGTTGCGGGTCGTCTCGGCCTTCGTCCGCCAGCTCTTCGGGGTCAGTCGCTTCAGAATCGCCTGCATGGTCCGCTCCTTCGTTGATGGCCCTCGGTCGGGCGGCCAGTTCGGCCCCGGCTCGCGGGAGATCCATCGTTGAGAACAGTGATTTGGATCGGTGTGTCGTGGACATTCGTCTCACTCATCCGACACACTCAGTTTACGCCGGGCGCGGCGATTTGGTAGAACAGGTGGGCGGAGATCTGCCGGGAAGATGTCATGACAACCGAGCGGGCCTGTCAAAGGTGGGGACCATGCCGACCGAGGCCAAGCATGAGCTGATCTCACGCGAGTTGGCGGCCGAGATCGTGGCGGGGAAGTACGGGCCGGGGGGGCGCATCCCCAGCGAGCACCGGCTGGTGGAACGGTTCGGGGTCTCGCGGCCGACGGTGGCGCGGGCGCTGCGGGATCTGCAAGATCGGGGCATGGTCGAGCGCCGGGTGGGCTCGGGCAGCTTCGTCAGGGCGGCGCCCGCGGCCGACGTGGTGGCCAGGCAGTTCGGCCTCTTGATCCCCGGCCTCGGGACCACCGAGATCTTCGAGGCGGTCTGCGGCGAGCTGGCCGGGTTGGCACGGGCGCACGGCTACGGCCTGCTCTGGGGAGGGACCGGGACCGGGACCAGGCCGCCGGGCGACCCGAGCATCGAGGACGCCGCGGGGCTCTGCGACCAGTTCATTCGTGGGCGAGTCGCGGGGGTCTTCTTCGCGCCGTTCGAGCATGTCGAGGGACGAGCGGAGATCAACCGAGACCTGGCCGAGCGGCTGAGGCGGGCCGGCCTGGCGGTCATCCTGCTGGACCGCGACCTCGGCTCCTATCCGGCTCGCAGCGAGTTCGACCTGGTGGGGGTGGACAACTTCGCCGGCGGTTATGCGCTGGCCGAGCACCTCTTGAAGCTGGGCTGCCGGAACCTGGCCTATGCGGCGCGGCCGCTGTCGGCGGCGACCGTGCACGCCCGGATCGCGGGGGCCCGCGAGGCGATGCTCGACCGAGGACTGGACGTCCCCCGGGGGTTCGTCCACGTGGGCGACCCCGACGACGTCTCCTTCGCCCGAGGCCTCGTTGAGAACGCGAAGGCCGACGCCGTCTTGTGCGCCAACGATGACGTGGCGGCGCTCCTGATGCGCTCGATCGAGCGGTCCGGATCCCGCGTGCCGGCCGACGTCCGCGTGGTCGGCTTCGACGACGTCCGCTTCGCCACCCTGCTCTCCGTCCCCCTGACGACGATGCACCAGCCCTGCCGCGAGATCGCCCTGGTCGCGCTGAAGGCCATGCAGGACCGGATTGCCGACCCCGCCCTGCCCGCCCGCAGCCTGACCGTGTCGCCCAGGCTGGTCGTCCGCGAGTCGTGCGGCGCCTACGGAAAGGTCCAGACGTGATCACCCGACGCGATGGTCTCGCGTGCTGACGTGGGCTCTTGCCGCAACCGGTATCATGCGCCGGGCCGGGATCCCGCGATGAAGCCGCTCGATGCCCGAGTTCCGCGCCTTCCGGCCGCCGAGGGAGCATGCCCGCGATGGATCAGACGACCCCGACCCTGCTGTCGATCCAGGTCGGCCTGCCCCGGGAGTTCGGCCTGGAAGACGCCGACGACCCGATGGAGAGCCTCTGGACCACCGGCTCCTACAAGGCCCCGGTCTCCGGCCCCATCCTCCTGCGCACGACGAACCTGGACGGAGACGGCCAGGCCGACCTCACCGTCCACGGCGGGCCCGACAAGGCCGTCTGCTGCTATCCCGCGGCCCATTACCCGTTCTGGCGGCAGGAACTGAATCTGCCCGAGTTCGCTCATGGGGCGTTCGGCGAGAACTTCACCCTCGGCGGGATGTCCGAGGCCGACGTCTGCATCGGCGACGTCTGGAAAATCGGCGAAGCGACGGTCGAGGTCTCGCAGCCCCGCCAACCCTGCTGGAAGCTGGCCCGCCGCTGGAAGATCAACGACCTGACGCGCAAGGTCCAGCAGACCGGCCTCACCGGCTGGTACTTCCGGGTCCTGGCCGAGGGCCTCGTCGCCCCCGCACAGCCACTCACCCTCATCAACCGCCCCGCCCCCACCTGGACGATCGAGCGGGCGAACCGGGTCATGACCGTCGACAAGAAGGATCGCGCCCTGGCCGCGGAACTGGCCGCCGTGCCTTCGCTCTCCGCGAGCTGGAAGTGGTCGCTGGGCCGGCGTGCCCACTCCTGAATCGGCCCCTTGACACGGACGCGGCCGGATGGATGTGGGCGCGAGCCGGCGGAGTCCATGCAGGGTCGTTCCTTTGAATGTATTGTATAAAAGTATAAGCAAAAAAATCGGTAGCAACGGAGGTCCGCGGTGCATCCCTCGGCTTGAGGGCGAGTGTGTGCACCGCCGGCGATATTCCCGGCAATCCCGCCTCGATCCGGGCTGTCGCGTCTCGCCGTCTGGTCTCGCATCGGCGACCTCGTCCGTCTGACCGACCCGGCGGCCGACGCCTGGCAGGTTGCGGCTCGCTGCTCGGTTGTTTCGCCGACGTCGCCCCGATCGGTGGATGCACGGGTCGCGACCCGACGGCGTCGGCCTGTGTGCCGGTCGGGTGTTCTATGTTCCCCTGAGAAGGCCGCATATGGCCCCTGAATGACCTCGTGAGCCGTCGGTCTCGGGCGGGGAACGGGGCGAATCCCTCCCATGTGCCGCCCTTGAAACGAGTCTGACCGACGCGTCATCCGTCCTCCCGTGCCGGGCCGATGGACCACTCCCGCGCGGACGCAGTTCCCGCGCGAGCCGTTGGGAACTCGGCCATCGCATCGCACCTCAGAGGGAAGCCCCATGAATGTTCGCACGCAGATGGCAATCTCGATCGTCCTCGGTTTCCTTGCCATGGATGCCGCGACGCTCCGGGCGGGTGAGACCGGACCCGGCGAGGACAAGGTGGTTTCGGCCGGTGTCCGGTATCGAGAGATCGGCACCTATGACGTGGCCCGCCTCAACCGGATCCTCACGACGGAACGCCTCGAGTTCTCGGAGTTCAAGGTCGATTTCCCCCCGGCTCGGTTCCCGGTGAAGCTCTATCGGGTGCTCTACGACTCGGTGATTCCGGAGCGAAATCAGCGGCCCACGACGGCCTCCGGGCTGGTCGCCATCCCGGTGACCGGCCGCGACGATATGCCGGTTGTGTCATATCAGCATGGGACGGTCTTCACCAGGACCGCGGTGCCGAGCCATCCCGACGAATCGACGGAAACCCGGCTGATGCTCGCTCGATTCGCCGGCCAGGGATACGTGGTCATCGGGGCGGATTATTTCGGCAAGGGAGAGTCGACCGAGCCCGACAGTTATCTCGTCAAGGAAAGCGCCCAGCAAGCATGCCTCGACATGCTCAGGGCGTCGCGCGAGGTCTGCACCTCGCTTCAAGTCAGGCAAGGCCCGCTCTTCGTCAGCGGATGGTCGCAAGGGGCCTGGACCACGATGGCCTTCCTCAGCAAGCTCGAACGCGTCGGGATCCCCGTCGAGGCGGCCGTCACGGCGAGCACCCCGAACGACCTCTACGCGATCATCAACCGCTGGATCCACGCGCCCCGAGACTCCGACGCGATCTACCTGCCGGGGCTCATGGCTCTCCAGTTGAATGCCTACGCGGAATACTACGGGCTGCCCGACCTCGTGGACTCGGCCATCGAGCCGGCCTACCGGCAGGCAGCGAGGGACCTGTACGGCAACCGGATCACCTGGGAACAGTTCAGGGCGAAGACGCCGGCCACCTTGAACGGGTTCCTGCGGGCGGAATTCAGGGCGTCGAGCTCCCTCGGCGAGGGGCGGTACTGGCAGATCAATCGGGACAACCAGGTCTATCTCTGGCGGAGCAAGACCCCGCTCCGAACCTATTTCGGCGACATTGACGAGGTCGTCCCGGCCTTCATCGCCACCCTCCCGGCCGGATATCAGGATCTCATGGGAGGTGGCTCCACCAGGGCGATGCCCGCCGGGAGTCAGGCCGACCATCGAGGCACGTTCGTCCATGCCGTGTCGGATCAGAAATCATGGTTCGACGAGCTGTCGGGCGCCGGTCTGGACCCCGCACACCCCAAGGATTGAATGCCTCGGGCCGCACAGGCACGACTGCGATTCCGCAGACGTTAAACTCGCCTTTAATTTCGTGTTCTATGGTGACCACTGACTCGCTTGAATCCGTCACGCAGGACGCTGTTCCGGTCCTGCGTGGCGTTTCCGCGCCGTTCCGCGGAATCCGGTGCAGTTCCACGCCATCCGGCCCGAGTCGGCGTGCCTGACCGGAAGGCCGAGCCGCGAAGCTCGACGATGCGACGTTCCTCGTCCTTCACGCGAGGGCGTTGCGGCGCCGAGCGGCAGGCGGTCGGTCCTCGAGAATCTTGCGGTCACATTCACAGCTTGCGATATCGCGAAGGAATTCGACCCATGCCCAGCTGGCGCAAGCTCCGTCCCGCCACCGCATCGAGCAAGACGCGAGACGACATTCGGATGAGACGAATGCGACTTGCCCTCGAGCCCCTGGAGAGCCGACAACTCCTGACGGTCCCGGGGGCCATCGTCCCGGGCCAGGTCTATCAGGACGTCGCGTTCTTCGACGCGAATGGGGACACGGTCGAGGTCAAGGTCGAAGGGCCCACGGGCGGTGCCAGCGGTTTCACGTTGCGGCTGTCGGGCGAGGCGACGAACTATGCCGATATTTACTCGCTGAACCTGGTCGGGCTGACGGCGGCAAACGGGCTCAACGTCATCGTCAAGCCGAACGAGCTGACGATCAACGCCGGTCCCACCTTCAACAAGCTGTTCAGCAGCGGATACACGAGCGTCACGTCGATTACCGCCTCGAACGGTGTGACGGACCTCGGCAGCATCCACCTGAGCGCCGCCATCGTCAATGACATCGCGCTGCCGGGCGTGGCCATCGGCAACATCACGCTCGACACCGGGATGGTGACGTTCGTGGACGCCACGAATTCCGCCACGATGAGCTCGATCAGCGTCAGCGCGCCGACGATCGTCATCACGAGCCCGGTGACGGGCGAGGCCGAGATTTACGACGAGAGCCCCGTCGGCCCCGGTGCCCAGTACAACCCGACCGCCGGCCTGATCGACCTGGGAGACGTGGAAGCCCGGAGCATCGGCGCGATCGTGATCAACGGCTCGATCAGCGTGGCCACGCAAGACCCGTTCGACGTGACCGACACGACGAACGACCTGCGAGGCGTGATCGACGTGACGGGCAAGATCGGCTCGATCGTGGCGCCCCGGAGCGCCATGCGCAACGCGATCCGCGCGGGCGGCATCGGCTCGATTCGCCTCGGCCAGATCGACGGGGAGATCACGACGCGGGACGCGGCCGAGGCGACGACGGTCTATCTGCCCAAGCAGTTCAGCGGTTTCCTGACCACGGCGGGCCACCTGAACATTGGCTTCACCGACGCGACGGCGGAGCTTGTGACTGGGAACATCCGGTCGGGCGGCGGGATCTCGGGCTCGGACCCGTCGGAGACAGACCCGATCCTGGTGCCCGACAAGTACGCGGCCGCCGTGGTGAACACCGGCGCGACGAAGGGGATCGCCAGCCTCGAGTTCAACGGTAGCGTCCTCTCGCGATGGGTCTCGGCGTCGAGCATCGGCAACGTCACCGCCGTGATTTTCGAGGCGGGCGCCTCGTTCGAGGCCGGGTCGAACATCGGCAACGTCGAGATGCTGATGCCCACCGCGGCCCCCCAGGGGACGGCCACGGCGCGCACGCCGGTCGACCTCGAAGGGATCTTCAAGGCCGGCGGGAACATCGGCAACATCAAGTCCGCGTCGAGCGTGAAGGCCGAGGTGATCGCCGGCGGCAACATCGGCACCATCACGGGCGTGGCCGGCGGGATCAACTCGACGGTCATCCTCGCGGGCGGGAACATCGGCGACATCTCGGCGTTCCAGACGCTGGTGTCCAACACGCAGATCTCCGCGGGCGGCGACATCGGCAACATCCGCGTCTACTCGGGCAGCGTCGGCTGGAAGGTGAAGGCGCAGAATATCGGCAACGTCCTGGTCGACAGCGGTTCGCTGAACCTGGCCGTCTTCGTCGCCGCGCACAGTCTCGGCGACGTGACGGTCACCAGCCCCGCCGGCGTCGCGATCGAAGGCGGCAGCCTGATCGCGGGCGACAACATCGGCGACGTGTCGGCATACGCCTTCGCCGCCAAGGCGATCCACGGCACCCTGATCCAGGCGGGTCATCAGGCCGGCAACCGGATCGCCAGCGTGACCGGGATCTCCTACGGCTCGCTGATCCTGCCCACGGTCACGGCCGGGGCGCCCACGTCGGTGGCCGACGACAACAACGGCATCGACGCGGCGCAGATCCTCGCCGCCGAGATCGGCCCGATCTTCGGCCAGGCGTACGTCGGCACCGGCCTCTCCAACGTCGTGATCCACGCCCAGGTGGGCAACATCGCCGCGATCACGGGAATCGGCAACGGCGACGGGATCTACCAGGCGATCGTCGTGGCCGAGGGGGCCATCGGCCCGATCACGGGCCGGTCGACGGTTTTGGGCCGGGGCATCCAGGCCGGCAGCTTCGACGCCAACGGCAAGTTCGACCCTGATCTCGGCACCATCGGCCAGATCACCGCGCAGGGGGGGCCAGCGGGCGGCGCCGGGATCAACGGCGCGACGCGGATCCAGGCCTCGGGCCGCATCGCGGGGATCGACAGCACCGCGAATGCCAACGGCGGAGACGCCATCAACGCCCTGACCGCCTACGCCACCAGCTTCGGCCAGATCAAGGCCACCGTGCTCGGCGGCCAACTCGGCAACGGCATCGTCGACGCGAACTTCCGCGCCTGGTCCGACTATGAGAACCAGCGGCCCGACGTCCAGATCGACGGCATCGACGTCGACGTCAGGTCGGGACTGGGCCTGGGCATCAGCAACACGATCTTCAAGGTGAAGGGGGATATCACCTCCATCAAGTCCAGGGCCCTCAACGCGTCGGCGATCTCGGGGGGGACCTTCGACCTGACGCAGGGGGATATCGGCCGGATCTATGCCGAATCGGTCAATAGCGGCAACGCCATCCAGAACAGCCTCTTCACGGCCTCGAATGGATCGATCGGGTCGGCCCGCACCCTGGCCGACGCCCTGACGTCCGGCATCACGGCCATCGCCAGCGGCACGTCCGTCCTGGCGAACGGGATCGTCGGCTCGATCTTCTCGGCCGACGGCAACATCGGCTTCATCAACGCGACGACGAGGGGCGGCACGGCGATCTCGGGCTCGTCGTTCACGGCCGATTCCGACTACGGCAACGCCAAGAACGGCCCGAATCTTCCCGGCACCGTCATCGAGGAAGACGACTTCGGCGCCTTGTTCGGCATCTACGCCAAGACCTCGGGCCAGTACCTCGCCCAGTCGGCGGCGATCTCGGGCTCGACGTTTTCCGGCGAGCTGATCAGCTCCATCACCGTCGACGTCACCGACCGCGAGGAGGGGGGGCCGGGCATCTCGGGCTCCTCGTTCACCGCGAGCAACGCGGTCTATGACAACAAGGGGAACTTCAACAACCGGGGTGCCATCGGCCCGATCACCGTCACCAACGGGTCGCTCCGCGGCAACGGGATCGAGGCCAGCGAGTTCAACGCCGGAGCGGCCGGGTCGATCGGCGACATCACCGTGACGGTGCTCGGCGGCTCGGGCATCACCGAGAGCGAGTTCCGGGCGTCGATCTTCGACTACGACCAGTCGAGCTACAACTCCACCATCGGCAACATCAGGGTGACCACGGGGCGTTCGGGCAGCTCGATCCTGCCGGTGCCCCAGCCCCCCAACGACGCATGGTCACTCGTGCCGGCGGGGATCGACACCAGCTACTTCGCCGCGAACGGCGGGATCGGCAACGTCGACGTTAACTCGATCGGCACGGGCATCTTCTTCTCGGCCTTCCTCGCCAGCTTCGACGCCGCCACGGCCTTCGGGTCGATCCCCGGCTTCATCCTGCCCCTGCTCGCCGAGAACACTCCGGGCAACCTCGGCAACGTCACGATCACGTCCACCGGGCGCTTCGGCTTCGGCTCGGCCCTCTCGGTCTACGCGGGCGACAGCGTCGGCAACATCAACATCCGGGTCGCGTCCCGCGACACGACCCAGGCCACGCCCACCCTTCCCAACCTGACGACCGGACTGGTCGGCCAGGCCCTCCAGAAGGCGTCGAACAAGCTGGCCTTCACGCTCGGGTCGCTGATCGGCCCCGCGGGGTCCGCCGCCAGCGCCTTCATCGCGCTGAACGGCAACATCGGCAGCGTCTCGGTGACCAACGCCGGGGCCGGGTACGGCTCGATCGCATCGGCGTATGTCGCGCTCCCGGTCGGCTTCTACGGGCCGGTCACGCTCTCGGGTCACTCGTTCCTGAATCTCTTCTGGGCGCTCCCCCGATTCTTCGCAGGCCCCACCACCACGGCGACCTCCATCGACGGCCGTTCCACCGGCCTCGGCACCCTGGGCGCTTCCCAGACGGTCAGCGCCAGTGCCACCTCCGCCACGGGCGAAAGTCCGAGCTTCAAGGTCAACTTCAGCAACGCGGTCGACGTGGTGGGCCAGCCCTGGTTTGTGGTCAACGTGGGCTCCGCGACCCGGCTCGCCCGGTACGTTTCGGGGAGCGGGACGTCTCAGCTTGTCTTCAAGGTGAAGCTCGAGGCGGGGGATTCCGGCGACGTCACGATCGCGCCGGGCACGTCCATCGGGATCAGCCTCACCGATCGCATCGTCGAGGGCTCCACCGGCTACCTGGTGACCCAGCTCAGCCCGGCCGCCATCTATACCGGCGGGGTTCCGGTCGACACGCAGGCCCCCGTTATCACGAGCGTCTCGCCGATCCAGTCCCCCGCGAAGCGCTACGCCGTCGGCCAGAAGCTCACGTACCAGGTCACCTTCAGCGAGGCCGTGACAGTCCAGGGCCTCCCGACGATCCTGCTCACGTTCAAGAACCTGAAGCGCTCGCTCGTCTACAGCGGAGGCAGCGGCACCAACACGCTCCTGTTCACCTATAAGTTGACCCGCGCCGACGTCGCCACCGGGAAGGCCGCCGTGACGAACGGTCGAATCCTCTTGCCGGCCGGGGCCTCGATCTCCGACGGCGCGGGCAATGTCGCGAACCTTCCCGTCGCGAGTGCGGTCGTCGCCCTCGGGACGGCCGAAACCAAGAAGGTCGTGCCGATCGCCCAGAAGAAGCAGGTCGTCGTGCGGCCGAAGTCAAGTCATCCCAAAGGGCCGGTCGCACTGAAGAAGGGCATCGCGGTCGCCGGCAAATCCAAGTGATCGGCGAACGTCATTGACGGGAGGCGCCACGGTCGCGGGCAACACGCGGCAGCGGGACTCCCTCGTCCAGGGATGGGCGAGGGGGTCCCTAACGTTTGAAGGCCGGGGCACGCTCGGCCCCCGGGAAGCCGCTCGCCTGAGCATCCCC
This sequence comes from Isosphaeraceae bacterium EP7, assembly GCA_038400315.1. NCBI lineage: Bacteria > Pseudomonadati > Planctomycetota > Planctomycetia > Isosphaerales > Isosphaeraceae > Kueselia > Kueselia aquadivae. Next base: position 367,619 of record CP151667.1, read on the forward strand.
GGAATGGCACGGAACCCGATCATCGCCTCGCTCGACACCTCGCGCCATTCATCTCATCCCGCCGATCGGGCAGGAGCACGGAGTCCGCGGTTCTATTTAATGAATCGTTATGTGTTCACTTAATTTTGATTCGTGAGTTTGATCGCCCGCGTCACGAGGTAATGATTGGCCATCTGGACGATGCAATCGGCGGAACTCACTTGATTGCAAGGCGATCTTCCCTTGCTTGATGCCATCTTGGAGGGTCCCCAACCCTCCCGAAATCCGATCCTGCAATTCTGTGGAATTTCGGAGTGCGAGGTGACATCCTGACGGGAGTCGGGGCGATCCGCCTTCGCCAATCGAGAATCTTAAGATCGAGAGTCGAATCATGGGACATGGCTCCCCGTTCAGGATCATTCGAACCGCGAACGATGGCCGAGCCAGTGCCGCCGCGTCGGTGTGGCTTGGCCTTGCGATCGGCCTGATGTTGGCGGGTTGCGGAGAGAACTCGCCGCCGACGACGGACCCTGCCGCGTCAACGGGCGACGATTCGGTGTTCCAGTTGCCACCGGGCTTCAAGACGGTCGACCTCCCGCTGGAGAAGCGGAAGGAAGTCTTCAGGGAGGCCCACGGGATCCGGGCCCTGGCGGTGCAGGAGGCCAATCTGGAGTTGCCGATGGACGAGGCGAGCATGCCCGTCAACGACTCGGCCGCGTTCGACAAGCGCATGGCCGATCACAGGGCGATCATCGAACGCGTTCTTGGCAAGAACCTCGCCGCTCTCGCCGAGAAATATCAAATCAGCGTGCCCGATGTGGAGAAAATCGAGGAAGAAGCGAGGCGACTCCGCTGGCCGCCTCCCCAGGAACCCGTGCTCGAGGCCGAGCCACAAGGGGCCGACCGTAAGGTTCAACCGGAAGACGGTACGACCGTCGAGAAGAAAGACGTACCCCAGCCCGGGAAGAATGGGGCGAAGTAAGGCGGTTCCGGCGCGGGACGGGGGCTCCATGCAGACTCGGAAAGGCCCTGGCCTGGGGCCGATCGGTTCGTGAGTCTGTAGAAAATCGGTGCTTGACGCGCGTGCCCGGCGGAATCACAATCCAAAGTTCGAGGCAGAAGGCGTTTTACTACGTTTCGACCACGCCAATAAATTGACGGCCCGCACGGGCTGATGGATTCGCTCCTCATGCCGGGCGGTTCAACAGCTCGTGCGTCGGGTCGCGGCGATGCTGCGCCGCGAATTGATTTGATTGACGCGGGGTCGATTTTTTAAACAGCCCAACCCGGCCTCGATTGCCTCATTGGTTCCCCGGACGGAACGTCCTCTTCCCGGTGTTCTTCTTTTCCGGAGGTTCAGGCCATGTCGAGCCAGAAGTCGCGAGGTTTCACGCTCATCGAACTGCTGGTGGTGATCTCGATCATCGCGGTCCTCATCGCCCTGCTGCTTCCCGCCGTCCAGTCGGCCCGCGAGGCGGCCCGGCGCGCCCAGTGCATCAACAACCTCAAGCAACTCGGGCTCGCCGCCCACAATTATCACGACATCGGCGGCCGATTCCCGACGACGATGTACCTCCACCCCGTCTTCGGGCCCAAGAGCGGCATCGCCTGGAACAACAGCAGCTTCCTGGTGCAGATGCTGCCCCAGCTCGAGCAAGGGCCGCTGTATAACGCCGTGAATTTCAGCATGATGATGGGCACGTATGTCGACAGCGGCTGGCGGTGGAACGCGCAATATGGCGCCGGCGACCCCAACATGACGATCCGAGTCACGGTCCTCAACGCCTTGATCTGCCCGTCGGACGACAGCCCGAACATCGACAAGAACAACCCCGACGACCTGAGCGGCCTCGACGCCGCGGGGACGTCCTACGTCGGCAACATGGGCGACAACTGCCTGGCGTGCGGCGGCGGCCTCAACGACCGGCTCGGCCAGGTCATCCTCTGCAACGACCTGAACCTCCCCTGTCGATTCCCCCAGCTCGGCCATGCCCGCATCACCGATGAGCAGACCGATAACGGGTCGCCGGCGGGCAGCGGGATTTTCTGGGCCTGGGGGGCCAACGTCAGCCTGAACATGGTGGGCGACGGGACGTCGAACACGCTCATGATCGGCGAGCAGATCCGCAAGACGACCGTCTGGAATGCCTGGGTGGGCGGAAACGCATCGATCGGATCGACGGCGGTTCCGCTCAACTACAAACTCCCGGTCCCCGAAGTCGGCAACTGGACCCGCCAGTACTCGTTCAGGAGCCAGCACCCCGGCGGGGCGAATTTCGCCATGGCCGACGGCTCGGTGAAGTTCCTCAAGAGCACGGTCAACTTCAACGTCTACCAGGCCTTGAGCACCCGCTCACAGGGCGAAATCCTCTCGTCCGACGCGTACTAACAGCCGCCCTCCGTGCGTCTCACTTGCGTCCCGGCGAAATGCCGTCTCGGCCGCGTGCCAGGGCGGCATTCCGCCGCTTTCGAGGAGAATCCGCCCGTGATGCGCCTCCATCCACCCTCACTCAGTCCACGGATCACGCTCGGGCTCGGGCTCTTATTCGGAACGCTCGCGGCCGGCTGCGGCTCGGACGGTCCGACCATGGGGCGGGTCTCGGGAACGGTCACGGTGATCGACGGTGAGCCACTCTCCAAAGGCACCGTAACCTTCATCGCGACGGACACCACTCGCCCCAACGCCACGGGGACCATCGGCGATGGTGGCTACTATACGCTTCAGACCACCGAGCCGGGCGATGGCGCCGTCGTGGGCGACTACAAGGTCGCCATCTCCGACGTCGATTCCACTCAGTTGAATACGGCCTTACCCGGGATGCCGGTCAAGGTCCCGAAGTCGGCCATCGCCAAGACCTATTCGGACCCCGACAAATCGGGCCTGACGGCGACCGTGGAGGCCGGGAGTAACACCAAGAACTTCGAAGTGAAGAAGGCGGCGGCGACTGCGGCCGCGAAGTGACCCGAGCCTCGCGGATCTTGGATCCGGACGAGACGATTCGCCCGGATCCTTCGCCTTAACACCTCATCAGATGACGTAGTCTTCCACGAAGGCGGGGCGGTCGTGGAAGACCTTCAGGTCTCGAGGGTCTCTGGGGGTGACGTAGACGTCGTCATTCAGGGCCAGGGCTAATTCGAGGCTTCGCTCGCGGGTCATCTCCACCTGAAGGCGGGTGCCGTCGGTGAGGTCGAGCTCCAGGCGCACCAGGCCCCCAAGCGGGAGGAGGCGGGAGATGCGCGCGGCCCAGGCGGGGCGGCCGTTGAGGTGGCGGCTGATCTCCAGGTCGTGCGGCCGGACATAGGCCACGACCGGCCCGTCGTCGCCGGGGATCTCCAGGGCGAGCGGCTGCTCGTCGGCCTGGTCCATGCCCAGGAGGGTCTCGCGGGAGAGGACGTTGACGGCCCCCAGGAACTGGGTGACGAACGGGCTGGCGGGCTTCTCGTAGAGGTGCTGCGGCGGCCCCTTCTGCTCGATCTTGCCGTGGTTCAGGACGACCACCTGGTCGGCGACCTCGAAGGCCTCCTGCTGGTCGTGGGTGACGATCAGGGTGGTGAGGTGGTCCTCGTCGTGGAGCCGGCGGAGCCACGATCTCAGCTCCTCGCGGACCTTGGCGTCGAGGGCGCCGAAGGGCTCGTCGAGGAGCAGGACCTTGGGCCGGGGGGCCAGGGCGCGGGCCAGGGCGACGCGCTGGCGCTGGCCGCCCGAGAGCTGCGACGGGTAGCGATTGGCCAGGCCTTTGAGCTGGACCAGCTCGAGCAGCTCGTCGACCCTGAGATTGATCTCGGCCTTGGGGGGGCGCGGCTTGCGCACCTCGAGGCCGAAGGCGACGTTCTGGCGGATCGTCATGTGACGGAAGAGCGCGTAGTGCTGGAAGACGAATCCGACGCCCCTGGCCTGCACGGGCAGGTGGGTGGCGTCCTCGCCGGTCAGCTCGACGCCCCCGGAGTCGGGCGGCTCGAGCCCCGCGATGATGCGCAGGATGGTGCTCTTGCCCGACCCCGACGGGCCGAGCAGGGCCACGAGCTGGCCGGCGGGGACGTCGAAGGAGACGTTGTCGACGGCGATGAAGTCGCCGAATCGCTTGTTCAGGTTGCTGACGATGATCGCCACGTCTGGATCTCTCCTCGCCGAGGGGCGGTACGGTCCGGGGGGTGCCCCTCGGGGCTCATTCTTCGCGCGCCGCGACGCGTTTGCGCACGGCTTCCATGGCCAGCAGAAGGGCGAACGAGAGGCCGGCCAGGGCCACGCTGGCGGCGTAGGCCCCCTCGGTATTGAAGCTCTCGATGCCGTCGTGCACGTAGAGGGTGGCCGTCTGGGTCCGGCCCAGGATATTGCCGGAGACGACGAGCAGGGCGCCGAACTCGCCGAGCGAGCGGGCCACCGTCAGCGTCACCCCGTAGGCCAGGCCCCAGCGGATCGAAGGCCAGGTAACCAGGCGGAAGGTGGTCCAGCGGCCGGCGCCCAGGGTGTGCGCGACCTCCTCCTGATCGAGGCCGAACTCGCGCAGGACGGGCACGACCTCGCGGACGACGAACGGCAGGGTCACGAACAGGCAGGCGAGGACCATGCCGGGCCAGGCGTAGACGACCCGGATGCCGGCGAGTTCTAGCCAGGGGCCGAGCCACCCTTTCGGGCCGAAGACGATCACCAGCATCAGGCCCGCGACGATCGGCGAGACGGCGAAGGGCAGGTCGACCAGGCTGTCGACCAGGGCCCGGCCGCGGAACCGATGGCGGACGAGGACGACGGCCAGGCCGAGTCCGAAGAGTGTGTTGACCACGGTGGTCGCCGCCGTGATCGCGATGGTCAGGCCGAAGGCGCGTTGGGCGTCGGCGGAGGCCAGGGCCTCGTAGAACGGCCGGGCGCCGCCCGCGAGCGCGGCCCTCACCAGGGCCAGGCCGGGGACCAGGATGAGCAGTGCAAACCAGCCGACGACGGCGGAGGTCAGCAGCAGGCGGACGAACGGCGACGATCCATGTCCGCGGTGACTGACTCGCGCGGCGCGGGGCTCGACGGCGGAGATCAGGCTCGGGTGTGTCGGCTCAACGGCCATGGTCGCCTCCAGGCCTGCGTTGCAGCAGGTTCAGGGCGAGCAGGACGCCGAGGGAGCAGGCCAGCAGCACGGCCGAGACGACCATCGCGCCGTGGCGGTTGCCGCTCTCGATCTCGCCGAAGATGTACATGGGGCTGGTCTTCGTCTCCAGTGGACGGTTGCCCGCCACCATGATGACGCTGCCGAACTCGCCCAGGGCCCGGCTGAACGAGAGGCCCGCGCCGGTGACGATGGCCGGCCAGAGCGTGGGCAGGGTCACCCTGCGGAAGGTCGTCCAGGGGCTGGCCCCCAGCGTTGCCGCGGCCTCTTCCTCGGCGTCTTCCATCTCGTACAGCACCGGCTGGACGCTGCGGATGACGAATGGGTAAGTGACGAACAGGAGTGCCAGCACGATGCCCGGCGACTGGTAGATCACCCCCCAGCCGTGCGCACCCAGGATGGCGCCCAGCGTGCTCGTCGGGCCGTAGAGGGCCACGAGCATCAGGCCGGTGACGACCGTGGGGACGGCGAACGGCAGGTCGATCAGGGCATTCATCGCGCCACGGCCGGGGAACGGGTAGCGGACCAGGACCCAGGCGGTGGCCGTGCCGGTGATGATGTTGACGACGACCATCGCCAGTGCGGTGATGATCGTCAGCTTCAGGGCGTGCCAGGCGAACGGATTGGACAGCTCCTTCCAGAACGCCGCGGGGCCCAGGTTGCAGGCACCCCACGCCAGTGCGACCAGCGGGAGCACGACCATGACGCCCAGATAGGAAAGCACGCCCCCGCGGATGGCCAGGCCGCCGGGGGAGATGGATGGCTCGGTTCGCATCAGCCGGCCCTCCCGCCGGTGCCCAGACGCTTCGGGGCGTCGTTCGTCTTGGGGGCTTTGGTGGTGAAGAGCTTGTCCCAGACCCCGCCGGGGTCGTACACCGACTTCTTGATCTTGGGCCAGCCCCCCAGGTCGGCCATGCTGAACAGCTTCAGGGGGAGCGGGCGGCGGTCTCGCGTCGGGTCGAGCGGGCGGAAGCCCCAGTCGACGAGCAGGTCCTGCCCCTCGTCCGACCGCATGTACTCGAGGAAGGCCTCGGCCACCTTGCGGTTGCCGTGGCGTTTGACCGAGTCCTCGACGATTGCCGCGGGGCTCTCGATCTGGAGGGTGGAGGCCGGGATCACGTAGGGGACGGCCTCTCCCTTCAGCTTGTCCTGGAGCAGCAGCTCGTTCTCGTAGGTGACCACGGCGTCGCCGGTCCCACGCTCGAACGTGGCCATGCTCTGCCGGCCCGACGAGTCCATGTTCACGACCCGAGCCTGGACGCGTCTGAGGAGGTCGACGGCGGCGGCGGGGTCGGGCTTGTCTTTCCCCTCGCGGAGCATGCCGGCGCCGTAAATCGCGTTGATGTTCCAGCGGGCGCCGCCGGACGTCTTGGGGTCCGGGTAGAGCACCGAGACGTCCGGCTTGGCCAGGTCGTCCCAGACGGCAATCTTCTTGGGGTTGCCGGGGCGGACACCGATCACGACCAGGCTGCGGGTGACCATCCCTTTGCCCGGCCCGTCCTTCCAGGTCTTGTCGACCAGGCCGGCTTTCACGAGGTTGTCGACGTCGCTCTCCAGCGAGAGGATGGCGATGTCGGCATCGAAGCCCGAGGCGATGGCGCGGCTCTGGGCACCCGAGGCGTTGTACGACTCCTCGAACCGGACGACGCGGCCCGTCTTCGCCTTCCATTTCGCGGCGAAGGCGGGGAGCAGGCCCTGGTGCAGGGCCTCGCGGACCACCGAGTAGGCGCCGATGGTCAGCACGTCGACATCCCGGCCCTGGTTCGCGTCGACCGGGGCGCAGCCCGCGACGGGTAGCATCAGGGTGGCGCAAGCGAGGGCCGCCGCAAGGGCGACGGGCTTCGTTCGTCCGGCTGGGCCCCGATCGTTGGCGCCTTCGCGACTGCCGGCGTCGGCTGCGTCTGGGCGTCCGCTCATCTCCGCACCTTTCCCCTACGCATCGCGGGCCCCTTGGCCCTCCGGATGGGAGGAGAGGTCCCGCGTCAGATCGTCCAGTCGCCGACGTAATCCCGCGAACGCTCGCGGTTTTCCTTGAGCAGGTCGGCAAAGGTGGTCTGGTCAACGACGTCGGACATCGATTGCCGGAGGCGGCACCAGAAGCTGAAGAAGTGGCAAGCCCCGTGGAACTCGCACTCCTTCTTGCGCGACTGGCTGACGCAGTCGACCGGCGCGATCGGCCCGTCGACGTACCTCATCACCTCGCCCACGGTGATCGACTCGGCCGGCTTGGCGAGGCGGTAACCCCCCTCGGCACCCCGGCGACTGACGACGAAGCCGCCCCCCTTCAACTGCCCGAGGATCACTTCCAGGAACCGGACGGGGATTAACTCACGCTCGGCGATCACGGAGATCTTGAGCGGCTCGGTCCCCCCGTGCTCGGCGAGCGCGTAGACGGCCCGCAGCGCGTAGTAACACTTCGACGACAGGCTCATCGACGGGCCCCCGGCTGAGCGGATGAATCATCCACAAACCGACCAACCAAGTCAAGTTGATCGCCGTCTTCCCGGCCCGTCGCGGAGATCTGGCCGGGGGTCGGCCTCGCGCCCAGTTCATTCATCAAGGGGTCCTGCCATGGGAATCGCCGGGGGCCTGGCCCAGGTCGAAGGGGTCGAGCGGTATGGCGGCGTCGAACTCGAAGCTGGCGAGCTGCTCGCGCAGGCCTTTCGGCTCCAGGGAGAGCAGCCCGCGGCGGCCGGCGCACGCCAGGCAGAGCTTCTCCTCGTTGTTGCGCAGGTAGATCTCGCCGTCATTGAGCCGGTGGTAGTAGTCCTGGCCGGGAGCCATCGCGTAGCAGAACTCGCGTTCGCTTCCGACCTTATGCTCGACGCGCCAACCAATTTCGCCGACGAAGAGCCTGGGCGTCACGGCCGCGGCGGCGGGGACCTGGGCGGCGGAAAGCTTGGTCACGATGTCGCGCATCAGGGGCGTCTCCCCGGTCCGGCGGTCTGGGCGGCTTCCTGGGTCTGGGGCCCGTGCAGGCCGCAAGTTTCGTCGGTGCAATCGCCGTCGCGTCTGCGTGTCGACGCGATCCGATTGTACACCAGTCGCCCCGCCCAGGCCACGCCGGGCAGTCCTCCCAGGACGGCCAATGGACAGGTCAACGGCAATCTCCGGGCCATCGCCCGCACCGCGTCGTAGCCGCCCCTCACCTTGCCATCTGGCCCGACCCACTGCATCGCCGCGGTGCAGGCCTCGCGCGTCAGGGCCGGGTGGATGGTTCTGAGGTCGGCCACCGCGTTAAAGTCGATCGGGTCGAACGACCGGTCGAGGTCGGCCGCAAGGGCGACGGCCATGGTGGACCGACATCGGGGGCACCTGCCGTCGTAGAGCACCTTGCCGGAGTCGGCCGGCCAGTCGCCGGCGATCAGTGACCGTAGCCAGGGGCCGGACGCGAACGCAAGGCACCCCGCGATCATCGCCAGGCTGAACGTGGTCAGGCCCAGCATCAGGCCGATCGAGGCGTGCATCACCAGCGCAACGGCCAGGCCCAGCGGGCGCAACGGCTTGATCCACAAAAGGATAGGAAGGCCCAGCTCGAGCAGCAGGCCGGCGTGAGTTGCCGCCTCGATTAGCCGAGGATAGGCGGCCATCCAGGAGAGGTCGAACAGGCGAAACTCGGCCGCCGAGATCAGGCCCCAGGCTGCCTGGCCGTTCCACCAGGGCTCGCCTCGGAGCTTGGCCAGCCCGGCGCTCACGTAGATGAGGGTCAGGTGGAGCTGGATCAACCTGAGGGCCAGGTTCGCCCCGACGCTCGGCGCGGGCACGCCGCTGCCCAGGGCCGACCACCGCGGGGCCACATGGTTCGCCCCCTCCTTGCGTTGCCGGCGTGCCTCGGCCAGGGCGGGCCGCAGGCGAGCGAAGAAGCGGTCGACCGACAGGGCCTGTCCGCTGGAGAAGGTCGCGGCCAGGTAGAGCGCCCAGGTCGAGACGATCTGGTCGAAGCCGAAGAGCAGGACCGGCGTTCGCCTGGCGGTCGACACCGCGATCATCCAGGCGAGCACCGCCGTCGTCCGGCTGAACAGCCCCAGGGTGAACATCGTCAGGACGACCAGGCAACCCAGCCAGGCCGGGAAGAGCCAGGCGTCGGGCACGTGCAGCCAGAGCGACCAGCCCCAACCCCCCTGCTCGGCCAGCACCTGGCGGGCCACTTCGGGGTCAACCCAGCCGTCGGAGCCGAAGAAGGCCCTGAGGTCGAAGGCGCCGCCGACGGCCAGGCTCCAGAGCAAGAGCAGGCCGACCACGATGCGGACCAGGGCCAGCGGGGTTGGGTCGGCCGCCCTGAAGAAGAAGGAGTCCCAGGCGCGGGCGAGCCCAGGGCCCAGGCCAGCGGCGTAGCGCCCGAGGTCGATCAGGAAGCGTCGCACGGGAACTCTCCGATCCGTTCGGGCACCGTGTAGAACTCGGGGGCATCCAGGTCGACCCGTTCGCCCGATCGGAGCAGCTCTCGAACCCGATCCTGCGGCGGGATCAGGTGCAACTGGACCGCCAGGCTCACCGACTTGCAGCCCGGATGCGTCTTGCCGAGATGCCTGGCGAACGACCGGGCCCATCGAGCCTGCGCAGGATCTCCGCCGGCGGCCCTGACGGCCTCGAGCTCGCCGATCAGGGCGTTGGCCAGCGCCAGGTGGCGCTGGTATCGCATCCTGGGCCACATCCCACGGTCGGGAAGGCGGACCGTCTCGTCGGGACGGCCGTCGGCGTAGCTCAGCGTGGCGATCGCCACCGGCGTGGGCGGCGGCTCGGGGGCGTAATAGCGATACGCATATCCCTGGTCAATCGCCTGGTAATAGGGAGAGAACCCCTGGGCGACCTCCCGCTCAAGTCCCGACGCCGGGGGCACGGCCAGCGAGCCCGCCAGGATCGCGACGATGTGAACCGCCAGGGCGATCGAGACCACGACCCGCAGCGATCGGGACCAGGTTCCCCCCGTTGCGCTGCCCACTTCTCGAAAATTGGCCGTCTCGTTGCTCATCATCGATCCCTCAGAGATGGTCGCCCGCCGAACCGACGCGATCTCGATTGGCGCATCATCGCAGTTGAGATCCCAGGCAATCTTACCCCCAAGCGGGCATTTCGGCGAAGATCCGCCGATTTTGGGGAGATTCCCCCGGCAGAAGGACTAGTTGTCGGAATCTATCCAAAGCCCGCGAACTCTCTATTCCTCCAAATGGATTGCATCTTCAAGTTCTGTGGATTAGAATCTGCATAGGCTGAGGCGAGTCTGCCGGTCGGGGGATTCGAGCCGGGTCTGATGCGCAGGTCGGCGGCGTGGGTCGTCGGGTGTCGTTCGGGCACGGTCGCGGGAGCTGGGGATGATGACATCCTGGGCCCCGCCGCACCATTTGACGGACATCGGGGAGAATTAAGATGCAGGGAACCGTGGTGATGTTGATGGCCCTGAGCGGCCTTGGTTGTCATGCCAAGCACGCGGCTCCGGTCTCGTCCTGCTATAGCAGCTCTTGCTACAGCGGCAGCTCCTGCTACAGCGGCGGCTACGCGCCGGTGCTGAGCTACTCGGCGAACGTGGGCGGCTGCGGCACCTGCGAGACGACGTCGTACGCGTCGTGCTACTCGTCCTGCTACAGCAATTCCTGCTACAGCAGCGCTTGCTACAGCGGCGGCGGCCACGGCCACAAGGCGTTCAAGCGCCGGACGGGCCTCTTCGGCTGCTTCCGCAAGAAGCAGGCGAGCTACGACAGCTGCAATAGCTGCGGGCTGGGCGTCGTCGGCGACCTGGGCTACTCGGCCCCCGTCTTCGGCACCTACACCGACGTGGTCCCTTCGGGCCAGTACATCTCGTCGGGCCAGGGCTACAGCGCCCCGGTCGTGAGCTCGGCCCCCGCCGCTGCCTCCGAGCCCGTGGCCCCGGCCCCGCCGGTCCCGGCCACCAGCGAGCCGGTCGCCCCGCCGACCCCCGCTCCCGTCCCCGACGCCGTGGTTGCCCCGCCGACCCCCGCCCCCGCGGTGGTCGTTCCCCCGGCCCCCGAGACGGTCATCCCCGCCGCCCCCGAGCCGAAGAGCACCATCTGAATTGGCGTCGGCCATCTGCGGCCGACACGCAGCGATCGATCGGACGCGACCCGCCTCGCCACGGCACCCGCCGTTGGCCGTGGCGGGTCGCTTCGTTTGGTAGGGGCCCGTGGCCGGCCTCGCCGACCTTTGCTCCCGGCGGGCGGGTGAAGCTGCTTCCTTGCCGCCTCGGCTTGGCTTGGCTTATACTCCGAAGTCCCCCGCGGAGCGGACGTCGATCTCGTCCCCGCGGGCCCGTCGAGGCCGCATCGAGCGGCATGGAGCCGATCCGTCCGCGGACCGGGGCCCCGCTCACGCCCCCTCGCCGTCGTCGCCCACGTCAGGAGCCGGACGTGCAAGTTGATCTGCAAACAGGGATGTTGACACCCCCCCTCGACGAGCAAGAGCGTAAGGACTGGCTCCTGCGCGCCCTGGGAGAGGACACCTGCCGGCTCCTGGGCATCTACCGGATTCCCGAAGACCTGACCCTCTCGGTGGTCATCCCCGTCTACAACGAGATGGCGACCATCCACGAGATCCTGGCGCGGGTGCGCGCCGTGCCGATCAAGAAGCAGATCATCCTGGTCGACGACTGCTCCAAGGACGGCACCCGCGACCTCTTGCGCACCTGGGTCGAGACCGAGCCCGACCTGACCATCCGCTTCCACGAGGTCAACCAGGGCAAGGGGGCCGCGCTCCGCACCGGTTTCCAGCACGCCACCGGCCAGATCGTCATCGTCCAGGACGCCGACCTGGAATACGACCCGGCGCAGTACCTCGCGCTCATCCAGCCGATCCTCGAGGGCAAGGCCGACGTCGTCTACGGCTCGCGGTTCATCGGCGACCACCATCGGGTGCTCCACTTCTGGCACTCGCTGGGCAACAAGTTCCTGACCCTCCTGTCCAACTGCTTCACCAATCTGAACCTGACCGACATGGAAGTCTGCTACAAGGTCTTCCGCCGCGAGGTGCTCCAGGGCATCACCCTGAAGAGCAACCGATTCGGCTTCGAGCCCGAGGTCACCGCCAAGGTCGCCCGGTTCCACGTACCCGCCACCGAAGGCCGCCCCGCGCGCCGCTGCCGGATCTACGAGATCCCGGTCAGCTACAACGGCCGAGACTACCATGAGGGGAAGAAGATCGGCTGGAAGGACGGCGTGCAGGCCCTCTACTGCATCGTCCGCTACGCCTTAGGCGACTGAGCCCGGACCGGTTCCCCCCTCCGCTCGACCGGTCGACGCCCGCCCGCCCGGCGCGAGCCGATTTCATGGCGGACGGCTGTCGCCACGCCTACGATAAGGGTCGAGACCCGTCCCTGCGCCTCGGTCGGGGACTCGAGATCCAGCCGGAGGGGGTTCCCCCATGCCAAAGCCCGCGACCCGATCCGCCGCATCGAGCCTTCTCTGCCTGTTCCTGTCCTTCGGCCTGACCGGCGACGCCTTCGGCCAGGCCCCGCCGGCAGTCGACGAAGTCGCTCCCGCCCCGGCCAGGAAGGCACCCGCGAAGAAGGGGGCGCGGAGGGCTCGCGCGGCCGACGGGCCGAAGATGTACATGGGCCGGGCCATCGCGCCGGTGATGACCTTCCAGGGGGCCGAGTGGCTGGTCAGGCCCGAGCGCGAGCAGGAAGAGCAGCCCGAGAAGATGCTCGACGCCCTGAAACTGAAGGCCGGCGACGTGGTGGCCGACGTCGGTGCGGGGGTCGGCTACACCAGCCTGCGCATCGCGCGCCGGGTGGGGCCCAAGGGGTTGGTGCTGGCCACCGATATCCAGCCCGAGATGATCCAGATGCTCAAGGCCAACGCCGCCGAGTTCGGCGCCACCAACGTGCGGCCGGTGCTCTGCACGCCCACCGAGAGCAAGCTCCCGAAGGGCAAGGTCGACCTCATCCTGATGGTCGACGTCTACCACGAGTGCGACGACCCCGAGGCCGTGCTGCAAGACCTGAAGCAAGCCTTGAAGCCGGGCGGCCGGCTCGTCCTGGTCGAGTTCCGCGGCGAGGACCCCGAGGTCCCCATCAAGCCCGAGCACAAGATGACCGTCGCCCAGGTGCGCAAGGAACTCGAGCCGCAGGGCTACAAGCTCATCGAGACGCACGAGTTCCTCCCCTGGCAGCACATCCTCATCTTCGAGACCGCCAAGGATGCTGCCGCCGAGGCCAAGTCCAGGCCCAAGGATGGCGCGACGCAGGCGCCCGAGACGCCGAAGGACGAGCCCAAGGCGTCCGAGCCGCCAAAGTAATTGATCTCGGCCCGCTCAGCCCCCCGCGCCGGCGATCCCGTAGCGTTTGCGGAGGTCGACGATGAGGTCGGACAGGTCACGCGGCAAGGGGGCCTCGACCTGCACGTCCAGGCCGGTCATGGGGTGGCGGAAGCCGAGGGTCTGGGCGTGCAGGGCCTGGCGGCAGAAGTAGGCCTTGTTCTTGACCTGATTCCTGGGCCTGTAGACGGGCTCGCCCACGACCGGGTGGCCGATCTCGGCCATGTGGATCCGGATCTGGTGCGTACGCCCCGTCTCCAGCCAGCAGGCCACCAGCGACGCCACCGGCCCGAAGTGTTCCAGCACTTTGTAGTGCGTGATCGCCGACCGCCCCTCGCCGGGGGCACGCCCCACCAGCCGCCTGAGGTCGCCGCGGTCGGTGATCAAGGGGAGGTCGATCGTCCCCTCCTCGCGCATCGGCCAGCCTTCGACCACGGCCAGGTATTGCCGCTCGATGTCGTGGGCCCGGAAGAGCTGCTGGAACTCCTTCAGGGCCTGCGGGGTCCGGGCCAGCGCCAGGGCCCCCGACGTGTCCTTGTCCAGCCGGTGCACGACGCCGATGTACGGCTTGACGGTCCCGTGCCGCAAGGTAAGGTACTTCCCCGCCCGTTCGAGCAGCGTGTCCCGCTCGCGGTCGGGGGTCGGCATCGTCAGCACCCCGGCGGGCTTGTCGACGATCAGGAGGTGCCTGTCCTCGTGCAAGATCCGCAGCCGGCCGGCCACCTTGCGGGCCTTGGGCCTGCTGGGGAAGAAGGCCACGGGGGTCTCGGCCGTGACCGACCGCCCGGGCTCGTCGCAGCGCTCGCCGTCGACGTCGATCCTGCCGTTGAGCACGGCTTCCTGCGCGGCGCGGCGAGACAGCTTGAAACGTTCGGAGACGAGTTTATCCAGGCGTTCGGTCATGCGTCGGTCGACTAAGCTCGGGATTCGAACGGGTGCGGTCGCGAGGCGCGCGGATGTCGCCCGCGAATCCAGCTAAGTCTATCGAGATCCGGCCGGCCCGGCTACTCCACGGGCCCGCTCGCTACAAACCGGAGCGACCGGCCCTCCGACGCCCCGCGAGCCGGGTCGCGTCCGCGAGGGCCGCGAACGTCACCGGCTCATCCGCCGAGGTGGGCACCCACGGTTGACGTGGCCGGGACCCTGACGCCGATGCGGATGATCGGGTAGTCGGAGCTGCCGGCCTGGCCCCAGACGAAGTTGGGGATGAAGGTTGGGGTGGCGAACGGAGCGGCGATCCACCGCGACGTCGCCGGGTTGTAGTTGGCCGGGTCCTCCAGGCCGTCGCCGTTATAATCGCCGATGGCGAGCGACCAGTCGGCCCCCATGACATTATGGAAGAAGAAATCGGAGCCGTTCGTGAGCTTGGTCTCGAACATCCCCTCGAACCCCCCCGAGTTGGGGGCGAAGACCGATGGGTCGGCCTTGCCGTCGCCGTTGGCGTCGAGTGGCGCCGGGATGCCGGGGCCGAAGTCGGCCAGCGAGGGGAGCATGTAAGTTCCCGTCACGCTCCCGTCCGCCGAGTTCTTGAACAGCCAGAGCAGCTCGGAACTGCGGTAGATGGCGAAGTCGGCCTTGCCGTCGCCGTCAAAGTCGGCCGGGCCCGGCAGGTCTCCGCTCCCGGCGATCCCCCAGGTGAACACCGTCGGGTCGGTCCCGTCGGAGTTGTGGACGATCCATTGGGCCGTCGAGGGGCGATAGACCGCGATGTCGGTCTTGCCGTCGCCGTCGAAGTCGGCGACCAACGGCATGTCGGCACTGCCGGCGATTCCCCAGACGATGGCGGTGGCGGTGCCATCCGCGGAATTTCGGATGGACCAGATCGAGGTCGTCGGGTCATAGGCCACCGCGTCGGCCCTGCCGTCGCCGTTGAAGTCGCCCGACATCAAGGTGTCGTGGGAGCCGGTCAATCCCCAGACGAAGACCGTCGCGCTTCCGTCCGAAGAATTGTGGATCACCCACTGGGCCGTGCCGGGGACGAACACGGCGTAATCCGACTTGCCGTCGCCGTCGAAGTCTTCGCGGACGGGCGTGTTCGCCGTCGCCCCGGGAGAGTTGGACCCGAACGCCGGGGCGAAGGTGCGGTTCGCTTGGACTTGGGCGGGATTCTGGCCGATTGATGGACGACCGGCAAGCCTCCCCGGATCGGGTGCAACATCGACGGACCCGCCGGATGGAACCGCGGGCGCCACGCCCTGGCTCAGCGTCGAGAGGCCCAGATCTCCGAGCAGGCCCGAGTTGAGCAGCGTCCAAGGTTCCAGCGACTCGACCGATGGGCGGACGCGAGGCCTGGCCGATCCCGATGGTCGAGATGACTTGAATCGCGCCATTGTCGCACCCAACCTGTCGCAAGAGTTGCTTCGCTTGCCGGGCTATGCCCCGGAAGACTCGCCTGAATTTTCAGGGGAAGGGACTGGCGGTGCAAGAGGATCGATCGCCGTCATCCAGGGGATGTTTATTGAACTCACCGATCTCATTGATCTTGCGGCCTCTCGGTCTCGTCGCGGCCCCCCGGACCCTTTCCCGCTCCTCGATCGTTGATCCTATTCGCTCGTTCCAGGCGGTGGTGGACGGTCGAGCGTAGTTGGGGTTCACCCGGCTAGCCCGGAGCGGATACGATGGACATCTGACGACTTGCCCCCGACCGAGCCCCTCGTTTCAGGCCCATTCCCTATGAGCGATCGCAAGCGTACGGAAGCGTCGGGACCCACGGTCGGGCTGAAGGACGTCGTGCTGGCGCGCGAGGACTACGTCCGGGTCCGCGCACTGGCCGGGTTCACCAGCAAGTTCCACAAGATTCCCGACGCCGTCAACGAGGGCTCCAGGCGCCTGATGGCGAAGATCGCGCAGAAGGACCTCGAAGGCTTCCTCGACGAGGCCTACGCCGAGGTCCAGAAGCGGATGCGCTACACCCGCAAGGAGCTGACGCTCGAAAAGCCCGACGACGGCGAAGGTCTCGGCTCGATCTCGACCCCCGACTTCTTCTACACCATCGCCGTCGTGCACCAGGAGGACGACCCCTCGCGAGTCGCGTTCGCCCGCGAGCTGTCCGAGCTGAGCGGCCCGGCGATCCTGGAGAGCGAGCCCTTCCGCGCCATCTTCGACGGCATGTTCGACACCGTCCGGGTCCGCTTCGCCGCCCCCCTGAAGGTCGAGACCGTCATCGACGCCATCGAGGACCAGCGCCGCGACGACCTGAAGGTGCAATACCCCAGCGACTGCGCCTACTGCGAGATCAGCCTCGCCCGCAACCCCGTCGCCATCCGGGTGACCCCCGGAGTCATGGAGCTGCGCCACCCCACCCGCCGCTCGGTCAAAGAGCTGGGCGACGCCCTCTCCATCGCCCTGGAAACCCTCTTCGGCAAGGAAGCCGGCCTTCTGCTCGCCCTGCCCGAAGCCGAGGCCTGAGATGTCCCCATGATGAAGATGTCATGTCGGGGGTGACCATGCGAGTGATTTACCGCGTCACGGAACGCTTCGACCCCTCCTGCGGAGAATCTTGGGCGAACTACATTGCCTGGTCCGGCCTGACGCAGCTTCGGGAGGTGGTCTCGCTAGACGGGATGCTCTGCCCCAGAGTCTTCGGAGATTTGACCGACGATGACTGGGACCATAACGTCCAGGAAGACTACAAGACGGACATGTTCCATGACCTTGATTACGTCCTAGGAAAGCTAGCCGGAGATGATCGGTCAAACGTCCTGGCGTTGATGCAGAACCCGACCGCCGATGAGGTCGGCTCGTTCCTCGACCCTCGGTTCGTGTTTCGTGGCTTCGACCTCATGGATCTGACGATGGGCATCAGCGCACTGTCGAATTGCGGCGGCTTCGACCGGGCATTCGCCCCGACGGATCTCTCAGATTGCGGCCTGATCTTGGTGCATGCGAAGGCGTTGAACGTCCAGACGCGACTGCGGGCCGAGTATCCCGACGAGTTTCATGCCGACTGCGATGTTTGGGCCATCTGGCAGATGCAACGACATCCAGAAGACATCGACGCTCGCCCTTGAGCGTCCGCGTTCGCTTCCTCGGCACTTCGTCCCGGTCGTGGGGCCGATGCCTCAACGTCGGCGGGATGCTGTGTGTTTCGGCGCCTCCGGGCTTTGCCATTGGACGACCGCCGCGAGCCGAGCCGCGCGAGGTCGCGGCTGCGGACGGCTTTCGTGTGGCTGGTGAGGGCAAGGGGATTGGCCCGAAGACGTTCGCCAGAGGGATCAATGACGGGCAGAGCTTAATTAATTCAATGCGCAAGTCAGAATTCTTCTTGCAACTCCGGCATCGCCATCAAATACTCATCCCGGCTGGAGTGCATCGCTCGGGCCACTGGTGAGGCGTGCGGACATTGTCAAGCCGCTGGAGGTCGTCATCCATGTCGTTTAGCATCCTTGCATCTATATGCATTACCTTGAACGCCCCTGTCGGTGGTGGCGAAAGTGCACCCAAACCGTCGCAGTTCGAGAAGGTGCCAGCGGCGGAAGCGACCCAGATTGGTGACGTGATCGGGCTGACGGTCGAACAGCAAAAAATGAGATATCCGGGGAACAAACCAGTCCTACGCGGTGTGCACCCGAAGGATCATGGCTGCGTGCAGGCCACGGTCGAGGTCCTCGAGGCGCTCCCCGAAAACTTGCGGATCGGTGTCTTCGCGAGCCCCGGCCGCAAATACGAAGCATGGATCCGGTTCTCCAACGCCGCGGTTCTGGTCGGCCCGGACTCGCCTTCGTCTCCCAGCAGGCACGGGAGCCGCGGGATGGCGATCAAGCTCATGGGCGTGAGCGGCAGCCCCCTCCTGGAAGTAGACGGGGCACTCACCCAGGACTTCCTCATGGTGAACCACCCGGTGTTCGCATTCTCGAACGTCGAGGACTATGGGGCGCTCAGTCAGGTCCTTCTCACGGATAAGGATAATCCGACCCGCTTCTTCGTCGAGCGGATCCGCGTCAAGGATGGCAAGCCGGATTTGAAGGACCCGATCACCCTTCGCGCGCTGAACACGAAGAGGATTTCCGAGCGCATCCAAAGTCTGAAGGTTGACGGCGATCGTGGCGCCTATCAGGATCCGCCGGCCAGCCCCGTCGACAACATCTACTTCAGCGCAGCTCCGTACCTCTTCGGTCCTGATCACGTGATGAAGTACTCGGTCAAGCCAGAAAACCCTCAGACCGGCGGGCCTTCGGACACCTCCGACCCCGATTATCTCAGGAAGGCGCTTTACGAGCGATTGGCGGGAAATGGGGCCAAGGACATCGTCTTGGATTTCCGGGTGCAGGTCCGGGGCAAGGCCGATCTCGAAGGGAAGATCGAGCACGAGATCGAGGACGCTTGCACGCTCTGGGACGAAAAGGAGTTTCCCTGGGCGACCGTGGCGAAGATCACAATCAAGCCGCAAGACTTCAACACCGAAGATCGCAAACGCCAGTGCGAGGCCCTCTTCTTCACACCTTGGCACGGGGTGGCCGATCACCAGCCGATCGGGGGCATCAACCGATTGAAGCTCGGGGTCTACCGGGCCTCATCGGCCTTCCGCCACTTCCCGAAGGAACCGTCGGGATTCGACGGACGATAAACTCTGGTCGCTGATTGTGTGGCAGGACCGAACAGGAGGAGCCTCCACTCTGTGGTCTCCCCGCCGAGTCTCGGGATCGATGCTTACTTCGTTTGCCGGTCGGTCAGGACCAATGGTCGTGGCTCATCCTCGCTGATGGATTGAGCGGAAAAGTCGCGACGGAACGATTCCCGGTCTCGTAGGAGAGTCGCCATGGTTTTCTCTCTGAAATGGCTCCTCATCGCACTGGCAATCCCCTCGCCACTTTGGGCCGCGGACAACCCCAGGCATGTCGATCTCGGGCCGGGTTTGAACGAGGTCAAAACCCTCGAACAGAACTGGGACGACGCCCTTTCCAATTGGTTCTACAACGTCCCGCAGGGCTCACGACTGCTGCCCTACGACTGGTACATCAACCTGGAGCAACCGAGTTCGCAGGAACTCTTCAACGACCCGAGCCACATCCGGGCCCTGGGATACATCCCCAGGAAGCCCGACCCCAGCAACCCGAACGGCCTGCCGATCGGGTTCATCAAGGACGCACCTTATGAGGACCGCACGGCGGGGCTGGGGCTGACTTGCGCGGCGTGTCATACGAGTCAGATCAATTTCAAGGGGACGGCCTATCTCATCGACGGCGGGCCGACCATGGGGAACGTCGAGCGGCTCCTCAGGGGGCTGACCGACTCGCTTAACGCGACCGCCGGGGATGATGCGAAATTCGAACGATTCGCGACGAGGGTTCTCCCCGCGGGGAGTTCCGAAGGGGAGAAGGTGGCACTCCGGGCCGGGATCCGGACCATCGCGGCCGACCGTCAGGGGTACAACGACCGCAACCTCCCGTCCGCAGGGAAGGCGCCCTTCGGCCCCGGACGCGTCGACGCCTTCGGGTCGATCTTCAACGAAGTCTCGGTGACCTTCCTCGAGGTCCCGGAGAACCACCGCCCGGCGAATGCACCGGTCAGCTTCCCCTGCCTCTGGGACGCTCCTCAGCACGACAGGGTTCAATGGAACGGAGCGGCCGAGAACAAGGTGAGCCCGCTCGGCAAGACCCTGTTCGGGACCGATGAGGTCGGCGCGCTGGGGCGCAACTCGGGAGAGGTTCTGGGCGTCTTCGGGAACGCGACGGTCAACAAGCACGAGCTGCTCATCCCGAGACCCTACGACTCGACGGTCGAGAAGGCGAATCTGATCAAGATCGAGCAATCCTTGAAATCCCTCTGGTCTCCGCTCTGGCCGGAGGACACCCTGGGGAAGATCGACCTCGCGTCAAAACTTCGGGGCGAGGCCATCTACAAGGCGAACTGCATCGCATGCCATGATTCGATCGTCCGCGACTCCGGCAGCCGCAAGGTGACGGCCCGGCTCTCGGATGAGGGGACCGACCAGAACATGATCCGGAACTTCGCGGCGATCGTGAAGACCGGTCGCCTCAAGGGTCGGCAAAAAACCCTGACGAGTCTGGATCGGTTCGCCGCACAGGAGACCCGTGGCGTCATCCTGAAACACGTCGTCGAGCGGGTCATCCTCGACCCCTCCTTCAGTCCCCTCAAGTTCCCTCAATTGAGCGCCGAGGTTGCCAGGAATTTGCCGGAGTCGCTCGATTCGCTTAACCCCGGCTACCGCATGCAGGCGACGATCGATGTCGGCGACAAGACGCTGGTCGGCAATGTCGATTCTTTAATCGTCAATCGAGGGGACCGATCCGTGACCGTCGGCGGCGGAAACTTCGAACTCCTGGACAAGGCGAAGGGAGCGATCAACGGACGAATCGACAAGGCGATCGTCGACCTTCGCAGCCGCGTGGGCGTCTCCAAGGCCGCCGCTGGCCAATTAAACGGCGTCGTCAAGCCGGAGGCCGCGAAGCCCGATGAGCAGGACAAAGTCAGCTTCCGCAACGCGACGGCAAAAGTCGGTTATAAAGCCCGGCCCCTCAACGGTATCTGGGCGACGGCGCCTTACCTCCACAACGGGTCGATTCCCAGCCTGGCGGAACTCCTGAAATCGCCGGCGGACCGCGTCAAATCGTTCCACGTTGGCAGTCAGGAATACGACCCCGAGATGGTCGGCTTCAAAGACGATGCGAGCCAGCCGGTCTTCGACACCACGGCCGACGGGAACTCCAATGCTGGTCACGATTACGGGGGGAAATTCTCCGAGAACGAACGGGCGGATCTCCTGGAGTATCTCAAAGCTTTATAAGCTAGTTATGAGTCATCAACGATCCGACTGACGGCTCACTCAATAGGATCCAAGAGCCGATTTCGGGTCCGATGCCTCAGTAGCGGCGAGATGACGTGTGTTTCGTC
The DNA here is from genome assembly GCA_038400315.1 of Isosphaeraceae bacterium EP7. NCBI lineage: Bacteria > Pseudomonadati > Planctomycetota > Planctomycetia > Isosphaerales > Isosphaeraceae > Kueselia > Kueselia aquadivae. The sequence continues at coordinate 388,810 of CP151667.1, forward strand.
TCCGCCCCGGTCTTACCCTTGGCGAGCTGCTCCCTGGCCACGCTCCAGTGCTCGCCGTCGGTGTTGATGCGGATCGAGCCTTCTTTATTGGTTTGCAGCAGGGGGATTCGCTTCTTTTTCAGGAGCGAGACCGTCTCGGAGTGGGGATGGCCGTAGGAGTTGCCTGTGGCCAGGCTGGCGACGGTGAGCTCGGGGCGGATGAGGTCGATCCAGGCGGCGTCGGTGCCGTTGCGGCTGCCGTGGTGGGCCAGCTTGAGGATCGTGGCGTCTCGCAGGAGCTCGGGGTGGTGCTCGGTCCACCAGGCCCGCTCGCTCTCCTCGCTGTCTCCGGTCAGGATGACGGAGACCGAGCCGTAGCTCACCCGGATGCCGATGGAGTTGTCATTTTCCTCATCGGCGTTCATCGGCGGCTGGGGGAAGATGGTCAGCAGGACCGAGCCAAGCTCGACGTGTCGAGGCTTCTGGGTGGGACGGATCAGCTGGACGTTCTGATCCTTGACCTGCTGCAAGACCTTCAGATACATCGACGTCGTGTGCGTGCTGTTCGTCGCCAGGAAGTACTTCGGCTTGAAGTGCTCGATCACCTGTCTCATCCCGCCGTAGTGGTCGGAATGGTGGTGGGTGAGGGCGACGAAATCGATCGAGGTCAGGCCCTTCGCCTTGAGCGACTGGACCACGCCGTTAGACGGGCCGGCGTCGATCAGGGCGGTCTTCCCCTCGGGCGAGCGGATCAGGATCGAGTCGCCCTGGCCGACGTCGAGGAACTCGATGATCGCCGACACCGCGCCGGGCGTCCGGGCGGACAGGTGGGAGGGGAGGCATGCGACCGCGATGCCGACCGCGAGGAGGGCGCAGGCCCGGACGAGGCGATGTCTCACAGCTTGATGTCCCCGCCGTCGTCGCCCTTGGCCAGCTCATCCTGAACCTTGCCGGTGGCGTCGGCCACGGCCCTGGTTGCCCCTGCATCCTTCTCGATGACGAAGTTGAGCACGTCTCCCGGGCGTGTCCCCTTGGGCAGAAGCGCCTTGGGGAACTCGAGGGGGTCGCCCCCCTCGGTGAGCAGGACTGCGATCGCTTTGCCTTCGCCTTCGAAGCGGTCGACGGTCAGGCGAGTGCTCATGGGTCGGGCCTCTCGGTGGGTTCAGCGGATCTTGATCGTCTCGTCTTCGTGATCGGCCACCCTCGACGAGGGCACGCTGGCCGCCTCGGGCTTCGACTCCAGCACCAGCTCGTTGCCCTCGAGGGCCGGGGCGTCGCCGCCGTGTTCGACGTGGGCGAGGGCGTAGGAACCCGAGCGGAGAGGGAAGACTCGCCCGCCGACGGAGGCCCACTCGAAGAGCTTCTTGTCGAAGATCCGGCCGCGGTCCCAGACTTCCAGCACGAACACGTCGCCGGGCTTCCAGCCGACGCGGACCGGTTCATCCCAGCCGGTCTCGATCTGAGCCCTGCCGACGACCAGGCGGTTCTCGCCGAGGCCCTGGCTGTCCCAGACCGTCGTGTGGACGTGCTCCGCGTCTCGCTTGATGAGGCGGACCTGGAGGTCGACCTTCTGGCCGTGCTTGAACGTGCCGGGCTCGAGCCTGATCTTCGCGACCCTGACCTCGAAGTCGCCCGGCTCGATGTAGGCGTCGAGCGTCTTGATGACGTCGGCGACCTTGCGGATCTTCTCGACCCTGGAGAGGGGACCGCCGCCGGCTTCCGGCTCGAAGGCCTGCGTGTAGAGCCCCTGGATCAGGGGGTGGTCCTTCAGCTGCCAGCCGCCCAGCCCCGTGCCACCGCCGAAGAGAAGCATGATCGTATATCGAATCCAGGGGCTGAACTTCTTCTTCTCGGCTGACTTCAGCATCCGTGGGATCCTTTAGCGGTGGGCCATCCTGGGCCGGCGGAATGTGTCGGCAGTATCGATAAGCCCCAATGCACGTCAAGTCGAGAACGAGGGGCGTGCCCGGGGCTGGCGGCCCCCTGAAGTCGGATTGACAGGGGCCGGGGACCGGGCTAAGAACGGGCGGATCGATCAGCGAGGATGCTGAATTCGATCTCCACTCACGCGGATCGCCCGAATATCATGCGAAATGGATTTCTCCTGATTCTCGGCGCCCTCGCCCTGGTCGCCCCCGGATGCGCGGCGATGCGGGCGACCACGGAAACGGCCAAGGTCGCCGGCAAGACGACCGTCACGGTCGTCAAGGCGACGACGAAGGCCGTGACCTGGCCGGTGCGCGAGGCGATGACCGCCAGGAAGAGGAAGTCGCAGGCGACCGAGGACGTCCCCGCGATGGTCGTCAGCCACACCTCTTCGACCCGGGAGAAGCCGAAGCAGGTGGTCGACGGCGATGTCGTTCTCGCCGGCGCGACCGAGGACGACCGCGAGGCATTGCCGGAGGACGCGGATGAGGCACCCGCCCCGCGCAGGCCGCGGAAACGACACGCCTCCAAGCGATCCGAAGAGGTGAAGCTCGCGGACGTCGACGACGAGACTGACATGGACACCGAGCCCGAGACAGAGCTCGAAACGCCGAAGAAGAAGGCGGGCTGGAAATCCAGGGCATCGCCGGGCAGGACCGCGTCCTACGATTCGGACCCCGACACGATCCGAATCGAGTGAGGCCGGTTTCGAGGGGACCGTTCAGCCCAGCCCGGCAAGCTCGCGCACGGCGTCCCAGGCATATTGCGGGGTCCGGGTTGTGCCGTGCTCCATGCCGATGGAGCCTGCGTAGCCGTAACGCCTCAGGAAGTTGAAGATGTTGCGGTAGTTCATCTCGCCGGAGCCGGGCTCCTTGCGGCCCGGGACGTCGCCGACCTCGATGAAGCGGACGTAGCCCTTGTCCAGGCCGAGCTTCAGGGTGTTGATGACGTTTCCCTCGCCCACCTGGCGGTGGTACATGTCGAAGTCGACCTTTACGTGCGGGTGGTCGGCCCCCGCGGCGTAGCGGTAGGCGTCGGTTGTGGTCCCCATGGTCTGGCCGGGGGATTCCAGCTTGCTCAGGGGCTCGAGGGTCAGGTAGACGTTGTAGTGCTCGGCGATGGGGCCGGCCTTTTTCAACGCGGCGATGATCTGGGCGTCCTGGGCCTCGGGGGCGAGGCCTTTCTGGATCGCGCCGGTGAACGTGATCAGGTTGGTGGCGCCGAAGCGATTGGCCACGCGGCAGGCGGCCTCGAAATCGGCCAGGAAGTCGGCCTCGGGCTTGCCGGGCAGGGTCATCCCGGCGCCCCAGCCGGTCGCCGGGTTGCCGCTGATGCTATCGCAGGCCATCCCGTGTTTTTCCTGGGCCTTCAGCATCGCGTCGAGGTTCTTCCCCTGGTGGCCCCAGAAGCCGAAATGCTTGGCGCCGCATTTCGCCGCCGCGGCGATCCGGTCCTCGTAGGGCATGCCCGCCGGGAACATCAGCTCCAGGTTCATCGCCAGGTGATACTTGGGCGCGGGCAGGTCCGAGTCATCCGGCCCGGGGGAAGCCATGGCTCCGACGCGTCCCGCGAGCAGCACGGGGGCGGCGGCGATGGTGAGGAAGGTCCGGCGATCGGTCGTCATCGGCGTGCTCCGGGGCGCGGGTGGGGGAGGCGCCCGTCCTGGGGCGAGATCATCGGGCCAAGGATAAACCGGCGGCCCCGGTTGGGGTAGGCCCTGCGCATCTCGGCTTGCTGCGAGACGTCCGGTTGTCTTACCCTCGGGGCCCACTGCCCGAGAAGCCTCGAAGACCGGGACCTACCGCCGATGGGAACGCTCGCCGATGACCTCGAATTCACCAAGGCCCTGGCCGTCGAGGCCGCCGCGATGGCGATGGGCCGGTTCTCGCGGGTCACTCCGCAGGAGAAGGCCAACAAGAGCTACGTCACCGACCTCGACAACGACCTCGAACTGTTCCTCCGCGAGCGGCTGGGGGCCCGGTTCCCGGATGATCTGCTGACGGGCGAGGAATACGCCAACTCGGGCGGGGGCGGGCCCCGGCGCTGGTCGATCGACCCGATCGACGGCACCGGCAACCTGGTGCACGGGCTGCCGCTCTGGGCGATCAGCCTGGGGCTGCTCGACGCCGGCGAGCCGGTGCTCGGGGTCATCATCTTGCCCATCTTGGGCGAGCTTTACTGGGCGACGAAGGGGGGCGGGGCCTGGCGCGACGGCGTCCGGATTCAGGCCGCCGACGACGCCGACGTGTTCCACGTCCAGGACAACCTCTGCGTCGGCACCAATGCCCTGCGGGCGCTCGACCCCCGCACCTTGCCTGGCAGGTTGCGGGATCTGGGAAGCGCCTGCTGCGAGCAGGTCTTCACCGCCTGCGGCCGGCTGACCGCCTGCATCTTCCTGGGAGAGCAGGCCCATGACGTCGCCGCAGGCACCGTGATCGTGGCCGAGGCGGGATGCTCGTTCGGCACGATGGACGGCACGATTTTGACTCCTGCTCAGATGGTGGCCGCCACGCCGGTGCCCAGGCCCACGTTCGTCGCCCCTCCCAGGCGGCTCGCGGCCTTGCAGCGCCAGGCGAGGCTCCTGGTATGAGCCGACGACCCGCCGGGGCCTTGCGCCGATCGGCCTACGTGCTCCCCGAGTCGGTCACCGAGCTCTGCCTGGTGCGCGTCGGGTTCCGATACAAGGGGATCTCCGCCGCGTTCTTCGCCCGCAGGATTCGCCGGGACCTCGACGCCTCCGTCGTCCGGGCCCTGGCCGGAGGGCTCGGGCTGCTGCACTCCGACCGATTCGAGATGGGCCGGGGGCACTTCGGCCTGCTGCAATACTGGGCAAGCTTCGCCGACGTGGAACGCTGGATCGGCCGCGAGCCGCACGCGGGCTGGTGGCGCGAGGCGCTGGACCGGGCGAGGTCGAAGGGAGACTTCGGGGTCTACCACGAGACCTACCTGGTGCCCAGGGATCGCGTCGAGTCGACGGCCTTGAACGTCGAGGCGACGGGGCTGGCGGCCTTCGGTACAATGGTCGATGCGACCGGCAAGGCCGCCAACAGCCGGGGTCGGCTGGGGCTCGGGCCGCGCGGCGGATAGTCCGGCATCCATGCGGAAAGGGCGCGGTCGACGATGGGATACTGGGGCGTCAAGAGCTACGAGGGGGATGATGCCAGCGATGCGCTCGATGCCGCCTTCCAGCAGGTCCACGGCGATCGCTACGACGAGTTGATGGACGACGGCAACCCGATGCCCTTCGACGAGGTGCAGCTCAGCCTGGCCGACCCCAGGACCCTGGCCGTGGCCGTCGATGCGCTGGCCGAAACCTTCGGCACGGCTCCCTCCGACGCCTGGGACGACGAGCAGCGACTGGCCTTCGCCGGTGTGGTCGTCCGCCACGCCGAGGCGGGGGTACCGATCCCGGCCGAGCAGGCCTTGCTCGCCCTTGGCTGGCTCGAATCCGAGGCGGTCGACTGGGACGAGGCGACCGTGCGGATGCTCCGCCGCAGGCAAGAGATCGCTCTGCTGACGAAGGCACCCCGCTCCTGAACCGACCGAAGCCACCCGCGGGATCAGAATCCAGATGAGCAACCGCCGACGTACCCTCAGTTTTGGCGGCCTGCACGACGTGATGCCCGAAGTTGACCGGCTCCTGGCCGGGCACAGGACGGCGGGCCGCTGGTCGCTCGGTCAGATCTGCAACCATCTTGGCGCGGGCATCGTCCTGAGCGTGGATGGCTTTCCAGGGTCCGCGCCCTGGCCGATCCGGGCGACCCTGGGGCGGTTCTACAAGCGGAAGGTCCTCCGCTCGGGCGTGATGCCCGCCGGGGGCAAGCTTCCGGAGAAGTTCACCCCGAGGCCGGGGCTCGACGACCGGGCCGAGGCCGAGGCCCTGCGTGCCGCGATCAACGCGTTCTCGGCGCATCGGGGGCCGGTCGCGCCGCACCCGTTCTACGGCCCGATGACTTACGACGAGTGGGCCCGGCTGCATTCGATCCATGGCGCCCATCACCTAAGCTTTACGTTCCCAGGGACGCTTCCCGACCCGGCTCCTGCCCGATTGGGCGAGAAAATCGGATCAACCCTCTCATAGAAGCGGTGTTGATGCGTTCCGCCCGGATTAGGTCCACGGTTCGGAAAATTCGTCCTAGGATTGAACCATCCAAGAGGGGGCCGGACACTGTGAGATCGGCCCTCGCCCACCGGCAGGGAGACCCGGGGGGGCCCGCGCCCGTCGGGCCGAGATTTGCGGAGGCGTGACGCATGAAAATCCTGATCGCCGACGATGATCCGGTCACTCGGCTGGCCCTGAAGCGCGCCCTGGCCGACTCGGGCTACCGGGTCACCTCCGCGGATCGGGGCGACCTGGCCTGGCGCATGGTGCTGGACGACCCCGAGATTTCGGTGGTCATCTCCGACTGGATGATGCCGGGCCTGGACGGCCTGGACCTCTGCCGGAACATCCGGGGCCTGCCGGATCGCCCCTATATCTACGTCATCCTGCTGACGGCCCGCTCCGTCCGCGAGGACCGCCTGCTCGGCCTGGCTGCCGGCGCCGACGACTTCCTGGCCAAGCCCCTGGACCGCGCCGAGCTGGCCGCGCGGCTCAACGTGGCCAGCCGCATCCTGTCGATGCAGACCCAGCTCCGCGACCGGTCGTTGGAGCTGGAGTCGATGAGGGCCGAGCTCCAGCGACGCAACGAGCTGCTTGCCGAGCTGGCCACCACCGACGGCCTGACCGGCCTGTACAACAACCGGCACTTCCGCGAGATCCTGGAGTCGAGCCTCTCGCTGGTCAGACGTGAGCGGATGCCGCTGTCCCTGGTGCTCCTCGATGTCGACCAGTTCAAGGCCTACAATGACGAGTTCGGCCACCCGGCCGGCGACGAGGTCCTCAAGCGTGTGGGCCGGATCTTGCGGACGGGCATCCGCGAGTACGACATGGCCGCGCGGTACGGCGGCGAGGAATTCGTCCTGCTGCTCCCCTCGGCCCCCGCGGCGGCCGCCGTCCGGATTGCCGACCGGATGCGTCTGGCCATCGCCGGCCACCCCTGGCCACTCCGCCCGGTGACCGCCAGCTTCGGCGTGGCGACGACCGACGAGGACGACTGCCGGGCCGACGACCTCATCGCCACGGCCGACCGCGCCCTGTATCACTCCAAGCGCAACGGCCGCAACTGCGTCACCCACGCGGGCGACCTCAGGCTGGCCGCGGGGTGAGACGCGACGTCCCCCGATCGGTTAAGCTGGGACGCCCAGACCTACCGAACGCGCGAGACCGCGAGCCAACGGCGAGCCCCAAGCGATGCCTCCCAGCTTCATCGTCGACATGGATGGCGTCATCTATCACGGCAGCCGCCTGATCCCGGGCGCGGCCGAGTTCGTCGCCCGGCTGCGTTCGCGCGGCCAGAAGTTCATGTTCCTGACCAACAACAGCCAGTGGACCGCCCGCGACCTGGCCCATCGCCTGAGCGTGCTGGGCATCGACGTCGAGGAGTCCGCCTTCCACACCTCGGCGCTGGCCACGGCCGACTTCCTCAATCAGCAGATGCCCGGCGGGACCGCCTACGTCATCGGCGGGGCCGGGTTGACCAAGGCGCTCTACGACGTCGGCTACACCCTCACCGAGCACAACCCCGACTACGTCGTGGTCGGCGACACCCGCAGCTACGACTACGAGAAGATCGAGCGCGCCACCCGGCTCGTCCTGGGCGGCGCCCGCTTCATCGCCACCAATCTCGACCTGACCGGCCCCACCGAGAGCGGCCTGACCCCCGCCTGCGGAGCCCTGGTCGCCCCCATCGAGCTGGCCAGCGGCAAGAAGCCCTACTTCATCGGCAAGCCCAACCCCCTGATGATGCGGACCGCCCTCCGCAAGATCGGCGCCCACTCCAGCGAGGCCTTCATGGTCGGCGACCGGATGGACACCGACATCCTGGCGGGCACCGAGGCCGGAATGCGGACCATCCTCGTGCTCTCCGGGGTCAGCACCCGTGAGACCGTCAACGCCTACCCCTTCCGGCCCACCCACGTCTACGAGGACGTCGGCCAGATTCCCGTCGAGAGCCTGGACTGAGGGCCGCCTAAATCCTTCGGAAAGATGGGGTTGGGTTGATTTCGGGCGGCACTGGCGGCGCGAAGGCGCACCGGTCACAATCATCGACAGCGGGGTTAAGAAGCCAGGTCTCGGAAGCGACCCTCGGCCTGCATTCGACGAGACGACTGGCGATCGTAGGCCGAGGCCTCGGAAGGCGAACGGACCGATGGACGACCTGACACGAACCCAGCACGGGGCCGCATCCCGGCCCGGCTCGCCGGCATCCGACCGCGACGATGGCGGCCTAGGCGTGGTCCTGGTCAAGAGCGGGCTGCTGACCAGCGACCACCTGAAGTTGGCCCAGCGCCATGCCGACGAGCACAAGATCGACCTGCTCCAGGCGGCCCTGACCCTCGGCCTGATCCCCGAATCGGTCCGTCCCGGCCTGGTCGCTTCGGCGTCCGCCCCCTCGGCCACGCCGACCGGCTCCCTGCCCGTCGCGTTGTCCACCCCCTCCCCCTCGGCCTTGGGGCCGATCCCGCTGTCGACGGACTCTTCGACCGACCTCAGCCCGGCCTCCTCCTCCGGCCTGCCTTCGCACGTGGCGGCGCCCTCCGTCCCGGCGGCCTCGACCATTGGCGGACTGCCCATGGGGATGGGCTTCGTCCTGGGCGACCAGGCCAAGCCCGACCGCGACATCCGCGACGAGCTGCTGCACATCGCCCAGACGGCCAACGCCCCCGACCTGCTCAACGAGCTGGTCGGCCGGGCCATCGACACCCGGGCCACCGATATCCACCTCGATCCCCAGCGCGGGGCCTATCGCGTCCGCTACCGGATCGACGGACTGCTGCACGACGTCGTCTCGCTCGACACCGCGCTGACGACCACGATGATCAGCCGGATTAAGGTCGTCGCCAACCTCAGGTACACCGAGCGCAGGCACCCCCAGGACGGCCGGATGGTCCTGGAGCACGCCGGTCTCCAGCGCGACCTGCGGATCTCGACCCTGCCCACGGCGATGGGCGAGAAGATCGTCATCCGGATCTTCGAGTCGCTCGGCGAGGCCGCACCGTTCGAACAGCTGGGGCTCGAGCCCGCGCAGGCCGAGGCCCTGACCCTTCTGACCCGGCGACCTTACGGCGCCGTGCTCACCGGCGGGCCCGTCGGCGCGGGCAAGACCACCACGCTGTACAGCTCGCTGGCCAAGGTCAACATTCCCGAACGTAACGTGATGACCATCGAGGACCCGATCGAGTATCGCCTGGAGGGGGTCAATCAGGTCCAGGTCGACCCAAAGATCGACCTGACCTTCGGCGAGGGGCTGCGGGCCATCCTGAGGCAGGACCCCAACGTCCTGATGATCGGCGAGATCCGCGACACCGAGACCGCGCAGATCGGCATCCGGGCCTCGCTGACCGGTGTGCTCGTCTTCAGCTCGATCCATGCCTCGGACGCCGCCAGCAGCATCGTCTCCCTGTACAACTATGGGATCCCCAGCTACCTGCTCTCCTCGGCCCTGCAGGGGATTGTCTCGCAGCGCCTGGTCCGCAAGATCTGCCCTGGGTGCAAGGTCCCCTACGAGGCCGATCGCCGGACCCTTGCGGCCCTGGACCTCAACCCCGACGAGTACGAGGGGCTGGCCCTCTTCCGCGGCCAGGGTTGCTCGGAATGCTTCCAGACCGGCTACCTGGGGCGGACGGGGGTCTTCGAGATCCTCGTCATCGAGGAGATCATCCGCGACCTCATCCTCCAGCAGACCACACGCGATGTCTTCCGCCAGGTCGCCACCGACCTCGGCATGCAGTCGCTGCGGCAAAGCGCCATCAATAAAGTGCTTGCCGGCGTCACCACGGTGGAGGAAGTCCACCGGGTTGGACTCTTCTGACCGCCGGCCGCGCACTCGTGCGTGCGTCAGTCCGGGCATGCATGCGGTTGACAGCTTGGCCAAGCATGGCGATCCTCTGACGTTCAGGGAGATGGCCCGCCCGGCGTATCGACTCGCCAGATCCCCCCCGCCGCCGATTGCCTCTCGAGGAGCAGACGCCCGCCAACCGCCCCGGTGTCGACTCTGAGGGCGGCCTCTCCGAACAGATCTAGGAGGCCTACGTGCCCGCCGCGATTCGCGTGAAATGCAGCTGCGGACGGATCTTGCGCACGAGTTCCGACAACGCCGGGATGGATATCCGTTGCTGGGACTGCCGCTCTGCGGTGCACGTCCCGCAGCCGTATACCCGGGGCCAGCTCGTGCTCGCGCTGCGCGACCAGGTCCAGGAGACGTGGACCTCCAGCAATCTCATGGTGATCGGCCTGGCCGCCCTGATGCTAACCCTGGCGCTCTGCGTGCCTCGGATCGGCATCTTAACGGCCGGTCTGGCGTTGCTGGTCTGCTCGCAGCTCTACTGCCTGACGATCCGCCGCGCCGGCCTGCGGGGCTCGGGGCAGGCGGGCAAGCTGGACCTGCGCACTCGCCTGACCTGGCTGGGCGTGGGCGGTCTGGGTGTCGTCGCGCTGGCCGCCCCGCCCATGCTCCGGTTCGCCGGGGTGGGCAGCGGCGAGACGGGCCGCGTGATCGGGCCGATGGGCGTCGTGGCGCTGGTGCTCGCCTGGTCGATCGTCCCGCTGATCATGGCCGCCCTGGCCTCCAGCCACGGGCCCGGCCCGCTCGGCCTGGCCCGCATGGCGGGCTCCGTCACCAGGCACCCGATGGCCACCCTGGTGGCCTTGCTCGTCCTGCCCGTCGGCCTGATCGCCGTCGAGGCCGCCACGGCCTTCATGTCCTACCAGTACGGCTGGATAGACGGGTACCTGCGTGACCTCTCGCCCGTGACATGGTCGTACTGGGAGGGCCTCAAGCACGGCTACCTGCTCATCGGCGCCCTGCCCAGGTCGCTCCTGCGCGGGCCCTATCCGCCCACGAAGTTCGCCCCCGACGTGTCCTTCACGCACCTGGCCCGCGAATATTACTACGCGATCCAGGCTGTTTACACCTACTTCATCCTGCTGGGCGTGATGGGGGTGCTGTCGTTGCAGGCGAGGCTGCTGGGCGTGATGGCCACCTGGAGTGTCCGCCACGCCGACGATCAGATGTACCAGCCCATGCTGGAGGCACCGGGCTGGGATTCGCAGTCGGCCGAGCCCCATCCCGGGACCGCCCTCACGTCGCTTCCCTCGCCCGGCAACGGCCGGGGGGATGCCTCGTCGGACGGCCATCCCATGCCGCTCCAGGGCCTGATCCGGTCACTCGGCGGCGAGCTGGAGCTGGACCGAGATCGCTGGATGACCCAACTCCAGGACGACCCGTGTCAGTTGCTGGCCATCGTCCAGGAGATCCAGGATCGCGCCCGCTCGATGACCGACCGGATCTCGGCCTCGCTGCTCTCCGAGCTGATGGCCCAGGGGACCCACGACTCCCCGGCCGGAACCCCGGAAGAGCCCTGGGACTCCTCGACAGGGCCCCTCGACTCCCCCGGCAAGGCGCGAGGAATCGCCCTGGCCGACGGCCGTCAGGCGGTCGACGCATCGGCCTGAACGGGGAGGTTGGCGGAACTTGAGGGAACTTCGGACGGCCCCTCTAATTTTTCAGGCCAAGGTGCCGGTCATGCATTATACTAACCGCATCGCCAGGTCGGGCCCGCGATGCCCGACGTCGGATAGCGCCGCGTGATTTAGGACCTTGCCGCACACCGAAGCGGCTGCGACCCGACCTCAACCCGACCCGTCCGGGCCGGCGACTGGGGATTTTTCTCGGGCGTCAGTCCGGTTGTTACGCATCCGAGCCCGTCCCCCGCGGGGTGTCACAACGCCGCGGGGGACGGGTTGGTACTCACCCGCCCGCCATCCCGTCCGCCGGGCCCATCCGCGTCTTTTCGAAGGGATTCGAGCCGTTGACGCCGTCCCAATCTCCCGCCGATCGGCCCGGCCCGGGCACCCCCATGCCCCGCCTTCGAGGGCACTGGCCGCTCGTGGCCGCGGTGCTTCTGGCGATGCTGCCCGCCCTGGCCGCCCCCCTGCTGGTCCCCGGATTCGTCACCCAGGACGGCTCCGCCCACCTGTATAACGCCGAGATCCTCACCCGCACGCTGCGGGGCGACCCCGAGTTTTCGCCCTACTACGAGGTGCGCAAGGAGCCGCTGCCCAACTGGTCCGGGCACCTCCTGACCATGGCGATGCTGGCCGCCTTCTCGCCGACCTGGGCCGACCGGCTCCTGATCGTCGCGATGGCGCTGGGCCCTGCCCTGGCCTTTGCCCGCCTGAGGGCGAGCGTGGCCGGCGACGGCTCTCCCTGGATGGTCGCGGCCGTCTCGGCCATGCTGGCGCTGAATATCACCTGGCTCTGGGGCTTCAACAGCTTCTTGCTGGGGGTCTGCCTGTTCCCGCTCACGCTGGCCTTCTGGTGGTCCAGGCGCGACCGGATGGGCCCGGGCGCGGCCCTGGCCCTGGCCAGCCTCCTGATCCTGGGTTACTTCTGCCACCTGATCAGCCTGGGACTCACCGGGCTGGGGCTCGTCACGCTCTGCCTGGCGACGCCGGGCCTGGACCGCCGCAGGCTGACCTGGACCATCGCCGGCCTCGCCCCGATGGTCCCGCTGGCCTTGTTCTACCGGTCGATGACCCGGCGGGCGGCGTCCCCCTTCATGCCCGACTGGCAGTACCTCTCGACCCCCTTCTCGCCCCGCGCCTGGCTGGCGCAGGTCGGTTGGGTCGACCCGATTTCACTGGCCTCACGGGTCACCTTGCCCTTCGTCCCGGGGACCTCGCGGTTTTACGGCCTGCTGACCCCGGTCGTCCCGTTCGGCCTGGCCGTCGCGATCCTGGCAGCCTCGACGCTCTGGCGCCGGAGGTCGTTGCGGGTCAGCCCCTGGGCCGTGCTGGGCGGGTTCCTCTGCCTGGCCGGGTTCGTCGGGCCCGACAGCTTCGGCGAGGCCCACGGCCAGTATTTGCCCCAGCGCGTGATGCTCCTCGGCTTGGTCGCCCTCCTCCCCTGGCTCGACCTGGCCGTCGACTCACCCGCGAGGCGCCTGGCCGCGGCCTTGCTGGCCCTGGCCCTGGTCGTTCAAACGGCCACCATCTGGGACTACGCGGGCCGATCAGCCCGGACGGCCGGCGTCTTCCAGTCCTCGGCCGTCCGCGAGGCCGTCGGCAAGGGCCGGCGCGTGGGCACCTTGCTCACCGATATCAAGTCGCCGTTTCGCGGCAACCCCGTGCTGCACGCCGACAACTGGCTCGGCCTTGGCACCGGGAATATCCTCTGGTCAAACTACGAGACCAGGCACTACTACTTCCCGGTCCAGTTCCGGGCCAACCTCGTCCGACCCCCGGCCTATGACTTCGAGGCGGTCGCACTCCTCGGCGACGACCCGGCCGCGCGGGCCCGCCGCTGGCTCGAACTCATCGACCGCTACGCCCCCGTCATCGACGTCCTTCTCGTCTGGGGAGACGACCCGGCCCTCGACGAGATCAACGCCCGCTGGTACGAGCCCGTCTATCGCGAAGGCCCCCTCCGCGTCCTCCGCCGGCGCGATGCCGGAAGGGCCGCGGAGAACGACCCCCCGGGGCCCCGCTGAGATTCAGGCGGGACGTGCGGTCCAGTCCCGGAACGCGTCCTCGTCGACGTTCCGGCCGCTGACGACGACCACGATGTCGCCTTCCCCGGCCAGGTCGACACCGCCCGTGAGCAGCGCCGCCACGCCGATCGCGCCCGAGGGCTCGGTGCGCAAGCCGTGGATGTCGTAGATTTTGCGCATCGCCTCCCGGGTGTCGGAGTCGGACACCGGGACCGATTGCCGCACCAGGTGTTCGAGGATCGGCCAGTTGTGCTCGCCGACGTCGTAGGAGAGCAAGCCGTCGCAGATGCTCGCCGGCCGATCGATGCGGACCCGCTTTCCGGCGATCAATGACCTGCGGAAGTCGTCCGCCCCCTCCGGCTCGACGCCGACGATCCGGGCCGCCGGGAACCCGTCGGCGATCGCGATCGCGTGGCCGGCCATCAGCCCGCCGCCGCTGACCGGGCAGAAGAAGTGCGACACGTCGCGCCCCTCGCGTTTCAGCTCGCGGACGATCTCCAGCCCGCCGACCCCGTTGCCGGCGATCACGTAGGGGTCGTCATAGGGCGAGGCCTGGACGGCGTTCTCCACCTCGGCGATCTCACGCGTCAGGCGGTCCCTCTCGCCGGTCTCGTGGTCGCGGGCGATGTCATAGGTACGCACCTCGGCGCCGAACGACCGGGTCCGCTCGAACTTCACGCGCGGGGCGGACTCGGGCATGACGACGATGACGCGCCGGTCGTATCGCATCCCCGCGAAGGCGATCCCCGATGCGAAGTTGCCCGACGAGTGGGCCGCGACCGGCCGGTCGCCGAGCCCGGCCAGGTTGTTCGCCATCCAGTTCAAAGCGCCCAGAAGCTTGAACGACCCGGAGGGGGTCCAGCCGTAATCCTTGAGCCAGACCCTGCGGCTGGGCGGCAGCCCGAGTCTCGTTTCCAGGGCATACGAGCGGATGAGTGGCGCGGGCGAGACGTGCTGGAGGATGACGCCTTCGGCATCGCGGACGTCGTCGATGGTGACCAGTCGGACGGACATGGCGGAACTCCGGCGGCAGGCAAGAAGTGGGTCGTGCGGGGGACGGCTCGCCGGGGTGGTACATGGCCCGGCGGCCGCGAACCTCGCGTCAGTCTTTCTTCAGCTCGTAAAGCCAGGACTCCCCGTCCGCCTCCTTGAACGTTCCCGGCCGCGTGTCGTAGCCCGGCGCGGCGACGCAGAGGAGCAGCTTCTCCCCCTCGAACTTGTAGATTGCCTTGAACTTCAGGCCCACCGCGTCGGCCGGCCCGGCGGTGATCTCCAGGTCGAGCTCGCCCGGGGTTGTCCCCTCCTTGACCTGGAACTTGCTCGTATACGTCTGCCCATCGGCGGTCGTCTTGACCGTCTCCTTGTCGAACGCCCAGGTGCTCTTCTCGCCGTTGCGTTCGCCGGTCCAGCTTCCCTGCATGGCCTTCAGGCCCTTCTTGCCCGCCGCGGGCTCGTCGCCTCGCGCCGCCGCGCCCAGGCCCACCACCAACAACGCCGCCAGGGCCAGGCCCGCCTGTCGCATGCTCATCGGTCCGCCTCCGAGACTCCACGAGATCGCGCCGCCGACGGTCGGCGACCCTGTCCAGACGCAGAGTCTGTCCTCCCCGCGCCCCCCATTCAAGGGACGGCCCCGGCCTCCCCGCCGATTCAATCGGACGTCGGGCCCGACCCGATCGGCCCAATCCGCCCCACGGCGAGACAATGTTGGCGGCCCCCGGGCGAATCCGTCGACGTCGGGGGCGTTGCGGCCCGTATTCGTACGTGCTCGAAGTCGCGCCGAGGTCGGCTTTCTCGATTCCCTCAGTGTGGCTATCCTCCTGAGCGGCGCCATTCGGGCGCCCCAAGCTCGGCTCACTCAAAGGACGGGGCGGGCCATGGCAATTCCGGTCGGACGATTGACGGTGGGTCCTGGCTTCGACGCGGGCCGCGAGAATCGGGCCGTCGCCGAGCTCTTCGTGACGTTCTTCCGCCGCGACCTCCTCCAGTTCTGCCCCAATCTGACGTTTGACGACGCCGGCGAGCCCGCCGCGTCCATCGACCCCTCCGCGGCCCCCAACTTCCGCCTCGCCTCCGTCGAAGGCCGGGGTGCCGGCGTCGAGCTGTTCGGCGCCCGATTCCGGCTCGTCCCCAGGCCGGGTACGCGCATCACCCCGCACGATCGCCGGATGATCCGGTCGATCGGCGCGGTGCTCAGCCTGCGCTACCACCACCTCTTCCGGCTCGGCAACTCGTCGCGCCTGGAACTCTACCGGGGCGGTTCCGAAGACCACTACGTCGCCGCCTTCGTCGAGCCGTCGGCCTACGCCCCCTCGGTCAGCAGGCCCAGCCGGGTCGCCTCGACGATCCAGACCTTGCGGGTCGCGGCCCTCTCCACCTACGAGAACCGCCGCGTCTCCACCGGAGCCCTGCTGCTCGGCCGAGCAGCCCGCTCGCCCCGCAGGCCCACGCCCACCCCCCACGATGCCCTCCCCTACGGCGTCGAGCTGACCGCCCTGAAGAGCATCCACCGGCTCTGCGACGGCCGCCGGACCCTCTTCCTGGTCGACCGCGAGGGGCGGCTTGCCGAGATCGTCGACATCGCCCGCTGGTCAGCCGAGGTCCCCTCCAGGACCCGCGCCGTCACCCCCAGCGCCCGGGCCTACGCCGCACACGCTCGGGCGACCCGCTCCGGCGGGCACGTCTGCCTGGTGCTCAGCCCCAACCAGGAGATCAAGCTGTTCGCCGGCGGCGTCCAGGCATTCGCGTTCGCACACGGACGTTGGCGTACGCTCGACCCCTCGGCGCACTTCGCTTCCTGGGAGGCCGCCGTCGCCCGCCCCGAACTGGCCCGATCCCTCTTCCAGGCCGCCCTCGACCTGGCCGAGACTCGCCAGGGGGGGCTCTTCGTCGTGGTGAATGACCCCGCCGAGGCGATCGGCCGGCTGATCTCGCCGCAGGACGCACTCGATTCCCCCGAAGCCAGGCCCGACGGCCCGCCGGCCGAGGGGGACCTCATGGCCAAGCGAGACCTGCACTACCTGGCCCGGGGCCGCGACGTCGCCGGTCTCGACCCCTCGGTCCTCGAGGCCCTCGCCTGCATCGACGGCGCCACCGTCGTCGACCGCCAGGGCCGACTCATCGCCTTCGGCGCTATCCTCCGCAACGACCCCGCCGCGCAGCACGACGCCACCGTCGCCGAAGGGGCACGAACCACCGCCGCCTTCGCCGCCAGCCGCTTCGGCCCCGTCCTCAAGATCAGCGAAGACGGCGTCATCTCCTGCTTCCTCGACGGCGTCCGAGCCTGGGAGATGTGATGTGGTGTGAGGCCCGGCCTGGCCCACGCCGTCCCCCGCCGGTTAGAATCGCCCCTCCACGCGAACTCGATCACTGTCCAATCGCAAGCCCGGACCCGCCCTCCCTTCGATGAAACGGAACCACTTCGAAGGGCTGGCGAACTCATCCCTGGTCGGCCTCGCCCTCGCGGCGATCGGCCTGGTCCTCCTCGGCGCCGGGGCGTTGGTGGCCTTCGCCTGGATGCAGACACTCCCTCCGGCCATCCTCCGGTGGCTGGGGCAGGTCATGTTCGTCTGGGTGCTTCTGGGCGGCCCGATCGTCGCCCGCCGATTCGGCTTCGTCCGGCCCTGGGTGACGATCGATCCTGAGCATGAGTCCGCGGCGATTCGCCGGGGCAATGTCGTCGCCGCCCTGGTGCTCCAGGCCGTCACCCTCTCCTTCGCGATCCCGCTGTTCGCCCATCCGGGGGCGTCGGGCATCAGTGACTGGGATTATCACCTGCACGCCTACGAGGCCGTCCGCCGCTCGATCGTGGAGTGGGGCGAGTTCCCCTGGTGGGACCCCTGGAGCTGCGGCGGCTTTCCGCTGGCGGCCGAGCCCCAGGTGGGCCTCGCCTCGGTCGACACCCCGCTCGTGCTCGCGCTGGGCACTTCCGTCGGGCTGCGACTGGCGGCCGTCGCCGGCATCATGATCGCCGTCGAGGGGGCCCGCAGGCTGGCCAGGCTCTGGCTGAACGACCCCTGGGCGGTCGCCGCGGTCGCCTCGATCTATGGCTGGAATGGGTCGATCCTGATCTGGACCGTGGGCGGCCACGCGATCGGAATGAGCTTCCCGTTCCTCCCCTGGATGCTCCGCCCCGCATTTCTGCTGCACCGAGGCGCCAGCCAGGGGGTGAAGCTCGGCCTGGCCCTGGCCGCGAGTGCCCTGGCCATCATCCAGTATCCCACCGCCTACGGCCTGGTCATCACGGCTGCCGTGCTCGGCTGGGGCCTGCTGGCGCAGGACGTCCGCGGACGTGCGCGAATGGCCCGGGGCCTGGTCATCGCGGCCGGCCTGACCCTGGCCCTGTCCGGCTGGCGGCTGGTGCTCACCGGCGGGATCATGGTCGACTACCCCCGCATCCGCGAGTCGGGCGTCGACGACTCCTTCTGGTCCGTCCTGCGCTCGACCCAGGAGCGGCCCACCCCGACCGCGAGCTGGGCCGAAGGGCTCAGCGGCCTCGTCGAGTTCGACGCCTACATCGGACCGGTCGCCCTGGCTCTGGCGGTCGTCAGCCTGCGCAGGGGTTGGCGGTGGTGGCATTCCCTCTGGATGGTCGGTTTCGCCCTGGCGATGGGGGCCCGGCACTGGTACCAGCCCAGCGCCTGGCTGGCCTCCTGGCCCGTCTTCTCGACGATGCACATGGTCAGCCGCTGGCGCATCCCGGCAATGCTCGGCCTGGGCCTGGCCGCCGCCGACGAGCTCCAATCCTGGCATCGCTCCCCGCGCCTTCGCCGCCTCATCCCGCTCTTCGCCGCGGCGATCCTCGTCGACCTGGCCGTTTACGCCCACCAGGTCCTTCCCGCCGCCTTCTCCCTGCCGCCATCGGCCCAGATCGACCCGGGCCCACCCCTCGGACACGCCTTCCCGGTGAGCCTGGAATTCAGCCAGACCCCCTCGGGAACCTCGCAGGCCTATCCCGCCGTCCGCGGCGGTTACGCCGTCATCCGAGGCTATCAGCCGCTCCTCACCTACGACCGCAGCCGCCCCACCGCCCGCCTCTGGCGCGGCCACCCCGACTACAAGGGCGAATACCTGGTCGACGGCGAGCCAACCGCCCCCACCTCCTGGAGCCCCAACCACGTCGCCTTCCGGGTCGCCCCCAACGCGCAAGTGACCCTCAACGCCAACCCTGGCTCCTGGTGGTGGCTGGAGACCGGCAACGGAGAGCTCCGCCCCTACGGAGACCTCCGCTGCGTCGAGCTGACCCTCCCCTTCACCGTCCGCGCCGACCTCCGAGGAGACCTCCTCCTCCGTATCCAGCCCCCCAACCTCCTCTGGGCCGCGGTCACAACCATCGCGGGCATCTGCCTCGTCCTGGTAGGCTGTGTCACCGGGCTCTGGGAGCATCCCCGGGGCCGAGCCGGGACTTGAGGAGGGTTCGGATGAGATTTCATCGATCTTCCAGGTCGCTGATCGTCGCGGTGGCGCTCTGCGCCGCTTCCCTGGCGGTCTGGGCGCCGGCAATCAGGTGGGGTGGGCTCGAGAACTGGACTCGGGCAATCGCGCTGACGGTTATTTTCTCGATCATCGCCTACGTCACTCCGGCACTCAGGTCCAAGAACCCGATCTCATTGATGGTCGAGAATCCGAGAGCAACTTGGGATTTGCTCGTCATTATGCTGCCGATCCCCTTGCTGTTCATCATCAGGCTTCTTATGCCATAGGAATCATTTCTCATTAAACAGTAGTTTCCCGGATTTTTAACCCCGGTCCACCAAATATCGGTGTCGTTGATCGTCACGCACGAACGCCTCAGCGTCGTCGATCACCAGGTCGAGGAAGTGGTAGATGTCTTCCGCAACGACCCTGACGTTCGCCTGGCGACCGTCGTAGCACCCACTGTGGAGGGGACCGGGCGGCAGATGAAGGACCCGACCACCCTGACGTTCGGCCATGAACAAACCGCCGCCGCCCGTGGACCCGAGCGGAACGACGGGGATCTCCGCTTCGAGGAGGATCGCGAGGGGCTCCGATGATGGGTCGTAATTCAAGACGCCTGGAAGCGGCTTGATGAAGTAGCCGGTATGGACATCCGGCATGCTGATCCCATCGCAGGCGGAATATAGGTCGGCCAGCCCTCCGACCCCG
Source organism: Isosphaeraceae bacterium EP7 (assembly GCA_038400315.1). Taxonomy (NCBI): domain Bacteria; kingdom Pseudomonadati; phylum Planctomycetota; class Planctomycetia; order Isosphaerales; family Isosphaeraceae; genus Kueselia; species Kueselia aquadivae. The sequence continues at coordinate 408,430 of CP151667.1, forward strand.
GACAGCCCCGCCTCGGCAAGCAGGGCGATCGTCCCGGGCCGGGGTGGCGAGATCGTGTTCTCACCCAATGGATAGCCGAAGTCGATGGTGGCCAACTCGTCCAGGATCGTGGCGAGGCGTCGGATCTTCTGGGTGATCGACATTCGGTTCCCTCTTCCGTCACCGAGGACCCTGCTCCGATGCCATCCCCGGCCTCTTGAACGGGGCATCTCCGAAGCGGAACTTGATGGGTGCCTCACCTCCCATCCGGCACCGCATCAAGGGATGCCCCATGCGGCAAGCTACCCTCATATGGTGCCGCTGGCAACGATTGCTCCAACCTTTCGCCTCGGCATTCAATCGCCCCGAACACCGCCGCTTCGTCGAGAGGATCACGGCCCTGGTTCTCAATGTCGAGGAGCACACCATCACCCAATCGGTCGTCGCCGTTGTGTCCCATCCCTCGAGAATGGATAGATTCCCATGGACAAACTGCTCTCGGATCGCTCGCGGGCTGCCTTGGAGAAGGCGCGGGACGAGGCGTCTCGGCTCCACCACGAATACATCGGCACCGAGCACATCCTGCTCGGAATCGCCGGCGAGGCGGGCGGCAACGCCTCGGCGACCCTGGCCAGCTTCGGTGTCACCCTCGATCGGATCCGTGTCGCCGTCGAGGCGTTGATCGGGATCGGGCCGCCCGGCGCGTCGCCCGACGATCGAGGCGTCACCCCCAGGGCGAAGCAGGTCATTGGCTTCGCGCAGGAGGAGGTCGACCGGAGCGGCCACAAGGAAGTCGATCCGGAACATCTCCTGATTGGACTGACGCGGGAAGTCCACGGGGTCGCCGCCCAGGTGCTCCGCAACCTCCAGGCTCCCCCAGAAGATGTCGTTGAGAAGGTCTCAGAGTTGCTTGGTCGAGGCGATGAGGGCGAGCCGCACAGCGGCTGAAGGTCGTGGGAAGCGAGTGGTCGACCCATCCTGCGCCTCGTTTCAAGGTCGACCCGACGACCCATCTCGATCCGGCCGGCCCCTAACGATGGCACATTCGTGGGGACGTCCGCGCCTTCGATCCTCAAAATTTCGGGCGCGGGCTTGAAGTATTCCCATTAGGGAATACAATCCTCGCATGGCACGTTCGCCCACGACCTCAGACGCGTTCAACGCCGTCGCCGAGCCGCGACGTCGGCAGATCCTCGACCTGCTCGCCCCCGGCGAGCGGCCGGTCAACGACCTGGTCGCCTTGCTGGGGCTGGCCCAGCCGCAGGTCTCCAAGCATCTGCGCGTCCTGCGGGAAGTGGGCCTGGTCAGTGTGCGGGGCTCGGGCCAGCAGAGGCTGTACAAGTTGGACGCTGCGCGCCTCAAGGCGATCTACGACTGGGTCCGGACGTTCGAACCCTTCTGGGATTCGCAACTCGACCGGATCAAGGAGCGAGCCGAACGGAAGGCGAGCGAGGCGAAGGGCAAAACCGACAAGGAGGATTAAGCATGTCGATGAGCGGAGTCGAGCAGGAAGTCCAGATCATCAGCATTACACGGGACATCGAGATTGCCGCGCCGATCGAGATCGCCTTCGAGGCGATCCTCGAGGAGATCGGCCCTTGCAGCGAGATGCCGGGCGGCAAGCCGTTCCCGATGGTGATCGAGCCGTGGCCCGGCGGGCGGTGGTATCGCGACCTGGGCGCGAACGCCGGCCACCTCTGGGGGCACGTGCAGGTGATCAAGCCGCCGATGTTGCTGGAACTCTACGGACCGATGTTCATGTCGTTCCCCTCGGCCAACCACATCCAGTATCGGTTGACGGCCGACGGCGACGTTACACGCCTCAAGTTCTCGCACAGGGCGATGGGGCCCATCCCCGACGAGATCCGCGAAGGGGTGGGCCACGGCTGGGACTACGGGCTCAACCGCATCGCCGAGATCGCCTCGCGGCTGGTGACCGATCGGCAAAAGGGGGCGAACTGATGCGTGCGATCGAGCAGGTCCGCTGGGTGCTCGGACAGACCGACGAGCTGACCCGCGTGCTCGTCGAGGACATGCGCGATCAGCCGCTGACCCGGTCGGCACCGCGCGGCGGCAACCATCCCCTCTGGGTGCTCGGCCACCTTGCCGTCATCGAGGGGATGATCCCGCACACCGTCTCCGGCGAGGCGAACCCGGTGCAACACTGGTGGCCGATCTTCGGGACTCGCTCCCAGCCCTCCGACGACGCGGGGGAGTATCCCCCGTTCGATGAGGTCCTCGCCACCTATCGCGACCTCAGGGCGAAGAATCTCGCGATCCTCGAAGCGATCGGCGAGGATGGATTGGAGCGGGCGCCGAAGGTGATTCCGCCCGGCTTCGAAGACCGGATGAAGACGATCGGGCGGACCTTTCACCTCGTCGCCCTGCACCAGATGTTTCACCTCGGCCAGGTGGCCGACGCCCGCCGCGCCGCCGGCCGCGAGCCGTTCAACTGACCTGCCTATCGAGTCGATTGGACCTCGTCCCGGATTCCAGCCAGGTCACTTCGTTCCCCTTTCACTTCGATCATTGGAGGATCGCATGGCCGATCACGCCGTCGTCCCTCGTGAGGAATGGATCGCGGCCCGCAAGGAACTGCTGGCGAAGGAGAAGCAGCTGACGCGGCTCCGCGACGAGCTCAGCCGCGAGCGCCAGGCATTGCCCTGGGTCGGGGTGGAGAAGACCTATGTCTTCGACGGCCCGGACGGCGCGGAGACCCTGTCCGATCTCTTCGCGGGCAGGAGTCAGCTGATCGTCCACCACTTCATGTTCAGCCCCGACTGGGAGGAAGGTTGTGTCGGCTGCTCATTCCACGCCGACCACGACGAGGGGGCCCTCGTCCACCTGGAGAATCACGACGTCAGCTTCGTGAGGATCTCGCGTGCACCGCTCGCCAAGATCCGGGGGTTCAACGAGCGGATGGGCTGGCACGCGAAGTGGGTCTCTTCCTCCGGGACCGACTTCAACCGCGACTACAACGTCTCCTTCACCAAGGACGAGGTCGCCAACGGCGAGGCCTACTACAACTACAACACGACGAAGGACGCCATCGAGGATCTCCCCGGCGTCAGCGTGTTCCTCAAGGATAACGATGGGAACGTCTTCCACACCTATTCCTGCTTCGGTCGCGGCGACGAGGCGGCGGTGAGCACGTATTTCTACCTCGACCTCACCCCCAAGGGACGCAACGAGCGGGGCGGCGACGGCAACCTGACGGACTGGGTGCGGCACCACGATAAGTACGGCTTCAAGGGGTTCGTCGACACGAGGAGCCTCTACCGCATCGGCAGGGTGACCTACGAGCCGGCCCGATGAACATTATCCCATGCTGCGAGGCGGGTTCCTCCGGCGAGGAACCCGCAAACGCGGAGACTCCGTCTCGCGCCGGCCGACCCCCCTCCGGGCGCCGCACCCCGGTCGAGATCGCCGGATGGCTCATCCCCGGATTCATCCTGGCGTTCCTGCCGAAGTGCCCGGTCTGTCTGGCCGCTTACGTCGCGATCGGGACCGGGCTCGCGCTCTCGGCCCCGCTCGCGGCCTTCCTGCGCACCACGCTCATCGTGGTGTGCGTCGTCTCGCTGTCGTACCTCGCGATGCGGCGTATCCGCCGTCTCATCGCGCGAAGTTCCGCGGAAGCACCCGGATAACTCCTCGGACATCTCGCCGCCGATGCGCCCGTCGGTCCAGGAGACCCATCGTCAGAAGCCCCGCTCACCGCCTGCCACTCCGCGCACGCGTGTTCTGCTTCGACGACGGACCTGCGTTCATGTGTGGTCAGACAATTCCGACCACCCGGCCCATGAATCAGGTCCGTCCCGTCATCCCCGTTCACGGACATGTCCTGCCCGCTCTCATGGCCCCGACGATGGTCGCCCCCCCCCTCATTCTCACGATTTTCCTGGAATTCCAATTTTCCCCGCCGGATTTCCGCGCCGATTGCAACTGTAGGGTTTGGCCAATGCCGCGATCTCGTCCCAGCGACTCCGGCGGCCTCCTGGCTCTTTGGCAATTCGAACCGATCAACAAGCCGCCGGCGCCAGAACGAAGCCACTTCGCCGGCGCCAGAACGAAGCCACTTCGCCGGCGCCAGAACGAAGCCACTTCGCCGGCGCCAGAACGAAGCCACTTCGCCGGCGCCAGAACGAAGCCACTTCGCCGGCGCCAGAACGAAGCCACTTCGCCGGCGCCAGAACGAAGCCACTTCGCCGGCGCCAGAACGAAGCCACTTCGCCGGCGCCAGAACGAAGCCACTTCGCCGGCGCCAGAACGAAGCCACTTCGCCGGCGCCAGAACGAAGCCACTTCGCCGGCGCCAGAACGAAGCCACTTCGCCGGCGCCAGAACGAAGCCACTTCGCCGGCGCCAGAACGAAGCCACTTCGCCGGCGCCAGAACGAAGCCACTTCGCCGGCGCCAGAACGAAGCCACCGATCAGGGAAGCTATTTCATCAAAAGAAGTTGCGTCGATCTGTGGGGGACGTGTGTGATCTGCCGCTCGACGCTTGAATACGAAACGAACCCGGCGCCAGGTGGGACGAACCCATCTCGATTCAAGGAAAACGGCGGGCGCGAGGGGCTGTCATGCCTCGCGACCGCCGTGGAGGTGGCTCGTCCAATTGACCTGGGATCAGGAGATGTCGGGGACGTCGACCCAGGCGCCTTCCTGCTTCGAGCTGGCGACGGCCGCCTCGATGAAGGCCATGCCGGCGACTCCGTCGACGATCCCGGGGTGGTCATAGGGGGTCGGGGCGGTCTCGCCTCGCTGGCCTCGGATGGTCCATTCCAGGGTGCGGTGGAGGTTGGCAAGCGCCTCGTGGAAGCCCTCGGGGTGGCCGGCTGGCACCCTCATGTAGGGGTTGATCGACGCCGGGAAGTAGGGGTAGCCGGCCCCAAGGCGATAGAGGTGCACCGGGTGATCATTGGAGTAGTGCTTCAGGGTCTGATGGTCCGTGTTGGACCATTCCAGGGTCCCCTTGGTCCCGCTGATCCGGAACGCGTTGTCGTTCTGCATGCCGATGGAGATCTGCGAGGCCGCGATGGTGGCGATCCCGCCGTTGTCCAGCTCGGCCAAGACGGTGAAGTCGTCGTCGAGGGCCCGGCCGGCGACGAACGCCTTGAGCCGTGCGCTCAGCCTGGTGGCACGCAGGCCGGCGACGAAGCGGACGAACTCGTAGGCATGCGTGCCGATGTCTCCGCCGCAGCCCGAGGCGCCCGACTTCGCGGGGTCGACTCGCCAGGCGGCCTGCTTCTGGCCCCCCTTCTCGATGTCGCTGGCCAGCCAGCCCTGGGGGTACCAGGCCTCGACCTTGCGGACCTCGCCGATCTTGCCGTCGCGGATGAACTCGCGGGCCAACATCACCATCGGGTAGCCGGTGTAGGTGTAGGCCGTGACGAAGGGGATCTTCGACGCCTTGACCGTGGCCAGCAGCCGCTTGGCCTCGTCGAGCGAGGTCGTCAGCGGCTTCTCGCAGAGCACCCCGATGCCCGCGGCGGCGGCGGCATCGGCCGGGCCGAAGTGGGCGTCATTGGGGGTGACGATCGTGAGATAGTCGATGCGTTCGCCGACAGGCATCGCGGCCTCGGCCTTCACCAGGGCCTGCCAGTCGCCGTAGCCGCGGGTGAAGTACAGCTCCTTGGCGGCGGCCAGCGAGCCCGCTGCGTCGCTGCGCAAGGCGCCGGCGACGAGCTCGGCCGAGTTGTCCATCAGGATCCCCCGGCGGTGCGGCCCGCCGAAGAAATTCGAGGGGCCCCCGCCGCCGACCATCCCGACCTTCATCTTCTGCTGACTCATCGCGCAAGCCCCTTCCGGACTGCCCCAGATGCCCGACCGTTGGACAGGCCACTATAGCCGCACGCAGGGCGCCCGCAAGGGTCAGGGACCCGCCCGCTCAGGGGGACGCGATCGGGCGGCGGTCGACCTCGGCCCGGGCGCGGAGCCCCTGGCCCTCGAAGCTGACGCCCAGACGGGCCGACCGGAGCCTGGCCAGAAGGTCGACCTCGGCCGGCCCTTCCTTCGGGTTCGAGGGGCTGCCGAAGGTGGTCGACTCCATCGTGCCGAGCCCGTCATTCCAGGCATACCCGCCGGAGAGCCGGACCCCCCAGGCGGCCTCGTGCAGCTCCACGGGATCGGACCCGGGGGCCAGCCTGTGCCACTCGTTGAGGATCGGCAGGTTGGCCCAGGCCGCCACCCGCTGGGCCTCGCGATACTTGTCGCGGAAGCCGGTGTCCAGCAGCCTGAGCGACCCGTCGTTCGCCCGCAGCGCCAGGCCGGTGCCCAGCCATGGACCTTGTGCCTCGGCCAGCGCCTTCGCCTTGTCGGGGTCCGCGGCCCGCTCCAGCACACGCTTGATGACCGCCTCGCTGGTCGTGATGGTGAACGACTTTGGCGAGGCCGAGTAGTAGAGGGCCAGCTTGGCCGCGGGCCCGGCCATCTCGGCGGCCTCGGCCGCGGGGGCCACCTTCACGTAGGGTTTGCCGGCGTGCTCAAGGTTCGACCAGACCGTCATCTGGGGCGCCGTCTGCTCGATGAACCCGCGAAGGGCCGACAGGAACAGGGTCAGGCCCAGGGGGTTGGAGACCTCGGCGCGGATGGCCACCGGCAACCGATCGACATTCGCCAGGGTGAAGGCCTGGGCCTCGGGCGCCTTGGCGAGCTCGGCCCAGAACGGATCGGCGTCCAGGTAGAAGGAGACGCTCTTGCCCAGCCAGCCGAACGCCAGACCTCCGGGGCCTTGAAGCATGGTCCTGACCGAGGCCTCCTGCCGCTTGATGAACTCGGACTCGACGTCGAACGCCATCGCCAGATGCACCAGCGCCTCGGGGTGCAAATCAGCCCCCAGGGGCGGGATCTCCGCCTTGCCGATGACCTGGAGGAACGGCCGGTAGTCGCTCCCCACGATCAGGGGGATCACCGTCAGGTCGGCCGAGACCTTCCCTTCGGCCAGCCCGAACCGCACCGCGATCGGGTCGAACGACTGCCGCCAGTTCGCCTGATATCCGTCGCGCCAGCGGCCATAGGCCTCGGCCTCGCGGGCGTCGACCGTCTCCATCGGAAGCTCGACGATTGGGGTCAGGAACTGCACCGATCCATAAGTGGACGACACAACACCCCGGACGGTCCGGGCGATGGTCCCCAGGTCGAGGTCGGCCGCCGCGGGGGGGACGACGAACGGCCCTGCCGGCGCCTGGCCCCGGGCGATCTCGGCCATTCCGCCCGCCTGCATCTCGGCCAGCGCCGCCGCCGCCCGCACGCGCCGCTGCGCACCGATCCGCCAGCGCGGCCCGCACCAGCGGCGGATCGTCGCGTCGGTCAGCACCAGCAGGCCCGACTCGGCCGCCTCGCCCTTCGTGTAGCGATCGCGGAAATAGGTGTACTCGGGGGCATCGGCCAGCTTCGGCACCTTGCCGGTCGAGGCCTCGACGACCCCCTTCAGGCCCTGCACCGAGTTACCCAGGGCCACCGCGCCCCCCAGGTCGGCCACAAATCCGCTCAGGCTCCGATCGGGATTGACCGTACCCAAATAGCCCACGCCGCCGAGGTCGCCTTGCACGGCCGTCGCCGTCGGATCGGCCAGCCTCGCGGTCTCCAGGGCTTGCCTCAGCGATTCGGCCAGTGCCTTCGAGTCGGCCGATTCCAGCAGCAAGACGACGTCGGTTCCCGTCGGCAGGAAGGGGTCGGAACCGGTCATCGCCACGGCGCCGATCTTGCCACCGGCCGCCAGTTTCGCCAGCCCGTCGAGGCCGATGCCGAGCTGTCGCTCGTAGCGTTCGAGCAGCCGTTCATCCTCGGCCCGCTCCATCCCCATCCTGGCCAACCCGAACCCGCCGGAGAAGACCTCGCGGGCCACCGCCCCCAACGCACCCACCCCCGGGGAGAACAACGCATGCTGATCCGCCGGGATTCGCCCCGCCAGGGCATCGAGCTTCGGCGCCTTGCCCGCGATCAGGGGCTTCCAGTCGATCTCCGCGACCGTGATCCCCGGCAGGCCGGCAATGGCCACGCCGGGGACGGCCTGGTTGCCGGCCGGCCCGACGAGCAGCGGGCGGTCGAGCTGCAGGTTCTCGCTGACGGCCCGGCCGCCGCCGAACAGGTCGAACGTCCGCTCCAGGTCGTCACGCGGCGGCTCGCCCGCCCGATTCGGCCCCGCGACCGCCGGCATCGCCCCCGGCACCGCGGCGCGGGCGACGGCCGCCTGATGCCGGAACCAGGCCGAGCCCGGTAGGGCTCGCGCGGCCAGATGCTCGTAATATCGCCACTTCGCCTTGAGGAACGCGCCCTTCGCCGTCGGGTCGGCCGCCGCGGGCAGCTTGACCGTCCGGCGCCGGTGCTCGGCCCCGTCCGCGGCGACGAACCAGGCCTCCGCCTCCCTCGCCTCGGGGAGCCTCACCGCCACGCCGACGACTTTGGGGATGTTCCAGCTCGCGGCGGCCGGGATCAGGCCCGGCTCGACCTGCTCCCCTTCGAAGACAGGGTACGCCTCGCCCGGGCCGACCACGCCCGAAGTCGGGACGAGGTTCCTGTCGAAGGACGAGGGGTCCGCCGCCGGCACGCTCGCCTGAGCGAAGTGGTCCTCGGCGAACGTGGCGGACGGCGTTAGCAACAGGACGGCGGCCAGGGCGATGCCGACGCGCGGCCTCCCGCTGGGGCGTGGTCCGCGACGCTGGCTGGTCATCGATCAATCTCCGACGAGGGGGAGCCCGGCACAAGGCTGAATCCACGCACGCTACCCCCCAACGGCCCGGCCTGCAAGCCGGCCCGCCTCGATCCCGTCCAATCCGCATGCGTGATTTCGTCCGATTCATCGCCCAGATTTCCCGAACCTTCGCGACGGGCATGACGATTGCGGAGTCGGCATGCCGACCGCCCAGGCCGCCTCAACGAGGATTTTGACGATGGCAACCGAAGGCGAAGGCTCGGCCTCGAAGAAGCCCAAGGCCCGCCCCAAGAAGACCGCGAGCAAGGGGCCGACCAAGGACCCCAAGGGAGGCCTCACCGCCGCCGGCCGGGCGGCCTTCAAGAAGTCGGAAGGGGCCAACCTCAGGCCCGGCGTCACCAAGCCGCTGGCCGACATGACGCCCGAGGACATGAAGCGCAAGGGCTCTTTCCTGCGTCGCCACTTTGTCACATTGCGCGGCCCCTTGGTCGACGACAAGGGCGAGCCCACCCGTCTCGCCTTGCAGGCCCACGCCTGGGGCGAGGCCGTCCCCAAGACGCCCGCGGATGCGAAGAAGCTGGCCGAGAAGGGAGCGGATCTGCTCGATCGTTATCACAAGGCCCAGGACTCCGAGAAGTCCAAGGCAGGGACCAAAACGAACGCTCCGAAGGCCAAGGCTAAGAAGGCCGATCACAGCGATGCCAAGCCGAAGGCGAAACCGGCCGCTTCCAAGAAAGCTTCCTCTAAATCGACCGACAAGACCTACACCGACCCCGGCTTGCGCGAGCGCCTGAAGGCCCAAATTATGGCCGGCGACAAGGGGGGCAAGCCCGACCAGTGGAGCGCCCGCAAGTCGCAGCTTCTGGCCGCCGAGTATAAGAAGGCCGGCGGCGGCTATACCCGTGGAAAGGCAATGAAGACCGAGAGCCAGGAGCACCTGGATCACTGGACCGATCAGGACTGGACCACAGCCGACGGCAAGCCGGCGGAGCGCGACGGCGAGACTGCCCGCTACTTGCCCGAGGCCGCCTGGGACGAGCTGACCCCCGCCCAGAAACAGGCCACCGACTCCAAGAAGAATGCGGCATCGAAGGGGGGCAAGACGTCGGTCGCCAACACCAAGGCGGCGAAGAAGGCCGTCAGGAAGGCGACCTCCTGAAAATTCAAGACATCTAGAACCTAGAATGCGTAGCGGATGCGGCAATAGGGCATCCGCTCGCCCATCAATCGGGTGAGGTCGGCGACCAGGGCCCCCTTCAGCCCCCGGCGATAGCGGACGTTCCGGCCCCCCGTCTCGGAGACCTTCGCCTCCTGGATCTCGGGCACCCAAAGCAACTCCTCGGCCCTGGGGTGCCAGGCCATGTTCACTTCGTGCAGCTCACGATTATGGGTGAGGAAGATCACCTCCGCGGCGAGCTGCGCCTTGGCCCGGGGTGAGAGCGCCGCGTCGACCCGGCGGAAAAGCTCGTCATAGTCCTCTAGCCACCCCTCATAATAGATCACCGGGCTGATGTTGATGTGGACCTCATATCCGGCCTCGACAAACTCGTTCAGGGCCGCGATCCGCCCCGCCATCGGCGTGGTCCGCACATCGACCACCCGCGCGATCACCGGCGGCATCAGGCTGAAACGGATGCGTGTCTTGCCTCGCGGGTCGTACTCCAGCAGGCTCTTGTTGACGAACTTGGTGGCGAACGACCCCTTGGCCCCGGGCAGGTCGCGGAACAACGTCACCAGGTCCTTCAGATTGTCCGAGATCAAGGCATCCACCGACCCGTCGCCGTTCTCTCCCACGTCGTAGACCCAGTCTCGCTCGTCCACCTGGTTGGGCGTGGTTTTCGGCCCGAGCCCCTCGGCATGCCGGCGGATCGCGTCGCAGATGTCCTCGATATTCACGAAGGTGCTGATCGGATTCGAGTAGCCCTTACGCCTGGGCACATAGCAATACGAACATGCCATCGCGCAGCCGTTGGAGTACCCGGGCGCGATGAAGTCGGCCGAACGCCCGTTGGGGCGCACGTCCATCGACTTGCGGGTGCCCAGCACCAGCACTCCCTTCTTGATCGCCAGCCAGTCCTCCGCCGCCCGCTCGTCCTTGCGCAAGCCGGCGATGTTCCAGTGCGACCCCACCACAACCTGCCGCGCATCGGGGAACCGGGCCAGGATGTCTCGCCCACGCTCATAAAGCCGGACCGCGGGCTCGAGGTAGATCGTCTCCACGTCAAGCAGCCGAGAGGCCGCCAGCCCCGCCGGAACGCCCGAGACCAGCGTTGAACGATCCGCCTCGACCATCGTCAGGCCCCTCGCACTACGGACGGCACCAGAACCCGCTTCGGCCCCCATTGTAGACGCCCGTCCAGGCGCGAGGGATTCCTGTTATTTCTTTAACGAAACCGCTTGCGGCCATCGCCAAGCCGCGTTAACCTGCACTTCTGTTAAAGAATCAACAGGAGGGCGTGAGCGATGGCACGAGGACGGTCGGAGTCGCTGACCGGGCGCGAGTCGCAGATCATGGACGCGCTCTGGCGGCTGGGCGAGGCGACCGCCGATCATGTGCGCGAGGCCCTGCCCGATGATCCGCATGATTCGACGATCCGGACCATGCTGCGGGTGCTCGAAACCAAGGGGTATGTCACCCACGAGGTCCGGGGCAAGGCCTACCACTACCGCGCGGCGGTCGCCCGCCAGAAGGCGCAGCGCAACGCCCTGTCGGGGTTGCTGGCGCAGTTCTTCGGTGGCTCGGCCGAGGACCTGGTCCTTCGCCTGATCGAAGACGAGCAGATTACTCTCAAGCAACTCGACGAGCTGCGCCGCGCCAATCCCCCGGGGCGCGTCGAGGCGAACGACAAGCGAGGCACCAAGGGCCGCGGGACCGACCAGGGAGCCTGACCATGCTCGACATCCTGCCGATCGATTTTCCGCCTGCCCGGGCGGCCCTCGTCATCGCGGTCGACGTCGCCCTGAAGTCCGGCGCGTTCCTCGCCGCGGCCTACGCCGCGCACGCCCTGCTCGGCCCGCGCCGGGCCCTGGCCCGGTCGGCCCTCTGGAACGCCTGCCTCGTCGGGCTGGTGTTGCTGCCGGTCACGACGCTCCTCGTCCCCAGGCTGAACATCCCCCTGCCCTGGCCGGCCGTCGAGGTCGCTCGCCCGGCAACCATGCCGGCGACCGCCCCCCCGGCCCCTCGCCCCATCGCTGTCGCGACCCCGTTCATGAGGCCGGAGCCCCGCTTGCTCGTCAGCCCGATCGGGCCGAGAATCGCCTCGCGAACTCCCGATTTCGCCTCGGACGCTCCTGCCCGTAGAATTGGCATGTTCACCATCATTGGTGGCGTCTATTTCGTCGTCATCGCACTGCTCGCGGCAAGGTTGTTCGGCTCCCTGGCGGCGGTCGCCAGGCTCTGCCGCAGTTCCACGCCGGTCGCAAATTCGGCCTGGCTCGCGGTGCTGGAACGCTGGCGAGGCCGGCTCGGGGTCTCCCGTCGTGTGGCCTTGCGGGCCTCCGATCGAGTGACGGTCCCCCTCGTCGTGGGCTGGCTGCGGCCCGCGATCCTCCTTCCCCGGTCGCTTTCCGCGGACGAATCCCCCACCCTCATCGACGCGGTCCTGCTCCACGAACTGGCCCACATCCGCCGGGGCGACTTCGGCTGGAACCTGGTGCGCCGCCTGGTGCAGATCGTTTACTGGCCGAACCCGCTCACCTGGCCGCTCGGCCGGATCATCGGATCCGTGCGCGAGCAGTCCTGCGACGACCTCTGCGTCCACGCCCTGGGCGACGCCAACGCCTACCGCGCCACCCTCCTCGACGTCGCCGCCGCCCTCGTCCGCCGCCCCGACGCGGCGCTCGGCCTGGCCATGGCCCGCCCCACCAACCTGGCCCATCGCCTCGCCTGGATCGACCGCACCGCCGGCTCATCCCGCTGCCTGATGCCCACCCCCGCCCGCCTCACCTTCGCCGCCCTGATCCTGTCCCTCGCAGGCCTCCTCGGAACCCTCCAGTTCGCCCGAGCCTCACGAGCGGCCGACGACCCCGCGCCGGCCAGGCCAGTCGTCACCAGGCCGAGTGCTGAGACCAAGTCGGTCGATATTCGGGTGCTGGCAGATGACACCGGTAAGCCGCTTCCTGGCGCAATTGTGAAGGTCGAGATGGATTTCACCGAGGCCGACAAGTTGGCGGATGCCGACGGCAGGGTCCGCGTCGACCTCTCCAAGCGGAGGTATAAGGAGAGCCTCAGCCTTGAAATCTGGGCCGAAGGCTACGTCCAGAAGCAGCATTACTTCTCCCGCGATAACCCGAAATTCCCCGATGTCACCGCGACGCTTACCGTCAGGTTACACCCCGCCGACGAGACGCTCGGAGGCCTCGTCACGGACGAGGAAGGCAAGCCGATCGCCGGGGCCAAGGTCGAGATCAGTGGCCAGCTTGGGGGAGAGGCGATCGAAGGCGAGCGTGCATACAAAGTCCCCGCGATCACCGATGCCGTGGGCCGGTGGCGGAGTCGCTCCTTCCGGGCGATGAAATCGGCATCCCTTTACCTATCCCATCCCGATTTCGTCGGCAATGATCAACTCGATCCTCGATTCCACGCCGAGATGGATCCGTCTGGAAGGCCGAGGCCCGGCGTCAAATCGATTGCCTCCCTGCGTGACTTCTCCGACGTCGAAGTCATGACGCGTGGCGTCTCTCTCGACGGGATCGTCACCGACTCGAAAGGCCGTCCCGTCGCGGGCGCCCACGTCGGCAAGACCGATGCGCAGAACGCGAGAAGTACACTCGACATGTTCCTCGACAAGACGGTCACGGACGCAGCCGGACACTTCCGGTTTTCCCACACGCGGCCCGTCCCGACGACGCTCATCGTCAAGGCCCCTGGGCACGCCCCCGGCCTGAAGACCGTCGAGGTCGGCGAGAAATCCGGCCCGGTCTCGATCCAGCTTGACCCGCCCCGCCCCTTCTCCGGCCGCGTCGTCGACTCTCGTGGGACGCCGATGCCGAACGCCAACGTGTACATCGGATCCTGGCGCAATCTCAGGTTAATCGGCGAGGTTTTCGTGACTGATTCGGAGGGGAGGTTTCGCTGGGATTCAGCCCCCGCGGATACCTTCCAGATCTCCGCGAGCCTGGGGAGCGAACTCATCGTCACTCGCGACATCTTCCCGGGTGAAGAGAAAGTGACGCTGCCTCTCAATCGGAGGCTCTCCGTCACCGGCAAGATCCTGGACGACGAGACCGGCAAGCCCGTCGCGCAAGCCGATCTCGAAGTCGGCCTGCCGGATCCAGCGTCGGGCGAGATCTGGTGGAAACCAAGGCCGAATGCATTCGATCCGGATGCGGGGTACTCGGTCTGGCTCGACGCCGAGGACTATCCTGAGTATCGCCTTCGAATCAAGGCACCAGGATATCAAGACTTTGAGACACGCCCATTTCGCAGCGACGCAGGGAGCAAGGAGGAGGACATCCGCCTCGTGAAGAGTCGTGGGCCGACCGATCGAGGCAAGATCGCCGGATTTGTCAACCGGCCCGACGGTTCCCCGCTGGAGGGTGCGGACGTCGTCCTGGCACTTCCCAGCGAAACGGCCGGGTCTCATCCCGTCTCGATCGTGAACGGGACGATCAAGCCGGGGCGGGGTCAGGAGGTCGTCAAGACCGATCAACGAGGGCGATTCGCCCTGAACCGGCCTGGGCCGGACGAAGGGTCGTTCTCCGTGGTCATCGTCCACTCCGACGGTTATGCCGAGCCCAGCCGGTCCGAGCTCGAGGCCGATCCGAGAATCAGATTAAAGCCCTGGGGGCGAATCGAAGGTTCGACCTTGCCCGGCATCAAAACCGGCCCCGGCTCCGAGATCAGCTACCAATCCGATCGGCTCGGCAATCCCGACGTCCCCGCGATCTATGCCAGCGGCAAGGCAGTGATCGACAAGCAAGGTCGTTTCCTCATCGAGCGAATCGTCCCCGGCGACGTCAGGGTCGGAATTGGGCCCGATCGCAAGTCCGTCCCGCGCGGATCGCGAGATAATGGGACGCTCGTGGATGTGCACGCGGGCGAGACCAGCCGGGTCGAGGTCGGCCGACGCGGGCGACCGGTCATCGCGAAGGTTCAGTTCCCTGTTGGGAACAACCCGACCGACGACTACTCGAGTCGCACGATCGTCGAGATCCAGAGCGGTCGCCCGCACATCCCCGCACCACCGGCCGGCGCCATCGAGCCGTCGACGACCTGGACCAAACAGTGGTGGGCGTCGGCCGAGGGGCGCGAGTACCGACGCAATTGGATCGAGATTGAGCCGACGACCGTGCAACCCGACGGGTCCATTCGCATCGACGACGTGCCCGCCGGCACCTATTTCCTGAAGGTGAAGTGCAGCCCTGATGAGATCTGGAATGCCTATCCCGAGCGTATTGCGACCGCGACGAGGCAGTTCCTCGTCCCGCCAATCCAGGGCGGCCAGTCCGATGTCCCGCTGGACCTGGGCGTGCTGCGGCCGGCGATCAAAGCGACCCTGAACATCGGCGAGCCGGCGCCCGACTTCCGGGTCGAGACCCTGGATGGCAAGGTCCTGACGCTGGCCGACTTTCGCGGCAGGTTCTTGCTGCTCGATTTCTGGGCGACCTGGTGTGGCCCTTGCATTGGCGAGTTGCCCTCGTTCAAGGAAGTCTACGCGAATTATGGGAAGGATCAGCGTTTCGCAATGCTCAGCCTGAGCCTCGATGCCGACAAGGATGCCCCGCGCAAGTTCGCGGCCGAGAACGGCATGGCCTGGGATCAGGGATACCTGGGCCAGGGTGAGGGCGGAATGCAGGAGGCTTATCACGTGCAGCAAATCCCTTCCACGTTCCTGATCGGGCCCGACGGCATGATCCGGGCGAACGGGCTGCGGGGCGACACGATTGGCCGGGCCGTGGAGGAGGCTCTAAAGGTCGATTGACCGGGCCTTGCAATCACGCCTGAGGGCGGCGATCCTAAGGGGCCGGCCGGGTCCGGGGTTTTTCCCGGTCCTGACTCGGGTTGATCGGCGGGGCCTCGACGACGAGAGGCCGTCTCGCCGGATCAAAGGCGGCGGGGCCCGGCCGATCCGTCTCGTCCGGCGTCCCTCTCGCCACCGGGGCTCGCCCCTCCATCGGAGAATCGTCTCATGTCGGTCGCCACGCCCGTCGTCAACGAGGAATTGCCGCGTGAAGTGGTCCTCATCAGCCACTCGCCCATCTTCTACTGGTGGCCGGTCTGGCTCGTCGGCTTCCTGATGGCGGGCCTGACCTACCTGAGCGGGCAGCAGATGGCCATCGTCCCGCTGGGAACCGTGGCCGAGCAGGCTCGCACCGTCGCCGGTCATGAGGGGGCACGCGACATCCTGATCGCCCCGCTGGGCTTGCCGCTTCCCCTCGACCGGAAGACGGAGATGCTCATGCAGCCCACCAACCGGATGACCGCCAGCAACAACCCGGGCGTGATCTTCGCGATCACGCTGGGCCTGGTCATCGTCATCACCAACATCCACCTGCGCGGGCTCTGGTCGGTGATCGTGGTGCTGGGCATCGCCCTGGCCTCCGTCCTGCTGGCGACCCTGGGGTGGTGGGACGCGATCTTGAAGGCGCTGGGGTGGATCGACATCCACATCAACGCGTCGGGCTACTTCTCGCTGGCCCTGTTCCTGTTCGTCATCTGGGCGGGCACGTACCTGATCTACGACCGCAGGAGCCGGATCATCTTCAGCCGGGGTCAGTTGCGTATCCGCGAGGCGGTCGGCTCGGGCGAGGCGACCTTCGACACGCTTGGCATGGTCGTCGAGAAGCACCGCGACGACGTCTTCCGCCACTGGCTGCTGGGTTTCGGCTCGGGCGACCTGACCGTCCGGACCTCGGGGGCCAACACGCGCCAGATCGAGGTCCATAACGTCATGAGGGCCGACCGCAAGCTCGCCCTGATCCGCCGGATGCTCCAGGAACGAGAGGTCGTCGGCGGCCGGTCCTGATCCCGGATTTCGCATGGGACTTGCGATCCTCGGCTGGAATCGACCGCGATCCTCCTGAGATTGCCAAGGGGAGCGGGCCATGAACAGCGTCAGGCTCTACAGCAACGGCACCGCGGTCATTCGCCGGGAGTATGCGCTCGGGGATCGTGAGCCGCTGCGGATCACGATCCCCGTCCGCAAGACCGACCTCGACGACGTGATCTCATCCCTCTGCGTCTTCGGCGACGTGACGATCACCGAGCCGCCGACCTACACGCCGACGAACGCCGATGCCCCGGCGCTGTTCCTCAACCCCGCCAACCCCTTCTCGGACCTGGCGACAAAGCTGGCGGGGGCCTCGGTGGAAGTCGACGCGGGGCCCACCTACGCGGGCACGCTCATCGGCCGCCATTCCTATCGCAGGGAAGCCAACGGTGTCTTCCACGAGCAGAGCCGCATCCTCGTCCTGACCGCGAAGGGAGTGCAGCAGATCGAGGAGAGCTCGGTGACGGCCATCAGGTTCACCGATCCGGCGGTCCGCTCCGAGATCGACAAGTCGCTCCGCGCAAGCCTCGGTCGGATCAGGCCGGACAGCAGCGAGGTGACGTTGACTCTGCGGGGGAACCCCGGCGCGACGACCGCCGCGGTGACGTACGCCACTCCCGTCGCCGCCTGGAAGATCCGCTACCAGCTGAGACTCTCTCCGGACGGTGCGGAGCTGGAAGGCCAGGCCGTCGTGGACAACGACACCGACGACGACTGGTCCGAGACGCTGATCACGGTCATCGCCGGCGAGCCGATTAGCTTCTCGACCGACCTCGCCGAGATTCGCCGCCCCGAACGGGACCGGGTGAATCTCGTGGCGGATCGCACGGTCGGGGCGGTCGCCGCCGCGCCAGAAATGCCGGAGAGATATTTTGACAGCCAGATGCCCAACATTGTTGGAGCTAGCCGGGGTCTCGGTCGCGAAATGGCTATGAGGTCAGTGGCGCTGGAAAGCGATTTCTCGGACGCTATGGTGATGCAGAAGGCCTATCAGCCTCAGGCCGAGGTTCGCGAGAGCGGAGATTTCAGCGTCTTCACGTCGCCCGACCCCGTGAATCTCGGCGCCAAGCGGTCGGCGATAATCCCACTGTTCAAGGCTCCAGTCGGCGATCCTCAGGTCATCCTGTTCTACAAGGAGAGAGATGACCCGCAGCGTCCCTTCCGGGCCGTCCGTTTCAAGAACCAGGCCACCCACTCGCTGGGGCGGGGCCTCTGCGAGGTCTTCCTCGACGGCGACTTCCAGGGGAAGTGCGTTCTGGAGCCGACCAAGCCGGGCGGCGAACTCCTGCTCGTCCACGCCAAGGAGACCGGCGTCCGAGTCTTCAAGGAATGCAGCCGACCCGAGACGCGACGCCTGGGGGTCAGGATCTCCGAGGGGATCGGCTATTGCGAGGAGTTGAGCCGCCGGGAGACGGTCTACCGCGTCCAGAACAGCCACCAGGAGGCATTCGCCCTGGAGATCGAACATCCACGCGACCTGCCCAATTCCAGGCTGGAAGTGACCGTGTCCTCGGGTAACCACGAGGAGTCGGACATCCCCGATGGGCAGCGCATTCGTACGATCCTCCAGGCCGGCGGGAACCTTCAGGTCAATGTGAAGGAGGAGCGGGTTGAGGAGGTACACGTCGGCCTGAGTGCCTCGTGGCTCCAAACGGACGTGATTGGGTTGAAGGCCCCATCATCGGGGGACGAGGCCGTCGAGGGTTGCATTCGCCTCCAGAAGGAGGTCGATCGGCTCCAGGCCGAGATCAAGGAGAGGCAGGCAGACGCGGCGACGATCACCCAGGAGCAGGTTCGGCTGATCGAGCTGATCCCTCACGGCCACGGCGAGCAGGCGAATGCGTGGCGCAACGACCTGGCGGACGCGGAGAAGCAGCTCCGCGAGATCAAGCGGTCGACGATCCCGACCTTGAAGAGCCAATTGCGGAAATCCATGGAAGCCCGGAACGAAGCCTTCGCCGGCCTGCGTTATCATTGGTCGGAAGCACCGCGAGCCGGGAGCTGATGGGGGCGTTCCTCGAAGCGAGTCCGGGTCGTGGCCGTGTCGACTCACGGTCGCGTAAGGCCCGGCCCTGTCGGTTGACGAGGAGGAGGGGAGATCCCGCCCCGGCCAGATGATCGCGGGCTGGGATCGGATCCTGGAGAGTCGGGCATGGACCTGAAGGAACTGGAGGCGATCGCTGGTCAGGAGTTGGCGAAGCACGGCCTGCGCGGCTGGACCTTCGGCCTGGCGAAGACGAAGCGTCGGATGGGCGTCTGCAAGTATCGGACGAAACGCATCGAGATCGCCGAATTTCACGCCTTGAATAACACGCCTGCGACGGTCCTCGACACGCTCCTGCACGAGATTGCCCACGCGATTGCCGGCCCCGCCGCCAAGCATGGCCTGGCCTGGAAAGCGGTCGCCATCCGGTTGGGTGCGACGCCCCGAGCTTGCGACACCTCGCACGAGACGGTCGTCACGCCGGGTGATTGGCAGGCGAAGTGCCTGGCCTGCCGGAAGACGTTTCACCGCTACAAGCGACCGATGAGCGTGGGCGGCTACCGATGCCGGTGCGAGGCACGGACACCCCTCGTTTTCGAGTTCATGGGTGATCCGGCGCTCAAGCCTATCATGCCGAAAACCGTCGAGGAGTCGGCACGATGGGAGGCCCGGTGCGCGGGCTGCGAGGCCGTGCACCTCCGGTTACGCAGGCCAAAGGCGGGCGTCTGGCGCTGCAAATGCCCGCATCGGAGCGAACTCGCATGGCGATTCCGGCCCCGTTGATGCCGGAATCGCTCATCGCGTCGATTCGAGATTCTGGCTGTGGAACTTCCGAGCTCCCCATTGGATGACACCGCCCGGCCTCACTCCGTTCCCGATCCCAACATCGGTTCTCGTCCGGTCAGGAGCCATGTTGGACTGACATCCGTTCGCTCGACGAGGAGGACCAGGACCTCGCCGGGGATCACGACTCCGGACTCGTAGTTGTACATGGTCCGGACTGGCAAGCCCAAGATCCTCGCCAGTTCCGGCCCTCCACGTTCGCCGAAAAGTTCGTGTCGGAGAGCCTTGAGCCGCGAGGTCAGGGCGATCCTCCCGGCATCGAGCCCTGCATCAAGCGAGTCGTCGGTCGTCTTATCGGTCATCGAATGCTCCTGAACCTGGCAGGGGACCTCTGACCAAAGGTCATGGTATCTCCGAAGAATTGCTTACGCCAGACATCGATGCGAACGATGAGATCTTTCCGAGTCTAAACAACGACCTGGCCTGCCGAGATTCGGAGGAGCCTGCCGAGCCGCTCGGTGCTCCGTCGCCGAGCGATCGATCACGATGAGGATGTTCGAGCCAGTCAATCCGGCACGTCCGGTCTCGTCCACGAATTTCGGTTGGTTCACTCCCTCCCCCGGACAGTCGCGATTCAGGAGGCCGATCACGGGCGATCGAGCGACCACTGCAATTTGCCTGCTGGGCTTCGAGGGAGACTTTCCGGACTGGGAGCCGCCACAGACTGTTGAATCCCCGGAGTTGCTGCGTGAATTGTCGCACTCCTCGCTCGCCCTGGCCGAAAAGTGATTTCAATTGGCATCAGTCAGATTAAGTTCTTGACAGAAGTTTGGGTTAGTGGAAGCCTGTGAGAGATAAGGTCTCGAAACCATCGATGTCATTGATTCTTCTTGAACGGATCGCTTGCACTCGTAGCGAGCCACGTCGCGGCCGGGGACCGTTGCTCTTGAATTCGAGGATGAGCAGTTTGTGCCTGGAGCACACCGATGGAACGTCGAGCGATTTCTGTCCGAGGAATCGTCCAAGGGGTGGGCTTCCGTCCCTTCGTTCACCATCTCGCCTCGAGGTACGGACTTCGTGGCTTCGTGAGGAATCAGACCGACGGGGTGCTGATCGAGGTGGAGGGAAAAGGTCGCTCACTGGACCGGTTCTTGACCGAACTGACGTCCCAGCCGCCGCCATTGGTGCAAATCGACGAAGTCCGCTGGGTGGCCCGAAGGCCTCGCGGCGATCCTCTCTTCCAGATTAATCTCAGCACCAACGACGCGACCGGCGTGGTCTTCCACTCGCCTGATGTCGCTACGTGCGACGACTGTCTCGTTGAACTGTTTGATCTGCGTGACCGGCGGTATCGGTATCCTTTCCTGAATTGCACCAACTGCGGCCCGCGTTTCACGATCATCCGTGGCGCCCCCTACGACCGCGAGCGGACGACGATGGAGTCGTTTGCGATGTGCCCCGCGTGCCTCGCGGAGTATCAGGATCCGAGCAACCGTCGATTCCATGCCGAACCGATCGCCTGTCCCGCGTGCGGTCCTCGGTTGCAGGCCCTCGACGCGCATGGCCAATCGATCTCGTCCGAAGATCCGCTGGCTGCGGCGGGCGCCGCGTTGCGTCAGGGGAGGATCCTCGCCCTCAAGGGCCTGGGGGGTTACCACCTGGCTTGCCTCGCGACCGACGGGCGGGTCGTCTCGGAGTTGAGACGCCGCAAGCATCGCGATGAGAAACCGTTTGCCATCATGGTGCGCGATCCGGCGGAGGCCCGTCGAATCGCCGAGCTTTCCCCGGCCGAAGAGGCGTTGCTGGTTTCCCGGCGACGACCGATCGTCTTGCTCCGTCGACGTGCCGGCGTCGACGTGGCCGACTCGGTTGCTCCCGGGACTCGCGAACTCGGCCTGATGCTGCCTTACACGCCATTGCACCACCTCTTGCTCGATGAGCTCGGGGCGACTCCTCTGGTGATGACCAGCGGCAACCGGGCCGACGAGCCGATTGCCTACGACGATCACGATGCGCAAGCTCTCCTTTCCGGCATCGCAGACCTTTACATGACCAATAATCGATCGATCCACATGCGATGCGATGACTCGGTCACGCGTTTTGTCGCGGGCGATGAGATGCCGATCCGCCGATCACGTGGCTATTCCCCGCAACCATTGAGGCTTCCCATCGCCTGCCTGAGGCATACGCTGGCGCTCGGCGGGCAACTGAAAGCGACCTTTGCACTGGGACGCGATCGCCTTGCCATTCTGAGCCATCACATCGGCGATCTCGACCACTTCGAAGCGTACCGGTCGTATACCGAGGCCATCACGCACTACGAACGACTCTTCGCCTTTCGGCCTGAATTCCTGGCGCACGACTTGCATCCGGATTATGCTTCGACGCGCTACGCAGCAGAGCACCCTGCCCTGGTGCTGCTTGGGGTGCAGCATCATCATGCGCACATTTCAAGTTGCATGGCCGAGCATGGCCTGAACGAGCCCGTCATCGGCGTTGCTTTTGATGGGACGGGTTATGGGGCCGACGGCGCGGTCTGGGGCGGCGAGTTCCTGACGGGAGACTACCGCGCGTTCAGGCGTGCGGCGCACCTGATGTACGTTCCCATGCCAGGCGGGGATCAGGCGATCCGAGAGCCGTGGAGGATGGCCGCCGCCCACCTCGTCAATGCTGGGTATGATCTTTCGCAACTCCGCGAATACGTTCACGCAACGACGCTGGCCGGTGTTCATCAGCAGATCGAGCGTCGATTCAACGCCCCGTTGACGTCGAGCGTCGGCCGACTCTTCGACGCCGTCGCGGCACTGGCCGGCGTGCGCCAACGGGTCAGCTATGAAGGCCAGGCGGCGATCGAACTCGAAGGATTGGCATCGACCGTCTCGGACGACGGAGTCTATCCGTTCGCGATCGAGTGCGGTTCGAGCCTCGTCATCGACACACGACCGCTGATTGCCCAGGTGGCCGAGGAGGCCCGCAACGGCTGCGAGGCGTCGGTCATCGGCCGCCGATTCCATTCGACCCTGGTTGAGATGATCGCCCGAGTCTGCTCGCGCTTGGCCGAGGAGACCGGGATCCGCACGGTTGTCCTCAGCGGCGGCGTCTTCATGAACGTTTTGCTGACGACCGAGACGGTCGCGAGGTTGACGCGCGACGGGCTCCGGGTCTACCGGCACCGGAGAGTTCCGACCAACGACGGAGGGTTGTGCCTGGGTCAGCTCGCCATTGCGGCCGCGTGGCAGGAGTCAGGGGTGGTCTCAGGATAGGAGTCGCCGATGTGCCTCGGGGTCCCCGGAAGAGTGGTCGAGACCTACCAAGAGCACGACGTCTTGATGGGCCGAGTCGAGTTCGGCGGGGTCTATAAACGGGTCTGCCTGGAGCATGTCCCCGAGGCACGAGTTGATGATTATGTCCTCGTCCATGTCGGGTTCGCCCTCTCGCGGATCGACGAGGTCGAAGCGCATCGGGTGTTCGCGTTTCTGAAGGAGATGGACCAACTCGACGAGTTGGAGGCATCCTCGCCATGAAATACCTCGACGAATATCGAGACGGCGCGGCGGCTGAGAAGCTCGCGGCGGCAATCGCACGCACCGTCACTCGCCCATGGACGATCATGGAGGTTTGCGGCGGCCAGACGCATTCCATCGTGAAGTATGGGATCGATCGGATCTTACCCCCCGAGGTCGAACTCGTGCATGGGCCGGGGTGCCCGGTTTGCGTGACCTCACTCGAGATGATCGACCGGGCGCATGCGATCGCCTCGAAGCCCGACGTCATTTTCTGCTCCTTCGGCGATATGCTCCGCGTTCCGGGCTCGCGTGGCGACCTCTTGCAGCTCAAGTCGCAGGGGAGCGACGTACGGATCGTCTACTCCCCTCTCGACGCCGTGAACCTGGCGGCGGCCAACCCGTCGCGGCAGGTCGTCTTCTTCGCGATCGGGTTCGAGACTACGGCGCCCCCGAACGCGATGGCGGTTTGGATGGCGAAGCGTCGAGGACTGACCAACTTCAGCGTCCTGGTCTCGCATGTGCTTGTGCCGCCGGCGATGGCCGCGATTCTCGAGTCGCCCGGTAACCGCGTCCGGGGGTTCCTGGGGCCGGGGCACGTCTGTGCCGTGGTCGGTACGAGCGAGTACGTGCCGATCGCCGAACGTTACCTCGTGCCGATCGTCATCACGGGCTTCGAGCCGCTCGACCTTCTCGAAGGGGTGCTCAGGACCGTCAAGCAACTCGAGAGCGGGCGTGCGGAGGTCGAGAACGCGTACGCCCGAGCCGTCCGCTCCGAAGGGAATCCCGCGTCGAGAAGGCTCATCGACGACGTCTTCGAAGTCTGCAACCGCAAGTGGCGAGGGATCGGAATGATCCCGCAGAGCGGATATACTCTCCGCCCCGAGTACCGCGAGTTCGACGCCGAGCGCAGATTCGAGGTCGCTGGGATCGAGACGCACGAATCCTCGATCTGCATCAGCGGAGAGATCCTCAAGGGGAACAAGAAGCCTCACGACTGCCCGGCCTTCGGTCGGCTCTGTACGCCGCAAAACCCGCTCGGCGCGACGATGGTCTCCTCCGAAGGTGCTTGTGCCGCCTATTTCGCCTACGGTCGGCATCGAGAGGCGTGGCCTAATGAATCGATCGTTCCTGTCGAAGACCTGGCCCCCCTCGTGGCCAGCGGGGAGGGCGTCGGCTCATGACTGATCGCCGTTCGACGATCGATGTCGGACTCCTTGGGGCCTGTCCGGTCCCCCTGTCGCGGTACGACCGGATCGTGCTCGGGCACGGTGGCGGTGGGTTGCTGACTGCCGAACTCATTCAGCGAGTCTTCCTCCCCGCGTTCGACAACGATGTGCTCGACGCACTCGAGGATCAGGCCACGCTCCGACTCGGCGGGGATAACGGTGTAAAGGCTCCTCGAATCGCCTTCTCCACCGATTCGTTCGTCGTCCGACCGCTCTTCTTCCCCGGTGGCGACATTGGCAAGCTCGCGGTCCACGGGACCGTGAACGACCTGGCGGTCGGCGGTGCTCGTCCACTCTTCCTGTCGGCGGCATTCATCCTCGAAGAGGGGCTGCCGATCGCCGATCTGAAACGAATCGTCGCCTCGATGCGGTCTGCCTGCGATGAGGCGGGAGTGGTGCTCGTGACCGGTGATACCAAAGTCGTCGACCGGGGCAAGGGTGATCAGGTTTTCATCACGACCGCGGGGATCGGCCTTGTGCCCGAGGGCCGTTCGCTCTCGATCCGGTCGGCTCGGGCGGGCGATTGCCTCGTGGTATCCGGGACGATCGGGGATCACGGGATCGCCATCATGTCAGTACGCGAGGGGATCGAATTCGAGACCGTGCTCGAAAGCGATACCGCCCCGCTGAACGACCTCGTCCGAATCATGCTCGACGCCTGCCCCTCGATCCGAGCGATGCGCGACCCGACCCGAGGCGGCGTGTCGAGTGCCTTGAATGAGCTGGCCGAGGCGTCTCGCGTGGGAGTCAAGCTCGACGAGGCGTCGATCCCGGTCCGTTCCGAGGTCCGAGGTGCCTGCGAGATGCTCGGGCTCGACCCCTTGTACGTTGCCAACGAAGGTAAGCTGATTGCCGTCGTCCCCAGCGAGGATGCAGAGCGGCTCGTCACGGTCATGCGATCGCACCCATTGGGCCGGGACGCGGCCCTGATTGGCAAGATCGTGGCCGAGCATCCGGGCATGGTCACCATGAGATCGCTCGTGGGAGGCGAACGGGTCGTCACCCTGCTTTCAGGGGAACAATTGCCGCGCATCTGCTGATCCTCCATTCGACCCAAGATCATCGCCGTGTGGGAGGGGTGCCGACATGAGCTCCGCCTTGAAACACGTGAAGGTCAAGGAGCCCGAGCCCAAGAGGACCGCGTGGCAGGTCATGTACCACGAGATCATCGAAGGGCTGGGCGTGCTTGATCGGCTGTCCTTCGCACTGTCGATCTCCAGCCTGGCGGCGGGGCTGGATCTGGACTGCGGCCCATTCTCCATGGCGTTCGTGCTGACCGATGTCGATGGGAAGCGACCGCAAGTCTTTGGTCAATGCCTACGTCAAAGTGTGGCTCATCTCTGCGGCCATCGGGCCAGGTGGCCTCCATCACGTGGCCTTTGGGACCGTGGAGATCTTCGCCGGGCGGAGAGCGCCGCTTCCCCGGTTTGGCCACTTCCTTCTCCGGTCGAGGCTGGGCAAGATCATCGGAGGGAGCTTAATCGTCGCCTTGATCGAGTGCGGTCATGCGAGACCGGACTGACCTAACCCGCTCTTCCTGAGGGTCCCACAAGCGAGAGGAGTCGGATCATGGCAGAAGCGACGGTCCCCTACGGACGAAAGACGCAACGAGCGTCTGCCGTCAAGGAAGTTCACATTCTCTGGATCACGGCCGGTCTCGGCTGCGATGGCGACTCGGTCTCGATCACGGCGGCCACCCAGCCCAGCATCGAGGATGTCCTGCTCGGCGCCATTCCGGGGCTCCCCAAGGTCCACCTTCATAATCCCGTGCTCGCCTTCGAAAATGGCGATGAGTTTATGAGCTACTGGTATCGGGCCGACGAGGGCCGGCTCGAGCCATTTGTGCTGGTCGTCGAAGGGTCGATCCCCAATGAGAAGATCAAGGAGGAAGGGTATTGGGCCGCGCTCGGTACGGACAAGAAGACCGGGCAGCCGATCACGACCTGTGAGTGGATCGACCGTCTCTCCCCCAAGGCCACGGCCGTCGTGGCGATCGGCACCTGCGCGACCTACGGCGGCATCCATGCGATGGAGGGGAACCCCACCGGCTGCATGGGCCTGCCCGACTACCTCGGCTGGCACTGGAAATCCAAGGCGGGCCTGCCGATCGTCTGCGTGCCGGGCTGTCCCGTTCAGCCCGACAACTTCATGGAGACGCTCCTGTACTTGCTTTACCAGCTGGCGGGTCTCGCGCCGATGATCCCGCTGGACGACTGCCTCCGGCCCACCTGGCTCTTCGGCAAGACCGTGCACGATGGTTGCGACCGCGCGGGGTACTACGAAGAGGCCAATTTCGCGACCGAGTACGGGTCTCCGAAGTGCCTGGTCAAGCTCGGCTGCTGGGGGCCGGTGGTCAACTGCAACGTTCCCAAGCGAGGCTGGATGGCTGGCATCGGGGGCTGTCCCAACGTCGGTGGGATCTGCATCGGCTGTACGATGCCGGGGTTCCCCGACAAGTTCATGCCGTTCATGGACGAGCCGCCAGGCGCACGACTGTCATCGACCGCGATCGGGTTGTACGGCCGGATCATCCGAAAACTCCGCCACTGGACCATGGACACGGCCAACAAGGAGCCCAAGTGGCGTCACAATCGTCCCGAGTTGACCACCGGATACCGCCCTCAAACACCCGTCAGGTCATAAAGGAGAGGCTCGATGGCCATCGATGTCACCCCCGAGAAAGACGTTCGCGCCTCGGCCGGCAACCTGGTCGAGATGTCCTGGGATCCGATCACCCGGATCGTGGGGAGCCTGGGGATCTACACGAAGATTGATTTCGCGGCCCGCAGGGTCGCCGAATGCTATAGCACCTCGTCGATCTTCCGGGGCTACAGCATCTTCATGAAGGGCAAAGACCCCCGCGACGCCCACTTCATCACGAGCCGGATCTGCGGGATTTGCGGGGATAATCACGCAACCTGCGCGTGTTACGCTCAGAACATGGCCTTCGGCATCCGCCCGCCCAACATCGCCGAATGCATCGTTAACCTCGGCGAAGCGGCCGAGTACATGTTTGACCATAACCTGTACCAGGACAACCTGGTCGGCGTCGACTTCTGCGAAAAGATGGTCAAGGAGACCAACCCTGGCGTTCTCAACCTGGCCGAGCGGACCGAGTCGCCCCACGCTGAACTGCACGGCTACAAGACGATTGCCGACATCATGCGCGCCCTCAACCCGTTCACCGGCACATTCTACCTGGAAACCCTCCAGATGAGCCGGATGACCCGCGAGATGTTCTGCCTGATGGAAGGGCGGCACGTTCACCCCTCGACACTCTACCCTGGAGGCGTTGGCACAGTCCCCACGGTCCAACTCTTCACGGACTACCTCGTTCGGCTGATGAAGTACGTCGAATTCATGAAGAAGGTCGTGCCGCTCCATGACGACCTGTTCGACTTCTTTTACGAGGCCCTGCCGGGCTACGAGGAAGTGGGTCGACGGCGGATCTTGCTCGGTTGTTGGGGCTCGTATCAGAACCCTGACGTCTGCGATTATACGTACAAGAACATGACCGAGTGGGGCCGAGCGATGTATGTCACGCCGGGGATCGTGGTCGACGGCGAGCTCGTCACGACCGACCTGGTCAAGATCAACCTCGGTATCCGGATCTTGTTGGGGAGTTCTTACTACGACGACTGGCAAGAAAACGGCGAGATCTTCGTCAAGCACGACCCGCTCGGCAACCCGGTCGACCCCCGTCATCCCTGGAACCAGACGACGCTGCCGAGGCCGCAGAAGCGCGACTTCAAAGACAAGTATACGTGGGTCATGTCGCCCCGCTGGTACGATGAACGGACCAAGGACTACCTCGCTCTCGATACTGGCGGCGGCCCGATTGCCCGGCTCTGGGCGACTGCGCTGGCAGGGATCGTTGACATCGGCTACATCAAATCCACCGGCCGAAGCGTCAAGATCTATCTTCCCAAGACCGCCTCGAAGCCCGAAGTCGAGTTTGAGTGGAAGATCCCCGAGTGGAGCAACGCCCTCGAACGCGACCGGGCGCGCACCTATTTCCAGGCCTATTCCGCGGCGGCGGCGCTTCACTTTGTCGAGCAAGCCCTCAAGGAACTTCATGCCGGCCGGACCAAGACTTGGACCGAGTTCAAGGTTCCCGACGAGGCGATCGGCTGCGGATTCCACGAGGCGGTGCGAGGCGTCCTCTCGCACCACGTCGTGATCCGCGGCGGTAAAATCGCGAACTACCACCCCTACCCTCCGACCCCCTGGAACGCCAATCCTCGCGACTGCTACGGGACACCTGGCCCTTATGAAGACGCGGTGCAGAACACCCCGATCTTCGAGGAGAACGGGCCCGATAAGTTCAAGGGGATCGACATCATGAGGGCGGTCCGCAGCTTCGATCCGTGCTTGCCTTGCGGCGTTCATATGTTCCTGGGGAACGGCAAGACTCTTGAGGTCCGCCACTCCCCTATGTTCGGCTCTCAACGCCCGGAGTAACCACCGGATGAACGCCACCGACACCGACTTCCGCGGCCGGATCGGTCGGATTGAAACGCTGATCGAAGAGATCGAGCGCTTCGCCGACCCGTCCGCGCAGGCACAGGCCCGTGAGATCGTCCAGGCACTGCTCGAATTCCACGGTGCCGCCTTGGCGGCCCTGATCGGCCACGTCACCAGAGTTGGCTCCCCCGGCCTCGCGATCATGGAAGCGATCGCGCGTGACGACCTGACCTCCAACCTCCTCCTGCTTCACGATCTCCACCCTCACGACCTCGGTGCGCGGGTCGCACAGGCCCTCGACCGCGTCCGCCCCCAACTCGCCACGCACGGTGGTGACGTCGAGCTGCTGGGTATCGATGACGGAGTCGTCCGGCTCAGGCTGAAGGGAAGCTGTCAAGGCTGCCCCTCCTCGGCCGCAACACTGAGGCAAACCATCGAGAGGGCCATTCTCGACGCGGCTCCCGACGTCGCGGCCATCGAGCTCGAGGGGCCCGCCGAACCCTCCCACTTGGCCTCGCTCCCGATCGTGACGATTGGGGCTCCATCACCGATCCGGATCGGAGGGGATCGATGATGCCGTCGACGGAACAACGCCCCTGGAGCGTCCTCCGCCAGTTCGTTCGCCCTCGTCCCCCGGCCGAGCGATGCGAACTCTGCGGGGCTTCGATCGCTCCGGAGCATTCACACCTCCTGGAGCCATCGACACGACAGCTTCATTGCGCGTGCACGGCCTGCTCGATCTGCCTCAGTGGCCTGCAAGATGCCCGCTATCAGCGCGTCCCTCCACGCGCCGATTCGCTCGACGATTTCCGAATGAGCGAGGAGATCTGGGAAGATTTTCATCTCCCGATCAACCTCGCGTTCTTCCTCCATAATTCTGCCGCCGGCCGCGTGCAAGCCTATTTCCCGAGCCCGGCCGGGGCCACCGAATCGCTCCTGACCCTGGAAAGCTGGGACCGGCTCGTCTCGGAAAACCTCGTTCTCCGCACTCTCCAACCAGACGTCGAAGCCCTGCTCGTCAACCGTCTGAACGGGTCAAATGCGACGTATCTCGTCTCGGTCGACGAGTGCTACAAGCTTGTCGGCTTGATCCGAGCGTACTGGCACGGCTTCTCGGGGGGCGCGGCCGTCTGGGGGCAGATTGTCGCATACTTCGAAGGGCTCGAGGCGCGGTCTAGACCGTCGGGAGGGACCCCCCATGCCCGAGTTGAACTTTGAGGTCGAGCGGGCCGAGCCTGTCCCGCACGCAGCGTCTCCGCTCCTCTACCTCAAGCTGAAAATCACCGATGTCGCGGGTCTCGAGGCCTTGCCGATCCCGGCCGTTGCGCTCCGGTGTCAGATCCGGATCGAGCCGACTCGCAGGAAATACGTCGTGTCCGAACAACAGCGGCTCCTCGACCTCTTCGGCGAGCCCGCACGCTGGGGCCAGACGCTCAGGAGCATGCTCTGGACCCACACAAGCCTGATTGTGCCGCCGTTCACCACTCAGACGGTCGTCGATCTACCGGTTCCCTGTACGTATGATTTCAACCTCGCAGCAACCAAGTATTTTTATGCCCTGGAGGATGGTGACGTTCCCCTCTGCCTGCTCTTCAGCGGGACCATTTTCTCCGCGGAGGAGGAGGACGGCCCGCTCCAGGCGACCCCGATCTCGTGGGAAAAGGAGGCCGATTTCCGGCTCCCGGTTCAGGCCTGGAAGGCGATGATGGATCACTATTATCCCAACATCGCCTGGCTCTGCCTGCGTCAGGACGTGTTCGACCAGCTCTATCTCTTCAAGAGCCGGCTCGGTCTGTCGTCGTGGGAACAGGCATTGGAGCGACTTCTGGACGCCAGCCGAGAGCAGGTGGAACCGTGAATCGACACATGGTGGACCGGCTCGTCAACGCCCTCCTTTATGAAGGCTATCTGCTCTATCCCTATCGACCCTCGGTGAAGAACCGCCAGCGCTGGTCGTTCGGAGGTCTGTATCCGCCATCGTGCACCGCCGGCCGCATTGGATCCGATACCAGCGCAATGCAGGCGCAATACCTCGCGACGGGCGGCCCTGAAACGATCCTGACAGTCTCGGTCAGGTTTCTGCATGTCGTCTTACGTCGTGTCGGTCAGCTTGAACGACCACAGGTCGAATGGCCCGGCGACGGGTCGATCCCTGTCCGTTTCGTCGAGTCGCTCGCGGTCGGTGATACAGTCATTCACTCCTGGCAGGAGGCAGTCGAACGGGAGATCCCGCTCGATGACGTGGCCATGAGCGAGCTCGTCGCCAGCCCTTGCCGAGTCGAATTCGGCTTCGGCCCCGGGACGGAACGCGAACCGATCCGCGAGCCTTCAGGGGCGATTCTTGGGCTCTTCGAGCGTCAGCTCCGCCGAATTGAAGGGGTCGTCGACCTCTCGGCTGAGCGTGTTCGCGAAGGCGTCTATCAGATCACGGCCCGAGTCGAGAATCGGACGCCGCTCGTGACCGTCACGCCCGATAATCGCGACGAGGTGCTCCTGCATGCTCTGTCCTCGACGCACATCATTCTCGGCACCGAAAATGGATCGTTGATCTCTTTACTCGATCCGCCGGAGCCACTTCGCGAGCTTGCGGCCGGCTGTCAGAACGTCGGAACCTGGCCCGTGCTGGTCGGGGCCGAGGGTGAGACCGACACGATGTTGTCATCGCCGATCATTCTTTACGACTATCCGCAGATCGCGCCGGAGAGTCCTGGCGACCTGTTTGATTCGACCGAGATCGACGAGATCCTCACGCTCAGGATCATGACTCTGAGCGACGAGGAGAAGCGTTCGATGGTCGCGCTCGACGAACGCGGCGGAGCCATCCTGGCTCGCGCTGAATCGATGGTGCGTGGAGAGCTGATGAGCCTGCACGGCACCTTCCGGGAACGACGACCGGCCTCGGGAGGGCCAGAACATGGATCTCTGGGGTGAACTCGAAGGGCCTCCGCTTCAGAGCGTCCACGTCGTCGGGGCCGAGCTTCGCGTCGGCGACCCCGTCCGCCTTCGGCCGCTCGGCGACACCGATATCATGGACATCGCCCTCAAGGGCAAATCTGCCGTCATCGCCTCGATCGAGCAGGATTACGAAAATAGAATCCACATTGCCGTGATTGTCGATGACGATCCCGGCCGCGATCTCGGCCTGTCAGGGAAGCCCGGTCACCGCTTCTTCTTCCGGCCGGAAGAGGTCGAGCCGATCATGGACGAACGAGGGGAGGCATCATGACTCCTCGACTCCTCATCGCCTGCATCGGCAACATCTTCCTGGGAGACGACGCGTTCGGGTGCGAAGTGGCGCGTCGCCTGTCGGTGCGTTCACGGCCGGAAGGGGTCCGCCTGGTCGATTTCGGGATTCGCGGGTTTGACCTGGCCCTCGCCTTGCTTGATGAGGCCGTCGACGTCGCGATCCTGGTCGACGCCGTCCCTCGCGGCGAGCCGCCCGGCACTCTCTATCTCATCGAGCCCGATTGGGAAGCGGGGGCCGACGTCAACGAGCCGACACCCTTCGAGACGCACTCTCTCGATCCTGTCAAGGTCCTCCGCCTCGTGCTCACACTTGGTGGACGTTCCAAGCGTGTCCTCCTGGTTGGCTGCGAGCCGACTCCGTTCGACGAAGATAACGATCCGCCTGCCGATTTGAGCTCGCCCGTTCAGGAGGCTCTCGATGAGGCCGTGCGGATGGTCGAGTCACTCGTCGTTCAGATTCGCGAGGGTCGAGAAGTCATTGCCATGCAGTAATCCACGGCTAGTCGTTTCGATGGAGGAGCATTCATCATGCGAATTATTCAAGACATTGCCGAATTCCTGGCCGGAGTCGTCATTGCACTGGTGACGTTGCTGATCCTGGCCGTGGGCGCGCTATTCGCATTCGGATCGATGGGAAAATACATCAGAAATAAATCGATGTAGGGTGAGTCTATGCACGAGCTGGCAATCGCGCAAGAGATCGTCGCGATCGTGTCCGATTGCGCCGCCGGCGCGCGGGTCACACGCGTGGTCCTGGAAGTCGGCAAGCTTGCGGCGGTCTTGCCCGATGCGGTCCAGTTCTGCTTCGAGCTCTGCGTCGAGGGAACTTCGCTGGAAGGGGCGAGCTTGGTCATCATCGAGACGCCCGGGCTGGCACGCTGTCGCGAATGCGGGGGGAATGTCCCACTCGTCCGCCCGTTTGGACGTTGCGAATGCGGCGGCACCGACCTGGAGTGGCTCTCCGGCGAACAACTGAAAATCAAGGAATTCGAGGTGGTTTAATGTGTACAACATGCGGGTGCTCCGATCATTCACGGCCCAGGCTCACCGACCTTGAGACCGGACTGATCATCCCCCTCGACGATCACGATGAACACTCCCATGCATTTGATCATGGCCATGATCATCATGGTGACGGTCACGACCATTCGCATCACCACAGCCATCAAACGACCAAGATTTCCCTGGAAACGGCCGTTCTCGCCAAGAACGACCGCCTGGCCGAGCGAAACCGGAACTGGCTTGCCGGTCGCGACATCCTTGCACTCAACCTGGTCAGCTCGCCCGGGGCGGGAAAGACCAGCTTGCTCGAACGGACCATCAGCGACCTCGCAGGCGTTCTTCCGCTCTCGGTGATCGAAGGTGATCAGGAAACCCTGAATGACGCCGAGCGAATCCGCGCGACCGGGTGCCGGGTCGTTCAGATCAACACCGGCACCGGCTGCCATCTCGACGCCGGGATGCTTGCACGGAGTCTTGATCAGCTCAATCCGCCGCCAGGCTCGGTTGTCCTGATCGAAAACGTCGGCAATCTCGTCTGCCCAGCCCTCTTCGATCTCGGCGAGCACGCCAAGGTGGTGATTGTCTCCGTCACCGAGGGCGACGATAAGCCTCTCAAGTATCCTCACATGTTCCGAGCCGGCTCGGTCGTCATCCTCAACAAGATCGATCTGCTCCCCTACGTGCTGTTCGACGAATCCCGGTTCCTCGACCACGTCCGCCAGGTCAACCCTGCTCTCCGCGTTCTGCGTCTCTCCGCGATCCGAGGCGACGGCCTATCTGAGTGGTATCGATGGCTCTGCACACAGTCGACGGAGCGTTCTCGACCGAACTCCGCGGTTCCTCAACATGAGGAGGAGACGGAGAGTTCGAAGAGCCGACCGACTCCAGTCCGGCCAGCGTAGTTCGGCTTCAACGGGGGTGCATTGGCGTGGCGGATGTACGAGGCCACTAGGTCCGGTCGCAGGTGTAGGGCGGATCGCTCGACGAACGGCCGGGAGCGATGTTCCGCGGCGACATCCGTCAGCAGTCGGTGAGACCTTGTCTAGCGCCACAACTCCTCGCCCGTGTTGGCGTCCGGGGGTAGGTGCCCCGATCTTCTCGGGGTGCCTGCGACTCCTTGGAGGAATTCCGCTTGTCCACCGGGCATTTCCGTCGGCGGCCGCCATGACTGCGCCCTAGCTCACGGCGATGCGGAGGGGTAAATCCACTTTTCGATCGAGACCGGCGGTATCGTGCCGCTCCTACGAAATCACTGCCAAGGCGAGATCCACGCTCAAGAATCCACTGACGCAAGTCTTTAGAGATTAACGGATTGCGAGAGGAGGGGGTCGAACCCTCACGCCTTTCGGCACAGGAACCTAAATCCTGCGCGTCTGCCAGTTCCGCCACTCTCGCTCGCCCGGATTCGGGACGAGGCCAGAATACCTCATTCTCGGGGGGATCGCCATCGCATCCTGGCATGGAGGCGGCTGGTGGGTGACGGCGGGGCCGTGGTTGGTCTAGGATAGATGGGCCTAGCGTTGCGACGGGGCGACGATGCGCGGGGCCTTGATGGGGCCTGGGGCGGGTCGGGGGTTTGATCGGGATGATCTCAACTTCGGGGCTGACGAAGCGGTATGGCTCGACGTTCGCCCTGCGAGATTTCACGCTTGAGGTCAAGACGGGCGAGGTCTTCGGGCTGCTCGGGCCGAACGGGTCGGGGAAGACGACCGCGATCCGCCTGATCCTGGGGATGCTCCGGCCCAGCGAGGGGTCGGCCAGTGTCGACGGGTTCGATTGCTGGCGGCAGAGCGTCCGGGTCCGCGAGAGGGTCTCGTACCTGCCGGGCGAGCTGCGGCTGCCCGGGGCGATGACCGGGCGCAAGGTCTTGAAGTACCTGGGCGACCTGCGTGGCGGTGGCTCTCTGGAGCGGGCCGAGGCGATCGCCGATCGCGTGATGCGGCTGGACCTCGACCGCAAGGTGCGGGCCTATTCCACCGGGATGAAGCAGAAGCTCGCGCTGGCGCAGGCGTTCTCGGACCCCGTGGACATCCTGATCCTCGACGAGCCGACCTCGGCGCTCGACCCGTCGGCGCGGGGCGACGTGCTCGGGCTGGTCAAGGCGGCCAAGGCGGCCGGTCAGACCGTCATCTTCTCGGGCCATGTCCTGTCCGAGGTCGAGGCCGTCTCGGACCGCGTGGCGATCATGCGCAAGGGACGCCTGATGCACGTCGAGGACATGCACGCCAGGCGCAGCCTTCGGATGCTGCTGATACGATATGCCTCGTCCGAGGTGCCCGTGCCGCCCGACGAGCTTGAGCTGACCCGCCGCGACGCGCCCGGCGAGGCCCTGCTGTACGAGCATCGCGGAGAGGTCGGCCCGTTGCTGGGTTGGCTGGCCTCGCAGCCGGTCGCCGACCTGGCCATCGGGACCGAGGACTTGCAGAGCCTCTACGACACTTTCCACGGCGCCAACGCCGTCGACCTGCCCGACGAGGCCGCAACTTCATGAACGCCGCCTGGGCCTTCTTCCGCAAGCAACTGGGCGAGTCCCGCTGGAACCTCGGCCTTTCCGCCGCGGCATTGCTGGGGCTGTCGTATCTGCTCGTCTACGTCGCCTCACGCGCCGAGGGGCAGGTCCAGCCGGGCCAGCCCGATGCGCCGCCGATGAACGTGTTGACGCGTGCCGGGCAGTTCTTCGGCCAGCAGTACATGATGTTCCTGGTCACCTCCCCCAAGGAGATTGACTTCCGCCGTGCCATGGCCGCCGCCCGGCCCAACCCCAACGGCAACGGCCGCGGCACCCTCCGGGCCTTCGGCGGCAGCTCGTTCGACAATTCGTCGATCGCGCTCGAAGTGGCCCTGTGGAACCACCCGTTCATCCTGCTGCCGCTCGCCCTCTGGGCGATCGGGCGCGGCACCGGTGGCGTGGCCGGCGAGATCGAGAAGGGGGGCCTCGATCTGGTCCTCTCCAGGCCGATGAGCCGCACCGGCTACCTGGCCAATCAGGTGGCCGTCACGCTGCTGGGCCTGGTCGTGCTGGGCGGTGCCTTGATCGTGGGCAATCAGATCGGCGGCTACCGGTTCACGGTCCTGTCGCCCCCGCGCTGGACGGCCTTGCTCCCGGCGGCCTTGAACTACGCGGCGCTCGGGCTTGCGATGTATGGCGTGACCCTCTGGCTGTCGTCGATGGACGTCGTCCGCTGGCGACCGACCACGCTCGCATCGATGCTCGCCCTGGGGAGCTTCATCCTCCACGTCATCGTCAACCTGCCGACGATGGAGGAATACCTCTGGATGGACAAATTCTCCATCTATCACGCCTACGACCCCGTCGAGGCCGTCGTCAAGGGCGAGGTTCTTCGCACCAACCTCGCGGTGCTGGGGGGCATCGGCGGCGCGGGCCTGGCGCTGGCGTTCACCTGCTTCGCGGCTCGCGACCTACCCGCGAATAGCTAGTCCTCGGGGAATGGCCCTGGCGGCATCCACGCAAATGTGGGATGAATATGATCTTGTATCGGGGCTTCGCCACCTCCATCTCGAGATCGAGGGCCGATCGCCATGGATGAGATCAGGACATTCGAAGACGCTTTCCGAGACGGCCTTGCCAGCATCTATGACACCGAGCTCCAGTTCCTCGATGCCCGCCGGTCGATGCTGGAGCGGGCGTTCGACCCGGCGCTGAAGCGGATGATCCGCGACCAGATGGGCCAGGCCGAAGAGCAGATCGGGAATCTGGAACAGGCCTTCGCCACGCTGGGCCGGGCGACGAATCGGATCCGATGCGAGGCCGCCACGGGGCTCGTCGGTGCCTTGGAAGCGGGGATGGGGCGGGCTTCCGGGGTGTCCGAGCTGATCGACTGCGTGATCGCCCAGACCCTAGGCAAGATCGAGCATCACGCGGTGTGCACCTATCGAGGGCTCGCGGCCGCCGCGGAGCTGATGGATGAGCCCTCGCTGGCCGAGTTGCTCGGCCGCAACCTGGATCAGGGGGAGGTGGCCCTCCAGAAGGCAGAGACCGCCATCAATCGCCTGCTCCGCACCGCCTTCCATGCCAGGGACCGAGAGCACGCCTGAACTAGCGAGGGGGTGCGGCGCCGGCCCGGCCTCCTGCAGGAGGCCGGGCCGGCGCGACGTCCTACTCGGCCCGACGCTCGTAGCGGTCGAAGCTCAGACGCTTCGCGTCGCCGCGCATCGATTCGACCCGGTCCAGCGCCTTCGTCTCGGATCCGGCAAGGCTCGGCGTCAGCAGGTAGGTCGAGCGGAGCCTCACGGGCTTGCCGGCCAGCCGATACAGGGCCGATAGCTCGGTCAGGCGTAGGTTTCGCTCGCGGGTCATGGCCCTCAGCGCTTCGAGCCTCGGGAACGGCGGGATCGACGACGGGTCGCGCAGGGCCGCCAGCTTCCAGGAGACGCCCAGGATGTCGGCCACAAGCTCGAGCCGCGCAGGGACGGCGTCGGGCATGCCCAGGGCGTCGATCTCGGTGGTGTCGTTCGCCATGTGGAGCTTGCCCAGTGCGGCATCGAAGGTCGGCGTGAAGTGCGGGTCGAGGAGGTCGCGGCTCATCTGCGCGGCCACCCGATTGGCCCTCCCTCCCTCGGCCTCGCGCTTGCCGATGACGCCGTCGATGGCCTTGCGCAAGGCGGTCTGCGATTCGTCCAGCTTCTTCACCGGCAGCTCGGCCGTCAGCTTCCTCGCCATGTCGAGCAGGTGGATGCGGCCCCCCTCCGGGTCGTAGATGACGACCTCCTCGGGAGTCTCCGAGTCGAACATGTAGACGCGCCCGCCGTGGGCCACGATCTCGGCGCGGCCAACGGGCTCGGGCCCGCTGTAGTAGCGGGTCACCTGGATCTTGAACCCCGACGCCGCGGGCTTTGGCGGGGCCAGCGGTTGAGCGAGGGCCCGGGGAGCGAGCGAGGTCCAGCCGAGCCCCAGGGCGAAAATGATCGAAATCCTCATGGCTGACCCCCCAGGACTGCAAGCCCCTCGATCGACCCGACGCGCCCGGCTATGGTAACGGCCGGCGGCCCAACCGTGCAGGTCCAGAACTCGCCGCCCGCCTGCTTCGTCCCTGGCCAAAGGCGCCGCCCGAGGCGCGGAGGACCCGCCCATGAAAGTGCGACCGACCTTCACGACGGCTGTTCTGGCGCTCTTGCTCACCACGGCCACGACCAACGCTGCCGACCCCAAGCCCGGCGAGACGCCGCCGCTGGCGGAGTACTTCCGCGTCGAGAGCGCCAAGATCGAGGCCAAGCCGCTGCTGGGCATCGACTCGGCGGACGCCTGGAAGGCGAAACGACCCGAACTGAAGCGGCAACTCGCCGAGATGCTCGGCCTCGACCCCGGCCCCGAGCGGGTCCCGCTCGACGCCCAGGTCACCGGCACGGTCGAGGCCCCCGATTTCGTGATCGAGAAGATCCTGTTCCGCTCCGCCCCCGGGCTGGTCGTCACCGCCAATCTGTACCGGCCCAAGGTGGTCGACAAGGACAAGAAGCTGCCGGCGGTGCTCTACGTCTGCGGGCACGGGCGGGAGGAGATCGATGGACTGATCCTGGGCAACAAGGCGCATTACAAGCACCACGCCGCCTGGTACGCCGCCAATGGGTATGTCTGCTTGGTGCTCGACACGCTCGAGCTTGGCGAGGTGCCGGGCCTGCATCACGGAACGTTCAGGTACGGCATGTGGTGGTGGCTCTCCCGCGGGTACTCTCCCGCGGGGGTCGAGGCCTGGAACGGGATGCGGGGGATCGACTACCTCGTCTCCAGGCCCGAGGTCGACGCGACCAAGATCGGCGTGACGGGCCGATCGGGCGGCGGCGCGACGAGTTGGTGGGTGGCCGCGATGGACGACCGCGTGGCCGCTGCCATTCCCGTGGCCGGCATCACCGACTTGCACAATCACGTCGTCGACGGCATGGTCGAGGAGCATTGCGACTGCATGTATCCAGTGAACACCTATCGCTGGGACTTCGACACACTCGCCGCCCTGGTCGCGCCCCGGCCCCTCCTCGTCGAGAATACCGATGCCGACCCGATGTTTCCGGAGGACGGAGTCCGACGGATTTACGCTCAGCTCCAGCGGGTCTACGGCTGGTACGGGGCCGCCGACAAGCTCGGCCTGGTCGTCGGCAAGGGGAAGCACGTCGACACCGAAGAGCTCCGTCACCCCTCCTTCGCTTTCATGAACAAATGGCTCAAAGGGACCGATGCGAAGGTCGAGGAACCGCCCCGACCCATCGATCAGAAGGACCTGCGCGTGATCGCCGAGGACTCGGCCCTGGGACCGAGGGCCGCGAACGCGTTGATTCAGGAGACGTTCATCAAGGTCCCCACGCCGCCGAACATGCCGCCGACCCGAAACGCCTGGCCGGCGCAGCGGGCCCAATGGCTGGAGGAGATACGGGCCAAAGTCTTCGGCGGCTGGCCGGCCGAGGGTGAACTGTCCACGCCCGAACCGCAGCCGGTCATCGATCGCACGACGAAGGGAATCCGGATGCGCTCGTATGATTACGAGAGCCAGCCCGGCGTCACCTTGCGCTTCTGGTGGATCGAGCCCGCCGGCCGCGCCGCCGGGCCGCGCAACATGGCGATCCGAGTGCTCGACGAGGCCGCCTGGGAGGGCGAATGGTCGCGCATCATCGCGGCGCTGGAAGGGACAGGGCCCGTCTCGGATCTCAACACCGGCGCCTGGGTGACCGGTGTCCTTCCATTGAGGCTGTCCCGCGACCGGGCCCTCGTCCTGCTCGCCCCGCGCGGTGTGGGCCCGTCGGCCTGGCCTGAGACGAAGGACAGCAACATCCGCAGGCGGTTCTACCTGCTGGGCCAGACCCTCGACGGCATGCGAGTCCTGGACGTGCGCCGGGGGATTGCCGCGATGCGCCGTGTCGTCGAGGTTCCCCAGGGGGCCAACCTCGCCCTGATCGGCGAGGGGCAGGCCGCCCCGCTGGCCATGTGGGCCGCCGTTTTCGAGCCCTCCGTCTCCGATCTCGTCCTCGAATCGCCCCCGACCAGCGTGCGCGAAGGACCCGCGTTCCTGAACCTGGAGCGGCTGATGACCCAGGCCCAGGCGCTTACGCTGGTGCATCCGCGCGAGGTCGTCATCCGCCGTTCCACGCCCGATGCCTGGCGCTGGGCGGCGCGCCAGGCCGAGACGCTAGGCGCCCCGGTCGGCAGCTGGCCGTCATTCGCCCCGCGCTAGGCCCAGCACGGCCAGGGTCTCGGCATAGACCGCGTCGGGGCCCTGGTCGCCGTCCACCACATAAATCCGGTCGGGGACCGTCGCCCGCAGATGCGCCAGGATCGGCCCCGCGTGGTCGTCATAGACCTGCTGCCGCCGGGAGACGACCTCGATTGCGTCGTCGGGCCTGCGCACCAATGTGGCCCCGTCGTTGTCGCAATGCTCGGGCACGATGGGGGGCTTGGCCTGGAGGTGATAGGTCGCGCCACATTGCGGGCAGACGCGTCGGCCTGTCATCCGGGCCTCGGCCGCCTCGCGCGTCAGCGCGATCTCGAGATAGCCGTCGATGCCGAAGCCGAGCGTCTGTTCGAAGCCTTCAAGGATGGCCACCTGGCCCATCGTCCGGGGGAACCCGTCGAACAGCAGCCGGCGGTCGCCCGGGGCCTTCAGGTCGGCCTCCAGCAACTCGACGATGAGCGCGTCTGGGACGAGGTTGCCGCTGGCCAGGGTGGCCTCGACGCGCTTGCCCAGCGAGTCGCCACGGCGAACCGCCTCGCGTAACAGTTCGCCGGTGCGAACCAGGGTGTAGCCGTAATCCTTGCCCAGGCGTTCGGCCAGGCTGCTCTTGCCGCTGCCGGGACGCCCGAAGGCCACCAGGTGCCGCGGGGGGAACGAAACGGTCGCGGACACTCGGATGCACTCCGTCAAAGGGACGATTCGGCTCACGTGGCCGGGTTGATACAATAGGCCCGGAGGCCGCTCGACCGCGAGCGGCAAGGCCCAAAGCCCCGCGTACGGCGGGCACGGAGCGACCCGCGATGCAGCCCGAGGCCACCTCGTTCCGCAAGGATTATACCCGACATACGCTCGACGAGCGCGGAGTCGACGCCGACCCCATCGCGCAGCTCGGCGTCTGGCTCGAAGAGGCCGTTCTCGCCGACGTCCCCGAGCCCAACGCCATGACCCTGGCCACCGCCACCCTGGACGGCCACCCCTCGGCTCGTATCGTCCTGCTGCGGGGCCTCGACCGCCGCGGGCTCACCTTCTACACCAACTACGACAGCCGGAA
Source organism: Isosphaeraceae bacterium EP7 (assembly GCA_038400315.1). Taxonomy (NCBI): domain Bacteria; kingdom Pseudomonadati; phylum Planctomycetota; class Planctomycetia; order Isosphaerales; family Isosphaeraceae; genus Kueselia; species Kueselia aquadivae. The sequence continues at coordinate 449,489 of CP151667.1, forward strand.
GGGCCACGAACTCGCGGCCAACCCCCACGCCGCGATCGTCTTCTTCTGGCCCACCCAGGAGCGTCAAGTCCGCGTCGAGGGCCGGATCGATCGGGCTCCCGCCCCCGAGTCCGACGCCTACTTTCAGAGCCGGCCCCTCGCCTCGCGTCTGGGAGCCTGGGCCTCCGACCAGAGCCAGATCATTGCCGGACGGGATGCCCTCGAAGCCCGCTACGCCGATCTCGAAAAAGCTCACCCCGACGGAGACGTGCCCCGCCCCCCTCATTGGGGAGGCTACCTCCTCGCCCCCACCGCCATTGAATTCTGGCAAGGCCGCGCCAGTCGCCTCCACGACCGCCTGCGTTATGAGCTCGACGGAGAGGGACGCTGGAGCTTGCAACGCCTTTCCCCCTGAAGATGCTAATTTCGAATGAACTGCCGCCATGTTCCTCGGAGAGAACTTCCCCGGCTCGCCCCCTCGACTTCGTCGCCGATGACTTGGCCCCCCCCGCCCTGTACACTCGGGCCGTCATCCGGCATTTCGTGAGGGAGGCCGCTGCCATGCGTCGTCGACAGTTCCTGGAAGGTTGCGGACTGGGGCTGACGGGGCTGCTGGCCGCGGAGTCGGGGCTTGCTCCGGCGGCCATGGTCCTGGATGGGCTCGCGGGGGCCGAGATCGCCGCGGATCTCGTCATCGTCGGCGCGGGAGTGGGCGGGTGCGCGGCGGCCCTGGCGGCCCTGAAGGCGGGCAAGACGGTCGTGATGACCGACCCGACAGACTGGGTCGGCGGCCAGCTCACCCAGCAGGCGGTGCCCCCCGACGAGCATCCCTGGATCGAGCAGTTCGGCGGCAATGCCTCGTATTTCGCGTTCCGGCGGGGCGTGCGCGACTACTATCGCCGGCACTACCCCCTGACGGCTGAGGCCTCCGCTCGCCTGAACTTGAACCCGGGCAATGGGACGGTCTCCAAGCTCTGCCACGAGCCTCGAGTTGCGCTCGCGGTGCTGACGGAGATGCTCGCCCCCTATGCCTCGGGCGGCCGGCTGATTGTGCTCCTGGAGCACGAGCCGGTCGCGGCCGACGTCCAGGGCGATCGCGTCCGCGCCGTCACCGTGAAGCATTCGCCTACCGGCCGATCCCGCACCCTGGTCGCCCCCTATTTCCTCGACGCGTCGGAGCTGGGCGACCTGCTGCCGCTGGCCGGCGTCGAGTTCGTCACGGGCTTCGAGGCCAAGGGCGAGACCGGCGACCTGAGCGCCCCGGACGTCGCGCAGCCCGAGAATCAGCAGTCGTTCACGTGCTGCTTCGCCATGGACCACGTCCAGGGGGAGGACCACACGGTCGACAGGCCGGCCGAATACGCATTCTGGCGCGACTATGTGCCGAAGCTCACCCCCGCCTGGCCGGGCAAGCTGTTCGGCGACGCCTCCGACCCCAAGACGCTCAAGGGCCGCACGCTCATCTTCGACCCCACCGGCGAGGGCAAGGGGTTCTGGAACTACCGCCGGATTGCCGACGCCCGCAACTTCGCCCCCGGCACGTATCCCGGCGGCATGACGCTCGTGAACTGGCCCCAGAACGACTACTGGCTGGGCAACCTCATCGGCGTGACCCCGGACGAGGCCAAGGCGCACGTCGCCCGCGCCAAGCAGCTCAGCCTGTCCTTGCTCTATTGGCTCCAGACCGAGTTCCCCCGTCCCGACGGCGGCGCCGGCTACAAGGGGCTGCGGCTCAGGCCCGACGTGGTGGGGACCGCCGACGGCCTGGCAAAATATCCTTATATCCGCGAATCCAGGCGCATCCGGGCCGAGTTCACCGTGCTCGAGAAGCACGTCGGCACCGAGGCCCGGCGCGCCGCACTGGGTCGTGAGGACGTGACGGCCGAGGCGTTCGGCGACTCTGTGGGAATCGGCAGCTACCGGATCGATCTGCACCCCAGCACGGGCGGGAATAACTACATCGACGTCAGCTCGCTGCCGTTCCAGGTCCCGCTGGGCTCGCTCATCCCGCGCCGGGTGGAGAACGTCCTGGCCGCGTGCAAGAACCTGGGCGTGACCCACATCACCAACGGCTGCTATCGCCTGCACCCCGTCGAGTGGGCCATCGGCGAGGCCGCCGGCGCCCTGGCGGCCTTCTGCCTCGACCGCAAGCTTTCACCCCGCGCCGTCCGCAACACCCAGCCGCGGCTCCGCGAATTTCAGGCGAGCCTCACCGCGCGGGGCGTCGAACTGGACTGGCCCAAGCTCACTCCTCGCTGAGCTTCAGCGTTGGTTCGCTCAGTATCCCGCACCCGACCACTCGTAATAAGGCGGCTCCAGGGTCCCCCCGTCGTATCCCTCGGCGATCTGGCCGCGGATCATCGACAGCAGGGAATCGGCCAGGGCGTCGGTCAACGACGGCGAGGCGCCCAGGATCACCAACACGCCGCCCGGCTCAACCAGGCCACGCAGGACGACCTCGCCGGTCACTCGGTTCTCGACCAGGAAATCGGTCAGTTCATCTTCCATGCGAGCGACTCCCCGCGGCCGTCGGTACGGGCACGATACGCCGCGCGCCGGGGGCAATCTCGCCTCGACGGAACGAGGCCGAGCGGTCGGCGAGCGGTATCTGCTCGGACTGCGCGATCAGGTCCATCAGGCCTCGTTCCTGGAGCACCAGGCGGATGTTCGAGGCGCCCGCGAATACGCCCCGGGTCCGCCCCTCGTCGAATTCGGCCCGCCCCACGCAGACGCCGATGAGGAGGGCGTCCTGGTACAGGCCCCCTCCCGAACGGCCGTGCTCCGGGGCCTTGGTCGTGACCAGGAACGGGCGTTCTTCTTCTTTCTGCGTCATGTCCAGCCAGGCGACGCCTCGCATGGTCGTGGACCATCGGCTGAGATTCGTCGCCAGGTCGATTCCCACCGAGGTGACCTTCGAGCCCTGGGCGGGCTCCTCATCGCCGGCCGTCAGCCGGGCCACATAAGGCAAGGCCCTCATCCCTCGGATGCGTACCACCGCGACGTCTCCGTGGCGGTCGTCCCCCACCCGATCCCCCTTGACGGCCATCGGCCGGGCACCCGCCGCGGCGGGCTCCGCCTCGCGGCCGAGGTTGTACCGATGCAGTTCGACGACGATCGGCTCGCGGCCGTTGACGACGTGCGAGGCGGTCAGCACCAGGGTCTCGCCCGCGACAGACGCGATGATCGTGCCGCTGCCCACGGTCCTGCCCTGCCGGATGAGGACCGTCGGCCGGATCGTCAGGTCATCTTCGGCGTTCGCCTTCGGGCTCGCGACGCCGCTTCCTGGAAGCTCGGCCGCGTGCGCGCCGGGCCCAGCCGCCAGCAATGCGAGCGCGAAGCCAATCGCGACGACGGATCGCTGTTGCATGCCGCCCCTCAGGAATCGACCGAGTCAACGCTTACACACTCGATCGAGCGATTGTCGGCGAGTCACCCCGCTCCGGCAAGGGTCACGCCCTGGATGTTGGCGACCGGGCAGCAGAGGCAGTTGGCCCTTTCGCCCGCCCCGAATCGCCGGCTTCGAACGGAGATGGCCCCCGCAGGTCGATTGCGGGGACCTTAAATCAGCGCGCTCGGCGGTTGCCGTGGCCCTCCGATCAGCCGAAGACTCGAGGGATGTTGATGCTGTAGAACTCGGCCTCGAGTTGCTCCAGCAGCAGGGCGAAGTTCAGGATGTTGATGTCGTTGGCAGCCGAGCTGACGTCATCGTAGCCTGGGGCCGGGCCGCCATTGAGGCTGGCGACGTACGGGCTGACGGCGTTGACGACCTGGCTGACCAGCAGGCCATTGGCGAACGAGTTGCCGTTCGGCAAGACCGGCGTATTCACCAGCGTGTTGAGGTAGCCCGCGTGGTAGGCTTCCGCCAGCGCGATCTGGTTGGCGATGAAGCGAGTCTGGGCGTCGAAGATGAAGAAATTGGCCCGCAGATAGGCCCCAACGCCGATGTTCTCGAACGCCTGGGACAGGCCGGCGAATTGCGCGGCGCTGCCGGCCACCAGGTTCTGGAACGTCGGCTTGGGCCGGGCATTCGCGCCCAGCAGCGAGGTCAGCACGGAGACGTGATTCGCCTCGTCGTTGCCGATCTCACGGAAGTTGCGGGAATTCCAGCCCGAGTACAGCGACGGAAGGGTGCCGAGGCTGCCCGCCTTCGCCACGCCACTCATCGCCAGGGCCGCCGGGATCGCCAGCGTCGAGCGCATCAGGAAGGACCGACGGCCACGGCCTGCGGCCGGCTCATCGACGACTTCGGACGTGGAGGACACTTCGCGGTCGAGTTCGTTCAGCATGCTTGAATCTCTCTTGTTAGCTCGGTCGAGGTGTGGAGAGTCAACCCGGGCTGCCCATGAAGGCACCCAGGCCGGCGGTCATGTCCCGCCACGGGCAATCAAGAACGAGGGCAATGCGTGGAGATTTCGCGTGGATCCAACATCAGTCGAGCTTTCCCGCGACGATTCGTCGATCCGGGGAGTCGGCGCCGAGGATCCCACTCGCGCGCAGACAGATCGCCATGTATCTGATGTCGAAATCTCTGGAATCGGCCGAGATGTCCAGCAATTGCTGCGCCGGGTGAGGGGATGCTCGGATTGAGAAACGCCCGCGGCTTCGAGAGGCGTGTCGTTCCGCGACGTTTCAAGGGCATCGCACGTCGCACGAGCGCGGTGATGTTCCGAATCGGGTCGGGCGGGGAAACCACCCCGTTGCACCGCTTCCCGCTCTTGCGCATTACGAAGCGCAGAAAACAATCACCTCTCGATTCGGCTTGCGTGTCCCCGAAGGTGATCGGGGTTCTGCCCCTCACCGGCTGGCACCGACCCGCTTCATGGCCGAGACGCCGGCCGGGTGGGATCGTCCCTCACTCCCTCGACTCGGCCCTGGCTCCTCGGCATCGATCCAGGATCATTTGAGGAGGATGGACGTCTCGGGCGGCGGCTTCGAGCCCGAGGTTGGGCCGTCGACGGGCGGGGATGGGGCGAACGGGACGAGATCGCGGCCGTCGGCGCGGCGTCGGTCCTGTAATTCGCGGTAGAAGCGGACCTCGCGGCGGTTCGATCGCAGCGCCTCCAACGCCTCACGGACCATATTCAGGCAGGCGACCAGCATCAGGGTCACGCCGACGAGCGCCGTCAGGGTGGGCAGGGCCACCAGCCTGTGGTTGCCGGCCAGCACGTCGAGCGCCAGGGAGAGGCTCGTCAGAATGAACGCGCCGAAGGCCAGGTACAGCATCGTCAGGGCGTAGCGGATCCGGTCGCTGCGCCAGATGAGCCGGCCAAGCTGATCATTGATGTGCGTCAGCCGGGTCGCGAGATAATCCAGCTTGGTGTCGCCCCGGCCGATCGAGTCGCCCAGGTCGTTCAGCACGCGGATCCGGTCGACGATCCTCGACATCCGGTTGGACGTCGAGATGATCAGCGACCCGTTGGCCGTCAGGAAGATCGCCGGAGTGATCATGGCCGACAGGGTTGCATACGTCGACGACGAGGAGGCGGAGAGGGGCATCAAACTCGGCGGGCCGTCGAACATCGGGGTCGGAGTCCTCTTTGCGCCTACGCCCGCCCGCTTCGTCCACGCCATTCCACGCCGGGCCGGCGATCGCGCTTCGAGTCTGTCGCCCCAGGTCCCCCGCGTCCAGCCCTCCCGGGCCACTTGCCGGCCAGATTGAGCGTTGGACCCCGGGACGACGGACGGCAGGTGCATCGCCGCGCCAATTTGTTTAGGATCTGTTGAACACGATCGGTCGATTGAGGAAGGTCGCTCTCAGCCCGAGAACCGCGACGCCGGCCCGGAGCATCGATCCCATGCCGCCAGAGGTTTCCCGAGCCGATCGGGGTCGTTCCGCCCGGCCGTTCCTCCAGATCGGCGCCTTCGCGGCGGTCCTCCTCGCCCGCGTGGCCGCCGCAGCCGAGGACGAGGCGTCGCGGCGTTCGTTCTTCGAGTCCAAGATCCGGCCCGTGTTGGCCATCCACTGCTATGACTGCCACGGCGCGTCCAAACAGGCGGGAGGTCTGCGGGTCGACTGGAAGGGTGGCCTGATCGAGGGGGGCGATTCCGGCCCGTCCGTCGAGCCGGGGGACGCCGACGGGAGCCTGCTCGTCCGGGTCATGGAGCATGCTGAGCCCGGCCTCGAGATGCCCCAGAAGGCCCCGAAATTGCCCGAGTCCGCCCTCAAAGACCTCCGTGATTGGGTCATGTCCGGGGCATACGACCCCCGCGACGTCGCGCCCTCTCCCGAGGATTCAGGCCGCCAGGAGTGGGAAGCCAAGCTCGGGGAACGCCGGTCCTGGTGGAGCCTCCAGCCCATCGCCCGACCGGCCGTCCCTTCGACCCGCGACGCCCGCTGGCCGGAGGGGCCCGTCGACCGCTTCGTCCTGGCGAAGCTCGAACGAGCGGGCCTCGCCCCGTCGGCCCCGGCCGATCGGGCGCCCCTGGCTCGCCGGCTCGCCTTCGTGCTGACGGGCCTTCCTCCAGGCGAGGACATGATCAGGTCATTCGTCGGAGACAGCTCGCCCGAAGCCTATGAGCGGCTGGTCGACCGACTCCTCGACTCGCCCCACTTCGGCGAGCATTGGGCTAGGCACTGGATGGACGTGGTGCGCTACGGCGACACCTACGGTTATGAGTGGGACATCCCCGCGAAAGGGGCCTGGCGCTATCGAGACTATCTCGTCCGCGCCTTCAACGCCGACATCCCGTTCGACCAGTTGACCCGCGAACAGATCGCCGGCGACCTGCTGGAGCGGCCCAGGCTCGACCCCGCCGGCGAGACGAACGAGTCGCTCATCGGCCCCATGTTCCTCCAGATGGGCGAGAACCGGCACGGCGACAGCGCCCAGTTCGACGGCATCCATCAGGAGATGGTGCACAACAAGATCGACGCCTTCTCCAAGGCCTTTCAGGGGACGACCGTCGGCTGCGCCCGCTGCCACGATCACAAGATCGATGCCGTCTCCCAGCGCGATTACTACGCCCTGGCCGGCGCCTTCATGAGCCCTCGGTGGGTCACCCATACGCTCGACACCCCTGCCCGAGGCGCCCGGGCGCTCGACGAGCTGAGACGGCTGAAGGGCCCGTTGCGCCGGGCTCTCGCGGATTGGTGGCTGGGCGAATCTCGCGGCTGGGCCGGGGAGTTGCTCGCGACGCCATCCCCCTCCGACGCGCCGACCGCCTGGGGGCGAGCCACGTCCGCAGCCGGCGCAGAGCCCCCCTGGGAGCATCCACTGCGGGCCTGGGTCGCGCTCGCCAAGGTGGCCCGTGACAAGGGGGACCTTGCCGCCGCATGGTCCTCGATCGCCGCTGGTTACGCCGGGGAGCACAAAACGCGTGCGGATGACAACGCCTCGAAATTCAAGGTCGTCGCCGACTTCTCCAAGGGGCTTCCCCCGGGTTGGTCGGTCGACGGAGTCGGACTCCGCGACGGGCCCGTCCGTCCCGGAGACTTCGTCGTCGCGCTCGAAGGGCCGGCGGCCCTCGTCGCCGTTCTGCCGGGCGGCCTGTTCACCAATGCGCTCTCGCCCAGGCTCAACGGCGCGCTGAGATCGCCCTATCTGAAGTCGCTTCCCGCCGCCTGGCTGAGCCTGGAGACATGCGGGGCCGAGTTCGCGGCCGAACGCACCGTGGTCGACAACGCGTTCCTTACCGAGCGGCAGGAATATCTCGCGCGGCCCGCCCCGGCCTGGTCGACCGTCCCCCCCCTGCCCGAGCTGGCCGGGCGCAACGTCTACCGCGAGCTGGCGACGAAGACGAGCAACCCGAACTTCCCGCCCCGCGTCGGCCTCGGCGGCGCCTGCACCGACGCGCAGGCGGCCGATCCCAGGAGTTGGTTCGGCGTCACCCGAGCCGTCGTCGGCAGCGCCCAGGGAACGCCCCGCGACGATCTCGCCCAATTCCTCCCGCTCTTCGAGGGGCCCGCACCCACGACCCTGGCCGAGGTGGCCGCCAGGTATTCACGCTGGTGCCGCGCCTCGCTGGAGCGCTGGGCCGGCGACGAGGCGACCGACCACGACGCGATCAGACTGAACTGGCTCCTGACGCAAGGCATGCTGACCAACCGATGGGATGGCCCTGCTCCGTTCGGGATCCGCGACCTGGTGAACGCCTACCGGGCGGCCGAACGCCTGGTGCCCGACCCTCAGACCGTCAATGGCCTTGCCGACCTCGACGACGGCGAGAACTATCGCCTCAACGTCCGAGGCGAGTACGACAAGCTCGGCGCGGCCGTGCCACGTGGCTATCTGGGCGTGCTGGCCGAGGGCCGCTCGGCCCCGGAGTTCTCGGACCGCAGGAGCGGACGACTCGAACTGGCCGAACGCGTCGCCTCGGCCGACAACCCCCTGACGGCGCGGGTCTACGCCAACCGGGTCTGGCAGTGGGTTTTTGGCACTGGAATCGTCGCCACGCCCGACGACTTCGGCAAGCTCGGCGACCCGCCGTCGAACCCCGAGCTGCTCGACTGGCTGGCCGCGCGGCTCGTCGATCGAGGCTGGTCGACGAAGGCCCTGGTTCGCGAACTGGTCCTGACCGCCACCTTCCGCCAGGGGAGCATCGCTGCGCCAGGTGCCACCGAGGTCGACCCCGGCAACCGCCTGCTCCACCACGCTCCCCTGCGGCGTCTGGAGGCCGAGTCGGTCCGAGACGCGATCCTCGCGGCCTCGGGGCGGCTCGATTTGCGGCTCTCCGGCCCGACGATCGACCCCCACAGGGCGAACGAAGACCCCCAGAAACGCCTCGTCTCCGGGCCGCTCGATGGCGACGGCCGCCGTTCGCTCTATATCAAGTCGACCTTGATGGAACCGCCCAGGTTCCTGGCGACGTTCAACCAGCCCCCGCCCAAGATCCCGGCCGGCCGCCGCGACCTGACCAACGTTCCCGCCCAGGCCCTCGCCCTGCTCAACGACCCATTCGTCCAGGGACAGGCCAGGCTCTGGGGAGAACGCCTCGCCGCGGGACCGCCCGCGTCGGTCGATGCGCGGCTGACGACGATGTTCAACCTGGCCTTCGGCCGACCGCCGAGGGCCGACGAGCTTGGCCGCTGGGCGGGCCTGGTCGACGCTCTCGCCCGCGGGCGTGGGGTCGGCCCTCACGACGTGCCGACGTGCGCGCCGGTCTGGTCCGACGTGGCGCATACGCTGTTCAATACCAAGGAATTCCTCTACCTCCGCTGACCGCGAAGGGCCCCCGACGAGCAACCTCGCCCGGCGCCGGAACCAGAGAGATCGGAAGTCCATCCATGAACGAAACCCCCTGCCCTGGACATGGCAACCGTCGCCTCCGGTCCCGCCGCGAGTTCCTCAACTCCGCCTCGTGCGGCTTCGGCATGCTGGCGCTGGCCGGGCTGATGAACGAAGAGGCCCGCGCCTCGGGGGGCGCTCCCCCACGCGCCCGCAGCGTCATCTTCTGCTTCATGGATGGCGGCCCCAGCCACGTCGACACGTTCGACCCCAAGCCGGCGCTGGCCAAACATCAAGGGAAGCCCATCGGCGAGGCGGCCGTCTCCAAGAAGTCGCAGTCGGCCGCCAGCCGGGTCTGGCTGGGTAGCCCCTGGACGTTCCGCCAGCGTTGCCAGAGCGGGCTCTGGGTCAGCGATCTGCTGCCGCACCTCGCCGGGGTCGCCGATGACCTCTGCGTCGTCCGCTCGATCGTCGGCGAGCAGCCGCTGCACGGCCAGCAGAGCCTCTTGCTGCATACGGGGCGCGTGACCGGCCAGGCGCCCAGCTTCGGCTCGTGGGTTTCCTACGGCCTCGCCACCGGCAACGCCAACTTGCCGGGATATGTGCTGCTGAACAACGACTGGATTCCCAACGGCGGCCTCGAGAACTTCGCCCCCGCCTTCCTCCCCGCCGTCCACGGCGCGACGATGATCCGGTCGAAAGGTGTCCCGGTCGACGACATCGTCCCGGCCGACTCCTCGGTCATCCAGCGTCTGAAGCTCGACCTGCTCGCGGCCCAGGATCGTTCCTTCGCCGCGGAGTCGACCGACGGGGCCGCCGTCGAGTCGGCGATCCAGAACTACGAGGCCGCGTTCCGCATGCAGTCGTCCGTCCCCGAGGTCGCCGAGGTCGCCGGCGAGTCCGCCGAGACCCGCCGCCTCTACGGACTCGATCGCCCCGACGACTACCAGAAGTTCTATGCCCTGCAATGCTTGCGTGCCCGCCGCCTGGTGGAGCGAGGCGTCCGGTTCGTCGAGATCACCTGCCCGCTGACCCACGCCAATAACTCACCCTGGGACCAGCACGGAGAGTTGAAGAAGTACCACAACGAGAATGCGATGATCACCGACCAGCCCGTCGCCGCGCTCATCGCCGACCTCAAACGCCGGGGCCTTCTCGACTCCACCGTCGTCGTCTGGGCCGGCGAGATGGGCCGGACCCCGCACACTGGGGTCGTCAGCGAGACGGCGGGCCGCGATCACCACGTCAACGGTTACACCGTCGTCCTGGCCGGCGGCGGTTTCAAGGGTGGCAGTACCTTCGGCGCGACCGACGAATTCGGCAACTCCGTCGCCGAGAACCCGCTCACCATCCATGACATCCACGCGACCGTCCTGCACCAGCTCGGCCTGGACCACGAGGCCCTCACCTTCCGCTACGGAGGCCGGGACCACAGCCTCACCGACGTCCACGGCCGCGTCGTCCGAGAGATCCTCGCCTAAGGGGGCGGGCAACGATCACGCGGCCAATTTCGCCGTCATTCGTTGGATGGCGGAGCTGGAAGCCGCTACTTGAGCCATTCCTTCCGTTCAGCGGCCTCGATCAAATCCCCGATCGTGATGGGCGAGAGTCCCCAGACCTCGTGGGGGTCTCTCCGAAGTAGGAATTCCTCGATGAACCAATGAAGCATCGCGAGCGGGTTGCCGCTGGCTTCCGGCCCGAAGTGCTTCGACGCATCAAACCGGGACAGGTCGACCTCGAACTCCTTGCCGAATGCTTCGATCAGTTCCCAGCCGTCCGCACCATCCGTACCGAGATCGCCGAAGAGTGTGGTCTCAGGGGTGAGACGTTCGGGATCGGTCATCGTCGCGCTTGCCACGAAGGCCTTGACCCTTGCCTCGAGGTTGGTACTCATCGTGGGCCTGCCATCAGAGGTTGCCCAGGAAGGTGGCCCAGCCCTTCACGCCGGCGTTGGCCTTGAGGGTGGCCAGGGACTCGGTCCGGAGGAGGCCCTGCTGGTACCAGGCGGCGACCTTGGCTTGCTTGGCCTCGGGCGAGCCCATGATGGCGACCGCGACGTCGCCCCGGTTGGCCAGGCCGCTATCGAGCAGGCCGACGAACTGGGCGTAGCCGGTCGCGTCGGCGGGCCTGCCCAGGAGGTCCTGGTACAGGGCGGACACGTAGCCGGCGTTGGTCTTGCCTGAGCGGTTCAGGAACTCGGACGAGCCCAGGATCCAGGTCCGCACCAGGGCGTCGCCGGCGGTGCCCGCGATCAGGGTGTGAGCATAGGCCAGCACGCCGGTGTCGGCCTTCAGGTTCAACAGCGACGCGATGCGGCCCAGGTCCGATTGGTACCAGCGGGCGACCTTCGTCACCAGGGCCTCGGCCGATCCCATCATCCAGCGTGCCACATCGACACGGCTGGCCCCGCCGGCGATCAGGCCCGTGAAGTAGGCCAGGCCCGCCGCGTCGGGCGTCCGGCCCATCAGGTCGGAATAGAGGCCCGTGAGGAATCCGGCGGTCGTCCCGCCGTGCTTGGCCAGGTACTCGTCCGAGGCGTAGATCGACGCCCGCACGTCGTCGTCGCTCGACGCGCCCACCTGGAGGTTCAGGACGCCGCCGACGCTCGTCCCGTCCGACGGTGTGATCGTGGGCGGGGTTGTGATCGAGGAGCCGGTGTTCCCGGCGCCGGCCAGGGTCAGGGCCGCGGCCGCGTCGATGATCCCGGGGGCCTGCGCCTTGCCGGCCAACGAGGCCAGCGGCTTGACGGTGGCCTTGATGATCGCGATGACCTGCTCGGGCGTGTCCTGCGGGTACAGGCCCAGGATCAGGGAAACGACCCCCGCGACGTGCGGGGTCGCCATCGACGTGCCCGAATAGCTTGAGTACCGCCCGCCGTTGATCGTGCTGACGATGCCCACGCCGGGGGCGGCCAGGGTCACGCTGTTCGCCCCGTAGTTGGAGAACGAGGCGAGGTTGCCGCTGCTATCGACCGCGGCCACCGAGATGATGTTCGAGGCGCCGTAGTCGGCAGGGTATTCGGGCGACCCGTCGGTATTCGTTCCGTCATTGCCGGCGGCCGCGACGAACAGGACTCCTTTCGTGCCGGCGAAGCGAATGGCGTCGAGCATCGCCGACGAATAGTCCCCGCCCCCCCAGCTGGCGTTGATGACCCGGGCCCCCTTGGCCACCGCGTAGTAGATGGCCGCGATCGCCGCGCTATCGGTGCCGCTCCCCTTCGAGTCCAGGATCTTCAGGGGCATGATCTGGGCCTTCCAGTTCACCCCCGTCACCCCGACTCCGTTGTCCGAGGCCGCCGCGATAGTCCCCGAGACGTGGCTGCCGTGGCCGTTGTTGTCTCGCACGTCGTTGGTGTTGTTGACGAAGTTCCAGCCATTGTAGTCGTCGACATAGCCGTCATTCTCGTCATCCACGCCGTTGCCGCTGATCTCGGCGGTGTTCACCCATACCTTCGAGGCCAGGTCGGGGTGCGTGATGTCGATGCCCGTGTCCAGCACCGCCACGATCGTCGCCGAGGTGCCGGTGGTGATGCTCCAGGCCTCGGGCGCGTTGATGTCCACGTCGTTGGCGTTATTCAGCCCCCAGAGCTGCGAGTACCTCGCGTCGCTCGGGTCGGCCGCGCCAGAGACCTGGAAGGTCTTGTCGGCCTCGGCATACATCACGTTCGGGTCGGCGATCAGCGCCTGCAACGCGTACCACTGAGCCACTCCGGAACCCAGCACGATGTGCTTCGGCCCGTTCTCGTACGACTCGACGACGGTGGCGCCCAGGGAGTTCAGGGTCAGGGCGATCGAGTCGGCCCTGGCCGTATCCTTGAACCGGACGAGCACGCTGTTGGTCACGACCGACGCGGCCAGGGAGGTCGCCCCGCTCATCTGGCGGCGGACTTCGAGGCAATCCAGCGTTGGGCGGAAGCGCAGGGCGGCCTGGGCTCGTCGGGTGGAACGTGCCATGGGTGTCTCATCAAGGTGCGTGTCGAGTGCCTGCGCCGGGCCCGCGAAGGGGCTGGCCGCATTCCTTGGCGGACGATCCGAGAGAAGAGAGGGGCGACCCGATCCTAGTGCCGCGCCCGCCAAAAGAGCGAGAGGTAGCCGACGTTCCGCACACCAATTCTTCCGATTACGGCCCGACGTCGCTTAAACCTAGGCCACTTCGACATTGATCGCTTGAAGAGAGTCGAGATTTCTAAACATCAATCCAAGATTGCATTCAAGAGTGGTGAGGGAGTAGATGCAAATCGTGGAGTCGTGGCGACTTGGGGGAGAGCGTCCTGGATTGCCAGGTGGGCCAGCAATCCGGATTCCGCCCGCCGCCCGCGCCGTGACGCAGCCCGCCGCCTTCCGGCGGGCTGACGCATGAGGCCGGAGGCGGGCTGTTTTGTCACGGGACTGCTCAGGCCCAGGGGGCGCCCAGGGGTAGGATCTCGGTCAGCTCTCCCGTCTGCCAGGCTCCGGCGCGGGGGGCCAGCAAGGCCAGGGCGTCGGCGGCGGCCAGTCCCGGCAGGTCGGCCGGGCCACGGTGGGCCACGGGCCTGGCGTGCAGCGTCCCATCGGCGGAGACACGCACGGTCACGGGCACGACCTGGGCCCGCTCGGCGTGCGCCACGTGCCCCTCGTCGAGCCGGGCCGGAAGTCCCCCGAGCCGGTCGTCCCGGCCGTGCAGCCGAGCCACGAGCGGGCCGACCAGCAGGACGGTGCCGATGAGGGCCTCGGTCGGCCGGGCCGACAGGTGGAAGACGTGGTTGACCACGCCGCCCTGGCCGTCGCGGATGACTCCGTAGCCGATCCGCCCGCCGGGCTGCATCGCCACGCCGTCGAAGAGCATCTCGACCCCGGCACGACGGAGCGCCCTGGGCACGGCGCCTCCGTGCTCGCCGAGCACCAGCACCACCGACGCATTCAGGGCCCGATCCAGCGCCGAGTCGGCCTGGTCGCTCCCGACGGCGCCCAGGTCTTGCGCCGCGGCGCCCCAGGCCAGGCAGGGGACGAGGACGGCCAGGTTGGCCGCGCTGCGCTCGCGGTTCAAGGTGGGCGCATCGACGGGGTTGACCAGCTCGTCGCCCACGGCGACCACGGCCACGCGGGCCCTGCGGTGGCAGATCGGGTAGACGCACCCCTGGGAGGCCAGCAGCGGGATGGTCGAAGGCCGGACGACCGTGCCGGCCGGGGCGATGGCGTCGCCCGCCTCCAGCAGCTCGCCGCGCGTGGCGACGTTGTCGCCGACGTCGGCGCCATTAAGGATCTCGACCAGCCGGCCGTGCCCCTCGTGGGGCTCGGCGCGGGCGTCGTGCATGGTCAGCACGGCGTCGGCCCCCACCGGCATGGGCGCCCCGGTGCGGACGCGGGCCGCCTCGCCGGCGTGGACCTGAAGGCCCATCCCGTCGCCGAAGCCTTGGGCGTCGACCACCCGCAGCCGGGCCCCGCGCCAGGCGTCGACCCCGCGCACCGCGTAGCCGCCGCGGCGGGCACGGTCGAACGGGGGAAGGTCGACGTCGGCCATCGCCGGCTCGGCCAGGACCAGGCCCAGGGCCTCGGTCAGCGCCACCGAGATCGGTTCGCCGGGCCGGGCCCCGTCCAGTATGGCGTCGCGCGCCTCGCTCAAGGACAGCATTCGTCGTGATTCCCGTCCGTCGAAGAGTTTGGGCGCATCGACGCGCCCCCTCGGGGCCACCCCCCGAACCGCCCCATTTCCGGGCGGGGTCGCATTGTAGCGACGATGACTTTGGGGCCAACCCCGAACCCCGAGGGAGACATTGCGACCTTTCTCGACGGAATCATTGGCCTTGACCGCCCGCTCTGGCCGATTCCTTCCGTGTGACCGTGCCAGACGGCCCAAGCCCACGGATGTCGGCGAAGGCCCCTGGTGTCGTGTCTCGGACCCAGACTCAGGATGATCGACGGCCCCGAAGGGATTTCTCCCGAGGCGGGGCCGTACCATGGAGGGTGGAAACGATGGTGTGCCCCCGCACGAGCTCGCCGCGCCGGCCGAATGGTCGCCGCCTGGCGCTCTGGGCTGGGCTTGTCGTCGGCGGGTTCCTACCGTCGACCGGCTGCCAGGTCGAATACGCAGGCATGACGCTCCCCTCGGGCAAGTACATGCGGGACGACGTCCAGTACTTCGCCCCCGGGCCGAACTTCCCCTGGGCCAACACCCAGGCCGCCACCCAGCGGGCCCGCATGGAGGCCATGGGCATCTCGCCGACGGACGCCCCCGCGGGCGCCTCCAACGCCGGAAACGCCGCCCCGGGCAGCCCGGCCGTCATCCCGGTGGTCCCCGGTCAGCCCAACCCGCTCCAGGAGCAGGAAGGCCGCCCCGACCTCCTCGAAGTCGGCGGAGTCCAGCCCGGCGGTCCCCCGGCCGGGGCCAACCAGCCCCTGCCCGCCCCAACTCCTCCCCCGCCCCCGCCGGGCAATCCTTGATCAGATAGGGTCGGTGGCCGGGGACGAAACCCGGCCGCCAACCCGACCAATTCCCCCCGAACTGCGGCCGGGCTCTTGCTCTCCCGACCGCCATGACGACCCCGGACCGGGCCCTCGGTCCGGGGTTGCCTTCGCGCGCCGCCCGCGACCACGCCCCGGTCGAAGATAAGCCGGGGAGACGCCCGGATCTGAGGCGTGGAACCCTACTCGGCCGGCCGCGCTGGACGATCCGTCGATCTCGCCGCCGGCCGGAAACCCCAGCTCGTGCCCCGGCAACGACCGGGCCGCTCGAGCATTGGCAGCCCGATGGCGGTCGTGTCGGAAGGCCCTCGCAGCGTGCCGCCCTGAACACACCGGGATCTTTTCGAATATCGATCCAACCGAGAAGTGTGTAAATTGCACGTCTGAACGTGTGGGCGTTGCCAATCGGCCCGCGATGGGCACCGGGAATGGGCGAGGCAGGCTCGGTCGAGCCCGCGACCGCCCGCCCGCTCGGCGGCCCGTCTCCCACCGTTCGGGCCCGGCGCGTCGAACCGAGCTTCGTCCCGGCGAGAGGCCCCGGCCAGGCTACACAAAGAGCCCCGTCGTCCGGCGGCGGCCCAGGATGCGTCCCGAGGGAACGGGGCTCGCGCGGTCACCCTTGAACACGCCGAGGCGCCTGTTCGGCAGGGCCGCAGCGTGAGGCTGCGAGTCGTGCCGTGATCGGACCGGGGCATTCCTCGGGCGAGGGCCGGAGGGTCGAGAGGAACATCCAATTCCGTCGTGGCCTGCCGGGCTGGGTCCTGCGTCGAGGATCCTGACCCGGAGCACACCCGGAGGCCCGCCGGGTCTCCTGCGTCTTCCCTGCAACTTTGGAGTTGACTCTCATGTGGAAGCGTAAAAAACGCGTCGCGCACTCCAGTCGTCCGCACGGCCTGCGGCCGTCGAGGCGAGCTCGCCCGGTCGAGCTCGATCGCCCCGAGCTGCTGGATTGCCGCGTCCTGCCGGCGGTCACGGCCACGTTCTCGGCCGCGCAGGGAGTGCTGACGGTCTTCGGCGATGCCCTGGCCAACTCCGTCTCGGTCTCGCGGAACGCGGGCGGGACGCTCCTGGTGAACGGCGGCGCCGTGCCGATCCAGGGCGGGACGGGGACGGTCGCCAACACCCGGCTGATCCAGGTCTTCGGGATGGGCGGCAACGACGTCCTCAACCTGAACGAGGCCAACGGCGCATTGCCGAAGGCGGACCTCTTCGGAGCCGCCGGCGACGACGTCCTCACCGGCGGCTCCGCCATCGACCAGCTCTTCGGCGGCGACGGCAACGACATGCTCTTTGGAAAGGGGGGAGGAGACCTGCTGATCGGTGGCGGCGACAACGACATGCTCTTCGGCGGCGACGGCGACGACCTGGTCTTCGGTCAGGCGGGCAACGATCGGCTGGTCTGGAACCCCGGCGACGACACCGACCTGAACGAAGGGGGCACGGGCGTCGACACCGTCGAGGTCAACGGCGGCAACGGTGCCGAGCAGTTCACCGCGGTCGCGAACGGCACCCGGGTCCGGTTCGACCGCACGAACCCCGCCCCGTTCAGCCTGGACATCGGCACGTCGGAGAACCTTGTCGTGAACGCGAACGGCGGCGACGATACGTTCTCGGCCGGCAACGGGCTCGCCGCGCTGATCCAACTCACGGTCGACGGCGGCACGGGGAACGACACTCTCCTCGGCGGCGACGGCGCCGACATCCTCCTGGGCGGCACCGGCAACGACCGCATCGACGGCAACCGCGGCAACGACGTGGCGCTGATGGGCTCCGGCGACGACACCTTCGTCTGGGACCCGGGCGACGGCAGCGATGTCGTCGAGGGGCAGTCCGGCTCCGACACGATGCTGTTCAACGGCGCCAACATCGGCGAGTTGATCGACGTCTCGGCGAACGGCGGCCGTGTCCGATTCTTCCGCAACGTCGCCAACATCACCATGGACCTCAACGACGTCGAGCGCGTCGACTTCAACGCCCTTGGCGGAGCCGACATCATCACGGTCAACGACCTGAGCGGCACCGACCTGACCGAAGTCAATCTCGACCTGGCCACACCTCCGGGGAGCGGCACGGGCGACGCCCAGGCCGACTCCGTCATCGTCAACGGTACCAACGGGGACGATGTCATCGTCATTGCCGGCGATGCCGCGGGCGCCTCGGTGATCGGCCTTGCGGCGCGCGTCAACATCAAGGGTGCGGAGGCCGCCAACGACCGGCTGATCATCGCCGCCCTGGCAGGCGATGACGTGGTGGAAGCCTCGAGTCTGGCCGCGGGAGCGATCGGCCTCACGGCCGACGGCGGTGTGGGCGACGACATCCTCATCGGCGGCGACGGTGCCGACGTCCTCCTCGGGGACGAGGGCGACGACGTCCTCCTCGGCGGCCCCGGCCTCGACGTCCTCGACGGAGGGACAGGCGATAACGTCGTGATCCAGGGTTGATCCGAATCCCGCAGGAGTCAGCGGGCGGCGCCGGATCTGGCTGGCGCCGCCCGCGCCAGGGCTGCCTCGCCGCGGAGCCGAGCCGTGGGCCGCGCCTCATCCCGGAGCCAGTTCTTCACCGTCGAATGCCTCGGGTAGTCGGACGCGGGCCCGGCGGCGACAATGGAACGTTGCCAGCCCGGCCCGATCTCGATCCCCGACGGAGGCATGACGGATGCTTGAAGCCAGCGAGGAGCTATCGGTCGTCGAGGGCTACACAGCCTGGGCGTCGTGCTATGACGACGACGGGAACCCGCTCGTCGCCATGGAAGGCCCGGCCGTTCGCGCCCGTCTCGGCGACCTTTCCGGTGTGCTCGCCCTGGACATCGGCTGCGGCACCGGCCGGCATACGCTCTCGCTGCTGGACGCCGGCGCCCGAGTGGTGGCCACCGACGCCACCCCCGCGATGATGGACCTGGCCCGCGCCAAGCTCGCCGGCCGTCCCGTGACCTGGGTGCGCCACGCCCTGCCCGAACCCCTCCCCCTGCCCGATCATTCCGTCGAGCTCGCCCTGATGGGACTCGTCGCCGAGCACCTTCCCGACCTTCCCGCGGCCCTCGCCTCGGTCGTCCGCACCCTCCGCCCCGGCGGCCGCCTGATCCTCACCGCCCTGCACCCCGACCGCACCGCCGGCGGCCAGCGCGCCCGCTTCATCGACCCATCCACCGGCCTCCGCCAGCCCATCACCACCATCCATCGAAACGTCTCGGACTATCTGGAAATCGCCCACTCCGTCGGCCTGTCGCTCATCGATGAGCAACCCCTCATCGTCTCCCCCGAACTTGCCCTGACCCTCCCTCGCGCCGCCCGCTACAGCGGCTTGCCCCTCGGCTGGCTCGGGCACTGGAGCTCGCCCGTGGCCTGATCCGCCGGGGACGCTTCGCGTGCCGACCGACTCGCGGCTCCTCGATCAGTCCACCTCGGGCCGCGACGAGGCCGCGGCATTCGCGTCCTCGTCCCTGGTCGAGCGGCAAGGCCCCATGGTCCTCGGCACCGGCCGCGGTATTCTCGGCGATTGCCCCGTGCCACCTCCCTCGGGGAAGCCTAATAATGCTCAGGCGAGATCGTCAGCGGACCGAATTGCCCGGGATTCTCGCGACGTCGGATGATGGATCGGGAGGAGGTCGGGATGGTGGGCATGCGAACCCGGTGACGCGATCGAACCGCCCTGGCCCGCTCGGATTCCGTTCAAGACGTCCAGATCAGTGGCCCCGAACCGCCTGGGCCGTGGGGGCATGAAAGAAGGATCGTTCGAGGTCAACGGTGGAGGTGCTGCTTACAAAGGCCGACTCAATGGGTGCGGATTTAAGGTTTGCTCTTCATCGCCTAGGTAGCTAGGATCTCCGGACTTCGGTGCCGGGGCGTCCTCCGATTGTCGAGCTGCGAGTGCTTTGCTCGTCGGCAAGTTCGATTGCAACACATCGGCGGATCCGTGCGCAAGATTGTCACGATTGCAAATCGAGAGAGTTCACTGATGACGAAGAAGCTTGTCATTTCGACGGTGCTGCTTGCCGCGTCGTTCACGACTCAGTCGCATGCCGACACGTTCAACTTCAGCTTCACCGGCGCGGGGGTCAGCGGCAACATCGAGTTGACCTATGGCCCGGCGACGGACGCGAAGTATTCCCAGGCGTTCGAGGTGACCGGGATCAGCGGCACCTTCACCGACACCAACAATGGCCTGAACATCGTCGATGCGGCGATCGGCTCCCTGGTGCCGATCACGCACGCCACGCCCGATGCCACCAATCTCCTGGCGCCCGACGATTTCAGTCGGTTCGCGGTCGCGGCGGGCCTTCCCCCGATGAACAACGGCACTCTGAGCTACACCAACCTGTTCTGGCCGGGCGGCTCGCCGCAGACCGCGTCGGACTACCCGTTCCACGGCGGATTCCTCGATATCTACGGGCTGCTCTTCGAGATCGGCGGCGGCCGATACGTCAACCTGTGGAGCAACGGCATTCTTCCCGGGACCTCGAACGTCGATTACGGCGTCGCGGTCGTGACTCGGTCGGACGCATTAGATTATGTCGGCAGCGTCTCGGTCGTCCCGGAGCCTAGCGCCATCGTCCTGGTCGGCATCGGGCTGGTCGGTGCGCTGGCATGGCGCCGTGATCCTCTCCGAGGTCGCACCTCGCGCTGAACCATCGAGATGGTCTGAAACTTCGCGAGCGATCATCTCGACCGACGTCGATTTCGAGGGGCCGTCTCCGCGGTGGCCTGGGTCGTTGCACACGCACCCCAGGCGAGCGGCGAGGACGGCCCTTCATGGTTTGGACGAGTGACGCTCGGCCGTCGCTCGAAGCCCGGCCTCCCGTTTTTCGCCACGCCGACCTTTGCCCGATTCGTCACCTTCCTCGGGTGGGCTCGCCGCCGGGCCGGAAGCATGCTGGCTTCTCGGGGCAAAGTTGATCCCGCCAAAGCCCTCATATCGTCGGTGGCCGACCGCTAGCCCGAGGCCCATGAAGCGCCCAACCAGGTCACGACCGAGCCGAGGAAAAGCAGCCCGGCGAAGGCGGCGACCGCGACCGACAGGGCTGCGGATCCGGGCTCCAGAACCGCCTGCTCCGGGCGGCTCGGGTGGTGGTAGACGGTCACGGCCGAGCCGACGGGGTACTTGGCGATCGTGGCCTCGGCCCCGGCACGCGAGCCGATCCACGTATGGAAGGCAAAGTGCCGGCTCTCGCGTGACACTCCGCCCGCCTCATAGGTGAAGCGGACGCGCGGGCCGAATGCGCCGCCGCCTGATTCGTGGTTTTCCTCTTCGACCACCGACTCAACGATCGTGCCCGCGCACCGAGGCCAGCGTCTCGCACGGAGATGGTCGATCGCCAGCGTCGCGAGGTAGGCGAAGATGAGGGAGCACAATCCGGCCGCGGGCAGCCAGATGTTGAGATAACCGGCGAGCATGCGCGCCTCCGAGGCTCGAGTCCTTTCCCCGATGCGATCTTACTCGACTCGTCTTGCGACTTCGATCGATAAGCCGGGGCACGCAGCGAGCCCGCTTCATCGACCCCGCCACCGGCCTGCGCCAGCCCATCACCACCATCCACCGAAACGTCTCGGATGATCTGGACATCGCCCGATCCGTCGGCCTAGCCCTGCTCGACGAGCAACCCCTCATCGTCCCCCCGAGCTGGTCGCCTCGCACCCCTGCGCCGCCCGCGACGTCGGCCAGCCCCTCGGCTGGCTCGGCCATTGGCATACGGCTCGGGCCTGAGACGCCGGAATCGTTGCATCACCCGCATTGCCCGCGTAAGCTGTCCCGAGCGGACCGGTCGCGCGTTGAATTCGGAAATCCAGTACACTCGATCGATCCGCGCCATTTTCCTCGCCAATCGTCGGCGCCGGGACATCGAGCCAATCTCTCCCCCGGCGACCAACCGAGCGCCTTCCCGGCATCGAGGCCGGGGCTGCGTCACAGCTGTCGCCCGTAGACTTGCTGAATCCACACCTCTGAAAAGGATCAACGATGCTCCGCTTCGCCGGATGTGCTTGCCTGCTGGCCTTCGCCATCGCCTCGTCGGCCGCCCCGGCCCGGGCGCAGTACAACTACCCGCGCGGCTATTCGGGGTGGAATGGTTGGGGCGGTGGCACGGTGGGCGGGAGCCACGCCGCGGGCATGGGCGCCTTCGCCGCCGGCGCCGGCTCGTACAACGAGCAGACCTCGCAGGCTCGCGCCCAGAACGCCAACACCGCCATGCAGGTCAACCAGTACACGTACGCGGTCAAGCAGCGCAACATGCAGAACTACGAGAACCGCCAGAAGGAGAAGGTCGCAAACGCCAAGTCGTCCACCGACACCATCTACAGCCGCATCCACGACCACCCCGAGCCCCACGACATCCGCAACGGCGACGCCCTGAACGTCGTGCTCGACGAGCTGGTCAACCCCGACGCCTACACCCAGGTCAGCCAGCGGGCCACCCAGCCCGTGGCCAGCGGCCTGGTCAAGAACATCGAGTTCGAGTTCGCCCCCCAGATGGTCGTCATCAGCCTGGACGACCTCTCCTCGCGCGGGGTGCCCGACGCCCTGCTCACCAACCCCAGCTTCCAGACCGACCGCACGGCCCTCCGCACCCTGGTCCAGAAGGCCCACGAGGAGAGCGCCACGCCGGGCGGCCAGGTCTCCCCCGAGACCCTCGCCAACCTGCGTGTCGCCATCAAGACCCTCAAGGCCAAGGTTGACTCGACGCTCCGGGCCGGGACGGCCGACCGCGAGCAGGCCGACAACTTCCTGAAGGGCCTCTACGGCCTGACCAAGATGCTCCAGTCGCCCGACATCGCCGCCTTCCTGAAGGGCCTCAACGACCAGCCGACGACCACGATGGGCCATCTCATCACCTTCATGCACAGCTTCAACCTGCGGTTCGGCCCGTCGAAGACGTCCGACCAGGGCAACGCCTATGACCAGCTCTATCCCATGCTCGTCGCCCTCCGCGACGGCGCCGGCGTCCCGCACCAGGGCCCGACCGGCAGCCCGCCCCCCATGCAGAGCCCCAGCAAGGTGACCAACTTCTTCTCCGGCATGGACTACAGCCACTTCGACCCCCAGGCCAACCCCCACGCCCCCGCTCCCGCCCCGCCCGCGCCCAACAACTGAGAACCGGCCGGGCGCCCACGCACGTCGATCGAGCCAAGACCCATCCCCGGCGGCACGGATGCCCCGGGGATTCGCGTTTCGAAGCCCGAGCGAGAGCCCCTGTCGGCCGCCCCGCCCTTGCGATACAGTCACCCCCCGCAACACCCAACGATGATGACGGAGACGCCCGACCATGCACCGACGCGCCGCCCTTCTTGCCCTCCTCGCGCTCTGGGTCACTCCCCCCGCCATGGCCGAGATCCAGGTCGGCGCGGCCGTGCGCGTCATCACGCCCAACCCGCTGCTGCCCGTCTCCGGCGGCATGGGGCCCACCAAGCCGGCCCGCGAGAAGCGCGGCGAGCTGACCGCGCGGGCCATCGTCTTCAAGAAGGGCGACGTCGCCGTGGCCGTCGTCTCGCTCGACCTCCTCGGCTTCCCCTCCGTCCTCGGCGACCGCGTCCGCGCCAAGGTCAAGGGGATCTCGCCCGCCAACATCCTGATCGGTTCCACCCACACCCACAGCGCGCCCGACTGCTACGCCTTCCCCGACGGCAAGGGGGGCCACACCGGCGACCTAGCCTACCTCGACCTCGTCTGCGACAACGCCGCGAAGGCCGTCAATGAGGCCCTCGGCAAGCTTCAGCCCACGACCCTGAAAATTGCCACCGGTGAGGCCAAGGGGAAGATCGCCTTCAACTACTATGCGCCCGAGCTGTATGACAAACGCATGAGCGTCATCCAGGCCATCGGCGCCGACGGCAAGGCGGTCGCCACGCTCGTCAACTACGCCGTCCACCCCGAGGTCCTGGGCAACGACGTCGGCATCCTCAGCCCCGACCTCGTCGGCCCGCTCACCGATTCCATCGAGGCCGACGCCGGCGGCATCGCCCTCTTCATGAACGGCGCCCAGGGCGGGATGGTCACCGCCGACAACCGCGCCACCGACCTCGTGAACGAGTCGCGCTCCTGGGACGAATGCCAGCGAATCGGCCGCCTCATGGCCTCCGAGGCCCTCCGGCTCCTGAAGGACGCCCCCGCGCAGCCCGACCCCACCCTCAACTGCCAGTCCATCGACGTCCGCTTCCCGGTCGAGTCCGAGGGCATGTGGGCCGTCATCGACGGGTCCCCCCTGAAGTATCCCCACAATGATGATCATTCCGTCACCGCACGCATCAACCTCGTCAATCTCGGCAACGCCCAGATCCTCACCATCCCCGGCGAGGCCCTGCCCAACATTGGGTTCTACCTGAAGCGCAAGATGCGCGGCACGCACAACCTCCTCTTCGGCCTCACCAACGACGCCTTCGGCTACATCCTCACCAAGGTCGACTTCAACAGCTTCCCCCGCTACGACTACATCACCCGCACCTCCCTCGGCGAGATGACCGGCGAGATCCTCATCGAGCAATCCCTCGGCCTCATCGAGAAGTCACCCCGCCCCGATAAATGACGCGATCCGCTGCGAAGCGGGGAAAACGGGGGTCGGCAACGGGTCAACGCGTCGGTGCTTTTCCCCGTTTCCCCGGGGGGGCCCGACGACGCCAACTCGTCCCGATCCGGCCGGGTTCAAGCCACGCATCGAGAATTCCATTGGTATTTCTGAATCATAAAAAAGCCTGGATCTGGCCATCAGTCCTCCTCCTCGGCCTGATCCTCTGGACGGCCCTCGCCGCAGGCCTGGATAACGGCCACCTCGGCGTCTTCCACGACGACGGCCTCTACCTCACCGCAGCCCGCTCGCTCCGTGACGGACTCGGCTTCGGCCTGCCCAGCCGCCCCGGCGAGCCCCCGCCCAAGTACCCGATCGGCCTGCCCGCGGTCATCGCCGTCGCCCTTCGCCTTGACCCCGCGCCGTCCACCCTGGCGCGTGAGATCGTCATCGCCCGCACCCTGGTCCTGGCCGGCGCCTGGGTCTTCTTCCTGGGCTCTTATACCTGGCTGCGCAGGGTCGGCGTCCACCCGGCCATGGCCTGCGGCATCGTCCTGGCGTCCGCCTATCATCACGTCGTGTTGATCGGAGGGGCCATCACCATCTTCGCCGACCTCCCCTTCGCCGGGGTCGCGTTCGTCCTCATGGCTCGCTGGGCGGGGCGGGACAAAAGTCCCGCAACGGGGGCCTCCCGCAGGGCCTTCGCCGACGGCCTCATCGCCGGCTTCGGCATCCTCCTGCGCAGCAACGGCATCACACTCGCCCTTGCGGCCCTCGTCGCCGCGCTGGTCGGTCCCAAGAAACGCCCCTCGCTCGCCGCGTGCCTCGCCGGCCTGGCCCTGTCCGTCGTCCCGGCCACGTACTATGCAGGGCTTCACCCGCGGGTCGTCCCCTCCAACAGCTACTTGCTGGAGATGAAGGCCGGCTGGTCGTCGCCCGGCGCGGGCCTGAAGATCATCGCATCCAACGCCGCCGCCATGACCCTCGACTTCCCCGCCCGGGTCCTCGCCTCGCCCACCACCTTCATCACACCGATCATCGGCGCGATGTCCGCCCATCCACGGCTCGCCACCACGTTCCGCGTCGCCCTCTCCGCCATCGTCGCAATCGGCCTCATCTCGCTGGCAAGGTCGAGTCGCCTTGTCGACCGGCCCGCCTGGATCCACGCGACCGGCACGATGGCCATCTTCCTGGTCTGGCCCTGGGGCGGAATCCTCGACCGCTTCCTCCTCGCCCTCATCCCCCCGCTCATCCTGGCCTTCGTCCGGGGCCTCGCCACCATCGCTCGCCACCTCGGCCTCGCCCCTCGATACGCCCGCGTCCTGGCCGCCGCGGGACTCGTCGCGGTCCTCGCGGGCAACGCCACCGTCGTCCTCCGATCCGCCGCTCTGTTTCATGCCTCGGGGCGCCAGTGGCCCGGCTCCAGCAACCGGGTCAGCCTGGGCCACGCCCTCGAACTGATCCGCCGCAAGACCGAGCCAGACGCCGTTATCGCCGGGGTCTGGCCCGAGATGATTCACCTCCACACCGGCCGAACCGTCATCCCTCTCATCGAGGACGAGTCCTTCCTCGACGATCATTACGGCGACCTTCGGCGCTTCAACCTCTGGCGAAACCTCGTCCCCAACCGCCCCCTCTACCTCCTCCTCCGAGCCGAGAACGAAGACCCGAAACGCGCCGATCTCGCCCAATCCGCCGCCCTCGCCGCCCAGCCCGGCGTCAGTCTCCGCGAAGTCGAACGCACCACCGACGGCCGCTATCGACTGGTCAAGATCGACGTCCTCGGCGGGACGGAATGAGGACGCACACCCCGGGCATGCGCCGTTTCGTCGCACCGCCGGTCTCGCCGTCAGAACGACCCAAACATGGACCCGAGCACGATGGTGACGACGAGCGCGATGATCACGCTCACGACGACCGTCATTACCATATCGAAATAGCTCTCTTTGTGGCTGAGCCTGCTCACCTGGAGCACGGTCAGGACCGTGCCGTTGTGGGGCAACGCGTCGAGCGTGCCGGAGCCGATCGTGGCCACGCGGTGCATCAGCGACGGGGAAATCCCGTGTTCAACGGCGAGCTTCATGTAGCTCTCGCCGAGAGAATCGAGCGCAATCGCCATGCCGCCGGAGGCCGAGCCGGTCATCCCCGCCAGCACGTTCATCGAGACCGTGAGCGAGATCAGCGGCCCCCCTTTGATCGAGAGCAACGCGTCTCGAACCGCGGCGAACGCGGGCATGGCCGCGACCACGGCCCCGAATCCCACGAGGCTGCCGACCGTGAGCGCGGGCAAGACCGCGGAGTTCGCCCCCGCGTCCATGCTCTCTCGCAACGAGGGGAGGCGAGCGTAGTTGAGCGCGACGACCGCAAGGGCGCCGGCCAGGAGAGCCACGGCGACCGACCACGTGCCGGCGACGGCCCCGATCGTGGTCCCGCCCCACGCTTCCTCGGCCAAGTACGACGTATTGAGGCGAGGCAGCACCACCAGCGACATCAGGAAATTCGTGAAGATCACGAGGACCAGCGGCACGATGGCCACGAGGAACGAAGGCTCGCGATCTCCCCGCTTGCCATGGAGGACCTCGGCCGGATCGAATTCGCCCACGGCCGTCGCATGCTCGCGAATCTTCTCGTCGATGACGGGTGCTGCGTCCGAGCCGTAACCTTCGCCGGCCTTCCTCGCGGCCTTCTCGGCACGGCCGAGCCACCACATGCCGAACGCCATCGTGACGATCGACGCGATGATGCCAAGCCCGGGGGCCGCGAACGGCGTGGTGCCGAAGTAAGGCATGGGGATCGCATTATTGATCGACGGCGAACCCGGCAGGGCCGACATCGTGAACGTGAACGCGCCGAGGCAGATCGTGGCCGGCATCAATCGGCGAGGGATATCCGCGGCCCGGAAGATCTTCTGCGCCATGGGCACCAGGACGAAGAAGGCGACAAAGACGCTGACGCCACCATACGTCACCACCGCCGATGCGAGGACGACCGAGAGCATCGCCCTGCGCGTCCCCAACCGTTCGATCAGGAACCCCGCAACCGAGGAGATCGATCCGCTGTCGTCCATGAGTTTGCCGAACAATCCACCGAGCAAGAACAGCGGGAACCATTGGGCGACGAATCGCGAGGTCCCGCCCATGAACGTCTGCGTCCAATGCGCGAGGATCGGCTCGCCGGACATCGCCGCGGCCAGGATCGCCGCGGATGGGGCCACCAGCAACACGCTCCACCCTCGGAACGCCAACCACATCAGCAGGGAAAGCGAGAGCAAGATTCCGAGGAGCCCCATGGAGCGACCTTTCTTCACCGAGCCGTCATTTTTCGGATGGGGATCCATCACTTCGCCCGGAACTTCCGGTGCCACATCGCACATCGTCCGGCTTCCCATGTCCAACGAAAACTCTCGAAGCGGGCTCATCTCGGAAAGTCGAGCGGCCCCCCGATGGACGCGATCGATTGGTCAGAATTATCGATCTAAATAATATGATAATGATAAAATATATATGGACAATAGCGGTCGTATCATGTGGGCTGCG
Source organism: Isosphaeraceae bacterium EP7 (assembly GCA_038400315.1). Lineage (NCBI taxonomy): Bacteria > Pseudomonadati > Planctomycetota > Planctomycetia > Isosphaerales > Isosphaeraceae > Kueselia > Kueselia aquadivae. Next base: position 477,099 of record CP151667.1, read on the forward strand.
ATCGATGCGCGACGACGGTCGCTCGACGAGGGCCGGGCCGGGAGTGCATCCCGGCCCGGCCCTCGTCGGCTCACATCCCCTTCGGCCAATGGCGGGTCTCCGCCAGCGACTCCCCCGTCTCCAGCAGGCTCTTCAAGCTCGCGAGGATATGCGGCCATCCGCCCGACACCCCCTCGATGAGCTTCGAGTCGGGCCTGTCGATTTCATGGGAGAGGGTGAGCTTGACCGACTCGCCCACCTTCTCGAGTTCGTAGGTCATCCTGGAATATCCCTCCACCTGCACCTCGGGCGAGAGCTCATGCCGCCAGGTCAGGACGAGCTTCCGCTCCGGCTCGATCTCGAGGATCTCGCCGCTGTCGGCAACCCGCCCGTCGGGACCCTTCAACTGCCACGATGCGCCCGGCTTCCATTCGCAATCTTGCCAGGTCTCGCACCAAAATTGCCGGGTGAACTCGGGCTCCAGCAGCGCCCGCCAGAGCTTCTCCGGCGTCGTGCGGATGTAGGTCACGTACGCGAATTTCGATTCATCCATCGGAGTCTCCTTCCAGCTTGCTCTTGAGCTCGGCGAGCGCGCGGAGCCGCCCTCGCTCGAATTTGCCGATCCAGCGCTCGGAGATCTCGTGGATCGGCACGGGGTTGAGGTAATGCACCTTCTCCCGGCCTCGCCAGATCGGCACCACCAGCGACGCTTCCTCGAGCAGCTTGAGGTGCTTCGTCACGGCCTGTCGTGTCATGTTCATGCGGGCACAGAGCTGACCCAGCGTCTGCCCGTTCTCCGCGTGCAAGCGGTCGAGCAACTGACGCCGCCCCGCATCCGCCAGCGCCCTGAACACCCTGTCGAGTTCCACGTCCATCGCCCGATTATGCAACCAAATGGTTGCCTGTCAAGCCGGCAATCGATCCCGGGAGCTTCCGGATCTGGTGAACCTCGAAGTCCGCCGAGATTCGGCCGTTCGCCCGGCCGGCCCTTCCACCATGGGAGCGAGTTCGAGGGCCACGAGGTGCTTGACCTCACCGAGACAGCCATTCCCCGTCAACCCGCGAGGCAGACGCGAGGATTTCAATCCGCGGTCGTCGAAGGTCGCCCGTCAAGCTCCGCATCGATGAGATCGAGAAGCTCGTCAAGATCCGCGTGGATCTCACTCTCGATGGGGATCGTTTCCGCGGTCGTTTCGAGGAGGCGAACTCCGGCTTCGAGCGTCGCCTCGACTTGAGTCGGGACGATCGCTTCCAGGATGACGAGCACCTTCGCCCTGACCTCGAACGCATCGTCGAACATGAATGGCAGGATCTCGGCGAAGTCGTCGCTGCAATCGAGGCACATCAGGCCATACATCAGGCTCCCCCTGTTTCCCAAGGTCTTAGGGTCCCTGAGCAGCTCGATGAGCCTCGGCTTCGCCTCCTGAACCTTCAACTCGCCCAGCGCATAGGCCACGCCGTTGTTCGTCCTCAGGTCGCCGCGATCGAGGATGCTGAGGAGCTGCGGCACAGCCTCCCGGCATCCCGCATCCGCGAGCTGGAACGCAGCCTCGGTCACGACCGCCGGGTCGTCCGAGTCCAAATCGGATCGGAATTGTCCTGATCGATTCATGTTCCCTTGCCGCCATGACAGAGGGCTGAGTCGATGAAACCCCTCGCCAGGCCAGGCCCCTTACGGACGTCGTTTGATGGTTTGACCACGCCGGAGCCGATCGGGTCGGGGTGGTCGCGGAATGATGGAAATGTCATGAAGAAACCCACAATAATAGTAATGTGCAAGAATATTCCGATCGGTGTGTGTTCGTGGAGATTGCAGCGATTGGCGTCGATATCCGCGAATGGCAAATGATCAACAAGACTCGAGTTGCGATGCCAAATCCAGCAATGCGTTGGCGATGTCCCTCACCTGGTCGGCGTTCAACTCGACGGGATCTCCGAATTTTGTGACGGCCTTGAGATGGATCGATGTTCCATCCTCAATCCAGGCGTAAACATCGTCGGCAGGTTGAATGACCTCGGAGCGGGATTGATCGTCCATCGGCGTTGATTCCGGCATTCCGCAGACTCCGGATGATGAGGGGCAGGCAATGTGCTGATCCAATCGGCACTGTTGCCGTGTGAAGTCAGGCATCGACCGACCACACCTTGGTCCCAACGGGAACATCACTCTTTGTGAACCCTTTGAGCAGGATGACCAATTCACCTTGGGGATTGGACTGAACATATCAATGCCACCAATCTGTGCGTCGAGTGAAGAACCATCCGGTCTCAGCAGGGTGATCGGGGCCCCGATCCGAAATCGCTCGTCACCCTCCGGTATGATGCCGGGGACGAGTACCAGGCCGCGGTTACGGATTTCGAACGTGTCTTCGACGGTAAAAAGGAGGCGTGCCATGAGCTGATCCGCCAGAGGAGTCGGCGAGGAACGTGGCGATCGCGATGGTCACGCGTTCGAGTCAGTTGAGAAGACCTACCTCACTCGTGACATCCTTGCAATCGCCGTGCACGCCTTGCCAGTCATTCGTCCGGCTCGATTGGCCTTTCATGCGATTGGCGCCCTGAACGGGGCGGATCGATAACAAAATCCCACAAGCCTTGTCCCGCACATTCCGGGACCTACTGCATTCGGATGACATCGCCCCAGCGCGGCAGGCTCGCTATTCGGGAGCGACTTCGACTCCGGCACGGTCGAGGCACATCGGTTCCGTTGGCGATGCCGGAGTCGACCGATTGGACCGTATCGAGGCAGTCTACTGACCGGGTCGGCGCCGGCGGAGTTGGCGGTAGCCGAGGGCGAGGACCGAGGCGGTGCCGCACAGCGTCAGGGTTCCGGGTTCCGGGATGGCTCGCACGTGCGAGTCGAAACTCCCGATCGAGAATTCCACGGTTGTCCCGTTGGGGTCGGTCGGGGTGAACTCGATCGTGCCGCGTTGCCGGAGTGCGTAAAGCCCGGCTGCCATCGTGAAGGTGTTCGACGAGACGGGCCCGTTCGCGAAGTCGAACTTGGCGGGCAACAGGGGACCTCGCACGATGGGGGTGGCCCGCGAGATGTTCTGCAACTCGATGACGTCCGTCACCTGGGCAATCGAGTTGACTGCACCGAATGGGTCGGTTGAGCCGGAGGCCACCGAACCCTTGAGTCCACCGATGGTGTACGCGTCGACGGGCCCGTCGACGACGCTGAATAACCTGATAATCTGCCAAGAGATGGTGATCTTCTTGTTCAAGTCACCAGGCTGAGCGAAGCTGTAGCGGAGCTTGCTGTTGACGTACTCGAACCCGTCGCTGAGGTCGTTCAGGCCTTTCCCGGCCTCCACGAGCGTACCCCCGCCGTCCTCCGTCGGATCTGTCGTGAAGGCGGCCGCGCCCCGATCGAAGACAATGAGGCCCGCGCGAGCATTCTCGCTCGCGAACCAAAGAATTAAGATGGTGGTAAGCCCCCCGAAGACTCTGGCTTTCATCGTCTCCCCTCCTGCACTCGGTGCGTTCCGAGATCCTTGGCCACGTAGCCGTCACCTTAAACTTCGCCGCACGATGAATCAAAAAATATCTGTTCTGCTGATGCGAAAAAGCCCCCGGCCCGTTCCCGAGTTCCTATCGCGATATCTGCCGGCGGAGGTCGTTTCGTCGCAGTCCCTCAGCTTCCTGCACTTTACGGGGCTTTCCGCATTCGGCTGACAGTCGCCCCAGCACGGCGGGCGTGCTGTACGGGAGCGACTTCGACCCCGTCATGAAGGACCTGTCCTCCGGCCCAAATGTGATTTTGCCATCCCACTGGTGACGGTCCTCCGGACGCGGGCCAGGACGGCGCCGAGGAACAGCCGGGCGAGCCTGGGGGCGGATCGGCGGTCGAGTGTGGTGGCGAGCCGCGTAAACCACTGGCACGGGGCGGGGAGCGGGTGCGAGGATGTTATCGCTGGCTCCGTTTTCCGAAGCTACGGCGTCGCGATTGACCTTCGAGTGAACGAGATGGTTGCAAAACGGAGGGATGGTATGTGCAAGGTGTGCGTCTACTTGCCAGTCCTCTGCCTGCTCGCCTCGGTCGCGACGGCCCAACCGGAGAGGCCCGCTCCACCCACCGATCAACGTCCCGAACACCGCGCCGGTGGGCCAGGCGGAGAGGCAAAAGCCGTCGTCTCGCGCTTCCTGGGGGAATGGGGCGAGGAAGGCTCGGAACCCGGCGAGTTCCACTTCCCGATTGGGATTGCCATCAACGCCGCCGACGAAGTCTTCGTCGCCGACTTCTACAACGACCGCATCCAGAAGTTCTCCGTGGACGGTAAGCTCCTGGCCGTCCTCCCCGTGCTGCCCAATCCGGGCGGGATCGCGATCAGTCGCTCGGGCGACCTTTACCTCTCGCACTTTGCGGAGCGGAAGCGGGAGGAACGGACCACGGATCGGGTCTCGGTTTACGACCCGGCCGGCAAGCTGCTAAGGCAATGGGGCCGGACCGGCAGCAACGACGGCGAGTTCGACTGCCCGGGTGGCCTTGCTCTCGGACAGGATGGTCGGGTTTACGTCGCCGATCAGACCAACCGCCGCGTCCAGGTGTTCGATGGCGAGGGGAAGTTCCTGTTCAAGTGGGGTGAGCACGGGAGCAAACCGGGCCAGTTCGGTGGCAAGGTCTCGATCCGGTCGCGGGTGGGCGGGCCGCAGTTCCTGGCCTTCGACAGCACGGGGAACGTCTACACCACGGAAGGCTCGGAGGGCCGGGTGCAGAAGTTCACGCCGGAGGGCAAGTTCCTGCTGGCCTGGGGGGACAACGAGGTCAAGCCGGGAAGCTTCGGCGGCACCTTCAGCGGCTTCGGACGCGGCAAGGTGACCCTCCAGGGGCCGGTTGCCCTCTGTGTCGACAAGCACGACCGGGTCTGGGTTAGCGCCGTCTGCGGTCGCATTCAGAGGTTCACCACCGAAGGCGAGTACCTGGGCGGCTTCGGATCGGAAGGGACCAAACCCGGTGAATTTTTAGCCCCCCACGGGTTGGCCTTCGACAGCCACGGCCACCTCTTTGTCGTGGACGCCTTCAATCACCGCATCCAGAAATTTGCCGTTGAGTAACGGGAGACAACTGAACCTGCGAGCCTCGCGAAATTCCGGTTCCGCGATTCTGTGCATGTGACTCGCCAGTAGTCATGTCCCAGCATCCGCTCATCTGAGATCGTCGCCGGCTCCCATGAGCTCCAGGCCATAGTCGATTGCCTCGGTCAGAGAGCCCCCTTTCACGGCGTCGAACATCGATCCAGGGCTCGACTCTGCCCAGAGACCTAGCCAGCTCACGTGACCGTCGAACCCATGCGTAATCTCTAATGCTAATCGCTCGCCGTCGTGCCGAAGACGGAGGCACGCATCTCCACGGCGAATCGCCAGGCCCCCCTCTTCGTGCGTCGCGGCCCATCCCCGCTCAGTTGTTCGTGCCCCAAAAAGTGAAAAGGTCCCCGAGTTCTCTCCCACAGCGGATCTCCCCAGTGTTGTTTGCCGCTTAACCATCTCCAATGGACAAAGGCCTGCCCGAGCAGAACGATGGTGGTTACCATTCCTGCCAGACATCTCGAACGCGGAGCCGGTCGCGATGCCATCCTCGCATCCTCCACCAGGCCGGTGCCAGTGGGATAGGGGCGAGGTGTAATCGGTGAACGCATATTTCGCAGCGAGGTCCGAGGCCACACTGGAAAGTGTCTGCGAGGCGCTGAGCGCCGCGTTCGATTTGCCACCGTTCGAATATGACAGCCACGGCACCTGGCGATACGCCTGGTCAGAGGGCCGGGGCCTGCGCCTGAACGTCACTAAGGCGAGGGACTACCGCACGGTCGAGACTTGGATACCGGGCTGCCCTAGTGGGGTCAACTACCAGGTCATCCTCACCGCGGAGAGCGAACTACCTGGCTTCGCCTTGCGGCTGGCGAAGGCCCTGGGGAGCGAGGCGGCGCGGCTCGCGATCGTGTCAGCATCCGACGTATGACCTCGCACTGCGGTGAAGGTGGCCTGCCTCAGTATGCGCACTCGCAAATATTTCGAGAATCCGCGCAACTTCCCCAACTTTCTAGGGAGGAAACTCGCGCATTTTCAGATTATCTCCAATAGAGGGACCGATGGCGCGATGCCGCGCCGTTGTCCCTTCGCCAACGTCGGCGGCATCTTTGAATTCTCACCCAAGGGAAGCGACGCAGCACCAATGGGCAAACTGGACGTCAGTCAGAAGCGGATCGAAGCTAATCGGCTCAATGCGCTCAAGAGCACGGGGCCGAAGACGGTCGAGGGGAAGGATAAGTCGAGGCGGAATAGCCTTCTTCATGGGCTGGCGGGCAACGGGGTGGTGCTGCCCGCGGATGAGACGAAGGCGGCCTGCGAGCGGGCCGAGCAGTGGATGTCGTCGCTGCGACCGGCCAATGCGTTCGAGCTGGGGCTGGTCGAGACGATCGCGGTGGAGAGCGTGCGGATTGAACGGTGCCGGATCGAGGAGCGGTTGGCTCGGGACTTCAGGGCCCGGCGGGCCGTCGATTGCTGGGGGGATGAACGCCAGGCCGAGATTGAGAAGCTGGCGCGGGGGCTATCGTCTCGGCCGGCCGAGACGGCGGCGCGGCTCAGGACGACGGCTCCGGGCTGCGACTGGATGATCGACCGCTGGCGGATGCTGGGGCATGCACTGGCCAAGAACGGGAGCTGGACCGACGAGCAGGCGGGGCTGGCCCTCGACCTTCTGGGTGTCGCGGCCGAGCTTCGCGAATTGCCCACGCAGATCGACCCTCATGACGGGTGCGAGGTGGCGATCCATCGGCGGGCGCTCGTCGAGGATCAGCTCGTCCGGCTGCACGCCCGCAAGGAGTCGACGCTCGACGAGATCGAGGACGATCATCGCGAGGCCGCCTCCCAGGGGTTGATCACCGTGGATGATCCGACGCTGGTGCTTTTGCGCCGGTATGAGACGGCCAGCCTGCGTCGGTTGAAATGGGCGCTCGACCTGATGCACCGGGGCGACAAGACGCGGCCCGACGATCACGGCTTCGGCAAGCGCGACTTCGACCCGCCCGCCTGGAAAGGCCCAAACCCGGCCGCCGTCCCGAATTTCCCGACCCCTCGCCCGATGCCGACTACCCCGGCCCCAGGCGCGGAACGAAGCCATCTTGCCGAATCGGGGGTGCCCACTCCGACGCTCCAGGCTCGGCTTTCCGACTCGCTTCCGCGTGCGGTCGGGGCTTCGCAGCCGGTTGCGTCCGGCCGGACGTTCGTTGCGCACCAGGGGCACACGGCGTTGAATCGCCGGGCGCGTCGCGCGGCCCGCGCCGGCGCGGGTCTGGTCGCAAGTTGCGTCGGTTGAGCGGGTTTGGACTGGCGGGTTGTCCGGGAAGATCGGTGCGGTGGTGGGGACGTCGTCGGCCGGCCGTGCGGGCTTGCGCGTTTGGCAGGGTTCTTCGGCCCAAACACCCCAGATGTTTGACGCGGGGTGCTAGGCTTCCTACAGTCAGGGGCTTCCGCGCGGGGGCGGCATGGGCGGGCGTCGGTTGACGCTCGCGGTCGTTAGGCCCGGCGGCGTTCGAGGGTGTTCGATGATCTCGCATCACGTGGCGCAGTTGTCGCTGGCGATCTATGGCCTGCTCCTGGCGGTCGGAGGCTACATCGGGTTCCGCAAGGCGGGCAGCACGGCCTCGCTGCGGGCAGGCCTGATCGCCGGGGTCCTGGCGTTCATCGGCGCCGGGACGGTCACGGATAACGGGGTGCTCGGCCTGAAGTTCGGGGCGTTCGTCGCCGGGGCCATGGGCATCATCTTCGCCATCCGCCTGGCCAAGACGAAGAAATTCATGCCCAGCGGCCTGCTGCTGGGGCTCAGCCTCGTGGAACTCTTGATCCTGCTGCTGGCGATCCTGTAAGACGGCCTGACACCCTGGATTGCGGATTCTCGACGTTCAAAGGTGAGGGGCCGCGAAACCTTGCGGCGTGGGGCGGGTTTCATGAACTGGAGAGGCGGCCGGGCGACGCACGCCCGGCCGGTCGAGGCGACCGAGGAAGAAGGGCCCTGGCCATGACTCATCGCGGACGCACCAAAGGCTGGGCGGGGGCGGCGATGCTGGCGGCGGTCCTCGCCTCGGCGATGGCCCCGGCACCCGCCGACGAAACCACCCCCCCGCTGAAGGCCGATGTAGGCGCCATGCCCGCCGCCGACGCCTCGGCCGACACCCCCAAGCCGAAGCTTGCTGCCAAGAAAGGCGTCGTCCCCAAGGGTCTGGACGAGGCCAAGAAAGCGGCGAGGAAGGCCAAGCGGGCCAAGGCCAAGGCCGAGGCGAACAAGGACAAGGATCAGGACGGCGCGAAGGACGAGCCGGCCGCCGATCCCCTGGCCGGCCGGCCCCCCCGGGTCGTGACCAAGCCGCGGATCGATGCCGCGCAGATCGACGCGATGCTGGAGGCCTCGCTGGCGGGCTCGAAGGTCAAGCCGGCCGAGCCGACCTCGGACATCGAGTTCGTGCGCAGGGCCTATCTCGACCTCGTCGGCAAGCTGCCGACCCCCGCGCAGGTCGAGTCGTTCATGCACGACCGCCCCGGCTCCAGGCGCGATGACCTGATCGCCGGCCTCCTCTCCAGCAAGGGGTTCGGCGAGAACTGGGCGCGGTTCTGGCGCGACGTCATCCGGTCCAGGGCCCCGCAGGCCAACGCGGGCCGGGTGCGGTACGACGAGTTCGAGACCTGGCTGGCGGGCCAGCTCAACGGCGGGACCCCCTGGGACGAGATCGTCGGCCGGATGATCACCTCCACCGGGCGGGTAGACGAAGAAGGGGCCGCCTCGTTCATCCTGGCCGAGAACGCCGACCCGATCGAGCTTGCCGGCGAGGTCTCCCGCGTCTTCATGGGCGTGCAGATCCAGTGCGCCCAGTGCCACGACCACCGGACCGACCCCTGGAAGCGCGAGCAGTTCCACGAGTTCGCCGCCTTCTTCGCCGGCACCAAGGCCAGGCGCGCCACCAAGCCGCAGGAGAAGCCCGCCGTCTTCGAGGTGATCTCCCAGCCCGGCGTCCCGCGCTACACCATGCCCGACCTGGCCGAGCCCACCAAGCTGATCCCGGTGAAGCCCAAGTTCTTCCTGGCCTCCTCGGAGCAAGCGGTCCCGGGCAACCTGAAGGCCCACGACCGCAGGGTGCTGGCCGCCAGCTACGTGACCGGCCAGGACAACCCCTGGTTCGCCCGCGCCTACGTCAACCGGGTCTGGGCCATCCTGATGGGCGAGGGGTTCTGCATGCCGGTCGACGACATGGGCCCCGGCCGCAAGATGAAGGCCGGCGACGTGCTCGACCGCCTCGCCTCCGAATGGCAAGGGGGGGGCTACGACGTGAAGTGGCTCTTCCGCACCCTGATGGAGACCAAGGCCTACCAGCGCCGGATCAGGTCCACCGCCAGCGAGGCCGGCCGCACGACGTTCGCCGCCAACTGCACCAGCCGGCTCCGGTCCGACCAGATCTTCGACTCGCTGGCCCAGGTCCTGGGAATTGACACCACCAGCCGCGCCTTCAAGCAGGCCGCCAACGCCGAGATGAAGGGGGGCAAGGGGCAGGCCAAGGGGGCCAGGCTGGGCGGAGACCCCGCGCGTGCCCTGTTTAATGTCACCTTCGGCGAAGACCCCTCCACCCCGCCCGACGAGGTCGTCGGCACCATCCCGCAGGCCCTCGTGCTGATGAACGGGCCGATGGTCAACAAGGGGATCGCTTACCGCAAGACGACCGCCAAGGGGGGCAGCGTCCTGGGCGAGATCCTGGACGGCTCGCCCACCCCGCACGCCGCGCTCGACCGGCTCTACCTGCGGGTGCTGGCCCGCCGGCCCACCGCCGACGAAGCCAAGATCTTCGACCGCTACCTGTCCCAGACCGGCGGCAACCTGCCCGAGGCCTTCGAAGACCTCTTCTGGGCGCTGCTCAACTCCACCGAATTCCTCAGCCGACGCTGAAACCCGCTCGACGACCTTCCAATTAAGGACCCGAACCGATGAGCTGGGACAAGAGCGTCGTGCGACTGGGACTTGGCCAAGGGGGCGCGGTCGTCAACCGCCGCCACTTCCTCAAGGCCGTCACCCTGGGGGCCGCCGGGGCGGCCTCGGTGAGCTTCACCGACCTGCTCTCGTTGCAGGCGGCCGACCTCCGCAAGCGGAACATGGCCTGCATCCTCCTCTGGATGGGGGGAGGCCCCAGCCAGCTTGAGACCTGGGACCCCAAGCCCGACCACGAGCATGGCGGCGGCACCAAGTCGATCGAGACCGCCGTGCCGGGCATCAGGATCGCCAAGGGCTGGGAGAAGACCGCGCAGGTCATGGGCGACCTGGCGCTCATCCGGTCGATGTCGAGTAAGGAAGGCAACCACGACCGCGCCACCTATCAGCTTCACACCGGCTATGTGCCCAGCGGCAGCGTGCGCCACCCCGGCCTGGGGAGCCTGACCGCGGCCGAGCTGGGCGACCCCAAGTTCGACCTGCCCCACGTCGTCAGCATCGGCGGCCCCACCACAGGCGCCGGCCTGCTGGGGGCCCAATATGAGCCCTTCGTCATCCGCGACCCCGAGAAGCCGCCGCAGAACACGACCTTGCCCGTGGAAGTCCGCCGCTTCGACCGCCGGATCGGCCTGCTCGGCTCGCTCGAACAGGTCGCCTTCGGCGCCAAAGGGGGGGGCGACCGCGTGAACGACCACGCCGCGCTCTACAAGCAGACGCGCAACATGGTGCTCTCGCCGCACATGAAGGCCTTCGACCTGGCCACCGAGGACCCCAAGACCCGCGCCGCCTACGGCGACACCCCCTTCGGCAACGGCTGCCTGCTGGCCCGCCGCCTGGTCGAGGTGGGCGTCACCTTCGTCGAGGTGCGCTCCGGCGGCTGGGACACCCACACCCTGCTCGACCTGTCCGCGAAGGCCGCCCCCGTCGACGCCGGGGCCTCGGCACTCATCGCCGACCTCAAGAGCCGGGGCCGCCTGGACACCACCCTCGTCGTCTGGATGGGCGAGTTCGGCCGGACCCCGAAGATCAGCGCCCGCGGCGGCCGAGACCACTTCCCTCGCGCCTTCAGCATGGCCCTGGCCGGCGGCGGCGTGAAAGGGGGCCAGGTCATCGGCGCGACCACCCCCGACGGCTCCGCCGTGGCCGATCACCCCGTCGCCGTCAACGACCTGCTCACCAGCGTATTCCACTCTCTGAAAGTCGACCCCACCAAGGAGAACATGAGCCCCGCCGGCCGGCCGATCAAGATCGTCGACGGCGGCAAGCTCATCGCCCCCCTCTTCGGCTGAGCCCGGCCACGACGGCCGGATCCGGATCTCGAGGCGCATGGGCGCGGCAATTGCGGGAACGGGGTACGCCCCACCCGCGGGTTGCCGCGCCCGCCGCGTGGGAGGAACCCCATAACCCCCCCATCGGTCGTCGCATCACGAGGTTCGAGCGATGCAGCTATCGGGACGTGTCGCGATCGTCACGGGCGCTGGCTCGGGAATCGGCCGCGCCTCGGCGGTCCTCCTGGCCATGCAGGGCGCCAAGGTCGGCCTGCTGGCCCGGTCCCGCGACGACCTCGAGGAGGTCGCCGCCGAGATCCGGGGCTTCGGCGGCGAGGCGCTGCCGCTGGAGGCCGACGTCTCCAGGCCCGACCAGGTGGAGAACGCCGTCGAGGCCCTCGTGGCCGATTACGGCAGGCTCGACATCGTCTTCGCCAACGCCGGGGTCAACGGCGTCTGGGCCCCGCTGGAAGAGCTTGAGCCCCGGGAGTGGCAGGAAACCCTGACCACCAACCTGATGGGCACCTTCCTGACGGTCAAATATGCCGCCCCCCACCTGAAGAAACGCGGCGGCTCGGTGATCGTCAATTCGTCGATCAACGGCACCCGCGTCTTCAGCAACACGGGGGCCACCGCCTACGCCTGCTCGAAGGCCGGGCAGGTCGCCTTCGCCAAGATGATCGCCCTGGAGCTGGCCCCGCACAAGGTCCGCGTCAACGTCATCTGCCCCGGCGCGATCGAGACCGACATCGACCGGAGCACCGAGCACCGGAACGTCGAGGACGCGCGCATCCCGGTCGAGTTCCCCGAGGGCTCCCAGCCCCTGACCGGCGGGAAGCCGGGGCGTGCCGAGCAGGTGGCACAGCTTGTGCTGTTCCTTGCCTCCGACGCCTCGGACCATATCACGGGCACCGAGATCTGGATCGACGGCGCCGAGTCGCTCCTGATCGGCTGAGCCGATGCGGAGCCAGACGGTCGCCGTCGGCCGATCCGCTCGAAACCAAAGGCGCGGGCGTCCGCCGCCCCGCGCTTCACGGGACACAGAACGACCATGAGCACCCTCAGCACCCACCCGACCGGGGCGATCTCGGCCGAAGAGATCCGCGCCGTCGAGGACCGGAATCGATCCAGGCTCGCGCACGTCAACGTGGCCGACGCCGAGCGCTGGGCCAGCGCCGTGGGCGGCGGCCTGCTCGCCACTTATGGCCTGAAGCGCGGGTCCCTGGGCGGCCTGGCCCTGGCCGCCATCGGCGGGGCCCTCATGTATCGGGGCTACACGGGCCAGTGCGCCGTCTATCGGGCCCTGGAGGTCGACACCGCCGCCGGCACCACCGGCAAGCTGGCCGAGGAGGTCCGCGGCGGCACTCTCGTCAAGGCGTCGCTGACCGTCGACCGGCCGGCCGCCGAGCTGTTCGCCTTCTGGAGCGACGTGGACAATCTCAAGCAGTTCATGAACCACGTCGAGTCGATCAGCCGGATCGACGACTCCCACTCGCGCTGGGTCGTCAAGGGGCCGTTCGGCGTCAAGCTCCAGTGGGACTCGGAGATCATCACCTCGAACCCGCCCGAGGTCATCTCCTGGAGCAGCGTGCCGGGCGGCGACCTGACCAGCGCCGGCTCGGTCCAGTTCCGCCCCGCGCCCGGCGATCGCGGCACCGAGGTGACCCTGGAGGTCAACTTCGAGCCCCCCGCGGGCATCGTCGGCCAGGCCATCGCCAAATTCATGGGCGAGAGCCCCGAGCGGGTCGTCCACGACCATCTCCGCCGCTTCAAGCAGCTGATGGAGACCGGGGAGGTCGCCGCCAACGGCAGCCTCGTCCGCCCCGCCTGAGCCCCGCGTCCGCTCGAACTCGACACGCACCAGGATGACACTCACATGAAGGCTCTCTGCTGGGAAGGCAAGACCGACGTCCGCGTCAACAACGTGCCCGACCCCAAGATCCTCAACCCCAAGGATGCCATCGTCCGAATCACGACGACGGCCATCTGCGGCTCGGACCTGCACCTGTACGACGGCTACATCCCCACCATGCAGAAAGGGGACATTCTCGGTCACGAGTTCATGGGAGAGGTCATCGAGGTCGGCCGGGGCGTGCGCGAGATCAAGGTCGGCGACCGCGTCGTCGTCCCCTTCGGAATCTCCTGCGGCAGCTGCTACTACTGCAAACAAAAGCTCTCGGCGCTGTGCGACAACAGCAACCCCAACGCCTACATGCAGGAGGCCGCCTACGGCGACACCGCCGCGGCCCTCTTCGGCTACTCCCACATGTACGGCGGCTACCCCGGCGGCCAGGCCGAATATGCCCGCGTCCCCTTCGCCGACGTCGGACTGATGAAGGTGCCCGACAGCCTCACCGACGAGCAGGTCCTCTTCCTCACCGACATCTTCCCCACCGGCTACCAGGCGGCCGACTACTGCGACATCAAGGGGGGCGACGTCGTCGCCGTCTGGGGCGCCGGGCCGGTCGGCCAGTTCGCCATCCGCAGCGCCTTCATGCTGGGCGCCGAGCGGGTCATCGCCATCGACGAGTTCCCCCACCGCCTGGAACTCGCCCGCAAGGGGGGCGCCGAGACGCTCAACTTCCGCGAGGCCGACGTCGTCGAGGCCCTCAGGGAGATGACCGGCGGCCGTGGCCCCGACAGCTGCATCGACTCGGTCGGCCTTGAGGCGCACGGCCTCACCGCCGGCAACGTCTACGACCACGTCAAGGCCGCGCTCTTCATGACCACCGACCGCATCGAGGTCCTCCGTCAGGCGATCCACGCCTGCCGCAAGGGGGGGCACGTCTCGGTCCCGGGGGTCTACGGCGGCCTGCCCGACAAGTTCCCGATGGGCGCCCTCTTCGCCAAGGGCCTGACCCTCAAGGCCGGCCAGACCAACCTGATGAAGTACATGAAGCCGCTGCTGGAGCGGGTCGAGAAGGGGGAGATCGACCCTTCCTTCATCATCAGCCATCGCTTCCCCCTGGATCGCGCGGCCGAGGCCTACAACCTCTTCGCCACCTCCCAGAACGAATGCACCAAGGTCGTCCTGAAGCCCCACAGCATGAACTGACCGACCGCGCTCCGGGGCGGCCCCCTCGTCCGGCCGGCCGCCCCGGCGTATGCCCCCCCGTCCAACCGAAGGCCCCCGTCGACAGGACCCGAATGATGCCGCAGCCCAACGTCGAGCCCAAGGGGCCCTTCCCGGCCCAGACCCAGTCGGGCCCCGGCCTCGAATCGGAGATGACACCCAGGCCCAACTACCTGGCGCCCAACTACAAGGGGGCCGGCAAGCTCAAGGGCAAGGTCGCCCTCATCACCGGGGGAGACTCCGGCATCGGCAGGTCGGTGGCCGTGCTCTACGCCCGCGAAGGGGCCGACGTCGCCATCGTCTACCTGCCCGAGGAGCAGTCCGACGCCCACGAGGCGAAGGCCGCCGTCGAGGCCGAGGGGGGCAAGGCCCTGCTCCTGCCCGGCGACGTCAAGGACCCGGCCTTCTGCCGGCAGGCCGTCGAACGCACCGTCAAAGAGCTGGGCAAGCTCGACATCCTGGTCAACAACGCCGCCCACCAGCAGAACCACGAATCGCTCGAGGAGATCAGCGACGACGACTGGGACAAGACCTTCCGGACCAACATCCACGGCTATTTCTACATGGCCAAGGCCGCCCTGGAGCACCTCCCCGAGGGATCGGCCATCGTCAACTGCGGCTCGATCACCGGCATGGAGGGGAATAAAAATATGATCGACTACGCCTCGACGAAGGGGGCGATCCACGCCTTCACCAAGTCGCTGGCGCTGAACCTGGCCCCGCGCAAGATCCGCGTCAATTGCGTCGCCCCTGGGCCGATCTGGACGCCGCTCCAGCCGGCCTCGAAGCCCGCCGAGCAGGTGGCCCAGCACGGGGTCAAGTCGCCGATGGGCCGCGCAGGCCAGCCCGAGGAGGTCGCCCCCGCGTTCGTCTTCTTCGCCTCCGACGCCGACTCCAGCTACATCAGCGGCGAGATCCTGACCCTCCTCGGGGGCGAGACCACGGCCGCCTGAGACGCCCGCACGGCTTGCCCATCTTCACGCCGGCGGCGGAACATCCGCCGGGGCGTCGGCTTGAGTCTC
Organism: Isosphaeraceae bacterium EP7; assembly: GCA_038400315.1. Classification (NCBI taxonomy): domain Bacteria; kingdom Pseudomonadati; phylum Planctomycetota; class Planctomycetia; order Isosphaerales; family Isosphaeraceae; genus Kueselia; species Kueselia aquadivae. The sequence goes on from CP151667.1 coordinate 492,411, forward strand.
GGGCGGGTTCTTGCTGGTTGCTTGACAGGGGGGTTGGCCTTGTTCTAGATTGACCCTTCCTTTTCGGGGCGTCTCCCGGACAGTTCGCCCGCGCACACCACGCCGCTCACGCGGTTTCTCGGTCGCGGGGCGGACCAGATGGCCCACTCGGCAGTCGCCGTCCACCCTTTCAGGTGCCGTTCCTCATGGACAACCCGATTCAGGTCGACCTTGGCCGGATCGCGCAGGACCTCCAGATCCGGCGTGTTCAGGTCGAAAGCGTCGTCCAGTTGCTCGATGAGGGCAATACGGTCCCGTTCATCGCCCGCTACCGCAAGGAGCGGACCGGTAACCTGAACGAAGTGGCGATCTACGAGGTGCAGCTGCGCGTCGGCCGCCTCCGTGAGCTGGCCGAACGCAAGGAGACCGTCCTCAAGTCGATCGAGGCCCAGGGCAAGCTCACCGAAGAGCTGGCCGCCTCGATCCGCGCGGCCGAGAACTCCAAGCGGCTCGAAGACCTCTACCTCCCCTACAAGCCCAAGAAGAAGACCAAGGCGTCGGAGGCCCGCGACAAGGGCCTCGAGCCGCTGGCCTTGCGGGTCTGGAACCGCGACGAGACCCTGACCGACCTGCCCGCCGCCGCCGCCGAGTTCGTCGACGCCGAGAAGGGCCTCGACTCGCCGGAGAAGGTGCTCGAAGGCGTCGGCCACATCCTCGCCGAGGCCATCAGCGAGATGGCCGTCGTCCGCGACGCCGCCCGCCGCGCCGTCTGGAAGACCGGCAAGATCTCCACCATCAAGGGCGAGATCCCCGAAGGCCAGGGCCTGGAGTTCCGCGACTACTTCGAGTACTCCGAGCCCATCGCCCAGATCCCGCCCCACCGCGTGCTGGCCATCAACCGAGGGGACAAAGAAGGCCCCCTGAAGGTCAAGCTCGAGGTCTCCAGGCCCGAGCTGGAAGCCGCCGTGCTCGGCTCGCTGCCGCTGGAGGGGCATCCCCAGTCCGACTTCTTCCGCGGCTCGGCCCTCGACGCCCTCGACCGCCTGCTCCTGCCCAGCCTCGAGCGTGAGGTGCGCCGCGACCTGACGGAGATGGCCGAGCGCCACGCCGTCGAGGTCTTCGCCCGCAACCTCCGCAGCCTCCTGCTCCAGCCCCCCATCCCCCGTCAGGTGGTGCTCGCCATCGACCCGGGCCTGCGGCACGGCTGCAAGGTGGCGGTGCTCGACAACTTCGGCACCCTGCTCGACAGCGGCGTCGTCTTCCCTCATGCCCCGCAGAATCGGCGGCACGAGGCCAAGATGTACCTGAAGGATCTGGTCGGCAAGTACAAGGTCGGCGTCGTCGCCATCGGCAACGGCACCGCCTGCCGCGAGACCGAGGAGCTGGTCGCCGAGATTATCGCCGAGGGGACCCGCTTCCAAGAGGCCGGCGAGACCCCCGAGACGTACAAGGCGAGCCACCCCCAGGTGCAGGTCCAGGCCCCGGCCCGGACTGAGCCGGCCCCCGCCTCCGAGATCGGCGAGGCCCAGGCCGCCGCCGAGGGAGAGCTGGCCGTCGAGCCGACCCCGCAGGCGGTTGACGTCGCCGAGGCGCCCCAGGAGACGCCCTCGATGCCGGTGCCGACCACCGGCGAAGAGTCGCACAAGGACCCCACCCCGGCGCCCGACCCCGCGCCCGCGTCGGAGCCGGCCCCCGAGACCGACCCGTCGGCCACCAGCCCCTCCGACCTGCCGCCCATCTCCGGCGGCTCGGGCGAGGATGAGCCCGTGACCGAAGGCGAGGCCCCCGCAGTGACCGAGGGCGAGGCCCCTGCGGACGCCACGCCGCCGCCGTCGTCCACCCCCGAGGCGGAGTCGCCCGAGGCCGAGGCGCAGAAGGCCGACGTCCTGGCCCACAGCGACGCGACCAGCAACCCCGCCGCCGAGTCCGAGTCGACCGAGGTCGCCGCCGAGAGCACCCTCTCCGAGGTCGTCGCCGAGGGTACCCCCTCCGAGGCCGCCCCCGATACCCCGGCCGCACCGCCCGCGCAGGCCCAGGCGCCTTCCAGGCCCCCCCGCGGGGAGCGCTCGGGCAACAAGCCCAAGGGCGATGGTGGCCCCAGGCCGCCCAAGGTCAAGCCCGGCCCGCCGCCGCCCCCCATCCCGCACGTCGCCGACCCGATCCTGGCGCAGCTCTCCTACGTCATCGTGAACGAGGCCGGCGCCAGCGTCTACTCGGTCAGCCCGGTCGGCCGCGAGGAGTTCCCCGAGAGCGACGACAAGGTCCGCGGCACCGTCTCCATCGGCCGCAGGCTGCAAGACCCGCTCTCCGAGCTGGTCAAGATCGAGCCGCAGAACATCGGCGTCGGCCTGTACCAACACGACGTGAACCCGAAGCAGCTCAAGGAATCGCTCGAAGCGGTCATCATGAGCTGCGTGAACTTCGTAGGCGTTGACCTGAACTCGGCCAGCGTCCCGCTCCTGCGGCACGTCTCGGGCCTGAACCAGGTGACCGCCCGCCGGGTGGTCGAGTACCGCCAGGCGAACGGCCCGTTCACCGACCGCGGCCAGCTTCTGCAGGTCGAGGGGATCGGCCCGGCCACCTTCACCCAGGCGGCCGGCTTCCTCAAGGTGCGCGAGGAGGTGGCCAATCCGCTCGACCGGACCTGGGTCCACCCCGAGAGCTACGAGGCCGCCGGCAAGCTGCTGGAGAGCCTCGGTTTCGGCCCCGAGATCGTCACCCAGAAGGATCGCCTTCCCGAGCTGCTCGAGAAGCTCGCGACGATCGACATCCCGGCCGTCGCCCGCGACCTGAACATCGGCGAGCCGACGCTGGCCGACATCCTCGACGCCCTGGCCAGGCCCGATCGCGACCCTCGCGACGACCTGCCCAAGCCGATCTTCAAGAAGGGGATCCTCAAGCTCGAGGACCTCTCCGCCGGCATGGAGCTGAAGGGGACCGTCCTCAACGTGGTCGACTTCGGCGCCTTCGTCGACATCGGCCTGAAGGACTCGGGGCTCGTCCACATCAGCCAGCTCGCCAATCGCTACATCAAGAGCCCGCACGACGTGGTCTCGGTGGGCGACGTGGTCGACGTCTGGGTCATGTCGGTCGACCAGGAGCGCAAACGCGTCTCCCTGACGATGGTCCAGCCCGGCACCGAACGCCCCCGAGGGCAGCAAGGCGGACCCGGCGGCGGTGCCCCGGCCGGCGGCGGCAATGTCCGACGCGGCGAGCCTCGTCCCCCGGGCCCCGGCGGCGATCGTCGGCCGGCCCCCGGCCCTCGTCCCCCCAGGCGTGAAGGCCCGATCTTGCCCGGCGTCCCGGTCGGCCCCCCGGCCGGTTCGGCGCCCGAGCCCGGCCAGGGCCCCGGACCCGCTCCCGGAGGCAGCCGCTACGGCGGCGGCCAGGGTGGCGGCGGACGTCCCGGCGGCGGCCAGGGCGGCGGTGCACGCTACGGCGGTGGCGGCGGACGGCCCGGTGGCGGCGGCCAGGGTGGTCCCGGTCGCGGTGGACCTCGGTTCGGCGGCTCGCGTCCGCCCGAACGACCCCAGACCCCCCTGCTCCCGCCCAAGCCGGCGAAGCCGCTCCCCCCGCCCCCGCCCCTGTCTAAGGACGCGCTGGCGGGCAGCGTCCCGCTCCGCACGTTCGGCCAGCTCAAGCAGCTCTGGCAGGCCCGCGACCCCGAAGAGGGCGACGAAGGCGGACCCGGCGAGGGCCAGCCCTCATCGGGCGAGCCGCAACCGCAGCACGAGCAGCCCCCGCAGCAACAGCCGCAGGCCCCGGAAGGCGACGCCTCCTGAGCGGAATCGGCCCGGCCCTGATCGATCCGAACTCACGACCCCGTCGGGACATCCGTCCCCTCGGGGTCGTGAACGATCGAGGCGTCGGACCGGTCCCGCCCCTTGGCCCCACGGCCCGGGTGTCTACAATCGACCAGACAGGCGTGGCGACATCCGCTTCATGACGCCTTTCGCCTGACCCCGGCCTGCGTCCAGGAGTCAACCGCCCGATGTTCGTGTTCGCCTGGCGCAACCTGCTCACACGCCCCCTGCGTACGGCCCTGGCCCTGGTCGGGCTGTCGATCCCCATCCTGGGCGTCATCGGCCTGTTCAGCGTCTCCAGCGGCCTTCGCGAGATGGTCGGCGACACGCTCAGCAAGATCACCGGCCTGATGATCCTGCGTGACAACGCGATCAGCCCGGTCTTCAGCAGCCTGCGGGCCGATCTGGAGCCGCTCCTCAAGTCGATCAAGGGAGTGCGCACCGTCGCGCCCGAGGTCTGGCAGCCCGCCCCTCGAATCGAAGGGGTGGGCTCGTTCAACACGGTCCTCGACGTCCTGACCACCAAGGACTCGTCTAAGCGGATCCAGAGCATCCTCGACACCCCGCTGGTGCAGGGTCAGGACATTCCGAGCCACCTGGCCCTTCGCAGCGGGGTCTACCCCTCGGCGATCCTACCCAAGGACGGCGGCCGATTTCTGGACGAGCGTGACCGGGGCCAGCTCAACGTCGTCATGCCCCTGAAGTTCGCCAAGAGCTTCCCGATCACCGAGGACGGCAAGGCGCGGCCCAGGCGAGTAGGCGACACGATCAAGATCGGCACGACCAAGTTCAACATCATCGGGATCTACGAGACCGGCTCGATGTTCCTGGACGTCGTCTTCGTCATGGACATCGACGTGGCCCGGACGCTGCTGCAACTGCCCAAGGACGCCGTTTCCAGCTTCTACGTCGAGCCGCTCGACCCGCGCGACAATGACCGGATCGCCGCCGAGGTCGAGTCGAAGGCGCAAGGCGTCGACGCCCGGAGCATGGCCGAGTTCCAGGCCAATTTCGGCGTCGTGCTCAGCCAGCTCGACACGTTCCTGCTGATGGTGGTGAGCCTGGCCTTGCTGGTGGGCATCGTCGGCATCATTAACACGATGCTGATGAGCACCACCGAGCGGTTCGTCGAGTTCGGCGTCCTGCGCACCAATGGCTGGTCGCAGGGCAACGTGCTCGGGCTGGTCACGGCCGAGAGCGCGGCACTCGGCCTGCTCTCGGGCCTGGTCGGCGCGGGGCTCGCCCTGCTGCTGACGACCCTGGCCAACCCGTTCATCGGCGGCGGCCTGAAGCTGTCGATCACCCCGGCCCAGTTCCTGACCGGGGTGGGCCTTTCCTTGATCACGGGGACGCTCGGCGGCCTGTATCCGGCCTGGCGGGCGGCCCGCCTGGTTCCCATGGACGCGATCCGGCTGGGCTCGCATTGACCCCGGCCCCGCGCGCCACGCCCCCCTCGGGGTGGTCCGACGAGAGAGGCTCGCCCCCATGATCGACGTGAATGAGGTGCACAAGGCCTACCGCAGCGGCGGGCGCTGGTTCGAGGCCCTCCGGGGAGTCTCCTGCCATATCCCTCGCGGCCGGTTTGCCTTCATCGTCGGGCCCAGCGGCTCCGGGAAGAGCACCCTGCTCTACATGCTTGGGGCCCTCGACCACCCCACCTCCGGGTCGATCGAGGTCGAGGGAATCGACCTGACGAAGATGACCGAGGCGGAGCAGAACGCCTACCGCCGCGACAAGGTCGGGTTCATCTTCCAGTCGTTCAACCTGATCAGCAACCTCACCGCCGTCGAGAACGTCCTCGTCCCGTTCCTCCCGCGCGGCGTCACGGCCGCCCAGCGCAAGGCCGCCGTTGAGCTGCTGACCGAGGTCGGGCTGGGCGACCGCCTGGACCACCGGCCTTACCAGCTTTCCGGCGGCGAGCAGCAGCGCGTCGCCCTGGCGCGTGCCCTGGTCAAGGACCCCGTCCTGGTCCTGGGCGACGAGCCCACGGGTGAGCTGGACAGCAAGACCGGCGACGAGATCTACCGGATCCTTCGCCGCCTCCAGGCCCAGCGCAACACGACCCTCATCATCGTGACCCACGACCGCCGGTTCATCAATCCCGACGACCTCGTCCTCGAGATCCAGGACGGCCTCCTCGTCAGCTCCGACGGCGACGCCCGCCCCCCGCACGTCGAAGGGGGCGAGGGCCGCGTCGCCGTCGCTCATTGATCTGGACGGACTCCGATTCCGTAACCGTCATACGGACCCCAGGCAGCGTCCGGCGGCAGCGGCGCTCTTGCCGAGAAACCGTCGAGCAACCTCGATGAAGGCCCTCTTCGAAAGCCTTCTTGACCGTACAATCTTGGCATGTGTGAGCACGCCGCCCTACTCCCCAGCGACCTGGATCTCTGTCACGAGATCATCTGCCAACAAGCGGAAACGATCCAGGAGTCGCAGCGGCGGATCGAGCAACTGGAGCATCAGGTCGAGCTACGGCTCCTTCGCCAGTCCGGCCCCTGGCGGGAGAGAGTCGATCCCAACCAGCTTCGCCTATTCACCGATGACGCCCCCGATGCCATCGCCGAGGCTGCCGCCGAGGAGCCTCCGGAGCCGGAAGGCGCGAAACTCAAACTGCGGTGGAGGCGCAGGGGCGACAGAAGCTCCCCGAGAGCCTGACCCGGAAGCGGTTCGAGTACGAGCTATCCCCCCGAGGAAATGCCCTGCCCGGACTGCGGACACACGCGGACGAAGATCGGCGAAGAGGTCAGCGAGCAGCTTGAGTACGTGCCGTCGTCGCTCTTGGTGATTCAGCGGCGCGATTTCGCTACGCCTGTCGCGCCTGCCAGGAACTGTCGCCCTCGTGGACAAACCGCCTCAGCCGATCGACAAGGGGCTCCCCGGTCCCGGGCTCCTGGCCCAGACGATCACGAGTCAATATTCGGACCACCTCTCGCTCTACCGGCTCGAAGACATCTTCGCCCGCCACGGTGTGATGCCATCGCGGGCCACGCTCTGCGGCTGGATGGCTTCCTGCACCGACCTGCTCACTCCACTCTTCGACCTGATGGTCAAAACGGGCGTTGCTGTCGACAGTCATTCACACGGATGATACCAGACCCTGCCCCGCCTCGGAGCCTTCCCGTTCACCCGCCGCGAGTGCCGCGGTGAGCCACGACCGGGCGTAGGCCCACTCGCGGAAGGCCGCGGCGCGGGAGAGGCCCAGCGCCTCGGCGGCCTCCTCGATCGACAGGCCGGCGAAGAGGCGCAGCCGGGCGAGGTCGGCCGACGTCGCGTCCTCCTCCGACAGCCTGCCCAGGGCGGCGTCGATGTCCAGGACCGTGTCGGGGTCGTGGTGGACCACCCGGTCTATCTCGTCGAGGGCGAACCGCTTGCCTCGCCCGCCGCGCCTGGCGGCGCGCTTGCGTCGGGCGTGGTCTACCAGGATGCGCTGCATCGCCACGGCCGCCGCCCGGAGGAACCCGCTCCGCTCCTCGAATGCTGCGCCGCCGAGCCTCAGATACGCCTCGTGGACCAAGGCGGTGGCGTCGAGCGTGTGCCCGGCCCGCTCACTGGCGAGCTTGGCGGCGGCGAGCCGGCGTAGCTCATCGTAGACCAGCGGGAAGAAGCCGCCGTCGGGCGGGGCGTCGCTCATCTCCCCTCCTTCGCCAGCTTCGGGGGCGCGGCGACGGGGAACTTCGCCCGCTCTTCCTTCCACGCCTTCGCCTCGTCGGCCTTGCCGGTCGCCTCCGCCAGCGCGATGAGCCGGTCGAGGGCCGCGCCGAGGCGCGACAACTTGGCTTGTGGTGGGATCTTGTCCGCCCGCTGCGTCATCCCCTCGTACCCGGACCGGAGGAGCGGCTCGGCCTCGGCATATTTCTCCTGGCCGAGCAAGGCTTCGCCAAGCATCGACCTCGTGTTCGGAGTGAACCATTCATCGGGCGCGGCCTCCTCGCGGATGGCGAGGCACTCGCGCAAGACCGGCTCGGCCTCATCCCACGCCTCGACCTCCAGCAGGGTCAACCCCACCCAGCCGAGGATCGAGGCCCGCGTATGACTGCCCGCGGGCGTGGTGGCGCGGGCCTCGGCCAGCATCTCCCTGGCGAGGGCGGCAGCCTTGTCGGGCTGGCCGGCGCGGACATAGGCGTTCTGAAGTCTCGAAGCGTGCATGCGCAACTGGGGGTGCTCACGACTCGCCCGTGCCACCCCTTCGAGCAGCGGCAGGGCCTCGCCCAGCCTGCCGGCGTCCAGGTAAATCGCGCCCAACCACCCTCTGGCGTTCCATGTCTCGAGATGATCGGTCCCGGACTTGGCGGCTCGCAGTCTGAGGGCCTCCTCGTAAAGGGGAATCGATCGATCGAGTTTTCCCAGCGACCAGTAGCCCGTGGCGAGGTTGTCCATGATCGAGAGGGTGTTGGGGTGGTCGGGGCCGAGGCTCGACTTCACCAGCGCCAGCGTCTCCTCCCAGAGCGGAATGGCGCGGTCGGGCTTGCCGAAGCTCAGGTAGGCGTTGGCGAGGTAGTTCACGGTCCCGAGGGTGGCGGGGTGGTCGGGGCCGTGCCTCGCCTTCCTCAACGCCAGCGCCTCCTCCCAGAGCGGAATGGCGCGGTCGGGCTGCTTGCCGCCGTACTGGTAGGCGCTAGCGAGGTCGGCCATGGCCTGGAGCGTGTCGGGGTGGTCGGGGCCGAGCCTCGCCTTCCTCAACGCCAGCGCCTCCTCCCAGAGCGGCACGGCGCGGTCAAGCTTGCCGACGAACCGGTAGCCCCCGGCGAGGACGTTCATGGCCTGGAGCGTGTCGGGGTGGTCGGGGCCGAGCCTCGTCTTCGCCAGCGCCAGCGCCTCCTCATGGAGCGGAATGGCGCGGTCGGGCTTGCCGGCGCCCATGTAGCTCATGGCGAGGCTGTTCATGGTCCCGAGGGTGAGGGGGTGGTCGGGGCCGAGCCTCGCCTTCGCCAGCGCCTCCTCCTGGAGCGGAATGGCGCGGTCAAGCTTGCCGACGGAGCTGTAGCCCTGGGCGAGGTGGTTCATCAACTTGATGGTGTCGGGGTGGTCGGGGCCGAGCCTCGACTTCGTCAGCGCCAGCGCTTCCTCATAGAGCGGCACGGCGCGGTCAAGCTTGCCGACGGACCTGTAGCCCATGGCGAGGTTGCTCATGGTCAAGAGGGTTTCGGGGTGGTCGGGGCCGAGCCTCGCCTTCGTCAGCGCCTCCTCCAAGAGCGCCACGGAGCGGTCGGGCTTGCCGGCGGCCCTGTAGGCGTTGGCGAGCATGTTCATGGCCTGGAGCGTGTCGGGGTGAACGGGGCCGAGCCTCGACATGAACGTCGCACGGGCTTTGGTCAACAAGACGATCGCCTTCTCGGCGTAGCCAAGACCGAGCTGCGACGTGCCCAGGGCCGCCTGCATCCGCGCGACGCCCAGCGGGTCGTCGGTCGCCTCCCCCTCCAGCGCGGCCGTCGCTTGGTCGAGACGCCGCCCGAGTCGATCCGACAGCGGCAGGGTCTCCTTGTCGCTGTCCTTATAAGGGTTCAGGTCGCGGAAGATCGAGAGCAGGATCTCGTTGGGCTTGTCCTTCTGGCCGAGCCGCTTCTCGGCCTCCTTCCGCCGGGCGACGGCGATCCCCCTCTGCCGGTTGGCCTCGGCCAGCCCCATGCTCGTCCCGACCACGCCGCCGACCAGCGCCAGGAGGACGAGCGACGCCGCGAACACCCGGCCCCGGTTCCTTCGCACGAACTTGCGGAACCGATAGGTCGCCGTCGGCGGGCCGGCACTGACCGGCTCGTGGTTCGTGAACCGCTCGATGTCGTTTGCCAGCCCGATGGCCGACTCGTAGCGCCGATGCCGCTCCTTGGCCAGCGCCTTCATCACGATCCAGTCGAGGTCGCCGCGGATGAAACGGCTCAGCCTCTGGGGCTCAATGTGGCGGGCGGCGGCCAGGCCCGGCAGTCCGTCCGAGGTGCTTACCCGGCTGCTCGGCGTGGGCGGCTCGACCTCGCGGACCATCCGGAGCATCTCATCCAGGGCGGCCCGCTTGAGCGTCTCGCGCGGGATCGGGGTGCTGCCGGTCAGCAGCTCGTAGAGGATCACGCCCAGGCCGTAGATGTCGGCCCGCGTGTCCACATCCAAGGCGTTGAACGACGCCTGCTCGGGGGCCATGTAACAGGGAGTGCCGGCCACGGTGCCGAAGGCGCTGTACAGGCTGTGTTCGCTCAGTTGCAGGCCGCTGGTGGCCTTGGCCAGGCCGAAGTCGATCACCTTGGGGACGGGGTGGCCGTCGTGGCTCTCGACCAGGATGTTCGTCGGCTTCAGGTCGCGGTGGATGATCCCCTTCTGGTGGGCATGCTGCACCGCCGAGCAGATCTGGCGGAAGAGGGACAGGCGTTCCGGGAGGCCCAGCCGATGCTGATCGCAATAGTCCGTCAGCGGGATGCCCTTGACCAGCTCCATCACGAAGAAGGGGCGGCCGGCGTCGGTGCTGCCGGCATCCAGGACCCGGGCGATGTGCGGGTGGTCCATCAGGGCCAGCGCCTGCCGCTCGGACTCGAACCGAGCCAGGACGGTCTTCGAGTCCATGCCGGCCTTGATGAGCTTCAGCGCCACCTGGCGCCTCACCGGCTGCATCTGATCGGCGAGGAAGACGGTGCCCATCCCCCCCTCGCCGATCTCCTGGCGCAGCTTGTACCGCCCCGCGATGACGCTGTCGATGAGAGGGGACGGGGGTCCCGTCCGGTAAGAGGCGGCGGGGTCGGAGATCGAAGCGGTCCGCTCGCCCTCGGTGGCCGGCGGCCCCGAGTCGGCAATCTCGTCGTCAGCGGAGGTCACCGTCTCGGGGCTCCCCGCGAGGGGCCTCTCCAGCGCGCCGGCGGGATGATCATGGGCGGCGAGGAGTTCATCCAGTCGTCGCCGCAACTCGTCGTCGTCGCCGCATTCCCGGTCAAGGAAGGCGGACCGGCCCGCCAGGTCGGGCAGGTCGAGTGCGGAGTTGAACAGGGCTTTCACTCGCCGCGGGTCGAGGGCCATGTCGAGAGCCTCCGGGTTGGTTTCCTAGATTGGCGCAAACCAAGGACGCGGAGTCTCAAGAAATCCGAAAAAGATCGACTCGTGGCTTTTCGGCCGGTGGGCCGAGGGTCGGGAGGACAGGGAGGCCGTCAGGCGGATTCCTTCATTCATCAACCACGAGGGATCAACATGGCACTTGCCGGCCCCTCACCGGCGGACCGACACCGAGCGTCCCCGTGTGTGGACGACCGCTCGGTAACCCGAGGCAAGGGAAGCGTCGCCTGCGGGAGGGGGACGCCCCGGGGCATGCCAGCCTGGGTGAGGTGTATTCCAAAATAGGCTCACCTGATTTCAGCGGCCCGCCGACCCCAGGTTCATGTAGATCCGGACGTTGTGAGTGGCCCGGCCTCCGGCGATGATCTCGGGCTTGCCGTCGCCGTCGAGGTCGTCGGCGAGGAGGTCCTCGACGGCGACTCCTCCGTCTTCGAGGACGTGGCGCTTGAAGGCGAGCGGGGCGGATCTGGGCTCGGGGTCGTAGACCAGGATTCCGGGGCCCTTGGGGGTCCGGTCGGGCGATTTCGAGGGGTCTCGCTGGCCGATGACCAGCTCGTCGTTGCCGTCCCCGTCGAGGTCGGCGCACCAGACGGCGTGGCCCCAGGTCAGGGGCTCGTCGATGACCTGGCGTTCCCACTGGGCCTGAATCCGCCCCTTGGGGGGCTGGGTGTAGACCACGACCTGGCTGCCGTGCCAGGGCTCGATGGTGGCGATGTATTTGCGGCCGTCGGCCAGCTTGCCGACCTTCACCTCGCCGGCCCCCTTCGACGGTCCCGGCTCCTGGTTGCCCGAGCCGATGTGCTCCTTCGACCAGCGTCCTTCGTTGTCGCGCCTGAGGATGAAGATGCCTTCCCAGGAGGCCACCACCACGTCGTCGTCGCCATTGTCGTCGAAGTCGTTGATCTGGAGGTTGTGGATCGTGTGCAGGGTGTCGTCGGCCACCTCGACCGGCCAGGGGGCGTCGAACGGCCGGTCGGGCTTGGTGTAAACCAGGATGCGTACCCCCTGCCCCTTGCCCCAGTCGGGGCCTTTGGTCCCCCGGCCTTGTAGCGGGGCGACGACCAGCCTGGTCGGGCCGCCACGGTTCAAGGTCCCCCAGCGCAGGCGATGAATCGTCGGCTCCTCGGCCAGCGGGACGATGCGCCAGGTTCCCTCGGGGGCGCCGGTCCGGGTGAGGATTTGCAGCGTCCCGCCCGACTCGGTGTTGCCCGGATGCCAGTCGGCCCCCACGGCGAAGTCGACCCGGCCGTCGCCGTCGACGTCGTGCGGCTGGATGCAGACGTTGTCCTTCTTCGTCTGTCCCTTCAGGATGACGTGCTTGGACCAGCCCGGGGCGGCGTAATAGATGACCGAGTCCTCGGTCAGGGCGACCACGTCTCGCTTGCCGTCGCCGTCGACATCGGCGGTAGTCACGGCGTAGCAGACCTGGCCGACGTTGGGGTCGAGCTCCACGGCACGGAACTTGGGAAGGTCGGCGGCCGGGGCGGTCGCGGTCAGGGCGAGCACGAGGACGAACGGGCGGAGGATTCGCATGGGTGGTGGTCCTGGTTCGGTCGAAGGTGGATGACCTTGGACGACCAGGATGGACCGCCGGCCGCCGGGATGCCAGCGGGCTCCCGGCCTGGCCGGCGTCGGTCTTTGTTTCAGAGGCTCAGCCCGCCTTGCTGTCCGCGTGGTGCGGGTGGCCCGACTTCATGGCGGCGACCATCGCGCGGCAGGAGGATTCGCAGGCCTTCAGGGCCGTGACGGCCTCCTTCATTTCGCTGGAGTCGAACTTGGCGACCTCGGCGATGGTGTCCTTGCAGGCTTCGGCGCAGGCCGCGCAGGAATGGGCCATCAGCGGGCTGTGCTTGGAGATCAGGCACGCCGAGTGGGCGCAGAAGGTGGCGCAATCGCCGAGCAGGATCATTGACTTGTAGTGATCGGCCTTGCCGCTCGCGACCATCCCTCCGCAGTGGTGGTAGGTCTCATTACACGAGACGGCGCACTCGCCACACGCCTTGAGACAGTCCGCGTGGACCTTGTCGTGCATGTGGTGTTCGTGCTTATCATCCGGGGCGGCGGCGTTGGCGTTCGCACCCAACGCCATCAGACCCACGCCCGCGCCCAGCGTCCCCAGCATTTCGCGACGAATCATGGTCGTCTCCTCCGAGGTGGATGTCCCGATTCGCGGGGCCGAGACGGACAGGCCGCTCGCCCCGATCATGAGGGAGTTCTTCCACGCAACTCCCGCGCCTGCGACGACGGGCGCCCGGTTCGGCCCGCGGGTCCGCGCCAGGAAAATTTGCCGCAGAAAGGTGTATTGGCGGGGCCCGTTCGGCGCAACATAAGGGCGGCGGGCGCGACGGCGGCTCTGCCGATGGCGATGGCCGGGCATGGGAGGCTCCGATCGATGCGAACGGGCTGGTCGAGGTCGCTGACGCGAGACGTCGGGCGGCTGGCGGGGGCGGGCACGCTGGCGGGCCTGACCGAGGGGGAGGTCCTCCACGAGTTCGCCAGGCACCGCGACGAGGTGGCCTTCGAGTCGCTGATGCTCCGCCACGGGCCGATGGTCCTGGGCGTCTGCCGCCGCTGGCTGCGCGACCCGAATGACGTGGACGACGCCTTCCAGGCCACCTTCCTGGTGCTCGCCCGGCGCGCCCGATCCATTCGCCCGGGCGCGGCCCTGGGGCCCTGGCTACACGGGGTGGCCCGACGGATCGCCGCGCGGGCCCGGTCCGAGGCCGACCGCAGGCCGCACCCCGGGCCCGGCGCAACCGCCGAGCTGGCCGATCCCAGGCCCAGCCCCGGCCCCGAGCTGCGCTGGGCCCTGGACGACGAGCTGGGCCGGCTCCCCGAGAAGTACCGGGCCCCGCTGGTGCTCTGCTATCTGGAAGGCCGGACCCACGAAGAAGCCGCCGCGGCCTTGCGCTGGCCGGTCGGCACGGTGCGCGGCCGGCTCTCTCGGGGCCGGGACGCCCTCCGCGATCGCCTGACCCGCCGAGGGATCGTTCCCGACGCCGGCCTGGGCGTCGCACTGACGGTCGAGCCCGCCGAGGTCGCCCGCATCCTGTCCGCGATGAGCCCGGTCCCCGCCGCATTGATCGAATCGACCCGCCACGCCGCGCTCGGTGCCGCCGCTGGCCAGCTTGCCGGCCGCCTGGCGCTCTCCGCGCGGGTGGTCACCCTCTCGGAAGGAGCGACCAAGGCCATGACCCTGATCCCCCTGAAAGCCGCCGCAGGCTTCCTCTCCGTCGGCCTCGTCGCGGTCGGCGCTACCGCGATGGCCGCCAGGGGCTACGGCCCGGGCTCCGGAGTGTCCTCGGAGCCGATCAAGTACCCGCTCATCCGGCTGGCCGTCGCCGATGCCCCGTCCCTGCCCAATCAGAATGACGGCAACAGCCCGCCGATCCTCGCATCCAACGAGCCCCCGCCCGCAAGCTCCAATCAGCCGCCCGCCATGCCCGAGGAGATCGCGCATTCGCCGTTTGAAATGGACAGGGCGCTGCCTGGAAGCCCGCCTAACGGGCTTGCGCCGCCCTCGCCCAACCCGGAATCGCCGCTTCCGTCACCCTCGTCGATTGATGGTGTTCCGGTGCTCCCACCCATGCCGTCGTCAGATCAACCCTTCGATGTCGCCGACGGGCGAGTGCCGCCGATTCTGGACCATAACACTGAGCGGCCTTTACCTGCTCCGGAGCCTAGCACCGAGCAGCCTCCACTCGTCCTCCCTGAGAAGCCGACCCCGGAAGAGAAGGTTCTGTCGCCCAGGCGGCCCGGCGAGTCGGTGGCGAAGTATCTGGAGCGAGTGGGGGCGGAGATCGATGCAATGGTCAAGGAACTGACCGACGAACGGAATACGATGAGGGCTCGTCTGCATCAGATCGATTCAGATCTCGAGCGACTCGCCGGCTTCCAGAATGCCATGGGGATCGGTCCTGGAAACCTTGGGGTTGGCCGCGCACGTCGTAGTGCGATGCGCAAGGCGGATCCGGCAACAGAGACCGAGTTGGAGGATCCCGTTCCCGGCGGGTTCGAGCCCGCCAACCCTGCTGAGGATGTACCGCCCTCCGAAGCTCGGGCACCTCGCCGGAGGCCGACGATCCCCGTCGAAGGCGCGGAGCTTATTCCGGCAAAGACCGAGCCCATTCCTCCGGATGCCGACCCTGCTGGCGGGGTGACCGTGAATAGGACTCCCACACGTCCCGTTGCTAATGTCGACTTCAAAGTTGCCGGCGAGAACAAAATCCTCGACATGGGCGAGGAAATGAATTTTATCGTTCGGATACGCAATCAAAGCGAGGTGGACGCCCACAAAATTCGGGTTCAGGCCATCGTCTCGGAAAACCTCAAGGTCGTTAACGTCACCCCCTTCTCCAGGGATGTGCAGCAGAGGCCTTTTGCAACGAACGACATCCGGACCGTCATTAATTTTCCGCTCATCGAGCAACTTTCCGCTTCGACGGCGTCCAGTCTCATGTCCGTCATGGTCATCCGAGTCAAGGCGGTCAAGCCAGGAGGCCGGGCCTCCTGCCGTGTCCAAATCACTCACCGAGACCTCGACGGCGACTACCTCGAACGCAGCGCCTCCGTTCAGATCTCTCCCAACGACGCCAGAGGCACTGATCCGGGGGGACTCGAAGAGTTGCCCGCCGGGGTGGAGCCCGCCCCTTCCTCACGGCCTTCCCCGACGCCTACGCCGTCAGTCCCAGCCGTCGCACCGATCGCGTCCGAACCAACCGTGCCTCCGGTTTCCGAGGCCCGGCCCACTGAAAGCTCCCCCATCGACCCTCCTGCCACCCAGCCCGCCGACGCACCGGCGACTCCTACGCCCGGAAATGAGCCAACCCCCACGCCGAAAATTCCGAGTGAGGCGGTCCAATTAGAGTCCCGCCTCTTATAAAACGGTCTTTGTTCAAGACGAGAATAGTCGCATACTCCCAAGGCCCGCTCAACCTTTCACACGCCGCCGCAAGCCTCCGAGGCCCCGCCGATTCATGTCGGCGGGGCCTCGGTCTTTGGGGCGGGCGGTCGGGCATCCTCCGAAAGGACGTCGGTCGGTGTATCGCAGTTCGGTGGCTTTATGCTTCGGCGCAGCGTGGCGCCCGGGCCAATCATCCTTCGCGTGCTAGGGTGCTTGAGTTGAACGGTATTGGATTGGCTTCTCGTTTGCTCTCGGGTGTCCTGCGTGCGAATGCCGCCCATCAACGCAAATTCATCCCACTTGCCCCTGCCCGATCTTGCACCCTTGAGAGGATGAGCCATGCTTCGCACCCCGGTTCGAGTGGCCCGTTCCCGGTTTTCCCCGGCGATTGAGGGCCTCGAGCGGCGGGCGGTGATGGCCGGGGTGGGGGCCGCGGCGGAGGTCGCGGTGCGGATGGTGGCGGCCCAGGCTGCGGAGGATACGCCGACTCCGCTGGATCAGTTCGCCCCGGGGCAGACGTACAAGGGGGAGCCTGGCGGTCTTTATGCGAATGGGAGCAACGCGGCTCCTCAGGCGTTGCTCGATGCCGTGGATGCGGCGGCCTCGCAGATTCAGCCGCTCAACTCGCGGGGGCGGGCGGCGGCGAACGGGCGGGTCGGGGTGATCGCGATCGGCCAGAGCACCACGAATCAGTGGTTCCCTTATTTCCAGCGGCTGGCGCGGTCGAAGCAGGCCGAGCAGAAGGCGGGCACCTTCTACGTCAATGGCGGGCAAGACGGCCAGGGCTCGGCGCAGTGGGCTTATGGCAATGCAACCTGGGCGACCCTGTCCAGGCGGGTCGGCTCGGCGGCACGGTTGCAGGTTCAGGTGCTCGTGCTGGATTCGGTGCAGTACTATCCGCAGAACGCGGGCAGAGTGCAGGCCCTGGCCAACTCGTACAGCGGCCAGCTCGCGACGATCGTGGCCCGGGCCAAGCGGGCTTATCCGAACCTGAAGCTCGTCTATGCGCTGCCGTATCACTGGGCCGGCGCCGCGTCGGCCAACAAGACGGTCACCGAGCCCGGCGGATATGAACTCCAGTTCGGCACTCGCCAGCTCGTCACGACGCAGTCGTACAACCAGCCGGTCACCGCCCGCGGGCCGGAAATCTGGGCCCAGACCCGGAACCCCGCTCTCTATTACGACGGCGTCCACTTCACCACCCAGGGGCGCCAGACGATGGCCGAGATCACTTACGGCTTCCTGAAGGCCGACCGCGCCGCGGCCCGCTGGCTGTTCCGTTGAGCCGCCCGCAGGCCGGCCCTTGAGGGTGCAGCCAAGGGCATCGGGCTTGGATTGGACATGCCAGGGCGGGTACAACGGTTGTCTGTGATCGGGGCCGAGCGTCGGTTCAACGAAGGGGCGAGATGGACGGGCGGGCGGAGCAAGGGATCAGGGCGACCCAGGTCGGCTTGCTGGTGAACGTGGCCCTGGTGCTGGTCAAGATGATGGCCGGGATCATCGGGCACTCGTACGCGCTGGTGGCCGACGCGGTCGAATCGTCGATGGATATCTTCTCGTCCTTGATCGTCTGGGGCGGCCTGCGGGTGGCCTCTCAGCCGGCCGATGAGGAGCACCCCTACGGCCATGGCAAGGCCGAGCCGCTGGCCACGGCGGTCGTCGCGCTGCTGCTGCTCGGGGCCGCGGCCGGGATCACGGTGACGGCCATCCGCGGGATCAGGGCGCCCCACCAGACTCCGGCGCCGTTCACGCTGGTCGTCGCCGCGGCGGTCGTGGTGATCAAGGAAGTGCTCTACCGACGCGTCAGCGGCGTGGGGGCCGAGACGGGCAGCCACGCGGTGAAGGCCGACGCCTGGCACCACCGGAGCGACGCGATCTCGTCCCTGGCGGCGTTCTTCGGCATCGCCGTGGCGCTCTGGAAGGGGCCCGGTTGGGAGACCGCCGACCAGTGGGCGGCGCTGGTCGCGGCCGTCGTCATCGCCATCAATGGGGGCTTGCTCCTCAGGCCGGCGGTGCACGACCTGATGGATCGGAGGCCCGACGCGAGGATCGCCGACGAGGTCCAGGCCCTCGCCTCGGGGGTCGAGGGGGTCTGCCTGATCGAGAAGCTGCGGGTCCGCCGGTTCGCCTCCGAGTACTTCGTCGACATGCACGTCCAGGCCGACGCGGCGATGAGCCTGGAGGAGTCGCACAACCTCAGCGGGCGGGTCAAGCATACGGTGCGATCCGCCCTGCCGCTCGTGGTCGAGGTCCTCATCCACATGGAACCCTACGAGGTTCCGGTGGCCGATCGGGTCTCGGTCTGACTTGCATCCGTCGATCCTCGAGCGGCGCGGGATGGTGGCATGGTTGGTGCCTCGATGCGAGTGCTGAAGACGTTCGGCGTGGATGGGTTCCTGCTGGGGATGATCGCGGCGGTGGCGCTGGCCTGGGCCTTTCCCGACCCGGGCGCCGAGGGGGGGAGCCTCCACCCCGAGCTGCTGACCAAGGCGGGCGTGGCCCTGATCTTCTTCCTGCACGGGCTGGCGCTCTCGTTCGCGTCGCTCCAAGCCGGCGCGTTGCTCTGGCGGCTGCACCTGGTGGTCCAGGCCGCCACGTTCGTCGTGTTCCCGCTGCTGGGCCTGGCGCTCTTGAAGTTGACCGGACGCTGGATGCCGGACGACCTGCGGCTGGGATTCTTCTACCTGTGCGCGCTGCCATCGACGGTCTCGTCGTCGGTGGCGCTCACCGCGGCGGCGCGGGGCAACGTGCCTGCGGCGGTGTTCAACGCCACGCTTTCGAGCCTGATC
This sequence comes from Isosphaeraceae bacterium EP7, assembly GCA_038400315.1. Classification (NCBI taxonomy): domain Bacteria; kingdom Pseudomonadati; phylum Planctomycetota; class Planctomycetia; order Isosphaerales; family Isosphaeraceae; genus Kueselia; species Kueselia aquadivae. Next base: position 510,914 of record CP151667.1, read on the forward strand.
GGGGTCGTCGCCACGCCGCTCTGGCTGGGCTGGATGATCGAGGGCGGCGGCAAGTCGGTGCCGATGCTCGGCGTGGTGCTCGACCTCTTGCTCTGGCTGGTGCTCCCGCTGGTCATCGGCCAGCTCGCCCGACCCTGGCTGGGGGCCTGGGCGGCGAGGAACAAGCCGAGGATCAACCTGGTCGATCGCGGGACGATCTTGCTGCTGGTCTACACATCGTTCTGCGACTCGGTGAAGCGGGGGGTCTGGACGGGCAACGGGTGGGGTGTGGTGGTGGCGTCGGTCGTCGGCTCGCTCGTCCTGTTCGCCGCGGTGATGGCCACGGTCTCGGCCGTCTGCGACGCCCTGCGGTTCTCGCGGGCCGACACCATCGCGGCGGTCTTCTGCGGGTCGAAGAAGACGCTGGCGTCGGGCGTGCCCATGGCCCAGCTCATCTTCGCGGGCAACCCCGGCCTGGGCCTGATCCTGCTGCCGATCATGGTCTATCACCCGCTGCAACTGATGATCTGCGGCGTGCTGGCAGGCCGCTGGGCGAAGCGGGCCGACGTGCCCGACCCGGTGTCGGTGAAACATCGGCCCGAGCCCGAGGCGGTCAGTCGAGGTTGATCCGGGCGAGCATCGCCGAGCGGAGCACGACCGTCACCGAGCTGAGCGACATCGCCAGCGCCGCGACCATCGGGCCGTATTCGCCGAACAGGCCGAGGGCGGCCACCGGGATGCCCAGGATGTTGTAGATGAAGGCGAAGAAGAGGTTCTGGCGGATCGCACGCAGCGTGGCCCGGCCCAGCTTGAAGACCCGAGGGACCGACCGCAGGTCGCCCGAGGCGATCACGACGTCGGCAGTGGCCTTGGCCAGGTCGGTGCCCGTGCCCAGGGCGATGCCGACGTCGGCGGCGGCCAGCGCCGGGGCGTCGTTCAGGCCGTCGCCGACCATGGCCACGCGCTGGCCCCTCACGCGGAAGGCGCCGATCCGGTCGGCCTTCCCCTGCGGATCGACGGCGGCGAAGACCTTGGTGTCGTCCAGCCCGAGCTGATGCGCCACGGCCAGCGCGGTGCTCCGGTTGTCACCCGTGAGCAGGAACACGTCGGCCCCCTCGGCCTTCAGGCGATCGACGGCCTCGCGAGCCCCCGCCTTCAACGCGTCGGAGACCGCCACGAGCCCCGCGGCGCGGCCCTCGACGGCAACGCGCAGGACGGTCAGGGCCTTCTGCTCCCACTCGCGGGCCTTGGCGTCCAGCGGCGCGGTGTCGATGCCCGCCTCGCTGAGGAATCGGCCGGTGCCGACCACCACCCGGCGGCCGTCGACCAGGGCCGAGACCCCTTTGCCCCGGAGGTTGCGGAACTTCTCGGCGCTCGCCCCGACTCCATAGGGGGCGAGCGCCCGCGCGATCGGGTGCTCGCTGCCCGACTCGGCGGCGCCCGCGAGCCGCAGCAGCTCGTCGCGGCCGATGTCCTCGGCGTCGATCGGCCAGGCATCAGCCAGGGTGGGCCGACCCTCGGTGACGGTCCCCGTCTTGTCCAGCACGACCGCCTTAAGCCGCTCGATCCGCTCGAACGCGGAGGCCTCGCGCACCAGAAGGCCCGCCTTCGCGCCACGCCCGGTCGCCACGGCGACGGCCATCGGCGTGGCCAGGCCCAGGGCACATGGGCAGGCGATGATCAGGACCGCCGCGGCATTCAAGGCGGCCCGCTCCCAGCCATAGCCGGTCAGGCCCCATCCCAGCAGCGTGACTAGGGCGATGAGCAGCACGGCCGGCACGAACCGGGCGGAGACGGAGTCGGCCAGGCGCTGGACTCCCGCCTTCGAGCCTTGCGCCTGCCTGACCATCCGGACGATCCCCTCGAGGGCGCTCTCGCTGCCCAGGCGGTCGGCGCGGATGACGAGCATGCCGTCGGCATTGCGGGTGCCCCCCGCGACGCGGTCGCCCGCCTTCTTCTCGACGGGCAGGGTCTCTCCCGTCAGCAGAGACTCGTCCACGCCTGACTCGCCGCGGACCACCACGCCGTCGACGGCCACGGCCTCGCCGGGCAGGACGTGCACCAGGTCGCCCCGCCTGACCTGCGGCAGAGGCACCTCGACCTCGCGGCCGTCGCGCTCCACCCGCGCGATCTTCGGCGCCAGGTCGAGCAGCCGCTCGATCGCCGCGCCCGCGGAGCCCTTCGACCGCACTTCCAGATATTTGCCCATGGTGATCAGCGTCAGGATCACCCCCGAGTCCATGAAGAAGTGCGCCTGGTGGAAGTGGCCCGTCAGCAACTGGTAGAGGCTGTATCCATAGGCGGCGCCCGTGCCCACCGTGATAAGGGTGTCCATGTTGGACGACCCCTGCTTCAACCGGGCCCAGGCACCGCGGGCGAACGGCCATCCCAGGGCCACCTGGAGCACCGTGGCCAGGCCGAACATCGCCAGGGCAATGCCCCGCGCATCGGCCAGGCGGCCGAAGAGGGCCGGGGCGATCATCGGGCCATAGCCCAGGATCAGCAGCGGCACCGTCAGCGCGATGCCCAGCAGCAGCCGGTTGCGCCAGACGCCGAGATTGGCCGCGCGCTCACGCCTGAGCCCCTCGGCACCCGAGCCCGGGATCAGCTCGTCGCGGCGCACCGTGTAGCCGGCGGCGGCGGCGGCCCTCGCCAGGTCCCCCTCCACCACCTTGCCCGGTGCCACGTCCAGGCTGGCCCGCTCGGTGGCCAGGTTGACACGCACCCTGGAAACTCCAGGGACCGTCGCCAACGCCTTCTCGACCCTCGACACACAACTGGCGCAGTGCATTCCGCCGACGGCCAGGTTCCACTCCACTGGGACCGGATCGGCCGCGACGACCGGCGCCGACGGGTGCATCCCGGGTGGGGGAGAAGCCGGCCTGGGCGGGGCTTCGGCGGGGGGCGGCGTAGTCGGGGCCTCGACGATCGTGAGGCCGGGTGCGGGGGGCTTGGGGGTGGTCCCGATGTCCAGGACATTCAGGCTCGGGAATCCGGCCGCGGGCGGGGTCGGGGCGGGTTTGGGGGCCGACACGTCGGGGACGACGTAGCCTACCTCCTCGATGGCGTCCTTCAGCCGTTCAGCGTCAACGGAGCCCGGCATGGCCTGGACCACGGCGAGGCCGGCGGCCAGGCTGACATCGGCCGAGCGGACGCCGTCGATGCCCTCCAGGGCGCGGCGTACGGTCGTCACGCAATGGTCGCAGGTCATCCCTTCGACGGGCAGGCGGAACGCCTCGGTCGGGCTGGACACGGGAAACCTCTTTCTCTTCTCGATCGACGGCGGGCACCGGCTCGCTTAGACTCTGACGCGACCGGCCCCTCTGGATGGCTCGCCTTTGATTGTAGCGGAGGCCGTCCAGCGGGGCAGATTGTGCCGCGCCAAAGTCCGATCGCCGGCGCCGAATGCGCCGCCGCGTGCACGGTCCAGCCCGGCTCACTTCCCATTGTGCCAACGGATTACGGACTGAACTCGAACCCTTCGGGACGGGGCCGCGAGGCCCGCGACGCGCCATGATTCTCATCGGGACCGACGAGGGGATCTATCGCTGGTTCGACGGCAACCCCTGGCCGACCTTCCACGGCCTCCAGGGGCGCTCGATCTCGGCGCTGGCCGCCGGCGGCGGCGGGTTCGTCGCGGCCGTCGACGCTTCGGGCCGGATCCTCGAGTCGCTCGACAACGGGATGACCTGGCGCGCCCTCCCCTTGCCCGAGGGGCTCGACCGGCCCTCGGCCATCGTCGCGGTCAACTCGCCGGCGACGCTGGTGGTGGCCGCTCGCCCACTCGGGCTCTACGGCCGGCTGGCGGGCACATCGACCCACCCCCGCCGGAACGTGATCGAGCTGGCCCGCGAACTCGGGCCGATGGTCGTCCGCCGGGCCCGCAGACTCGGCGGAGCTGCCGCCGTGGCCGAGGCCCCCAGGCGTGGCAAGTCGGCGCAGGGGCAGGCGCCGAAGGTCGCGGTCGACCCGAAGGGCTGGACCAGGCTGGGGCTGGCCACGACGGCCGGCGCGGGGGTCAGGCCCTTCGTCCGGGCGCTGGCCGCCGGGGCCCTGACGATCGAGCCCCTCTTCGCCGCCCTCGACGGCGCCGGCCTCTGGGCCAGCCGCGACTCCGGCGCCACCTGGGCCCGCTGCGCCGGGCTGCCCGCCGCCGCCGAGGTCTACACCGTGCGGACCTCGCCCAAGACCCCCGGCCTGGTCGTGGCCGGCACGGCCGCCGGCTGCTGGGTCAGCAACGACTCGGGCGCCACCTGGGAAGACCGCAGCGGAGGCCTGGGCGATGCCCTGCACGTCCGCTCGGTGGAGATCCACCCCGACGACCCCAAATCGCTCCTGGCAGGCGCCGCCCCCGGCCCCGTCGACGGCAAGGCCGTCCCTCGCGAGGGCCTGGGCTTCCGGCTCTATGAGTCCGCCGACGGCGGCAAGAGCTGGTCGCACGTGAAGCGCGGGATGATCGAAGACCTGGAGTACGATACCATCGCCGACATCCGGTTCGACCCGGCCGAGCCCCGCAACATCGTCGTGGCCCTGGGGTCCGGCGAGCTGCGCGTCAGCCGCAACGGCGGCGAGTACTGGAGCCCCCTGGCCCGGCAGATCAAGGCCGTGAGAGCCCTGGCCGCCTCGGCCTGATCGGACGGACCCTGATGCTGATGGAACCCTCGCGGAGGCCCTTGCCTTGGCCGATCCAACGCCCGTCGCCGTCACTGACCTGATGCCGAGGATCGACCGCGCCTTCGAGTTCGCGGCCCGTCAGGTGCGCGGGGTCATCGATCGGATGCCCGACGAGTTCCCGATCTACACCACGGGCGGGCGCTGGAAGCACCGGGGCGAGCTCTGGACCGACTGGTGCGCCGGGTTCCACGCCGGGATGATGTGGATCCTGGCCGACCAGACCGGCGACCCTCGCTGGCGGGCCGACGCCGAGCGCTACTCGAAGCTGCTGGAGTACAAGCAGCACGACCGCGACGTGCACGACCTGGGGTTCATCTTCCTGAACACGTACCTCCCCTGGTATCGCGCCACCGGCGACGAGCACCTCCACCAGGTCCTCATCACCGCCGGTCGTACGCTGGCGATGCGGTTCATGGAGAAGGGGCAATACCTCCGTTCGTTCGTGGCGCCCGAGAGCCTGTTCATCGACATCATGATGAACGTGCCGATCATCTTCTACGCCGCGCGCGAAACCGGAGACCCCGACCTGGCACGCATCGCACGGGCCCACTGCCGGACCACCGAGCGCACCATCGTCCGGCCCGACGGCGGCACCGCGCACGAGGGGATCTTCGATACCCAGACCGGCACCTTCTTGCGCGAGTCCACCCACCAGGGGCTCAGGCCCGACAGCGACTGGACCCGAGGCCTCGCCTGGTCGCTCTACGGCTACGGCACCGTCTTCACTTACACGAATGACCCGGTCGACCTGGCGGTCGCCTGCCGGAATGCCGATCACTATCTTTCACGCTGCGGCGAGAGCATGGTCCCCGCCTGGGACTTCGACGCCACCGACGGCCAGGACGACAGCTCCGCGGGCGCCATCGCCGCCTCGGGCCTGCTCCAGCTGGCCGACCTGACCGTCGACGCCCCCGAGCGGTCGGCACGCTACCAGGCGGCCGCCCTGAAGGCCCTGGACACCCTGCTCTCCGACCGCTATGTCGCCTGGTCCGACCCCGGCTGGGAGGGCGTGCTCAAACATGGCGTCTATCATATGCACAAGCGGCTGGGCGTGGACGAGTCGGTGATGTGGGGCGAATTCTTCTTCCTCGAGGCCCTGGCCAGGGTGAAGAAGGCGGGGACCGCCCAGGGGCCCTGAGCCCCGCGCCCGGCTCGAGAAAAGATCGTGACCGGTCCCCGGTTTGCACTGCAAGACCGAGGGGCCGGGAGACTCGCCTTCCCCAACGCAGACAGGAGTCCCGACCGATGAGCCCCGACGACGCACGCGACGACGACGATCGCGCAGAGCCGGCCACACCCGGCCCCGACGAGCCGTCGCGCCCCGCGCCGCCGGACGACGCCCCGGCGCCCGAAGTCGTCCCGGCCCCGGACGACGCCCTGCCGCCGCCGATCGTCGACGAGGTCCTCATCGTCTCCCTGGAAGAGCTTGACGAAGACGACGAGGACGCGGACGAGCCGACCCTCGAGACCTTCCTCACCCCCGCAGGCTCCTCCCCCCTCCACGGCCTGGCCATCGTCGAACTCGACGAGAACGATGAGCCTTACGACGACGACGAGCCCGACCCCGACGACGAGGGAGACGACGATGAGGAGCCCCGCACCGTGCTCATCACCGGCGCCTCGGGCACCATCGGCCGGGCGCTTCGGGCCGCCTGGGGCGATTATTACGACCTCGTCCTCATCGACCGCGAGCCCGACCCCGACGAGCCCAACCTGATCGTCGCCGACCTCTCCACCTGGGATGACGACTGGGTCGCCCGCTTCGACGGGGTCGACACCGTCGTCCACCTGGCTGCCAACCCCGACGACACGGCGAGCTGGGCCTCGCTGGTCCGGCCCAACCTCGACTGCCTGAACAATGTCATGCTGGCCTGCGCCCTCGGCGGCGTCGAGCGCGTCGTCTTCGCCAGCTCGGCCGAGGTCCTCGGCGGCTATCGCGACCAGGGGGACATGCCGATCACGGCCGACCTTCCCCCCCGGCCCATCACCGCGCAGGGGGCCTCCAAGCTGATCGGCGAGCGCCTGGGCAAGGCCTTCTCCACCGGCTTCGACCTCAGCTTCGTCGCACTCAGGCTCGGGCACATCAGGCCCGGTGGCAACCATCCCGAGGGGCTCCCCGACGCCTGGAGCCGGTCCATCTGGATTTCCAACGACGATCTCGTCCATCTCTTCGAGTCGGCCGTCGAGGCTGACCTCGGCGACCAGACCTTCCTCGTGGTCCACGGAATCTCCAACAACCGGGGGACCCGCTGGGACCACTCGGGAGCCGAGGAGATCGGCTACGTCCCCGAGGATGACTCCGACGGCGCGGGGGCCGACGTCGAGGCCGAGGCCGAAGCCGATATCGATCTCCACTGAGTTGCCGGACCGAGCACGCCAGGCGAGAGACGTGACGATTCATGCCCTTGCCCCTGCTCGTAAACCTTGCCGCCGAATGGGCGAAGCGAGTGTTGATCGAAGGCGACCTCGCCATCGACGCCACCGTCGGCAACGGCCATGACACCGCCAGGCTGGCCCGACTCGTCGGGCCGGCCGGCCGCGTCCTCGGCTTCGACATCCAGGCCGAGGCCCTCACCCGGGCCCGCAAGAAGCTCCAGGCCGAGGGCCTGGAAGACCGGGTCCACCTCATCCTCGACTCTCACGCCAACCTGGCCACATGGGTCGCCCCGGGGGCCAGGCCTCGCCTGGTCGTCTTCAACCTCGGCTACCTGCCCGGCGGCGATGACACCGTCACGACCAAGGCGGCCTCGACCTTGCCCGCCCTGAAGGCCGCCCTCGACCTGCTCCTGCCGGGCGGACTCCTGATCGTCATCGTCTACACGACCCGCGAGGCGGGCCGGGTCGAGGCGCGGGTCGTCCTCGAGTGGGCCAGGAACATCCCCCCCACGCGTGCCGATGTCATGCGTGTCGAGCCGCTGAACACCCGCGAGTCGGCCCCCGTGCTCCTCCTCATCGAGGCCCGTGGCGACGCGGCCAAGGCCAACGGCGACCTCCGGACATCGCCATTCATTGACGGTTACCTCCGGCCCTCGCCATCGACGGACGGCGAACCCGACCCGGCCCCCGGCGAACAAGCGGACGGGACCCCAACGCCGTCGCCCGGCGACTGACCCCACCCACTATCCAGCCCGTTCCAGCAACCAGGCTTCCCAGACGCCGGTCGCAACCGCTGCCATCCCATCCCGACCATGTTGTGAATGATTCGCACTGTTCTCGTCGGGGTATGTGCGTTTCACGGGATTTTGGAGTGAGCCAGGGTCTAAAGGATCGGCAGCCCCGTAGGATTTAAGTCGTTTATTTCAGGAGAGATAGGTTCCAATCTTTTGTGCGACCCTGATTTTATTGGCTAATGATCAGAAAATTGATCGAGATTGTTCTTGATTGACACGATCAACTTGGTGTAAAACGATCGCTCGCCAAGCGGACTACGGGCGACGTGGCCCGGCGAGACGACGGCAAGAACGGCTAGGAAGGTTCACGAGAATGGTTGAGTTGACGGTGATCACGGCGGCAAGGCGGCCGGCTCGAGGGATGGGCTCCGGTCGGGCGAGGCGAGTCGTCGGCCTGACGATGTTGCTGGCATCCGTCGCGGTCGTGGGCTGTTCCAAGGGGCCCGCAAGGCTGGCGGTCGTCCCGGTCACCGGCAAGGTGACGTTCAAGGGGGTACCGCCCGACGGGGCCCTCGTCGTGTTCCACCCGACCAAGCCGCTGCCCAAGCAGGAGGGGGGCCTCGAGACCCCCGACCCCAGCGGCCAGGTCAAGCCCGACGGGACTTTCCAGCTGACGACCTACGACGGCAACGACGGCGCCCCCGAGGGGGACTACGCCGTGACCATCCAGTGGTACAAGCCCGTCAAGTCCGGCGCCGACACGAAGGCCGGCCCCAACGTCATCCCGACCAAATACGGGACACCCGACTCGACCCCCTGGAAGGCGAAGGTGGACAAGACGGCCACCGAGCTGCCCCCCCAGGAAATCGGCGGCTGACGGGCCCGGGCGCCCCTCGAGGCGCCCGCCCAGGCCCCACCAAAACACGCGATCATCTCGTCATCTGACCGAAATTCTCGGAGGAGATTCCCATGAAAACGCCCCCGCGCCGCGGCTTCACGCTCATCGAACTGCTCGTCGTCATCTCGATCATCGCGGTCCTCATCGCGCTGCTGCTGCCGGCCGTGCAGAGCGCCCGCGAGTCCGCCCGCCGCATCAGCTGCGTCAACAACGTCAAGCAGCTCGGCATCTCCCTGCATAACTTCCACGACGTCAACCTGAACTTCCCCGCCAGCATCCGCCCGGCCGCCACCGGCGCCGGCCTCACCATGCCGCGCATCGCCGGCCTCACGTTCATGCTCCCCTTCTTCGAGCAGTCCGTGATGTACAACGCCTACAACCAGTCCGTCAACTGGAGCGCATTCGAGAACTCGACGGTCTCCAGGTCGAAGCTCAACACCCTGATCTGCCCCTCCTCGCCCCAGGGCTCGACCGTCCTCGACGGCGACCCCCAGATCGCCGGGATCATCACGGCCTGGACCCCCACCGTCAACGCGGTCACCGACTACTCGCCGACGATCTCCGTGGACGTCCGCCTGGGACCGACCGGCCTGAACCTGGTCGGCCCGTCCGGCGCCACGACCGGCGGCACGGGCATGATCCCCAAGGACAAGAAGTCGACCTTCGCCGACGTCACCGACGGCACCTCTAACACCGTCGCCTACGCCGAGAGCTCCGGCCGCCCGAACGTCTATCGCAAGGGGGGCAAGACCTTCGGCGACCCCACCACCCGCCGCGTCAACGGCGGCGGCTGGGCCCGGCCCGCCAGCGACTTCAGCATCGACGGCTCCAGCCTCGACGGCAGCGTGATCCCCGGCCCCTGCCCCCTGAATTGCACCAACGGCGAAGACATCGGCACGGCCACCTTCCCCTACCCCTACTACGCCTCCGAGGGGAGCAGCGAGGTCTTCGCCTTCCACCCCGGCGGTGCCAACGTCCTGATGGGTGACGGATCCGTCCGCTTCATCAAGGAGACCGTCGGCATCCGCACCTTCGCCTCCCTGATCACCCGGGCCGGCGGCGAGATCCTCAGCGCCGACTCCTACTGATCCCGATCGACCGATCTGATCCACCAGCGAGGCCGGACGCGGGCCGAGGGCGAAACCCCTCGGACTGCGCCCGGCCTCGCCCGTCGACGTGCCGGCGAGACGCTTGACCCCGGGGGCGGTTTCAAGTCCCATGGACCTCGATTCATCGAACTCACCGAGATGTGAGCCACAAGACCAGTACGCGCCGGATCTCTCGGTCTGGCGGGCATGGCCTCGCCGGCGAGCGAGCAGGTCGCGCACTTTCCCTTGCATCCGCCGGAGACGTCCAGGGCCATGGAACACGAACAGCCGACCGGTGCGCCCCTCCCCGGCCGCCGCGAGTTCCTCGCCGCCGCGGGCCTCTCGACGATCCTCGCCGCCTTCCACGGGGCCGCGGCAGTCGGCGCCCAGGCCGCGCGGCCGTCCCGGTTCTTCTTCACCTCGAAGGGCAAGACGTCGCTCGTCAACGCCGACGGCAGCGGCCTGCGCACCTTCGAGTTCGACAAGCCCGGCCAGGCGACCTGGCAGGCGAGCCCACTCTTTCCCGACGGCCGCCGCGCCATGTTCCTCAGCATGGAACCGCGCCGGGACGGCCCCGGCAAGTCGTTCGAGGAGTACTACACCCAGACCCCGACCCATCTCTGGATCCACGACCTCGAATCGGGCTCGCTCGAAGAGATCTGCACCAAGGACCGGCTCGCCCCGTTCATCACCCCCGCCCTCCTGCTCAACGACGACCGCCTGCTCATCCAGGTCGTCCGCGACAAGGTCGGCCAGGTCTTCAGCGTCCGCCTCGACGGCTCCGACCCGCGCGAGTTCACCGCCGCCGGCGAGGGCCTTCCCTACGGCCTCAGCCTCAGCCCCGACGGCACGCGAGTCGCCTTCCACCTGGCGGGCCCGGAAGGCTACCAGGTCTGGACCAGCGACCTCGAAGGCAAGAACAGGGTCCGCGTCGCCGCCCAGCCCGGCCACCTCTACTTCGGTACCTCCTGGTCCCCCGACGGCCGCCGGATCCTCTACGTCGACTGCCACGCCGGCGAAGACCCCGGCCACGACTGGGCCGACGTCTGCGTCGGCCGCCCCGACGGCGCCGAGCACAAGGTCCTCACCTCCGGCCAATCCATGTGGTTCGCGGCCACCTACGGCGACCCGAAGACGCGAGGAGGAGGCTCCAACGTCCCCGCCTGGACCCCCGACGGCCAGATCCTCTTCCCACGCCGACTCCCCGGCTCCAAGGTCGCCTGGGAGTACCAGCCCCAGCGCCCCGACACCGACCATTTCAACCGAGACTACAAGCCCGACCTCGCCCGGGGAGGCACCGAGATCTGCCGTCTGAACCCCGACAACGGCCAGGTCAGCCCCCTGACCCATTCCGACCCCCCCACCTGGGACTTCCGAGCCTCCGCGTCCCGCGACGGCCGCTTCATCGCCTTCTGTCGGGCAAAAACCGGCGAGGCCCCCGCCATCTGGGTCATGGACGCCGACGGCCAGAACCCCCGCCGCATCACCCAGGGCCACGACAACCAGGGGGCCGACCACCCCCGCTGGCTCTGACGTACCGCCCTGATCTCTGCAATGCCACCGACGTTGGGTTAGAATCCGCCCCGTCCCCGGACCTCGTCACGCCCTTCTCGCCGCCCGGAGCCCCTCGACCATGACCCCAGCACGCGTCCCGATGGCATTGCTCGCGGCGGGCCTGATGGTGGCCGGCCTGATGGGCGCCGACGACCCCGCCCCGCAGCCCGGCCTCATCTCCAGCAAGTTCATCTACGACAAGGCCCCCTTCCCCTCCGCGCACGCCTCCACGATCGCCGAGACGAAATCGGGCCTGCTCGCCGCCTGGTTCGGCGGGACCGATGAAGGGCGTCCCGACGTCGGCATCTGGACCTCCCGCGACGACGGGCAGGGCTGGACCCCGCCGGTCGAGGTGGCGAAATGGGACGAAGGGGGCAAGCGCCTCCCGTGCTGGAACCCCGTCCTCTACCAGCCCAAGGGCGGACCCCTCTGGCTCTTCTACAAGGCCGGGCCCACCCCCGCCAACTGGTGGGGCATGCTGATCTCATCGACCGACGACGGCAAGACCTGGTCGGCCCCGGTCCGCCTGCCCGACGGCATCCTCGGCCCGGTCAAGAACAAGCCCATCACGCTCAAGGACGGCACGATCCTCTCCCCCACCAGCTTCGAGGACAAAGGCTGGCGAGTCCACTTCGAGCGCACCAACGACCTGGGCAAGACCTGGCAGACCGTCGGCCCCGTCGAGGACGACAAGCCCTGGGAGGCCATCCAGCCGACCCTCCTCGTCCACCCCAACGGCCACATCCAGGCCCTCTCCCGCAGCCAGCAATCGAAGATCGTCGAATGCTGGTCGCCCGACGGAGGCAAGACCTGGTCCAAGCTGATGCCCACCTCCCTGCCCAACCCCGACTCCGGCATCGACGCCGTCACCCTCGCCGACGGCCGCCACCTCCTCCTCTACAACCCGACCACCAAGGGCCGGACCCCCCTGAACGTCGCCCTCTCCGCCGACGGCCAGGCCTGGAAAACCGCCCTCATCCTCGAAGACAAGCCCGGCGAATATTCCTACCCCGCCGTCATCCAGACCTCCGACGGCTTGGTGCACATCACCTACACCTGGCACCGCAAGAAGATCCGCCACGTCGTCGTCGACCCGGCGAAGCTTGTGACCACCTCGCCGTGAGACATCCAAGGTCCAGCCGAGTGCGACGGCCTGGCAGGAGTTCCGACTCAACCCCGTGGATACCCGGGTAAGCGGTCGAGAACGTCCGAAGGAGGCACGCGATGCGATTCCTCGTCCTCCTGGGCCGCGCGATGCCGATCGCCCTATCCCTGTGGCTCATCGAGGTCGTCGCATACGCCTACGGGATCATGAGCGTAGCGATCGTCTGCGTGGCCCTGGGGGCCGTCTGCGGCCTGGCGATCACGGTGAAGTTCCGGATGACCCTCAAGGACGCGTTCGAGTCCGCGAGGTTAGGGATGATCGTAGGGTTCCTGGGCTGGTGCGTCATCGTCGCCCCTGCCATGAGCCTGATCGGCTACGAGGATGACACCGGCCCCCGCAAGCGGCGAGAGGCGTGCATCGCGGCCATCCGAGCAGCCATGAAGCAGGCGGCGACCGACGGCAGGGCTCCGTTCGACGCCCTTTCCCGACCCGTGGAGTCGGCCCTGGCGAAGCTTCCCGACCACCCGCTCGACCGCCCGCTCTCGGTGGCCGGCCTGCTGCCGATCCTCGACGATCCTGACCCGAACGTCCGGGCCCAGGTCATCCTCGCCTTGGGGCGATTCGAGAGCGTGTCGTCCACCATCCTGCCGCTGCTGCTGCAACAGTTCGACGCGAAGGAGCCCCGCATCCGGGCCGCCGCGACCGTCTCGCTGGCCGGGATGCGGCCCTGGACGACGGCGTTGCGGGACCGGATTTTTGAGATGCTCACCGATGAGATCGCCGAAGTCCGATCCGCGGCCGTCACGGCCGTGGGCAAAATCGCGGTCTTTCTCGGGGATGGCGACCTCGAGCGTCTCAGGGGGTTGGAGCTTGAGGAGGAGACGAAGAAGGGCCTGGAACACCTATTCCCCGAAAAATGAACCTCGCGTTCGAATTCTCGTTCGCTCACGCCTTGAATTGAAATCAGGCCACCCAATCCCTTGCCATTTGAGCCCGCGATCGAGCCGTTAACTTCCGGCTGCCTCAACAGGAAACCGTACGGTCACTCTCGAAACCCAAGAGCCGCTGCGACCGGAGCCCGTTTCAATTCGCCGTCTCACGGGTGCAATCCAGCCGCACCGGGTTGCGGGAGAAGGGGCTCTGGAGGAGGATTTTAAGTGATACAAGCCAACGACCCATCCCTGTGGCGGTGCTCGTGCGGTTTCTGCGAGGGCTAGGATGTTACGCCTGAGATGCATTCACACCGGTCAATATTCACTGGGCGTCTCCTGGCCTTCCTGGCAGGCATCTTGATCCTCAAGGTGACTGCAAGCATCATCTCCAATTATGGCAACTACTTCCCGCCTGACTTTGCTTCCGACTTCCTACGTGGCCGGCAAGCCCACTTCCGGGGGGCTTACCGCTGGGCGTTCTATATGCACATCCTGTCCGGTCCCGTCTCGCTGATCCTGGGCTTGATCCTGGTCGGTGATATGTCTCGGGCCCGTTTCCCGACGTGGCATCGCCGTCTCGGACGGCTCCAGGTCGCGTGCGTCGTGCTGCTGGTGACGCCCAGCGGACTCTGGATGGCCTACCATGCCGCCGCTGGTCCGACCGCGGCGGTCGGGCTGGCGGCATTGGCGATCGCCACCGCGACCTGCGCCTTGCTCGGCCTGAGGTCGGCGGTGGCACGACGGCTCGCGGATCATCGCCGCTGGATGTGGCGATGTTATCTCCTCTTATGCTCGGCCGTCATGCTCAGGCTGATCGGAGGGCTGGCGACGGTCGCGGGGATGACCGCTCCGTGGGTCGACCCGCTGGCGACCTGGCTGTGCTGGCTCGGGCCCCTCGCGGCGTTCGAGCTGCGCGAAAGGGCGTTCGCCGTCCCTCATGGCCTCACCACTCCTTGATCGCGTCGTTGTCGTTCCCTGAGATCGACAGGAGTGCCCGTCGCACCGGGGCTGGCGTGTTAGCCTTCATGAACCTCACGCTGCCGTCGACGAGGGACACGTTCGTGCCCCCCGCGTGGTGAAGTTTCGCCTTCGGATCGAGCCTCATCACGGTGGCCGCGCCGTTGTCGAAGGGAGCCATCCAGGGGATGGCGTCTTCCTCACCGGCCTCGATCACCGCGAGCGTCGACGAGGGGCTGTCGGTGATCTCGTCAAGTCGGCGAGGGCGCCCGGGGACGAGGAATCCGTCGGGACCGACGACCGCCAGATAGGTCGTCGTACTCTTCGCGTGTGAAGCCCCGGGGCAGGTGAAAACCGCCAGCTCGGTCGCGGACGCGGAGGCGTTCACCGGGTCGTTCCACGGTTTCGAGAGGTCGATTTTTTCGTAGAGCGGCTTCAGCTCCAAATAGGGCAGGATCAGCGTGCGCCAACTGTGCAGCGGCCTTCCGTTTGCGTCCATGGTGTACGCGGGCGGCAAGGCCTTATATTCCTGTTCATAGTAATACAGGGCCAACGCGATCTGCTTCAGGTTGTTCGTGCACTGGGCCCGACGCACGGCTGGCCCTGCACTCCGGTTGGCCGGTAATAGCAGCGCGATCAGGATCGCGATGATGGCCCCGGTCAGAAGGAGCTTACCGAGCGTGAATCTTCGCCCGGAGCCCGGCTTCGGGGTGTTGTCGTTGAACTCCGGATCCTTCTCGAAGCTGGCGAGCATGGACGTGGTTCCTGATTCGCCGTGCCCCGGCCTGATTGACGTCATCGCCCGATCCCATTCTACGCGTCGTTGCGCAGATTCAAAGCGTCTCCAAAACGGCCATTCCCGGGACGAAGACCCAAAGCTCCCGAAATTTTACGTGCAAGCACAATAACCATATTTAACATTTATGGATTTGAAATCTAATCAAATTTTTACATTGACTATATCGATGGTCGCAATAATTGTGAATCTCGCAAATTCGTATCCAGGTCCAGTCTACTGAGCTGAGAAGACGCCCGGCGTTGCGAGGACGCACGGGCGGAGCTCCTTCTGGACTCGTTCAAACGTCGGAGATGGGGCACGCTCCCGGCATCGCGCCGCGTCGCGCCCGTCACGACGAGTCTTCAGCCCAGACCGCCGTTAGTCATTTTCCGAAAAGGAGCGAAGGATGATCGGTCGCAGAACCATGCTTTCGTCCATGATTCTCATTTCGGGGATGTCTCTCGTCATCGCAGGCGACGACTGCGGTTCGCTTCTCCCACCTCGGGCCTCGTTCCGTGGTCTGTCTTTCGAGGAATGGAACGTCCTCTGGTCACGACGAACCATCGAACTCAACTTCGCGGAGACGACCAACGTCCCCGAGACGCTGAAGCGGGTCCGCTTCCTCCCATCCGTGGTCACCCCGGGCAACTACGAGTTCGACGTCAACCTGCCGCCCGGCACCGGCTTCGTGACGGCCCCGTTCTTCATCTACGGTGAGCGCTTCGACGATCCCGCAGTTCCCGACGATACGCCCCAGTTGATCGTGGACCTCAAACTCTTCGAGACCGCTGACATCCAGGTCATCCTCGACGGTCGAGTGCTGCTCAAGGGCACGGGAGCCGACCTTCACCGCTGGCACTTCGGCCCGACCTATTTCAAGCGACCGATCGTCTATGCCGAGCCGCAGTTCCGGTTCAATAACGAGGCCGGCAACCCGGTGAATGCCGTCGAGGCCCTCTTCGTCGAGGGGATTGGCACCGTCTATAGCCCCTTGTCGCGCGGCAGACATACCCTCATCCAGAACGTCTCGAGCCCATTCTTCGGAGAGTTCCACTACGTCTATCATCTCAACGTCTCGCGCTGACGCGGGCGAGCCGCGAAAGGCGGGCCTCGAGAAGGCAAGACGCCTCTGGGCTTGGGTCCCTGTCCCGGTTCGTTGTTTTCTCTTCCTCGGCGACCGGGACCCCGGGTTCCGATCCAGGAACGAGACAGTGCGAAGTCCCGATCGAAGGACGCTTTCGTACTGTCGTCAGGCTGCATCGGCGCCCCATTGGGCAAATGTTCCTGGGGCGTCTCGCGTTGGACTTCGGCAGGGTTACAAGTCGTGACGGCCGAGCGGGCGTCTGATGGCTGTCGCGGGGAGACCCGACAACTCGGCGATCGGGCCGCTCGCGGGGATCGTCGAAATGTTCCGCCGAGGGGAGGTCGCTTCTCCGATCTCCCGCCCACGCGGGTGATTCTCTGGGTGCCCTGACTCCCGGTCGCACGATGACCGGCCCGTTGACGCTGCCGTCGTGCGCCGTAGAGTAAACAGTCCGGCACTCACTTCGGGCGCCGGGTGCCCGCGGTCGGGGGTTGCCCCATGGTTCGTCGTGCGTATTGGCCGGCCCTGGCCCTGGTTGCGTCGCTCGGGGCGGGGGTGGTCGGGGCCCAGGAGCCCTCGGCGGACGACCCCAGGACGGCGCTGGAGTTCATCCAGGGGTTGCGGGACCGCAGGTACCACGATTTAGCCGTCGAGGCCGTCGAGCGATTGCGGGGGCAGGCCGATTTGCCGCCCGAGATCAAGTCGGTGCTCGACTATGAGCTGGGGCGGACCCTGCTGGATGAGGCGTCGTCGGCCGCCGATCTTGAGCAGCGGAGCAAGCTGCTCGATCAGGCTCGCGGGCGGCTGGATGCCTTCACCAAGGCCGAGCCCAACCACCCGAAGGCGTCGGAGGCGCTGGTCCAGCTCGCCCGACTGCTGGTCGAGCGCGGTCACCTCTCGGTGCTGCTGGGCGAGGACTCGGGGACCCCGGCCGCCAAGGAGGCGAAGCTCGCCGAGGCGCGGGGGTCGTTCGTCCAGGCACGGGCGACGTATGACGCGGCGAACAAGATTCTGGGGGCCGCTTACGCGACGTTCCCCAAGTTCCTGCCCGCCGGCGACGCCCGCATCAAGGCCCGCGACCTGGCCCTGAACGCGATGATCCAGGGGCAGTTGCAGCGGGCCCTGGTCGACTATGAAGAGGCCCAGACCTACCCGCCCAAGGACAAGCGGCGCGACGACCTGATGGAGAAAAGCCGCGTCGCCTTCGAGGCGATTTACAAGGACCACCGCACCGAGCTGGCCGGGCTCTATGCGAGGATGTGGCAGGGCAAGTGCTACGAGGAGCGTGGCGACCTGGGCGAGGCCATGGGCGTCTACAACGAGCTGATGCAGCACGACGACCCGCTGCTTAAGCCGCTGCAGCGCCAGGTCGGCTACTTCAGGATCCTGGTCATGGCCAAGCGCAACGAGCACGCGCTGGCCGCCGACGAGGCCGTCCGCTGGCTCCAGGCCTACCCCACCGAGCGCCGGAGCCCCGAGGGGATCGGCGTCCAGCTCGCCAAGGCGCGGAGCATCGCGGCGCAGCTGCCCGACCTCAAGGAGTCGGACCGCGAGGCCGCCACCAAGCTCGTGGTCGAGGCGCTCACGGAGGTCGTGCGGTACGCCTCGCCGCACAAGGCCGAGGCCGTCGAGCTGCTGAAGAAGTACCGGACCCAGCCCAACCTGACCCCCGCGGCCGTCGCCGGGCTGTCGTACGAGGCCGCCATGGGCGCGGCCGAGGAGGCGCTGGCGTCGCAGGATTACGACCGCGCCTCGACCTTATTGCGTGCCGCCATCCGCAAGGCCGACCCCGCCAAGCAGCCCGACCTGGCCAACCGCGCCCGCTACCTGCTCGCCTTCGCCGCGTACCAATCCAAGCATTACTACGAGTCGTTCCTGCTGGCCGACCACCTCGCCAGGCGCTACCCCAAGTTCGACCTCTCGGCCAAGGCCACCGAGATCGGCATGGCCGCGCTGCGAGCCGCCTACAACACCTACAACCAGGTCGACCGCGCCTCCGACCTCGACCGGCTCGTCGAGTTCGCCGCCTACACCGCCGAGACCTGGCCCGACGTCGACCAGGGGGACAACGGCCGGATGGCCCTGGGCGAGGTCCACCTCAGCCGCGGCAAGTATCCCGACGCCGCCGCCGCGTTCGAGTCGGTCCGCAAGGATTCGAGCCGCTGGCCCGAGGCCCAGTCCTCCGCCGGCGACGCCCACTGGAAGCAGGCCCTCACGATCAGGGCCAAGGGCGACCCCACTTCCACCGCGGCCAACCCCGACGTCGACGCGGAGTCGAAGAAGGCCGTCGACGCCCTGCTCGCCTCGCTGGCCGCCAGGAAGACCGCCGGCGTGCCCGTCACCGATGCCGGGTTCCTGGAGACCGCCTGCGTGCTGGGCGACGTCTACCTGGGCACCGACCGCGCCAAGGAGGCCGTCGAGCTGCTCCAGCCGCTGGCCGCGGCCCTCGCCACCCCCGCCGCCGACGACAAGCCCGCCGAGGCCGACGCCTCGCGCGCCAAGGTGCTGGCTCTGACGATGCGGGCCTACATCGCGCTGGGGCAGCTCGAACGGGCTCTCGTCCTGCTCAAGCCGCTGGAGTCGGCCTCCGCCGGCGGCGCCAGCATCACCCAGTTCTACTTCAGGCTCGGCCAGCTCCTCCAGAAAGAGATGCTGGCGCAAGAGCGCAAGAACGACGCGATGGGCCTGAAGCGGACCCGCGACGCCTACCAGCGCATGCTCGACGCCCTGCTCGCCAGCAAGGCCGGCCAGAGCTACGACTCCCTCCAGTGGGCCGGCGACGCGATGCTCTCCATCGACCGGCCCAAGGAGGCGTCCGCCATCTTCGACCGGATCCTCAAGACCTACGAGGCCGACCCCGCCTTCAAGGCCAGGCCCGGCTTCGAAAAGCTCCTCCTGCGCACCAAGCTCAGGCAGTCCGAGGCCCTCCGCGGCCAGAAGGACTTCGACGGCGCGGCCGCCGGCGTCGCCGCGCTCATCAAGCAGAACCCGCGCGCCCTGGAGCCCCGGATCGAGCAGGCCCGCCTGCTGGAAGACCGCGCCCTCGCCGGCAAGGGGTCGTGGGACAAGGCCCTCACCGCCTGGCAGATCCTGGGCGCCCAGCTCCGGTCGGCCACCCCCAAGCCGGCCGAGTACTTCGACGTCTGGTACCACGTCGCCTTCGTCCTCTGGAAGAAGGACGACAAGGCCAAGGCCGTCCAGACCCTCAAGGCCATCATGCGCACCTCCCCCACGCTCGGCTCCCCCGAGATGAAGACGCGCTACGACGAACTCCTCCGCCAGATCGGCAACTGAGCGTTTCTTGACTCTTCGCACGACACCGCCGACACGGAGACAGCCGCCGATGACTCCCCGCCGCTGCGCCTGGACCGTCCTGATGACCCTGGGGCTCGCCGGCACCGCCCTCGGGCAGGCGGCCGACCAGATCGTCCTCATCCCCGGCTCGGCCGTCAAAGGCCCCGGCGGCCGCGTCCGCGGCCAGGTCCAGTCGGAGACCCCCGCCGAGGTCAAGATCGGCCTGGGCGCCAACACGCAAACGGTCCCCGTCGACCAGATCCAGTCGATCGTCTACGGCGGCCAGCCTGCCGGCATCGCCCTGGCCGAGAGCCGCGAGGCCGCCGGGGCGCTGGCCGAGGCCGCCGAGCTCTACAAGAAGGCCATCGCCGAGGCCGGCGGCAAGCCCTTCGTCGTGCTCGCCTGCCAGTTCAACCAGGCCCGCGTCCTCGCCGAGCTCGCCCTGGCCGACCCGACCAAGGCCGCCGAGGCCACCGCCCTGCTGGAGACCTTCGCACGCGTCGGCTCCACCTCGCGCCACCTCGCCCCGGCGCTGGAACTGCTGGCCCGCTTGCAGCTCCAGAAGGGGGACAACGACCCGGCCGAGCAGACCGTCAAGAAGCTCGCCGCGCTCCCCGGCGGGGCCGACCGCGCCGCCATCCTCAAAGGCCGAGTCCTCGCCCGCAAGGGGGACGCCGAGCAGGCGATCAAGGAGTTCGACGCCATCATCGCCGCCGCGCCCGAAGGCTCGGCCAAGCGCCGGGGGGCCCAGCTCGCCAAGGCCGAAGGGCTCGCCTCGCTCAAGAAATACCCCGAGGCCGAGGCGCTCCTCCGCGAGGTCATCAAGGCCAGCGCGCCCGAGGACGCTCCCGCCCAGGCGCTGGCCTACAACACCCTGGGAGACTGCCTGCTGGCCGCCAACCAGCCCAAGGCCGCGCTCCTCGCCTACTTGCGCACCGATATCCTCTATTCCAAGGACAAGGAGCACCACCCCCGCGCCCTCGCCCAGATCGCCCGCCTCTGGCGCGACCTGAAGCGCGACGACCGCGCGGACGAGGTCCTCGAACGCCTCAAGCAGGAATATCCGCAGAGCTCCTACCTGTCCGGCGCCGCCCGCCGCTGACGCCCGCGCCGGGACGGCACGTCCTCAGGCGGCGTCGACCCGCGCCACGATGACCGTCACGTTGTCGGGTGCCCCGCCGTCGAGCGCCGCGTCGATCAGCCGCTTGCAGGCGGGGCCAATCTCCGGTTCCGCCTGCAAGATCGCGGCGATCTCGAAGTCGCGCAAGGGCTCGTTCAGGCCGTCGGAGCAGAGCAGGATCCGGTCGCCCACCCTCAGCTTCAGGGTCCGCACCTCGGCCTCGACCCCCCGAGACGGGCCGCCCACCACGTTCGTGATCACGTGCCGCTTGCGGTGCGTCCGCGCGTCCTCGGCCGAGATCAGGCCCTCCTCGACCATCTCCTGCACCACCGTATGATCGCGAGTCAATTGCTCCAGCGCGCCCGCGCGGAACAGGTAGGCCCGCGAGTCGCCCGCGTGCAGGATCGCCATCTCATCGCCCACGGCGTAGACCATCGTCAGCGTGGTCCCCATCCCCTCCAGGTTGCGGTCGGCCTCGGCCGCGTCGGTCACCGCGCGGTCGGCCCCGCTCAGGCCCTCGCGCAGCTCGCGGATCAGGGAGTTCTCCTCCGCACCGGTGCGCTGGTGCATGAACCACTTCAGCGATTCCAGCACGAACGTCTCGACGCTCTCGATCGCCAGCGCGCTGGCCCGCTCGCCGGCCACGGCCCCGCCCATGCCGTCGGCCACCACCATCAGGTAGCCCTCCTCGCGCGAGAACCGCAGGGGGTCGGTCTTGCACAGGCTGGTCTGCTGCACGTACAGGCTCTTGGCCAGCGTGGCGACCAGGAAATGATCTTCATTGTTGGATCGGACCCGCCCCGCGTGGCTCAGCGTCTCGGCGCGCACCCTCATCCGCGGGCTCACGCCCGTGATCGCCGTGTCGCCGCCGCCCGTCGACGGGAGGGTCGCCTGCTGCATCGGCTCGACAGACATCATCCAGGCCCCTATTCGTCCACACCGCCCGACGTGGCCTCATTGATCTTCCGACGATCGTCCACGGCCCGGCGGCCGCCGTCAACCCCGCCTTGACCATTCCCCCGCGGGCCGCGTCGAGCCCCTCGCGGACAGCCGATCTCCGGATGAGAACGCCCCGAATCTCAAGGGGATCGAATCCGCTCGCTGGGGCCTCTCCGTGAGGTAACCTGGGTCGCCGGGAGACGGGTCGAGCTTGACCCGGGCACGAGACATCATACCATCGGCGCATTCACCTTCGATCCTCCGCCAATGCCAGGGAGGCACACACCATGCGACCGGATCGCCGAGCCCGGAGACGCGGCGGGTTCACCCTGATCGAGGTGCTGGTCGTCATCACGATCATCGGCCTCCTCGTCGCCCTGCTCCTCCCCGCCGTCCAGTCCGCCCGCGAGGCAGCCCGACGGCTGCACTGCCAGAACAACCTGAAGCAGATCGGCCTGGCCTTGCACGGCTACCACGACGCGCAGGGCTCCTTCCCGCCCGGTTTCTCGCTCGACCGGCCCGAGTCCGACGGCTACTCCAACGGCTGGGCCTGGGGGACTCGACTGCTGGACGGCCTGGAACAAGGCACGCTGGCCAACGCCCTCAACATGAATCTCCCCTTCCTGAACGTGTACCCCAACAAGACGGTCATCGACACCCAGCTCTCCGCCTTCCTCTGCCCCAGCACCGTCGAACGCGGCCCGTTCCGCACCGGGTTCCTCCCGATTGCGGTCGGCGGCATCGAACAGCTGGCGCCCGCCCAGTACATCGCCTCGTCCGGCTACGGCAAGTTCCGGGGGCAGCCCGGCCCGATCGGTGCCGGCGATGGCGTCTTCTACCTCAACAGCCGAGTGACGATCCCCGGCGTCGCCGACGGCCTCTCTTCGACTCTGATGATCGGCGAGCGGTCGCGCGACGTCGCCGATGCCACATGGGTCGGCGTCCCGCATGCCGGGATCGGGTTCTGCACGACGGCCGGCTGGCCGATCAAGGCCTGCGCCCCGGCCATGTTCATGGTCCTCGGCCGTACCGGACCCTCCTCGGAGATTCAATTTATCGGAGGAATCGCCCCCAACCAGATTCCCACCGGCAGCACGCCCAACGACCCCGGAGCCGGTGCCGACGGATTCCGTAGCATGCATCCCGGGGCCTGCAACTTCCTCCTGGGCGACGGCTCGGTCAGGCTCATCAAGCAGACGATCACCCCGGCCGTCTTCCGGGCCCTGGGAAGCCGATCCGGGGGCGAAGTCCTCGGCGCCGACCAAGATTGAACTGTAAGGATCCCACGCAGCCCTCACCGAGATTCATCCGTCAACATCCGGAACCTGGAGGCCATCGATGCCCCGGTCGGGATGATCGGGATCGGCGGGACCGTGAGCGGTCCTCCGTTCATGGAATCGCCAGATCACGATAAGATAGGGCCAGGTCGATCGAACCTGACGAAGGTGAGAGGAAGACACGGCCATGACCCCGACCTCAAAGCAACCCGTGATCGATCCCGACGGTATCCGCTGGATCGGCGGCGCATGGTTCGGGGGCCAGCTCGGCGGCACGGCCTGGATGCTGACGGCGTTCGCGACTTATGTCTGGCAAATCCCCTGGCTCGGCCTGCTCTTCCTGTCGGCCTTCCTCGGCATCAACGCGGCGGGAATCTGGATCTGGCGGAATCGCGGGCGGTTTCGATTCTTCCGCTCGATCCAGCTCATGATCCTCGTGTGCGGGGGGCTCGCGCTCCTCTCGATCGCTGCGTTCGACTCGCAACCGTCGTGGGGCCTGCTTCATGACGTGGAATGGCAAGGCGGAACGCTCCGTTGGCGGGAAATGAGACGGTCGGAGCTCCGCGGCGTCTACGGCATCTTGCTCATCCAGGTCCCGTTCATGCTCCTCCTGTTCGAAGTCCTGGGGCGACGGAGCCGGCAGCGGGGTGGGTGAACCGCCCGACCCGGACAGACGATGCGGCCCAAACCGTCGCGGCCTCCCGCTTCGCGGGGCTGGCGTTGATTGGGCATGCGTTCAAGCGAAGACGTCGGGGCAGAATCCCCGGACCTGTTCTCCCGGCCGAGCCTCTCATCGGACTCGACCGCGATCCCCCAAAGTCGGCGCCGCCAGCGTCGATGCCGTCAGTCACCCTCGACGGTGAACGAGCCATCGGGGTTGACCGTCACCAGGGTGTGCCCGCCCTGGTTGTGGGTGACGTAACCGCTGATCGTCTTCGCGGAGACGGCACCGCCGCGAGCGGCGCGAAGGATGAGTGTGCCGTCGTGCTGAATCCAGAAAGTGCGTCGGACGGAATTCCCGGGCGAGATGGAGCCGAACTCGATCTCGCACCCGCCTCCCGAGACATGGACCTCATCGAGGCGATGTCTTGAGGCGTTGCTGATGACTACCGAATAAACGGTGTGGACGGCGATGACCCCGACGAAGAGGACGCCGACCACGAGGACGTTCGAGAGAAGCAGGCCGCCGGCGCCGAGCGTCGAGAGCCAGAGCCGCCGTCTCGGAACGTCGGGGTTGGAAAAGTCCTGCCAGCAGGAGCGGGCGAGCGCGATCGCGACAACCGGGAACATCGCCACACCCCCCAGCAGGGCGAGAATTCCCAACGGCCCAAGGAGTAACGGCCAGCGCGTGACGATCCAGAGCAGGAAAATCGCCACGCCGACGAGGAGCGGAAGGGCCCCACAGAACAGGGCGACCCTGTAGGCTCGATTCATGAGATGGGGCCGATCGACGTTCGACGTTAACGCTCCGCGGCCGATACCCCCCTCGCCTGCCACGGTCGGATCCGCCGGCGGCATGCCGGGGGATCGTGGTCGGCGACGGACGACATCATGGCCCTCTGATCCCCGAGAGGATCGAGATCGTATCATGAAGGAGCAGCCGTTCCGTTCGCCGACCAGGGCGCGCCGCTACTCGCCCCCGGAGGACTCGATGATGCCGGTCTCATGAACGTGGCCGCATGCTTGGCATCGATAGTTCACGGCACTCGAGCCATCGGCCATCGTCTCGCGAAAGAGGCGTGTCCGCCGTTCCCCGCATCCGGGGCACCATGCATGGACCTTGCTCGCCAGCGACGACAGCGCGAAGGAGGAGAGCAGGAGCAGGATGCACGTCCCGACGTTGGTCGACGACTCGGTAAAGAGCCAACCCCGGTACTGGCAGTAGCCCCCGCCGAGGACCATGGTCGCGAAGGAGAGGGATTTCGCGACGTTGTAGTGGAGAGAAGGATCCATCCCGACTACCTCGACCCGGGCCGCCGAGACCGAGCCCGGCGGGCCGGCCCGCCAGGCAAGATGCTGATGATATCACCGACGCGATGGGAGTGCCCTGCCTGAAACCTGGCGACCTCCGAGCCCGACGGGGGGACGGGGATTGGCACCGACGCCGGGCCCGTACCCCCGGAGAGCGGCCCCCGCACAGTCGAGATGCCGATCATCGCCAACAACAGTTGCGTCCAAACATGAGTCGGCCGGCCTCCGATTCCTCGGCCCACCAGCCCACCCCGGGCACGCCTTCGAGGTCGGGCGAGAAAAAAAACCGAAAAATTCCTGAATTGCGTATTGGGGATTGCCGTATTCGGGATAAGATCGAGGAGGCACGCCGATCGCGACCGCGCGAGGGCCGGCCTCCTCGCCGATGCCGGCGAACGATGCACTCCCGAATCTGCACCCCAAGGAAGCGACGCAGCACCATGGGCAAGCTCGAAGTCAGCCAGCGGCGCATCGACGCCAACCGACGCAACGCCATGCGCAGCACAGGGCCCCGCACCGAGGCGGGCAAGGCGCAGTCGCGCCGCAATAGCCTGATCCACGGCCTGGCCGGCGACAGCATCGTAGTCCCCGAGCACGAGGCGCAGGCCGCCCGCGAGCGGGCCGAGCAGTGGAACTCGTCGCTGCGGCCGATGAATGCGTTCGAGGTGGGGCTGGTCGAGACCATCGCCATCGAGAGCGTGCGCATCGACCGCTGCAGGATCGAGGAACGCCTCGCCCGCGACGTGAAGGCCCGACGCGCCAACGCTTGCTGGGCCGACGAGCGGCGTGCCGAGGCGGCGAAGCTGGGGCGGACCCTGGCCGATTGCCCCGAGGATGTCGCGCCAAGATTGGCCACCTCCGCGGCCGGCTGCGACTGGCTGATCGCCCGCTGGACCATGCTGGGCAAGGCCCTCGACCGCAACGGGGCCTGGACCGAGGCGCAGGAAACCCTGGCGCTCGACCTGCTGGGCATCGCCGCCGACTTGCGTGACGAGGGCAGCCCGATCGAGGCGGACGCGGGCGTCGATCTCGTCGAGCATCGCCGGGAACTGGTCGAGGCCGAGATCGATGGGCTGGTCGCGCGGCAGGAGGAGGCGCTCGACGCGATCGACGACGACTTGCGCGAGGCGACGTCGATGGGCCTGGTCGCGGCCGACGACCCGACGCTTGTGCTGCTGCGCCGCTACGAGACGGCCAGCCTGCGCCGCCAGCGCTGGGCGCTGGACCAGCTGCACCGGGGCCGCCAGAAGCGCGAGTTCGTGCCGACGATGACCCACGACTATCGCGAGCGGCCCCGCGACCCCTCCTACGTCCGGCCGGTCGCCCTGGAATTCCCCGACCCGACGCCCGACCCGGGCACCGAGCCCCCCGCGACCCGCCCCGATCCCGAATCTCCCGGCCCTGACGGCTCGGGCCGCCCCGACCCGGTCGCTCGCGCCGGACGAACCCAACTCGGGGCCGGGCCGGGGCACTTCGCCGAACGAAGCCACCTGTCCGGCCGCCTCCGCCTGCTGGCGCGGTCGCTGGCCGCCCGCATCGAGTCCCGCAAGCCCGCGCGTCGGCCCTGCAAGCCTCTCGCCCGGCCCGCCCGTCGACGCTCCCGCCCCTCGGTCGCCCCGTCCCGCGTCGACGCAGGCGCCTTGCGGCTCCTGGTCGCCTGAAACCCGGCCCCAAGGCCTCCAAACGCGCCCGCTCTTTGACAATCCGGAGCAAGACGGGGCACTCCCGCGCCTACCGCGTGGTCGGGCGTTTCGAGCCCTCCTCCTGGATCGGGATGAGTACTCCCGATGCGAGCGACGCGGCGAGGTTTTAGGCCGGTCGAATCGCTCGTGCGCTCGTCGACGGCAGCGTCGCGGCCATCGTGAGCACGCTTAACTTGCGGGCGAGACGGCGCCGAAATTGCTAGCCCGACACCGTCGCCGCGCCGACCAAACCCCCGTGAAGGGTCGCGGACCCGACATAAAGATGGGTGGTTCCATGCATGTTCTTTGCGATGCCAAGAACGATGTCGGGCAGTTTGCTGCCCGCAAAGGATGCGTTGTAGAACATTCGGGATCGTCCCGGTTGGACAACGTCTCCCTCTCCTCGAATTCTCGACTATTCTGATCGGCGAATGGACGAGACGAGTTTCGGATTCGGACTCGAAAACACAAGGACCTCTTGAGGATTGCAAGAAGAATTTGTTGTCGGATTGTTCCTCACGCGACGTAAACTCCGTGGACCTCCGGGCGAGACCCCCCGATTCGGGCCAGAGCGGCCCGGGAATCGCTGGGGTCAACCATGCGGGACTCAATCATGACCAAGCGACGGTTCGTCCGCCCCCTGCTGTTCCTGGTCCCGCTGGCCGTCTTCCTGCCGCCCCTCCTGACGGGCTGCGGCGATGACACCAGGACGACCGGCAGTCAACTCAAGATCAGTGAGAAGGCCAAGGCGCAGGTCAACGACATGAGGGAGATGTACAAGTCGAATGCCTCGAAGAAGGCGATGGCGAGTAAGAAACGCTGAGGGAATCCGGTAAGCCCGCCACGCCATCCCGCGCGTCGTCGGCCGGTCGCATGGCCGACGACGCCCACGCCGAGTTCGTTTCTACCGTCGACTTCCAGGGATCAAGGGAGTTTCCGATGCAGAAGACGAGGCGAGGTTTCACGCTGATCGAACTGCTGGTGGTCATCTCGATCATCGCGGTCCTGATCGCGCTCTTGTTGCCCGCGGTGCAGAGCGCCCGCGAGGCGGCCCGGCGCATGCAGTGCACCAACAACCTGAAGCAGCTCGGGCTGGCGCTGCACAACTACAACACAGCGGTGGGCGCCTTCCCGCCGGGGATCGTCACCTCCGCCGACTATCCGACCACCCTCGGGAGCTGGACGGTCTGGAGCCCGCAATCGATGCTGCTCCCCTACCTGGAGCAGACGCCGCTGTACAACGCGGCGAACTTCAGCTGGGCCTGTTGCTTCGACGGCCCCATCCCCGACGCCGTCAACTCCACGGTCTACCTGACCCGGATCGGGCCGTTCCTCTGCCCCACCGACGCTTACGCGGGCATCGAGCATATCAATAGCTATGTCGGCAGCCTCGGTTCCTCGACACGCTCTTATCCGGCCGACGGCATGACCAACGGCATCTTCCAGGTCTACGACAGCAATAAGCGCAGCTCCTCGGTGACCCTCGCCCAGGTCACCGACGGGTCGTCCAACACGATCGCGTTCAGCGAGGCCCTGGTGGGGACCTTCGGCAAGCTGAATAACTACGCCGGCAACGGGATGACCGGGGTGAGCCCCTACGACGGCAAGGGCGACTTCCTCGACCCAAGGATGAACATCCCGGGGGTGATGCAGGCGCTCGCCGATTGCAACGCGTGGTGGAACAGCACCTCGGTCACGTCCACCTGCCCCACCGGCAATTGCAACCGGGGCGGCCTGAAGCAGTACGGCGGACAGCTCTGGGCCTTGGGCGAGCGGGGCTACACCCTGTTCAACACGGTCGTGCCGCCAAGCTCGCAGCAATACCCCTGGCGCATCTGCGGCCGGACCTGCGCCGGCTGTTCCCCCGAGGCGTCCAACTTCCTCAACGCCAACAGCAACCACCCCGGCGGCGCGAATTACGCCTTCGCCGACGGCAGCGTGAAGTTCATCAAGAGCACGATCAACATGCAGACGTACTGGTCGCTGGGCAGCCGCGACGGCGGCGAAATTGTCAGTTCGGACAGCTACTGATGTGAACTGATCCTGTTATGCTCGTGATCCGGCCGCGCGGGGGTCGACCCCCGCGGCCGGATTCGCCCGCCGGCCTAGGCCCGGGCCGGCTTCTTCTTCGCCTCGTCCGCCGCCGCGATCACCCCGGCCGCCGTGCCCAGCCCGACCAGGATCTGGGCCAGCGCCCGGGCCTCCGGCGACCCGGCCACCGGCAGGTGAGTCCGGTGGGTTGGCAGGAGGATCGCCCCCGCGACCTCGTAGGCCACCGTCGCCAGCGCCGCGCCGACAACCCCCCCGACCACCGTCCTGGGCCAGAGCCCCTTGCCGCTCGCCCCGAGGCCGTACGCCAGCCCCCCCGCCAGCCCCGCGACCGACCAGACCGCGATGTGCGCCATCAGGGGCACCACCAGGTCGCTCGATTGCGGGTCCAGGTTGGCATAGACGCCGGGCACGACGAGCCTTGCCATCCCCCACCCCCCGAGGCCCCCGACGATCAGCCCGAGCAGCCCCGTCCCGAACGCCGACTTCGCCGAACGCCGCGCGACGCCGCCGGCCAGGCCCAACGCGAACCCGATCAGCCCGCCCGTCGCCGCGACTGCCGCGGCCCCGCTGTCCACCCTCGCTTTCAGCAGGTCCAGGCTGTCTTGCAGTTCCGGGACCGGCTTCATGGCGGGCCTCAGGGCCGAACTGTAGGCGCGGAGGATCCCCTCGCCGGCCAGCCAGGCGGCGACGCCCGCGACCAGGCCGGCCGCGAGCGCGATCCCCCAGGTCCTCCTGGTCGCGTGCCTGCCGGGCTGGGTTGCGTCGGTTCCAAGGTTCGTCGATGTCTCGCCTGAAAACATGGCTCGATCCCCTTCACGTCTCGGAAAGGTGACGACATCCGCAATCGAGCCCTGTTATACACGATCGGCGGCCCGCTACGCCCCGGGCCAGTTCCCCCCCGCGTGGGCCGGCGCCGCCGCCTGCGCCGGCGACTCCGTCGGCTTGCGGCCCTGCCCCTCCGCCACCGAGAACCGCAGCCCCTTGCCCCTGAGGTAGGCGACCATCGAGTCGAGCATCGCATAGAAGACCGGCGTGACCAGCAGGGCCAGGATCAGCGAGAAGATCTGCCCGCCGATGATCACCTTGGCCATGCTGGCCCGTGCCCCGGCCCCCGGCCCGCTGCCCAGCGCGATGGGCACCATGGCCGCCACCAGCATGAAGGTCGTCATCAAGATCGGCCTGAGCCGGACGTGGTTGGCCTCGACGATCGCGTCGTGCCGCGGCATCCCCTTGTCGCGCAGCTGGTTGGTGGCATCCACCTGGAGGATCCCGTTCTTCTTGACGATCCCGACCAGCATGAACAGGCCGAAGATCGCGTAGATGTCCATCGGCGTGCGGAACATGACCAGCGAGAGCAGGCCGAAGGGGACCGTCACGGGCAGGGCCATCAGGATCGAGATCGGCTGGATCCAGCTCTCGAACTGCGCGGCCAGGATCAGGTACATGAACAGGACGGAGAGGACGAATGCGATGATGAAGTAATAAGCCGTCTCGCCCAGCGTCTTGGCCTGGCCGCTGAACTCGTAGGTGTACTGGGGGGGCATGTCCATCTTCTCGAGGATCGCGCGGGTCTTCTCGACCGCGTCGCCCAGGGTCATGCCGTCGGGGTTGCCCAGGACGGTGACGATCCGCTGCCGGCCCAGCCGCTCGATCTCGGTCGGCCCCCGGTCCTCGGTCAGCTTGGCCAGGCTCGTCAGCTTGACCAGGCCGGCGGTGGGCGACGGGATGGTGAGCTGGTTGATGTTGGCCGTGGAGGCCCGGTCGCCCGGCCTGGCCCGCAGCCAGACGTCATACTGCTGGTCGCCGTCGCGGAAGGTCGAGACCACCTGGCCGCCGACCAGGATCCGCAGGCTGTCGGCCACGCTGGCCACGGGGATGCCCAGGTCGCTGGCTCGCTCGCGGTCGATGGCCACCCGCACCTCGGGCTTGCGCAGGGAGAGGGTCGTGTCCAGGTCGGCGATGCCTGGGACCTTACGCAGTTCGGCCAGCAGCCGCTCGGAATAGACCTCGAGCTGGTCGAGTTCAGGCCCGCCCAGGTTGACCTGGAAGACCTGCGGGCGGCGGCCCCCCTGGAAGGCCGAGACGTCGTTGACGCTGACGCGCAGGTCGGGGAAGTCGGACATCAGGGCGCGGGCCTGGAGCTGCACGTCGAACTGCGAGTAGGTCCGCTCCTCGAGCTCGGGCATGCTCACGTAGATCGTCCCGCGTGTGACGTCCCCCTGCCCCTTGATCGCCCGGCCGCTGGACGAGCCGACCGTCGTGAACAGGTGCGCCGAGCCCGGCAGCTTCTTCAGCCTGGACTCCAGGTCGGAGAGCACCGCGTTGGTCCGCTCCATGGTGTACCCCTCCGGGGTGATCACCGAGACCTCGTACTCGCTCTGGTCGTCGCGTGGGATCAGCGCGAAGCCCGGGGCGAACGGGGCGCCGATCGTCTTGAGCAGCGCCACCAGGGGGCGCGGCACCTTGGGGTTCTTCTCCAAAGCCGAGCCGATCGCACCGTAGGCCGGGGCCAGCAGCACCACCACGGCCGTCAGCACGATGAGCGCCTTGTGCCTCAGCGAGAACAGGAGCAGACGGCCATAGGCCCCGTCGACGATCCGGTAGAAGAAGCCCGACTTGCTGGAGTGGCCCCCCTCGGCGTGCTCGAGCTTGAGGAACCGGCTGCAGAGCATCGGCGTCAGGGTGAACGACACGAACAGGCTCATCAGGATGGCGAACGCCACCGTCAGGCCGAAGCTGGAGAAGAACCGGCCGATGATCCCGCCCATGAAGGCGATCGGCACGAAGATGACGACCAGCGAGAAGCTCGTCGCCAGCACCGCCAGGGCAATCTCCCGGGTCCCCACCCGGGCGGCCTCCATGGCGTCCATCCCGTCCTCTTCCATGTGCCTGAAGATGTTCTCGTGCACGACCACCGCGTCGTCGATGACGATGCCGATGGCCAGGATCAATCCGAGCATCGTAATATTGTTGAGCGTGAAGCCCATCAGCTGCATGAACAGGAACGTCGGCACGATCGAGGTGGGGATGGCCAGGGTGGCGATCACCGTCGTCCGCCAGTCGCGGATGAACAGCAGGATCGTCGCCGAGACCAGGCCGGCGGCCAGCAGCAGGTGGAACTTCACCTCCTCGATGGACTTCTCGATGAACCGCGACTGGTCCTTGATGACCACCGTCTTGATGTCCGACGGCAGCGCCTTGCGCAGCTCTTCCAGGCGACGCTTGATCTCATGAACGACCTTGACCGTGTTGGTCCCGGACTGCTTCTGCACCACCAGGCTGACGGCGCCCACGCCGTCGAGCCGGGCCAGGGTGCGCGGCTCCTCGAACGAGTTCTCGGCGCGGCCGATGTCGCGGATCCGGATCGGGTAGCCGCCCCGGTTGCTCACGATCAGGGCGTCGAACTGCTCCGACGTATAGAGCCGACCCAGGGTGCGCAGGACCAACTCGCGTGGGCCCTGGTCGATGCGCCCGCCGGGGACTTCGAGGTTCTGGCGGACCAGGGCAACCTTCACCTCGTCGACGGAGAGGTTGTAGGCGGCCAGCTTGTCGACATCGATGACGACGTTCATCGCCCGGGTCTGCCCGCCCAGGAGGCTGATGGCGCCCACGCCGCTGACCGTCTCCAGCCGCTCCTTGATCTGCCTGCGGGCGATCTCCGTCACCTCGCGCAAGTCGCGCCTGCCCGACACGGCGATCGTCAGCACGGGCGAGGCGTCGGTCTGGAACTTGTCGATGATCGGCGTCTCGGTCCCCTCGGGCAGGGTGGCCATGATGGAGTTGACCTTGTCGCGCACCTCCTGCGTGCCGACGTCGCCGCTCTTGGACAGCTCGAACTGGACCGTGACGACGCTGATCCCCTCGGAGGTCGTGCTCCGCATCTCCTCGATGCCGGAGACGGTGTTGATGATGTCCTCGATCGGCTTCGTGACCGAGGTCTCCGTCTCCTCGACGCTGGCCCCCGGCAGCACGGTCGTCACCGACGCGACCGGGAAGTCGACGTTGGGGAAGAGGTCGACGCCCAGGCTGTTGTACGAGACGATGCCCAGCACGACGGGGGCGGCCATCAGCACCCAGGTGAAGACGGGCCGCTTGATGCAGATGTCGGAAATGCTCATAAGTTCACGTGCACCGGTGCCGGGGTCTGGCGTCTGTTCGTCGCACGGTCGTCGTCATCGGGGGGAATTGGCCGGGCCGGCTCAGCCGGGGGCCTTCACGGGCGGCTTGGCGGCGGCCTCGGGCGCGGCGGGTCCGCGGGCCGGGGCCTCGGCCGACCGGATCGTCACCGGGGTGTCGTCGGCGAGCTGGGTCTGGCCCGAGGTCACGACCTGCCCCTCATTCGGGATCGTCACACCCTCGCCGATGACCTCGATCCAGCCCTTGTCTTCCAGGCCGGTCGAGACGTTGACCGATCGGGCCTTGTTGCCCGCGGCCACCAGGAACAGCTTGGTCACGCCGGCGAACCGGACGATCGACTCCATCGGGACGACGGTCGCCTCGTCGTCACGCTTGATCAGGATCGATGCCTTGGCGAACCCGCCGGGGCGCAAGATCCCGTCGGGGTTGGGCACCGACGCCTCGACCTGGAACGTCCGGCTCGCGGCGTCGACCGACGGGTTGATCCGGGCGACGACGCCGTCGAAGACCTTGCCCGGGTGCGACGAGACGCTGATCCTGACCGGCTGGCCCAGCTTCACGTCGCCGCTGTGGCGCTCGGGCACGTAGGTCCAGAGCCGCAGCGGGTCCTCGATGACCAGCTCGGCCACGGGGTCGCCCTCGCGGAGCATCTGCCCCTCGGAGGCCTGCCGCTTCGTCAGGGCGTAGCCCAGCGGGGTCTTCAGGCCGGGCGGCTTCACCGACGGGACGGGTGCGTGGATCTCCATGTCGAGGCGGGCCTGGCGGGCGACGTCCAGGGCCACCTTGCTGGCCAGGGCGCTGGCCAGGTTCGACCGGGTGGTCAGCCGGGCCGTCTCCAGCGCGGCCTCGGTGCCGCGCAGGTCGTTCTCGGCGTTCTGCAGGTCCTGCGCGGTGCCCGCGTTCTTCTGCATCAGGTTGCGCTCGCGTGCCAGGTTCTGCTTCGACCGCTCCACGGTCACCTGAGCCTGGATCACCGAGGGGACGGCGTTCAGGTCGAAGTTGGCCGACGGCATCTCCTGGAGGCCGAGCCTCGCCAGCTCGACCTGGAGCCGCCGCTCGGCCTGGTCCACGGCCAGGTCGGAATCGACCGTCTCCAGCTCGACGATTGGCTCGCCCGGCTTGAGGCGGTCGCCCATATCATGGAAGACCTTGGCCACCCGCCCGGTGCGCTTGGCCCCCAGGGTGACACTCTCCCAGCCCCGCAGGCTGCCCACCACCTCGACGGTGCGCTCCACTGGTCGCCTGACCAGCGAGGCCACCGTGACGGGTACCGCCTTGGGCACCGCCTCGACGTCGGTGTGCCCCGCCTCTCGGCCGCCGCACCCCTGGAGGGCCGCGAGCAAGATCCCGATGCCGATCCCGGCCAACTTGAATCGCCGTCTCATGGCAATCTCCCCGGGGCCGCCGTGGCCCCAACTGGCGATCCGAATCCGTGTAAGAGGCTGAACACGAGCCGACCCGGCAGGTCAGGGCCCAGCTCGCCGTCTTTGTACAGGTATTTGAGCGTATGGAAGACGATCAGGCCGTGGCAGGCCAGCACCAGGTCTTCGGCCCGATCCGCGGGGATCAGGCCCGCCTCGGCCAGCCGCCGGACCCCGAAATTCAGCACCCCGTCGAGTTCCTTGCCTCGACACGATGCGAGGGTGGCTTGCAGGCTCGACGATCGGGGCCCGAAATGAACCGCGAAAACGAACCGGCAGCAGTCGGGCTCGTCCTGGCAGAAGTCGAAGTGGGCCCGGAAGATTTGTTCCAGGTCCTCGACCGGGTCTCCGGGGCCCTCGACGACATGCCTCAGTCGCTCGATCAGCGATGTCATCGGCAGGGTGAAGAGCGCCTGGGCCAGGCCTTCCTTGCTACCGAAGTGGTAATAGAGCGTCGGTTTGGCCACGCCGGCCTCCTCGACGATCTCGCGCACCGAGGTCGCGTCATATCCCTGCGCGGCGAACAGCCTGGCCGCCGCCCGGGCGATGTGCCCCTTCACTTCCAAGGGTTCGGACCGCGCCGCCGACTCAGCCATCGCCAACATGTCCCCAGGCCCCTTCGCGGGAGGATCCATCGCGGCCAATTGGCCGATGCGACCCGCGTTACGTTCGGGATTCTACCGAACGGTAGGTATTCCGAATAGGTCAACTTTTTACCCTAACGGATCCAGGGGCGACCGGACTGATTCCAATCCAGGTGAGTGACCGATGTAGATCCTGCCTCGGCCTCGATGATCGAGCCGAGGCAAGCCCGACGCGTGGCGGTCGGGGGTCGAAATGCCGAAGGAAGGCGTCCGCTTCGATCCCGGCCGAGGGGCCCGGATCGGGGAGGCCTGCCGGCCGCTGGCATTCGCCCATGCGTTTTCTAGCGAGAGGCCGAGGCGACCTCGGCGGCCTGGCCCGCGGGGATCAGGCGGACGGTGAGGGCGAAGTGATCGGAGGGCCCACGCCTTCCCTTGTTCTCCTCCTTACCGAATCGGAGCGGACGCCCGTCGCGGGCCCCGCGTGTGGCAGGGCCGTCGGCAACCCGGATCGAGTCGGCCACCACCGACCAGCCCTGGTCGTCGAACAGGCCGGGGGAGGCGAGGAAATGGTCGAGGAACTCCCAGCGGCCCGAATAGTAATAGGTCCCCGTGCGCTCCTGATCGAGCAAGGCCGGGAGGTCGAGCAGGCGCGGCGAGATGCCGCCGGCACGGGCCTGCGCGGGGTCGGCCGTCGTGTGGAGGTTCTCCCGCAGCGACGGGTCATCCGGCGTGTCGTTGAAGTCGCCCGCGATCAGCAGGTCGACCGAGGGGTCGGTCCGGTAATGCTGGAGGAAGGCCCGGTAGAGCGAGTCGGCGTAGGCCGCCCGCTTGGTGCCGACGGAGTCGGTGACCCGGCTGGTCCAGTGGCTGACCAGGAGCGTCAGCGGTCGGTCGTCGGTGCCGAGGTGCGCCTCCAGGGTGCGCCTGATGCCGAACGTCCGGGTCAGGTCGTCCCGGACCGGGAGCCTGGTGATCACCGCCGGGGCGAATCGCCGGCCCGTGTGATTGGCCCGGAAGACGACGCCGCGATACTGCCAGGCCGGGTCGAGCCGCGTGTTCAGCTCCGTGCGCAGCGCCTCGGCCGAGCGCAGGCTCTCGACCTCGACCATGGCGATCACGTCGGGCCCCCGGCCGTCGCCCAGCTCGAAGAGGGCATCGGCCAGGGTCGCCACCTTGTCGGCGAAGGCGCCCGGGTCGCTGGCGAACCAGTCCTCGGACTCGTCGTGGCTGTTGGGGTCGTCCACGTCGTCGAAGAAGTTCTCGACGTTCCAGGTGCAGACGAGGATGCCGCCGGCGGGCATGGCGGCGGCGGGGCCGGGCCGGTCGGCGCGTTGCCGCGCGACCCAGATGGCCAGGCAGACCAGCAGCCCCGCGACGATCCAGGGGGCCCATCGCTGCGCCTCGGGGCGGGCCATCAGGCCGCGCAAGCCTCGCTCAAGCTGACCGGCCAGCTGGCGTTCGAGTCTCGATCGGGGCCCGCGACCCGGGGCGGGCCTGGGGCGCCGCCGGTTCCTCGACCAGTCCATGGGCTAGGTGCCTCGGGCCTGGGTGCCCATCAAGAACCGTGGGTCGAGTCGCGATACCGCTGCCCCTCGCCGTTGAGCAGCCAGCGCGGCTCGGCCCCGGTCACCTCGATGAACCTGAGGATCTGCTCGGCGGGAATCTCCTGGCCCGACTCGAACCCGAGCCAGGATCGGAACGGCATCCCCATGCGTTTGGCGAGCCAGGGGCCGCCGTGGGCCCCGTACAGCTCTTGTCTGACGATCCGGACTCGGCCGGCCAGTTCTTGCCGAACCGAGAACCAGTCATTCGACGCGGGAAGGGGTTGAGACATGAGGCACCGCCCCGGCAACGGCGTGGAGAGGTCAGCTCTGCGGACGAGCGATCCTCGAACTAGGATTTTATCGCCCGGTCTCGCGGGCGAACAGGGCCTCATCGATGTTTTTTTTAGCAACACGAGCCGGGTGAAGTGGCCTCCGAGATCGAGGCCCCGAGGCCTCCGGGAAATTTCCCGAGAAATGTTGTCGCGGATTCTGAGATTGCGCAGTCACCAGTCAGACGGGGGCAGAGAAGCCCGTCGAGACACGGGCGACGGCACGATCCTGAGGCTGGCCATGTACGATCCCAAGACGATTCAGGACCTGGCGACGCGGATCGAGACTGCCTTCCTGAGGCGTTCGCCTCGTTGGCGTCCGGGATGCACCGGGGCCGACGTCTGGCGACGTGCCGCCGAGCTGCTCTGCGAGCTGAACGCGACGAGCCCCGAGATTCCCGTCGACCCCGAGCTGTACGTGGCCGCCCAGCCGATGACCGGCGACCCCTGGACCACCCTGACCCTTGGGTCTTCGGTCGGCCGCTACCGTCGCCGGATCGGCTCGATCGTGCGGGCTCTGCGCACCGAGATCCGCGGCGAGGTGCTGCGGGCCGAGCGTCAGCTGATCCGCGGGATGGCCGTCGAGACGGTGCTGCTGCCGAGCAACGACGACCTCTCGCCCCTGGGCTGCTTCATCGTGGCCCACCGCGCCGGCCGCCCCGAGCTGGCCGCCTGCTTCCGCGGCCCGGCCAGCGAGCAGCACGTGGGCTGCCCGCTCTATCGTCAGGCCTGCCGCAACCTGCTCCCCGTCGAGGCCTACCCGGCGGTCCTCCCCGCCCAGGAGCTGGCCGCGGCGGATCAGGCGAGCCGGACCACCGCGTCCATCCAGGTCAACTGAACGAACGGGATCGAGGCGGCTCCCCCCGCCCGTCCGGGCCTCTCGTCGAAGGTTCCCACCGGGACGATCCGAGGCCCCAGGCGGCGGTCGCCTCATCCACACAAAACATCCTGCGATTCCATACATCCATCTCTCATTTGCCGGGATTCATACCATGCGTGCTCGCCGGAATTTCAGCCCCGCCCTCGACTCGCTCCCCTTCCGCATCGTCCCCTCGGCCTATCCGCCCACCTTGACGATCACGCCCCAGCCGAGCTCGCCCACCACCCCCACCACGGGCCTCAACCCCATGGCCCCCCCGACCATCGTCGCGCCGCCGGCTCCCGCCCCCGGAGCCCCCGTCGCCAGCGACCCGATGGCTCCCCCGATCATCGGATGATCCGGTCGGGAGACGGGTCAAACTAGACCGGTTTTCCCTCCCGCCACCCGTTGAATCGCCGCCTTGTGTTGGATAATCGCAACATATGGCTAAGTAAGACCCGCCCAAGAAGGTGGCCGAGCCCGCCCTCGCGCGATCTCCCGATTTTGTCGACATCAAAGCTTCCGGTCTCACGGCGATCGGCTACAATGGAGCCGATCATAATTGCCGGGTGACTCGGGCGTGGGTTGACACGATCCTCTCCTAGGTTTTTCAGTGTCGGCCCGAGTCCTCCCACCGTGACGAGCGGTTAACCAGGGAGGATCGACTTCATGACGTCGTCGTCGGAAGCATCCGAGAGCAAGTCGGACGGGCTGTTCGCCCGCGCACAGTCCGGAGATCAGGATGCCTGGAAGATCCTCTTCGAGGCCTGCTATCCCAAGATCCGGCGAGTCGTCCGACGCAGGATGAATTCGCCGATGATCCGCTCGTTGTACGACTCGACCGACTTCGCCAGCGACGTCTGGAAGAGCCTGGCCGCCAAGCAGGATCGGTATGAGTTCCAGCACGTCGATGACGTGATGAAGTTCCTGGCCAAGGCCGCCCGCGACAAAGTCGCCGCCGAATATCGTCGGTTGATGGCCCAGAAGCGTCAGGAAGAGCAGAAAATTGCCTTCTTTGGCGAGGATGGCCACGCGATCGATGCCGTGGCGATCGGCCCGACCCCGAGCCAGGTGGCCGTCGCCCGCGAAGCCGCCGACTTCCTCGTCGCCGATCAGCCGGACGACGTCCTCGAGGTCATCAAGGCCAAGCGCGACGGTTGCAGCAACGACGAGGCGGCCGGTCAGGTCGGCATGAACGTCCGCAAGGTCCAGCGCATCCTGAAGACCCTGCACGAAACACGGTGGCTGACCTGGGGGCGATAGCCATGACGCCCCCTCCCCGGCCGTGCGATGCCCCCGACGAACCGACGAGCCCTGGCCATGTCGTCGCTCTCCTCGAGCCGCGCCGGGACGCCGCCGAGCCGACGACGACCTTACACGACTTGCGCCGCGACGCGGACGGGCGAAACCTCCCGGTCGCCGGCGTCGCCGCGCTGATCAAGGCCGACATGCGCGATCGCTTCTCCCGCGGCGATCGGCGGGCGATCTCCGGCTACCTCGCGGTCTTCCCCGAGATCGGCGAGCACAAGGATCTCGTCCTGAGCCTCGTCTACGAGGAGTTCTGCCTGCGTGAGGAGGGGGGGGAGAACCCCGACCCCGAATCATTCTGCGACCGCTACGCCCCCTGGCGCGACAGCATCGCCTCGCAGTTGAGATATCACAGGCCGCTCAGCATGGCCGTGGGGAAGCCGGCCCCGAAGCCCTGGTTCCCCTCCCTTGGGCAGGAATTCTGCCGCTATCGCCTGCGTTCGATCCTGGGCGAGGGGGGCTCGGCCCGCGTCTACCTGGCCAATCAGCCGAATCTGCCCGACGACCGTTATGTCGCGCTGAAGGTGTCGCTGGATCGCGGCACCGAGCCGGCCATCATGTCCAGGCTCGAGCACGACCACATCGTGCCGGTCCTGTCGGTGGAGGTCGACGACCAGACCGGGATGCGTGGGCTCTGCATGCCTTACAGCCCTGGCCTGACGCTCGACAAGATCGCGGACCACCTCGCGGGGGCGTCGACGGCCGCCGAGATCCGCCAGGTCGTCACCCGCCAGCGTGGCCTGTTCGACTCCACGGTGGCCTTGATGCCGTCGTCGCCGCCGGCCCAGACCGGGGCCTCGGGCGAGGGGCAGGCGGCCACCTCGGAAGCCCCGGCCGCCTCCCCGTTGGGAGCGGTCCGCAAACGCTCCTGGGACGAGTTCCCCGATCGCGGGACCTACGCCCAGGGTGTGGCCTGGATCGGGATGAAGATTGCCGAGGCGCTGGCCTACGCCCACAGGGAGAACGTCCTTCACCTCGACGTGAAGCCGGCGAACATCCTGCTCACCTGGCGCAACGGCCCTCGCCTGCTCGACTTCAACCTGTCGCACGACCCCCACGCACCGCTCGGCGCCGAGTCGGCCTTGCGGGGCGGGACGCTGCCCTACATGGCTCCCGAGCAGCTCAGGGCGTTTCTCGACCCCGATCGCTGGGGCGATGTCGGCCAGCGTGCCGACCTCTACTCGCTCGGCCTGGTGCTGTCCGACCTGCTGACGGGGAAGCCCCCGGAGGGCCCCGACCCCGATCTGCCGCTCCCTAGAGCGATCGCCGAGTTGTGCGACCACCGGCAGCTTCCCCTCGCTTCGGTCCGCGACACCAACCCTTCGATCCCCCGCTCGCTCGACCTGATCCTGGCTCATTGCCTGGCCCCGCGGCCGGAGGATCGATACGCCGACGGCGATCAACTGGCGGAAGACCTCCGCCGATTCCTCGCGAGTCGGCCGCTGGCCTACGCCCGCTCCCCAACCTTGGCCGCCGGCGCCATGGCCTTCGTCGAGCGCACTCGCACCAAGTGCCTGTTCGGTGCGGCCCTGACCCTGCTGGTCGCCCTGCTGCTGATCGCCCGATTCACGGCTCCGCCGCCCCCACTTACGGAGCGGGACGATTTCCGCGACGGCGTCATCGCCCTCGCCGAGATGAGGGCGCCGAAGGCCCTCGCCACCTTCGAACGGCTGAGAAGTGACTACAACGACTCTCCCCTGCTGAACTTCTACCTGGGCCTGGCCAGCGACCGGAATAATTTGCCGCTGGCGTCCGAGCGGTACTACAAGATCGCGTTCCAGCCCCGGCCCCTACCCGGCGAGTTCCTCCGAGAGGTGGGCCACAACCCCTTGCTGGGCAAGTCGGTCGGCGAGCAGGGCCACAAGCTTCACGTCCTGCTCGTGAAGCCGGAACACGCCCATCGTCGGGACCTCATCGATCTGAGCATCCAGGCGTACAAATTCTCCCTCGCGCTGGACGACCAGCAGCCGCAGATCCACTTCTATCTCGCGTGCGCTTATGAAAAATCCGGTCAATACGAGCCCGCGATCCGCCAGATGACCCGGGCGATCGAGCTGACCGCCGTCGACGGCGACCCGGACAATCTGGTCATCTACAGCCTGCATCGGGTGCGTCTCCGCCTCCTCAGGGCCGACCAGCTGATCGATTCCGCGCCGAAAGAAGCGAGGTCCGCGCTGAGGGAGGCGACCGACGACCTCGTGCAGCCGTTCCAGCGGCATATCAAGCTAGGGAATGATATCTGCTCGCACGAGTATTACTATCCGGCTCGGATCCGGGCCAGGTTCGGCGACCTCGATCGCATGGAAGGCGAGCCGGACCTCGCCGCCGATCGCTATCGCGACGCCGAACGGCTGCTCACCGAGGCCATCGCCCGCTTCCCCAATGACACGAAGGCCGCCGATGCACTGCTTGCCGAGGTGCGTGGCCGCCTGAAGGAGCTCGAAAACCGCCCCCCGGCCTCCGCCCCCACAACCTGAGCTGGGAGTCATCCCGCGAGAGCGACGGCGGTGGTCAGCCCCTGGGGTGGAACTTGGCGTGGACGGCCTGGAGCTGGCTCAACTCGACGCGGGTGTAGATCTGGGTCGTGGCGATCGAGACGTGGCCGAGCATTTCCTGGACGGCGCGGAGGTCGGCCCCGCCCGCGAGCAGGTGGGTGGCGAAGCTGTGCCTGAGCGTGTGCGGGCTGACCTTCCCCTTCAGCCCTGCGGTCCGCGCATGGGTGGTCACGATCCGCCAGAGGCCCAGCCTCGACATCGGCCGGCCGAACCTGGAGACGAAGATGGCGTCGTGGGCGGGCTTGCCGTACATCAGGCGCGGCCGGTCGCCGGCCATGTAGTCGCGCAGCGAGTCGGCCGCCCTGGGGCTCAGCGGGACGATCCGCTCCTTGTCCCCCTTGCCGATGCAGCGGGCCATCCGCGCCTCCAGGTCGAGGTCAACCTTGCGCAGGCCGATGACCTCCGAGGCCCGGCAGCCGGTCGCGTAGAGCGTC
The DNA here is from genome assembly GCA_038400315.1 of Isosphaeraceae bacterium EP7. Taxonomy (NCBI): domain Bacteria; kingdom Pseudomonadati; phylum Planctomycetota; class Planctomycetia; order Isosphaerales; family Isosphaeraceae; genus Kueselia; species Kueselia aquadivae. The sequence continues at coordinate 552,579 of CP151667.1, forward strand.
TCCAATGCCGCACGATCGCGTCGGCCCAGCGACGTGTCGGTCGTGGGGGCGGCGAGCAGCCGGTCGACCGCCGCCGGGCTCAGGACGTTGGGCAGCCGATCCCAAACGGTGGGGGCCACCAGCAGCTTCGCGGCGTTCTCCGAGAGTTTCCCCTCGAAGATCAGGTAGCGGTAGAAGGTCGACAGGCTGGCCAGGTGCCGGCCGACGCTGGAGGGGGCGAGCCCTCGGTCGTTGAGGAAGTCGACGTAGCCGGTCAGCGTCTGGATCGAGAGCGATTGAAGCGGCCCCGGGGCGTGCGCACGACGCCAGCGGGAGAACTCCATCATGTCGCCCCGATAGGCGGCCAGGGTATTGGCCGACAGGCCGCACTCGGCCATCAGGTAGTGGAGGAACGGCCCGATCGGGTCGGAGTGCGACTTCGGTCGGTTGGCGGCTGGGGCGGGCATGGCGTCGGCTCCGGGCGGTCGGTTCACACCGGGTCGACATCGGCCGGCGGTCCCTCCGGGCTTGATCCGGGATGCTCTGTGCAGCAGGACCCGTCCGGTCAGAAGTAGATCTGGCAGCGGAGCCAGTAGAGGTCGCTGGTCTTTTCCAGCCCGCCGGGTCCCGGCCTGAACTGGACGGGCTGACCGAACGCGGAATGCTGCCAGTCGAAGTAGACCTTGACGTACTTGTTCAGGTACCAGTTGAAGCCCGCGTCGAGGGCCCCTACGCTGTTGGTCCAGAGCTTGGGGTCGGCCAGGCCGCTTTCGAAGATCTCGCGGCCCAGGTTGAAGGTGGAGTAGCGGGCTTGCAGTTCCAAGGCACCCAGGCCGAACTTGCCCTTGCGCAGGTCGAAATTGTGCTTTGGCTGGACGAATGTCCGCCGCTCGACCTCCTCGCCGGTGACGAAGAATCCGCCGCCGACGTGGAACCCACTTGTGGGAACCTGGATGCGATCCTGGTTGGTCGACTTGCCGTAGGTGGTGTACCCGCTATCCCAGGCACCCATCAGCGTCAACCGCTTGTAATAGTAGGCCGAGTGGAGTTCCCAGAGCGAGTGGGGCCCGCGTTCGACGACGTTCGGGTTGAGCTGGAGGAAGGCCGGGGCGGCAAACGCAGCGCCCGGGCTGTCTGTGGCGTTGGCCGAGGTCCGGAAGGCCAGCGGGAAGGCGGCCCCGTTCTGAACACCGTAGGCCATCGACCCGCCGACGTTCAGGTGCTTCAGGAAGGGGAGCTGTTCGGCGTGATAGAACGGCCTGACGTTGAAGTAGGCCAGCACGTCCTTGTGCCCGTTCTGGTCGTAGTAGAAGTTGCGCGGGCCGTTGGCGCCGGCCACCGCGTACTCGGCCATCCCCTTGAAGAGCTCGCCGTGGCCCATGAACGCGGTGCTGCGGTTGAAGCCGTAGTTGATCGCGAAGACCGACCGCTCGGGCGTGGGCAGGAACTGGTTGCTCAGCGAGTACCAGTCGTAGGTATACGGGACGCGGAAGCGGCCGAGGCGGATCTGGAACCGTTCGTCGTAGTTGAAGTTGAAATACGCGTCGAGGAGGTCGAGCGTTCCCAGGCCCTTGTTGAGCGAGATGGCATATTCGATCGGCTTGGTGATCCGCCCGTTGAAGATGATCCGGGCACGCGGGATGTAGAAGCCGACCTGATTGACGGGCGTGCTGTTCGGCCGATCATAGACGCGGAGGTCGACCTGCGTCTCTTGATGGAAGACGAGCTGATATTCGCCGTCGTCGGTCTCCCACTTGAAGCCTTCCAGGAAGGATGATTCGGCCGCGGCCGCCTTCTTCGTGGGCTCGGGCTCGTCGGTCCGTACGTCCGGAGGTTGGTCATCCTCGGCGGGCCCCCGACTCCGCTCGAACAGGTCGGGAGCACCCGGGGCTTCGGGGGCCATGTCGCCCGCTTCAACCTCGTCGGTGCGTGTGTCCGGGGGTTGCGACGGGTCGCCCGGCGCGGCCGACGGGGCGTCCTCGGTGCCCTCGTCCCCGGAAGGATTCGGCTCGGGCGGCTCCGGCACGGGCCGATCGGGGCCGGATGCGCCTGGACTCTGAGACACCTGTGCGACCCGGCGGGCATTGGGTGGCCTCGCCGCGGCCGGGCGGGCGCTCAGGGCGTTCACCTTCGCCGTCAACGCCTTGTTCTCGCTTGCAATCGCCTTGTATTGCCCCGAGAGCGAGCGTAGCTCCTGAAGCATCAGGCGATTGGTTTCCTCCATCGCGCGGAGGCGTTTTTCCAGGACCGCAGAGTCGGTCGTCGGCGCGGGGGGTTGTGCCGAGACGTATCCTGCTTGACCAATCGAGACGACCAGCCAGGCCAGGAGCGAGGCGGTCCGCACTGAGAGTCGCATTCCGTCTGCTATCCCCCGACACTCGACACATCCCATCCGGATCGAAGCAGGAGCCCTTTCGGCTTCCGCCTCTCACCTTCAACAATCGGCACCTCCCGACTCAAGGTTGAGTCGGGAGGTGCCGATTGTGCGGATTGCGTCGAGATTATGGGGCGATGGACATTGGGCGTCAGACACCCGGGAGGAGGCTCTCCATCAGCTTCTGGTTGTCGGCCGAATCGCGGAGCTTCTCGAGGGCGCGGTCCTGGATCTGGCGGACTCGCTCCTTGGAGACCGACAGCAGCTTGCCGACCTGGCTGAGCGAATGCTTGGACTTGCCGCCCAGGCCAAATCGGAGGGCCAGCACTTCCTTCTCGCGCGGGTTGAGGGCCCCCAGCAGGCGGCCGACCGTCTCGTCCATGTCGACCTCGGCCGAGGGGTCGGCGTCGGGGTCGCTCATGGTCTGGAGCAGGCTGAAGTTGGAGCTGACGTCAAGAGTTGCGTCGAGCGAGACGGTGGGCCTCGTGGCCGTGTGGATCCTGCGGATCATTTCCGTCGAGCCGTTCAGATTGAGCGGGGGCAGTCCCGCGGCGGGGTCGTGACCGACCGATTCCTGGTCCTGCGCTAACTGACGCAGATGCCTGGGGCTGAGCCGGACCGGATAGGCCCCGGCGGCCACGGCCCGCTGCATCGCCTGGCGGATCCACCAGGTGGCGTAAGTCGCCAGCTTCGTCTCGCGAGTCAGGTCGAATCGGTCGATCGACTCGAGCAGCCCGCAGAAACCTTCCTGGAGCAGGTCGGAATAGGAGACTCCTCGGTCGCGGAACCGCTTGGCGATGTGCGCCACCAGCCGCATGTTGGCCATGGCCAGGCGGCCGCGCAGCTCGGAGTAGTGGCGAAAGATGGCCCCGAGGCGGGCCTCGGCCGGGCCGTCGCTCTCGTGCACCTGGCGAAGTTCGCTGTCCCTGAAGGCCAGATGGCCCGCGATCATCTCGGCCTCATCGGGCGGCTTGATCGATTCGAGCGCCTCGCTGAGCTTCCGCCTGCACTCGCCGAGCTGGTCGAGCAGCTTACGCTCTTCCAACGCCCCCAGGACCTGGGTCTCGGGACGATCCAGTGCAGCCAATCCCTCGGTGTCGCCCACTTGCCGGATCGTTCGCATGACGCCCCTTCTATTCCGCGAAAGGCCCAGAGCCTGCCATCCGTTGGCCCCGGCGATCGCGCCGGACACTGGGTGCTTACAACGAGGTCGTACGTCTTGACTGCTCGGCCGCGGACCGTTCTGCATGACCGGATCGGCCTGATCGGGGCGATCAAACGGCCAGCACGGAGGTCTCCGTCCAGGAAGAGTGCATTCGTCGTGCCGAAACTTTCAGAACACCTTGAATTGTCCGAGGCGATCGATCTCTTGGACCGAGACAAGGCTCCCTGTCGACTAGGACGAGGGGACCCGTCAATTTGTTCGGTCGAATCAATCCGATTTGAAAATTCGACCGGACTCGCTCACCGAGGGTCGCCGGCAACGGGCGAAGATTGGCCCCGGGGCGCGGGATTTGGTAGGGTTTTGCCCGATGACGTGTCGCCGGATTGCGCGAGTGGATCGGCGAAGGTGGGATGGGTCGAGGGTGCAGCGGGGGATCTGGCCGTGGCCGACTTCGATCGAGGGGGGCTCCTGGCGTTGCTTTCGAGGGATGCGCTCAGGACGGGGACGTTCACCCTGGCCAGCGGTCGGACGTCGCACTATTACGTCGACGGCCGGAAGGTGACGCTCTCGGCCGAGGGGGCCGCCCTGATCGGCGCGGGCGTCTGCGAAGCCCTGGCCGACTTGCCCGAGGTTCAGGCCGTAGGGGGCCTGACCATGGGGGCCGACCCGATTGTTGGGGCGACCCTGGCGGTGGCCGGCGCGGGGATGCGGCCCGGCCTGCTGGGCTTCCTGGTGCGCAAAGAGGCGAAGGGACACGGGACGGGCCAGCTCGTCGAGGGGCCAATCTCGCCCGGGATGACCGTGGCGGTCGTCGACGACGTGGCGACGACGGGGGGCTCGTCGTTGCAGGCGGTCGCGGCCCTGGAAGCGATGGGTTGCAAGGTCGCGCGTGTGATCGTGGTCCTCGATCGCCTGGAGGGGGCCGCCGCCGCGTTCTCCGCCAAGGGGCTCGACTTCCACGCCCTGGTCACAATTCGCGACCTGGGCGTCGAGCCGCTTCCCCCCCTGGGCTGAGCCCTGACGAGATGGCGAGGCCGACGGTCATGGAATCGACCTTGCATCGCCAGTTGAAAGACCGCTACGGTGACGGAGGGGGCGGCCGATCGGAGGTCGCCCTCGCCGGTTACCGCGTCGACGCCCTGGCCGCGGACGGCACGGTCGTCGAGGTCCAGACCGCGTCGCTGGCGCCGTTGAGGGGCAAGCTGCTCCGGCTCCTGGTCGAGCACAGGGTGCGCGTGGTCAAGCCGCTGGTGCTGAAGCGCTGGGTGGTGAACAAGGCGAGCCGCGGGGGCGCCGACCTGTCGAGCCGTCTGAGCCCGATGCGCGGGAGGCTCGCCGACGTGTTCGAGGACCTGATCGGCCTGGTGGGGGTCTTCCCGCATCCGAACCTGACCGTCGACGTGCTGGGCGTTGAGGTCGACGAGGTCCGGCTGACGCGCAAACGAAAGCCCGGCTACACGGTGATCGACCGCCGCCTGAGGGCGTTGGTGTCGAGCACCCCCCTGCTCCGCGCGGATGACCTCTGGTCCCTGCTGCCGACGGCACCCGACGGGCCATTCACCACCGGCGAGTTGGCCGAGGCGCTGGGCACGCCCAGGCATGAGGCCCAGCGGGTGGCATACACCCTGAGGCATTGCGGCGCGGCCGACCTCGTGAGCAAGTCGGGCAATTCGCGGATCTACGCCAGGGCCGGGGGTACTCGTGCCCTCCCGATGGTGGGGGTGTTGCCCGGCGAATCAGTCGAGTCGTCCTCCTGGGTGGGTGTGGATGTCCCCGGGTGACCTCGCGAGGAAGTCACGCAGATTTGCACACTTGGATGGATTGTCCTCGTCGAAGGCCCTTATGCGGTCCGCAAACGTATTTGTTCGTTGTTATTAACTGACCTATTCAATATTGATGCGACTTTGAGATCGGCAAATCTCTGAGCAGCCTGGCGAGGCTGTGGAGTCGCGTCGTGGCCGGATCGTCCCGCAAGGACGCCGGTTCGACGCGGAGGCTGTTCGGGCATGAGGGAGTCATCTCGCGAATTCGGGAATGTTGAAGAGTTTGGTGGAATTTCTTGCAATGGCCCGAGGCGTGACCGTACCTTGTGGGGACCAACCCGATCGATACCCGAAACATTCAACCCATCCTGATGCCGTCCGACGGCGGCATCGAGGTTCACTCGTCGCGCGCCCTCCGCGGGGTACGCTTCGTAAGGAGGGGGACCGTGTCAACCACATCCGGGAGTCAACGATATTCGATCGCCGGGGTGAGCAAGTTGACGGGCGTGAGTTGCCACGCCTTGCGGGTCTGGGAGCGTCGTTACGGTTTCCCGGAGCCCGAGCGGTCGCCGTCGGGGCATCGGCGGTACGACATCCAGCAGGTCCGGGTCTTGCGCATGGTGTCCGACCTGGTGCACCAGGGGCAGGCCATCGGCACCTTGATGGCCAAGGTCCGCGCAGGACACCTGCTTGCCGACGAGGCGGGCGAGTCTTATGACGACGCGGTCGAGTCCAGCCGGGCCGAATCCCCGGCCAGCGAGCTGCTCGACCTGCTGATCGATGGCGACCGCGCCGCCGCCGAGGCCTGGTTCGACGATCATGCGGCCAGGCTCGGCCCCCTGGATCTACTGGCCGAGGTGATCGAGCCGGCACTCGTCGAGATCGGCGACCGGAGATATCGGGGCGAGTGCGAGACTTTCCAGGAGCACACCGCGGGGCGATTCCTGCGCAACAAGCTCGACCGGATGCTCGACGAGGCGCGACGGCGGTCCGACCGGGAGGGGCCGCCGAGGGGGATGGTGCTGGTGGGCACCGCCCAGGGCAATCCCTTCGACGGCGGGATCCTGATGATCTCGGTGGTGCTGGAACTGGCCGGATGGCAGGCGGTCGACATCGGCGTCGACCTGCCGGTCGAGGAGTTCGCCAAGGCGGCCCAGGCCTGGACGCCCGACGCGTTGGCGATCTCGTTCCTGCTCTCGCGCAACATCAACAAGCGTTTCGCGGAGTTGTCGAAGATCACCGGCCTGCCGATATTCGTCAGCGGCCGGAGCATCCTGAATTACCAGAGTCTGGCCCGAGGGCGAGGCCTGACCCCGCTCTCCGGGACCATCCGTTCGACCGCCGCCATGATGGTCGCCGAGCTCGAATGCCGCCGTATTGCTCGAGACGCCTGAGGTCCACCGTTTCCAAGCACGGCCCTGCCCCGACTCGCGGGCGCAGGCCGGTCGACGAAACGACGCCGCCCCCGTCGATTGACGGGGGCGGCGAGTCGAAATCCGAGGCGGCGAGTCGGCCACATTTCCGCGGCCGACTCGTCGGATTTCAGTACTGGGGGGACGACTTGGCCGGGGCCTGAGCCGCGGGGAGGATCTTGGCCGGGGCCTGGGCCGCGGGCAGGACCTTGACCGGAGCCTGGGGGGCCGGCAGGACCTTCACCGGGGCCTGGGGGGCCGGCAGGACCTTGGAGGGAGCCGCCGGGGCAACCTTGGTCGGGGCCTGGGGGGCCGGCAGGACCTTCACCGGAGCCTGGGGGGCCGGCAGAACCTTGACCGGGGCCTGGGGGGCGGGCAGACCCTTGACCGGGGCCTGGGGGGCCGGCAGGACCTTGACCGGAGCCTGGGGGGCCGGCAGGACCTTGGAGGGAGCCGCCGGGGCAACCTTGGTCGGGGCCTGGGGGGCCGGCAGGACCTTGGTCGGGGCCTGGGGAGCGGGCATGACCTTGACCGGGGCCTGGGGGGCCGGCAGGACCTTCACCGGAGCCTGGGGGGCCGGCAGGACCTTCACCGGAGCCTGGGGAGCCGGCAGGACCTTCACCGGAGCCTGGGGGGCCGGCAGGACCTTCGAGGGGGCCTGAGCCGAGGCGACGACCTTGTCGTGGTGGCCAAGGCCGGTCACGCCGCTGCCCATAGCGACGATAAGAATAGCGCTGAACATCGCGATGTCCTCGGATGAGTAAACTTACTTGTCGACACTCGATCGAGTCTCTGCACTCACAGTCCCTGGTGGCACGGCATCGATCGATCGGTTGAGGAGCGCCCGAATGCCGACATCACCATCCCGGTCGAAAATTGGCCACGCACGTCGTAACCTAGAGTTGTACGGCCCGAAGGTCGACCAGCTCTCCTGCTCCGACATGCGCAGTGTCTCTTCGTGGTCACGGGATCGTCGAGGAACCCCTCGGGTCGGTCATCTTGGCCGGCCCGACGGCTTCACCCCAGGGGTGGCCGAGACAAGTTATCGGCCTGGATCTGTGCCTGGATGAGTCGCCGGGGAAAATTCGAGGAAATGCCGCCTTGGCGAATTCTAGGGGGTCTGACGCGGGGGTGGGGCTCTGGGTAAAAACGGGGCCATGTAATTGTCCACCGCAGGGTGGATGACTGCCGAATCATCAGTGAGCGTTGAGCGGGCATCGAGCCCGGCCCCGCCCGGTCCCGTCGCAGGGATGCCGGCGATAAGATGCCGAAGGGGCTGGTCGAGGTTTTCCTACCGGTATTGGGAGGCAGCATGCGCAAGGGCAACAGGCTCCGCGAAGCGATCGCCGGGGCCGTTCTCGCCGCGGGATTTTCCGTCTGGATACCGGTCGCGGAGGCTGCCGATCGTGTTCAGCCCGTCCCGCTGGGGGGGACGCTGAAGGCCCAGTCGGGCGATCGCCAGTTCGGCGTCTATGTGCCGACTCGATTCGGCGGCGAGCTGACCGTCTCGACCACGTCGGGCAAGGTGGAGGCCCTCACCGGCCCCGACGGCAAGCCCCGCTCCAATGGCGGCGAGGTCGGCAACGACCAGCAGGGCTGGTTCACCTTCAAGGTGACCGACGCCAAAGAGGGATACGCCGTCGATTCCAAGTTCATCCAGGTCGGTGAGTCGATTCGCAAGCCCTGGAACTTCTACTACTGGCCCACCAAGGGAGACTCGATCCACGAGCCCTGGGCCGGCGGAAATGCCCGGGTTGACACCATGGCACCGGCCGGCGACGACCAGATGGTGGCCACCCCGGGCGGTTACATCGCCCCCGGGCAGGACATCGTCCTTCCGGGTCCCAACGGGATCCTGGAGACGCAGCCGGCCTCCGGCGACACCTCCACCTGGTTCCCCAACCTCTACGACGACCTGACCTGGCGCGGGCCCGAGGGCCAGCTCTTCCAGACCCCCTCCCCCCTGCTCAAGTATGACCAGATCTTCAACATGTCGGCCCGCAACTGGGAGGCCGCCAACAGCCAGAACCGCGACATCAGCCGCTGGCCCGGCCACTGCCTCGGCGGGGCCATCGCGTCGATCTCGATGAACGAGCCCAACCCCGCGCCCGGCTCGGGCCTGACCCGCGACGAGTTGAAGGCCCTCTGGGCCGAGCTCGGCGAGAACCACTACAACCACCGGATCGGCGACCACGCCAAGGACATCCCCGCCGGCCCCCCCCGCCCCGGTCCCGACGAGTGCGACCCGTTCGTCCCGCGGTTCCACGCCATGCTGGAGACGCACATCCGCGGCGAGAAGAAGGCGCTCCTGGCCAACTTGCGGGCCTTCCCCCCGCGCGGCACCGTCAATGAGGTTTGGAACCACGGCGTCGGCAAGTACGTCTCCACCTTCGAGGCCGTCCCCGGCAAGGGCGAGCGCACCGTCAGGGTCAAAACCGAACTGACCGCCACCAGCGGGTCGTGCCTCAATGGCAACGACGACAAGCCCCGCGTCAACACCTACGAGTACCGGATCGTCTACGGCCTCGACGGTAAGGTCGACGAGACCAACCCGTACACGGCCGACTGGATCAGCGTCGGCGGCGAGGCGATCTTCGCCCCGCTGAACGTCCTGCAGGTGCTCGAATCGAGCTGGCAGGGGCACAACCCGCAGGTCAACGAGGCCAACGTCCGGGCCGTGGACCTGGCCAACGGCGGCGGGCTCGGCGGTCGGTTTGCCGGCGTCGCCCCCACATTCCGCCCCGTCGGCAGCTACGAGGCCGGCCGCGCCCCGATGTTCGCCGGCCGGAACGACGGCTCGATGGAGAGCCCCAACGCACCCCGCCGCGGCGGCATCTTCCGCGGCATTTTCGGCCGCTGATCAGCCTGCCCGAGCATTCCAGCTTGTCTCGCTCACGCTGATACGATCCAACCGCGGCCGTCGCGACATCCTGGCTCGATTCGTCGAGATCCAGGGCGTCGCGACGGCCGTTTTGCATCCGGTCGGCCAGCGAATGAGATTTTGACGAGATTTGCGCGCGCCGGGCTGTCTAGAATCCCCTCCGTAAGATATCGTCCACGCTGCGCCACAGGAGGTGACGCGACGCCGTGGGCCACGGGGAGGATCTGACCGTGCGGCAGACCAAGGATGGGGGCGACCGCGAGGACGCGGCGAGCGACCCGGATTTCGCCGGAGGGGCCTCTCGCCCGATCGGTTCGGCCCGGCTGCTCCTCTGGTTCGGACTGGTGGCCGGCTGGGCCGAGCTGGCAACGATCCTGGCTCGCGACTCGATCAGCGGCCGGATCACGATGGATGCGCTGCGGACGAACCGCCATTTCCTCTGGATGATCCCGGCCTCGAACGCCTTGATCCTCGGCGGCCTCGGGCTGGTCGTCGGCGTGCTTTCAAGGCGGCGGCCCGACCTCGGGCGTTGGCTCGCCTGCCGGATTGGTGCCGGCGCGACCGCCATGGCCGTCCTGCTCGTATTCGAGGGGATCGACGCAAGGGCAAGCCTGGTCTTGGCCTGCGGCATTGGCGCCTTCCTCGGTCGGGCGATGGAATCGAGGGCCGGGTCGTTGGCCCGCTGCGTCCGCATCGGCCTGCCGGCGCTGCTCTTGGCCCTGGTCGGCTGGTCCACCTGGGGCTATCTGCGGACGTCTGGGGCAGAGCGAAGCGAACTGGACGCCCTCCCGCCGGCGACGTCCGGCGCACCCAACGTGGTCCTGATCGTGCTGGACGCGGTGCGTGCCTCGAGCCTCAGCCTCTACGGCCACGACCGACCGACGAGCCCGAATCTCGAACGCCTGGCCCGTCGCGGGGTCGTCTTCGACGAGGCCCGGCCTTCAAGCTCATGGACGCTGCCGTCGCACGCCAGCATGTTCACCGGGCGCTGGCCGCACGATCTGTCCGTCGGCTGGGACGAGCCGCTCGATGACTCCAGGCCCACCCTGGCCGGATATCTGGCCACGCGCGGATATGCGACCGCGGGGTTCGTGGGCAACACGTATTATTGTAACGCCCAGTATGGCCTGAATCGGGGGTTCGCCCGATACGAGGACGACTACGAGAACCTGGACGTCTCGCTGTTCGAGGTCGTCAGGAGCACCGGCATGGGCCGACGTCTGCTCCGCGTCTTCGGCCACAAGTACCACGTCGCGGGGGGCGGGACCTCGCTGCGCAAGTCGGCCGAGATGATCAACCGCGACGTCCTGGGCTGGATCGAGGGCCAGCCCGCGGACCGTCCTTTCTTCGCGTTTCTCAACTATTACGACGCCCATGGTCCCTACGTCCCCCCCGACGGCCCCGACACCCGTTTCGGCCTGAATGCCCTGCCGCAGGCCCGGAAGGACGTCATCCTCGACCGCTACAGGCGGCTCAAGGCCGGTGCGCACCGGCCTGCCGACGGCACCCCCCAGCAGGTCGAGCGTGACCTGACCGACCTGATGCGCGACTCCTACGAGAGCTGTATCGCCTACCTCGATCGCCAGATCGGGCAGCTCGTCGACGAGCTGGACCGCCGGAAGGTGCTGGAGAAGACCCTCGTGATCGTGACGTCCGACCACGGCGAGCACTTCAACGAGCACGGGTTCTTCGGCCACGGGCACAGCCTCTATCGCCCCGAGGTCCACGTCCCGCTCGTCATCCTGCCCCCCGGTTCCGGGGCGGCCGGGTCTTCGGTCCGCGAGCCCGTGACGCTGCGTGACCTGGCGGCGACGACGGTCGACATCCTCGGCGTCGCGGCCCGCTCGCCGTTCCCCGGCCGCTCGCTGGCCCGATTCTGGCGCCCGGGCGGTGCCAGCCTCGCGGCTCGGTCGACGAGCCCCTCGCCGGTCCTCTCCGAGCTCGAGCATCGCGCACACTCGACGCCAATGGCCGAGGTTCCCGCCTCGCTCGGTCGGCTCCGGTCGATCGTCGCCGGCGGCGAAGTTTATATCCACAACGACGGCGGCCGCGAGGAACTCTTCGACCTGAAGTCCGACCGGACGGATCTGCACAACCTGAACGCCGGAAGCGCCTCGCACCCCTCCGTGCCCCGCTTCCGAGCGATCCTGGATCGCCTCCCGGGGATCGACCTCGACCCGCCCCCCCTGCCAGGCCTGCGCGACGACGAGCTGGCCGAGGGCGTCAGCCAGCCGGGCCGCGACGGCAGCCTCCTTGACTAGATCTGCCTGCATTTTCGGCAAAGTCGGCCTAGATGGCCCGGCGACTCGTCGCCCCGTTCCTCCCCGGAACGGCAGGCTCGGGGCGACGGGCCGTCCGTCTTCCCGAATTCCGCAATTCCGTCACTGTCGTTCAAGTTTGCCGTGCGACTTTGACGATCAGTTAAGCACGGAGGGGTGGTCCCCGTCACAACGTCAACGTGACGCGTACCCCCTGACCTCATTCTGCCCTCGATCACGGGCATTTCACACGATTCAGAGTCCAACGGAATCGACCTGGCGCGATCCGGGCGAAGGAGGCCTTCGATGAGCCGCGAATCCGGCCTCCATTGCTTGCAGACGCGGCCAGCCCCTCGGCAGCGGGCCGCCCTCTCCGACCTGCCCGTCTCGAACGTCGGTTCCCGACGCGACGAGCAGCACGCGGCCGTGCCCGTCCTGATTCGGGTGCCCAGGATCGAGGTCGTCGGGACGATCTCCCATGGCGCGATGCCTGTTCGACGCCGCCGAAGACGGTTGCGACGCGAGGTCCGCGCGGTGGGAATCGGGCTGCTGACGTGCCTGCCGATCACCTGGATCCTGGCCGGCGCCGTCGGCAGTCGGGTCGACTTGACGAGGCCCTCCGGCTCGGTCGAGGCCGATGCGAAAGGGCCACCCGCCGCGATGCCGGTGGTGCTCCTCTCGCTCGAGCCGGTGTCAGACGGGCCCGACGCGGTAGCCGGCCGGTCCGTCGAGGTCCGTGACCAGGATGACACGTCCCCCGCCGCGACGATCGGCCCACACGAGTCGGTGCAGATGCCCGGCTATCTGCTCCCGGTCGATGGCAACTCGGCGGAGGAGGTCCCCCATGCGGGATATTGATCAGGCCCTGGCCCGTGCCTACGGGCGACGGGGTACGCCCGCCCAGCCCGGACCGAACAACGCCCTCCCCACGCCCCACTTCCCGGTCGAACCCGCTCGCCCGGTCCGGCCGGATCGGGATGGCGCGATCGACGCGACGATCGGGCTCCAGTGGCCCGAGACGGTCCGCATCCTGGAACGCGAGCACGGCGACCGGTTCGAGGAGCTGGCGGACGCCCTGATCGAGGTGCGCGACCAGAGGCGGCTGAAGGTCCTGCTCTTCACGAGCTGCCATCGCGCCGAGGGGCGGACTTCGCTGGTCCTGGCCGTGGCGAGGGCCCTGGCCCGCCGGCCCGGGCGGACCTTGCTGGTCGACGCCGACCTGACCGGCCCGATGCTGGCCCGTCAGCTTGGCCTGCGGCCCGAGTATGGCCTGGATGACCTGGTCGACTCGGGCATCGCGCTGGCCGAGGCGGTGGTCGAGGCGCCCGACGACAACCTGTCGGTTCTCCCGCTCCGGGCGGCGGTGGCCCGTCCTCGCGAGTTCCTCGCCAGCGCCGGCTGGTCATGCACGATGGCCCGGCTGCGACGCGAGTATGACCTGGTCCTGCTCGACGGCAGCCCGCTGTTCGCAGGGCTGAGCGCCGCGGTGCTGCATAGCTCGGTCGACGCGGCCATCCTGGTGCGCAACCGGACCCTGACCGGCGAGCGTGCCCTGCTCAGGGCCCGCGAGGTGCTCGACGCCGGCGGCATTCCCCTGCTGGGGATGGCCGAGACGTTCGTCTGATTCCGGGCGGCTGGATGCAGGCCCGACGGATCGGGCCGGCTTGAGGATGCGAGGCCAGAGGAGGCGGGCGGCCCGTGTACGAGTCGCATTTCGGCCTTTCCGGACGCCCGTTCGGCGAGAAACAAGGCCCCGATGCCTGGGTTTCGCTTCCCAGTCGAGACGCGGTCCTGCGCCGGCTGCGCTACGGCCTGGAGCACGCTCAGGGGCCGGTCCTGCTGTTCGGGCCCCCGGGATCGGGCAAGACCGCCGTGGCCCGTCGGCTCGCGGTCGCCCTTGGCTGGCCCGCCGCGCACGTCGTCTTCCCCGCCCTTCCCGCGGCCGACTGGCTGTCGACGCTGGCCGACGAGCTGACCGGCTTCGCCCACGGGCCGGCCGCGCCGGCGGCCTCGCTCAGGCGTCTGCGTTCGCACTTGGAGGCCGCCGCCAGCCGGGGTGATCGCCCCCTGCTGGTCGTTGACGAGGCCCAATTGATCGAAGATCCGGCCGCGTTCGAGTCGCTGCGACTGCTGCTGAACTTCGCCACCCTGGGGCCGCCCGACCTGGCCCTCGTCCTGGTCGGCACCGCCGACGTGCTGGATCGGCTCCCGCCTGGGCTGGCCGACCGCCTCACGGCGAGAGCCCTGCTCGGCCCGCTCTGCGAGTCCGAGGCTAGGTCGTATCTCGCCGGCCGCCTGCGGGCCGCGGGATCCGAGGTCTCTCTCTTCGATGTCGAGGCGACCCGGGCCCTCTGGATTGCCGCCGACGGACTCCCCCGGCGGCTCAACTTGATGGCTGACATGGCCCTGCTCATCGCCTATGCCGAAGGCCTCGCCGCCCCCGATGCCGCCTGCGTCGAGGCCGCCGCCCTCGAACTCGAGCCGATGATGCCGCTGGCCATCTGAGGGCCCCGGCCCCGATGGATCGTCAAAGGGTCGAGGCTTCCAACTGCTGCTCAACGAGGTCGGGCAGGACCTTATTCGTCGGGGTGTAGCTTCGATTCGCCAGGCGTCGCCCCTCGATGGAGGGATCCAGGCACTCGACGTCGAGTTTCGACGTGCTGACCGGCCTGGAATGCCTCGAGCTGAACCTGCGATAGATGGGGCCCAGCACCGGGACATTGGGGAATCGGGCATAGGAGTCCGGGAACTTCGCCTCGAAGTCGGCGGGTTTCACCTCCACGGGCGTGAGTTCGAGCCCTCGCGCCGCGGCCTTGTCCTGCATCCACCGAAGGGTTAGATCGGAGAACTCGGGGGTTTCGTTGCCCCCCCCGACGTCGCTATGGCCACCAACAAACCAGCGCTGCTCGATCGATTGCCGGTGGTCGGGCTCCTCTCCGTCCTTGAGCGACCAGAGCGAGGCGGCGAATTGCTTCCGATGCTCGTCGAGGGCGACGGCCTGGTAGGCACTCTCGACGATGGAGCTGAGCTTGGTGTCGTGGAATCTGAAGAACCAGTAATTCAGGAAGTTAAAGCAGGTTAACGGGATCCCGAGGGCGCCGACCGTGTCCCAGACCCCCAGGAATTTGATGGGGACCTCGCGCGAGTATCGCTTCCGGAATCGCCTGGCCATGAAGGTGTCCGCACCACCCCATCGCACCCGATAGATGTAATAGGCGATGTTGGAAATGATCCATCCGTGCCGCTGATGCGGCAGGTGGCAGTTGCGGATCAGGCCGACGAGGCTCCGCGCCGTATAGGCGCCCCGGCTGAAGCCGAGGATGTAAATCTCGTCGCCGTCCTCGTAGTTCTCGACGAGGAATTGATATCCCTTGACGATGTTCGCACCCAGCCCGTAGCCGAGCAGCCCGCCAAGCCACTTGTCATACCACTCGGTCCCCACACCCGGGACATACAGGCGGAGCTGGTCCGGGCCGTTCCCGCCCTCCGTGCTCGGGTGGACGGAATCGTGGAATCGCAAGACGTTGGTCGGGTCCGTGGACGTCTGTTTGTTCCACGTCCCGTCGTAGCAGATCACGATACGCTTCATGGTACCTGAACACCCCGGCCGCCCTCGCCCCGCGTCGGTCAAGGATGACGCGGCACCGGACACTTATAGCGGGCCGATCGCGACGATGCAAGTTGCGCGCGTTCATGCAAAAAATATGCATTGTTCGGGAATGTATTACTTGCGGCCGATCGTGTCGCTGACGGCGGCCTGGAGGCTCTCTCCGAGCCCCTTCTGGCGGATGGCCTCGACGTCGGCCCGGCAGGCGAAGAGGGCGTCGACGATTCGAGGGTCCCACTGCTTACCCGAGCCCTTGCGGAAGACCTCGTCGATCTGTCGGGTGTTCAGGCGGTGGCGATAGGGCCGGTCGCTCGACATGGCGTCGAAGGTGTCGGCCACGGCCAGGATCCGGGCCTCCAGCGGGATCTGGTCGCCTCTCAGGCCGGCGGGGTAGCCCGACCCGTCCAGGCTCTCGTGGTGTCCCGCCACGCCGGGCAGCAGATGGCCCAGGGTCTTCAGGTCGCCCAGGATGCGCACGCCGATGACCACATGAGACTGGATCACGCGGAATTCGTCCGGTGTCAGCGGTCCGGTCTTCTTCAGGACGTTGTCGTCGACGCCGATCTTGCCGACGTCGTGCAGCAGGCCCGCCAGGTAGAGGTCGCCCCGGCGGCGGGTGCTCATCTTCAGCTCCTCGCCGAGGCGTACGGCGATCCGTGCGACGCGCTCGGAATGGCCGAAGGTGTACTGATCCTTGGCGTCGATGGCGGCGGTCAGGGCGCGGATGACCCCGAAGAGAAGGTCCTTCAAGTCGGCGAACGTCCGGCTGTTGCTGCGCTGGGCGGCGATCAGCGAGGCCACCGGCCGGATCAGGTCCAGCTCGGCCGCGTCCAGCGCCACGTCAGCCCCCTCGGAGACGGAGACGACCCAGCCGGAGGGGGACTCGTCGGCGTCGGCCACGACCGAGACCTGCCAGGGCGGGTGGCCCGAGTCGTCGTAGACCCGGGAGTGCGCCCCATCGGGCAGGCCCGAGGCGTCGGCGGCCAGGCCCCTCCAGGTCCGAGAGTCGAGCCCCTCGACCATGCCGGCAACGATGACGGGCTCGAAGGCCGAGGCGGGGACCCAGGCCGCGGCGTCAACCCCCAGGCCGACCCGGGCCGCGGCGACGGCCAGACTCTGGAAGGTCGCGGGGGCGTCGCTGACCCGAAGTCGTCCGATCAGGCGGGCCGTGGGAATTCGGCTCGCCCTGGGCTTGCGGGGCGTTGCCGCGATTTCGCGGCTCTCGGACACCTTTTGCAGGGCCGAGGCGATCGACTGGCCCCAGGCCCTCAGGGCCGGCTCGGGGCACGACGGGCCCCAACCGGGCCAGTCGTCAGGGGCTGCGCCGGCGGGCATGAAGCCGGCCCAGGCGATCAGGTGGCCCTGCGGTGTCTCCTTTAGCGCGGCCTGCACCGGCAGGCCCAGCCAGACCGGGCCCACCTCGCCGGGCCTGAGCCAGAGGGTCGCGCGGGCCGTGGCTCCTCGGGCCGCCAGCTCGGCGGCCGGAGGCAGCTCGCAATCGGGCGAGCCCGCCCGGGCCAACCAAGCTGGCGCAGGCGCGTTGGGGTCGAGGATCCCGAGCGGCGCGTGCAACTCTCGCGAGAGCCGCGAGGCCAGAGCTTGCAGGGGGTCGCCCGCGGTCCGTGGCGGGCTGGAGTACCTGGGTTCTGCCGTGGTGTCCATCAATGAAGCCCTCCCACGCAACCCATCCTGAGGCGCGAAGCCGGCAGCCGCGGCACCTTTTCGACAACCCTAGGACACAGATTGCGACCGTGCAAGGCGCTACGGAGGATGGGCCAGAGATCCGGTCGGGCCCCGGAATTCCACGCCTCAGGTCGGTGCGCAAAGACGCGGCGAGGCGTCGGCACGCCTCGCCGCGTCGGTGTCCGGGGGCGTCATGATTAACCGCGGGTGAAGGTCAGGCCGGGGTCGCCGGCGCCTCCGTTGACGATCTTGAAGTTCATCTTGTCCTCGGCCAGCCAGGTGATCCTGCCCACCATCACCCCGCCGTCCTTGTCCTGGGCCAGGGTCAGCAAGTTGTCGGAGAACCCGGACTCCCCCTCGATCTTGTGAGGGGAGCCCTGACCGGAGGCGACATCCCACTCGAACCGGTTGCCGTCTTTCACCGTCAGTGTGATCGTCACCCCCTGCGCGGGGCTGGCCTTCCAGGTGCCCGCGAGGTTGGCGTTCTTGGGGACGAACGCGGGCGTCGTGGGCTGCTCGGCGATCGCCTGAGTTTGAGTGGGTTGATCCGCCTGAGGCTGGCCGGCGTCGGTGGTCGCGGGTGCGGCGACTGCGGCCTGCAACTGCTTCAGGAGCGAAGCCGAGAGCTGGTCCGTAGGCTTGAGCGCGACGACCGCCTTGTACTGGTCGATCGCCGCGTCCTTGAAGCCGGCGACAAGGTAGTGGTAGGCCAGGACGAACCGGGGCGAGGCCGAGGAGGCATCCTGCTTGGTGACGGCCTCAAGGGCCCTGAGCTGCTTGGTGTAGACGTCGACGTCGGGATAGAGGCCGATCAACGTCGTCCAGTCCCAGCCGGGCCCCACGGCCAGGACGGCGTAGAGGGTGCTTGCCGCCTGCTCATACTGGCCCAGGGCGAAGAGGACCAGGGCGCGGAACTCGTGCATGGTCGGGTCGTTGGGCATCTTGGCCAGGGCCTGGTCGGTCTGGGCCAGGGCCTGGGAATAATCCCCATCGTAGAACGACTGCCGGGCGGCGTCGAACGTCTGCAAGCTCGGGTCGCTGACGGTCGAGTCGGGCGGCGGGCCGCTGGCGTCGATCGGCTGGCTGTAGTCGAAGGAGCTGATCGGCTGGACATTCTGATCCAGCGGCTGCTGCACCACGACGGTCGGCGCCGTCACGACGTAGGGGTTCGCATAGCTGGAATAGCCCCACGAGTAGTAGGGGCTGCCCAGCCCCCAGGCGAGCAGGCCGCCGGTGGCCAACCCCACGCCGAATCCGCCGAGGCCGTAACCCCAGTTGTTGCCGCGCCAGTAGCCGTTGTACCAGTTGTTGTGGTATCCGCCGTAGGCGCCGCCAGGGTAGCCCCATCTGCCGATGTTGCCGTACCCATACCCGGGTCCGCCCGGACGATACCCGGGTCCGCCCGGACGATAGCCGGGGTATCCGGGACGATAGCCAGGCCCGCCAATGCGATTGACATTGCCCGCGCGATTGCCGCTGACGTTGGTGTTCCGATTGAAATTGTTGCTGTTATTGATTGTGACCGGCCGGTTGTTGACACCGACGTTCGTCCGGGTGTTGCCGCCGCCGCCGCCGATGTTCGTCCGGGTGTTGCCGCTGCCGATGTTTGCCCGGGTGTTGCCGCCGAGATTCGTCCCGGTAATGCCGCCGCCGATGTTTGTCCGGTTACCGCCGATGTTCTGGCGGTTGAACGAGTTCCCGCTATTCGTGGGCCGGAAGTTGTTGCCGCCGCTGATCGATCTCGGTGAGTTGAAAGACGGGGAGTGCGAGAACCCGCCCGAGGGGTGGTATCCGCCTCCTGAGAAGCCGCCACCGCGGTATCCTCCTCCCCCCCCCGAGAAGCCGCCGCCGCGATAACCTCCTCCGCCCCCCGAGAAGCCACCGCCGCGGAAACCACCCCCTCCGCCGCCCCCTCGCCCGCCTCGGGCCAGGACGGGCGAGGCATCGATCGTGAAGGCCAGCAGCGTCGCGATGACCGCCGCCCGCCTGAAGTAGTCGCGTCTCATGATCATCGCCCCGTGGTGGAGTTCGTGGGTGTTCGGTCGGAGGGCTGCTCGGGCCGGCTCAGCGAGGTTTCGGCGGGGTGCGGACCATCACGTATTCGGTCTCGGCGTCCAGGACCTCGCCGTCGAGCGTCCGGTCGGAAACCCTGACCTGAACCCGGTCCTTGCTCAGCATCTTCGTGGACCGCGTGGCGCCCGCGACGCCGCCGTCGACACGGACTCCGCTGGCCTTCTGGATCCAGGTCCCCTGGCCGTCGGACGACCAGGTCGACTCGCCGAATCCGCCTTCTTCGTCGAAGACCCACGAGCGGAACTGCTCGGCCGCGGGGTCCCAGCCGATGCGCTCGGTCCCCTTCAGGACGGGCTTGTCGCCGACCTGGATGGAGAAGGAACGGATCAGGAAATTCTCTCCCTCGGCCCAGGCGACATGCGTGCTGACCAGGGCGTCCTCGCTCTCGCTGACCCAGTCGCCGATCATCCAGGCGAGCTCTTCGAGCCGCTGGTGATGGTTGTCGACCGGCGCGGGGGTGTCGCGCACCTGGGCGTGCTTCCAGCCGCCGTCGGCCTTGGCGTAGAGGACGACGTAGCCGATGCGTTCGGGCTTTGCCCCGCCCTCGGCCGACTTGATGACGGCGATGCCCTCTTCCTGGGCTAGCTCGTCGGTCAGGAAGCTGATCGGCTTGGATTCCAGGGTGATGGTGTCGCCCGGGCTCTCCTCGAAGCCGGCGGCGAAGCGGTCGAGGATCGCGGGACGTCCTGAAGTGACGAGCCCATCCTCGTCCAAGATCTGGGCCCCTTCGGTGAAGGTGTCGGCCACGGCCTTGGCGTCGCCCGCGTTGAACGCCTTGACGAATGCCTCGTCGAGCGCCTTGATCGCGGCGCGGGCCTCGGGGTGGTCTTCCGCGGGCTTGACTGCCCCCGCCTCGGGAGCCTGGGCCCTCGCCATGGGCGCGAGGCCAAGTGCCAGGCAGGGCAGCGGGAGCAGCAGCACACGCAGCAGTGTCGAGGTTCGGGTCATGGTGCCAGTCCAGGGTCGGGTGAAGAAGATGACCGGAGGCCGGCGTTGCCTCGTCGAGTCGCCCCTTCTTGAACGTAGTTTGGCGCGTCGGAATAACCGCGACAAGGGACCTGCCCCGGCAACGCCGCCCGATCGACGCCCCATTCGTCTGGGCCGAGTCGACGGCGCTCTCCCTAGCATTTAGTACGCGATCCGGCCCACGTCCCCGCCAGGCCAATTTGCCGCCTCACGACTCGCCGAGCGTGACCTCGACGTCCGTCGGCTGGCCGTCGCGCACCACGCTCACGCGCACCGAGGCGCCCGGGCTGTGGGCCTCGACCTCGGTCAGCAGCTCGTCGACGGTGCGGACCGGCTTGCCGTCGATGGCCGTGATCAGGTCGGCCGCATCGCGGTCGAGCTGCCGGACCAGGCCGAACCGGGTGCGCGTCACCCTGACGCCGATCGGCCGCAGACCCGCCAGCGCGGCGGGCCCGCCCTCGGCAAGGTCCACGATGAGCAGGCCGCCCGGCTCGCGCAGCACGCGCGTCAGGCCCAGGTCGGCGCGGATGACCCGCCCGCGTTCGATGAGGGGCTTCAGGATGCGCGAGATCGAGTTGATCGGCACCGCGAACCCGATTCCCGCTGACTGCCCGACCTGGCTGAGGATCGCCGTGTTCATGCCGATGACCTGCCCGCGCGTGTTCAGCAGCGGGCCCCCCGAGTTGCCGGGGTTGATTGCAGCGTCGGTCTGGATGATCCCCCGGATGGTGCGCCCGTTCTTCGCCTTCAGGGATCGGTCGAGGCTGCTGATGATCCCCGTCGTCAAGGTCCGCTCGAGCCCGAACGGGTTGCCCAACGCCAGCACCTTCTGGCCGACCTGCAGCGACGACGAGTCCCCGAGGGCGACCGGGCTCAGCCGCTCGGCCGGGACGTTCACCCGCACGATCGCCACGTCGTTGGAGGCGTCCTGCCCCACCAACTCGGCCTCCTGGGTCGACCCGTCGGAAAGCGTGACCTGGATGCTCTCCGCCCCCTCGACGACGTGCGAATTCGTCAGGATGTGGCCCGACGTGTCGATGACGAAGCCCGACCCCGTCCCGCTCGACGTCTCGTCGCCGAACAGGCCTTCGGCCGACGCCGCCGTGGTGATATTGACCACGGCACGATTGACCGTCGCATACACATGAATGTTCACCCGTTCCTCGGCATCGAGCAGGGCCAGGACCTCGGCGCTCGGCGGCGTCGGCGGAGCGGGGATGACCGCGGGGAGTTGCATCGGCGCAGGCAGGGGGATCGCCGCCTGCGGCGCTCCCGCCCGTTCAGGCCGCTCGTGGCCCAGCCAGGCCATCACAAGGGCGAGCGTCACCAGGGCCGTCAGGGTATGTCCCACCATCGTCCGACCAGCCGCCATCGCCGCCATCCTCCGGGTGTCTTGCCGCCCGCATGCCCGTCGGGGCGGGCTCTCCTAAAAGTGATACACCGGGCGTCGCACGCCTTACAATCCCGCGCGTGCGGGGCGCTGGACTCGACCTATCGTCCGTGTGAGAATGCGGCCTTGGCGCGGGCCTCGCGGGTGCGCCAGGCCGCCCCGTGCGAGGGGCACGGCCCGCCCTGCCCTCGCTCCACTCGCCCGCACTCATCCGTCTCGACCCCGAAGGAGTCGTCGCCATGCCGCACCGCGTCCTGACACGCCTGGCGCCGGCCGCCGCGCTCGCGTTTGCGCTGGGGGCCTCGGCCGCGTCGGCCCAGGTCTCGCCCGCCGAGAGCGCCAAGATGCTGAAGCCCGCCAAGGGGCTGGAGGCCACGCTCTGGGCGTCAGAGCCGATGGTGCATAATCCGACGAACATGGACGTCGACTCACGCGGCAGGGTCTGGGTCACCGAGGGCCTGAACTATCGGCTCACGCGCGGCGGCAACAAGCGGTTCTCGCACGCCGAAGACGCCGATCGCATCAAGATCCTCGAAGACACCGACGGCGACGGCAAGGCCGACAAGGTCACCGTCTTCGCCGACAAGATCTTCCCGATCCCCATGGGCATCGCCGTCGAGGAGAAATTCGGGCTCGACGGCAAGTATCTCGGCGCCCGGGTCTACGTCGGCAACAGCCCCAACCTGATGGTCTTCGAGGACAACGACGGCGACGACAAGGCCGACAAGCGAGAGGCCCTGCTCACCGGCTTCGGCGGCGTCGACTCCGACCACGGCGTGCACGGCATGGCCCTGGGCATGGACGGCAAGCTCTACTTCACCCACGGCGACGGCTGCTGCTCGGTGCAGCCGGACAAGTCCGAGAAGCTCCAGAACTTCGACGTCCACGATAAGTCAGGTCGGCACGTCTCCTCAGTCGAGCTGGGCAACGCCTTGCGGGTGAACCGCGACGGCACCCAGTTCGAGATCCTGGCCGACCGGCTCAGGAACGACTACGAGGCGACCGTCGACGCCTCGGGCAACGTCTTCGTCAGCGACAACGACGACGACGGCAACCGGGGCAGCCGCGTCTGCTGGATCATGGACGGGGGAGCTTACGGTTATAAGACGCCCGGCAGCCCGAGGCACTGGGGCGAGGACGTCCCGGGCAACGTGCCCAAGCTAGCCGGGACCGGCAACGGCAGCCCCTGCGGCATCATGATCTATGAAGGCAGCCTGATGCCGGCGCCCTTCCGCGGCGCCCTGCTGGAGGCCGACGCCGGCACCCGCCAGATCAACTCATTCCCGCTGACCCGCCGCGACTCGACCTTCAGGACCGACGCGGGGGTCTTCCTCACCAGCGACGACCCCTGGTTCCGGCCCGTGGACATGGCCGCCGCGCCCGACGGGTCGGTGTTCGTCGCCGACTGGTACGACGCAGGGGTCGGCGGCCATGCCTTCCAGGACCAGACCACCGGCCGGATCTATCGGGTGGTCCCCGAAGGTTCCAAGCCCGCCGCCGTGACGCTCGATTTCGCCGGAATCGACGGGCTGATCGCCGCCCTGAAGTCGCCCGCGGTCGCCTCGCAGGACGCTGCCCGCCGCTCGCTGGTTGCCCGCGGCAAGGAGGCCCTGCCCGCCCTGAAGGCCCTCTTCGCCGGCGACTCGCCGGTGCACCGGGCCCGCGCCCTCTGGGCGATCCACCAGATCGAGGGCGACGCCGCGCCGCTGGCCGCCCTGAAGGACGGCGACCCCCGGATTCGCGAACAGGCCGTGCGGATGCTGGGCCGCGACGTCAGCCGCAACGGCAAGGTCGAGCAGGCCGGCCCCACCCGCCCGCTGGCCGCAGAGGTGCACCTCGACGCGCTGAAGCCGATGGCCGACGACCCCGACGCGGGCGTCAGGCTCGAGTTGATCCTGGCCCTGCGCGACCTGCCGACGGACAAGGTCGGCGACACCCTGAAGACCCTGGCCCGATCGTGGGACGGCCGCGACCGCTGGTACCTGGAAGCCCTGGGCCTGGCACTCCAGAAGCGCGAGTCCGCGTTCGTCTCCAGCCTCTTCGACGGCTCGCTCTACGGCGCCCTCGACCTGGCCACCGCCGGCCGGGCCGCCGACGTGGCGCTCCCCCCTTACTTCCCGGTCGACCGCAACGAGGCCTACCTGGGGACCCGCGACGAACTGCCGGCGGCCTCGCCACTTAGCCGGACTCTTGGCCTGTCCTGGAGGCTCCGCCGGCCCGAGTCGCTCCCCCTGCTGGTTCGCGTCATGCCGTCATTGCGATCTCCCGAGATGCAGCAAGCCGCGGACGACGTGCTCGGCCAGCTTACCGGAGACCGCGCCGCGGTGGCCGTGGCCGATCTTGCGACGCAGACCAACGATCCGCTTCGCAGACGCCAGTTGATGGACACGCTGGCACGCCGCCTCGATGGCCCCTGGCGGGGTGCCCGCGGCACGCCCGAAGTCACCCGACTGATCTCCCGGGCCCTCAACGAGCCGATTCCCACGGTCGAAGCCATCCGGCTGGCCATCGCCACCGGCGACGCCAATTATGGCGATCCGCTCAAGGCGATCGCCGTCGACCTCAGCAAGTCCGATGAGCTGCGTGTCGCGGCCGTCGAGGGGATCGGCAAGCTGAAGCCCTCGGGGCCGCAGCAGCTCTTGCGCAACCTGGTCGGCGACGCTCGGCGGCCCGACCGATCGACCGCGGTGGCCGAGGCGGCCGTGCGGGTCTACCCGATGGTGGTCGAGGACGCTCGCCGCGCGCTGATGGACCTGATCCGCTCGACGGCCAACCCCCTCGCCATCCGTCGCGAGGCCCTTCGGGTCTATTCGTCGCAGCCCGAGGGCGGCCAAGAGATCCTGGCGATGGCCCGCGCGAAGACCCTGCCCGCCGAGCTGGTCACCGAGGCGACGGCCCTGGTCAACGCCCACGCCGACCGCCGTGTCCGTGATGCAGCCCCCAGCGTGCTCCCCCTGCCCAAGGCCGCCAGCGGGAATCCCCTCCCCCCCATCTTCGAGCTGGTCCGCCGCGAAGGGGACGCCGCCCGGGGCAGCAAGGTCTTCCATCGCGAGGGGGCCAACTCCTGCGCCACCTGCCATCGGGCGCAGGGGCGGGGCAACTGGGTCGGGCCCGACCTGTCCACCATCGGCACGAAGTACGGCAAGGCCGAGCTGATCGGGTCGATCCTCAACCCCAGCGCCGCCATCGGCTACAACTTCCGCAGCCTGATCGTCGGGATGGCCGACGGCCGGACCCTGACCGGCCTGCCCGTGGAAGACGCCAACGGCCGGCTCGTCCTGAAGACCTCCGACGGCCGGCGTGAGGTCCTCAGCGCCGCCGACATCGACGACCGCAAGGTCAGCGAGGTCTCGCTCATGCCCGAAGGGCTGGCCTCGACGATGTCCGACGGTGAGTTCGTCGATCTGATCGAGTTCCTGATGACCCTGAAGCAGCCTGTCAGCATCGTCGGCCAGTTCTACGCGGTCGGACCCCTGGCCCCCGACGAGCCGTTCGACACGGCGGCACCCATCGACGTCTCCAGCCGCGAGGGCAAGCACACCTGGCGGCGGCTCGGGGCCGACGCCGAGGGGCGTTTCGACCTGTCGTCGCTGGCCGACGCATCGCAGGTCGCCTATCTCTACGCCCCGGTCACCTCGACCTCGCCGCAGGAGGCACGGCTGGTCGTCGACGCCCCGGGAGAGGTGAAGGCCTGGCTCGGCGGCAAGGAGCTGGCGCTGGTCGCCTCGGGCGATGGTCCCTCGCGGTCGGCGAACGTCACCCTGCCGAGCGAGCCCACCGGCCTGCTCCTGCGGCTGACGGGCGGGGCCAAGGCGGGCATCGTCGCGACGTTCGTGGCCAAGAAGCCGATCGAGTTCTCCGCCGAGATCGCCCGGACCGCCGCCCCCTGATCGGGTCGGATCGGGCCGGGCTCAGCCCGCGGCGGCCTTGCCGGCCAGAACGCGGACGAGCTCGGCCCGATCGATCGGCTTGCTCAGGTACGCGTCGAACCCGGCGTCGAGGCAGCGCTCTTCATCCCCCTTCATCGCGTGGGCCGTCAGCGCGACGACCCTCGTGTGCTCGCCCATGAGTCGGTCGCGGCCGCGGATGGCCGTGAGCGCCGCGAATCCGTCCATCACCGGCATCTGCAGGTCCATCAGCACCAGGTCGAACCGCTCGTCTCGAAGGGCGGTCAACGCAGACTGTCCCTCGCCGACGATCGTCACGCGGTGCCCCAGCCGTTCCAGCAGGTACGAGGCAACCTTCTGGTTGACCGGATTGTCCTCGGCCAGGAGCAGCCGGAGCGATCCGGGGAGCCCGGCCGGCGTGCATTCGGTGGCCTGCCTCCGAGGTCTCGAGGCCATTGGCCTGCCGTACGGGGCTGCCGAGCGGCCGAGGACCTCGACAATCGCCCCCAGGAGCCGGTCGGCAAGGACCGGTTTGTCGAGGCTGGCGGCCAGCCCCAGGGCCATTTGGTCGGCCCTGTCCGGGGGACCGGCCGAGGTGAGCATGATCACCGGTACGTCCGAAGTCTGGGAGTCGTCACGCAGCAAGGCGGCCAGGGTGTAGCCATCCATCACGGGCATCTGGCCGTCGAGCAGGACCAGGGCGAACGGCTCGTCGGCCTTGCTCCCCCGACCGTCGCATCCCAGGGCCGCGAGTGCCTCGTCGGCCGAGGACACCGCCAGCGGCCTGGCGTTCCAACTCGCCAGCAACTCCATCAAGATCCGCCGGTTCGTCGCGTTGTCGTCGACAATCAGGACCCGCAGCCCGACGAGCGCCGCCGCCGGACTCCCGGCCGGAGGATTGGCCCGGATCCTGGTCTCCCCCGAGGTTTGCGAGGGATCGACCAGGGCCAGCGCGACGACGGCCCGGAAGCGGCTCCCCCGGCCGGGCTCGCTCTCGACCTCGATCCGCCCGCCCATGAGGTGGACCAGGTTCGACGCGATGGCCAGGCCCAGGCCCGCCCCCTCGTGCCGCCGGGTCAGCGACCCGTCGACCTGCTCGAACGGCTCGAAGATCCTCGAGATCTTCTCGGGCGCGATGCCCACGCCGCTGTCGGACACGCTGATCTCAATGATGGCCTCGCCATTGAGCTTGGCCCGCAGGCTCAGGCCGACGACCACCTCGCCCTTCTCGGTGAACTTGATCGCGTTGGTGACCAGGTTAACCAGCACCTGCCTCAGCCGGTTCGGGTCGCCCACGACGTGCCGGGGCACGTCGGCAGCGACCTGGCAGGCCAGCTCCAGCCCACGAGCATGGGCCCGGGGCGCCAGCGACCGCAACGCCTCATCCACCCAGACAGGCAGATCGATGGGCACGGGATCCAGGTCGAGCTTGCCCGCCTCGATCTTCGAGAAGTCGAGGATGTCATTGATCACCGTCAGCAGCGAGATGGCCGACCCCCTGGCCGTCTCCAGGAAATCTCGCTGCCTGGCCGACAGGTCGGTCCCCAGCGCCAGCTCGGTCATCCCGATCACGCCGTTCATCGGCGTCCGGATCTCGTGGCTCATGTTGGCCAGGAACTGACCCTTGGCCCGGGTCGCCGCCTCCGCCTGCGCCAGGGCGTCGCACAGGTCGTCATTGCTGTGCGCCAGCGTCTCCATCGCCTCGTCGCGGGCCTCGATGGCCCGCGCTACCTGGCGCACCGCCGGCTGGAAGATCCAGAGTGCCTCCAGGCCCAGGGTCACCAGCACGGCGATCATCACGAACCACTCGATGGAGCGGCTCTGATTGACCCGGGCCCGCGCCTGGATGTCGAACTGGTCCACGATGTCTTCCATGTTCCTGAGGTAAGCGTCCTCGCTTTCCATCAGGCGGGCGAGCGTGCCCTTCATCATGTCGCCGGCAGGGGCACCGCGTTCGATCTCCTCGGCCGCCTGGATCACGCGTTCCATCTGGGGGCCGACGAATTCGAGGTACTCGGGCGTCGATCGAATCAGCGAGGCGCCGCGTCTCAGGGCGCGAGGATAGGTCGCGGTGTCGGGCGGCAGCACGCCGAGATCCGCGTTGCCCCGCCGAAGCGACAGATGGCCCTGCCGCCATTCATGAATGGCCTTGCGGATCTCTCTGCCAAACTTCGCCCGTAGTTCGGGGCTCGTCGTCGAGAGTTTCGCCAGGCTCGCCTTGGCGATCTTCTGGCTGAGCGTCCGCTGGCTACCGGCGATCGTGATCGTCCGAGCGACCGATCCCTCGCACCAGAGGCTCAGCTGAACCATGACCTGGCCCATCGTCGTCAACACTGCGACGATCAGCAATGCGACCACATAGCGCCGGGTCAGCGGCCCCGTCTCGTTGGTCGGTTTGATCATCTTCCCCGTCCGGGCGGGCGGCTTAGCCGGGTCGCCCCATGCACCCAGCTCTAATGTTCAAATAGGACATGAATTCGCGAGACGCGTGGGATCAATCGCGATCTCGGCGAATCGGCCCCGGCGTGGCCCTGGGGACACTCGTCATTTTGCGTCGAACCGCACGGACGAACCGCTCGCGCGCGTCCTCGTAAAGGATTCGCTCGTCCGAGGCGCTCTGCCTCGCCGTGCCCAGCCGGCTGGCCAGGTAGCCGGGCATCGCCGACAGCGTGTCCGACGTCTGAGCTTCGACTCGATCCAACCAGGCCTGATCCCCGCCCCGCATCAGCCGCAACTCGGCGGCAACACGGCTCATCCGGTTTTGCGACTGGAGATAGTTGCCCAGGTATCGCTCGACGATCCGCATCGAGGCCCGGTAGGGTGCAACTTCGGGCCAGAGCGCCGACCATCGTACGCCTGGCGCCTTGGGAGAGGGCCTGGGCAGATAGCCGCGGTCGGTCAGGGACCGAGCCAGGTCGGCCGCCAGGATCGCGTCATAGCCGACCGACGTGCCCAGGCTGTAATCGCCGCGAGTCGGCTCGATCACGACACCATATTCGCGTACCAGGCCACGCACCAGGGATTCCGAAGCCCCTTCGAGCGGGGCGGCATCGGACCGGTGGAGGCCATTCGCCAGACGCATGGCGTGGTCGGTCAGGGCGAGGGCCCGCGTCGGGTCGCCCTCCGCGGAAACGCGCCTGGCCTCGGCCAACTCGGCATTCGCCCAGCGAACCTTCGCCTCGTCTCGTCTTGCGAGTACTTCGCCCGAGAGGGCAACCAGGGCCGAGTCTCGCGTCGCCCGGAGCGCCAGGCCTTCCCAGATGCCGACTCCGTAGTCCCCATTCGTGCTCGGCGGCGTCTCCAACAGGAGGCGAATCTCGCGCCTGGCCAGCTCATCGCGTCGCTGGGTCAGTGCCCGGATCTGGTCGGCGGAAGCCCCGTCGTCCGTGCGAGCCAGATTCAGGGCGGCCTCGATCTCGGCCAGTGCCAGGCCTGGCATCCCCGCGCGATCCTTAGCGTCGGCCTCGCCGGTCAGGGCGTCCAGGCGGATCTGCCTGGCCTCTCGCTCGCGCGCCTGGCTGATCCGGCCGGCGGTAGAGACCGCGATCAGCACGGCCGAAAGTGCCAACGCGGCCCAGGCCCAGGCCGACCACCAGGGAGCCTTTCGACCCGATCTGGATCGGTGGCTGGGCAATCTGGGAATGAAAGGGACCTCGGCCTGAGTGCCGCAGTCGGTGCAGCGCACGAGCAGGCCGGGGGCCAGGCCGTCCAGGCGAAGCTCGCTCCCACAATCCGGACAGGCGAACGTTCCGACCATCGCCGCGTCCCCGTGGCCCCGACGAGATGTCGGCGCAACTCGGTACGACTCACAACTTCGCTATCCTACGCCATCAACCCACCCAAAGGCGAGATCGTGAGGCCAAGGATGAACGCGTGTGGCGAGAATCGGAGACGTCGCGGGGCCGAGACGGGCTCAGAGCTCGAACGGGTCGGTGCAGCGGTTGATCAGCCAGGTGTCGACGTCGGAGAGCATCGGGCTGGTCATCCGGTGGGCGCACGGATAGGACTGGAAGGCAACCTTCAGGCCCCCAGCACGCAGGGTCGCCACGTCACGCCTCGCCTTCTCGACAGGGACCCGACCGTTCCACTCGCCGTGGACAGCCAGGATGCGCAGCGAGCGACAGGCCTTGAGGCGGCCCAAGGGACGGAAGCCGTGGCCCGAGGGGAGCCAGCCGTTGATTGCGACCACCCCGGCAAACTTATCCGGGTAGCTCAGGCCCAGCCGGTAGGCCACCGCGGCCCCTTCGCCGCACCCCATCAGGAAGATGCGTTCGGAATGGACGTGGACCGACCGGCGAATCCGGCGAATCGCCGAGAAGACGCCGTCTTCCAACGCGTCGACCGGATCGGGCGACCGGTCGCTCAGGCGGCGGTCGAGCCACTCGGCATCGGTCAGGTGGGGGACAGTCGACCGGCGTGTCTTGCCCGACTTGCCGAACGCTTCGGTCCACCCATGACCGATGACTCGGCCCTGCTTCTGGATGGTCTCGGGTCCACGCAGGCTGACGCCGACGTAATTCCGCCAGCTCATCGCCGGCATCGACCGCATCATCTGCTGCTCGTCGCCGCCCCGCTGGTGGAACATGACCACGAGAGGATACGGATAGTTGGGCTCGTATCGTTGAGGAACGAAACGAGCCTCGACCAACGGCTCCGCCCCGGCCGATATATCATACGATGGGGCCTCGCGCCGGTCGTTGAACATCAGCGGCTGCTCCAGGAGACGGGTCCGAGAGGGCTGACGGGCCAAGCCCCCGTCCGCCCCACCCCGAAGCTCGATCGGACGCCTCCGCGCCTCGATTCGAGCTCATTTGGGTCACCCCAAGCATACTCAGGAAATTGCCAGCCTTCAATAAATCCCCCAGATAATTTGGATTTGGGGCTAGTATTTCTTGCCCAAACCCATAGAACTGGGTAAAGCCCCTGGATCGTTCAGATTAACCCGACCGTTAGCTCTTGTTGCCGTTGCTACTTCCGGTCAGGTTGAACTTGTTCAAGAAGCTGGTAATTGCCTTGGGGAAGATCGACAGTCCGTTGTTCGACTTGACCGGGACCGGCTGCCGACGAAGGGGGGTGCTCTTGCGCTGGGCGATCAGGGCGGCCCGCCGATTGGCGGCGGCCACCCGGCCGATCTGGGCGGTGGTCCGGGCATTCGCGGCACTGGTGGCGGGCGTCGTGGTGACGGGCGTCGGCACCGTGCTCCGGCCATCTGTACCCATGACTCTCAGGACGATCGGGCTCGACGAACTGCCGTTGTTCGTCTGGAAGGTCTCGTCGACCGTGTTCTCGGGGTCGACCACGACCCAGATCCGGCCGGCGCCAATGCTGCTCAGGGTGATTCCCGCGGGGAGTTGACCCGGGAGCCGCAGCGTCTGGGTCAGGTCCCTGCTATAGCCGCCCTGAAGATTATCGACGCTGGTATCACCCAGGAAGATGCCCTTGTCGTTGCTGGTGTTGTTCCCGATGAGGTAGAACCGGACCTTGAAGGCCCCGCTGTCGACCTTGCCAAGATTTTGTAAGTTGGCAGTTACCTGGAAGTTCTGTCCCCAGAAGACATTTCCCGTGGGGGCCGTGACGGCTCCGACGGCCAGGTCGGGCTTTTCAGCCGCCGCAGCGGCTGCGGCGGCCGCGATCGAGGTCGCGTCAGCGGCGGTGAAGATCGTCATCACGGTCTGGTCGAGTCCCAGACCTTGAGTGGCGACGTGCGGGGCAAGTGGGTTGGTCAGGTAGTCGGCATCAGCGACCAGGGTGACGGTGAACGTCGTCGCGCCGCCGACACTGGTCGGGATCGTGGCGGGCAGGGTGATTTCCTGCACCACGTTGACCGTCTGATACGATGGTACGGGCGGGATGGCGATGCTGCCGAGCGTGATGTCGCCGGCCCCGCCAAAGGCCGAGCCCGAGGGCGTGGCCACGACGCGGGCACGGGTCGCCGGGGCATCACCCGCCAGCGTGTTCTTGACCTGGGCCGTCACCTTGATCGTCGAGCCCCAGGCGACCTGGCTCTGAGAGACGCCGAAGGCGGTTCCTATCAACTCGGCGGGCTTGATCGGGGTGATGTAGACCGACGAGAGGTCCAACCCCTGGCCCATCGCCTGATTGTTGGCGATCGAGGTCTCGGGCAGGGTGTGGTTCGGGTCGATCTGGCTACCGACGTAGACCAGCTGGTTGGCGGTCAGCCCCGAGACGGGTGTCGAGGGGAGCCGGAAGACCTCGTCGTACGACGCCGACGCGCCCGGTTCGAGGTTGGTGTCGATCGTGAACGTCCCGAGCAACACCGCCGTGGATCCCACGTTGGGGGTGCTCGATGCGTAGACGGCCACCAGGGTCGGCGTGGTGGTCGCCGAGTCCCCCTGGTTGGTGATCGTCCCGATCGCGTGGAACGCCTGGTCCCAATCCAGGTTATTCGGGGTGCTGAAGGCCGTGCCGACCAGGTCGGGTCGCCCGACTCCGGCCGCCATTAGCTGCCGTCCCTCCAGGGCATCGAAACGGAGGATGATCGGCTTCCGCCCCCAGGCCCGATGACGCTCGGCCACCCGACGGTCTCTAGATGACATAGGTGTCTTCTCCTCCCTGAGAAGGCGGCCCGACTCTGCGACTGCTCGCTCCGCCCCGGCTCCACGGCCGAGATTCGAACTCGGGGTACGTCCCTCCGTCGGCCGACTAGGCCTGCGGGGGGGGCGCACTTGGCCGTGCTCGGAATCGTGACCTGTTCGACAACGACATGGGCCGTCGTCAAAGCTCGGGGCAATCCTTCCTGGATTCGCCTGGGAAGTTATCTCGGGTCGCGCGGGTCGTCAAGTCCAGCGTAATTCGCTCGGCTCGCATAATCCTCCCGTCCGGGGCGACCCTCCGGCGGGCAGGTCCGCCGCCATGATGTAAGCTCAAGTTGAGATGATGAGGCGAGATCCGACGGCCTCGCATCCCTACCGCACCACCGCCCAGTAGGAGATCCGCATCATGAGTCGCACCCACGGGGCCTCGCTCCTCGGGATCCTGCTCGCGGTCATGTCGGCCGACGCCAGCGCTCAGGACCCGGCCGGCCCGCCGCATGCAAGCATCTACTATGCGGCTCCCGGGCTTTACGCCACCACGTACGGGTCGCCGAGTTACAAGGTGCCTCGCACCTACTCGTCGTTCTCTTCCCCATATGGCGCAGGCTACGGCTACGGATACCGCCCGACGAGCTTCCTGCCCGGCCCGTTCGGCGTCGGCCTCTGGCGTCCGGGCACCACACAGGGGTATGGTCCGGGCTCTTCCATCTACTCGACCTACGCCGTCCCGCCGGCCGGCTACCCCGTCACCATCCCCGCACACGCCCCCATCGGTGCCTACGCGCCGGGCTTCGGGCCCTCGCCGTTCGATCCCTGACGTCAGGCGTTGGAAAATTGCCCCTGCGCCAGGAATGTTGGGAAGCTTGGAACTCCCAGGCTTCCCATTTCTCCCAAAATTACGGAAGACGCTTCATCCCGGCCCCTCACTTCGCTTAGGGACCGGGGGATCGCAACTGTCTTGGGTTGTCAGGACGGTTGAAGGTTCTATAATCGTTGATTGCGTCAAGTCGACTTCGAGCGTGGCGAAGTCGACCGATTTTCTTTCCGAGTCCCCAAGGCCGGGGATGACGACCGATCCGGTTCGTCCACGTCACGGGTCGGTCGATGCGCGAATGATGCACGAGACGCCGGGACCGAGGGGCGACGCCCCGAGGGACCGACTCGTCGCGCGATCATCTTATTGCCGGCCGCCCCAGGGTGCGCGAGCCCAGGGGATGGATGGAAACCGAACCCAACTCCTATGGTCGATCGTAACCTCCTCCGTGAATTCGACGTCACCGACGAAGAGCTCGACGCGTTAGGTGCCGGGGCTGATGACGGCGGCGAATTCGAGCGTGTGCTCGGCGAAGCCCAGGCCTTCAACATCAATAGCATCGTGACCGGCAAGGTCATCGAGGTTGTCGGCGACCAGGTCGTCGTCGACATCGGCTACAAGTCCGAAGGCTTGGTCCCGCTCAACGAGTGGGAAGATGAGCCCCCGCCCGTCCCGGGCGACTCCGTCGAGGTGCTCCTCGAGGGCACCGACGACGACACCGGCGAGATCGTCCTGTCCCGCAAGAAGGCCCACAGGATGCGGGCCTGGGAGATGGTGATCTCCAAGTACCACGAAGGCGACGTGGTCAGTGGAAGGGTCACCCGGAAGATCAAGGGCGGCCTGCTCGTCGACATCGGCGTCAACGTCTTCCTGCCCGCCAGCCAGGTCGACATCCGACGCCCGTCGGACATCGCCGACTATATCGATCAAGAAATCCAGTGCATGATCCTGAAGATCGACGAGGGCCGACGCAACATCGTCGTCTCGCGTCGTAAGCTCATCGAGATCACCCGCGAGCAGCAGAAGAAGCAGCTGCTCGCCGAGATCTCGCCGGGCCAGGTCCGCAAGGGCGTCGTCAAGAACATCGCCGACTTCGGCGCGTTCGTCGACCTCGGCGGTATCGACGGCCTGCTGCACATCACCGACATGTCGTGGGGCCGCATCAACCACCCCAGCGACATGGTCAAGATCGACGAGCACATCGAAGTCATGGTGCTGCACGTCGACAAGGACCGCGAGAAGATCGCGCTCGGCCTGAAGCAGAAATCGGCCAGCCCCTGGGAAAACGTCGCCGAGAAGTACCCGGTCGGTACCCGGGTCATCGGCGAAGTCGTCAACGTCATGAGCTATGGTGCCTTCGTCAAGCTCGAAGAGGGGATCGAGGGCCTCGTCCACATCTCAGAAATGAGCTGGACGAAGCGCATCAATCATCCCAGCGAGTTGGTCCAGATCGGCGACAAGATCGAAGTCGTCGTCCTCGGCATCAACAAAGAGAAGCAAGAAATCTCGCTGGGCATGAAGCAGACGCAGGCCAACCCCTGGGATCAGGTCGCCGGCAAGTACCCGCCGGGCACCATGATCGAAGGCACGGTCCGCAACCTGACCAACTACGGCGCGTTCATCGAGATCGAAGAGGGCATCGATGGCCTTCTGCACATCTCCGACATGAGCTGGACGCGCAAGATCGGCCACCCCAACGAGGTGCTCGAGAAGGGCCAGAAGATCCGCTGCCAGGTCCTCAACGTGGACCAGGAACGCAAGCGAATTGCGCTCGGCCTCAAGCAGCTCAAAGATGACCCGTGGGAGACCGACATCCCGGGCCGCTACGGCCCCGGCGACGTCGTCAACGGCAAGGTCACCAAGCTCACCAACTTCGGCGTCTTCGTCGAGCTGGAACCGGGCCTGGAAGGACTCCTGCACATCTCGGAGCTGGCCGACCACAAGGTCGACAGCCCCGAAGAAGTGGTCAACGTCGGCGACGATATCGAGGTGAAAATCCTCAGGGTCGACCGCGCCGAACGCAAGATCGGCCTGTCTCGCAAGAAGGCCCAGTGGGTCAAGGGCGACGACGAAGAGGGCGAAGAGCCCGTGGAAGGTGCCGCGCCCAGCGGTGCCGGAGCCGCGGCGAAGGCCGAGGCGGCGAAGGCCGAAGCCCAGGGCCTCAAGGGCGGGCTCGGCGGCGGCGGACTCCTCTTCTCGATGGGGGGAGCCCCCTCCAGCACCGATGAGGAGACCGAAGGTCAAGGCGAGGAACTCTCGGACGCGGACAGCACGCCCGCCGACGAAGACCAGGCCGAGACCACCGAGACGGACTCGACCGAAGCACCGGAAGCGGTCGCCGCGGACGAAGCCGTTGTCGCCGAAGAGGTCTCGGAAGAGGCCCCTTCCCACGAGGCCCCTTCCCACGAGGCCCCTTCCTACGAGGCTCCGAAAGCGACGGCCTCGGAGGAAGCTCCGGAAGACGTCACCTCCGACGATGAAGAAGCAGAAGAAAAGGCCAAGGCGGAAGCCGAACAGGCCTGAGCCGTTAACGGCTCGGTCTGTTCACGCCTGATCACTGCCTCCGATGTCAACTGACGGGCCGCCGACTCCTCCTCGCGAGGGGCCGGCGGCCCGCTCTCGTCGACTCCCCTCCCCGCTTTCACCTCCTCCCGACATGCACGCCCCACTCTCCTCGGATGCCGTCAATCGGGACGCCCTCTCGTCGGCCCGAGTGGGCGAGCACGCGCCAGGACGAAGTACACGCTTCCGGCCCATGGAATTCGGGCGATCGGCAGGACGCCCTTAACCGCCAAACCTTCCCAGGTTTCCAAAACCTCTCAAGTTCACAAGTCAAGCCTCCGATAGAGAAGGCATGACATCCGGCGGGTTCCTCGAATGGGACCGGGCGTCGGGGCAAGTTGGACTAGGTGGCGAGAATCGCACCGGCCCGATTGGCCACGGTGACCTTGATCGGGATGACCTGCGGAAGCCTCCAGGGCTCGATCGTGCGGAGGCGGATGCCGACGCAAGGCGGGCCACGTGCCGGCCGGGATGACCCCGGCCACTCGGGGAGGACGTTGGGTGTGGTCGGTCGTGGGCCATGGAGGAGGGGTGCCCGGCGGGCATCCTCCGGCCGACCTCATCCGGTGCGCGGTCTGGACAAAACTCCTGCGATCGACCTAGACGAGGATCTTCATGGCCCGGATTCGCCGATACCGCCGTGATACGGTGCAGAGCCCCCTGGAGACCTACCTCCGGGAGATCAACGAGGTGGCCCTGCTGACCGCCGACGAGGAGAAGATGCTCGCCCATCGGATCGCCGCCGGCGACAATGCCGCCCGCGAGCGGATGGTCCGGGCCAATCTCAGGCTGGTCGTCAACATCGCCCGAGGCTATGTCGGCAAGGGCCTGGCACTCCAGGACCTGATCGAGGAGGGGAACCTCGGACTGCTCCGCGCCGTCGAGGGCTTCGACCCCGCCGTCGGCACTCGGTTCAGCACCTACGCCAGCTACTGGATTAAGCAATCCATCAAGCGGGCGCTGGTCAACACGGCCAAGCCGATCCGAATCCCGGCCTACATGGTCGAGTTGCTCTGCAAGTGGCGGCGGATGGCGTCCGACCTGCAGGAGTCCTTCGGCAGGCCGGCGACCTTCGAGGAGATCGGCAAGGCCCTGGAGCTTCCCAAGAAGAAGCTGGCCATCGTTAAGAAGGCCATCAAGGTCTACAATCTCGTCCCCCAGACCGATCAGCCCGAGAATGGCTGGAGCCTGGGCGAGATGCTCATGGACGAGCGCACCAAAGCCCCCGACGTCGAGATGGTCGAGGCGGATAACCTCAGGCTCGTCCTGCACCGGCTCGACGAGATGGACAAGCGCGAGGCCACGGTTCTCCGGATGCGGTTCGGCCTCAACGACATCCCGCCGAAGACCCTCAAGGAGATCGGCGAGTCGCTCGGCCTGACACGCGAACGCGTCCGCCAGATCGAGAACGAGGCCCTGGGCAAGCTCTCGGCCGTCTTTGCGAACGACTGATTCCGGATCTTGCTCGCAGAAACGGAGGCGGGCGCGACCACCCTTCCGGGATGGTCGCGCCCGCCTCTTTCGCGTTGCTGCGGAGGTCCTGCGATCTCAGTCGTCCGTCGCCGAGCGGTCGGGGGCGGAGAGCTTGCGGCGGAAGGCCAGGCCGACGCCGCAGGTGAGCAGCATGATCAGGGTGGTCGGCTCGGGGACCGGGAACGGCTTGGGCGAGTTGTAGCCCCGCGTGTTGCTGGTCGCCTTCACCGCCGAGAAATCCTTGGTGAAGCTCCCATCAAACGTGCTCAGCAATTCCGGCTGGATGCGCATGTAGGCGTCCTTGCCGAAATATTCCTTGAGAGCCCCGCCCGTGATCTTCAACTCGAAGTCGTACAGGTCGGTGCCGCTGATGCCCAGCGAGCCCAGGTCCTGCGAGCCGAACTTGGTCGGCGTGCCCGACAGGAGCAGGCCGCTGTAGGTCTGCTTGTCGGTGACGATTGTCCCCCAGAGCTCGTACTTGTTCGTCGGCGAGTCGGCCACGAGCTGGCCATTCGCGTCGAGCGTCGCGGAGACGATCTGCCGCCGCACCCCGTCGGCCGAGTTGGGCAGGATCGGATACTCGGAGGCCAGGGTCTTTTCGCCGGCGATCAGGTACGGCGTGTTCGTCACCTGGAACGTGCCCGTCCCGGTGGCGGGGTCGTAGACATACGACTGGACGCCGTTGATGTCGGCCGAGATGTCGGGGAACGCCCGATCCGCCGCGGGCCGGATCAATCCGGCGTCCGCTCGCAGGGTCAGGGTTGCGAGGAACAGGACGGTCAAACCCGCTTTCAAAGCGTAGCTGCGCATCCGGTGCATGGGATTCCCTTCCGGTCGCCCCGATTGGGACTGATCGATGCCTCGCCCGGGCGTTGAGCCTCGGACGCGGCGGTGCCAATCAAATGCGATGTACCGAAGCAGAGAGGGACCGAACTTCGCTCCTGCCGCACCGGGTTCCTCCGTCGGACAGCGATGTCCGCGGCGAACGCCGGCCCGCCCCGAAAGCTCGTGGCGCGTTGATCGTTCGCACTCGCGTCGGCAATGACGCGGCCAGGTCGGGCAAACCTGAGATCGGGGACCGTGCCTTGGCTGGCACGAGGGAACTCGGAGGAGGCGTCGCCCTGTCTCGTGCACACAGAGCGCCGCCAGGAATCCGTCCCGGGTAGTCCAATCCTTGGTCTGTCGCGTCTCCGGCCGTTCAACCGACGTGGGGCGAGTCCTAGACTCGGCAAGGGATCCAGGGGGTCGACCGTGACTCCCCGGATCGGAGCGGCCGGACTTTAGGTTAATCGGCCAGATCTGTCAATCCGGAATTTCGCATGCGTATCGAGCTGTTTTTCATCCTTTTTGGTCATAGTAGGCACTAGTTTGGTTTGGGATGCCTGCCTCCCTGACCGGAATGATCCGATCACCCAAGCACGCCTCGTCAGGTCGAGGTTGGATGCACGCTTGCGGGCGAGCGTCGAATGGTCCATGAGTGCCCGATGTGTCGGTGTCTCGTCTCTTCCCGCGGCACCGTCCGTCGGGCGTCTCGTCGCGACGACACCCAAGGAGCTGAGACCGATGAGCCGCCATCCTCGCCGGCGACCGTCCGGACGTCACGCGACTCTCCAGGTCGAGTTGATGGAGCCACGCCTGCTCCTCGCCTCGTCCCTGCTTCAAGATCTCAACGCGATGGAGAAGGGCTCCGCTGTCTCCAGCCCGGTGGCGTACGATGGCCGGGTCTATTATGTCGCCCAGGACGGGTCGGACCCGCTTTATTCGCAGCTCTATGAGACCGACGGCACCGACGCCGGGACACGGAAGATCGCCGGGTTACAGGTCAGTACAGACGCCAGGCTGGTCGTCAGCGGCGGCTCGCTCTATCTTGCCGCCAAGGGGCTCAACGACGGGCCGGAGCTCTGGAAAATCACCGGGACGGCCGCGCCGGTCGAGGTCAAGGATCTCAATCCGGGGCCTTCCGGTTCGTACCCGACCAAGCTCACCTCGGCGGGTGGCCTGCTCTATTTCTCGGCCGTCGGGGGCGATCTCAACAACAACGCGGAACTCTGGAGGTCCGACGGGACCGAGGCCGGCACCTTCGCTCTCAAGAACGAAGTCTCGGCGGTGGACTCCTCCGACCCGGGCAACCTCACCGCCGTCGGCAGCACCCTGTTCTTCTCCGCCTCCCCTTACGGCGACCGCCAGCTCTACAAGACCGACGGTACCGTCGCCGGGACGGTGCTGGTCAAGAGCTTCGGCTTGCCGGGCTCGATCGACCGGTACGTTTCCGAGCTGAATCGCTGGGCGTCGGTCGGGGACACGCTCTACTTCGTCGCCAACGACGGGACGCATGGCTTCGAGGTCTGGAAGAGCGACGGGACCGACGCCGGCACAGTAATCGTCAAAGACATCAACCCAGGCCAGGGCGATAGCCTGCCCACGACCGAGAATCCGCTGACGGCGTACAACGGTTCGGTCTACTTCGCCGCGAACGACGGGACGCATGGCTTCGAGCTCTGGAAGACCGACGGGACTGGCGCCGGCACCGTCATGGTCAAGGACATGAACGTCGGGACCTCGACCGATGGCTCCTACCCTGCTCAGCTCACCGTTCTGGGCGGATCGCTGCTGTTCACGGCCTACGAGCCGGGCACCGGCACGGAACTCTGGAAGACCGACGGGACCGACGCCGGGACGGTGCTGGTCAAGGACATCAGGACGGGCTCGCTCGGGTCTTCCGCCGGCGACCTGGCGGCCGTCGGCCAGTTCGTCTTCTTCACCGTCGACGACGGCACGCATGGGAACGAACTCTGGAAGACCGACGGGACCGATACCGGCACCGTGTTGGTCAAGGACATCAGGACGGGCCCGGTTGACTCGAACATCGGCGATGGTGGCCTCTCCGGCACCTTCGCCTCGATCGGCGGCACGGTCTATTTCTCCGCCAACGACGGCGTTCACGGCGACGAACTCTGGAGGTCGGACGGGACCGACGCCGGCACGGCGATGGTCAAGAATCTTCGACTGGGCACCGACTCTTCCAACCCCACCGACGCGGTCGTGCTGGGAGGTTTCACTTATTTCCTCGCCGCCTCGGGCGAGTCGACCGGCGAGTTATGGAGGACCGACGGCACGTCGGCGGGGACGACCAAGGTCACGTCCAGAGTCAGCGATCTCTCCTGGCTCGTCCTGTTCAATGGCACGCTCTACTTCCAGGGGACCGACGCCACCTACGGCGCGGAGCTCTGGGCGAGCGACGGCACCGACACCGGCACGCGGATTGTCCAGGACGTCTTCCCCGGAGCCGGCGCGTCGTCTCCGAGCCAGCTGACGTCCGGGCCCGGCGGGCTGTACTTCACCGCGGACGACCCCAACGTCGGCACTCAGCTTTACAGGACCGATGGCACCGCGGCCGGCACCGCGATGGTCAAGGCCATCAACACCGGGTGGCAGGGCACGCAGATCGCCGCCCTGTCCTTCATCGGCGGACTCCTTTATTTCTCCGCCGACGACGGCGTTCACGGATCGGAGCCCTGGAAGAGTGATGGTACCGAAGCCGGCACCATCATGATCGCGGACGTCCAGTTCGGGCCTGGCTCGTCCTATCCGACCGATTTCCAGGGGATGGGAGGGGCCGTTTATTTCGTCGCCGCGGACAACGGCTTCCGACTCTTTCCCGTGTACGGTCGCGAACTCTGGAAGACCGATGGCACCGCCATGGGGACCGCGATGGTCAAGGATATCCTGGCCGGGCCGGGCGACGGGCTCGGCCCCCACGTTGTCGACGCGAGTACGGGGTCGAGGCTAGTCGTCATCGGCTCCATGCTCTATTTCGCCGCCGATGACGGAACCCACGGCTCCGAGCTCTGGAAGAGCGACGGGACTGCGGCAGGCACCGTCATGGTCACCGACCTGTACCCCGATGCGCTCGGGTCGTCCCCGACCTGGCTGACCGCGTTCAATGGGTCGCTTTACTTCGCCGCCTCCGGATCCGCGGGAAATTCGCTCTACCGGACCGACGGGACCGCGGCGGGAACGGCGCTGATGACGTCGAGGAGTTCGGCCTCGCTCGGCTCTCCCACCCATTTGAAGGTCGTGAACGCCACCCTGCACTTCACTGCCGACGACGGCGTGCACGGCCGTGAGCTCTGGAAGAGCGACGGGACCGTGGCCGGCACCGTCTTGGTCACCGACATCGCCCCCGGAGCGGCCGACTCGGGCGCGGCGGTGCTCGGGACCATCGGTGCGAACTCGATCCTGGTCTCCGCCGACGACGGCATCCACGGCTTCGAGCCCTTCGTGGTGACCGGCGTCGCATCGGCCGTGGCAAATGACTTCGACGGCGACGGCAAGTCGGACATCGGCGTGTACATGCCCGACAGCGCCCAGTGGGTGATCCGCAACTCCTCGGGCGGGTCGTCGGCGACGGTCTGGGGCAACACGGCCGGCACGACGACGATCCTCTCGGGCGACTTCGACGCCGACGGCAAGGTCGACATCGCCACCTATGACCATGGCTCGTCGGTCTGGTACGTCAAGCAGTCCACCGGCGCCGCGCCGATCGCCCTGGTCTGGGGCCGTGCCGGCAGCAACGACGTGCCGGTCGTGGCCGACTTCGACGGCGACGGCAAGGCCGACATCGCCGCGTACAACCCCTCCACGGCGCAGTGGTTCATCCACTACACCTCGGGCGCCACGCCGGCGGTGATCGTATGGGGCCGGGCCGGCTCGGCCGACCTGCCCGTGGCGGTCGACTTCGACGGCGACGGCAAGGCTGACCTGACTGTCTTCAACCCGAACACGGCCGAGTGGATCGTCCGCAACTCGGCCGCCCTGTCGGCCACCTCCGTCATCTGGGGCCGCGCCGGCGACGTGCCGGTGGCGGCCGACTTCGACGGCGACGGCAAGGCCGACATCGCCACCTACACCCCCGCCTCGGCGACCTGGGTGATCCGCTACTCGACCGGCCTCCCGGCCCAGTACATCCTCTGGGGCCTGTCCGGCGGCTCGGACATCCCGATCACGGGCGACTACGACGGCGACGGCAAGGCCGACCTGGCCGTCTACACGCCCGCCACCTCGCGCTGGTTCACCCGCAATGCGTCGGGCCCGCTGGTGGCCAACACGGTCGTCTGGGGCCGTGCCGGCAGCGGCGACGTGCCTCTGGTGAAGAAATACACCGTCATCACCAGCGGCGGGAACCGCTCGGTTTCCGTGGCCGCCACCCAGCCCGTAGCCCTGCCCCTTGCGTCGGTCTCCGGGCTGACCGTCACCCCCAAGGCCGCCGTCCCGATCCCCACCTTCGCCGCCCGTGCCCGCCTGCTACATGGCGTCGCGCCGCGATCGTCAACCACCAGGTTGACGGCTGCACCGTCGCACCCGAATCCGGCGTCGATCTTCAAGAAATGCAGCCCGGCCCGGTCAACCACGGCCCCCTCCCCGGCCTGATTCCCGCCGGCGGAAACTCGGCCCCTGACCCGATCCCTCGGCCGGGGCCGGGCCTGACGTCCATGGGTCATGACCCTTTAAATGTCTGGAATCGATAGAAATCCTAATTTTTTCGCTTTGAGTTTCTTGCGTGATCCCATCCCCTCGTCGATGATATCGGCGGTCGTGCGGGCGCAACGCCCGCCGCGGGAAGAGGCCCCGCAACCATCCTCGCTCGGAGACCGTCGTCGATCGCCGGATGCCCGCCCATCAAGGGCATGGGTATCCGGCGGCCCCCCTCGATGCTCGTCTCTCGCCCGGACTCCCGCCTCACCCGCCGGGGCAAGGACGACTGGGAACGGCAACATTTGGGGTTCGACATAAGGTGGTGCGACGATGAATCGGTTGAAGGCAACTCGGGCATCAATTCGGTCCCGCGCTCGCATCACGCCCCGACTCGAGGCCCTGGAGCCGAGGACGCTGCTCGCCGCGGCGATCCTGGCCAGCGTCGAAGTCGACCTGAATCTCTTCTATCTCAGGGCCCCGGTGGCCTACGAAGGCTCGGTCTACTACTTCGATAGCGACGGGACGAGCCAAACCCACTCCGCGCTCTACAAGTCCGACGGAACCCCCGCAGGCACCCATCGCTTGGCGGATCTGAGTTATGCATTCCCGACCGTGTTCGTCGAGAGTAGCGGGTCGCTCTATTTCACCGCCTCGAACGAGGTGCAGGGGAACGGTCTCTGGAAAATCACCGGATCGGCCGTCCCGGTGAAGGTCAATTATCCCACCTCGCAGCCCTACAATCCGAATCCCATCAACCTGACGGACGTGGGCGGTGTGCTCTTTTTCAGCGAGGACGATCACCTCTACAAGACCGACGGGACCGATGCGGGGAGCGTCCTCGTCAGCGTCCTTCCGACCGATTTCAACCGGGGTCTTGAAACGCCGTCGAACTTCAAGGTGGTCGGCCCGACCCTCTACTTCTCATTCCGCGACGCAGTGCATGGCCGGGAACTCTGGAAGACCGACGGCACAGAGGCCGGTACGGTGATGGTCAAGGACATCAATCCGGGCTCGAATGACTCGATCACGGGACGAGTGCTGTCGGTCTCTGACTGGTCGGCCGTCGGCCCGACCCTCTATTTTTACGCCGGCGACGGCGTGCACGGCGACGAAGTCTGGAAGAGCGACGGGACCGCTGCCGGCACCGTCCTGGTCAAGGACATCAATCCCGGATTGTCGACCAGCATCTTCACCCCCAACTTCGTTGAATTCGCCGGAGCGGTCTATTTCACCGTCGACGACGGCGTCGATCGCTTCCAGCTCTGGAAGAGTGACGGGACCGACGCGGGAACATTGCTGGTCAAGAAGTTCGCCAACGGCACCCTCCCCGGCGGGTCCTCGCCGAGCACGTTGATCGTCGCCAACGGCTCCCTGCTCTTCACCGCGACCGGCTTGGACGGCACCCGGCAACTCTGGAAGACCGACGGGACCGATGCGGGAACTCTGCTCGTCACCCGTGTCACCGGCCTCTACCCCATCATTGATCTTTATTCGCCGATTCTGGTCGACTCGACCGTCTACTTCGTGGGCGTCGGTGCTCAGGGCCGGCACGAAATCTGGAAGACGGACGGGACGGCGGCGGGGACCGTGCTGGTCAAGGAGCTCGATCCCGTCGCTGGATGGCAAACGACCCAGATCGCCTACGGATACGGCGGGCGGGGTCTGGACGGCTCCTTCACCGCAATCGGCAGCACCGTCTTTTTCCTCGCGTCGCTCGGCCTAGATCCGACCTCTCACTGGAAGGTCACTCCCCTCGACCTCTGGAAGAGCGACGGGACGGATGCCGGCACGGCCCCCGTGATGACCAATCCCTTCACCACCGACCCGGCGAAGGGCGTGACCCTCGGACGATACACCTACTTCATCGAAGGGCCGAACGCCAACGCCACCGAACTCTGGCGCACCGACGGCACGGCCCGGGGGACGAACCGGGTGAGCGCCAGGGTGACCGAGATCACCGACCTGGTCGTCTTCAACGGGGCCCTCTACTTCCGGGGCTACAACTCAAGCTCGGGCTCCGAGCTCTGGACCAGCGACGGCCACGAATCGGGCACGCACGCGGTCCTGGACCTCAACCCGGGCATGGCCAGCGCATCGCCGGCCTGGCTGACCCCCG
This sequence comes from Isosphaeraceae bacterium EP7, assembly GCA_038400315.1. Taxonomy (NCBI): domain Bacteria; kingdom Pseudomonadati; phylum Planctomycetota; class Planctomycetia; order Isosphaerales; family Isosphaeraceae; genus Kueselia; species Kueselia aquadivae. The sequence goes on from CP151667.1 coordinate 597,011, forward strand.
GCGGCGATGCGCTCTACTTCACCGCAACTGCCCCCCTCATCGGCTCTCAGCTGTATAAAACCGACGGGACCGCCGCAGGCACGACGATGGTCAAGGCGATCAATGCTGCTGGAACGACACTCTCCGATCTATCGTTCCAGCAGGGCCGCCTGATCTTCTCCGCCGACGACGGGGTTCACGGCGCGGAGCCCTGGACGAGCGATGGGACCGCAGGGGGGACGGCGCTGCTGATGGATGTCAATCCGGGGGCCGGGTCGTCCGATCCCTCGGCCTTCCAGTCCATCGGAGGCTTGACCGTCTTCGTCGCCGTCGATGGCACGCACGGCCGCGAGCTCTGGGCCAGCGACGGCACCGCCGCGGGCACCACGCTCGTCGCCGACATCAACCCCGGAGCCGGGGACGGGTTGGGCCTCGACGCGAGGTTCGTCCCGATGGGCGGGGCGCTCTATTTCGCGGCCGACGACGGGGTGCATGGGGCTGAGCTCTGGAAGACCGACGGCACCTCCGCGGGCACGTCGATGGTCATCGACCTGATCGCGGGAGCCTCGGGCTCGGTCCCAACCTCGCTGACGACCGTTGGCGGATCGCTTTACTTCGTCGCGTCGGGGGCGCAGGGAACCGAGCTTTACAAGAGCGACGGGACCGCCGCCGGCACGTCCCTGGTCAAGGACATCAACCCCGGGGAAGTCGGATCCGGGCCGCACGACTTGCTGGCGGTCGGCGAGGCCCTCTACTTCGTGGCCGATGACTCGGTGAAGGGGGCGGAAATCTGGCGGACCGACGGGACAGAGGCAGGCACGTCCCTGTTCCAAGAGATGTCGCCTCAATCGGACTGGCCAGGGCCCAGGATTCTCACCTCGATCGGCCTCAACTTGCTGGTTGCCCATGAGGGCAATCCCTGGCTCGTCTTCGAGGCGTCTGCGCCTAATGTCGCGACGAACGACTTCGACGGCGACGGCAGGTCGGACGAGACCGTCTACGATCCGACGACGTCCATCTGGTACGTCCACGACGCCTCGGGAATCGCACCCACGACCTTCGTCTGGGGCCGCGCCGGTAGCAATGACATCCCGCTGACGGGCGACTTCGACGGCGACGGGCGGGCCGACATGGCCGTCTACAGCCCGGATACGGCGATCTGGGCCATCCATTACTCCTCGGGCATCGCCCCGACGGCGGTGGTCTGGGGCCGCGCCCGCAGCGGCGACATCCCGATCGTCGGAGACTTCGACGACGACGGCAAGGCCGACCTCGTCGCGTACAGCCCCTCGAAGTCGATCTGGTCGATCAAGCTCTCGTCGACGCCGACCCCGAAGGTGACGGTCTGGGGCCGCGCCGGCAGCGATGACATCCCGCTGGTGATCGATTACGACCACGACGGACTGCTCGACCTGGCGGTGTTCAGTCCCTCGACGCACCGCTGGTACGTTGGGGATTCCGCGGGCAATGTCCTGAGAGTCAAGGACATGGGCAGCGGTGCCCCGACAACGTTGCAGCCGACGATCGGCGACTTCGACGGCGATGGAAGGTCGGACCTGGCCCTCTACGATGAGGAAACGATTCGGTGGAGATATCTCGGAAAAGACCAGCAAATGCACGAATTCGGCAGTTTCAGCGACCCCTTTTCTTATCCCAATAGGCGACCCAAGATCTCGATCACGGGGGATTACGACGGCAACGGCCGCGATGATTTCTACTCCTACATTCCGGCCGGAGCGCAATGGCTTGCCTCCAGCGACTTCAGGGACCCTCTGCTAACCTGGGGCCGTGCCGGCAGCGCGGACGTTCCCATGAGCCGGGCCGTGACTCCGACCGTGGTCGCGACCCTCGCGGCACGCTCCGCCGCAGGCGAGAGCCGCTCCTCGGCCCAATCCGCGACCGACGCGGGCGCCAGCCTGGCCGCCCTGCCAGCGACGGTCGCCCCCGTGTCCGCGACCGTCAGGGTCTCCTCTTCCACTCCTTCGTTCTCGGCGCGAGGCCGGATGCTCCAGGCCGGTTCGCCTCGCACTTCCTTGACGAAGCAAGCGGCCGTCCATTCGCCTTCGACGGTCGGCGCGGCCCTGACCTTCAAGCGAGCGGCCCCGGATCGTTCGAGGTCCCTCGTCTCGCCGGCCTGATCCGCACGGTCAGGCGAGCAGGTAGTTGTGGATGAGCTGGGCGACGCCATCCTCGTCATGGTCGCCCGTGACGAGGTCGGCGACGGCGCGGACGGACTCGGGCGCGTGGCCCATCGCCACGCCCAGGCCGGCTCCTCGAATCATCGGCTCGTCATTCAGGTCGTCGCCCACCGCGCAGATCTCAGAAGGGAGCACGCCCCAGAGTTCGGCCAGGTGCAGCAGGGCCGACCACTTGCTGGCGTCGTGGCGGATGACCTCGCACATCGTCCCCGCGTAGCGCGGGCTCCGCTGCACGAAGGTGCGGACCCGGCCCGGAACTCGCGCGTGGATGGCCCGCTCGGTGTCGAGCATGGATTCCTGAGTGCCGATGACGCAGACATGATAATGCGGATGCGCGGCGTGGTCCCGGTCCCATCCGGGAGAGACCTCGGCGTTGGCGCTGTTCCGGCTCAGGTAGTCGTCGTAGAGCGGGCGGCCCGTCGGGGCCATGGAGATGAGGAAGTCGGAGTCATCGGGGGAGCGGTCGGTGAAGGAGAGCGGCGGCTCGTCGCGCAGGCGGAAGACCTCGAAGACCTCTCGGGCGACGTCGGGGTCGAGGTCGGCCCGCCAGAGGGTGGCGTGGTCGCCGGGCCGCTTGACCAGGGCCCCCGAGTTGCAAACGAGCGGCGCGTCGAGCCCCAGCTCATCGGCGATCGGGCGTGCCCTGCGGTAGCGCCTTCCCGTGCAGAGGACCGGCCTGATGCCCGCGCGTGCGGCATCGGCCACCGCCCGGGCGGTGCTGGGCCGGAGGTGGCCCTCGCGATCGAGCAGGGTGCCGTCGACATCCAGGGCCAGGATCCGGTAGCGTGGCGTGATGGTCATGCCTTGTTGCCCCTCCCCGGGGACGTGACTTGGCCGCTGCGACTGGACCGCAGGATCGACCTGGAGGATTTGCCGCGATGAGCCGGGCCGATCGAAGAGTCTGCCGTGGACTGGCGTTTCTGAGCCTGCTCACCTGGGGATTGTCGGGCTGCGACCCGGCCCCCCCGCCCGATTCCCCGGAGACCGCCGGGGCGCCCGCCGTGGCCCGGCGTCCGGCCAGGCAAGTCGCGCTGGTCCTGCCCGGGCCACGCAGGCTCTCCACCCAGCTCACCGAGCAGTTCATGAGGCAGGAGACGGGCAAGCGCGGGTTGCTCTTCCGGTCGTTCCAGCCGGAACCCGAGGCCCCCCCCTCGGCGCAGGCCGCCTCGATCCGCCAGGCGATGGAGGGCCGACCTTCGGTCCTGATGGTGATTCCCGAGCGGGCGCCCGAGGTGGCCGAGGCGCTGGAAGAGGCGAGGCTGAAGAAGGTGCCCGTGCTGCTGCTCGACGTCCCACTCGGCGCCGAGCTTCCCTACCCCATCGTGCGCAACTCGGACTACACGGGCGACGCCCGCAAGCTCCTCGCCGCAGCGATGGAAGACGCTCAGACGCAGGGGTTCCCCGCCCAGGGCCCCGCCGTGATCGTCAGGTCGGCCGACGACCTCGATCGGGCCTCCGAGCGTGCCGAGGCCCTGAGACTCGCGGCCCAGGGGGCGGGATTGACGCTGCTGGACGACGTGCGATACGTCCCGTCTGCGGGTTCCCAGGCGAAGATCCTCGAAGCACTCGCGGCTCATCCCGAGATCGCCCTGGTCCTGGTCGAGGACGACCTGGGCCTGGAAGGGGGCGCCAATGCGAGGCTTGCCCTGAAGCCGGCGGGGAAGTTCATCATCGCCGGGTTCGCCGTGCAGGCCCTGATCACCTCGATGGTCAAGGAGAACGAGTTTGCCGCCACGGTCGACCGCAACTTGATGGGCCTGGTGCGGCAGGCCCTCGCGGTGGCCGATACCCTGGCCGCCGGAGGCGCGGAGCCCTCCGCCCCCGTGGCGATTCCCCTCGTTTTCAAGCGCGGGTACAGCGACCGTAGCGAGCGAGTCCCGCCCCAGCTCCCACCACGCGGCAGGCCCGCCACCGACGCCGCGCCCCCCGGCTGAACGGCGGGCGTGGCTCGCGTCGCCCGTTTCGTTCAGTGGCCCGAGTAGGCCGCTCCGACGGATCGACGGCCGCGGACGCTCTCGGGGAACATCGCCTCCTGGTCCATGGTCCCCGAGGCGTCGAAGGGGATCGGCAGGTAGCCGGTCTCGAGATCCAGGTGCGGGTGCGCCTGGATCTCGGCGTCCAAGGCGGGGGAGGCCCACAGCGTCTTGACCTCGAGCGTGTTGGGGATGACCACGATCCGTGCGTCGGCCTGGTTGACTCTCCAGCAGGTGTCGATCGCGGCCCGCAAGACCTCGAGATCGGTGGGCATCGAGATCGGGATCCGCGCCCGCTCGAGGAAGCACGAGGTCAGCACGTTGATCCGGAACGGCTCCGGGTCCATCCTGGAGAGCAGACGCTCGGTCGTCAGGTCGGCGAATCCGACCCCGACGATGTTGCCGTGGCTCTCGTCCGACACGTCGAGTGCCACCAGCCTCGTGACCATCGGCCTGGCGAAGTCGGGCATCGTCTCGACCATCAGGCGGCCGATCACGTTGGGATCCATGCCGGCGCCCGAGTAATTCTTGCCGATCTCGCCCACCACCAGGACGTCGATCTGGTCGAACGGCAGCCGGCCCATCAGCGCCCTGGCCTTCGCCAGAAGCTTGGGCTCGACCTCGAGGATCGTCTCGGGCTCCAGCGCCGCGATTTCCGCGGGCAGGTCGTCGGCGTTCTCGACGATGGCCAGGCCCAGGGCGAACTTGGTGTTCTCGACCAGGAACTTGCCGACGGCCGGCAGCACCTCACGCATGCCGATGAGCCCCATCTTGTGCACCTGGCTGGCGCCGTCGCGCTTGCCCAGGCCGATGGTCAGCATCTTGAGGACGCCCGACTCATAATCGCCGACGAAGTCGGTGTGCGGCTTGACCCGGTTGATCAGGACGATGCCGTCGGCGCCGTAGGCGTTCTTGTCGAAGAAGATGGGCAGGCCGACCGGGTTGGTGCCCAGCACCACCGTTTCCATGTCGGTGCGGACGTCGACGCCCATGGCCTCGGGGGTGATCCCGTAGCCGGCGAGCAGCTCGCGCTGGCCTTCGGGCGTGGCCCCGCCATGGCTGCCCATCGCCGCGACGATGAACGGCCGGTAGCCCATCCCCTTCAGGGTGTCGACGGTCGCCTTGGCGATCGGCTGGATGGCCGTGATCCCGCGGCTGCCGACTCCGACGGCGATCGACCCGCCCGCGGGCACCCTGCCCTTCAGCCGACTTTCCAGGATCAAGGTCCGGACCGTCCCGGGCAGGTCCGCCACGGCGGGCTGTGGGGCTGACTGACGGACGCGGGCCAGGGGCGGGAAGGACATGCGAGTCACCCATTCGGGGCCGAGATCGATCGCCGGGAAGCCCCAATCGTAGGGCCGGGCGCCTGCACCGTCAATCAGGTCCGGGGCGGGCGGGTGCTATGAGCCGGCGGCGGGCCAGGGTAGGCTGGTCGGGCCTTGCTCCACGCCCGATCGTCGAGGACGACTCCCCTCCCCTCGCCCCACCTCCGCTCGTCGCCCGAGAGAGACGCCCGTCGATGAGACCGACGAACCGGACCAGGCTCTGCATGCTCTTCTTCCTGGAGTACCTCATCAAGGGGGCCTGGGTGCCGCTGCTCGGGCTCTACCTGGGCACGAACTACCTGAACTTCGGCGCGAACCAGCAGGCCTGGGTCTTCAACTGCTTCACGATCGCGTCGATCACAGGGATGTTCTTCGGCGGGCAACTGGCCGACCGCGCCATGTCGCAGGAGAAATTCCTGGCGTTCAGCCATCTCATCGGCGGGCTGGCGATGCTGGGCCTGGTCTACGCTCGGACGTTCTGGCCGTTCTTCGGCCTGACGCTGCTGCACTGCTTCTTCTACGTGCCGACGCTGTCGGTGGCCAACGCGGTCGCGTTCGCCAACGTCGAGGACCCGAAGCGCGACTTCGGCCGGATCCGCCTCTGGGGCTCGGCCGGCTGGATCGCGGCGGCCTGGCCGCTCATCTTCATCCCGGTCGACTGGGCGAAGGTGCCGTCGATGGCCGAGGCCGGCGGCTTCGTTTCGTGGATCAGCAAGGCGCTCTCGACCCTGAAGACGGGCCCGGCGATGGAGTCGGCCTTCGCCGGGATGTTCGTCGTCTCGGGCGTGGCCTCGCTGGTGCTGGCGGCCTTCTGCCTGACCCTGCCGCATACCCCGCCGTCGATCCGAAAGGACGCCCCGTTCGCCCCGCTGCGGGCGATCCGCCTCCTGGGCAGGCCGAGCGTGATGGTGCTCTACCTGGTGACCTTCTTCGATTCGATGGTCCACAACTGCTACTACTTCTGGACGAGTCGGTTCCTCCAGTCGCTCGGCGTGCCGCAGAACTGGATCGCGCCGGCGATGAGCATCGGCCAGGCGATGGAGGTCGCGGCCATGGCCATGCTGGGCCTGATCCTCAAGCGACTCGGCTGGCGCACGACGATGCTCATCGGCATCCTCAGCCAGGCCATCCGGTTCGGCGTCTATTCGATGGGCTCGCCCGATCTGCTCTGGCCGGTGATCGCGGTGAACCTCGTCCACGGCTTCGCCTACGCCTGCTTCTTCGGCGCCCTGTTCATCTACGTCGATGAGAGCTTCCCGGCGGACGTCAGGTCGAGTGCGCAGAGCTTATTCAACGTCATGATCCTGGGCATCTCGCAGTTCGCGTCGAACTTCTTCTGGGCCCGCATGGGGGACGTCTTCTCTTCGACGACCATGGTGGCCGGCAAGGCGGTGAAGGTGTTCGACTACCATCGCTTGTTCCTCGTCCCCTTCGGAGTTTCGCTCTTCGCCGCCGTCTTCCTGGCCGTCTTCTTCCACCCGCCGAAGGATCTGGGCAAGGAGCTGGGCGTCGAGGAAGAGTTCGGCGAGGCCCTGGCCGCTACCGCCTGAGCGTCTCGCGTCGGGGTGATCGACGGGTCTCCGAAGGGCCTTCTCCATGTTCACGATCGGGTTGACGGACCACCTGGAAGGCCCCTCGGGTCGGCCCTCGAGCGAGATCTTCGCGGAGGTTGCCGAGCTGGTGAGGCTGGCCGACGAGCTGGGGGCCGAATACGCCTGGTTCGCCGAGCACCACGGCCATGCACACCTCGGGCACCTGCCGACCCCGCTGCTGTTCGCGCTTCACCTGGCCGGGCAGACCCGGCGGATCAGGCTGGGCACGGCGATCATCTGCCTGAACCTGCATCACCCGCTCGACGTGGCCGAGCAAGTCGCGGTGGCCGATGCCCTGACCGGAGGCCGAATCGCGGCGGGATTTGGCAGCGGCAGCACGCCCGAGGAATCCGACCTCTTCAAGGCCGGGATCGGCCTGGGCGGCGGGGCCGACGAACGCGACCGGCACTCGCGGTTCGAGGAGGCCCTTCGCGTGATCGCCGCTGCCTGGGGGGGCGACTGGGATCAGGGCGTGGGCGGAGTGCCGGCACACACGACCCTACCTGCCGCGGGATCGGGCCTCATCGGTCGGAGCTGGCAGGCCGTCAACAGCGTGGGCTCGGCCAGGATCGCCGGCTCCTTCGGCTTCAACGTCCTCTTCTCGCACCTGAGAACCCCCGAGCAATATCGCGAGTATGTCGACGCCTATCGGGCCTCGGGCGGAAGAGGGAAGGTGGCGGCGAATCGCCCCGTATTCGTGGGGCCCGACGACGCCACCGCCTTCGAGACGGCCGAGCCGGCATTGCGGACGATCTGGCGGCGGTTCCGCGACGAGGGGAAAATTCCCGGCGAGACGCCCGAGCCCGATCGCCCCCAGGACCTCTGCGGCCACCCGATCAACTTCATCGTGGGCGGACCGCAGTCGGTGGCCCGTCAGCTGATCGACCTGCACCGGGCCGTGCCTTACGACGTGGCCAACGTCGAGGTGCGCTGGGCGGGCCTGACACACGAGCAGGTGCGAGAGAGCCTCCGTCGGCTCCTGGTGGAGGTCGTCCCGCTGGTCCGTGCGGCGCGATAGACCGGTCGAATCGACCCCCGGATTCATGCAAACATGAAAACCGGAGGGCCCGGTCCAGGCCGACAGCCGTTGAAGCGGGCACGCGAATCCAGACTTGCTTTACTCCCGCGAGCCCAGTTTCAGGGCGACTGCGGGGGGGCGGGCCGGAATCCCGCGGCCTGAAATTTTGCCTGCCCTTCGGGTCCAAGCAGGTAGGCGGCCAGAGCCTCGGCGTCCTCGACGCGGCGGCTGGCCGCAACGACACCGAGCCCCTGGACGATCGGGTCGTACAATTCGGGGTCGACTTCCAGGACCCGCAGGCCCGGCGGCCTGGCCAGGGCCTTGCCGACGAGGGCGGCCTCGGCATCTCCCGACTCGACATATTGAAGAGCCTGGCGGACGTTGGTGGCACGGACGAGCTTCGGGCCGATCGAGTCCAGCAGCCCAGCCTTGCGCAAGGCCTGCTCGGCCGCCGCGCCGTAGGGGGCCGTCGCGTGATTGGCGATGGCCACCCTCTTGATCTCGGGCCGGGCCAGGTCGCCCAGGGCCGCGATCGGTTTCCCCGCGTGCTCTCCCCAAACCAGGATCAGCGAGCCCACGGCGTACGGCCTCGACGATTTGGGGCGGACAAGGCCGGACGTTTCCAGGTCGTCGACGAATTTGCGATTGGCCGACAGGAAGAGGTCGAAGGGGGCTCCCGCCTCGATCTGCTGGGCGAGCTGTCCCGAGGCACCGAAGACGAGGTCCACTTTCAGCGAGTGCGCCCGCTCGAACTCGGCGACGATCCCCGGCAGGCTGCTCTGGAGGTCGGCCGCGGCGGCCACCCGGAGCGGCGCCGGCGCGGCCGTCTCGGGCGGCGTGCCGCATCCGGCCAGCATGCACGCCAGGGCGAGCGTGGTCGACCGGGCGACGAAGCGGGCTGGGATCGGGGGCATGGCGGATCCTTTCCGGGCGAGCGCATGGCACGAAGGGCGGCCGGCCGAATATCCTAGTGGGCATCCGCCGGAGATCAACCGGCCCAAGGGTTTCGGCCCGCGAGGTCAAATCGGCAGGGCCACGCCCGGTCGGCGAGGAACGAGGGACGGGACGCGCGATGAAGATTGAACAGTTCTTGCGGCATCACGGCATCAGCGGCAACCCGTTCAGCGAGGAAGACGCGCAGACGGACACCGTGTTCAAACGCGGCTGCCTGACCACCATCCATCACCCCTCCTGGGACAAGTTCTTCGGCAACCCCGCCGACCCCTCGACCGCCCTAGTCTTCGGCGAGAAGGGGAGCGGCAAGACCGCGCTCCGGCTCCAGACGGCCGCCGAGATCGAGAAGTACAACGAGGCCAACCCCGGCAAGCGGGTCTTCGTCATCGAGTACGACGACTTCAACCCCTTCCTCGACCACTTCCGCGCCGCGGTGAAGGCCCGGGACACCAACGAGGCAATCTCCGCCTGGCGTCTCCAGGACCACATGGACGCGATCCTCGCCCTGGGGGTCACCAGGCTCGTCGACGAGCTGACCTCGGGCAAGGTCGACCTTTCCCCACTGGGCCTCGACCGCAGGCGCGACCTCCTGATGCTGGTCGCCCTGTACGACCAGTCGACCGGCGAGCCGATCGAGAAGCGATGGAGCCGGCTGCGAAGGCGATCGGGCTTCCGCCCGCTCTGGGGCCGGCGCGACCTCCAGATCGGCTTCGGCACCACCCTGCTCGTGGCCGCCCTGCTGGCCACGTTCCCCAAGCTCCAGTCGCTCTCGGTCCTCCCCTGGCTGCTCCTGCCCATCGTCCTGGGCTGGGCCTACTGGCTCTGGCGTCTGGGCCGTGCCGAGTGGTTCGCTCGCGACATTCGCAAGTCGCTTCGAGTGCTCTCGCGCGACCCCTCGGCCCTGCGCTGGGCCCTGCTCTGGTTCAAGCCCAGCGAGCTGAGCGGCCAGCCGCTGCCCAGGACCGCCCGCGGGGGCGGCGAGGAACGTTACGAGCTCCTGCGCAAGTTCCAGGGGGTGCTCGCCGCGCTGGGCTACTCCGGGATCATCATCCTGGTCGACCGCGTCGACGAGCCTCAGCTGATCGAGGGCGACCCCCGCAAGATGCGGGCCCTGGTCTGGCCGCTGCTCGACCACAAGTTCCTCCGGCACCCCGGCATCGGCCTGAAGCTGCTGCTCCCCATCGAGCTGGCCTACTACCTTGAGAAGGAAGACAAGGAGTTTTACGACCGGGCGCGCCCCGACAAGCTCAACATGATCAAGCCCCTGCGCTGGACCGGCCCCTCGCTGTACGACCTCGCCGGCGACCGCCTGCGAGCCGTCGCCGCCGGGGTCAATGGCGAGGCAACGCCAGACACGGCGATCAGAACCGACGCATCCGGCAAGGCCGCGGTGACGGGCCCCAGGCTCCGGCAGATGATCGACCCGTCCATCTCGGACGACAGCCTGCGAGACGCGCTCGGCAGCCTGCGCACGCCCCGGCAGCTTTTCAAATTCCTCCACCGGCTCCTGCAAGAGCACGCCCAGCGCCACACCGAGGATAACCCGCGCTGGACCGTGGACGCCGACACCTTCCGCACCACCCTGGCCGCTCACCTGCGAGACCTCGACGCCTTCGATCGAGGCTACGGGCACGGCTGAGAGCCCGATGACCCCGGCGCCCGAGTGGCGCCGGGGTCATCTGACTTACGGCTTCGACTGATCGGCCAGGGCATGCCGGATGAACGGCTCCAAGGCGTCTGCGATCCGCACGAAGCCGAGGTCGGTGGGGTGGCTGCCGTCGACTGTCCCCTCGTCGTCGAGGCCGATCAGGTCCTTGGCGGGAACGAGCGTCAGATGCTTGTCCCCGGCGTCGATCCGGGCCTTGAAGGCGGCGTTCAGGGCCTTGTTGGAGCCCTGCACTTTGCTCGCACGGTCGGGGAGATAGGCGGAACCGGCGTAGACCAGATTCTCCACCAGCACGATCGGCGTGTCGGGGTGGGCCTTGCGGATCGTCTCCAGGAACGGGCCGATGCGCTCCGCCACCTCGTCCGTTGACAGGTTGGGGAGGCTGTCGAGCACGAAGACCGCCGGGTCCAGCTCGGCCAGCAGGGTCGCAACTTCGGGCTCGGTTTTGGCGTTGCCCGAGAAGCCCAGGTTGATCGCCGGCACACCCAGACGTCTGCTCAGGATCGCCGGATAGGCCATCCCGGGCCGTGCGGCGCAACCGCCCTGTGTGATCGACGTGCCGTAGAAGACGACCGGCTTCGCGGCGTCGGCCGGCAAGAACCGGAACTTGGTCCCCTCGGCCACTCCGATTTCGATGTGGTCGACGCCGTTATACAGCGGAAAATTCAGCCGATATTCGCCCAGCTTCCCCGGCAACCCGGCTGCCACGATCTCTTCGTTGGCCGGGAACTGCCTGGGCTGGCCCACGCCCACGAAGTGACACGACGCGCCGTCCTTGATGTAGAGGTCCACACCGCTGACCCCCGTCGCGGCCATGTGCGGCATCTCCAGCCGCTGCTTGCGCAAGGCCCATCGCACCGAGATCAAGGGCGAGTCGGTCTCGAACCGGACGCCCAGGCCGGACGAGTCGTTGGACAGGCTCCAGACCGGCTCGCGGACCACCCCTTCCGCCTTGGCCGGTAGCCGGTCGAACCGGTGCTTCGTCGCGGCCCATCCCTTGCCTTCGACCTCCGTCACTTCATGCCAGGTGGTTCCGGCCGCCGACGCGGGGGCCTGCTTCACGGGAGACGCGGCGAGCAACGCCAGCGGAATACCGATCGCCAGGGCCAGCAGGCGAGATCGTGAGCGCGGCATGGGGGATGTGCCTCAAGGGTGTCGCAACGTGAAGTCTTCCAATTTTTGCCCGCGTTTCGTGGCCTGGCAATGGGCATGCAGGCCCGCTTGACGCCGGTTATATGGGCTGGGCATAGTCGAAGAGTCACCGGCAGCCCTGTCCTCGCCTTGGTCCCGCCATGCCCCGCCGTTTTCGGTATCTGAAACTCTTCAAGCCGTATGATGTGCTGACCCAGTTCACCGACGAAGGGGGGCGGGCGACGCTCAAGGATTTCGTGCCCGTTCCCGACGTCTACCCGGTCGGCCGGCTGGATCGCGACAGCGAAGGGCTCTTGCTGCTAACCGACGACGGCCCGCTGGCCCACCGGCTGACCGACCCTCGATACGGTCACCCCCGCACCTATCTGGCGCAGGTCGAACGGGTGCCGACACCCGAGGCGCTCGAAGCCCTGCAACGAGGGTTGGAGCTTGCCGACGGCCCGACCAGACCCGCGGGCGCCAGGCTCCTGGACGAGCCGCCGCTTCTGCCCGACAGGCCCGTGCCCGTCCGGTTTCGCAAGAATGTCCCGACGGCTTGGATCGAGCTCATCTTGCGCGAGGGGCGCAACCGCCAGGTACGCCGCATGACCGCAGCCGTCGGCTTCCCCACCCTGCGGCTTGTCAGGGCCGCGATCGGCCCTCTGACGTTGGACGACCTGGCCCCAGGCCAGTGGCGCGACCTGACCGACGCCGAGGTCGCCGCCCTGCGCACGGCTGGTCGACCTCCCGCACGCTGAGTCGCGAATTCCGAAGGCTTTTCCTACACCACTCCCCGGATCTTCACCCATAATAAGATGGGGAATCGGGATGAGATGGGACGCCTTGGCGAATCCGGGCGATGGTGGGCCCTGCGACATGCTCTTGCGAACTCGGGCCCTGCTCATCTTCGGGGGCTGCCTGGTCCTCGTCGTCACACTCGCGACGCTCAACGTCCTGATGACCCGCGGGGCCAGGGCACTCGATGCGGCGCAGTCGGTCCGTTATCAGTCGTACTTGCTGGCGGACGAGCTGCGGCAGAGTTCCGACGATCTGACCCGGACGGCCCGAACGTACGTTGTCACCGGCGATGGCCGCTATGAGGCGGAATACAACGGGATCCTCGACGTCCGAAATGGCAAGGCCCCGCGCCCTGACGGCCGGACGGTGCCGCTTCGGACCTTGATGGTCGAGCTCGGCTACGACGAGGCCGAGCTGGCCAAGCTCAAGCAGGCCGAGGACAACTCCAACGCCCTGGTTCACACCGAGGTCGTGGCCTTCAACGCCATCAAGGGGCGATACGAGGATGCCGGCGGGGCCTTCACCCGCGAAGCCGCACCCGACCCCGAGATGGCCCGGCGGATCATGCACGACGAAGCCTATCACCGCGACAAGGCGACGATCATGGGGCCGATCCAGGAGTGTGTCGGGATGGTCGAGGCCCGGACAGAACGCGCGGTGCTCGAGCTGGAGGAGCAAGTCAGGCGCCTGCTCTGGGCGGCCCTGGCCGACTGCCTGGCGCTGGCTGTGTTCGTGGTCTTCGCCGCGTTCACCACCTTCCAGATCGCTCTGAGGCCGCTGGATCGCCTGGCGCGGGCGATCCGGGACATCGCCGAGGGAGAGGGCGACCTGACGGTGCGGGTCGGGGGCGAGGGGCGTGACGAGATCGCCTCGCTGGGCCGCGGGTTCGACACCTTCGTCGGTAAGCTCCAGGCCCTCGTCCGGCGGCTGGCCTCGGACGCCGCCAGCCTGAACCGGGCGTCCGAGGCGCTGACTTGCACCGCCAAGGCGATGGGCGACCGGGCGGCACTCAGCCGCGAACGTAGCGGCGCGGTCGCCGACGCGGCCGGCCGGACCGCCTCGACGCTCCACTCCATCGCGGCGACGAGCACGCAGGCGGCGGCCAACCTGACGGCGGTGGCCTCCTCGGCCGACGGCATGGCCGGCGCCACCGCCGAGATCGCACGCACCACCGAAGGAGCCCGGCTCGTCGCGGGGCAGGCCCTTGAGAAGGCCAGATCGGCCCGTCGCAAGGTCGACGACCTGGGGGCCGCCGCCGAACGCATCGGCGCCATCGTCGAGGTCATCAACGAGATCGCCGGCCAGACCAACATGCTGGCCCTGAACACGGCGATCCAGGCCGCCGGCGCGGGCGAATCCAACCAGGGATTCGCTGTCATCGCCACCGAGATCAAGGCCCTGGCCCGCCAGGCCAACGAGGCCGCCGACGAGATTCGCCACATGGTCGAGGCGATCCAGGGTTCGACCGGCCGCGCCGTGGGCGAATTGGCGGAGATCACCGAGGTGATCGGCCAACTCGATGGCGACGTCGGGTCGATCACCCTGGCGGTCCGCGGCCAGTCCGAGGCCACCCAACTGATCGCCCGCAACGTCGGCGAGGCGGCCGCCGGGCTCGCCGACATCTCGGCCAGCGTCGGCCGTGCCTTCGGCGACGCGTCGGCCATCGCCCGCGACATCACCGAGGTCGACCGGGCCATCGCCACCCTGGCCTCCGGCGGGCGTGAGGTCCGCGAAGACTCGGGCCGCCTCGACGGCCTGGCACGCAGCCTCGGCGCCATCGTCGGCAAATATCGGGTCTGACCAGGCAGCGTCGGTCTCCTGCCCGTCGGCCGTTGCCCGCTGGTTATGACCCCGAAACAAGGGTACACTGGATGAGGTAGGCAAGGCGAGCAGAGCCGCGGAGGGGCGAGCCGGATGAGCGACGCGACCGACGCCCCCGACCGCGACGCGGGCGACGACGGGCCGCCCAAGCTGGAACTCCGGTTCGAGCAGGGGACCGTGCAGGTCGCCGGCCTCGCCGAGGACGACACCCGGGGCATCCCCGGCCTGCGGTACGACGCCCGCATCGGCCTGCACACCGCCGAGGGGATCTGGTACCGGACCATCGTCCAGGACCTCCGTGATCGCGGGATCCCGTTCGTCGACAAGGCACGCGGCTACGGCAAGACTCGCTGGCCGATGCGCGTCAACAAGCAGGCGTTCCCGCATCAGATCGAGGGGCTGGAGGCCTGGAGCCAGGCCGGCATGCGCGGGGTGGTGGTGCTGCCCACCGGCACCGGCAAGACGCACCTGGCGAACATGGCCATCGAGGCCGCCGACCGCCCGACCCTCGTCGTCACCCCCACGATCGACCTGCTCAACCAGTGGTACGACGAGCTCTCCCTGAGCTTCGGCACCGAGGTCGGCCTGCTCGGCGGCGGCTCCTACGACATCAAGCCGCTGACAGTCACGACGTATGACTCTGCCTACATGAACATGGATCGGCTGGGCGATCGGTTCGGCCTGCTCGTCTTCGACGAGTGCCACCACCTGCCCGGCCCCACCTACGGGCTGGCCGCCACCTGCTCGATCGCGCCGTTCCGCCTGGGCCTGACCGCCACCCCCGAGCGGGCCGACAACGCGCACCTGGCGCTCGACCACCTGATCGGGCCGATCGTCTACCGCCGCGAGATCACCCAGCTCCGCGGCGAGTTCCTGGCCGACTACCGGGTCGAGCGCCTCTTCGTCAACCTGACCGACGAGGAGCGTTTCCGTTATGAGACCGCGCGGGAGACCTATCGAGGATTTCTTTCGGACAGCGGGATCGACATGCGTCGCCCGGGCGCCTGGGGCCAGTTCCTCTTCGCCGCGCATCGCTCGGCGCACGGCCGCCAGGCCTATCTCGCCTATCGAGAGCAGCGTTCGCTGGCGCTGGCCGCGCCGGCCAAGCTCCACCTGCTCGCCAGGCTCCTGGAGCGGCACAACGGCGAGCGGACCATCATCTTCACCCACGACAACGCCACCGTGTACACCATCGCGCGGCAGTTCCTCGTCCCGGTCATCACCCATCAGACGAAGACCAAAGAGCGGCGCGACGTGCTGCTCAAGTTCAACTCGGGCGAGTACCCCGTCGTGGCCACCTCGCGCGTGTTGAACGAGGGGGTCAACGTCCCGGAGGCCGCCGTCGCCGTGATCCTCTCCGGCTCGGGCAGCGTCCGCGAGCACGTCCAGCGCCTCGGCCGCATCCTCCGCAAGTCGGGCGACAAAGAGGCCACGCTCTACGAGGTCATCACCCGCGGGACCAACGAGGAATTCACCTCCAACCGTCGCCGCCAGCACAGCGCCTACGGCGGCGGTGCCTGACCCGAAATCCTGACGAATCCACCGCGCGGGGACGCCCGACCGATGCTCACCGGCAACCTCGTCCGAGTCCGCGTTGCCAAGCAGCGCGTCATCCCGATGTACCTCAACCCCGCCTCGCCCGACTGGCTGGAGGTGGCCGAGAGCCTGCTCCTCATCTTCCGCGAAGGGGTCGGCCTGACCCGCGGCGAGATCGAGACGGAGATCGACCAGCTCGTCGGCGAGGGGATGGCCACGCTCGCCCACCGAGGCCTGGCCAAGGTGCTCGAGGACCGCGCCGAGTTCGAGGTCGTCGCCGACGTCGCCCCCGATCGCATCCGCGAGTCGGTCTTCACCGCCGCCGCCCTTCACCGCAAGGCCCTGCGCGAGGCTGCCGCCGTCCCCGGCGTCGACCCCCTGCACCGCCCCGCCTTCAACCGCGAAGGGGTGCTCGCCGAGGTCGGCCAAGCCCTCGGAATGGACCCGGCCCAGGTCGCCGCCTCGATGTTCGCCGACCTGAAGGATGAGAACCGGCTGCTCACCTTCGACGACCTCACCGCCGTCCGGCTCATCGAGCGGTACAACGTCGCCCTGGCGCAGTCCATCCTGCTGAGGTGCACGCAGGCGACCATCGAGGTTCGACACGAGAAGCCCGCCCGCTTCCGCCAGCTGTTCCGTCACCTGAAGTTCCACCGCCTGCTCTACCGCGTCGAAGGGACGATGGCCGAGGGCTACACCTTGCAGCTCGACGGCCCGCTTAGCCTCTTCAGCGCGACCACCAAGTACGGCCTCCAGACGGCCCTCTTCCTGCCCGCCTTGCTGCTCTGTGAGGACTTCAGGCTCGACGCTGAGCTGCGCTGGGGTCCCAGGCGCGAGCCGAGGAGCTTCCACCTCACTTCGAACGACGGCCTCATCTCGCACTACGCCGACACCGGCACGTACACCCCCCCCGAAGTCTCCGCCTTCGTCGACCGCTTCCGCCAGGTCGCCCCCGCCTGGACCGTCACGGAGGCCACCGAGATCCTGGAGCTGGGCCGCGAAGGGGTCTGGGTCCCCGACTACCGCTTCGTCCACAAGGCGACCGGTGTCGACGTGTTCGTCGAGGTGCTCGGCTTCTGGAAGCGATCCAGCGTCGAGCGGCTCCTGAAGCTCCTGCCCGAACACGGGCCGAAGCACTACGCCCTGGCCATCTCCGACCGCCTGAAGGTCGACGAGGAAGCCCTCGAGAACCTGGCCGGCCCCGTCCTCCGGTTCAAGGAGATTCCCAATGCCTCCGAGATGGCCGCCCTTCTCGACCGCTGCCTTCCCGCGACCGGCGGCCTTCGCCTAATTCCCTAATTATGCGTCTAATAAGGCTTTATTTCTCCGGGGCCCGACTGGTGTCGGATTTCTTCAACGTCGACTCGCATGGCGATGGCTTGGGTCGTTATAGTTTAGCGTTTGGGTAGGTCTACCCTTGCTCACGCCGGTTGAAAAGCTCTCTTCAGACACCCGGATGGCCCACGGCCGAGGATGACGGCATGTCCGCCGCAGACCTCAAGGATCAGGACTCGGTCACCGAGTGGATCGACGCCGCCATACACGGCGACCATACCCAAGCGCTTCAACACATCTGGGAACGCTACTTCAACCGCCTGGTCGGCCTGGCCAAGAACCGGATGAAGGGCCTCCGCGGCGTCACCGACGAGGAAGATGTCGCCTCGCAGGCGTTCAGCCACCTGATCCTCGGCCTCATCGGCGGGCGCTACCCCACGCTGCGCGACCGCGATGATCTCTGGAACATCCTCGTCACGATCACCGCGCACGAGGCCAATGACCGTCAGAAGTACGAGTTGGCCGCGAAGCGCAGCGTCAACCGCACGCTCGGCGAGTGGACCCTCGGCGACGATCCGAACTCGGGCGAATCGGGCTTCGAGACGGCTGTCGGCGTCGGACCCACGGCCGAGTTCATGGCCATCGTCGCCGAGAAATACAAGAATCTCCTCAACATGCTCGCGGACGATCACCTCCGACGGATTGCGGTGGCGAGGATGGAATGCTACACCCAGGGGGAGATCGCCGAGATGGTCGGCTGCTCCACCCGCGATGTGGGCCGGAAGCTGGCCGAGATCCGGCGGACCTGGAACGTCGAGGCTCCGGCGCTGTCGGCCCGCTGAACCGGGCCGCCCCGTCCCCATCACCCCCGCATGATCGCCGGGGCAGCCGCCCACCGTGCTGCCCGAGGAGAGGCCCCGCGATGAGCCGAGAGTCGATCCTGCAACGTATCCTCGACGGTGGCATCGTCGCCGTCGTCCGGTCGGAAGACCCCGAGCCCCTGGTCAAGGTGGTCGAGGCCCTCGCCGAAGGGGGGGTGACAGCCGCCGAGATCACGTTCACCGTCCCCGACGCCGTCGAGGTCATCCGCCAAGTCAAGAAGCAGGTCGGCGACTCGGTCGTCCTGGGCGCGGGCACCGTCCTCGATACCGAGACCGCCCGCGCCGCGCTCCTGGCCGGCGCCGAGTATCTCGTCTCCCCGGCCGTCAATCTCGACGTCATCCGGATGTGCCGCCGCTACAGCAAGCCCATCATGCCGGGTGCCCTGACCCCGACCGAGATCCTGACCGCCTGGGAGGCCGGTGCCGACGTCGTGAAGATCTTCCCCTCCGACCTGGGAGGCCCGCCTTATCTGAAGGCCCTCCGCGGCCCATTCCCCCAGATTCGCCTGATGCCCACCGGCGGGGTCGACCTCAACACCGCCGAGGCGTTCCTCAAAGCCGGGGCCTGCTGCCTCGGCATCGGCGGCTCCCTGGTCGAGCCCAAGGCCATCGCCGCCAGGGATTTCGGCAGGATTCGCGACTTGGCCGCCCAGTATGTGGCCATCGTTCGCGCCTTTCGGTCCGCCGCACGCTGAAATACCGCGTCCCAATCCGGCCGAATCGTCCCGGGCCCCTCGTTCCCGGGACGATTCGGCATGCGCGCAGGTTGAGTGCGTAATCTGGGGTGTGCAACCGGATTAATCGGACGTCTCGATTCAAGCCGGGCGGACGGCAACGTCGATAGCTTCAGACACGGGGACTGTGCCTCGCATTGGGACGTCGGACGACGTGCCCCCCTCAAAGGATTGAGGCGGGCGATGAGGTCGGGGGCAGGGAGGCGAACTGGTGCGGCCAAGGTGGTTCAAGGTGCGAATGGCGACCGTCCTGCTGGGAATCCTCCCGGCGATCGGCCCCGTTGCGCCTTCCCCGGCCCGCTCCGCCGAGGCCCCCAGGAAGGGCGCCAAGGTTCTCTACCACCAGAGCCGGACCTTCCGCATCCCGGTAAATATCGTGGCGGCCGACAAGCCACGGATCAAGGAAGTCCAGCTCTGCGTCTCGTCGGACTCGGGTTACACCTGGACCGTCGTCAACCAGATCAGCCCCGACCGGCCCGCCTTCACGTTCAAGGCCATCCGCGACGCCGAATACTGGTTCGCCACCCGCGTGCTCGACGCCGACGGCAAGCTCTTTCCCCCCGACGATCGCAAGGTCGAGCCGGGGATGAAGGTGATCGTCGACACCACCCCGCCGCTCGTGACGCTCGACTCCCGCGACCGCCGAGGCAGCGTCGCGTCGGTGACCTGGGAGGTCAAGGACGCCAACCTCGACCTCACCAGCCTGACGCTGGAATATCAGGCCGAGGGGGCCGTCGAGTGGCGCACGGTCCCGCTGCGTCGCCCCGCGCTGATCGGCGGCGAGAAGTGGGACGCGGGCACCGCCGAGCCCCTCAGGGTCCGGCTCAGGGTCTCCGACAAGGCGAAGAACGAGCAGACGGCCAGCCTGACCATGCCCTACGGGGGCGCCATCCCCCCCGCGGCCTCGTCGTCCGACGACTCCGAATACGGCCAGCCCCCGTCGCCGATCCTGCCCATCTCCTCGGGCTCGGAACCCCGCCAGTCGGTGTCGGACGCCCAGGCCGGTTCGGGCCCGACCCTCGATGAGTCGAGCCCCTTCTACGGCGTGGTTAACCAGGGAGCTCAGGCTCCCCCGGTCAGCCAGAATCCCGATCCGGTCCCCACGCCCGCCGCCCCCCCCGTCGCGGCGAGCCCGACCCCCGCGCCGGCTCCGACGCAGGCACCCGTGGCGGCCGGCAACGGCAAGACGATGCTGGTCGCCAGCCCCCGGTTCTCGCTGGAATACGCGGTCGATGACGCGGGCCCCAACGGCCCCGAGACCGTCGAGCTCTGGATCACCAACGACGGCGGCCGCAACTGGAGCCGGCGCCCCGAAGACCCCGACCGGGCCTCACCTTATCCGGTCGACCTGGGCGGCGAAGGGACCTTCGGCCTCTGCCTGGTGGCCCGCTCGGCCAACGGCCTGGGTGACCTGCCTCCCGCCCCCGGCGACCCTCCCCAGACCTGGGTCGAGGTCGACTCGACCCCGCCGGCCGTCCAGCTCGACCCCCCCGCGATGGGCGCGGGCGCCAACGTCGGCAAGCTCACGATCACCTGGCGAGCCTCCGACCTCCACCTCGCCTCGCGCCCGGTCGTCCTCTCCTACCGCCCGGTCGGGTCGAACGCCCCCTGGCAGCCGATCTCGGCCCCCATGGAAAACACCCAGCAATTCACCTGGACGCTCCCGGCCAACATCCCCCCCCGGTTCCACATCCGGGTCGACGTCATCGACACCGTCGGCAATCTAGGATCGGCCGAGACCACCGACATGGGGCCCGTCTTCATCGACCGCGCCCGCCCCCGCAGCCGGATCATCGGCCTCGACCCCTCCGCCCGCGGCAACACGTCCGCCCGCCCTCTCCGCTGACGGACGTCGGCAGTGGGTTGCTCATTCGGCGGAATGCGGCCAATCTGGTGCCGGAGGTTCTGACCGATCTGGCCCGGCGAATCACGGCGTGCACGCATCGACGCAATGCACTCTCTGTGCGTTTGATCCCTCAGCCCTCCCGATCAGGCAATGGGACGAGACCGATCGGGCGTCCACGGGAGGTTTTCATGGCACCAACCGCGTTTGATTTCGAAGGTTGGACAAATCACGAACCCCCCGCCGACCCGGCCGAGATCGCTGCCCTGCGCACCGACTCCGGGATCGAGCTGCCCGAGGATTATCTCGACCTCCTGCGCCTCAGCAACGGCGGCGGCGGTCCGCTGGACGTGGAGCCGGGCTGGTTCCAGATCTGGCCGGCCGGCGATGTCTTGCCCTTGAACCGTAATCACGAAGTCCAGCAGTCCATCCCCGGCCTCATCGGCTTCGGCTCCAATGGCGGTGGCGAACTGCTCGCCTTCGACACCCGGGGCAACCCCCCCTGGAAGATTGTCATGGTCCCCTTCCTCGCGTTGCAAGACGAGGCCATCGTCTGGGTCGCGAAGGACTTCGCCCGGTTCCTGATGGCCACCGGCCGCGCCACGCCGAGGGATTGAGCCGACGAGGGGCGAGGCCGCTTCAGCGGTTTCGACGAGTTGGGCCCGCTGGTTGTGACACGTTTCTCCAGGAACCATGGCCGGGTCGTGTTTGCGACTCGAATCGAGGATCGGCCCCGAGGGTTGCGAGAATCTGGCGGCAGATCAGGCCAAGACTCCATCAGGGACGACGAAAGCCCTTCAGAGATCGACCCGCGGTCCAGGTAGGGAATCGATCATGTCGACCAGGGTGGCTGGCTGTGCTCTCATCGCTCTCGCGGTGTTCGTTTTCGCATGCCTGACGATCTGGAAGGGGACTGACCCGCGAATTTCCACGAAGGACGGCCTGCTCGACGTCTTGGTTTATGGGAATGGCCGGCCGCAGAAGTGGGGGCAACTCAGGCCGGAAGGGGCCGGAAGCAATGCCATCCGGTCGCTCATCGAGACGAAGCGAGGACAATGGTCCCTCAGCTTGGTCTCGTATGTCCCCGTGCTTTGCCTGAAATCTCGCTCATTCACGATCAATATCCATCAAAATTTGATGATTATCAATTTCGGGGCCGCAAGCGGATCGCCCCGGCAGGTCGTCTGCCCCTTGACCGACATCGAGTTTGAGCGAGTCCGGATGGCCATTTTTGAAAGCATCGGAGAGCGGCCGACCGGTCCCGTCAAGTCACACCTCGACTTCGAGCCTTCGGAGTTGCCCGAACGAATCGGCGCCGCCCCACTCTGCGATCCTGCATGATTCTCGGAACTCCCTCGTTTAGACTGATCGCTCAAGGTGTGCGACCCGCGGCCCTCTCCCGCGACACCCCGGAGCAATCACCCGATGAACACTCTTCAAGCCATTTTGCGCCGTCAACCACGGGCGGGCGGCCTGGCCCTGGTGCTGCTCGCGTTCGGATTGATGGCCGGGGCCGCTGAGATCCCCAGGCCGGAGCACCCTCGGCCCGACGCGGTCCGACCTCACTGGGCCAACCTCAACGGCCCCTGGCAGTTTCGATTCGACGCCGAAGACAAGGGCAAGCAGGCCGGCTTGCAGAAGCCGGGGGCCCAGGGTTTTGACCGCTCGATCGTGGTGCCGTTCTGCTGGGAGAGCGAGCTTTCGGGGATCCACCAACCGAAAGGCACGTCCAAAATCGGCTGGTATCGCAGGTCGTTCGACGTGCCCGCCACGTTCCCCAAGGATCAACGCGTCTGGATTCACTTCGACGCGGTCGACTACCGGGCCGACGTCTGGGTCAACGGCGTCCACGTTGCCGAGCACGAGGGGGGCTACAGCCCGTTCTCGGCCGAGATCACCGACGCACTCGCAACCGGTGGCGGCAATGTCCTCGTCGTCAGGGCGTTCGACCCCACCGATCCGTCGCTCCCGACCGGCAAGCAGGTCGGATGGTACACGCCCACCTCGGGCATCTGGCAGACCGTCTGGCTGGAAGCCCGTCCCCGGGCATTCGTCGAACGATGGGCGGTGCGCACCGAGATCGATCCCCCCTCCGCGACCTTCACCGTCGACCTCGGCGGCATCGACGACAAGGTGCTGAACGCGGGCGGATACAAGCTGTCGCTCAGGCCGGCCGACCCTTCCCTGCCGCCGGTTGAGGCCGCCGTTGTCAACACCTCGAAAGAGGGCGTGGGCCGCAAGGCGGGGTTCGAGCGTGTGACTCTCAAGCTCGACATGCCCGATGGAAAACTCTGGTCGCCCGAGTCGCCGAATTTATACGAGGCTACCCTGGAACTGAGCGGATTGGGAGCACCGGCCGACCGCGTGCAGACCTATTTCGGCCTGCGCACGATCGCGCGCGGCAAGGTGGGCGATGAGCTGTTCGAGCGCATCCTGCTCAACGGCAAGCCGGTCTACCTGCGCGGGGCGCTCGATCAGTCGTTCAACCCCAAGGGGGTCTACACCGCACCGTCGGATGCCTTCCTGAAAGGGGACATCGAGCTGGCGAAGCGGCTGGGCCTGAACATGCTCCGCATCCACATCAAACCCGATGAGCCGAGGCGCCTCTACTGGGCCGATAGGCTAGGCATGCTCATCATGGAGGACATGCCCAACACCTGGCAGCAGAACGAGGAGGCGCGGTCCGCCTGGGAGCACGGCATGCGCGAGACCATGCTCCGCGACCGCAATCATCCCGGGATTATTTCATGGGTCGCCTTCAATGAGACCTGGGGCCTCGGCCGGCCCGAACGCTACAAGGAAGACAGGTCCACCCAGCGTTGGGTCAAGGACATGGTCGCCGCTATCCGCACGATTGACCCCACCCGGCTCGTCGAGGATAACAGCCCCTGCAACGAGGATCACGTCGGCGAGACCACCGACCTGAATAGCTGGCACTTCTACATCGACGACCATGCCGAAGCCGCCGCCCACCTGACCCGGGTCGTCGACGGCAGCAAGCCCGGCAGCCCCTTCAACCACTGCCCCGGCGAGCGGATGAACTCCGCCCCGCTCATCAATAGCGAATACGGCGGCGTCTCGGCCGGCAGCGGCGACCGCGACGTCTCCTGGTCGTTCCGCGACCTGACGACCCTGATGCGCAAGCAAAACGCCATCCAAGGGTATGTCTACACCGAGCTCTCCGACATCGAGTGGGAGCACAACGGGTTCGTCGACTACGACCGCTCCCTCAAGGAGTTCGGCTACTCCGCGTTCGTCCCCGGCATGACCCCCGCCGACCTCAATGGGGCCGACTTCATCGGCTACGGCACCCCGCCGGCCATCGAGTCCAGGCCCGGCCAAGTCATCAGCGTTCCCCTCTTCGTCAGTCACTACTCCACCGTGGAGGAGGCCGCGACCCTGACCTGGTGGGTGGCCGGTACCGACGACCGCGGCGACAAGATCGAGACCGAGCCCCGCAAGGTGCCCGTCGCCTGGACGCCTTACGGGGTGGTCGACCTGAAGCCGGTCAAGTTCAAGGTCTCGTCCCCCCTGGTCGGCGCGCTCGCCCTGGTCCTGGAAGATGCCCGGGGCAAGCGGCTGGCGGCCAACTTCGTCAACGTCGTCATCCGCCCCGAGACGCGTCGCCCTCGCATCGAGCGCATCTCCGATCGAGAGGTCGCCATCCGGTTCTCGCCGGCCGACTTCGCCGAGTCCACCTGGTCGTCCCCCGGCCTGCCTTCCGAGGGCAAAGCGACTGGCCTCGGCGTCGGCTCCTTCGCCTACCGCCTCAAGCTCCCCGCCTCGGTGCGCGAGGCCGGCCCCGTCGCTTTCGAACTGATGGTGGAGGCCTCCTCCCACGCCGGCCGCGAGCAGGTCGACTGGCCCGAACGCATCAACCCCCAGGACAACCCCCAGACCGACGCACGCAAGTGGCCCTCCACCGTGGAAGTGTCGCTCAACGGCGGGCTCGTCGCCCAGGTCGACCTGCCCGACGACCCGGCCGACGCCCGCGGCGTTTTGTCGCACCTGGCCAGGGTCAGCCACGGCAGCTACGGCGTGCTCGTTGAGGTGGCCAGCGAGATTCCCGACCCTGCACGCTCGGAGATCGCCAAGGCCCACCCCTTGGTCCTCCGGCTGCGGGTTCCCGCCAGTCCACGAGGCACCGGCGGCCTTGCCCTCTACGGGGCCGACACGGGCGCCTATCCGTTCGACCCGACGTTCCTCATCAGGACCGCGCGCGACCTTCCCGCCGACCTCGGGGCGGACCCCGATGTCGCGATCGCCGTCGACACGCTGGCATCGAAGAAGCAGACGCTGATTCCGGCCGGCGAGACCTCGGCCAAGGCCGAATGGTCATACATCACCGAGGCCCCACCCGAGGGCTGGAACAAGGCTGAGTTCGACGACCAGTCCTGGGCCCGAGGCCTGGCCGGCTTCGGCTCGACGGGCACGCCCGGACTGCGGATTCGGACCCCCTGGACCGGCCCGACCCTCTGGCTGCGACGAACCGTCGACGTCCCCGAGATCGCCCCGAACGACCTGCTGACCCTGCGCCTTTTCCACGACGAGGACGTCGACCTCTGGGTCAACGGCAGCCCCCTGTTCAGCGAGCCCGGCTACGTCACCGCCTACCGCGACGTCATCCTCGATGCCCGCCAGAGAGCCCTGTTCCGCCCCGGTCGCAACACATTCGCCGTCCGCTGCCGTCAGAAGGAGGGGGGCCAGGGCGTGGACGTCGGCCTCTCCTTGTTCAGGACCCGTTAAGTTCGCCCGCGAGGCGCCCTCCGCGGGTCGACGTTGATCGGCCCCGGCGGGCGCGATAATCTGGGCGATGCATTCGACCTACGAGACTTTCTGGCACGGGACGGGCGCACTCGATGGATGACCTGGTGGGGCCCATTCGGGGGCCTGGAGTCGAGACGCTCACGCATCGCTTGATCCTTCCCAGGGACGCCAACCACTACGGCACGCTCTTCGCCGGCGTCCTGCTCTCGTTGGCGCTGGAGGCCGCCTATTCCACGGCGTATCGGGCTGCCGGGCTGTCGGCCAACCTGGTGCTGCGGCGGGTGCTGGACCTGCGCTGCAATGAGCCAGTCCGGGTCGGGAACGTCGTCGAGATCCGCGGCTGCGAGGTCTTCCGCGCCCTCGCGCAAGTCATCGTCGCCCTCGTCGGCACCCCCCTGCCCAACGGTCGACGCTTCTGGTTCGATGGCCTGATGCAGTTCGTCCAGGTGGACGACGACGGCCATCCCGTCCCGCTGGCCGACCCGCCTCCCGACTCGCCCCCCGCCCTGCCCGAGCCCTGGCACGAGCTGCGGGCCCGCGCCCAGCGCCTGCTGGCCATCCGCAACTGAGGCCGTCGAACGGCGCGGGGACCCGACGATGTCGCCGGCCCCGCCGTCCCGCTAGAATCGGGCCTTCCGGTCCCCGCCCCCGCGCCCGCGTCGGGCCGCCGGGGTCGCCCGACTCTCCGAGACCGCACCCATGCGACTGCCCCGCGCCCGCCTCCTCGCGCTCGCCCTGCTCCTAGTGCCCGGCCCGCTCGCCCGCGCCGACGATGCCCCCAAGGGGGAGCTGACTAAGTATTCGTTCAGCTCCAGCAAGGTCTTCCCGGGCACCATCCGCGACTACTGGATCTACATCCCCGCCCAGTACGACGCATCGAAGCCCGCCCCCCTGTTCGTCTGCCAGGACGGCGTCCAGTACAAGGCCCCCGAGGTCTTCGACGCCCTGATCCACGCCAAGGAGATGCCCCCCGTCATCGGCGTCTTCATCACCCCCGGCCGCGTGCCCGCGACCAAGGAGGGGGCCCTCGACCGCTTCAACCGGAGCTACGAGTACGACGGCCTGGGCGACGCCTATGCCCGGTTCCTGCTCGAAGAAATCCTCCCGGAAGTCGAGACGAAGACCGCCAAGGACGGCCGGGCCATCAAGCTCTCCAAGGAGCCCGGCGACCGCGCCATCGGCGGTGCCAGCAGCGGCGCCATCTGCGCCTGGACCGTCGCCTGGGAGCGACCCGACTCCTTCGGCCGCGTCTTCAGCAATGTCGGCACCTACGTCGGACTGCGCGGCGGCAACGTCTATCCCACGCTCATCCGCAAATATGAGCCCAAGCCGATCCGCGTCTTCTTGGAAGACGGCAGCAATGACCTGAACATCTACGCGGGCGACTGGTGGATGGCCAACCAGTCGATGGAACGCTCGCTCATCTACGCCGGCTACGAGGTCGAGCACGTCTGGGGCGACGGCCAGCACAACAGCAAGCACGCCACCGAGATCTTCCCCGACGCCTTGCGCTGGCTCTGGAAGACCTGGCCCGCCCCCATCAAGGCCGGCGAAGGCTCCACCCAGCTCAAGGAGATTCTCATCCCCGGCGAGGACTGGAAGCTCGTCGCCGAGGGCTACAAGTTCACCGAAGGGCCCGCTGTGAACGACAAGGGAGAGGTCTATTTCAACGACATCCCCAACAGCAAGACCTACAAGATCGGCCCCGACGGCAAGCCCGTCGAGTTCGTCGCCGACAGCAAGAAGGCCAACGGCATGGCATTCGGCCCCGACGGTCGGCTTTATGCTGTCGCCACCGGAACCGGGCAGATTCTCTCGTATGATCAAGACGGCAAGTCCAAGGTCGTTGCCGAACTTACCCAGGCCAACGACCTTACCGTTGCCCACGACGGCGGCATCTACGCCACCAATCCCGTTCGCGGCGGGGCACCCGGCAAGCTCTGGTACATTTCCCCGACCGGCGAGAAGAAGGAAGTCGACCCCGCCATCAAGTCGCCCAACGGCGTGGCCCTCTCCCCCGACCAGTCCTTGCTCTACGTCGCCGACTACAGCAGCCACTGGATTTACAGCTACCAGGTGCAGCCCGACGGCTCCCTGGCGCACAAGCAGAAGTTCTATCACCTGCACGTGCCGGACAACGCCGAGGACGCCGGCATCGACGGCCTGCGCGTCGACCGCGACGGCCGGCTCTACGCCGCTACCCGCCTGGGCATCCAGGTCTGCGACCAAGCCGGCCGCGTCAATGCGATCATCCCCACCCCCAACGGCAAGGTCTCAAACCTCACCTTCGGCGGCCCCGACTTCGACACCATCTACGCCACCTGCAATGATCGCGTCTACAAGCGCAAGGTGAAGACCAAGGGCGCCAACGCCTACCAGGCCCCCATCAAGCCCCCCGCCCCTCGCCTCTGATCCCCCTCGTTCTCGCGGGTTTTCCAACACCGCAACGCACGATCCCGCCCGGCGCCAATCCAGGGCGCCGGGCGGTCCCTTCAGAGGAACGCATGTTCAAGCCCGCACTTCTCATTGCCTTCATGCTCGCCCCCCAGTCCCCGCCCGCCGACTCCTTCCCCGCCCACAAGATCGCCGGGAACCTCTACTACGTCGGCTCGCGCGACCTGGCCAGCTATCTCGTCGTCACCCCCAGGGGCCACATCCTCATCAACAGCGGCTACGAGGCCACCGTCCCGCTCATCGCCGACGCCGTCGAGTCCCTCGGATTCAAGCTCGCCGACGTGAAGATCCTGCTCGACAGCCACGCCCACTCCGACCACGTCGCAGGCCATGCCCCCCTCCGCGCCCTGCTCGCAAAGGACGCGCAGGTCTGCGTCATGAAGGGCGATGAAGGCGTCGTGTCATCCGGCGGCGAGGGCCAGTACTACTATACGAAGATGCGCTGGAAGCCCTGCCCCGTCGACCGGGTCCTGGCCGATGGCGACGCCGTCACCCTCGGCGGCACCACGCTCGTCGCCCGCCTCACCGCGGGCCATACCCGAGGCTGCACGTCGTGGACCATGCGGGTCGACGACGGGGGCAAGCCGCTCGATGTCGTCATCGTCGGCAGCACCAACGTCAACCCCGGCTTCAGCCTCCTCGACAACGCCGATTACCCGGAGATTGCCGACGACTTCGCCCGCACCTTCCGCACCCTGCAATCCTTCCCCTGCGACATCTTCCTGGGCGCCCACGGCAGCTACTACAACCTGAACGCCAAATATCAGCTCCTGAAAACCCGATCCCAGGCCAATCCCAACCCCTTCCTCGACCCCGCCGGCTACCGCGCGTTCCTGGCCAACGGCGAGAAGGCCTACCTCACCAACCTCGGCCTCCAGAAGGCCGCCCGATCGTTCCTCCCCCGCTGATCCGTTCGATTCATGAACCTTCAGACCATTCCATGAACGGGCCGGTTCCCTCGCATCGCCCACGCTCCCTGGCGATAACGTCTGGCCCGATCGGTTTGCCCCTCTCGCGAGTTTTCTTTTCCCCCGCCGGATAAAGTTGTAACTGAACCCAGGCGCCGAGGCAGTCCCATCCCGGGAGACGAGTCGAGGGGGGCATCCGGCCATGGCGAGCGGACAGTGGTCGTCGGTCGTCAGGCAAGTCAACCGGCTCTGGACCTCGGGGACGGCCGCAGGCCAGACCGAGGCCCAGTTGCTCGACCGATTTGCAACCAGCGGCGATGAGTCGGCGTTCGAGACTCTGGTGGCACGCCACGGGCCGATGGTCCACGGCGTCTGCCGGCGGCTTCTGCGCGACCCGAACGACGCCGACGACGCATTCCAGGCGACGTTCCTGGTGCTGGCCCGCAAGGCGGGAACCATCGACGACCGCGAGGCGCTTGCGAGCTGGCTCTACGGCGTGGCCAGGCGGGTTTCCGCCCGGGCCCGCACCGACGCCAGCACCCGCAGGCGCCGCGAGGCCGCCGCCAATCCCGATCGCCCCGCATCCCCCGACGCCGCCCACCAGGCCCAGCGTCGAGAGCTTGCGGAGACGGTCCAGTCCGAGGTCGACCGCCTGCCGGCCTCCAGCCGAGCCGTCGTCGTCCTCTGCGACCTCTCGGGCTGCACGCACGAGGAGGCCGCCGCTCGCCTGGGCTGGCCGATAGGAACGGTGAAAGGCCGCCACTTCCGCGCCCGCAACCAGCTCAAGGACCGCCTGGCCCGCCGAGGCCTCGCCCCGGCCACCATCCTCTCTGCCCTTGCCACCGGTTCCGAAGCCCGCCCCATCGTCCCCCGAGCCTTGCTCGAAACCACGGCCCGGGCCGCCTGCGCCTACGCTACCGGCCGAGAGACCCTCGCCGGCCTGGCCGCGACGCATGCGATCCACCTCGCCCAGGGGGTCACAAAGACCATGTTCACTCATCAGATCCAGTGGGCCGCCGCCGCCACCCTGGCGACGGCCCTCCTCACCGCCGGCGCCGGAGTCGTCGCGCAAGGCGTTGGGGCGAACTCCAAGCCGGGCGACACCGTCAAGGCCCCGGCAACCGGCGATCAGACCTCCGTATCGACCAGCTCAACCGACGCGACATCGTCTGAGACAACCCCTCAGCCCACCGCGTACGTTCCGCCGATCGAGATTCAACTCGATCAACGTCGCCGTGAGGCCGACGCGGCCCTCCAGACGCTCAAGCAGGCCGCCGAATCCGGGGTCAAAGTCGATCCGAAAGACGTGAGGCTTTGGCTGGACCGAATGGATGTGGCCAACACCGAACTGGACCGCCGCATTGGGGCAAGAGTCATGCAGGTCCGCGAACTTGGAGCACAGGCCGTCAAGAGTGGGTCCGATCAGGACAAGCTCCGCCTCGTGTGGGGCGAGACCGAGTTGAAGAAGCTATCGAACATTAATAAGCGTGGAATGGCACCCGTGAAAACAGCATGGGACTACGAAAGCGACTTCATCGAGCTCGAAGTCCTGAATGCCAGAATTGCTCCCGCCCCAAAGCAAGACTCCCAGGCCAGATACAATCCTGCGAAAAATGCCAGAACCGCCGAATTTAGTCAGGCCACTCCAGCCGGTCCGCCAGAAGCCAAGCCCAGCCCCTCCCAGACAACGACGACCACCGAGGTCTTCCCGCCAGAAGCCAAGCCCAGCCCCACTCAGACAACGACGACCACCGAGGTCACCAAACCCGGCGACGCCGAGAAGCAGTCTCAGGATGCCATCGCGATCCTGAACGCCATGTCGAAGGCCCTGTACTCCGGCGTGGATGTCGACGTCGAACAGGCAGATTTCTGGCTCAAGCGATTCAAGAAAGGACTCGACGAGCAAAACGCGGCCAAGATTGCCAAGGCCCAGGAGGACGTTCGGCTCCAGGAAGAGAAGGTTCGCCAACTGGGTGATGCCGCCGCAAAATCGATGACGGCCGATTCTCAGGTCGAGCTCATCGAGGCCAGGATCAAGCTCGCGGAACTCAAGAGAATCAGACCGACCAGCATGGACTCATATCCAGTGATCAGAGAATACATCTCCTACCGTCGCCAAGGAGGGGTAGGCCGTTTCGACGCGACTCTGAGCGGCATGGGAGGAATGGGCGGCGGCATGGGAATGGGCATGGGCGGCGGCATGGGAGGTATGGGCGGCGGCATGGGAATGGGCATGGGCGGCGGTCAAATCAACCCACCCAACCTGGCAAAATCCCAGGCCTCGGGTTGGCTTATGATTGCTCGTCGCGCCGCACAGGAAGGAGTGGAAGTCCCCCGTAATCAACTCGGCGAGATGCTCGACCTTCACGAACGAGAGGCCGAGGACGCGATGGCAGCCAGTATCGAGTCGTTCACGAAGAGTACTGTGGAGCGTCTGGAATCCAACGCCAAGCTCAGGGCCGGCCGCACGTCTCCCGAAGAAACCAACCCCGGCCAGGAAGAGGCACGCCTGGCCCTCCAGAAGATGAACCTCGCCACCAATGTCTCCCTGATCAGGCGCAACGGGGAGGCGAATAAGCACTCCTTCGACGACCTTCGAGGCCTCCTGGAAACCGGCAAATACACCCCGCTGGCCCCAGGGGCGGTCGCCAAGACTGCGTCAGTTCCGTTGTCCAACGATGCGAATGGGCCGGACAAAATTGACGGCGGTCAGAAGCCTGGCGTCATTCCCGCCGAGACGACGCCCAAGGCTCAGATTTCCCCCGACGAAGGTGGGGCGAAGGACTCCGGTCCCATCGCCGAGATCGGCGACGATCCGGCTTCGAAAGCCGTCGCCAAGCGGCTTGCAACCGTCATCGATGCTTCATTCGCGGAGCCGACGACACTCGATGACTTCCTCAAGGAACTCAAAGCCAGGACCAAGGGCGACAGCGTCAAAGAGCTCAACTTCTACATCGAGTCCGAAGGGTTCCCGCGCGGTGTCATGGGAATGACTGGGTCGGATAAAAAGCCGACGATCACCCTCGACCTCCACGACGTTCCCGCCTCCCTGGCCTTGAGGCTCGCCCTGCGGCAGCTCAGCCTCGCCTACTTCGTTCGCGACGGTGTCATCTACATTACCCTGCTCAGGGACGCGGAGAGCCTCGAAGCCACCATCAAGGGCGAGGGGATCACGCGGCCCAGGCCGGTCCAGCTCAAGAAATGACCTTGGTCCGCGGGCCCCGCCGGGAGCGGGGATCGCGGATTCCGGGAGGCCTGCGCGTGCTCCGATGGCGCAGGTCCCCCGCGGCAGATCCGGCCTCGTCCGACGCGACCAAGCTCGGTCGGCCCCGCCTCTGGCCCCGCCCGATTTCCCCCGCTCGCGTCCCCTCTCGGATTCCGGCAGAATTGTGGGAACCCGAGGCCACCCCCGCGGCAGCACCTTGCGGAGGGACGAAACGGGAGCTTGGTTTGGGGCCGAGACTCACATGGCAACCGGACAGTGGGCGGCGGTGGTCGGGCAGGTGAATCGGCTCTGGACCGCGGGAACGTCCGCGGGACAGACCGAGACTCAGCTGCTCGACCGATTTGCAACCGGCGGCGATGAGTCGGCGTTCGAGGCGCTGGTGGCTCGTCACGGGTCGATGGTTCACGGCGTCTGCCGCCGGGTTCTGCGAGACCCGAACGATGCCGACGACGCGTTTCAGGCGACGTTCCTGGTGCTGGCCCGCAAGGCGGGATCTCTGCGGGACGGGGCCCTGCTGGGCAACTGGCTCTACGGCGTGGCCCGACGGGTGTCGACCCGGGCCAGGGCCGATGCCGAGGCCCGCCGACGCCGCGAGGCCGACGCGGGCCGGGGTGCCGGCGACGAGCCCGACGCCTCGCAGGCGGCCCAGCGGCGCGAGCTTGCGGAGATGGTCCAGGCCGAGGTCGACCGCCTCCCCTCGGCCAGCCGCGCGGTGGTGGTGCTCTGCGACTTATCCGGCTGCTCGCACGAGGAAGCCGCAAGCCGCCTGGGCCTGCCGCTGGGAACGGTCAAAAGCCGCCACTTCCGAGCCCGAACCCAGCTGAAAACCCGCCTCCACGGCCGAGGGCTCGCCCCCGAGCCCGCGCTGGCCCTGCTGGTCACCCGGACCGGAGCCCGCCTCGTCCCCCCAGCGCTGCTCGAAACCACGGCCCGGGCCGCATGCGCCTACGCCGCCGGTCGACTGACCCTCGCCGGCCTGGCCACATCGCACGCGGTCTCACTCGCCCAGGGGGTGCTCACGTCCATGCTCACCAACCAACTCACCCTAGCGGCCACCATCACCCTCTCCGCCGCCCTCCTCACGGTCGGCGCCGGAGTGTATGCGCAGGCACCAGCCGGAGCCGCGAAGGCCGACGGTGCTGGCCTGGTCGGAGACGGATCGAAGAAGCCTCAGGCCACTCCGACGGTTTCGGTAAAAACCTCGACGGACTTCTCGAAGACTAACGGATCGAGCATCGCCGAACTTGGCGCGATTGCGGTGGCGGATCCGAAGTCCACCGAACCGGTCGATTCCGACCCCAAGCCGGTGCCGGCCGAGAAACCCCGGGATATTCAGACAAGACTGAACGAGGCACATACCATCCTCGACGCCATGATGACGGTTCAGCAATCCGGCGCGAATATTGATCTCAACGAGGCCAGGCTCTGGCTCGAGCACCTGCAGCAAGCAATCAAGGACCGAGACGCCCCTGAGATTGCCGAGGCCAAGGAGCAACTTCGGATTTTCTCCCTCGCGGCGGCCAAGTCGAATAAGGCAGACGATCGAATCCGGGTGCTCCAGGCAACATCACGCCTCGCCCATTTGGAGCGAAAATTCGAGAACGAGGCGAATCATTACCAATTCAAGAGATCGACCAATGGCGCCTTGATGATGCCGCTCACGTTGCTCGAGGAAGCCAAGCGGAATGCAGGCGCGATCGACGGGGAGGAGGATGGAAAGGTTCAGCAAGCGTTAACAGTCGACGAACAGCGGGAACGATTCGCCGGTGCGAAACGATCACTCACGATGATCTCGAATTCCCTCGAAACTCTTCGCCAAGCGGCCGCCGATGGCGTGGAAATTCCCAAGGACCAACTGAGGTATTGGCTCGATCGACATAAAAAAGCTTCCAAACGCTATCTGGCCTTCGGGATCAAGCAGAGGGAGAGCGACGCGATCTCTGGCCCGCTTCAATTCGTGGATGGGTCGCAAGTCGAAATCGAAGGAGGGCAGCCGACCGAGGAAGCGAAATACCGCAGAGAACTCGCGACCCTGACGGCCGCGCGGACGGTCGCGAGCATGAAGCAGCGCTATGAGAAGGGACTTCGGGCGTTTGATGACCTCCAGCATCTGATGGAGACCGGAAAATACGATCCGAGCCTGGTGCGCTCGTCGGAGCCCCCCTACGGCCCCGCTAAGGTTGAGACACCGCCCCTGGCGAGCGCCGACGTGAATGGCGCCACTCAGGCCAAGCCAACCGGCCCCGAGGCTGGGGGTGACATGGAATCGGGTGGGGGCGGAGGCTACGGCGGAGGAGGCGAAACCTCGCGGTCGTCCGTGCGGATGTCCGTCCCGCAGGTCGGAACCGACGAGGCGTCGAAGGAATTGGGGAGACGGCTTGGCGAAGCGGTCACCATGCAATTCCCGCAGGAGACGCCTCTCGAAGACGTGCTCAAATACCTCAAGACGGCGACCTCCGACGTGAACTTCAAGGGCCTCACCTTCTACATCGACCCGGAAGGCCTGGCCGACGCCGAACGGACCACCACCTCGCCCGTCTCCATCGATCTGGATGGCTTCCCCCTACGCACCAGCCTGAAGCTGTTGCTGAAACAGCTCGGCCTGGTGTACATGGTCCGCGACGGCCTGGTCATCATCACCCACCCCGACCGGGTCGAGGAACTCGACCACCTCCTCGGCGATGACGGCTTCAGCCTGCCCAGCGCCGAGACCAAGGGAGGTCAGGGCGGCGCTTTCTCCAACGAGAAGCCCGACCAGACGACTCCGTCCACGCTCAAGGGCGGCGGCCTGAGATGACCCAAGATGGGAGGATTCGCAACCGCTGAACGACCTCTCCCCACCCCTTCATCCCGCCCCCCTTGCCGCGCGAGTCGATCGACTCGCGCGGCAAGGGGGATCGGTCGAGGTACCGGACCCGGACTGCGCCGGAGCGGTTCTCAACGCTCCTGATCGGCTCCGATCATGCTTGCGGCATCAATGAGCATAAATTTGCGCGATAAATCTGGAAAAATCACGATTTTCCCTGCCGGTTTTCTCGGGCGATTGCAACTGATGTCCTAGGCCAACTCTCGAATGGTGTTGGCCGGGCTCTTTGGCAACTCGAAGCAGGTGAGCGGTCAGCACCAATTCCCGCCGATTTGGCTCGAGTCCAGGCGCGGAACGAACCCACCGAGACGTCGATTCTTCGGAAGTCTGGGCGCGGAACGAACCCATCTTGCCAATCTGGCAGGTGAGTTGTCTCAAATTCCAAGGTGTCCAGATTCGATCGAGTCTCCGATCATTGGGCCCAATGACCAGACTCGATTTCATGCCGTTGGCCCAATTACAAAACGAAGCCATTGCCGAAGTTCTTTTCTGGGAATCATTTCGGTCGATGGGCTCGTAGATCGCCCTTTGCGGTCCGGCGCAAGTCGCTTCCGTGGCCGGCGCAGAACAGAGCCATCTTGCCGGAATGGCAGGGCCGTCGCAGGTGACGTCAAGGGGCGGGGCAGGCCGGTGGCTCTTGGAAACGAGCAACACGAAACGAACCCGGGGAATTGGTCAGACGTCGGCGACGGTGGCCATCTCGCCGGAGTCGCGGCTTTCGGGCGAGCGTCGGGTGGGCAACTCGAAGATGAAGGTGGTGCCGGTGCCAACGCCCGAGCGCACCTCGATCATGCCGCCGTGCTCGCGGGCGATCTTCTGGGAGACGGGCAGGCCGAGGCCGGTGCCGCGGGAGCCCTTCGTCGAGGTGAAGATCTGGAAGAGTCCCGGCAGATCGTCCTCGGCGATGCCGGTGCCGTTGTCGGCCACGATCACGCGGGCGATTCCGGTCTCGGCTTCCCAGTGGGTCGAGACGTCGGCCTTGGCCCCTTCGATCCCCTCGGCGGCGTCGAGGGCGTTGGTGACCAGGTTCAGGACGGCCCGGTGGATGCCGTCGGGGTCGATGACGATCTCGGGCATGTCGGCGGCCGGGGTCCAGGTCAGGGCCACTCCCAGCTCGTCGGCCCGGGTGCGCATCAGCTCGCAGACGTCGCAGACGGTCTCGTTGAGGTCCGCCTTCTCCAGCGCGGGCTCGCGGTCCTTGGAGTAGGAGAGCATGTCCATGACCAGGTTGTAGATTTTGCCCTGGTTCTTCTCGACGATGGTCCAGCCGCGTCGGACGATGGCGTCATCCTTCTCCTTCAGCCCCATGTCGATGAGGTAGCTGCCGCCCTTGATCCCTTGCAGAATGTTCTTGATATGATGGGACAGGGTGGCGATCGTCTGGCCCACGGCGGCGAGCCGCTCGGCCTGGAGCTTGGCCTGGTACAGCTCGGTGTTCTCGATGGCGAGCCCCGCCTGGTGGCCGATGGCGACCATCAGCTTGAGGTGGTCTCGCGAGAACTTGCCCCCGCGTGCCATCCGGCCCAACTCGCTCGCGGCGGCGAACTCATTGGCCGCGCGGATGTCGGCGTAGAGCACGCCGAGGGTGGTGTGCCGCCCCTGGATGGGGACGCAGATGGCCTCGCGGATGCCCAGGCCATGGATGGATGCGGCGGGGCTGAATCGCTTGTCGGCGGGGGCGTCGGTGGTGATGACCCCCTGCCCTTTCTCCAGGACGTGGTCGGTGATGGTCCTGGAGATGGTCAGCCGCTCGTCGGGGGGAGCTTCCCCGCGCCAGCGGACGACCTGCGGGACGAGTTCGCCGGCGGGGTCTCTCAGGAGGATCGCGCCTCGGTCCGCGCCGATGGACTCGAAGACCAGCTCGAGGATCTGCGGCAGGAGCGCATCGACGTCTGCGGTCATGCTGATGGCCTGGGTGGCCTGATACATGACGGCCAGGTTGGCCAGCCGGTCCTTGAGCCAGGCCCCCGCCGATCCCGGGGCGGTGAGCATCCGCGAGCCTTCGCCGGCCGGGATGCTGCGGAGGATCGCCGATCGGTCGTCGGGGCTGGAGCGGCCCAGCAAGTTGACCCTGGAGGCCATCTCCTTCTGGAGCTCCGACGGCGGCCCGTCGTCCTGGAAGAGCATGACCGTCTGGCCGAGGCGGACCCGGTCGCCGGCCTTTAATGAGGTGGAGCCGATGGGGCGATCGTTGAGGAACGATCCGTTGGCCGAGCCGAGGTCGACGAGGCGGAAGCCGCCCGGCTCTGGCCTGACCTCGGCGTGCCTGCGGGAGACCTCGTGGTCGTGCAGCCGGATCGGGTTGGTCTGGTCGCGCCCCATGGCCATGGGCGAGGCCAGCAGCTCGAATCGCTTGCCCTGGTCGGCCCCCTGGATCACGAACAAGGAGGCCACAGCCAATCCCCCCGCCTGTCGCCGCGTCCCCCGTCCCGCCCGCGCGGCACGCCTTCGGGACCAACACTAATGGCGCCCATGGCCCCCGTCAACCCAGGCCCCTCGCCCGCCTGGCGGCCGGCCGAGTCTCGCCCTAGCGGATAAAGCTCAGCGGCAGCTTCAGGGCCGACGAGAAGAAGATCAGGCCGGCCTCGCCCACCAGCACGCTCGGGTCGACCGACACGGCCGGGTTGCGCACGGTGCCGCCGACCCTCAGCTTCAGCAGCCGGCTGGACAGGAAGTTGGTCACCGAGAGCAGTGCCTGCTCCTGCCGGCCGACGGCCTCGCGCAGCCCCGGGATCAGGCCCACGAGCGTCTGGCCGCTCTCGGCGATGTACTGGCTGGTGTTGACCAGCACCTTCAGGTCGAGCGCCCCGTCCAGGCCGACGGTGCCGGTGACCTGGAGCTGCGCCAGCCTCCCTTGCAGGTGCAGGTCCTCGATCACGAGCTGCCTGCGGGCGATCACCCCATGCAGCGCCCCGGTCTCGAACAGGCCGCCGCTGGCGGCGCCCAGGAAGCGGTCGATCTCGCGGAAGACGGGCACGGACAGCAGCGAGGCGTCGGTCAGCTCCAGGTTGACGGCCCCTCGGGCGGATTCGATCCGCGACGGGTCGGGCCCGCTCAGCTTCACCTTGCCCGAGACCTTGCCGGTGGAGGTCCGCGCCGAGTCGCTCCGCAGGCGCATGATCGACTCCAGGTCGAGGGATGTCAGCTGGACATCGGCGTCGAAGGCCCTCGACTCGCCGATGCCGACCTTCAAATTGCCCACCAGCCGCCCGCCCGCCACCCGGGCCGTCCAGCGCCTGGAGTTGAGCTGCCTGGACGCCCCGTCACCTGAACCTTGCAGGTCGATGGGCAGGTCGAGGTCGGTGACGGGGATGCCGAAGAGGGTCGCGCGGGCTACCCGGACGTCGCCGTCGGCCCGCATTCCGGCGTCGGATCGGCCCTTCAGCCTGAGGTTGGCCAGGCCCTCGACTCGCCCGGCCAGTTGGGGGATTCCGTCGGCCAGCCGGGCCAGATTCGCCCGGTCGACGGCGATCTCGAAGCTCACCGGAGAGCTGCCAGCGCCCTCGGACTTAACTTTCGGGGTCTCGCCGCTAAGGATGCCCCGCAGCGCCCCGCCCCAGAACTCGCCCTCGAGCGGGTCGACGGTCCAGCCGGCGGGGGTCAGCGTGATGATCCCCTTCATCGCCCCCAGCGAGTGCGCCTCGCGGCCGGACCCTCGGCGGAGGTTCTGGAGCTGCACTCGCCCCCTGGCGTACAGGCCCGTGCCGTCGCCCGCTAGCCTCAGATTCGCATTCAACGACCCGTCGCCGTTCAGGCCCGACCCGCCGCCATTCAGGGCACGCATCAGGCCGTCGATCGAGAACCGATCAGCGATGAGGTGGGCATCGGTCCTGGACCGCCGACCGTCCCTCTCCGCCTGAGGTGGCCCCGGGAGCTGGCCCTTCAGGCGGATCTTGCCGCCCAGGCTGTCGGCCGACATCTCGTAGAGCCAGGCCTCGGCCCCTTTGCGGACCGTCGCGACGACCCGCTCGGCGGGCAGGCCCTGCACGACCATGCTGGCGGCCGTGAGGTCCAGGTCGACCACGGCCGAGTCCAGGTTCGCCGGCAGCAGGCGGACGCTGACCTTGCCGCCGGCCTTGCCCGCCAGGCTGATCCCGGCCCCCGGGATGGCCCGCGCCAGGCCCGAGGTCTCGATGCCTGCGAATGTGGCCTCGGCCGTCGAGGGCCTGTCGGGCGCCAGCGGGATGCGTCCGTGCGCCGACAGCGTGCCGCCCAGAGGCCTCGCGTCGATGCCCGAGATGATGACTTCGTTTCCTTCGGTCACCCACTGGAACGGGACGTCGCCGAGCTCGACCCCCTCGACCTTCAGGCCGAGGACCCGCCCCTTGCCGTCGGTGGTCAACTTCAGGTCGGCCAGGGTGCCGCTCAGCTCGGCCTTGGCCTCGACACGACCCGAGGCCGGCGAGGGCCTGGGGGCCGAGGGCACGAACGCGAGCACGTCGTCGATCTTCCAGCCGATGACCTCCAGGCTGGCCCTGGTGGCATAAGGGGCCGCCAGGTTCAGGTTCAGCCGCGCCGCGAGCGGCTTGCCGGCGAGCCGCCCGGCCAGCTCGGGCATGTCGAGGACGCCATCGGCCAGCGAGAACCGGGCGACCGCCGCGTCGAGCGTCGCGCCTCGGTAGCGGACCTCCTCGGTCTCCAGCCGCCCGTTCCCCACCCAGGCTTTCAGCTCCTTCAGCCGGTCGACGGGCGCTTCGAACTCGGCCCGCGCCGAGACGGCCCCGGAGATCGGCGTCGGCCTCGGCAGCCAGGGGGCGAGCAGCTCGCCGATGGGGAGTGCGCGGGCCTCGAACTTCGCCGTGAGCGGCCCCTTCGGCTCGATCTGGGCCCGGAGCCGGCCGCGGAACGCCCCCGGCGGCAGGGGGCCTTCCATGGGAGGCGGCGGCGTGGCCACGGGCGACTCCTTGGCGTCCCCCGCCGGGCGGTCGAGCAGCTGGCCTCGAAACTCGGTCAGCTCCAGCACCCCGTCGGCCAGATCCAGCCTCGCCGTCGCCCGGCCCAGGTCGACCCCCTCGATCGACGCGCCTGAGAGGCTCGCTTCTCCGTGGAATGCGTATTTCTTGATGTCACGCACGTCGGCGATCGGGATCGTCGCCTTCGCCTTCAGGCTCATCTTGCCGGCGATCGTCGGCGGCAGATCGATGCCGGCCAGGGCCTTCAGCCGCTCGGCCAGTTTCTTCAGATCCACGTCTTCCAGCTCGAACTGTGTGCTCAGGGTCT
Source organism: Isosphaeraceae bacterium EP7 (assembly GCA_038400315.1). NCBI lineage: Bacteria > Pseudomonadati > Planctomycetota > Planctomycetia > Isosphaerales > Isosphaeraceae > Kueselia > Kueselia aquadivae. The sequence continues at coordinate 637,176 of CP151667.1, forward strand.
TGGGAAGCTGGACCTTGGGGGGAGCCGGCTTGGCCGGTTCCGCGGGCGGCTCGCTCGGCTTGACGGCGGGATTCTGCGGGCCTGCGGTGACGACGGCCATGCTCAGCATCGTGCCGAACGGGCCGATGGCGGGCCGGCTCGCGGCGTTGTCTCCGGGGGGCGAGTCGTACCTGAGCTCCTCGCCTTGCGCGGTCATGGTCAGGCGCATTGATTTGACGGGGATTCCCTGGACGACCGCCCCCTCGATGACCGCGTCCCCCTCCGAGCCGGTCAGGTCGACGTGGTGGTCGGGAGCCAGCGAGGCCACGACGTGCGCCTTGCCGGTCAGCGAGCCCGAGGTTGCGAACTCCTTCAGGTGCCAGGCGGGCGGGGTCAGCGCGACGTCGACCTTGGCCAGATCCATGATCATATCGAACTTCAAGGCGGGGCCGCTGAAGTCCATCGTGCCCTCGCCCTGCACCGTCCCGCCCAGGGCCTTGCCGGCGGCCTGCGTGAGCGTGAGCACCTTGCCGTCCAGCTTGATCAGGCCATCGGCCTGCTCGAGTACCAGGCCGGCCGACTTCAGGGTGACTTGCGTCTTGTTCAGGGTGAACTGGGCGTGCAGGGCCGGCGGCGAGCCGGGCGCCGCGTCGAATGCGAGGCGGGCGACCACGGGGCCGTCGACGTCGAGGTGCTCCCAGGCGGCGGCCGGCACGAACGGCAGGGTGGCCAGTTGATTGTGTCGGACGGTCAGGGGACGCTCGGTGTGCATGCCGATCTCCGCCGTCCCTGCGGCCGAATCGACCAGGCCGTTCAGGATCCAGCGGCCCCAGGTCGGATGGTCGAAGGCGCCGTCGATCGAGGCCGAACCCATATCTTTACCGGGGATCAACTCGGCGTTGGCCCCCTTCACTTCCAGGGTATTGCCCCCGCGCTGGGCTAGCGTCACAGTTGCCCCCTCGACCACGACCCGTGGCAACGCGGCCTTGGTGCCCGATCGCCCCGAGGTGGGCAGGCGGGTGGCAAGCTGGCCGTCCTCCTTGAAGGAGAGGGCCAGCTTCGGGCCGTTCACCTTGATGTCTCCGGGGGTCCAGCGACCGGCCAGCAGGTTCGTCAGCCCGAGGTCGACGTCGGCGGATTCGGCCGAGGCCCAGGCAGGCCCGTCGGCCCCTGCCTCATAAACCGTCAGGCCCGTAACCCCCGCTCGGCTGATCCCAACCCACCAGCCGCCAATCTCGACCCTCCCCCCGTATTCCGCCCGCAGTGCCCGGGCGATCACGGCGGGGATGACGAATGTGTAGAGGATCACCCCCCCGAGGAACGCCCCGAGGATCGCGGACAGTACGATCGTGCGGCGGCTGATCCTTGCCATCAATGGACCTCGTTCATGGCCTTGGCGAGAGATTCGATGACCCCGGCCCTCCTCGCGCGTTCGCGCGAGGAGGGCCGGGGCCGATCGCGTCCAGATGAGCACTCAGCGTGCCGGGCCGGGCACCGGATTGCCGTCGTTGTCCAGGATCTTGACCGGGCCGAGCTTGAGGTCTTTCAGCTTGGGCTCGACCGTCTTTCGGTCGCCCACGACCAGGATCGTCCGGGCGCCCGGCTCGACCACGCGGGCCATCTCCTCGCGAATCGCATCCAGGGGGACGGCGGCGAGCCGGTCGAGATAGGTGGCCAGCTCGTCGTCGGGCAACCCGTGGACGGCCAGTTCGGCCAGCGCAGAGGTGATCCGGGTCGGGTCGCTGAAGTCGTCGGGGAAGCTGCGGGCCTCGGCGTCTCGGGCCACGCCCACTTCCTCGTCGGTCGGCGGGTTCTTCTCGACCAGGGCGTCCATCTCGGCCAAAATCTCGCGCAAGGCGGGTGCCGTGGCGTCGCCCCGGACGTTGGTGCTGATCTGCCAGACGCTCCCCGCCCGGCGGTAGCTGAACATCGACCCTGCGCCGTACGAATAACCGTTTCGCTCGCGCAGGTTCTGGTTGATCCGGCTGAGAAAGTCGCCCCCCAGTACGCGGTTGCCCAGGAGCGTGGCGAGGTACTTCGGGTCCTTGCGGTCGCCCCAGATCCGGCCGACGGCCAGCACGCTCTGCACGGCCCCGGGCTTGTCGATCAGGTAGATGGTCGTCGTCCCCGGCTCGCGCTCGACCTTGGAGCCGGCGACCTCGGGCCTGGGTGCCGCCTCGCCGGTCCAGCCCTTCAGGGCCGTTTCCAGCTGGGCGAAGATGGCCTCGGGCTCGGCGTCGCCCACCACGATGAGCGTGGCCCCCTTCGGCCGGACGTGCGCCTTGTGGAACGCCCGTGCGTCGTCGGCCGTCAAGGACTTGACGGCCTCGGTCGTCCCGTCGGACGGGTTGCCGTAGGGATGATCCTTGCCGTAGAGCAACGACCTGAAGGCCCTGCGGGCGATCCACTGCGGGCTGTCGGGCCCCTGCACCAGGCCGGTCAGCTGGAGCTGCCGTTCGCGGTCGACGTCCTTGGCGTCGAACCTCGGTTGCGTCAGCATCTCGCCGACGAGCGTCATCGTCGGGCCGAAGTTGCGGGCGATGACCCCCACCGAGACGACGGTGTCATCCAGTCCCGCCATCGTGCCGACCGAGGCGCCCAGGGCGTCGAACGCCTCGGCCAGCTCGACGGCCGTCTTGTCCGCGGTCCCCTTGTCCATCAGGGTCGTCGTCAGGGTGGCCAGGCCCGACTTGCCCGCGGGGTCGTCGGCGGTCCCGCCCGGGATGATCAGCCGGGCGCCGATCAGCGGCAGGGTGGTCCACTTCGCGGCCCGCACTTCCAGGCCGTTGGAGAGCGTCTTGCGGACGAATTTGGGCGTCGACAGCGGCCGATCGGTGGCCGGGCCGGGCATCTTCGACCAGTCGGGCCCCGGGGCGGGCGCCCGCTCGGCGATGGCGGCCTCGGCTTCCTTCGATGGCTTCGGGCCGACCTGGACCGCCTGGGCCTCGGCCTCGCCGGGCTGGGCCGGCCTGACCACCAGGACGAGCGTCTCGGGGGGCAGATATTGCTTGGCCACCCGCAGGACGTCGGCGGGCGTCACGGCGGCATGGCGCAGGTAATCCTCGCGGTAATACTCGGCGTTGTCCTTCTGCGCCGATCCCACCGCCAGGGCGATGGCCCGGCCCATCTGCGAGGTCAGGCGCTGGAACGAGCTCGACTCGAACTTCGCCTTCGCGCGGGCCATCTCGGCCTCGCCGGGCGCGGCCGAGCGGGCCTTCTCTACCTGAACCCGGAGCGCCTTCTCAACGTCCTCGATCGTCTTCCCTTCGGCGGCGGTCGCCTCGATCCGGAATAGCCCGGCGATCTCCTTGGTGTCGCTGGACGCATTGACCTCGGTGGCCAGGCCCAGGTCGAGCACCAGGGCCCTGTGCAGCCTCGACGCCTCGCCGTCGGAGAGCAGGGCCGCCAGCAGGTCGAGCGCCGGGGTGTCGGGGTGGTCGTCGGCCACGGTCGGCCACGACCAGTAGACCCTGGGCAGGGTCACGCGGTCGGCCTGCTCCATCCGTGCGCTGACGGGCGGGGACTCGGGGGCGACCACCTTGGCTGGGACGACGCCGGGCTTGAGCGGGTTGAAGTACTTGGCGATGAGCGCCTTGGCCTGCTCGGGGTCGAAGTCTCCGGCGAGGCAGAGCGTGGCGTTGGCCGGGTGGTAGAACTCGCCGAAGAACCGCCTGAGGTCGGCCAGCGACGACCCGTCGAGGTCGCGCATCGAGCCGATGACCGACCACGAGTAGGGGTGCCCCTCGGGGAAGAGCTTCGCCAGGATCGACTCCTCAGCCAGCCCGTAAGGGACGTTCTCGTAGCTCTGCCGCCGCTCGTTCTTGACCACCTCGCGCTCGGTGTCGAACTTCGACTGGTCGAGCGCCGTCGGCAGGAACGCCAGCCGCTCGGCTTCCAGGTAGAGCGCCCGCTCGAGGTAATGGCTGGCGACCGTCTCGAAGTAGACGGTCATGTCCTCGGACGTGAATGCGTTGGACTGGGCCCCCGTCTCTTGCAGCGGGATATCATAGTTGGGCACGTTCTTGGTGCCGCGGAACATCATATGCTCAAAGAAGTGGGCGAAGCCCGTCCGCCCCGCGCGCTCGTTCTTCGACCCGACGTGATACGCCACGGCGACCGTGACACGGGGCACGCTCGGGTCGCGGTGCAGCACCACCTTCAGACCGTTGCCCAGCTTGTAAGACTCCACCGCCAGCTTCGGCCCCTCGGGGCCCCCCGCCCCGATCGTCGCCGCCGCGACCAGGAACCCCGCCGCCACCACCCAACGCCCGACTCGTCGCGATCTCATGATTGGATCCGCCCCCGCAAGGCACCGACTCCGACCGCCCATCCAGGACTCGCGTGCCATTCTACGAGAAGCGGCCCGGGGGGCGATGCGCCCATTGACAACTCGAATTGGGGCCGCCGAGCGCCCGGGACACGACTGGCGGACTGCGGAGGGCCGATGGCGAGCGTGCGCGAGGCTCGCCCCCAACGTCCCATGCCGCGATTCCATGGAGGCGACAGAAGTCGTTTTTCAATATGGATTTGTGGCTCGATTTGGCCCGCCAAGGCTCGTCGATGTCGGGGATGCCCGGGGAATGTCCGGCCCGGTTACCGCGGGAGGGCCAATCGCCGCCGGAAGGATTCGCGGCCGCCATCGCCTCGACGGATCACGCTTTCGTCCGTTCGGTTTGCACCCGGGCAGTCTCCCTGGCACAATGGGGTTCCATCCCGGGGCTGGTTTGTCGCCGAGCGACTCGGCGAGGTTTGGCCGGCCCCGCCCCCGATCCCGCTCGCGGAGACCCCAATCCCATGCGCGACAGCTCACGTCGGACGTTCCTGATGAACTCGTCGGCCACCGTGGCGGCGTCCGCCGCGCTGGCGTCGCTGGAGATCGCGGGCAACGCGTATGCCCGGGCCGATGACACGATCAAGGTCGGGCTCGTCGGCTGCGGCGGTCGCGGGACCGGGGCGGCCGAGCAGGCGCTGACGGCCGACAAGGGCGTCAAGCTCGTCGCCGTGGCGGACGCCTTCCAGAATCGGGCAGACAGCTGCCTGGAGCTGCTCAAGAAGAGCGCCGTCGGCAGCCAGGTCGACGTGCCCAGCGACAAGATCTTCATCGGCTTCGACGCCTACAAGAAGGTCATCGACGAGGTCGACGTCGTCCTGCTGACGTCCACCCCGCACTTCCGCCCCGAGCACCTGGCCTACGCCGTGGCCAAGGGCAAGCACGTCTTCATGGAGAAGCCGGTCGCCACCGACTCGCCGGGCGTCCGGTCGGTGCTCCAGTCGGTCGCCGAGGCCAAGAGCAAGGGTACTTCGATCGTCTCCGGCTTCTGCTGGCGGTATGACAAGCCCCGCCGCGAGACCATGAAGCACTACTTCGATGGCGCCGTCGGCAAGGCCGTGGCCGTCGAGACGACCTACAACTCGTCGGGCGTCTGGGAGCCCCCCAAAACCCGCGAAGAGGTGGGCTCCGAGATGGAGCTCCAGATGCGCAACTGGTACTACTACGACTGGCTCAGCGGCGACCACATCGTCGAGCAGGCCATCCACGGCATCGACACGATGTGCTGGGCCCTGGGCGACAAGCCCCCCGTCCAGTGCTTCGGCGTCGGTGGCCGCCAGGTCCGGGTCGAGCCGAAGTACGGCAACATCTACGACCACTTCTCGATCGTCTACGAGTACCCCGACAACGTCCGTGGCTACCACCAGTGCCGCCACTGGAAGGGGACGGCCATGCGCGTCAAGGATTACATCCTCGGCGAGAAGGGGGTCGTCGACGTCTTCGGTAACTCGATCTCCGGCGAGAACAAGTGGCGCTACCGCGGCGCCAAGAGCAACATGTACCAGGTCGAGCACGACGAGATGTTCGCCGCGCTCCGCGCCGGCAAGACCCTGAATAACGGCGAAGAAGCCGCCAAGACGACCCTGGTCGCCATCATGGGCCGCATGGCCGCCTACACCGGCGAGGTCATCACCTACGAGGCGGCTCTGAACTCCAAGGAAGCGCTCGGGCCGAAGGAATACGTCTGGGGCGACGCCCCCCAGCGCCCCGTCCCCATGCCCGGCCTGACCAAGTTCTCCTGATCGAGAAATCGGGCTAGAAGCCGATCGACCCATCCGGGCCGGGCCATGAACGTGGCCCGGCCCGGCGTCGGTTCGAACAATCGGGCCGGGAAGGTCTGTGTTCCCAGGGGCCGGACTTCGGGTAAGATGGCCCGCGCCGCCGGGTCGCCAAACGCGTGGGTGTCGCGCCCGCGCCCGGCCCCAAGACACGATCCGCCTTGGACGACCAAGCCCGACGATGAACGTCCTCATCCTGGGCGACGGCCCCGAGGAACGGGCCTGGGCCCTTGCCGTCGCCGGGCTCGATCCGCAGCACCGGGTCTGGGCCGCCTACCCGGGGTTCGCCGAGTTCCCTGAACTCGCCGGGCACGCCGACCTCGACGAGGCCCTGGCCACCGCCGGGATCGACGCGGTCGTCGTCGGCGGGCCTCCGGCCCTGCGCTCCGAAGGCCTGCGCCGGTCGGCCGCGGCGGGCCTCCCCACCGTCTGCCTGCACCCGCCCGGTGATGGGATCGACGTCGACGCTTACTACCAGGTGGCACTCAGTCGCCTGGAGACCGGCGCGATCGTCCTACCCTATCTTCCCGCCCGTTTGCACCCTGCCTTCCACGTGATCGAGGCGGCGGTGAAGGCCAATCCGGGGGCCTCGATCCGCCTGGAACTGGTCGTGAATCCCGACGCCGGAAGTCTCGTCGAGGCGGTCTTCCCGTCGGCCGTCGACCTCCTTCGCGCCTTGCTGGGCGAGGTCGAGGCGCTCTCGGCCAACGGCGATCCGCTGGGAGTCCGGCCCACATCCAGACTGCTCGTCCCCCTGAGAGGGCCCGGTGGCCGAGCCGCCGAGCTGCGCATCGAGACCGGACACGCCCGTTCGGCCCGCCTCGCTGTCGGCCTGCCGCAGGGTTCGTTGGTCTGGGAGTTCGACCCCGGTTTCCGGCAGCCGTCACGGCTCTTTCGCAGGGATCACGACGGTGGCGAGACGGTCGAGACCTACGACGACTGGGACCCGCACGCCGCGATGCTCGACGCCCTGACTTCGGCCGTCGCCGGCGCCGAGCCGAGCCCCGGGTTGATCGACGGGACTCGCACGCTGGAACTGGCCTCGGCGGTCGTCCGCAGCCTGAAGCGGGGGCGGACCATCGACTTGCATTACGAGGAGATCTCCGAGGAGGGCTCCTTCAAATCGGTCATGACGTCGATGGGCTGCCTCGTCCTGATGGGGTCGCTGTTCAGCCTGCCGATCGCCCTGGCCGGCCCGGCGATCGGCATGCCCTGGCTCATCTACCTGGCCTACCTCATCCCGCCGGCCCTGGTCGTGTTCCTCTTGATGCAGTGCCTGAAGCTGGTCTTGCGCAAGCCGGCACCCGAGCCCGACTCCGACGCGGAGGGCGCGCGGCGTTGATCGGCGACCTGGTCGGCAGGCATGGCTACCTCGGCATCTTCCTCCTGCTCTTGCTCGGGGGCCTGGGCCTCCCCGTGCCGGAGGAGGCGCCGATCATCCTGGCGGCTGTGCTCTCGCACAAGCAGACGCTCTGGGGGCCCTATGCCTTCGCCGCCTGCATGCTGGGCGTGCTCGCCGGCGACTTCGTGGTCTACTTCATCGGCTACGTCTACGGCGAGAAGGTGCTGGGCCTGCGCCTGACGCGCAAGTTCCTCACCCGGCCGCGCGAGGCCCAGATCAAGGGATACTTCCACCGGCACGGCTTCAAGATCCTGATCCTCGGCCGGTTCGCCGCCGGCTTCCGGACCGCGGCCTACCTCACCGCGGGCATCCTGAAGCTGCCCCCCCTACGTCTCTTCCTCACCGACCTGGTCGCCGCCACGCTGTCGACATCGCTGATGTTCGGGCTCGGCTACCTCTTCGCCAATCAGATCGAGCACGCCCTGCACGACGTCCAGCGTGCGGTCGTCGTCACCGTTGCCCTCGGCCTGGCCATCTGGCTGCTGCATCGCTTCTACAAGGGCCGGATGCGTGGCGGGGCCGTCGTCGGCCCGAAGGTCCTGGTGCCCGAAGACGTCCAGCTCCCCCTGCCCGCCGACGACCTCCATTCGGGCTTCCACATCCACCCGCCTCGGCCGGCCGACGAGCCCGATCTCGACCTGGTTCAGCCACTCCCGCCCGACTTGCCCATCCCGATCGAGCTGCCCGAGGTTCCCTCGGCCGACCCATCCCTGAGCGGCTCAAACCTCGGGCCCTCTCCCGTCGCCCGTTAGATCTGCGGCGGCCGACACTCCCTCAACGCTCACGCTGAGGCCCCTGGTCGAGCATGAAGTCGCGGAGCTTCTGGCGGGCGGGTTCCCACTCGCCCCCCTTCGCCTCGAAGACTATGGCGGCCAGGGCTTCATGGGCACCGTCGGGGAGCCGGCCGGCCTCATGGAACCGGTTCAAGCTCGTCGCATTCCGCTCGAGCTGGCCCGCGTCCTTCATGCTGACGGCAGTGTAAAGCGCGTCGATGGTGGTGAAGACCTCCTTATCCGGCCCGATCGCCGGTGCACGGCCGCAACCGGCGGCCATGACGGTGCAGGACAGCAGCAAGGCCGCAAGCAATTCCACACGACGGATCATCGCAGTGAGTCCCTCCCGAGGTTCACGATCATCGTCCTGAAACGAGGCGGCCCGAGGCCCCTCGACCGTCCTGCTGAGTGCGGCTCAATAGTCGCCGCTGATCACTTCGCCCCGATTCCGCGTGGAGAGGGCGACCCACGTCAGGGGATAGATCGATTCCTTGATGAACCGGACGGAGCCGTCGCCAAAAAGGACACCCGCACCGCCTGGATGCTCGGAAAACATCTCGTCCGTGTGGCCAAACGGGTGGTTTGGCGCGTGGATGATGACGTTGGGATGGTCGCGAATGTCCGGGCCGCTGTGTGCACCAACGAGGTTGCCCCCGCTATTCGGCTCAGAAGGCCAGCGAGGCCTCTGCGGCGTGCAGGCGTAGGGGACCACCCCCACCCAGGTCGAGTCGCACAGGATCGAGGATCTCTCGCCCAGGAAGACCGTGTTCGACAGGCCATCCGTGACATCCGCCACCCTGGTCCGCGAGTTCCGGTAAAACGGTCCGTCAATGACGTGGGGCCCGGCCCCCTGGATCGGCTCGGCCGAGTCGAAGTCGTACGAATACCGCTTCGTCCGACCCCAGGGCTGGTTGATCCCCGCGTTGGTGACGTAATGGCTGCGAGAGAAGATGACTTGCGGGGCGAACTCGCCCCCGTCGTTCGGACTGCCCGAATTGCCGTTCGTGTACCGGTGAAGCGCGAACGGAGCATCCCCGCCGGTGACCGACGGGCAGAGGAACATCGCAAGTTTCGTCGTCGCACCGGTCGAGTTGTCGGGCGCCCAGCACGGCAGGTTCATGTTCAGGCTCGAAGACACCGGGGTTTGCTCGGCGTAAGGAAGCAGCAGCGTCCCCCAGGCGAACCCGGGGAGCGTGTTGATGTTCTCGTCCGGATAGCTGACCCCGTAGGCCGTTCCCGTCGCATTCGGGTCGCCGACGTAGGCAGGCGGGTAAGCACCGATCGCGGACTCGTAGTTGGCCAGGGCCAGGCCGAGCTGCTTGAGATTGTTCGTGCATTGGGCCCGACGCGCGGCTTCGCGGGCCGACTGGACCGCGGGTAGGAGCAGGGCAACGAGCACGCCGATGATGCTGATGACCACCAGCAGCTCGATCAGGGTGAAACCAACCCGAGAACGCCTCTGACGGGAGGACATGTTCGTTTGCCTGATTTGGAGGGGAGGAAAAGGAGCGGCAGCCTCGTACCTTGAGGCTAATGCCTGCGATCGAAACTTTAATTTTAGTCGCAGTCCATGTCAAGTTTTGGTTAGCAGAAACTTTCTCTTCACGACGGTTAATATCCGAGGAACGCCGATCCATCGCGCCTTGATTCACCGAAGCTCGGCTCGGCGCCGTTGCGGGTCGATCCAGGGCATTGACCCTGCCGCGGCCCGGCCGCGATAATCAGGGCGGTGAAGCGACGGGCGCCGGCCCCGGCAAGTTGGCCGGCCGTCGGCCCGCGTGAGCCCCCCTGCTTCGCACCCGCCGACGGCGGCGGCCCGCGATGATCAGGGGATCGTGCCGAGGACTTCCGCGGGTGTTCACGCTTTCTCGGCTCGAAGACGTGCCGGCCCTGGCCCGCGGGGCCTACCTGGCGATCGGAAATTTCGACGGCGTCCACCGGGGCCATGCCCGGCTCATCGGCCGCCTCCGTGCCCTGGCCGACGCCGCGGGCGTGCCGGCCGTCGCGGTCACGTTCGACCCCCACCCGGTCGCCCTGCTGCGGCCCGAGTCGGCGCCGGTCCCCCTGGCCTGGACCGACCGCAACATCGAGCTTCTGGAGCAGGCCGGCGCCTCGGAGGTTGGCGTCTTCCGCACCGGTCCCTGGCTGCTGGAACTCACGGCCCGCGAGTTCTTCGACCGGGTGATCGCCGGGCAGTTCGCGGCGATCGGCATGGTCGAGGGCCCCAACTTCGGCTTCGGTCGGGCCCGTGGTGGCGACACCCGGCAACTTTCCGAATGGTGCGCCGACGCCGGGATCGCGCTCGAGGTGATCCCCCCCACCGAGGTCGACGGCCAGCTCGTCTCGTCGTCGCGCATCCGGGCCGACCTGGCCGAGGGCCGGGTGAGCGAGGCCGCGGCGCTGCTGGGGCGGCCCCATCGGATCCGAGGGATGGTCACGCACGGGGCGGGCCGAGGTGCCGGCCTGGGCGTGCCGACGGCCAACCTCGACGAGATCGACACCATCATCCCGGCGCATGGAGTCTATGCGGCCCTGGCCTACATCGACGGCGAAGGGACGCCCCTGCCGGCCGCCTGCAATGTCGGGCCGAACCCGACCTTCGGCGAGCAGGAGCAGAAGGTCGAGGCCCACCTGATCGATTTCCGGGGCGACCTCTACGGCCGGACGGTGCACCTCGACTTCCTCGAACGCTTGCGCGGCACCCGGCCGTTCGGCGGGCTCGAAGACCTGCTCACGCAGATCGCCGCCGACGTGGAGCGGTCCCGAGGGATCGCCGCCCGGGCGATCCGAGGGAACTGATCGACGGCTCCGGATGCAAAGTCGGGAACGGACGCAGCCCGCGGCATCGGGCCGCGGGCTGCCAGGGGCCGGTCCATCGTTGGGACCGGCGAGTCGGGGGTCGCCCTCGGAGGGGCGGCGGGCGATCAGATCAGAAGGCGTCGGACGAGACGACCTCGCCGCCCTTGGCCGTGATCAGCGAGCGGAGGACGACGATGCTGGTCGTGTCCTTGAGGAACTTGACCGAGCCGTCGGCGAAGACGACGTTGGCTCCGCCGGGGTGGAACGAGAAGATCTCGTCGTTGGCCCCCGCGTTGTTCCCCTTCACGTCCACGCCGTTGACCACCGAGACGGTCGAGTACGGGGTGTCGGTCCGCATCGGGCGGAACTTGTTGTTGATCGAGCCTGAGACCCCGAAGCCGCCATCGGGCTCGGCCCAGCGCCAGTACTTACGGCTGTTGTAGGTGGAGATGACCGGGCGGGCGGGCGAGTACGGGGCCAGGTCGTGGCCGATCCGGTCCTGCTCGCTGTAGGGGCTGACGAACCGGGCGTCGCGGCCGGCATCTTCGGCGAAGACGATGGTGTTGCTGGTGCCGTCGGTCAGCTCGGCGATCCGGGTGCAGCTGGCCTTCAGGGCACCGTCGGCGCGGGCCACCTTGTTGCGGTAGGGGGTCACCGGCGATGCGCCCGGGACGACCGTTCCGGTCGGGTCGATGTCGGTGTAGACCGTCGCGCCGTAATCCTGCACGCCGTAGCCGACGCCGAACTGGACGGACATGAAGTCGGTCTGGTCAATGGTGTCTCGGCCGCCCGAGGGCTCGCGAACCGACGAGGGGCAGATGAAGGCGTTGATCACCGAGGAGGTCCCGGTGAAGTTGGCGCCGGTGGCGGTGTTGTAGTCGAGGTTGAAGTTGATCGTGTTGTAGGCGTTGCCCGCCTCGATGTAGTTCAGGATGCGGGCGAGCGGGCTGTACTCGCCGTCAACGAACTGGGTCTGGGGGTTGCCGGCGCTGTACGTGTAGTTGGACGACTCGCCGCCCGGCGGGAAGGCCCCGACGCTGCTCTCGTAGTTGTGCAGGGCCAGGCCGATTTGCTTCAGGTTGTTGGTGCACTGGATCCGACGTGCCGCCTCGCGGGCGCTCTGCACGGCCGGCAGCAGCAACGCGATCAGGACGGCGATGATGGAGATGACAACAAGCAGTTCGATCAGGGTGAACCCGCGGCGGGTCGGCTTCGCAAGCATCGGCAAGCATCCTAGAGGACGTCGCCAGCGATCGTCGGATAACCCCGGCGATCGAAACGGCAACGCGTTGAGCGTTCAAGGGTAGCCGGCCGTCGTGAGGATCTGCTTTCGGACCCGTGAAAGTTCCGTGAAGGTTGGGTCGGAGGAGCTGAGCCCTCGATCCGGGGGCTCAATCGTCGTCCATGTCGTCACCGGGGCCATCGTCCATCGCCGGGGCCGTGGCCGCGTAGGCCGGGACGGGGTTGATCGAGGGCTTGCGCGAGGCGGTCCCGCCCAGGCCCAGCAGGCGGACGTTGTCGCAGCCGACGGTCGATTCCAGGTCGTCGAGCATGCGTTCGTCGTGGCGCACCTTCTGGTTGGGGCCGGCCTTGAAGATCGCCCTGCGGACGCCGTCGAGGCCCAGGATCTCCAGGTAGAGGTCCAGGTTGCCCGCATAAGCCTTCACCGTCCGGTTGAGCCGCTCCAGGTCGTCTGGCTGCTGGATCCCCTTGTGAAGCCGGACGATCACGCCCCGGGTCAGCTCGGCGGGGCCGTTGTCCATGGGGATGATCTTGGTGATGACCAGCTCGGCCGGCTCGCGGCGGCGGTCGAGCGTCCCCTTCACGAATGCGATCTGGTCATTCTTGAGGATGCTTTCATTCTTGGCGAACTCCTCGGGCCAGAGCATCGCCGGCACGGAACCGGTCAGGTCCTCGAAGGTCAGCTTGGCCATCCGGGTCAGGCCCGACCGGCTCTTCTGGACCGTCTTGAGCTGGACCGCCGTGATCATGCCCCCCAGCAGGATCTCGGCCTTGTCCGCGGTATTCCCCAGCTCGGCCACCTTGTGCGTGGCCAGCGCCTGGAGCATCGCGGCGTGGCGTGCCAGGGGGTGGCTCGACATATAAAAGCCGAGCACCTTCTTCTCGTCGGCCAGCTTCTCGGCCTCGGGGGGCTCGGGCACGTCGGGCAGCGACAGGGCCGCCGAGGCGGCCGGTCCGGAGTCCGAGTCGGGCCCGTCGAACAGGCTGCGCTGGCCGCGTTTGCGGTCTTCCTGGACCGCGGCGCCGGCCTGCGCGGCGCGGGGGAGGATGGCGAGCCACTGGCTTCGGCGGCCCCCCATCTTGTCGAACGCGCCGGCCTTGATGAGGGCCTCGACGCACGACTGGGTGATGACCCCCTGCGGGACGCGTTCGAACAGGTCGGTCAGGTGGCCGAACTTGCCACCCAGGTCGCGGGCCGCCACGATCGCCTCGACGGCCTTGGTCCCGGCCCCCTTGACGGCCAGGAGCCCGAAGTTCACGGCCCCCTCGCGGGCGACTCGGAATTCGGCCCCCCCCTCGTTGATGTCGGGGGCCAGGACCTCGATGCCCATGCGTCGGCAGTCGTCGATGTGTTCGACGAAGAACTTCTCGCGCTCGGCCCCGTCCATCTCCGAGGTCAGCACCGCCGCCATGAACTCGGTCGGGTAGTGCGCCTTCAGGTAGGCCGTGTGGTAGAGCACCTGGGCATACGCCGTCGAGTGCGACTTGTTGAAGCCGTAGCCGCCGAAGAACTCGATCAGCTCGAAGATCTTCGACGCCTGGTCCTTCGAGACCCCCTTGGCCGTCGCCCCGGTCACGAACTCGGCGCGGCCGGCGGCGATCAGCTCGGTCTTCTTCTTGGAGATGGCCTTGATGCACCCGTACGCCTGAGAGAGCTCGATGCCCCCCAAGCGGTTGAGGATGCGCATGACCTGCTCCTGGTACACCATGATCCCGTGGGTGTCTTCCAGGACGTCCTTCATCACCGGGTGCGGGTACTCGGGCTTCTCCCGTCCGTGCTTTCGGTTCACGTAGGAGTCGACCATGCCGCCGTTGAGTGGGCCGGGGCGGTAGAGGGCCAGGATGGCGATGAGGTCGGCGAAGCGGTCGGGCTTCATCTTCACGAGCAGGTCGCGGATGCCGGCCCCTTCGAGCTGGAAGACCCCCTTGCCTTCGCCGCGCTGGAGGAGCAAATAGGTCGCCTCGTCGTCGAGCGGCAGCGAGGCCAGGTCGAGAGGGTCGTCGGCGGGCCTGCGCTCGTTGATCAGGCGGACGGCGGTGGCCAGGCTGGTCAGGTTCCTCAGCCCGAGGAAGTCCATCTTCAGCAGGCCGGCCTTCTCGACGTCGCCCATCGACCACTGCGTGCTGACGACTTCCTTGTCTTTGTCCTTGTTGGGCAGCTTCTGGAGCGGGACCATCTCGTTGAGTGGGCGGTCGGCGATGACGACGCCGGCGGCGTGCGTGCTGACGTTGCGGGCGATCCCCTCCAGGCGCCTGGCGAAGTCGAGCAGCTTGGCGATCTGCGCGTCCTCGTCGCGCAGCTTGCGCAGGCCGGGCTCCTGCTTGATCGCATCCTCGATGGAGATGTGCAGGACGTTGGGGATCAGCTTGGTGATCTGCTCGACCCGCGACAGCGGGATGTTCATCGCCCGGCCGACGTCCTTGATCGCGGCCTTGGCCGCCATCGTGCCGAACGTGCCGATCTGGGCGACGTTGGCCGCGCCGTACTTGTTGCGGACGTACTCGATGACCTCGTACCGACGCTCCTGGCAGAGGTCGATGTCGATGTCGGGCGCCTCCGACCGGTTGGGGTCGAGGAACCGCTCGAACAGGAGGTCGTATTTCAGCGGGCAGACGTGGCTGATGTAGAGCAGGTAGCTGACGATGGCCCCGCACGCTGAGCCTCTGGCGTTCGACGGGATGCCCACCTCGCGGGCGAACCGGACGAAGTCCCAGACGATCAGGAAGTACGACGCGAAGCCCATCCGGTTGATGGTACCCAGCTCATGCTCCAGCCTGGCGAGCACCTCGGGCGACGGGTTCGGGCCATATCGAACGAGCAGGCCTTCGTTGCAAAGCTCCAGCAGGTAGGCTTCGGGGGTCTTCTCGTCGGGCGGGTTGAAGGCGGGGAAGAACCGCTTGCCGAACTCGAGGCTCTTGTAGTTGTCCTCGACCATGTCGGCGATCCTGGCCGACATGCCCAGGGCCTCTTCGTGGCCGGGCATGGCCTCGTACATCTCGTCGGGCGTGCGGACGTGAAACTCGTCGGTGTCGAACTTCATCCGGCCTGGGTCGTCGAGCGTCTTGCCGGTCATGACGCAGAGCAGGACGTCGTGCGCCGGGGCATCCTCGCGGGTCAGGTAGTGGGCGTCGCTGGTGGCGACCAGGGGGATGCCCATGCGATTGGCCAGCGGGACGGCCACGGCCTCGTGGTCGCGCTGGATCTGGACGCCGTTGTTCTGGATCTCGATGAAGAAGTTCTCTTCGCCGAAGATCTTCTGGTACCAGGCGGCCAGCTTCTCGGCGTCGGCCGCCTTGCCGCGCAGGAGGTGGTCGGAGAACTCCGACGAGACGCAGCCCGACAGGCAGATGAGCCCCTCGCTGTGCCGCTCGAGGATCTCCTTGTCGACGCGTGGCTTGTAGTAGAAGCCTTCCAGGAAGGCCATCGACGAGAGCCGGAGCAGGTTGCGGAACCCGGCGGCGTTCCTGGCCAGCAGGGTCAGGTGGAAGTTGTGCTCCTGCCCCGACACCCCGCCGGCCGTCTTGCTCGTCCGGTGGTGGGGCGCGACATACGCCTCGATGCCGATGATCGGCTTGATGCCGGCCGACTTGGCCTCGCGCAGCAGCTCGGCGGCCCCGTGCATGTTGCCGTGGTCGGTGACCGCCAGCGCGCCCATGCCCTCGTTCTTGACCCGCTTGACCAGCGCCGGGATCTTGCTGGCGCCGTCGAGCAGGCTGAAGTGGCTGTGGCAATGCAGGTGCACGAAGGGCCGGCTGACGCTCGACATCCATCACCTCAACGGCAGGAAGCGCCCATGGCCGGAGGCCGGCCACTGAACGCTGGAACAGTCATTCTACCCGGCCGGTCACCCGATTTCGACCCTCTGGGGCCTGGCAGGGCGATCAACGCGGGACGCTCATCATCCTGAAAATCGGCCGCCGGTCGACTCGTCATTGAGCCCCGGACTGGCTCGTTCGAACAGGCTCCCGACCCAATCCTCCCCCTCGCCAGGATCAGCCTGAGGACTCGCGTCGAGCGTGTCAACTTTACCCCGGCCTGCGTCTCGGTGTCCGGCTCAATCGAGTCCCGACGGTTGTTTCGAATGCCCTGAAGGCTCGGCCTGCTCGCAGTGGGTTGGATTTGAAACGCGATGGCTTCGTTCCGATTTGGCGACGCCTCGCCGCAAGGGAGAATCCATGCAAATTGACGGAACCCCTTTCCAAAATGCGAGATAGGACGGTGAATGGGTTCGTTCGGTGTCCGCGAGGTGGGTTCGTTCGGGGACAGATGATGGCTTCGATCGGCAGGATTTTGTTCCGTCGAATGCAGGATGCGGTGCGATCCAGATTGTCAAAGAGCCTGGCTCGTCCGGGTGCCGGCCGGGAAGACCACGGGGGCCAATCCTTAGAGTTGCGCTTCGCGAAGAAAAGCGGCGGGAATTCTTTGGAAGATTTTTCGGATCTCGACACGGACTTCTCCCGCGATGGCCAAGGAGCTGTCTGGCCCGGTCATCTGGAGGCGAGAACCGCGGGAAACGAGTCGGGCCGGGGTGCCCTGTCAGGGGTCCCCGGCCCGGTTCAGCTCTGAGTTGTCGGCGAGGATCGGTTCGGCGTCTGGCCTCGGAGCTTTTCTCGTCGGAGGACGAGGTGCCCGCGAGCGTGGCGGCCTTTAGATTGCCCGGGGGTCCTTTCGAATCCAAGCGTCCGTGACCCCGGACAAGGATGCCTGGCCGGGACGAGACCCTCATCAGGCGATCCTGCCGCTCATCCCGGGCAGGATTTCACTTGGTCGAGGGGTTGCCTGCCTTGGACGCCGCCTTGAACTCATCGGCGGTCATCTTCTTCACGGTCCTGTCGAGGAGCAGGACGTAACCACCCGACTCGGGGACCTCCTTGTAATAGGCCAGGATCTCGGGCGAGGGAACCTTGCCCGGTTCCTCGTTCGTGTCGGGCAGCTTCGAGCCCCACTGAACGATGATCTGGCCATCACGCACCGCCGTCGTTCCGGCGCCCATGAGCATTTCGTTGGAGGTAAATTCCTTGACTGATTTGGGCGGGGCTTTCTTAAAGATGGACAGGCCCCGATAGTTCTCGGCCACTTCATTCAAGGAGACGACCTCGATCGCGGCCGCGTCGGGGTCGGCGTCGGACACGGTGCCGCCGCCGCACCCGGTCGTCATTGCGGTCAACAGGGCGAGAAAAGCGATACGCGGCCGTCCAGTGATCTCGGGCATTCACCAGCTCCTATCTGAATACGGAAATAAAAAAAGACGGCCGCCGACATTTCGGCGGCCGTCGCTCCATGCGTGTCATCCAGGCCTTGTCGTCGGAGGCCGGTCGAAGGCTGTCGTTAACGGATCAGTATGCGTCGGCGCTCAAGATCTCGCCGCCCGCGCGACTGCCCACGCCTCGCCAGACGATCGGATTGATCGTGTCCTTGACGAACTTGACTGAGCCATCGCAGAACGAGACGTTCACACCGCCGGGGTGGTAGCTCCGGGCCGCGATGTGCCCCTGGTTGTAGTTGGGGGTGTTCACGCAATCCCAGAGCTTGTAGTTCGGCGGCAACGTGTGGCTGTAATAACCGGTCGCGGGCAGGCTGCGATAATACTGCTGGCCGCGATAGCGGAGGCGGGTCTGGTTGGCGAACGTCGCGCAGTCGGTCGGCGGGATGATCGCGGTGTCGCCGGTGAAGTCGCCGGAGAAGGTATAGACGTTCAAGGGGTCGGGTATAGGGACCTCCGCCGGCGTGTTGGTCCCGGCCTTGCCACGCTTCGTCTCGGCGAACATCGCCGTGTTGCTCGTGCCGTCGGTAATTCCCGCCATCGACACGCCGATCGCGGTCCGATAGCTCGGGTTGAGGGTGGTGCTCCCGGCCGGGATGTATTGCGGCTCGGACGTGTTGAGCTTGATCGTGAAAACGCCCATGCGAGCCGTGTTCGACTCCTGCGAGGGGAGCGTGCCTTCAAAGTTGCTGGGCGAGTTCCCGGTGCTCGCGAAGTAATTGTTGTAGCCGAGCTGAGTGGTGCCCAGGGTGAAGCGATTCGAACTCGGATCCGAAGGACAGATATACGCCGAGACAAGTTGCGTCTGCGCCGTGTTATTGGCCGTGGTCGGACCGTAGAGGTTGATATTGATCTGGAAATTGAAGGCGCCGTACATCGACGCTTGCTCAAGGAACGGCAGGATCACGGCCGCGACCGAAGCGCGAGCGCCTGTGGTGGCGATCGGATAAGGACCTACCCCGGGGGGGAGGGTACCGTAGGTCGACTCGAAGTTGAGTGCCGCCAAGCCCTGCTGTTTCAGATTGTTGGTGCACTGCATGCGCCTGGCGGCTTCGCGGGCGCTCTGCACGGCGGGGAGGAGGAGGGCGATGAGGACGGCGATGATGGAGATGACGACAAGCAGCTCGATGAGCGTGAATCCGCGACGGCTCTTCATCAGACGGCTCCGACAACAGATGTTGGGAAAGAGGGCCGGACTCGTCCTTGCGCGACATCGCACAGTCGGACCGATGGACGTATGCAGGTCGAACCTCGCGACCCGGGGGCGTTGGGTGGAGGTCGTTCGTCTCGAGGGCACGAGACGTTCCGGGGGGCGATCGGCGGACGTCGGCGGTTGGGGACTGCGGATGGCGGGGCGGTTCGAGGGCGTGTGACGAAGAGGAGAGGTCCCCACACGCGACCGTGTTCATGCGGGCGATTCCGCACGACACCGGTATCTTACGGATTCAATGCGAGCATTCAAGAATGGAACAAAAAATTAACATAATGCGAAATTTTGATCGGATTCGGACATGAGAATCGGAGGGTGCCGTCGACGAGGCAGCCGGCCGCCTCGCGCGGCCCGGTTGGTGGGGGCCGCCGCGGCGGGATCGGGCGTGTATGGTCGCGGGAGAGGGACGGGCGTCAGACGGCGATCAGCTCGACCTCGGGGGCCGGGGCAGCGGCTCGCGTCTCGGACGTGCCTGCGGCCTCGAGGCCCTGCACCAGGGCGCCAAGCTGGAGGGCCAGCAGGCGGTCGGCGGGGGTCTGGCCGCGGAGCAACGACAGGAACGCCTCGGCCCCGATCAGGACCGCCTTGGGCTTGCTGTGGATCGTCAAGACGCAGCGGGCCGTCGGATCCTCCAGGCTCTCGAGAACCTTGGGGAGGTCGCGGTGCAGCTCGCGGCTGCCCAAAAAGCGGACGGGGGAATGGGCCATGCCAAAACCTCGGGGCCGTGAAGGCCGATCCAGTTGAGATGTGTTGCGGGGCGGCGTAGACGTGATACACCCCGGCTTCCGACGATAGGTATCCAGGATGATACGCGATCCCGTTTGTTGAGTCAATGTTTATCAGGCCCCGCGCGTGCGACGATTCCGCGAAAAATCGGCGGATCTCGCATGAAGCGAACCCGCACGCATCAAGGGCCTGCCGACGCTTTGTTTCCGGCCCCGGCCTCAGGCCCCGGCGGGGGGCGTGGCCAGCTCGGCGGCGGCCGGGTTGGGTTCGGCCGCAGGTGCGGGCTCGGGCGAGGGTTCCGGCGCCGGGTCTGGCTCCACGGGGGGGGCGGTCCGGTCTCCGGGCGGGGCAGCGGCGCCGGGGAGGGCGGCCTTGGCGCGATCGATCAGGTCGCGCAGATCGGGGTAGCGCGCGTAAGTCTCGATGGCGTCGCGCCTCAGGCGTTCGGCCCTGGCCTCGTTGAGCGACTTCTCCGACAGGTCGGCCTCGGCCAGCAGCGCCTCGGCGGTGGCCCTTCGCTTGGCGATCTCCTCGCTGAGAGCCTTGATCCGGCCCTTCGTCAGCAGGATCCAGCCGCGGGCCTCCCGGCCGTGCGGGGCGTAGGCCGCCAGCGACTTCTCCCAGGCGGCCAGGGCCTCGGGCTCCTTGTATTGCTGGAGCAGGGCCTGGACGCCCTCGAAGGTGCGGAGGTAGAGCGTCTCCACGTCGGTCGACGGGCCGGCCAGGCCGGTCCCCTTGGAGGTCTCCAGCCGTCCGGCGCGGCGTTCGGCGGCGTTCAGGGCGATCTTGTCGCGCCAGGTCTCGGTCTGCGCCTTGTAGGCATGGTCGGGGAACCGGCTGTCTAGCGGCTCGATGTAGCGATCCAGGGCCAGCGTCCAGTCGGTGTGATCGGAGTGGGCCATCAGGGCCTCGGCGTGGCTGTGCAGGTAGGCCGCGCTGGTGGGCCAGAGCACGTAGGCGATCCCAGCGCCCAGCAGGACCGCCGCGGCGATCAGGCCGTAGACGCCGAGCCTGGGGTTGTCCAGCAGCTCGGCGATGTCGAAGCCGTTGCGGGCCTCGGCGGACGCGGCGGCCCCCTTCCCCTTGGTCCCCTGCCTGGATGCCTTCGGCCGGGCGGGCACCGACGAGCCGGCGCGGGTTGGGTTGCCCCTCGGGTCGCCGTCGAGGGGCCAGACCATCGCGATGGGGGCGCCCTTGGCCTTCTTGTCGCGCAGGCCCTTGAGGATCTCGCCGACGGCGGCCGCGTCCCAGGGGCGGTCGACGGGCTTCTTGGCCATCAGGTTCATCACCAGGTCGTCGAGCGCCTTGGGGATTTCCTGGACCCGGGCGCTCGGCCTGGGGGCGTCGGCGGTCATGTGCGCGTTCATCAGGACCAGGGCGGTTGTCCCCTGGAAGGGGGTCTCGCCCACCAGGAGCTGGTAGAGCAGGACGCCCAGGGCGTAGAGGTCGGTCTTGTGGCTGATCTCGGGGGTGCCGCGGATCTGCTCGGGGGCCATGTAGGCGGCGGTGCCCAGGGTGCGCCCGGTGGCGGTCAGCGCGGTGGCGTCGAGGTCCTTGGCGATGCCGAAGTCGGTGAGCTTGACCTGCCCCTTGGCGGTGATCATCAGGTTCGACGGCTTGAGGTCGCGGTGGACGACGCCGTGCTCGTGCGCGTAGTGCAGGGCCTCGCAGAACTGGATGCCCAGGTCGACGACGTCGGCCCAGGGCAAGGGGCCCCGGCGGTCGACGACCCGGTCGAGGGTCTCCCCCTCGATGTATTCCATGGCGAAGTAGGAGCGGCCCGACGACCGGCCGACGGCCAGGAAGCGGACGATGTTGGGGTGGCGGAACTGCTGGAGGATCTCGGCCTCGCGCTTGAACCGCTCGGTGGCGTTGTTCTTCTGCGAGGTGTCGCCGAGGATGACCTTGATGGCCGCCGGCTTGCCCGTCTGCTCGTGCGTCGCGCGATAGACGACGCCCATGGCGCCCGAGCCGAGGATGCTCTCGATCTTGAACGAGCCGAGATTCTGGCCGATCATATCCGTCGCTTCCCACGCCAGGGACGCCTGCAGGCGCCCCGCACTCGATCGCCCTGCCCGGCACCGGGGACGCAGGCCCGACCGCCCGGCGCTGGGCGACGAGACCGACCCGAATTCGAACCGACCGGAGGACTTGAAGTGTACGCGAGCGGGCCGCGCAGGCGAAGGGCCCCGTCGGGAGTCGGCGCGTCGACGCAAGCGGGGGCACCCTCGGGTTGCGAGGATGCCCCCGGATTGGGGCGTCGGCCGGGGGGCATGGGTCAGCGGTTGGGCATCTGGCAGGAGAGGCCGTCGGCGGCCGGCAGGTAGCAGTTCTGGACGTAGTCCATGACCATCCGGTCGGCGTTGAACCGCCAGGCCAGCGACCTCAGGGCCGACTTCTGGCGGGCGATCCAGCCGTGCGGCAGGCCGTCGGCGGCCCGGTCGTAATACAGCGGGACGACGACGTCGGTGAGCGTCTTCATCAGGTCGTGGTGGTCGCGGATGTCCTGTTCCTGGGGCTGCGAGTGCGTCAGGCCGTTGCCGATGGCGAACCCGTTGGTGCCGTCGTAGGCCTCGGCCCACCAACCGTCGAGGATCGAGAAGTTCAGGGCTCCGTTGAGCAGGGCCTTCTCGCCCGAGGTTCCGCTGGCCTCCTGTGGCCGGCGCGGGTTGTTCATCCAGACGTCGACGCCCTGCACCAACTGGCGGGCGACGTCCATGTCGTAGTCCTCGACGAAGACGATCTTGCCGGCGAACCGGGGGTCGCGGGTCATCTTGACGATGCCCTGGATGAGCGCCTTGCCGAGCTGGTCCTCAGGGTGGGCCTTGCCGGCGAAGACGAGCTGCAACGGCCGGTCGGCCGAATTGATCATCTCGGCCAGCCGCTCGGGCTCGGAGAGCACCAGGCCGGCCCGCTTGTAGGTGGCGAACCGCCGGGCGAAGCCGATCGTCAGGACGTTGGGGTCGAGCACCTTGGAGGCGGCCTGGAGCGCCGAGGCGGGCTCATCCCGCCGCTTTGCCTGGGCCACCAGCCTGGTCCGGACGAAGTCGATCAGGCGTGCCTTGAGGACCTGGTTGGTCTCCCAGAGCTCGGCGTCGTCGATCTTGGACACGCCCGCCCAGGTCTCGGGGTGACGCATCCGCGCCGGCCAGGTGACGCCCAGGTGGCGGTCGAAGACGGCGTGCATTTGGGGGGCCACCCAGGTCCGCACATGCACCCCGTTGGTGATGTGCCCGATGGGCACTTCCGGCTCGGTCTTGTTGGGATAGAGCGGGCGCCACATCCGCCGCGAGACCGCGCCGTGCAGGGCGCTGACGCCGTTGGCGTGGTTGGACAGCTTCAGGGCCAGCACCGTCATGCAGAAGGGCTCGTTGTGGTCGCTCGGGTAGACGCGGCCCAGGCCCATGAAGTCGTCATAGGACAGCTTCAGCTCGTCGCGGATCTTGCCCAGGTTCTGCTCGACGAGGTCGGACGGGAAGCGGTCGTGACCGGCGGCGACCGGGGTGTGGGTGGTGAAGACGGTCATGGCCGCCACGTCGAGGCTGGCCTCGCCGAACGGCACGCCCGAGGCCTGCATCCGGGTCCGGATCATCTCAAGGGTGGCGAAGGCGCTGTGGCCCTCGTTAAGGTGCAGCACGCCGGGGTTGATGCCCAGGGCGTTCAGCAGCCTGACCCCGCCGACGCCCAGCAGCAGCTCCTGGCGGATGCGCACCCGGGCGTCGCCGCCGTAGAGCCTGGCCGTCAGGGCCTTGTCGCTGTCGGAGTTCTGGTCGACGAAGCTGTCCAACAGCAGCAGGGTCGTCCGCCCGACTTCCAGCCGCCAGACCCGGGCGTGCAGCACGCCCGTGTGGGTGTCGATCGAGATGTTCAGGGGCGCGCCGCTGGCGTCGAGGACCGGCTCGACCGGCAGCATCTTGGTGTCGTTGGTCAGGTAATTTTCCTGCTGCCAGCCATCGGCATTCAGCGACTGGTGGAAGTAGCCTTGCGCGTAGGCCAGGCCCACGGCCACCAGCGGGATGCCCAGGTCGCTGGCGCTCTTCAGGTGGTCGCCGGCCAGCACGCCCAGGCCGCCCGAATAGATGGGCACGCTCTCGTGCAGGCCGAACTCGGCCGAGAAGTAGGCCACCGGGCGGGTGCGCAGCGTGGCCGCGTAGACCGAGCCCCAGCTGTCGGTGTCGGCCAGATACTCGTTGAGCCGCCGGAACGCATTGTCGATCCGCGAGTCGAGGGCCACCTCGGCGGCTCGCTTCTCCAGGACGTCGGGCGCGATCCGCTGGAGGAACTCGACCGGGTTGTGGTCGCAGTCGCGCCAGAGGGCCGGGTCGAGCTCTCGAAACAGGCTGATGACGTTGGGCTGCCACGTCCACCAGAGGTTGCGGGCGAGTTCGCGGAGCTTATCGAGCAGCGGTGCCTGGCCCGTCATGGATGTCCTCTGGAGTCGACTTGAAGGAATCGATCGCCACGGCCGTGAGTACGGCCCGGTTCGCGCAGACCCGCTCGCCGACACGCCTTGAGGAGAGCCTGCGCGTCTGCAAAGGTTCGCTAGTATGCCGAACTGGTCCCGAACAGCCAAGACGTGTCGCCATAGACGGCATCCGGCCGGTCAGGGCTCGGACCCGTCGGCTCAGAGCGAGGCCGTCTCGCTCAGGTGCCTTCGGCCCTGCGCCGCCCACCTCAGGCGGGCGCGAAAGACCCCCAGGGCTACGAATCCGGCGGCCATCGCCAGCGTCGCGGGGCCGGGCGAATCGGCCGCCACCAGGGCGGAACCGACCTCCTCCGCGGAGGCATCCCAGCCGGTCAGCATCAACGCCGCCAGTGTGCAGAATCCGAGGCTCTTCATCGCGACTCTCTTCCTTCCAGACTTCGCCACCCGACATCGGGTCGCGCCCTGACCGACTTTGCGTCCCCCTCGACGCGCCCGCGACGTCGCGGGGTCGGACCGCACTCAAACCTCAACGTAGGCCGCGTAAAGCACCCGGTCAACTCGACCGGCCATCCAAACGGGCCCTGAGCCTGGCGATCCGTCCCAGGCGCGTGTTACGGTGTCCCCCCTTCCTGCCCGCGGGCCCTGCCCCGCCGGCCTTCCCAGCCCATTTTTTTCGATGAACGCGTCGGGGGACGACCATGCGACCCGTACGAATCAGCCCCGCCATCTTCGCCGCGGCCCTGCTCTCGCTCGCCCTCGTCGCCGCCGACGACAAGCAGGCCGCCGCGCCGCCCCGATCCCTGTTCGACGGCTCGACCCTCGACGGTTGGAAGCCCTGCTACAGCAAGGGGGGCGAGCTCAAGGTGGTCGACGGCGCCCTGATCCTTCCGCTCGGCAAGCCCATGACCGGCATCGTCTCGACCCGGACCGACCTGCCCAGCGTCGACTATGAGCTGACCTACGAAGCACGCCGCACCGCCGGGACCGACTTCTTCGCCGCCGCCACCTTCCCGGTGAATGCCTCGTTTGTCACCCTGGTCAACGGCGGCTGGGGGGGCAACATCACGGGCATCTCCAGCATCAACGGCGTGGATGCCTCGGAGAACCAGACCGCCACCTTCGTCCGCTACAAAGACCAGAATTGGTACGCCTTCAAGGTCGTCGTGACCGGCGACGTCATCCTCTGCTACGTCGATGACAAGCCCGTCGTGCAGCTCTCCCACAAGGACCTTCAGCTCACCACCCGGATCGAGACCCGCGCCACCGAGCCCCTCGGCTTCGCCACCTGGAACACCGCAGGGGCCCTCCGCAAGATCCAGGTCCGCCGCCTCACCCCCGCCGAGGTCGCCGCCGCCGACAAGGTCGTCAGCCAGCTTGAGGAAGGTAAGTGAGCCACACGCGTGACGCGGGAGCCCAGCCGCGTCGAGCGCCGTTCAAGGCATCGGACCCCTGGAGGAACGATGAGTCACGAATGTGCGATCCCCGTGTTCCCTTGCGTCTCGCCCGATGAGACGCTGGAATTCTACGAGACGCTTGGCTTCACGGTGACCTACCGTCAGACGAAGCCTTACGTCTACCTGGCCGTGAAGCGTGGCGGGTTCGACCTGCATTTCTACCGGGGCGTGAAGCCGGCGGAGGGCGGCACGCCCGGAATGTGCCTTGTCATGGTCGACGACGTCGGGCCCCAACACGGGGCCTTCACCTCGGCCTTGAAGGCCAAGCATGGCAAGGTCCCGACCGCCGGCATCCCCCGGATCACCCGGCTGCGCGAGGGCCAGAAGCGGTTCACCGTGATCGATCCTTGCGGCAACTCGATCATCTTCATCGCGCGAGACGAGCCGGCCTACGAGTATCCCGACAAGGAAGTCTGGGCGAAGCTGACGCCGATGGTTCGGGCGATCGAGACGGCGGCGAACTTCCGCGACATGCGAGGCATGGACTCGTCGGCCGCCAGGACGCTGGACGCGGCCCTGGCCAAGAACCCCGATGCCACGCCGATTGAGCGGGCCCGGGCGCTGGCCGCACGCGCCGAGCTGGCGGTGGCGATGGGCGATCCGGAGCGTGCCCGGACCGCACGCGCGGAGCTGGAACAGATCCCGCTGACCGAGGACGATCGCGACCGCTATCGCGAGGAGTTGCGGGCGCTCGATGCCGTCGAGCGGATGCAACTTTGATGAGCCCGCCTCATCGGACTTCGGCGAGCGAGCCATACAACTCGGGGCGGCGGAAGCGGTAGAGGTATTCCGGCTCGGCGCGGGCCTGGCGCAGGACGTCGGCCGAGAGGTCGACGACGAGCATGCCGGGCTCTCCGGTGGGGGCCGCCCAGTCGCCGAAGACGTTCCCACGCGGGTCGACGGCCATCCCACCCCCCGGGAAGAACTGGCTGACCGAGGCGCAGGTCGGCGTGCCGACATAGTTGCAGGCGACGCCGTAGACGCCGTTCTCGGCGCATCGGGACTTCAACGCGGTTCCCGCCCAACTGGCCCACCCCTGAGGGGTCACGGGGGGAGGGTCGGAGGCGAAGGGGAAGAGGACGATCTCGACGTTCTGGACGGCGAGCAGGCGGGTCGATTCCGGCATCAGGGCATCGAAGCAGATATTCGCGCCGATGCGTCCCAGCGGGGTCTCGACCACTTTGGGCACACCCCCGCCGTTGTAGAACGGCGTCTCATACATGGGGACGTGCATCTTGCGCCAGTGCCCGACCAGCCCTGACCCATCCACCAGAACCTGGGTGTTGTGGAGCACGTTCCCGGCGTCTTCCAGCAGGCCCGCGGAGACCATCAGGCCGTGCTCGGCCGCGATCCGGGCAAGACCCCGGACGGCCGGGCCGTCGAGCGCCTGGGCGATCGTCCGGCCGATCTGGAGCGTCTCACGCAGCCAGGCGTCGTGGTCCTGCGTGGGATGGTTCGGCAGGAACCCCGAGAGGGAAAGCTCCTGGAACAGCACCAGTTGGGCGCCTGCCGAGGCGGCGTTGCCGGCCCATTCGGAGATTTTCTCGAGATTCTCCGCGAGCTGCCCCGGCTGTGTGTCCACGGCGACCGCGGCGATGCGCACGTCGTTGAGCATGGGAACATTCCAACGAGGGGGGGAGCCGGCGGCGACCGGTCGGCCTCGACCGTCATCATCCCGCCTCTGTTATATCGAGCGGCCCGCGTATTCTACGCCCCGGGGAAACGGCCGCGGGCCGCGGGGAATTCCCCTCGGCCCGGCGTGGAGCGGCGTTGGATGGGGCGCTGGTCGTCAGCGGGCTCGTGTGGCGGGGGTCTCTTCCTTGGCCTTGGCGATGACCTTGGAGGCGACCTGGGCCGAGACGTAGCAGGGGAGGCGACGCTTGGGGACGCTGGCTCCGTCGACCTGCGGGTCGAGGCGGATGCCGCGGCGCAGGGTGCGCGGGGGCTTGCCGGGCTCGCGGATCACGATGGCGAAGGTGCAGTCGTGGTCGGCGCTGGCGCTCTTGGCCAGGAACGGGGTGGGGTCGAGGAACCCCCGGCGGTCGACCTTCTGCTTGATCACGTCGAACTCGCAGGCGGCGTGCGCCGGCTTGATCTCGACCTCGCAGCCATCCTTGCCGAGCCCCGCGATGCGCAGCTCGAGCTTGATCTGATTGATCACCTCGGGCTGAGACTCGAGGTCGAGGTCCAGACCGGCCCGGGCGGGGGACACGCCGAACGCGGCGAGGGCGAACAGCGCGAGGGCCAACGGTGCGGCCTTCCGGGACCGGAATTTGCCTTGCATGCGGCGGCCTCCTTGCCGACCTGGGACGGGAGCCTGCTCCGACGGACGAGGGACCGAACCTGAATCGATCGCCTTCATAGGTGTAAACCCCACGCAGACCCGCATGACCCATCCATGGGCCGGCGGCCTGTCTCGGGATCGTCTCCACCCGCGTCGCAGCCCATCCGCGGCAGGCGGGACCATATCCAACACTCAAGCGAGCGGCAAGGTCAACTTCACGCGCCGCCGCGGCAAGCCACGCACGCTCAGATCGTCCGTCCGCCGTCGAGCACCACCACCTGGGCGGTCATCAGGCTCGTCACGTCGGCCAGGAAGACGATCGCCTCGGCGATGTCCTCGGCCGTCGCCGGCCGGCCCAGCGGCGTCGCCTTCATCGCCTGCTCGACCATGTCCTGATGGTCGGCCAGCCAGCGCGTCTGCACCGGCCCGGGCGCCACGGCGTTGACCCGAACCTTGGGCGCGAACGCCTTGGCCAGGCTCTTGGTCAGCGTGATGACGGCCCCCTTGCTGGCCGCATACGCGATCGAGCTGCCCGCGCCGGCGATGCCCGCCACGCTCGCCACGTTGACGATGTTCCCCCCCCGCCCTTCCAGGTGCGGCATCGCCGCCCGGCAGGCGTAGAACGTCCCCTTGACGTTCACCTGGAGGATGTCGTCCCAGACCGACTCCGTCAGCCCGTCCAGGTCGCGATGCTCGACGAACGACGTCGTCGCAGCATTGTTCACCAGCACATCCAGCCCGCCGAACTCGGCGACCGTCCGCTCGACCATCCCCCGAACCTGCCCATCATCGCCGACATTCGCCTGAACCACGATCACCTTGGCACCCCGGGACCGGACCCCGTCGGCCGCCTCCTCCGCCTCGGCCTTCGACTTCGAGTAATTCACGACGACCGAATAGCCGCGATCCGCCAGCATCCAGGCCGTCGCCCGACCGATGCCCGTGGCCGAACCGGTGACGATCGCAACCTTCGTAGTCGTGCTCATGCGATTCATTCCTGGAAAGTGCGACGCCGATTCTGCGGGCGTCATCGAGCATTGCGGATCGGAGGGGCTAACCGCGCCTCGGCCCATCGGGGTTGCCCGAAAGCGGGCAGACTGAGTTGAACAAGGCGTTCAAAGATCCAGGGGCTCTTTCACGGTCTCATCGAGATACCAGACTGTGAGCTTGTAACTGCGCATCCAGTATTCCGTCACCGAGACGACGTTCCGGGAACCGATCAGGGAAGCGAACTCCTCCGCCTCACTCCTCACCGCCTCCACGATGGCCGTCTCGCTCCATTTCAGCTTCCATCCCGAAGAGAACGTTTTGTGACGGAGCACATGACACCCCTACGGATTCTCGCGGGCGAGCCCCGCCTTGATTGGCTTGTCACCGAGCAATGTCGCACGAGACATCGCGGATTGCCAGGCGGTTGATTCGGTTGCAGACCACGGTTCTTGGAGGCGTTCTCGGGCCCGCTTGGAGGAGGGACTCGCCTTCACCGTTCGAGGAGACCGTCGGCGAGACATTTCGAACGCACGATGCCCGGCCGGGGGCTCCGGCCGGGCATCGTGCGGAATCACGAAGGCATCGTCTCAGCGTGCCGCGGCGGCGGGCTCGGCGAGGGTGGCCTTGATTGCGGGCTGGGCGAAGATGACGGGCTTGGGCGTGACCCGGGCCTCGCCCTTGGCCACGGCGTTCACCATCTGGTCGACCGACGGGCTCATCCACGAGAGGATCAGCTGCGGGGCGACGCCCATGATAACGGTCAGGACGACGAGCGGGATGGAGATCAGGATCTCGCGGCCGGTCAGGTCGGGCAGCTTGGAGAGGTCGACATCATGGTGGCCGTGGGCGTGCTCGACGGCATGCGTCGACTCGTCTCCGTGGCCATGTCCATGCCCGTGGTCGTCGGCGGCCTGGCCGGGGAGCTTGCCCAGGAAGATGCGCTGGAGAGTCCAGAGGATGTAGCCGGCCGTCAGGATCACCGCCGCGGCGGCCAGCACGCCCAGGATGGGGCTGTACTTGAACGCGGCCAAGACGACGAAGACCTCGGCGATGAAGCCGCAGAGGCCGGGCAGGCCCATCGAGCCGAAGAAAAGCAGGAACGAGACGGCCCCGTACATCGGCATCACGTTCCAGAGGCCGCCGAACTTGTTCAGGTCGCGGGTGTGGGCCCGCTCATAGATGACGCCGACGAGGAAGAACATGCCGGTGGACGTGATGCCGTGGGCCAGCATCATGAACATCGCCCCGTTCACGCCGTAGGCGTAGTAGCGGGGGTCGTCCACCAGGTTCATCGCCGCCATGCCCAGCGTGACGTAGCCCATGTGGCTGACCGAGCTGTAGGCCACCAGCTTCTTGAAGTCGGTCTGCGCCATGGCCGCCAGAGCGCCGTAAATGATGCTGAAGACGCCGAGGCCCGCGACGTAGGGGGCCCAGTCATAGGCACCCGCGGGGGCAAGCGGCCAGGCGAGCCGGATCAGTCCGTAGCCGCCGATCTTCAGCAGGACGCCCGCCAGGATCATCGAGATGGGCGTGGGCGCCTGCACGTGGGCGTCGGGCAACCAGGTGTGGAACGGGAAGCTGGGCAGCTTGACCAGGAAGCCGATCAGGAACAGCAAGAAGACGACGCGCTGGGTTGCCACCCCGTAATAGCTCGTCTCGGACGCCGCCTGCGCCACCTTCACCGCGTCGAAGCTATGCGCGGTGTAAGGCACCCCGTTCAAGGTCGACGGGGCGTCGCCGGTGGAGAAGAACAGGATCAGGATGGCGACCAGGATGAAGACCGAGCCGAAGAGGGTGTACAGCAGGAACTTGATCGCCGCGTACTCCCTGTTCTCGCCGCCCCAGATGGCGATGAGGAAGTACATCGGCAGCAGCATCACTTCGAAGAAGACGTAGAAGAGGAACATGTCGAGCGCCAGGAAGACGCCCATCATGCTCGACGTCAGCAGCAGGAACAGCGAGAAGTACCCCTTGACGTTCTTCTCGATGGAGAACGACGCCAGGCAGGCCAGCGAGTTCACCAGCCCGGCCAGCAGGATCAGGCTCAGGCTGATGCCGTCCAGGCCCAGGTAATACTGGATGTTGAACGCCGGGATCCAGGCGTTGCGGACGACCAGGTCGCCATCGGCCGAGGCCGGTTGGGACGCGGTGGGCTGGCCCGACAGGCTCGCCTGGCCGGGGGCCTCAAGGCCCGAGATGATGGGGTTGGCCGCCGCGCGATCGCGCAGCGTGCGCGCCATCGGCGTGTTCTCGCCCGACGTGTACGTGCTGAACGCGACCAGCGTCAGCAGCGACGTCAGCACCGTGACTCCCAGGGCGAAGCCGCGGATTGCCGCGACCATCGTCTTGGGGATGAGCAGGACGAACAGGCATCCGCCCAGGGGGATCGCCCATAGCAGGCTCAGCAGCAGGTCGTCGCTCATTGGTGGGGCTCGTGACCGTTTGCGATGCGGCGCCTCGTGCCGAGGCGCCCTTGGATGTCAATCTGTCGATGATCGGATCGATGGGGCGGCAGACGGGCGACCGGGTCGCGTCAGCCTGACACCCACGCGACGACCCCGGCGAACAGGCCGATGACCCCGACGGCCAAAACCATCAGGTAGTTGCGCAGCAGGCCCGTCTGGATCGAGCGGAAGCGGTCGCCGAGGGCGTAGACCACGCCGGCCGTCAGGTTGACCAGGCCGTCCACCATGATCCGGTCGAACAGCCCGCTGATCCGGCTCAGGAGCAGGGTCAGCCGGGCCGACAGGTTCACGAAGAAGTCGACCACACCCTTGTCGAACGCCGCCACGCCGCGGGCCAGCGCCAGGCAGGGGCGGACCAGCGTGGCCCCGTACAACTCGTCGAAGTACCACTTGTGCTTGAGGAAGCTCGTCACCCCGGCGAACCGGGTCGCGACGACCGACGACTCATACCGCTTGTACTTGGCCGAGTAGAAGAGGAAGGCACCGCCGATGCCCAGGCTGGCCACGATCAGCGACGCCACCATCGCCAGCCAGTGGGCCGCCGGGGCGTGCTCGTGCAGCGGGATCGGCGCCCCGTAGGCGATCATCTGCTCCAGGACCGGGGTGGCCAGCGGGACCACGATCCAGGGCCAGCCGATCGCCACCGTCGGGATCGCCAGGGCGATCAGGGGCCACGACATCAGCGGTTCGCTCTCGTGGGCGTGCGCCACGGGATCGCCGTGGTGGTGATGCCCGTGGGCATCGTGCGTGTCCGCGAGGCCCAGGCTGCGCGAGTTGCCGTCGAAGACCAGCAGCCACATCCGGAACATGTAGAAGGCCGTGATCGCCGCCCCCACGCACGGCAGGACGAACAGGAGCGAGTGGGCCGGCCGTTCCATCGCCAGGGCCAGGGCCGAGGCCAGGATCGCGTCCTTGGAGTAGAACCCGCTGAACAGCGGCACGCCCGAGATGGCGCAGGTGGCCAGCAGCATGGTCAGCGCCGTGACGGGCATCTTCGGCCGCAAGCCGCCCAGCTTGTGCATGTCATAGGTGTGCACGCTGTGGTAGATGCTGCCGGCGCCCAGGAACAGCAGGGCCTTGAAGCAGGCGTGCGTGATCAGGTGGAACAGGCCGGCCGCCCAGCCGCCCACCCCCAGGCCCAGCATCATGAACCCGAGCTGGCTGACGGTCGAGTACGCCAGCACCTTCTTGTAGTCGTCCTGCACCACCGCGATCGTCGCCGCGATGAACAGGGTGATCCCGCCGGTGTAGGCGATGTAGAGCAGTGCGGGGTCGGTGAAGACCGGGAAGAATCGGCCGACCAGGTACACTCCCGCCGCCACCATCGTCGCCGCGTGGATGAGCGCCGAGACGGGCGTGGGGCCGGCCATGGCGTCGGGCAGCCAGACGTGCAGCGGGAACTGGGCGCTCTTGCCCACGCAGCCGGCGAAGATCCCCAGGCCGGCCAGCGTCAGCATCCAGAGCGGGATCTGCCGCGCCCGCCCGGTCGCCTCGTCCTTCAGCACCTCGCCGCTGGCCTGATCCTTCAGCTGGATCACGTCCTTGCCGTCGATGAGCGTCTCGTTCAGGTGCCCCGACGAGTCGCGGACCGTGGTGTTGATCTCGCGGATGTCGAACGTCCCCAGGGCCCCCCAGAGCAGGCCCAGGCCCAGCAGCATCCCCACGTCGCCCACGCGGTTGGTGATGAAGGCCTTGTTGGCCGCGTCGGCGTTCTTCTTGTCCTCATACCAGAAGCCGATGAGGAAATATGAGCATACCCCCACCAACTCCCAGAACATGAAAACCATGAAGATCGAGCCGGAGGCGACCAGGCCCAGCATGCTGAAGCAGAACAGCGACAGGTAGGCGAAGAACCGGGGATATCGCGGGTCGCCCCGCATGTAGGCCATCGAGTACAGGTGAACAAGCGTAGCGATGAACGTGACCATCACGAAGACGATCACGGTCAGGTTGTCGATGTGGATCGACAGCGGGATCGTCAAGTCCTCGAACCTCGCCGAGCTACCCGGCAGGGCCATGGTCCCCAGCGAGATCCACTCGAACTCGGCCGTCCAGGCCTGGGGGCCGGCGTGCGGCGGCCTGGGTGTGGCGGGCTCGGCCTTGGTCGCCAGGGCATCGTGCGCCGGGCCGGCCTTGGGGTCGGCGGCGGCCTCGTGGCCGGCGATATCGTGCGGCACCTCGCCGTGGCCGTCCTCGCCCGCCGCGGCATGGTTGCCCGCGAACACGGCGGCGGCATTCTGGCCGAAGTAGACGAACGATCCGACCAGGCTCAGCGCGAACGAGGTCAGGATGGCCCCCGTCGCGATCGTGGCATTCAGCCGGCCCAACCAGCGGATCCCCAGGAGCTGGATCGCCGAGGCGAACAGCGGGATCAAGACGGCGGCGACGTACAGGGAGACCTGCCAGCTCATCCTATCGCCTCGTGCGGATCTGGTGCAGATCTTCGGTGGGGGGCCGACCGCCGGCGACCATCGCGGGCGATGGCGCCGCGTCCGGGCACACTTGAAGTCGACGCCCTTGGCGGTACGGGGATGGTGAACTATGTCACAGCACCTTACCCATTGCAAGACCCCCCCGACCGCCCCATCCGCGTGCTTTTCTCGCCCCTCGTCGACCCCGGCGGCCGGGCTGTCGGCATTTTGCCCACGCGGATACAATCCCCCCGAAAGTCGGGGCAATTCACCGCGGCGACGGGGTCTCTTCGAATGCTGATGGACATGGCGGCCCTCCTCGCGAGCCTCGCGATCGCGGGGGCCGATGCCCCCGCGGCGGTGGCCCCCGCGAGCCCGGCCGAGTTCCGGCTGGTTCACCCCGAGACGCAGCTCAGGCGCGTGCTCGAGCTCTTCCGCAACGCCAGGGCCCGCAACCCGGCCATGGCGCTCGTCGCCTGGAAGCTGGCCGGCCGGTCGATGACCCCCCCCTGGTCGCTGGGCAAGGCACGAGAGGCCGCGATTGCCGCGATCAATCCCGACATGATCGACGAGGTGTCCCACCTCGACGCCGCGCGGTTCATCCTCGAGCCCCAGCCCGAAACGCTCCCCCGCTGGCGGCTGGCCGTCCCCCAGGACGACGGCACCCTGGGCGCCTTCATGGACGCCATGACGTTCTCCATCGGTGCCGCCCAGCCGCCGCTGCAAGACGTGCCTGTCAACCGGGTCGGTCTCGGCCCCCTGATCCTGGCGGCCCGGCCGGTCGACCGCGGCCTGGTCGTGGCCACCACCCGCGACGACCTCGCCCTCACCCTGTTCGGCCCGACCCCCGATGTCCAGGGCTGGCCCAAGGTCGACTCCGGCGTCCTCGCCCGGTTCGACGTCCAGGCCCTGGCCCGCGGCCTCGACGGCGGTTCCGTCCCCCGGCGGCAGGTTTCGCATACCCTGGCCACCCTGAAGGCACGCAGCCTCACCGCCGTCGCCCACCTCGCCGACGGCGCCGCCAGGCTCGACCTCCGCCTGACTCTCTCCGAAGGGACGCCCGCCCCGACCTGCACGCTCGACCTCGCCTGGCTCGACCTCATCCCTTCGAGGGCCTCGGCCGTCGCCACCCTGGCCGTCAACCCCACCGCCGATGGCCTCGCCAGCCTCTTCGCCCTCATCGACGCCGCCGAGAAGGCCGACCCCGCCCGCTCTGGTGTGGCGCCCGCCCGGACCAGGCTGAACATTCTCACGATGCTGGCCCGCGTCAACCTGGACGCCGACCTCTGGCCCCTGCTCCGCGGCCTCACCGTGGGCGCGATGGACGAGCGACTGAACCCGGACCGGCCGGCCATCTTCGCCCTGATCCACCTCGATTCCGAGGCCTCCGCCGCACGGGTCCTCGACCGGGTCGTCCTGCGCATCGCCCCTCGCCTGCTCCGCTCGGGCCGACCCGCCCCGTTCGTCGAGGGCTCCGTGGTTGCACTCGGCCTCGCCGACGGCCAGCCCGTCGAGGCCAGCCGGAAGGGCTCGACGGTCGTCATCGGCCTGGGTCGCGGGGTCGCCGCCCTGGCACTCGATTCCGCGGCCCGCCCCTCCGGCTCCGCGACGGCCGAGTTGAAGGTCGCCTACGCCAAGCATGGAACGCCCGCGCGTGCGGGCTGGGCCCGCCCCGGCCGCTTTCCGGGCCTGGCCATCCCCCCCAGATCCCCGCTCGCCGCAGCCCTCGAAGCCGCCGGGCCCCTGCTCTGGATCGGCCGAGACGAGCCCGACGCCCTGCACGACGAACTGACCTGGCCCGCGCTGAAGCCCGCCATCGAGGCCTTCCTCGCCCGCCTGCCCATGGAATTCCCCACCGACCGAGGGCGCCTCGGCCGGGGCGCCGCCGCCGCCGCCGTGGAGACCAAGCCTTGAACCCCCGCAAGCCCATTCCCCCGCGCCTGGTCGACCTTCACGTCGACTGGTCCCTCCAGTACGCCGGCGAGTCCACCCTCTTCCACCCCGACAGTTACGCCGACATCCCCGTCCGCCTGCCGCAGGTCGACGGCTACCTGGGCGCGACCCGCGCCGCCGTGCTCGCCTGCTACCGCGACGCCGAAGACTGGGCCCACCAACCCGACCCCTGGCAGGCCCTCATCGCCCAGATCACCGCGCTCGAATCCGAATTCTCCGGCCGCATCCTGATGGGCCCCGACGACCTCGCCTTCTGGCAATCCGAGCCCGACCAACTCTGCTGGGGAGTCCTCGGAGTCGAGGGCTTCGACGCCCTGATCCGTACCCGCGCCGACCTCGACCGCCTCGCCCCGCTCTTCCATCGCGGCGTCCGTGTCTTCCAGCCCACCTATCTCGCCACCAGCCTCCTCGCCGGCTCCTCCCAGTCCAAAGACGACCGGGGCCTCCTCGACCTGGGCCGCGACTTCCTTGCCACCCTTCTCTCCCTCGCCCCGCCCGCCAACGAACCCGGCCCCCGGCCCATCCTCGACCTGGCCCACCTGAACCCTCTCTCGTGTTCCCAGGTCCTCGACTGGTACGAATCCGACCCCACCCACGCCGAGCGTCTCCCCGTCGTCTACAGTCACGGAACCATCGCCCACCCCGCCTTCGACCACCCCCGAGCCCTCTCCCAGCCCAACCTCGTCCGCCTTCGAGCCCTGGGAGGAACCATCGGCCTCTCCGTCACTCCCCCCTTCACCACCTCCCCCGATCACCTCAAGTCCCTCATCGAGACCGCCGCCGCCATCCCCTTCAAGGGCGAGCCCGGCCTCGGTGGAATTGCCATCGGGACCGACTTCCTCGGAGTCGGAACCACCCACCCCACCCTCTCCAACGCCGAGCAAATCACCAACTGGCTCGCCGAATCCTTCAACCCCGCCGACGCCAAGGCCCTCGCCGCCGAGAATGCGCTGGAACTCATCGGGCGGGCCTGCGGGGGATCTCACCCTCAAGGATGACTCGCCGGGTGGTCCAAAACCGAGGGCGCCAATCGGGTTCCGGGGCGAGTCACCGAGCCTGGGCGTCCCGGGCGTTCGATTCCGACCAGTGGAGCGTCCCGCCCCAGCCACGGCGGATCCAGCGGGCCATCAGCTCGGCCCTTCCGTTGACCCCGAAGTGGGCGTAGATGGCCTTCGTGTACTGGTTGACCGTGTGTGTGCTCAGGGTCATGCGGGTCGCGATCTGCTTGTCGGAATCGCCCTCGAGCACGCAAGCTAACGTCTGCCGGATCCTCGGGGCCAGGTCGAGGGGCGACGGATCCTTGAAGCGGGCGAGCGGGCCCCCGAGGAGACTCGCCAGCGATGCGTTGGTTTCCTGCACGATCGCGATGTCCCGCGCCCCGAAGTCGCGTCGCCCCTTCTGCCGGTTCAGGACGATCCCCGAGGCCTCGTCATCCCCTGCACCGGGGATGGTCCTGAAGCACCAGAGGATGTGATCCACGCGGAAGGGCCGCTGGATCGCCTGGTAGTCGGCCGAGACGTACCAGGGTCGGTCCTCGAGGATCTGCGAGCGTGACAGGCAGATGCCGTCCTCGGCGACATGCCGCCGAAGGTGCTCGATCATCGCCGGCGACATGGTCGGGTCGTGCTCGAACTCGCGGAGCCCCGCTTCGATGGCGGCCATCTCGGCGAAACCGGTCTGCCACCCCCAGACGACGACGCCCAGGTCCCTGGGCGTCAGCGACCGGCATCCGGCCATCTCCCCCGCGTGACCGATGTCGGCGCCGGTCATGGCGGCGAGCCCTTCGATCAAGTGATCCCTCCAGCGGATCCGGTCGTCCCCGAGTTCGCGGCATTCCCCAATCAACTGGTAGATCGCCTTGGCGTCGCGATATCGAAGAATCGATGAATTCGCCATCGTGGTATCCCTGACCGACGGGGTGGACCAGACCCCCCTAATATTAGGGACTAGCGTGAATCGGTGCCATCGAGAAAAATTGGCCTGCGCACGCGTCCGAGGGCTTGGAAACCTCAAACGGAATGATCGCCTTTTTATGCCTATTATTGCCCGATTTGATCCAGAGAGAGGGACCAACTTCCTCGAATCCGTTCGACTCGTCGCCACGTGAATCCTTGACTCGCAGCAGCCTTCGATGGGCATGTTAGGAGTGATATGATCACGTATACAATTCAAGGGACTTCGGATCTTACCCTCGCAGGTTCGACCTTCGAAGGGGCGGCGTTCATCTTCAGCTTTCAGGCTGACTCATCGCGGATTGCCCCCGATCCCCGCGACCCAAGCCGAGAAAATGTGCCGATCCTCGCGGCAGACGTCACCGTCGACGGCCTTGGCGTCGCGGCGATTGCCGGCCTGCGACTCGCGAGACTGGCCGACGGACAATTACGCCTGGAAACGTGCGATGGCGTGGGGCTCTTCGTTTTAGAGGCCTCATTCCTGGACGACAATGGGCTTGCTGAATTGACGGACCTCGTCCCGGCCCTGAGCTTTCAGGGTCTCAAGGCGATTCCCACGAGTCTCGGGGCACTCACCTTCGCGGGCTCGGGCTCTGGAGCTCCATCGGGCATCACGTACCAGGCGTATTTCGACGTCCCCGAGCCGGCTTGCGCCGTCCCGACGGGTCTCAGCCTGGTCGAACTCCTCGGATACAGGGCATGCTTCGCGCAAGACCATTCGCAGGCCTGAATAGGCCTGAGGGGAGACTTCCAACCCCCTCCATCCTCGGGAATTCCGCGAGGATTTGAGGCCCCGCCCGCGTCACCGCGTCGGCGGGGCCTCCTTCATTGGGCCTGCGTGTTTCACGATCGCCGACGACCCGGCCTCGCCAAGGGGGCCGCCGATCAAGATCGGGTCCAAGGTTGTCCGTCCAGCCAAGGCTCTGACGTTCCAGTTGGCCACGATCGCGGTCCGGCGTGCGTCGTCCGCGGCGATCCTCGGGCGGATCGGTCGACGTCCAGCCCCGGTGAATTGTCCAGCCATGTTGCTGGAATCGGAGTCGCAACGCGGCGGTTCGCAGGTCGCGGCACATGGGAAGGGAGAGGAATCGAAGGACGAGAGTGGGGGCATCGGGCGTCGTCTTTGACCACCCGCGCGCCGCGGTCCCGGTCGCTCTCGCTTCGTTCTTGAACGGGAGATTCGGGTGGGGTCCAATCGGGGGCCGGCGAGGACGGGTGCAGGTCCTGTCGCCGAGATCAACTCTTATTCGGGAATCCCCGGTTCAAGTCCTCTTCGAATCGCGCCCGCGTCACCCCACGCTCACTCATAGCGAGGATGGAATCCATGCAATCGAGTCATACGCGGCGCGATTTTCTGACGGCAGCAGTCGGGGCGAACGTCGCGTTGGTGCTCGCGCCGGCATGGCTCCGGGCCCAGACCGACGCGGAGGACCCGAGGGTCGAGCGGGTGCTGGTCGACACCATCGGCATTGACATCCACAATCATGTCAACGTCAACGCCCCCGGGGCAAGGCCGCAGCAGGGCCCGAAGGATCAACAGAAGCCACAGCCCGCCCTCGACCTGGCCGACGAGATCAAACGCTCGGGGTTGTCGGCCGTCTGCGCGGCCTTCCGCCTCGACTTCAACGCCAGCGACCCCTACGCCACGTTCCTGCAAGGCCTCGACGCGATCGACGGCCAGTTGGCCAAGGACCGCATCACCCGCGCCCTGAACCTGAACGACCTCAAAACCGCACACGAAAAAGGCCAGCCGACCATCGTCCAGTCCATCGAAGGGGCGCATTTCCTCGAAGGACACCTCGACCGGGTGGAAGCGGTCTACAAGCGAGGGCTGCGCCACCTCCAATTGCTCCATGACAAGGGCGACAAGGTTACGCCGCTCGGCGACATCTACACCGAACCCGCCCGCCTGGGCGGCCTGACCGCCTTCGGAGCGGCCGTCGTCAAGGAGTGCAACCGGCTGGGCATCGTCGTCGACCTGGCCCACGCCAGCCACGAGACGGTCCTGGGCGCATTGAAGTCGTCCAACCAGCCGGTGATCGTCTCTCACACCAGCATCGACACGCGACCGGGTAAGAACCCCCGGATGGCGAAAATGATGGCCTCGCGGCTCATCAGCAAGGACCACGCCCGCGTCGTCGCCGACGCCGGCGGCGTGATCGGCGTGTGGACCAAGCTGTCCGACTCGATGGACGAGTACGTCACCGGCATCAAGGCGATGGTGGACGCCGTCGGCATCGACCACGTCGGAATCGGCACCGACACCGACATCCTCTCCTCCCGCCCCGGCCAATCCACCAACGCCGCCTGGCCCGGCCTCTCCGGCGGATTCTTCAAGGCGGCCGTCGCGGAGATGCTCCGCCAGGGCTTCACGCCCGACGAAATCGGCAAGATCGGCGGCGGCAACTTCTGCCGTGTTTTCGACAAGGTCACGACCGGCCACGCCTGAGGCGCCTCCGTTCCAAGAGCCGGTCGCGGCGACCAATCGTTCGGCCTGCGTCCCACCGGGGCCAACCCCAGGTGGATCGATTGCGGAGCGTTGACTTGCCATCGGAACCGACTTCCTTGGAGTCAACTCCACCCCAATTTTCCTTGCCAACATCGAGCAAATCGCCAACTGGCTCGCCGAAACCTTCAACTGGCCGACGCAAATTCCCTCGCCGCCGAGAATGCGCTGGAACTCATCGGGCGGGAGTGCGGGGGGCTTGGTATGATAGGATCACGGGTCGGTCGATTTGCTGGTTTTATGGTGGATGTCAGACACATGCCAGGCCGACGGATTCTGATTATCGGATCGCAGTGCAATAAATATAATTCTAAGCTTAGCTTTTTGCCAGATCTTGCCCAGCGGTTATACGATTTGATGGCCGATCCCGGGCCGGGCGAATTCGTTGCGACTCCTGGTGAAAATTGCCGATCGCAACTCCTCCTAGACCCGTCAGTCCGCGAGGCCAAGGATGCGATAAAAGCGGCACTTGATGAAGTAGGCAAGTCGGACGAGACCTTGATCCTCGCATACATCGGTCACGGCGAATTCTCCGAAGATTCGGGCGGCGACTTCTATCTTATGCCAACCGATGCATCAGAGACGACGTCCGACGGTGCGATTCACTTAGCTGAATTCATCAAAGACCGGATCAAATTCTGGCATGGAAGAGGCGGCTTGGTCGTGTTGCTGGATTCATGCCATGCCGGCGAAGCCGTCTGGCAATCGATGGAGCGATGGGCGCAATCACAGACAATACAGAGCGGTTTCGAGATTCTCACCGCGACCGACGACCGCGCCACAGCGAATGCACCGCTGATTCGTGCCCTCATCGGCGTCTTGGAACGCGGCGACCCGATGTCGGATGCTCGCATTCAGTGCCGGCACATCCACCGCATCCTCAAAGAACTGCATCGGCCCACGCAACACGTCGCCTACAACGGCGATGACAATCGCTTCTACCTGGCGCGGAATCCCGCCAAGGATCCCGGTGACGTTTTCTGGAAGGACAGCCCAGGACGTGCCCAGATCCTCAAGCAGACTGAATACTTCCTGCCCACATACCAACTGGCCCAACTCGTGGAATCCAGCCGACTTCACCCGGTAGTTGTGTTAACGGGCGAGACCGGGGTGGGGAAATCGACTCTCGCTGCGGCGTTCGCTCGCCCCGATCTGACCAGTGGCATGGTCCCGGACGAATTCGTGCAGGCCGTGGCGATCCTCGACTCCACGACCAATCAACGCATTCTCGCCGCTGATCTGTCGAAGCAGCTCCACCGTTCCGTACCATCCTGGCCCGAGGCCGTCGGGACGTTTGAGCGGAGCACTCCTCTCCAGGAGAGGGAGAGGCTCGGTCTACTCCGCGCGAAAGTCTTGCGACCCCTTGCTTACCTTCCCGGCTCGCCTTCGATCCGAATCGTCCTTGATGGGCTCAATCACCTGGACGAGATTACTCGCACCACAATCGGCGAGCTTCTCCAGGAACGCCCCGCCGCGCTAAGCCTGATCATCACAACCCATCCCGAGACGTCCGAGTGCCCGACGGGTCACCGTCTTCACTTCAACCGGACTCGCCGCGAAGACCTCAACACCTACCTGTCTGGCCGACGCATCCCGATTGAGTCGCGGGTCGCCATCCTCACAAGGGCACACGACCACTGGCTCCTTACCCAACTGCTGAGCGACGCCGTTCTGGCCGAGCCTGCGATCGACTTGAGGAATTTGCCGCAGACGGTCGATGGAGCCTATGCAAAGCTCCTCGATCAGGCAGGTGCATCAGACGCATGGCTCGACGGCTACCGAGCAGTGTTGGGGCCGCTGGCTGTGGCAGGAGTTGGCTCGGGCGTGCCACTTTCGCTTCTAATTCACGCGAGCGAAATTTTGGGTGGTCCCAAGGGCGAGGAGGCGGTTCGCAATCTCCTCAAAAAATTACGTGGCCTTATCCTCCGTCGCGACATGAATACCCCCGCGGAGCATGTCATCCTCTTTCACCCCACATTGGCGGACTTTCTGCTTAGTCAAGCGGCTCAATCGATTGGCTACGGCCTTGGCCAGAACGAAATTCACCTAGCTTTGATACAGGCCATAGGTGCTTTGGCACCAGTAGCCTCGTGCGAAACCGAAGCCCCAATCCAGAGATACGCGTTCCTTCGTGAAACTGGTCACTTGTGGGCAATTAAAGATTATGATGGGTGTATGACAAGCTTGCTGGAACGCCATTCGATGAGCCCAGCCGAGAATGTTGAACGAATAACATTCTGGCTCTCGAGGTTCCAGGGTGTACTCGTCGAAGCCGATTACAAACGCTTGCTTTTAAGGCGAGAGTTAGCGTCATGGACTGGCAGGGCAGGAGATGCGAAGAAGGCGTTGGAAATGTGTCAAGCGCTGTTGTTCGATTTAATAGGGAATTCGAACTCCTCGGAGAAGGATATCATTGAAACTAAAATCAATATCGCTCATTGGACACTTTTAGACGGCAATCCGAAAGAGGCATTAAGGTTGTGTAGATCATTGTTGGTTTGCCCAGATTTGATGGATGTTGCTGCTGAAGGGACTACGCAAGCAATTCAGAATACGATCGCTGCTTGTGTAGGCAGGTTGGGCGACCCTCAGGTTGCCTTAGACGTGCTAATGGATATTTTGCCTGTTATTCAGCGTATGATGGGTGACGATAATGAGTTTACAATCGTTATTCGCAATAATATTGCAACATGGACTGGCATTTCTGGCGATCTTCCAAAGGTAGTGGAAATCCTGGATTCGTTACTTCCAGATGCAACGCGAGTTCTAGGTCCGAATCATCCTATTACATTTTCGGTCCGCACTACCATGGCGAATTTGAGAGGAAGGATGGGTGATTGGCCAACATCTAAGCAGCTTTTTGTAGCTTTGTTGCGAGATCAACGGAAAATGCTGCATTCTCGTCATCCCGACATCCTTACTACTCGACATAATATTGCATCGTTAAAAGGTGAAACCGGGGATTATAAAGGCGCGATTAAGCGATATGAGGCATTGTTGCCGCTTCGGAGGAAAGTGATTGGCCCATTTCACTACCATACATTCTTGACACGCATTAATCTTGCGGCGTCATATTTGTTTGACGACGATTCGTTGAATGCTTTAACTCTTCTATATAAAATACTAGCCGAAAGTGAGCTTGAACTGGGCCGAGATCACCCGCTTTCTCTAGATGCAATTAAATATATAGCGTCGGCAACTTTTAAAGAGTCTAGAATTGCTGAATCACTTGAATGGCTGCATGAGGGGTTGTCGCGTGCCGCGGCACGTTTCGGAGACGGCAGCCCCATCTCGAACAGTTTTCGAGCCATTATCCAAGCATACGATCCAGATGCGTATTAAATAATTAGTTTAGAACCTCGATGACTTCGCGTCCTAATCTTGCCCGGCCAAGGTAGGTCTCGGCCCGGTGAGGGTCTTCACTGCATTCCTCGAACTTATTGCCTTCGAATCGCGATCCGGGCGGGACGCCGTTTCCAAAAAGAGGGCAAAGGTCGGGCTCGGCAGCGATTATGTCCTCGCGGTTAGCGACATTCAGCCAAACGCCGGCCATTGGGGGGAACGAGGCGGGAGGGATCAGCCGCTCGGTCACAATCGTCCGCAACCCGAGCGGCGATCCGAGCGTCACCAGCAACGGCAAAGGTTGATCCAGCATGTGCGCGCACTCGTAGGCGACGACCGAGCCGAGTGAGTGGCCGATGATCACGCTGGTATCGGCGTCGATCAAGTCGAGAACCGACTTTCGTGCCTTGGACCGGATGGATTCGTCCGTCAGGTATCGAGA
This sequence comes from Isosphaeraceae bacterium EP7, assembly GCA_038400315.1. NCBI lineage: Bacteria > Pseudomonadati > Planctomycetota > Planctomycetia > Isosphaerales > Isosphaeraceae > Kueselia > Kueselia aquadivae. Next base: position 680,904 of record CP151667.1, read on the forward strand.
GACTTGCGCCAATGACGGGACGAACCTCTCGGCCACGGACATTCCCGCGTTGGCAATCCAGGAGACGCGGGCGAGGGTTTTGATCGCCTCGCGCCAGTCGTTCCCTCGACCTTGGGCCTGGACTCGCTCCGATTCGCGTGCAATCTCGAGGGCGAGCCGAGCCTGGTCTGCGTCCTGGCTTCCGACCGGGGCGCGATCAGCGACCCGTTCCAGCCATTCCAAGGCGAGAACATCGGCTAATGCGGTTTGCTCGGGCGTCAAATCGCGAAGATCGGCTCCGCCCCCTTGCTGGTCGGGCGAGCGGAAGAGGTCGCCGTAATAGGCGACCCTGCACGAGATCCCATCGGCCCAAGTGCGCTGAGGCCAGATCCGATCAGCCAGATCCCCACGGCCCGCGACCCGGATCCCCCCCGCGAGCGCCGGCAGCCAGGACGACTCGATCAGGTCGGCCGATTCGCGTTGATTGTTGATTCCGTGGACCAAGACGATTGTGGCCATGTGCGAAGGCTCGTATTGCGTGTCAGGATGAATCAGGTTCAATCAGGACAGGACGAGCAGGATAAGGTTGTCTGGCCACGGATCATACTGCCGTTTTGGCAGGGAAGGTATTCGGTGCACTTGGAACGGCAGGCTCGATTGTAAGTTCTAGTTGGAATTTTAGATCGTAAGTGATTCCTGGTTAGTGATTTAAGTCAATTCTAAAGGTGGGGCACGCCCGTTGCATAGGGTCCATCATCATTCGAGCGCGTCCGGCCCCGCTGGCTGTGTGCGGCGGGGGGTCCTTGAGCTTGGTCTTCCGGATCGAGGTTGGGGACGACGGGCGCGAACGGTTAGTCGATGGTGAGTAGAGACGGGAGACTGCACCGATGAACTTGAAGCCACTGGGCGATCGCGTGGTCGTGGAGCGCGAAGAAGCCAAGTCGACGACCGCGGGCGGCATCGTCCTGCCCGACACCGCCAAGGACAAGCCCCAGAAGGGCAAGGTCACGGCGATCGGCGACGGCCGGATCACCAAGGACGGCAAGCGTCGCCCGTTGCAGGTCAAGGTCGGCGACACCGTCCTCTTCACCTCCTACGCCGGCGACGAGTTCAAGTTCCTCGGCGACAAGAAGGTCCTCCTCATGCGTGAGGATGACATCCTCGCCGTGATCGAAGACTGAACCGAGCCGAGCACGCCGCTCGCACGTTGAAACAACCAATCCCGACCGGGCGAGCCCGGCCGAAGACGCGCCGCGGTGAAACGAAACGAACCCGGCGCGGGTCTCGGCTTGTCCCCTCGGGCCGATCATTCCAGCAAGACAGTGTCGTACCTAGACGCACACGCATCCCCAGAGCAGGAGTCGACCGTCCATGGCCGCTAAGATGATTGCGTTCGATCAGGAGGCCCGGCAGGCGATGCAGCGGGGCGTCGCGAAGCTGGCCCGCGCGGTCAAGGTGACGCTCGGCCCCCGCGGGCGCAACGTCATCATCCAGAAGTCGTTCGGCTCGCCGACGGTCACCAAGGACGGCGTCACCGTCGCCAAGGAGATCGAGCTGGAAGACAAGTATGAGGACATGGGCGCCAAGATGGTCAAGGAGGTCGCCAGCAAGACCTCCGACGTCGCCGGCGACGGCACGACCACGGCCACCGTCATGGCCGAGGCCATCTACAACGAGGGCCTCAAGGCCGTCGTCGCGGGCGTCAATCCCATGCTGATGAAGCGCGGGATGGACCGGGCCGTTGTTGACATCGTCGAGGAGCTGAAGAAGCTCAGCACGAAGATCAGCAGCAAGACGGAGACCGAGCAGGTCGCCACCGTCGCGTCGAACTTCGACCACGAAGTCGGCAAGATGATCGCCGAGGCCACCGAGAAGGTGGGCAAAGACGGCGTCATCACGGTCGAAGAGGGCAAGGCCCTGAAGACCGAGGTGGAGTGGGTCGAGGGCATGCAGTTCGACCGCGGCTACCTCAGCCCCTACTTCGCCACCAACCCGACCTCGATGGAGGCCGTCCTCGAGGACGCCTACATCCTGATCTTCGAGAAGAAGATCTCGTCGGTGAAGGACCTCGTGCCGGTCCTGGAGAAGGTCGCCCAGACGGGCAAGCCCCTCCTGATCATCGCCGAGGACGTCGAGGGCGAGGCGCTGGCCACCCTGGTCATCAACAAGCTCCGCGGCACCTTCCGCTGCGTGGCCGTGAAGGCCCCCGGCTACGGCGACCGTCGCAAGGCGATGCTCGAAGACATCGCCGTCCTGACCGGCGGCAACCCGATCTTCGAGGCCCTCGGCGTCGAGCTTGAGAACGTCGGCCTCGACGACCTCGGCCAGGCGAAGAAGATCATCGTCGACAAGGACAACACCACGGTCATCGAGGGTGCCGGCAAGACCGACACCATCAAGGGCCGCATCGAGTCGATCCGCCGCGAGATCGGCGACACCAAGAGCGATTACGACCGCGAGAAGCTCGAAGAGCGCCTCGCCAAGCTCGCCGGCGGCGTCGCCAAGATCAACGTGGGCGCCGCGACCGAGAGCGAGATGAAGGAGAAGAAGGCCCGCGTCGAGGACGCCCTGCACGCCACGCGTGCGGCCCTCGAAGAAGGCATCCTCCCCGGCGGCGGCGTGGCCCTGCTGCGTGCCTCCAACACGGTCAAGCCGACCGGCCTGTCCGCCGACGAGGTCACCGGCTACCACATCATCGTCCGGGCCTGCGCCGCGCCGATCCGCCAGATCGCCGAGAACGCCGGCCAGGACGGCGGAGTGGTCGCCGCCAAGGTCGCCGAAGGGACCGGCAACTACGGCTACGACGCCCGCAACGACGTCTACACCGACCTCGTCAAGGACGGGATCATCGACCCGACCAAGGTTACCCGCTCGGCCCTCCAGAACGCCGCGAGCGTCAGCACCCTGCTGCTGACCTCCGACGCCCTGATCGCCGACATGCCCGAGGACAAGAAGGGCACCGGGGCCGGCGCCGGCGGCGGCTACGACGACATGTATTGATCCAGGCCGCGACGCGGGGTTAACCCTCCGCCGAGCAACCTGATACGAACGAAGGGGGCCGGGCACAACGCCCGGCCCCCTTCGCGTTTCGAACCCAGTCAGATCGGGCCGGCTCCGATTAGATCAGGCCAGCACCGGCCTGATGACCTCGCCGTGCACGTTCGTCAGCCGGCGCTGGATGCCGTTGTGATAATGGGTCAGGCGGGTGTGGTCGATGCCCAGCAGGTGCAGAACGGTGGCGTGGAAGTCGGGCCAGGTGACGGGGTCCTCGGCGGCCTTCCAGCCGATCTCGTCGGTCGAGCCGTGGGCCATCCCCCCTTTCAGGCCGGCGCCGGCCATCCAGACGCTGAAGCCGTACTGGTTGTGGTCGCGGCCCGGGCCCACGATGTCGGCGCCCGACTGGGCGAACGGGGTGCGGCCGAACTCGGTGGTGAACAGGACGAGCGTGTCGTCGAGCAGGCCGCGCCGCCGCAGGTCGCGCAGCAGGCCGGCGACGGGCCGGTCGATCCGCAGGGCTTCCTGCCCGTGATTGAGCTTCACGTTCTCGTGCCCGTCCCAGTTGCGCCTGGGGCTGCCGAAGGTGCCGCCCGAGAAGAGCTGGACGAACCGGACGCCTCGCTCCAGCAGCCTGCGGGCGATCAGGCAGGAGCGGCCGAAGTCCTCGGTCTCGGGCCGATCCATGCCGTAAAGCTCATGCGTCTCGGGGCTCTCACCCTTGATCTCGGTGACCAGCGGCACCGATGCCTGCATGCGGGCGGCCAGCTCGTAGCCGCGGATGCGGGCGCCCAGTGTGTCGTCGCCGGGGTGCAGGCCGAGGTGGCGGCGGTTCATCCCCTGGACCAGCCCGCGCGCGGCCGACTCGGCCCCCGCGGAGACTGGCCGCGCCGGGAAGAGGTCGTCGATCGGCTCGCCGCGGGGGCGGATCATCACGCCTTGATGTTTGGCGGGGAGGAATCCGTTGCTCCAGTTGATCGACCCGCCCGCGGGCAGCTCTCGGGCGTCGGGGATGACGACGAATGCGGGCAGGTCGTCGGTCTCGCTCCCCAGGCCGTAGCTCATCCACGCGCCCAGGCTGGGGAACCCGTTCAGGCGGAACCCGCTGTTCTCATGGAACGTCGCCGGCGTGTGGTTCGACGTCTCGGCGACCATCGATCGGATGACGGTCAGCTCGTCGGCCACGCCGCCGATGTGCGGGAACAGGTCCGAGACCCAGAGGCCGGAGTCGCCGCGCTGCTTGAAGTCCCAGTCCGGGCGCCTGAGCCGCCCCACCTGGCCGAAGAAGACGTCGGGCTTGGTGGGCGAGACGAGCGACTGGCCGTGCGCCTTGAACAGGCCGGGCTTGTAGTCGAACGAGTCGACCTGGCTCATGGCGCCGCACAGGCAGATGTGGATGGCTCGGGTGGCCCTGGGGGCGAAATGCGGGCCCGCCGGCAGGCCCTCGCCGGCCTCCGACCCGCGCACCGTGCCGTCGCGCAGCATCAAGGAGGCCGCCGCCGCGCCCGCCAGGCCATCCCGCATCCAGCTGAAGAAGTCGCGTCGGTCCATGGATGGGCTCGCTTCCTCGGATCGTCTCGTTGGGATCGATCAGTCGAGATAGAGGAATTCGTTGCTGTTGAAGATCGCCCGTGCCAGCGTGGCCGCGCCGAATTGCCCGACGACGCCGGCCGCCTCATCCAGCTCGTCCGGCTCGGGCGACCGGCCCAGGGTCAGGCGATAGGCCAGCCCGGCCTGAGCCCTGGCGTCGCCGCCCGCCTCGCGGAGGAGCCGACCCGCGAGGGCGTCGGAGAGGTGCAGGACCATCGCGTTGTTCATCAGCGAGAGGGCCTGGAGCGGCGTGGTGGTCGAGGCGCGTCGGGGTGCGGTGGTCGACGGATCGGGGCAGTCGAACGCGTCGAGGAAGGCGCTCCGGCCCCCGCGTGCCCAGGCCCTGTACAGCGTGCGCCGGTCCTGGCCGGGGGCCGAGGGATCGGCCGGCACGTACAGGATCGAGGTGGTCCCCTTGGCCTGCCTCGGCTCGTGGTCGCGGAAGCTCGGGCCGCCGATCGCGGGGTCCAGCACGCCGGCCGAGGCCAGCATCGCGTCGCGCACCATCTCGGCCTCCAGCCTCGCGGGCTGCTTGCGCCAGAGCAGGCGGCTGCCGGCATCCTTCGCCATCGCGGCCGGATCGGGGCGGGAGGATTGCTTGTAGGCGGATGACGTGACCATCAGTCGATGCATGGCTTTCAGGCTCCAGCGGCGGGCGGCCAGCTCGCCGGCCAGCCATTCCAGCAGCTCGGGGTGCGACGGCACGCCGCCGTTGAATCCGAAGTCGCTGGCGGTCTCCACCAGGCCCGAGCCGAAGTGGGTCAGCCAGAGCCGATTGACCGCCACCCTGGCGAACAGCGGGTTGCTCGCGTCGGTCATCCAGGCCGCAAGCCGCATGCGACGGTCGGCCTCGGGGGCGTTGGGGGCGAGGCCGAAATTGGGGTCAAGACCCGCCAGGGAACCGATCCCGCCGGCCGAGACCTCGTCGCCCGGCTGGCCCGGGTTCCCCCTGATCTGGATGTGCGTCACATCGGCCGTCCTGGGGGACACCGCATAGGCCTTGCGCGGCCCGATCGCCCGCAGTCGCCCGACTTCGGCGTCGAGACTCGCCCGCTCCGCGCGTCCCTCGGGGCTCAGGGCCGCGATAACTTCCTTGGCGTCGAGGATCGCCCCGCCCGAATCCGCCGAGGCCGCCACCTCGGCGTCGTTCAGCGCCCGGTCATACAACCTGGCGCGCACGATCGTCCCGCGCAGCATCCGGTTATCGCCGGCCGGCAGGTGGCGGACGCCGAACGCCATCCGGCCCTTCTCCGCCGCGAAGATCGCGGGCCCCTTTGACGTATAGGGTTTTCCATACGCCTTGCCGTCGCGGAAGATGCGTATGGTTCCGGCGGCGGAATAGCAGATCGCGACGTGCACGGGCCGCTTGGCAGCGTCTTCCTCGGCCTCGCCCCCCACGGCTTGCGTCCTGGCGAAGTTCTCGCTGCCGGCCATCCAGCGGCCGGGCTCGGCCTCGCCGAAGACGATCGCGTCGAACCGCCCGCCGCCGTCCTCGATGACGCTCGCCACGCCCCCGCCGCGCTGGTCGGTCCCATCCAGGTGCACCCAGGCTTCGATCGTCTTCGGCCCCAGGTCGAAGCCCAGCGGCGGCGTGATCGCGTAGCCGCTCTTGCCGTCCAGCACCAGGCCGTCGGCCGACAGCGTGGCGCCCCCTTTCAGCGTCACATCGGCATGCCCAACGCGATCCTTGACGCCGCGATCGAAGTCCCAGGCCGCCACCGGCGAAGGTGGGGCGGGGCCGCTTTTCTTCGTCCGCCCCGCGATCAGAGCCGCCCGCGCGGGGGCCTCGATGGCAACGATGCGGGCCTCGACCGCCTCCAGCCGCCGTCTCTTCTCGACGATCGACGGGTCCAGGTCCGACAGGTCGCGCTCGCCGTGGCGGACGCCGTCCAGGGCCGAGGCGAACTGGTAGTATTCGGCCTGGCGGATGGGGTCGAACTTGTGGTCGTGGCAGCGGGCGCAGTGGACGGTCAGGCCCAGGAAGGTCTGCGAGACGGTGCCGATCAGGTCTTCCAGCTCGTCGGCCCGCACCACGGCCTTCATCGTCTTGCTGATCTGGTTCTGGCCGGCCGTGTCGTAGGCTCCGGCCACCAGGAAGCCGGTGGCCTCCACCGCCTCGGCGTCGCCGGGTCGCAGCACGTCGCCGGCGATCTGCATCCGGGCGAACTCGTCGTAGGGCACGTCGCTGTTCAGCGCCTTCACCACCCAGTCGCGGTAGCGCCAGGCCGACGGCCGGAACTCGTCATATTCGAATCCGCCGCTCTCGCCAAATCGCGCCAGGTCCAGCCACCACCGTGCCCACCTCACCCCATACTGCGGCGAAGCCAGCAGCCGGTCCGCCAGCGTCTCATACGCATTCTCCGATCGATCGGCCAGGAACGCATCCATCTCGGCCGGCGTGGGGGGCAGGCCCGTCAGGTCGAAGGTCAGCCGCCGGATCAGCTCGCGCCGGCCCGCCTCGGGCGCCGGCTTCAGCCCGTTCGCCTCCAGCGTCTTCAGCACGAACGCGTCGATCGGCGTTCTCGCCCAGCCCCTCTCCGCGATCGGCGGCGGCGTCACCTTCTGGATCGGCTGCAACGACCACCAGTCGCGCCCGGCCCGCCTGGCGGTCGTCACCTGAAAGGCGTCGATCGGGTCGGTGCCCCAATTCGCCCCGGCCGCAATCCAACCCTTCAGCGCCTGCTTCTCGGCATCCGTCAGCGTCACCTTGGGGGGCATCTCTCCCGACTCGACCATCTCCCAGACCGGGCTCTCCTCCGGCTTGCCCTCCACGATCGCCGGGCCCCCCTCGCCCCCTGCAAAGGCCGAGGCCCGCCCGGAGAGGTCGAGCTTCCCCTTGGGGTCGGCCCCCGAGTGGCAGTCCAGGCAATACCGGGCCAGGATGGGCGCGACCGCGACATCAAAGCCTCGATCCGGCGCACCAGCCCGCGCCGTCGTCGTCGCGGCCAGGGCCAGAAACGCCCCGAGAATCGCCCATCGGTTCATGGCATTCGACCCAAATCCCGCCAAGCCGGACGCCCAAGCCCCTCCTCGGCATCCAAACCGAGTTTAACACCTCCCGACCGCCCGGTCTCTCCCCGGCCGCCGGCCGTTTCCCCGCACCAGTCCGGCCCGTTATGCTGCACGCCCATCTCCAAGACATGCGGATTCCATCCCGATTCCTCCAAAGGGCAATTCACCATGGACCGATCGACCCGCCGCACTGCCGTCCTCGTCGCGGCCGCCGTCGTCATCACCTTCCTCCTCTGCCGCACGGCCCCGCTCGCCGCGCGGACGCAGGCGGGGCCTTCAAGCTGGGTGAAGGTTGGTTACTACTTCATCAATGGCAACTCGATCAACCACGTCGTCGACCGCGGGCCCATCCTGGACGTCTACCTCGGCGACGGAGACAACGCCCACGCGATCCACCTCCAGGGGGCGGATGTCGAGCCGATGCGTCGCTGGCTCAACGTCCGCGCCGACCATCCCGGGGTGGGCGAGGCCCCGCCGTCGGCCCCGGCCCCGCGATAGTCCTCCGTTGATGAGGCCTAGCCTCGGGACGAGTCGGCCATCCCAGCCCGAGACTCGGGTTGCCGCCTCGTTCCACCTGACGGGGTGATTGTTGCCGGCAAGGTGCTTGCGTCGGGGGCCATCCTGGTTCATAACATTATTTTGAAAATTTGATATGGCGAGACCACAGTCATGACGGATCCGACTCACGAAGATCTCTTCAGGAGCTTCCGTGTGATCGCCCAGCGTTTCGGCCTAGGCCGGCTTGTGCCTACCAGAAGCTTGCTGGTGCCGCTCATCCTCTGGCTGGCCGCCTCGGCTGTGGCATGTTTTGTCATCAACAGTCAGGTCTGGCCAGAGTATGAGGCCTTCACATTGATTCAGGTCAGCCCGAGCTGGCCGAACCCGTTCTCGGCCCAGCAATCGACGGACACGCTCCGCCGCGCGCAATTCCTCCGCGACCAGGTCGCGTTGATTTCGTCCCCGTTCGTACTCTCTAACGCGGCCTTAAAGCCCAGGATTGCCGCAATCCCCGAGATCAGGGACTCGGCTTCCCCGCCCGACCTCCTGAAGAGCAAGCTGACGGTGGTGAACATCCCCGAGACGACGTTGATCCGCGTCTCCTACCTGTCCTGGTCTCCGTCGGAATCGCAGCAGATCGTCGCGGGGATCGTTGATGAATACTTGAGATTTGTTGTGTTACGATCCGAAAGCTCACAAATGAAGTTGAGGTCCAATCTGGAGAAATTTGCACAGGAGTTCGAGCGCGAACTGCAGGAGGATCGTAAGGAATTGCTAGAGTTGTTGCACGACGTCAAGGAGGCGGGGGTCGTGCCTGCCGACAAGGATTCCCCCTCGTCCTTCACGTTTCTGACCAAGGAGCTTCATCGGTCGGCAGCCGAGCGATTGATCCAGGTCGACATCGAACTTGCGGAGGGCTCTTCGAAGACGGAAGAGTTGAAGCGAGCACGCGCCTACCTGCGAACGTTGCTCTCGAGGCCGATCAGGGAAGTCGATCAAGTCAAGGTGGATTTTCTCACGAAAGAGATCGAATCCAAGTCCCGGGAGTTGGAGTCCATCCGTCGAAAAATCCAGGAGCTGGAATTCGGCTCCCAAAGCGAGGCCCGGATTTTGAAGGTCGATGATACGCCGCTACCGGGGCTCCCGATCAGCGATCGACGGGTGCCGCTCATGGCGCTGGCGTCCTTCGGCATCCTGTGCCTCGTGCTGGCGATCAGGAGGATTGGCCTGGTCCCCGCCCTGCTCCCAAGGGGGGGTAATGAGTCGGCAGGCTGAGACTCGCACTCCGAGGTGGTCGACGGCCTGACGACCAATTTCACGAGGGAGCGACGCCGGGTGCCGTGCGCTTCCGCTCCTTCATCCCGCCGCTTGAGGGATGACCATCGGACGAGGGATATGGATAACAGCGATGCACGTGCCAAATCGGTCTCGGCGTATGGTTAGGTTCTCACAAGCCTCGCAACGTGTCGTGCGACCGACCACATGGGCAGGAGACGACCCACGCCCGCCCGCCTCCCTTATCCTCGACCGCTAATGGCCCGCTGAAATATGGACAACACTCGACGACCTCCAATCTGCTCGTGTGTTGCATGAACGCCAAGACCACAGCCTTGGCGTGCGTTGGCAGCGGGCGACCGCCAGACGCGATGATGCGGGAAGCCTCGGCTTCGATCTCTTCATAGGTCACGGGCGGAGCCACCTCACCAGTGACTTCGAAGTCCGGTAGGGTCCGCTGTGCGGACCTTATTTGGTCATTCGCCAGTATCCTTGATCGGCGATTTCTGGAATGAGAGGCACTCCTCACTTCGTCCCCACTCGATCGGATACGCGCCGAGTCTCACGAATCGGTGGAAGGAACTGTAAGGCCACTCCCTTGGGGCGTGGACAGGCCGTGCTTCACCGGATTGTAGTGGATGTAGTCGTAGTGCCGCTCCAGGTCGTCGACGTCCTCGATACTGTGCTCCCAGAACCGTCGTTGCCAGACACCCCTCCGCCGGTTCCGGCGCGCGAAGCGGAAACGGCCTCCTCCGCACCGCCACCGGACACCCACGTTTTGGAGAATTCCTTCTTGATCCATGCCCAGCGCAAGGAGTACGCGGCATCGCCACGCGGGAGCGCCCAGACCGTATGAAGGTGATCGGGCAAGAGGACGATCGCTTCGAGCCGGAATGGCCAGCGCGAGCGGCAGTCCACGAGCGCCCGGCGCAACGATCGGCGGGCGAGCGGCTCCGTGAGGATGGGGGCCCGTTGTTCGGTCACCAAGGTGAAGTGGACATTCCACCCGGAACGTACGCCCGGCGGTAGTTCGGCATCGCGAGACCTGGGCTTCCAAATGGGTCCGCACAGCGGACCCTACTCCTCACTCGATGGTCGCCGGACGAGGGTTAGGGATAACACCGACACAGCAGCGGAAGTGCGCCCGAATTCGAGCTTATCCATCCGGGAAATCCCAGCCGAATTCCTCGGTGAACCAACGTCTCGCCGTGTCGCGATCCAGTTCGATGTAGGCTCTGGCAAACCAACGCTGGCCGCGAGCCAGAGCGATACAAGCGACTGCCGCTCCGACGACATCTTCGTCCCAGTCACGATCGGGGTGGGTGCCCAGAACTTCGGCAAGCGACCGAATCGCCCTGAAGTAACCGTCGGCAAGCTCTGGGGCGACGGTGGGATTCCTGAGTTGGTCACGCTGGAGTTCGATGGTGGCAATCAGGCCCACGGGGTTCCAGTCGAGCTTGATGCTGCGTCGTATGAATTCGATCAGCCAAGGGACCGCCGCGTAAGACGCCTGGTGGACATCACCCTGGTGGTGCAATTCATTCCAGAACTCCTCCCAGATGGGATTGGGCGGCTTGCCGGCAATGAGGCTCCTGAGGCCGACCGAGGCATCGAAGGGGACTCGATAGCCGCCGAGGTACGACGGCCATCGCGGATCGTCGAGGCGTAACAACGGTGATCCTTCTCAGGCTGCATGCCCGATAGTTCTGCGAACACATGAAAGGGATTTTGGAAAATTATCGGATAGCGTCATCCATTATACGTTCAGAACGTCGGTCGAGCCGCATTGGCCGGATGCTGTTACAAGACGCTTGCGAGATTTCGGGATTTTTCGCCAATTTTCCAAGAAAGTAGGGAGGAAGCTCGCGCAAATTCAGATTATCTCCAATAGAGAGCCCAATGGCGCGATGCCGCGCCACGGCCCTTACGCCAACGTCGGCGACACCTTTTGAGTTCTCACCCAAGGGAAGCGACGCAGCACCGATGGGCAAAATCAACGTCAGCCAGAAGCGGATCGACGCCAACCGCCGGAATGCCTTGCGCAGCACGGGGCCGAAGACGGTGGAGGGGAAGGAGAAGTCTCGGCGGAATAGCCTTGTTCATGGGCTGGCCGGCGAGGGCGTGGTGTTGCCCAAGGACGAGACGGCGGCGGCCTGCGCTCGGGCCGAGCAGTGGATGTCGTCGTTGCGGCCGACGAATGCGTTCGAGCTGGGCCTGGTCGAGACGATCGCGGTAGAGAGCGTGCGGATTGAACGGTGCCGGATCGAGGAGCGGGTGGCTCGCGACCTCAGGGCTCGCAGGGCGGTGCATTGCTGGGGGAGCGAGCGCACGGCCGCGATCGAGAAGGTCGCGCGAGGGCTGCCGAAGCGGCCGGCCGAGATCAGGGCGACGCTGGAGATGTCGGCGCCGGGCTGCGACTGGCTGATCGCGCGGTGGCGGATGCTCGGCGCTGCGCTCGACAAGGGGAGCGAGTGGACCGACGAGCAGGAAGGGCTGGCGCTCGACCTGCTGGGCATCGCCGCCGAGCTGCGCGACCTGGACAGCCCGATCGAGGCCAACGACGGCGGCAGCACGCTCGAACATCGGCAAGACCTGGTTGATGACCAGCTCGAGCGCCTCATACGGATCAAGGACGAATGCCTCGACGAGGTCGAGGACGCCTTGCAGGAGGCGACGATCCAGGGGTTGTCGACCGTGGATGATCCGACGCTGGTGCTGTTGCGCCGGTATGAGACGGCCAGCATGCGGCGGTTGAAGTGGGCGCTCGACCTGATGCATAAGGGGAACAAGACGCGGCCCGACGATCACGGGTTCGGCAAGCGCGACTTCGACCCGCCCGCCTGGAAAGGCCCCAACCCGGCCGCCGTTCCCAACTTCCCGACCCCCCGCCAGATGCCGCCTTCGTCCCCCGCACCCGGCGCCGAACGAAGCCATTTTGGCCAGCCAGGCACCACCGCCCAGGCCGGCCCCGACCCGTACTTCGGCCTGAATGCCCGGATTTCGCCGCAAATCCAGGCTGCGAGGCCGCTCGATCCGGAACCGAGGCCCCGGCCCGAGGCCCGGCCGACCAGCGATCGGGCGCGACGCGCACGCGCGGCCCGTCGTGCGGCGATGGCCGAGCTGGTCCTGAGCTAGCCGCCCGCCTCCGTCGGATTTGCGGGACACCGTCCTGCCCGATCGGCAGGTTCCCGCTCGGATGCGCCCGGCAAAACGCCGGATGTCCCCATACTAGGCGGGGCGCCGCGCATTCGTTGGTATTAGATAAGCCGGTGCGTCGAGTCCGTCGGCGGTAAATCCTCGTCATTTCCATTTTCGTTGCTACGACAGGCCGCGATCCCTATGCTCACCCCCGGCGGCGTCGTCCCCCTACATCTCCGGAGCCACAGCGATGATCCGATCCTTCGGTCCGTCAGCGATTGCGATGGCCCTCATCTGTCTCGGTTTTAGCTCAAGCTCTCGGGCGGAGTTCCTCACCTACGTTGCCGTCCTCGACGGTCCCAGCGAGGCTCCGCCGGTCGACTCGCCCGGCACCGGCTTCGCGACGCTCCAGTTCGACTCCGTCGCCCACACCTTGCACCTCAGCGTGACTTTCAGCGGCCTGATCGGCGAGACGACCGCGTCTCATATTCACGGCCCCACCGCCGTGCCGGGTGCAGGGACGGCCGGCGTCGCCACGCAGGTCCCGACGTTCGTCGACTTCCCGCTCGGCGTGACGAGCGGGTCGTACGACCATACGTTCGACACGAGCCTGGACTCGTTCTACAACCCGGCCTTCCTCAACAACAACGGCGGCACGGCCCTCCTGGCCGAGGCGGCCCTCGCCTCGTCCCTCGCGGCGGGCACCGCCTACCTCAACATCCACAGCACGTTCGCGCGCGGCGGCGAGATCCGAGGCTTCTTCACCCTCGTCCCGGAACCTTCGAGCGTCGTGATGATGGGCCTCGGCATCGCCGGCCTGATGGGCTATGCCGGCCGTGGCCTGCGGCGTGCGTCCGTCGTGCGGCAATCATCCTGAATCCTGACGCCTGACTCGCCCCGATCGTCCCCCGCCGATGCAATGGAGGCGGACGATCGGGGTCGTCCAAGCAGGTCACTTCTCTTCTTTGACAATTCGGATGCGACTATTCGGAAGGGAGCGTTGCGCGCCTCGCGGGCAGGTAGCGCACGGCGACCCCGGCCAGGAGGAAGACGCCGCCGACGACGGTGGCAAGCTCGGGATATTCGCCGACGAAGAGGATGACCCAGATGGGGCTCAGGACCGGTTCCAGCAGGCCGAGCAGTGCGGCCTCGGGGGCGTGGATCGTGCGGAGGCCGCGGGCGAAGAGGACGTAGGGGATGGCCAGTTGGATGGCGCCGAAGGCGACGAGGACGGGGACTTGCCCGGGGGTCGGCACGGTGATGGCGCCGGCGGTCAGCAGCAGCCAGGCACCCAGGGTGGCGGCCGCGACGAGGTTTCCGGCTGCGCTGGTCCAGAGGGGGTCGAGGTCGCGCAGGGCCCGGAGGCCCACGACGACGGCGGCGTAGGCGATGCCGCTGGTCAGGCCCAGGAGGATGCCTTCGCCGTCTCGCGGGCGGATGTTCCCCTCGGCGCGGCCCCAGGCGACGATCGTGATGATGCCGACCATCGCCATCGCGATGCCGGCCATCTCGCGGCGGCTGGGGCGCTCGCGCAGCAGGATCAGGCCGATGGGGACGGTCCAGAGGGTGGCGGTGCACTGGAGGAAGATGGCGTTGGCCGCCGAGGTCAGCTTGACCGAGGTGAGGTAGAGGCCGGTCATCGCGCCGAAGGCCAGCCCGAGCGGGAGGAGGCTGGGGCGGAAGACCAGCTTCGACCGGGGGACGAGCGGGAGCAGGGCCAGGCCGGCGAAGAGGCTGCGGTAGAAGGCGATGGACAGCGGGTCCATCTCCAGCCGCTTGGTGATGAAGCCGCCGGCACTCCAGAGCGTCGCCGCCCCCAGGATGTAGAGCCGACCCCGTCGCCTGTCGGCGGCGCCCTGGGTGCCGGGGGGGGAAAGTTGGGTCACGCCTGGTCTTGCTCCTGCGGCCCTGACGCTGGAAGGAACGCGGTCGATCGGCGAAGATCGTACAGGGGGCCGCACGCCGGGGGGAAGCCCGGCCGGCTCGTCTCGCCTCCCGAGGCCCGTCGATGGAACTGCTGCTGCTCAGCTTCCTGGCCCTGCTCGCCTACTTCGCCCTCCGCTGGATGTCCACGGCGCGGTCATGGATGCTCGGCGGTCGGTTCGCCGCCTACCGACACCTGGCCTCGAGGGTGAGCGGCCGTTACGAGGGGCGTGGCCTGTATGACCCGCCGACGGTCAGCTTCAACCACGAGGGGTCGAGCGTCAGGGTCGGGCTTGCCCCGCAGGTCCCCGGGCACCCGCCGCAGGCCAGGACCCGGGTGGTCGCCCGGTTCGCCGAGGGGATCCCGCTGAGGCTGGAGCTGGCGCCGGTCAACCGCCCCGCCCCGCCGCAGATTCCCCGAGGCACCCAGTTCGTGCGCTGCGGCGACGCGGCCTTCGACCGCGCCTTCGTGATCCAGGCCAACGACCCGGAGATGGCCCGCAGCTTCCTGACCCTGCTGCCCAGGCTGGCCATCGAGACCCTGGCCCGGATGGGGCCCCCCGGCGGGATGCTGCTGTCGGTGAACCCGGACCGGATGCTGGTGCAGGTGGACAAGAACTTCGGCCAGTCGGCCGAGGCGCTCTACGGCGTCGTCAGCCAGGCCCTGATGGTCCACGACGCGTTGCGGCAAGGGGTGCTGGCCCGGGTGAACCAGGGGATCTCGATCGTCGAGGTGGGCGCCCCGCACCCCGAGACCGGCCCGCCGATCTGCAAGGTCTGCGGCGAGCCGATCGACGGCCCGTCGGTGCTCTGCACGACCTGCAAGACGCCGCATCACGCCGACTGCTGGGAGTTCGTCGGGACTTGCTCCATCTTCGGCTGCCGGGGCAAGCAGGCGACGCCCGCCTGAGCCGCTCGTGCCGGCCGCCCGGAATCGCCGCGGGGCCATTCCTGGAGGGACGGCGTCTCAGTATCATGGAGGCACCCGGCCCATGCGTTGGCCCGGGGCCCGGTCGTCCGGAGCATCCACCCCCCGGGCGAGACGACGGGCCGACGAAATTCGGAGCATCGGGCCGGAATATCGGCGGGCCCGGGACGAATCGGATGCAGAGGAGGTATCCCGACGATGTCCTATGGTAGCCCTGCCGATCCCAGCGGAATCCAGGTGACCTTCCTGGACCAGACCGGCGCCAAGAGCGTGAAGGCCGTCATCGCCTTCAGCGTCCCTGTCAGCCGGATCTTGCCAAACATCATCACCAAGATGAACCTGCCGGCGACCAGCCCCGACGGCCAGCCGATGAGCTACTCGCTCGACCACAAAGAAGGGGGCAAGCGCCTGCTCGAGAACCAGACCCTGGTCGAGGCCAACGTCCGGGACGGTGACCACCTGATCGTGTACCCCGAGGTGGTGGCCGGCTGACCCAACCCCCCGAGCGGCGACGCCGCCGACCCAACGCCCGAGCCGAGCCCGAGGCCCATGAGCTACGAGTCGCCGCGCATCCGCCGCCTCCGCAACGACCTGCTCGCGCTGGAGCGCCTGACCGGCGAGAGCTCGGTCTTCCGCTTCAAGGCCTCGGGCAAGCCGCCGCAGACCTTCCTGATCGAGTTCCGCGGGCAGGGGCTGGCGCGTGAGCGGGGCAAGATGGTCGTCCGAGACACCCACGAGATCGAGGTCAAGCTCGACGCCTCGTATCCCCGGACGATGCCCAACCTGCGCTGGGTCTCGCCCATCTATCACCCGAATATCTCCGAGATCGGCATGGTCTGCCTGGGCGGGTACGGCACCCATTGGGTCCCCAGTCTGATGCTCGACGAGCTCTGCGTGATGCTCTGGGACATGGTCCGTTACCACAACTACGACATCCGCAGCCCCTACAACCGCGAGGCCGCCTTCTGGGCCGCCAACCAGACCAGGTTCACCTTTCCGCTCGACACCAGGCCGCTGCGAGACCGCCGCGTGGCCCTCGGCCGAGTTGACCACTACCCCGCGGCCGAAGCCATCCCCCTGCCCGGCCCGACGACCGAGCCCGACCGCGGCTCGATGATCCAGATTCTCGACCTCGAGCTGGACCTGAACCCGCGCAAGGCCCCGCCGCCGAGCCCCGGCCGCCCCGACTCCGACGTCTTCTTCCTCGACTGACCGGTCCGGAATGGGCCCGGGGCCCTCCGACGCGACCCGCGCGAACCCGCGAGATCGGCCACCCACGATGGACGACACGCTCCGCTTCCTCGACGACGAGACCGACCTCACCACGGGCGCAGGCCCCGAGGCCGGCGACGACGCCCCGCTGATCATCGACGACGACGACCGCTACGGCCGGCTTCGCCTGATCCCCTGGTGGCGGCAGGAACGGCTCGCCGCGTCGAAGATCCTGGTGGTGGGCGCCGGGGCCCTGGGCAATGAGGTCCTTAAGAACCTGGCGCTCGTGGGGGTCGGCAAGGTCTACGTGATCGATCTGGATGCGGTCGAGCCGTCGAACCTGTCCCGCTCGGTCCTCTTCCGCGCCCGCGACGCGGGCCTGGGCAAGGCCGAGGTCGCCGCGCGGCGTGCCGCCGAGATCAACCCCGACGTCCGGCTCGTGCCGCTGCGGGGCGACGTGATCACCGACGTGGGCCTGGGCCTCTTCGCCGAGGTCGACGTGGTCATCGGCTGCCTGGACAACCGCGAGGCCCGGCTCTGGGTCAACCGCCAGTGCTGGAAGGTGACGACCCCCTGGGTCGACGCCGGCATCCAGGAGATCCAGGGGGTCGTCAAGGTCTTCGTCCCGCCCGACAGCGCCTGCTACGAGTGCGCCATGACGGCCCGCGATTATCAACTCCTGAACCTGCGCTACAGTTGCCCGCTGCTGACCCGCGAGCAGATGCAGCAGGGCAAGGTGCCCACGGCCCCCACGATCGCCTCGATGATGGGCGCCTTGCAGGTGCAGGAGGCCCTGAAGCTGATCCACGGCCTTCCCGTGGCCGCCGGCTCGGCCCTGGTCTTCAACGGGGTCAGCAACCAGTTCTACTCGACCAGGCTTCCCCACCGAGACGACTGCCTGAGCCACGAGACCTATCCGACCCCGACTCCCCTGCCCCTCTCCGCGAGCTCGCCCGCGTCCAACCTCTTCGCCCTGGCCCGCACGCACCTTGCGGGCCCACTGACTTTGGCCCTGGACCGGGACCTGGTCACCACCATCGGCTGCCCCGCCTGCGGCTGGACGACGGACGTGTTCCGCCCCCGGACCAAGGTCCGCGCCGCCGAGGCCACCTGCCCCAGCTGCCGCACCGAGGCCCGCGCCGAGAGCGTCCACGAGGTGCCCGAAGGGTCGCCGCTGGCGGCCCGATCGCTGGCCGAGCTGGGCATCCCCGTCTACGACATCGTCAGGGTCGATGGACCCGACGAGTCGGCCTTCTTCCTGCTGGCCGACGACCGCCCCGAAGCCTGAAGCCGCCCGCCGGATCTCAGTCGCCGACCATGACCAGCTCGGTCCTGGCCTTGGCCGGCTGCGTGCCGTTCTCGCGCCTGGGCGACTTGCGGGAATTCATCAGCCAGTGACCGCAGGGGACCAGCAGCGGCCTGACGAGCATCGCATCGACGGCGATGCCGATGACCAGCGCGAAGCCGAGCTGCCGGATGCTCTCCAGTGGGCTGGTCAGGAACGAGGCGAAGCTGCATGCGGTGATCGCCGCGGCCGAGCTGATCAGCCCGCCCGTCCCCGCAACCGCCCGGATGATCCCGCGCCTCAGCCCCGACGTCTCGACCTCTTCCTGGAGCCTCGCCATCAGGAAGACGTTGTAATCCACGCCCACCGCCACCAGCAGCACGAACAGGAAATACGGGACCTTCCAGTCCAGCCCATGCGACCCCAGCATCCCCACGAAGACGGCATGCGTGGCACCCAACGCGAACGCATATGTCAGCAGCATGGTCGCCACCAGGTTCAGGCACGCCATCACGTCCCGAAGCGCCACCAGCAGGACCACGAAGACGCCCGCCGGGATCAGGATCCAGCTCTGCCACTGGTCGGCCCGGGTCATGCTGCGGATGTCGGCCGAGCCCGCATTGGGCCCCGCCAGGGTGGCCCGCGTCGCCGGCCCCGAGGCATCGGCGAGGAAGTCATTCAAGATCCGCCGCAGCCGCTCGACCTGGTCGAGCGCGGCCTCCGAGAACAAGGGCGCGGCCTGCGCCAGGTCGATCCGGGCGCGTCGGCCGTCCCGGGAGATGTAGACGCCGAAGGCGCGGAGCAGCTCGGGGTGTGCCTTGACGGTCGCCTGATGGATCAGGAGCCGGTCCAGGGCACGCTTGCCCACCGGGTCGTCCAGGATGCCGGCGATCTCGTCGCGCCCCAGCTTCGCACCGTCGGCAATCTGCCCGGCGCCCTCGGCGGCGCGGGTCAGCTCGCGGAGCATCTCCTCGGCCGGCTTGGGGGTGCGGGCGTCGGTCGTGGACGCCGATCCGGTCAGCTTCAGGCCGGTCTTGGACTCCAGCCAGATCGCCGCCCGCAGCTTGCCCGCTCCCTGGTCCAGCCCCGCCCGCAACTGCGAGGCCCCCGCGGCGATCCGCCCCAGGCCGTCGCCCACCTGGTCGAGCCTCGAACCGAGCCTGGCCGATGCGAGCTGCTCACCCCGGCCCAGCGGCTGGGTGGCCGACCGCACCTCGGCGATTTGCTTTTGTCTTGCCAGGAACCGGCTCACGTCGTCGATCAGGGCCAGCCCTTCCGAGCTCCGCAGGTCGCCCACTGACTCCAGGACCACCGTCAAGGGGGCCGTCAGGCCGGGCCCGAACGCCTCGTCCACCCGCTTGAGCACCTCCACCGAGCGGGTCCCGCTGGGCAGCTCGGCGAGCATGTCATAAGTGATATGCGTCATGAACCCGTAGGCCGCCAGGGGCAGCATGAACGCCAGCGTCAGGGCCCAGTTCCGGCCCGGGCGGGCCATCGCCCGCCTGCCGAACGCGTGCCAGAAGCCGCTCGGCGCCGCGATCAGCCCCTTGAACGACGCGGGCCGTTTCTGCGCCAGCAAGACCAGCAGCGCGGGGGTCAGGGTCAGGGTGGCGGCCAGGGTCAGCATCAGGCCCAGGGCCACGCTCGGGCCGGTCCTGGAGAACAGCTTGAACCGCGTCGTTCCCATCAGCAACTGCCCGATTATCACCGTCCCGGCGCTCGTCAGCAGAGCCAGGCTGCCGCGCCGCAAGGTGAGACGCATCGCCCCCGCGGGGTTGCTCGGCGTCCAGTGGTCGGCGTACCGCCACGACACGAACAGGCAGAAATCGGTCCCGCAGCCGAACAGCACGGCCACCAGGAATAGCTCCACCAGCGGCGAGACCTCCCAGCCGGCCACGACCAGCCAGGCCAGAATCCCGCGCGTCAGCAGCAGGCTTAGCCCGATCGTCGCCAGCGGGATCAAGGCCAGCCAGCACGACCGATAGACGACCAGCAGGACGCCCATCAGCAGCACGACCGTGGCGAGCGCCGCCCGATCGAGCGAGGCCTGCACGCCGGCCATGTAGTCGCGGCCAATCACCGCGTCGCCCGTCCAGCGCAGGGCCAGGCCTTCCGGCGCGGGCATTGCCCTGCTCTGGGCTTCCAGCCAGGCCACCGTCTCGTGCGACGCCGGCGCCACCAGTGACGTGGCCAGCGTGACGGCCAGCAACTGCATCGTCCCATCGCGCGAGACCAGCCGCTCGGCAAGTTCGGGTTCGCTGCCGGGGCCCAGGACCCGCAGGATGGGCGCCGGCCGAGGCTTCACGTCGAACCGACCGGCGAGTTTCCTGGCGAAGTCGCGGTCGGCCTCGGTCAGGCCCCCGGGCCGGCCAATCACCAGCGCGGCCAGCGAATCGAATGACTGCGCCGGCCATGTCTCGTCCACGATCTTCGCGGCCCGGACGCTCTCCGCGTCGCCGGCCATCAGCTTGGCCTGCCCCTCGGCCGCAAGCCGGGTCAGGTTGGGCGAGGTCAGGCCCACACCCAGGGCCAGGACCACCCAGGCACTCACCACCCAGCCCGGACGCCTGGTGACGATCGATCGCAGACGTTCGAGGCTCATGATCGGGGGAGACTCCCAGGCTATCGACGCCGGGCGTTGTCCCCTCAAAGCCCCCAAGCCCCGCATCGTGCGGGTCATGGCGGGACCGTCGCGGGACCGGCGGGCCGCGACGCGAAAGGAGTGGGCGAGACCGGCAAGCCCGATTCGACGAGGACGAGCGACGCGATGCATCCTTCATCGGATCGAGAGTCACGGACACGTTAGGACGATTGTGAGGATTTACGCAACCCCTTATCGCAACGAAAAGTCGTCCCAGAACACCGCTCTTCACTCGCTTCGCGCCGGTCGAGATCCTCCACCGGCCGAGAACAGCCCCTCGTACCACAGCGGCTGGCCCGTTTCCCACGGCCTGTAGGCGTTGCAAAAGTCGATCCGTTCGCCGATGGACGGGTGCGTGGACCGCCAGAATTTCACCAGCGGGTGGGGATACGGGATCGACAGATTCTCGCCCTGTAGCTTGGCGAACGCCAGCGCCGCGGGCCGGTTGGCCCGGATCAGCTCCAGCGAGAACCGGTCGGCCTCGTGCTCCTGCGCCCGGCTGTACGCCAGCGCCACCGGAGAGGTCAGCAGCGCCACCCCCTGGATCAAGACCGCCAGCAGCGGCAAGGCGGCCGGATCGTGCAGCACCGAGATGCCTAGCGACGGGCCGAACCGTCGCAGCGCGGACCCAGCCAGGCGATGCACCGCATACAGGACCAGCAGGGCACCGAAGGTGGACAGGGCGATGCTCCGCACGACGTGGCCCAGCACATAATGCCCCATCTCGTGGCCCATCACGGCCAGCACCTCGTCGGGCTCCAGCTTCGCGATCAGGGTGTCCCAGAGCACGATCCGCTTGGTGCCCATGAACCCGGTGACATAAGCGTTCACCGTCTTCGTGTCGCGGCTCTTGTCCACCTCGAAGACCCGGCTCCCCTGGATTCCCGCCCTCGACGCCAGGTCCAGGATGCGCCCTTCCAGCGCCCGGTCCTTCATCGGGCCGAACTCATTGAACAGGGGGTCGAAGGCGATCGGCTTGGCCAGCAGCGTCAGGCAGAGCAGCGGCAAGACCAGCAACCCGGCCCAGAGCCACCAGAGCCTGGGGCTCCGGCGCAGCAGCCAGAACGGGATCCAGGCCAGCAACGGCGCCAAGACCAGGGCCACCGCCGTCCCCTTCGCCACGTTCCCCAGCCAGTGCCCCAGCGTCTGCACCGACAGCCCGTACGCATGCGGCCGGACATACCCCAGGTAGTAGCCCAGGGGCAGGTCGACCAGCTCCGTCAGAAGAATGTAGAGGACGACATACCCGCCCACGATCAGGGGGCCGAATCTCAATCGCCCGGCCAGGTCGCGCATCCGCACCGACGCCCCGCTCGCCAGGATGACCAGCGGCACGGCGAACGACCAAGCCATCCCCGCCAGCCAGAGCATGTTCCCCGTCCGGTGGTACTCCACTGCCCGCGCGGTCGGCTCGGGCACGGGGACCGGGGCCTCGACGACGGCCGGCGCAGGGGCGGCGGCGGGGCTTTCGCCGCGTGCCGTCGTCGCACATAGATAGAAGCAAGCAAGGCAGGCAACGATCAGGCGGGCGGCTGCATTCAGCATCGGGCGTCGGCTCGCGGTGTCGGGAGAAATCAACGGGACGGCTCGTCGGCCGCCATCGGCTTCGGGTCGCGGCGGGAGAGCAGCGCGAACAGGCTGGCGATCAGCACCCCGGACGTGATCCAGCCCGCAAGGGCGGAGTACCAGGCGGTCGAATAGAGGCCCACCAGCGCGACGGCCCCCTTGCCGTCCAGGGCGTCGAGGGCTAGCTCCTGGTCGGCGATCGTCCGGGCCTGCCGGTCGGCCTGGCCGGTCACCTCGTCGACCTTCGCGCGGAGCGACTTCGCCTCCTTCGAGTCGGCCTCATACTTCTTGGCCGTCTCGGTCGCGGTGGCCAGTTGGGCGGCCGCCTTTTCGTAAGAGGCGCGCGACGCCCTGAGATCCTCGGCCATCGCCTGGTTGGCCACGAGCTGACCTTCGAGCCTGACCTTCGCCTCGTCGCGCTCCCTGGCCGCCTTGCCGTACTGGGCCACTAGCTTCTCGGCCGCCGCCT
Organism: Isosphaeraceae bacterium EP7; assembly: GCA_038400315.1. NCBI lineage: Bacteria > Pseudomonadati > Planctomycetota > Planctomycetia > Isosphaerales > Isosphaeraceae > Kueselia > Kueselia aquadivae. The sequence goes on from CP151667.1 coordinate 703,414, forward strand.
CGCCCAGTTGATCGTTCAGCGCATCGATCGCCATCCGGCTCGCGTCCTTGGCGACAACCATGCCCTCCTGTGCCTCCGACAGCGACCGCAACTGGTGGGTCAGTTGGTTGGCCCACATCACGGCCATGACGAGCGCCACCCCCCCCAGGATGCCGAGGAGGCCCGCGAGCGAGGCGATTCTCGGGGTCTCCCCGTGGCGCATTGCGTGGCCCTGGTTCCGCGTCCCGGAGAGCATGGCAACAAGCTCCGCTTCGAGTCTGGGGGAGAGGCCCGCGCCGCCCGGCTCGGACTGGGGCACCGACTCAAGGTCGTTCACCGTCCGCGCCAGCGCCGACCGATCGGCCCGGGGCGCAACCACATGGAAGCCTTCGAGTTGCACCAGGCCGCCGTCGCGCGACTGGAAGAACCCTCGCGCCATCCGGATCGGGTCGATCACATAGGCGACCTGCAACGGCTGGCCGAAGAAGCTGTTGTGCAGGAACTGGTCGTGGCCCGAGAGGAAGATGCCGAAGTCGGGATGCGTATGATACCAGCCGACGATGTCCAGGTCGGGGTACTTCGCCTCGCGTTCCCGGGTGATCTCCTCCCAGGCGTCGTGCGTGTACGTGAAGCTCGCCTGGGTATTCTCGTAATGCCGGGCTTCCAGCGACCGCGTGACCCAGACGAACGGCAGCCCCGTCCGGTCGTCGATCCCCTCGAACCCCAGCATCACCCCGCCCAGCTCCACCGACGTATCCGACAGCGCGTGCCGCTCCATCGAGTCCACCGCGACCCGATCCACGAACACGGGCAAATCCCGCGGCCCGGGTGTGCCGCAGGCCAGGCAGGCCCAGCGCGCATCGCCGTCCGGCCGCCGCATCTTCCGCGGCTCGCGGTAGGTCACCTCATTGAAGACGATCTCATCCATGCGGCGGCCAACCGGGTCAATAAAAGTCCAATCCGGGGCCAGCCAGCATACCGCCCGGCCCATAGCCCCGAAAGCGGCGCTCAACACAACCTCAAGTTCGCCCTCGCCCCCCGATTCTTGGCCCTCGCACCGCGCGGCAAACGAGATCGGGCCGGCGCACCCTGTGAAGGGAGGCCGGCCCGACGTCTGTTTCCATCCATCGTCCTGATCGCGAGTCACTTCTTCTCGGACTTCGCCAACTCGCGGATCGCCTCTCGCAGCTCCTTGATCTCGCGGCTCAGGTCGTCCAGCCGCTGGTCGAGCTTGCCCTGATCCTCGCGACGGGCAGTGTCCGCGAAGGTGAGGTTGGTAAACGCCTGCCCGACGACGGCCGCCGGATCCCTCGCGAACTGGCCATTCGCCGGATTTCCAAAGAGTCGGAAGGTCTGGCCCGCACCCTCGAACGCCCTGCCTTGTTCGAGCTGAAGCTGCCGGAACGGCACTGCGGCCGGGATACTCTCCCCTGGTCGCCGGGCCGAACGCGCTGCCGTGGAACTCCTCACCGCCGTCTGGTCGGACTGGATCGTCATGAGGAGATGAGGCACGGGCTCGATGGTCACGGTCTGTGGCTTCCCGGTCCTGAACAACATCACCTCGACCGGGTTCTTGCCGGCGCTCTGCACGGCGTTCCTCATCGCCTGGGGATCACGCAGCGGCTTGCCCGCCATCTCCGTAAGGATGTCGTTGACCTTCACGCCCGCCTTCTCGCCGGGGCTATCCTTCGCCACGTCATTGACGATCAAGCCCTGGCCTTGCGGCAGGCTGAGCTGGGATTTGATCAGGTCGTCCACCTCGGAAACCGAGACGCCGATCCAGAACGCGGTCGACACGTCCTCGACGGGGTCGATCTGGACTTTGAGCCTGGGCCTGACCTTGATGGTGATCGGCTTGCCGCCGCGCAGGACCTTCAGCTCGGCCGGCTTCTCGGCCCTGGCCTTCAGCTTCGAGATCAGCTCGCCTTGATCCTTGAGTGGCTCCGAATCGAGGTTGAGGATGATATCGTTGACACGGAGGCCCGTTTTCGCCGCCGGGCTCTCGGGGCTGATCCCCGAGACGACCAGACCCTGGCCCTCGGGCAACTCCAGGTGGAGTCGGATCGCGGCATCGGGGGCCGTGAGGTTCAGGCCAAGCTCGTTGTTCAGGCTGATGACGTAGGAGATGCGGCTTACGGCATCCTGGCCCGGAGCCGGGTCAATCGTGATGACACCCAGCTGCGGTCGTTCGGTCTTCACCCCCCCCTGCGCGATGGTATAGGCCGGGACCTGCTCCGACCGGGACTTCGAGGAGGAGACCGTCACCTTGCCGAGCTTGAACTGATCCTGAATGGGCTCGGCGAGCCTCAGCACGGTCCTCGCCGAATCAATCTCGATGTCGCCCGCGTTCTTCTCCGCCTGGATGGCCTCATCGCGGACCGACGCGATCCGATCGGAGAAGCGACCCTCGGGCGTCCCGTCTCCGCTCGAAGCGGGCGAACTGTCGGGCCGCCTTGCGACCTGGCCTTCGATTCGGACGCCCTTGATCACGGTGTTCTCGCCGGGTTCCTCGGCGGCCCAGGCGGCGGGAGCGAGGCCGGAGGCGCCGAGCAGGGCGAACGCGAGGCGACGGGCCGTTTTAAGTGAAGATCGCTGAGAAGTCATCACTCGTTGTCCTGAATGCCTGTGAAGGCCCCGGCATCGTGCCAGGGCGACGGGGCGGGGTCAGAGGGCCTGGATGCCCACATATTCAAAGGAGACCTGATCGACGGGCACCTCCAGGAGGCGGCCGTCCTCGAGAGGGACGTCCACGAGCATCCGCCGCTGCTCGACCTTGTAGCCCTGGCTAGCGAGCTGACGCCGGACGTGGCCGGGGATGGCGTTCATACCGTGGTCGAATTCCTCAGCATGCGGATTCGAGGCGAGTTCGGCGGATTCAGGCGCCGGCGTCTCCACGAGTGGTTGGGGCGATGTGATCGGGACGGAAGACGCGATCGATGGCCGATCCGGGGGCGTCGGGCGGTTGGCCAGCAGGCCGGCGCCGAAGGCAGACGCCAGGAGACTGGCGGCGAGGCCGTATTTCAGGATCGAACGGAGCGGGCGCCTTGCGGCGGGAACGCGGAGGGGCGAATGGAAAGGGATCGTCGCGGCCGGATGGTCGGCGAGCGGGGCGAGGGCCTGGGTCCAGGCTTGCGCTTCGAGGAAGGCCAGGGCGCAGCGGCGCCAGCCTTCGAGGTCGGCTTCCAGGGCGAGCAGGAGCGCGCGGCGTCGGTCGTCGTCGAGGGTGCCGTCGACCAGGGCGTCGATGGACTCATCGGAGATGGCGTTGAGGTCGTCGTCGGCAGTCATTCGGGCACCTCGATGACGCTGGAGCGGGCGAGTTCTTGCCGCAGGCGGGCCCGGGATCGGTGCAGGCGGGCGTCGACCGCGTTGGGGGAGACGCCCAGGTGGTCGGCCAGGGCGCGGGCGGACCAGTTCTCGGTGTACTTCAGCAGGAGGATCTCGGCGTCACGCGGTGGGAGCCGCGCCAGGGCTTCGCGCACGGCCCGCTTCCGCTCGTCGGCCAGCAGCCAGCCGAGCGGGTCGGGCCGGCCTGATGTGTCGACTTCGGAGAGGCTGGCGTAGCGCTCGACCAGTCGGATTCGCCGGCCGAGGCCACGGCGATACATCAGGGCTTGTCGCAACGCCAGGCGATAGAGCCAGGCTCCCACGCGGGCCGGGTCGGCCAGCGGTTCGCGGCGGGCGACGGCGGCGAGGGCGACTTCCTGCAAGACCTCCTCGACCGCCTGCGGGTGCCCGAGCCTGGCCCGCAGCACCGTCCGCAGCCATCGGCCGTGCTCGGCCAGGGAGGCGGCCCAGTCGATCGGGGTCGGCGGGTGGAGGTCGGGATCCATCGTCGCGTCTCGCGGCCAATCCGTCGGTCACGGGAGGTACTTGCCGCGGGGCCGGATTTCTTACGCGCCGATGGCCGATTTGCCGGGGATCAGTCGGTCGAATCCTCGTCTTCGGCCTTCGGATCAGGCTCCGTCGGGGCCTCGTAGCCGCTGATCCTGCCGATGCGGTACGACTCGGTGAGCATCTGCTTGGCGCGGTCGGGGAGTTCGGAGGCCTGGATGTGGGCGACGGTTTCTTCGATGGGATACTCGATCCGCCTGAGCGAGATCTTGTTGTCCTCGATGATCGCGTAGGCGGCGCGCGGGTCGCCGTCGCGGGGCTGGCCGACGCTGCCTGGGTTCAGGACGACGGTGCCGTCGGTGGCGACGAGGTTGAATTGCATGTGGGAATGGCCAACGCAGACGATGTCGGCGTCGGCGTCGCGCACCCGGCGGGACCAGGCCTCGGTGTCGCGCATCAGGTATTCGTCGAGCGGGTCGCGGGGGGTGCCGTGGACCAGGAGAAACCGCTTGCCGGCGATGGTCACGCGGCGGGTCAGCGGCAGTTGCAGCAGGTATCGGCGCTCGTCGGCATCCAGCGATTCCCACATGAACGGCCGGCTGGCCTGGGTCAGGTAGCGGTAGCCACGGCTGCCAACGACCGGGATTCCCTGCGCCACGCCGTGGTCGTGGTTGCCGCGGATCGCAAAATTGGCGTTGTCCATCGCCCAGCGAACGCAGGGCTTGGGGTCTGGGCCGTAGTCGACCAGGTCGCCCAGGCAGAGGCAGACGTCGTACGGCTCGCGGATGGCGGCGAGCGCGGCGTAGTTGGCGTGGATGTCGGAGAGGACGAGGATACGCATTGGAATCAATCAGCCCGTCGGTTCCAGCCAGCGATCGTACCAGAGCTGGAACATCAGCAGGGTCCAGAGCGGCTTGCGGTGGTCGCGGACGCCCGCGAGGTGCTCGCCCACCAGTCGGCCGACCTCCTCGGGCCGGAAGATGCCCTGCCGCGCCAGGCGGCCGGGTTCGAGCAGGCGGCCGAGCAGCGGGCCGAGCGGGCCGCGCAGCCAGCGCGCCACGGGGATGCCGAACCCCTTCTTGGGCCGGCGCAGGATCGAGTCGGGCAGCCTGCCCTGCACCGCCCGCCGGAGGATGCGCTTGGTCTGGCCGCCGCCCGACTTGAACGCCGCCGGCATCCGCGCGATCGAGTCGACCAGCTCCGCGTCGAGCAGGGGCGCACGCACTTCCAGGCCGCAGGCCATGCTGGCGCGATCGACCTTGGCCAGGATGTCATCCGGCAGATAGGTGTCCTGATACAAGGCCAGCGAGCGGCTGAGCGCATCCGACCCCGCGAGCAAGTGAGAGGCCCGCAGCAGGTGCTCGGCCTCGACGTCGACGCCCGGCGGCTGGGCCAGAAGCCGGGCGATCTCGGGGCCCGAGAACGAGCCCAGCCAGCGCTGATGGGCGAGGGCCGACGGCTCGGCGGCTCCCCGGAGGAACTGCTTCAGCTTGAAGTCGAAGCTGAGATTGGCGTGGTCCACCGGCAGGCGGCCCACGGCGGCGCCGGCCAGGGATCGCGCGGGTTTCGGGAGTCTGCGAAAGACACCGGCCAGGCGCTCGGCGGCGAACGTGGGATAGCCGGCGAGCAGCTCGTCGCTGCCGTCGCCCCCCAGGGCCACCGTGACCTCCTCGCGGGCGAACCGGCTGAGCAGGTGCGTCGGCAAGATCGAGGCGTCGCCCATCGGCTCGTCGAGCCAGTCGGGCACCTCGGGGAGCAGCCCCAAGACCGTCTCGGCCGAGACAATCCGCTCGCGGTGGTCGGTCCCCAGGTGCGCGGCCACGGCGCGGGCGTGCGGACTCTCGTCGAAGCTCGGGTCGTCGAAGCCGATCGAGAAGGTCCGGATGCCCGAGGCGGGCTCAAGCTCCGCGAGCGCCGCGGCCACGCTCGACGAGTCGAGGCCGCCCGACAGGAAGACCCCCAGCGGCACATCGCTGCGCCTGTGCCGGCCGACCGCCGCGCGGAAGTCGCCCCAGAATCGCCGTGCGGCGGCTTCGAACGGCTCGGCGGCGGGCTCGGGGGTCGGCGAGGTCCAGTGCCGCCTGATCTCGACTCGCCCGGCGTTCCAGACCAGGGAATGCGCCGGCGGCAGCTTCTTCAGGCCCGCCCAGATCGAGTGGGGCGCGGGCACATATTCATAGAAGAGGTAGCGAGCCAGGCCCGAAGGGTCGAGCCTCCGGGGGACGTCGGGATGTTCCAGCAGGGCCTTGGGCTCGGACCCGAAGACGAGGCCGCCGTCGGGCAGGCTCGCGTAGTAGAGCGGCTTCTGGCCCATCCGGTCTCGGGCCAGCACCAGCGTCGCTCGCGGGGCGTCCCAGATGGCCAGGGCGTACATGCCGTTGAGCTTCGAAGTGAAGCTCGGCCCGTCCTCTTCATACAGGTGGACGAGCGCCTCGGTGTCGGAGGCGGTCTTGAATCGGTGGCCGCGGGCAAGCAGGCCGGCCCTCAAGTGGGGCTCGTTGTAGAGCTCGCCGTTGTAGGAGACCCAGACGGTGCCGTCTTCGTTACAGAGGGGCTGCGCACCCCCGTCGACGTCGACGATGGCCAGCCGGCGGTGGCCGAGCGCGACGGGGCCGTCGACGAAGAGGCCGTCGCCGTCGGGCCCGCGGCGGCGCAGCGACCGGGTCATCCTGTCGAGGATCGCGCGATCGGCCGGCGAGCCGTCGCCGTTGACGAATCCGGCGATGCCGCACATGGGCCGGTGTGTCGCTCCGCGCAGGGGGTTAGAAGGAGAGTCGTCGGACTCGGGAGTCCGGGCTCCAGCCTAACGCGGGCGATGCTTCCGGGCCAGGCCCAAGGGGCGTGGCGCCAAGGGTCGGCGCGGGTTGATTTCGGGCTCGGGAGGGTCTAGGCTTTCCGGTTCGAGGACCGGCCGCGAACGTGGCGCATGCAGACGCCCCGCCCAGGAGCACCGCCGATGGCGTCGTTTGAGCCCCAGGACGATTTCGACTACCTGGACGCGCCCCCAAGGCCGACCACCCCGCCGATCAGGCGCGGGTTCGTCGTCGTCTTCGGGCTGCTGGCCATCGCCGCCACGCTCGTCTACGGCATTCCCTACCTGTCCGAGCAGATTGGCTATTCCTACGAGGTCGGCCGCAGCCGCGCGTCCATCGAGGCGCTCGCCAAGCTGGAGAAGGGCGGGCTCATCCAGGGGGCGTCCAACCTGTTCCGCATCGCCTCGAATGCCGTCGCGCCGGCCGTCGTCCACATCAGCACCCAGCGAAGGGCCAAGCTCGACGGCGACCGGATCGGCGAGATGCTCGTCCCGCTCGAAGTCGGCTCGGGCGTGGTGATCGACAAGGTTAACGGCTACATCGTCACCAACAACCACGTCATCCGCGACCCCGAGCAGGGCCTTGCCAGCAGCATCAACGTCCGCATCGGCCGTGGGACCGAGATGCCCGCGCGGATCGTGGGCACCGACCCCAAGACCGACCTGGCCGTGCTCCAGGTGCGCGGGGACATCAGGGTGGCCGCCGAGTGGGGCGACGCCGAGACCCTGGACATCGGCGACTGGGTGCTGGCCATCGGCAGCCCGTTCAACCTCGACCAGACCGTCACCGCGGGGATCGTCTCGGCCACCGGCCGGAGCAACCTGCGGCTCGGGGGCGAGGACGCCTACGAGGATTTCATCCAGACCGACGCGTCCATCAACCCGGGCAACTCGGGCGGCCCGCTGATCGGCCTTGACGGCAAGGTCATCGGCATCAACACCGCGATCTACTCGGAGAATGGCAGCAACCAGGGGATCGGCCTGGCCATCTCGTCGACCATGGCCAGGCGGGTGGTCGACCAGATCATCAAGAGCGGCAAGGCGGTCCGCGGCTATCTGGGTGTCCGCATCCAGAGCATCACCCCGGCCCTGGCCCGCGAGTTCAACCTGCCCGAGCCCCGAGGCGTGCTTGTTGAAGGAGTCCAGCCCGGCAGCCCCGCCGAGTCCGTCGGCCTGAAGGCCGGCGACGTGCTGGTCAGGCTCGGCGGCAAGCCCGTCGATGATCAGTCGGCCCTGCGTAACCGGGCCGCCTCGCTGGAGATCGGCGCCAAGACCGCCGTCGAGTTCTACCGAGACGGCAAGAAGCAGTCGCTCGACGTCGTCATCGCCGAGCAGCCCGACTCGCGGCCCGGCCTCCTCTCGCTGGGCTTCACCGTCCAGGATATCACCGCCGAGCAGTCCGGCGGCCACCCCGGGACCTACATCGTCGCGGTCGCCCCCGGCAGCCCGGCCGCGGCCGCCAACCTCCTGCCCGGCCTCCAGATCGTCGGGGTCGGCCGCCAGCCGATCAAGTCGAAGGCCGAGTTCGACCTATTCTCGGCAAAGTACGACCTGACCCAGGGGCTCCCGCTCCAGATCCGCGGGCCCAAAGGCCAGCCGGTCTTCGTCACCGTCGGCGGCCCCGACGGCGACGGACGCCGCTGAGAGGCCCTCCCGATCGAGGATCGGAGACTTTCGATCGGCGGCCCGGCATTTGCCCGAGTTGCGTCGATGTTCACCCGTCGACTGAGTTCGCGAAATTCCCCATCCCGGGGCTTGACTTGGACACCTGGTTTGCGGGACGCCAAGTTTCGTCGTTCCGGGGTGTTTGAGCGTTGTCGGAAGGGTAGATGGGGCTTGGAGATGCGTGGATCGGGTGGTGGCGTCTTGTCAAGCCCCTAGAAGGCGAATCGGATGGGGGGCCGGATGGGCGAGATGGGCCCGACGTAACCTGATTTGCGGATTGAGAGTTAAGAAATTCCGGCGGGGTCCGTGGGCGCCTCCTTGAAACTTGACCAATACTTTCCCTGAGCTATAATTTTTTCGCCGACGGGGGAGAGGGCATGGTCGATCGAGGCCGGGATTGCGGGTCCGCGAGGGCCGGTTTCTCGGGGTCGGTCGGTTGTGGACCTGGGCTTCACCTGAGACGTCGTTCAGGAGAAGCCGGTGCCCCGACACGCCGAATCGACGCTCGCCGCGATCAAAAACGCAGTCGACATCGTCTCCCTGGTGGGGGAGTACCTCCCGCTTCATCGAGCGGGCTCCAGATATAAGGCCTTGTGCCCGTTTCACGACGACCACAAGCCGTCGCTCGAGATCAATCCCGATCGGCAATCTTATAAGTGCTGGAGCTGCGGCGCGGGGGGGGACGTCTTCGATTTCGTCAAGGAGTTCGAGCGGGTCGAATTCTCCGAGGCCCTGAGGATGCTCGCCGACAAGGCGGGGATCCCGCTGGACAAGCCCACGAGGGCCGACGAGGGCGGGCCGACCAAGTCGGACCTCTTCGCGGTGCTGGCCTGGGCGGAGACGGCATTCATCGAGGCGCTTTCGCGATCCCAGGAGGCACGAGACTACATCGTCCGTCGCGGCCTGACCCCTCAGAGCGTCACGCAGTTCGGCCTGGGGTATGCCCCCGAGGAGAACGGCTGGCTGGTCTCGAAGGCCGGCCGCGCGGGCTACGGGCCCGATCTGCTCGAGAAGGCCGGGCTCATCGCCCAGCGAGTCGACCCACCCCACGGCTGGCGCGAGCGATTTCGAGGACGACTGATCTTCCCGATCCGAGACCCGAAAGGGCGTGCGCTGGGCTTCGGCGGCCGAATCCTGCCGGGTCCCGAAGCCAAGTTAGCCGCCGCGGGCAAGAATGTCGCTAAGTACTTGAACTCACCCGAGACGAGCCTGTTCCAGAAACGTAGGGTACTGTACGCGGCCGATCAGGCCCGTCCGGCCGCCCGGCGCGACGGGTTCGTCGCCGTTGTCGAAGGTTATACCGACGTGATTGCTGCACACCAGGTTGGACTCTCGAACGTCGTCGGAACCCTGGGCACCGCCCTGGGCGATGACCACGTTGCCGAGCTGCGCCGCCTGGCCGACCGCGTCGTGCTGGTCTTCGACGGCGACGAGGCGGGCCAGCGTGCCGCCGACCGCACCCTCGAGCTGTTCCTCCGCCACGAGCTGGACGCCCGCGTCCTGAGCCTGCCCGACAAGCTCGACCCCTGCGACTTCCTGCTGGAGCACGGCGCCGACGCATTCAACGCCCTGATCGCCCGCGCCGTGGACCCGCTGGAGTTCGCCATCGGCCGCGCCGGCGGCAAGTTCGACCTGGACTCCGCCGAAGGGGCCCGCAAGGCGGCCGAGTGGGTCCTGTCGATCTGCGGCTGCATCCCGCCCGACCGCATGGGCGGCATGAACGTGAAGGTGGCCAAGGCGCTCGACGTCCTGTCCCGCCGCACCGGCGTCTCGGTCGATGAACTCAAGCGCAGCTGGTCCCGGATCCAGGCCGCCCCGCGCCGGCCGGCCGCCGAGATCTCCCGCGACCGCCCCCACGACGTCCCCCCCGCAATGCACGGCGAGCCCCGCGACGAGCCCGCGGCGCCGGCGCCACCCATCCGGCTGGACGAACTCGACCGAGTCGACCGCGAAGTTGTGCAGATCGCTCTGGATGAGCCGGGCGCCGTGCCGATCCTGGTCACTCGGGTTGCCGTGAATTCGCTCCGCGATCCCGCGCTGCGGCGGGTGCTCCAGGCCTGTTACGACCTCCATGCCGAAGGCCAGCCGGCGACCGCCGAGCGGGCGATGCTCCGGCTGGACGCCCCCGAGCTGCGTGCCCTGGTCGTTGACATGACCTCGGCGCTCCGGGGCCAGCCCCTATCGAAGGGGACGCCGCCCCCCCCGCCCCTCCACGAGCGACTCGTCGCACTCTTCGTGACGCTGGCCGAGCGGGACCGGCAGAAATACATCAGAGACCTCGATCATGCCCTGAAAGAGACCGACCCCAACGCCGACCCCGAGACCTATCGGGCTTTGATCCTCGAGCGCCAACGACTCATCCAACAGCGGCCGGGCACCAAGGCGAAGCACGCGTCCTGACCCGTCGTCGATACCGAGGGAGATTTCCGGATGGAAAAGATGGACGATGGACTCAAGACGCTCCTCGAATTGGGCAAGCGGCGCGGGTTCCTGACCTTCGACCAGGTCAATGACGCCCTGCCCGATGAGGCTTCCAGCCCCGAGAAGATGCAGAGCCTGCTCGAGACCCTCGAAGAGTTGAGCATCGACCTTCTGACCGAGGAAGAGGCCGAGGCCCGCTCCGTCGCCGCCGGCACCGCCGACGACGATGACGACGAGGATGAGGCCGTTGACGAACCGGCCGACGACGACGACGGCGAGCTCTCCCCCGAGGACCTCGACGAGATCTCGCGCCGGATCGACGACCCCGTCCGCATGTATCTCACCCAGATGGGCGAGATCCCGCTGCTGACGCGAGACCAGGAAATCAGCCTGGCCAAGCAGATCGAGGTCACCCGCAAGCGGTTCCGCCGCAAGGTCCTCGAGTGCGATTGGGCCCTGGGCATCGTCTATGACGTGCTCAAGAAGGTCGACAGCGGCGAGCTGCCGTTCGACCGGACCGTCAAGGTGAGCGTCACCGAGAACCTGGAGAAAGACCAGATCCTCGGCCGGATGCCGCACAACCTCAAGACGCTCCGGCACCTGATGGACCTCAACCGGGTCGACTTCAAGACCTTCATCCGCGCCAAGCACGACCCCAACGCCCGCCGGGTCCTCCGCCGCACCCTGAAGGTCCGCCGCCACAAGGCCGTCACCCTGGTCGAAGAGCTCTCCATCCGCACGCAGAAGGTCCAGCCGCTGATGAAGCGCCTGGAAAGCGCCAGCGAGCGGATGCAGGAGATCCTCGCCCAGCTGAACGACCGCCACGCCGACCGGGTCAGCAAGGACGACCGCGCCAACCTCCAGAAGGAGCTGCGCGACCTGATGAACATGACCCTGGAGACCCCGGCGAGCCTTCGCCAGCGGGTCACGGTCATGAACGTCCGGTACCGCCAGTACGAGCAGGCCAAGCGCGAGCTCTCCGGCGGTAACCTGCGGCTGGTCGTCTCCATCGCCAAGAAGTACCGCAACCGCGGCCTCTCCTTCCTGGACCTGATCCAGGAGGGGAACACCGGCCTGATGCGGGCGGTGGACAAGTACGAGTATCGCCGCGGCTACAAGTTCAGCACCTACGCGACGTGGTGGATCCGCCAGGCGATCACCCGGGCCATCGCCGACCAGGCCCGGACGATCCGCATCCCGGTCCACATGATCGAGACGATGTCCAAGCTGCGCAACGTCTCCAAGAAGCTGCTCCAGGAGAAGGGCCGCGAGCCCACCATCGAGGAGACGGCCAAGGCGGCGAACATCTCCGTTGAGGAGACGCGCCGGGTGATGAAGATCAGCCGGCACCCGATCTCGCTGGACCGCCCGGTCGGCGAGAGCGAGGACAGCTACTTCGGCGACTTCATCGAGGACGAGGCGGCCGAGAGCCCGATCAACGCCGCCACGCAGGAGATGCTCAAGGACAAGATCGACCAGGTCCTGAAGACCCTGACCTACCGCGAGCGAGAGATCATCAAGCTCCGCTACGGCCTGGGAGACGGCTACACCTACACCCTCGAGGAGGTGGGCCGGATCTTCAAGGTGACCCGCGAACGAGTCCGCCAGATCGAGGCCAAAGCCGTCCGCAAGCTCCAGCACCCGGTGCGGAGCAGGCAACTCGAGGGCTTCCTCGAGAGTACCGGTTGATCTCCGGCCCACATACCGCCGGTCGCCCCTCACGGGCGGCCGGCGGTTTTTTGTTGGCAGGCGCGCCGGCCGCGGCGAAGCTGGAACTGTCTCGCTTCGAACAGAAGGGAAATCGGGGACCGGCTCCGGGGCGAAGCGAAGTGCGGTGCCCGCCCCCGTTTTCCTCGCCGTAGAATCCGCCGCCGCCCGGCATCGAAACCGGGCCCACGACCACTCGACCGCTCGGCACGCATAGACGGACGACGGCGTCCCCCGAGAGCCGTGATCCGCAGGGACCGAACCAAGGAGTGAGCCAGCGATGCCCGTGTCCGCCGACAACCTCCGCGAGCTGCACCAACTCCACCAGCGGGCCAGGGCCCTGCGCGACCGCATGACCTCGGCGCCCAAGACCCTGGCCGCTCGCCTCGCCGCCCTGGAAGGCCGCAAGGCCGCGCTGGAGGCCGCCCGCAAGGCGCTCCAGGACGACAAGGTCCAGCAGAAGAAGCATGAGCATATGCTTCAGACCCACCAGTCGAAGATCGACGACCTCAAGGTCAAGCTCAACTCGGTCAAGAAGAACGAGGAATACAAGGCGATCCAGAACCAGATCGCCCTCGACCAGAGCCACATGAACAAGACCGAGGGCGAAGTCCTCGAGGCCATGATGCGCATCGACGAGAAGAACGCCGGGCTGGCCACCCTGGAGGCCGAGTTCAAGACCTTCGCCGCCGGTGTCGAGGCCCTCAAGGCGCAGATCGAGGCGCAAGCCGGCCAGCAGCAGCTCCAGCTCAAGGAGCTGGAAACCGGGATCATCGAGGCCGAGAACATCATCAGCGAGGAAGAGCGCGACCGCTATCGCCGCACCGTCAAGCAGCGCGGCGACGACGCCATGGCCGCCGTCGAGAACGGGGCCTGCGCCGGCTGCTACGTCGCCGTGACCCCGCAAGGCATCAACGAGCTGATGAACGGCCGAACCATGACCTTCTGCCTCACCTGCGGCCGAATCCTCTACCTGGCCGAGGAAGAGCACAACGTCACCCAGCGAACCGGCCGCTGAGCCAACCTCACCCGCGGGTCCACAAAGCGGCCCGCGGGGGCTCCGGTCTGCATCTCGCATTCGGTCGCCGTATCCAGGTCACGGTAAGAACGGCCTGGTCGCCACTCTCAACCTTCCGAGAATGTCCCCTTTCCCCCCCTTTTCCCCGAGTTGCGAGGCTTTTCGCTCAGCCCGCCCGAGGAACCGCACCATGCCCACCGCGTCTTGCAACGGCCAGATCCCACGCCGGGAGTTCCTCCGCCTCGGCTCCCTCGCCCTCGGCGGCCTCGGCCTGGCCGACTTGCTCGCCGCACGGGCCGCCGCATCGCGACCCGACCCCGATACCTCGGTCATCCTCTTCTGGATGTGGGGCGGACCCAGCCAGTTCGAGACCTACGACCCCAAGCCCGACGCCCCCTCCGAGATCATGGGTCCTTTCCGACCCATCTCCACCACCGTGCCCGGCATGGACCTCTGCGAACTCTTCCCGCTCCAGGCCCGGCTCGCCGACAAGATCGCCCTGGTCCGCTCCCTGCACCACGAGATGTCGGCCCACAATGACGGCTCGATCGAGGTGCTGACCGGCAAGACCCCGGTACGCCCCGATCCCACCTCCACCGCCCTCTCGGAGCACCCGGACTTCGGCATGATCGCCAGCCGGGTGCGGGGGAGCCGGCCCGACGGCATGCCCCGCTATGTCGGCATTCCCCAGCAGCCGTTCATGACCCGCCCGGCCTATCTGGGTGTGGCCCATTCGGCCTTCGCCACCGGCGACCCCTCGGCCCCCGACCCTCGCCCGCCCGCCTTGAGGCTCGTCGGCGGGCTCGACGGTCGGCGGCTGGATGACCGCCGTGGCCTGATGAATCAGTTCGACGGGTTCCGCAGGGGGCTGGACGGTCGAGGCTCGGGGAGCGTCGATCCGTTCCGGGACTCAGCCTTCCAGATGCTCACCAGCCCCAAGGTCGCCAGGGCCTTCGACCTGTCCCGCGAGGACCCCCGGCTGAGGGACCGTTATGGCCGCCACCTCTGGGGCCAGAGCTGCCTCCTGGCCCGGAGGCTCGCCGAGGCCGGGTCCTCGGTGATCACGATCGACGCCCTGGCTCCCTCGCTCTCCGAGCGATATTTCAGCTGGGACGACCACATCAACGTGCAGACCCGCTGGGACTTGGGCGAGGCGATGAAGCACCGGGCACCCTACATGGACCAGGCCCTCTCCACGCTGATCGAGGACGTCTACGCTCGGGGGCTTGACCGTAAGGTACTGATCGTCGCGGCCGGGGAGTTCGGGCGCACTCCCCGGCTGTCGCATGCCGATGGGCTGATCGGGCGGGACCACTGGCCCTCCGCCCAATCGGCGTTGCTCAGCGGTGGTGGGTTGCGGATGGGGCAGGTCATCGGGGCGACGAACCGGTGCGGTGAACACCCGGTCGACCGCCCGCTCACGCCGAAGGACCTGCTGGCGACGATCTACCGCCATCTGGGGATCGATCACGGGGACGTATTCCGGGACCTCTCGGGCAGGCCATTCCCGATCCTGCCGGAAGGCGAGCCGATCCGCGAGCTGATCTGAGCGGGCCTCATCATCATGGCCGGGTCCGCTTCGGCGCAAGGTTAATCGGGTCAGCCGAACGAGAGCAGCAACCGTTCGACCTCCGCAACCATCGGGAGATGGTTTGGCGTGCGATACTCGTGCAATCGCTCGCTCCGGAAGTCACCGCGATGCACGACGACGCTGTATTCCCCGTCGGGGTCGCCCTCCGGATACCATCCGACATCGACGAAGACGTCTGTCCTGCCGTTTCTGAGATGAAGCAAGTCCTCGCGGAGCCAGGAGCCGGCGAACGCCTCCGGCGAGGGGTCGATCTCCCTGAGGTCGTGAGAAAGCACGGCCCAGCCGGCGGGGATTCGAAGCGGCTGCAACGGCGGTTCCATCAGCCAGCGACCTCCAACAATTCATTCTCATTCGTATTGGACAGGCGGGACCCCCCTTATAACCCTTGCCATCGGAAACGTCGCCAAGCCGATCGGCCGGTCGGCTTCGATCGTGAGCCATAATGGCAGACGCAAACCACCGTTTGGTCTTGAGGGAATCATCCCGTGAGTCAGTTGACCGAACGCTCAGGGCTTGGCTCGCCGCGAACGCCCCGTACATTCTCACCCTCGTGCGATTCGCTCGAGCCCCGCCAGTTGCTGGCGACATCCGCTCTTCGAGTCTCCCAGCAAGCTCAAGCGGCATCCACTCCTAACGCCGGCCATTCCGCTCGATTGATGCAACAGGCGAGGGCCGCTGCCCTCGGCCAAGCCTTGCAGCGCGTGATGGACGAATTCCAGGTGCCAGGAGCCGTCGCGGGAGTGCTGACGCCGGGCATGCGCCCCTGGTTGGCGGCCCGGGGCTCGGCCGATGTCGCCAGCGGGCGGCCGATGACGCTGAGGGACAATTTCCAAATCCGCAGCGTCACGAAATCTTACACCGTGACGGTTGTCCTCGAGTTGGCACGGGCTCGGAGGCTGTCGCTGTCCGACACCATCGGGATGTACGTGCCGGGCATCCCCAACGGGGACCGGATCACCCTCGCCCAACTCTCCGGGATGCGGAGCGGCGTGGAGAACTACACCAGGGTCCCCGCCTTCGGCGAGGCCTTCGTCGCCGACCCCGGCCGCCAGTGGACTGACGAAGAACTCGTGGGCCTGGCGACGCCCGAATCGCCGCTGTTCGAGCCTGGCTCGCAGTACGACTACAGCAATACGAACACGGTGCTCCTGGGCATGGTCGTCGAGAAGGTGACGGGGCGCCCCCTCGGCCAGGCCCTCCGGGGCTGGCTGCTGTCACCACTGAAGTTGTCCGGCACCAGCTACCCGCGGAGTTTCGCCGCGAGCCGCCCCGCCCCGACGCCCTACCAGGTCACCCCCGGGACCGGCGAGCTGGAAGCCCTCCCTCAGGCAAATCTCTCGTCGCTGGGCCCGTCCGGCGCCATCGTCGCGACGCTGCCCGACCTGCTGCGTTGGGGAAAGGCCCTGGGCACCGGCCGACTCATCGGCCCCCGACTTCTCCAGCTCCGCGAGGGGCTCGCCGTCCCGGCGACGAATGGGCCGGAATACAATCGCTACGGACTGGGGATCGGCGAGCTGAAGGGTTGGTGGGGGCATTCCGGCGACGGATTCGGCTTCCAGGCCGCTACGTTCTACGACCCTGTGAGCCGCTCGGTGATCGCCGTGGCGCTGAACTCGACCCAGCCGGAGCATGTGGGGGTCGAGATCTTCAAGGCGCTCGCGGACATCGTGCGGCCGGGCTGAGGCATGGCGTTCTCGCAGGGGACGATCCGACACCCAGTGCCTCGAAGCGTTCATGACCCCGCGGCAGCCCGCGCTTGAAAATCCAGACGGGCGTGGTGCTGCCAGGGGCCGCCGAGACACTCCCGCAGGTCGATCGCTTCGACACGGGCGACTCCGTGAATTCACGGGAATCAATCAAGCAATGACAATGCTTTGTGCCTTAGCGTAATGCCATTCGAGAATGTCCCATTTCCGCCCCTCTTAAGCCCGTGAACGGCCATGCCAAGGCGGTGACGAATCGTCGGCAGGGTGCCGGGGAGCAATTGCGGTTATTCTAAGTCCTCCAAGTCGCCGAAGATCGACCATTGTGGGGCGAAGGATGCTTCTGAAGTCCGAATGGGCCGAGCGATTCCTGGATGCCTGTTCGAGGGTCAAATCGGCCCGCCGAAGAACCCTGGCTCCCGGCACGCTGGTCTATTCGGCAGTCCCGGATGGTCAGTGCTGGGCGGTCACGAGCGGTTACGTGAAGGTCCTCGACCCGCGTTTCGACGGGGGCCGCGCCATTCGACTGATCCTCGGACACGGCGGGCTCTTCGGCGATCGGCCTTTCGGGGCGGTCGCGTTCCGCGGGTTCTCGGTGGTGCAACCGGAGCAGGCCATCGCTCACGGCCCCGCAACGGTCATCGCACTGGACCGGAGTGAGCTCGAAACCGCGTCGCGTGCCGACTCCGAACTGGCGAGTCTCATGCTGGAATCAACGACGGCCCGCGCGCAATTCCTCGAACGGCGTCTGCTCTGGCAGCTCACCACCCCAATCCGGGCCCGCGTCGCCGCCACGCTCCGCGACCTGATCTGCTTCGAGGGACAGCGGTGCAAGCACGGCCACACGATCGACATCCGCCTGAGCCACCAGGATCTCTCCGAGCTCGTCGGCGCCGCCCGCCCCGTGGTCAGTGCCGAACTGGTCCGGATGAAGCGAGAGGGTGTGCTCGAATACACACGCTGTTACTTCTGCGTGGACGATCTTGGTGGCCTCGACCGCATCGCCACCGCCCACCCGGCTGATTGAGCGGCCCGTGCGGGGCCATCCGGTCATGGCGGGGGATCAATCCCGGCCAGTCATTTGGATGACAGAACCGGCCCGCCTCTCCGGTTAGGATCTCCGGCATAGGGCCGCCTCAATCAGAAGACCAGAGATGCGAGGATTGTGATGAGTGACCGCTTGAAGTTGATCGGGCTCAATGTTTCACGCTACGGTCTGGTGATCGTCCTGCTCTGGATAGGCGGGATGAAGTTCACCGCCTACGAGGCCGAGGGGATCAAGCCGCTGGTGGCGAATAGCCCGCTGATGGGATGGGCCTACAAGGTCATGAGCGTCGGCGCATTCTCCGCGTTCCTTGGCGTCGTGGAGATCATTGTCGGGCTATTGATCGCCCTTCGACCGGCATGGCCCCTCGGCTCGGCCATCGGAAGCGGTCTCGCCTCCGGGATGTTCCTGAGCACGCTGACCTTCCTGATCACCACGCCGGGGTGGGAGCCAAGCCTGGGCGGATTCCCTGCTCTCTCCGCCATGCCGGGCCAGTTCGTCCTCAAGGACGTCGTCCTGTTGGGCGTGGCGATATTCACCGCCGGTGAGGCGCTCGGAGCGGTTCGGCCGCGTGGCGCGGTTTGATCGAGGACGAAACGCTCACCCGCTGGATATTGCAAAGGGGGCATTCTAAAAAGTAGAATGCCCCCTTTGGCCTCCCCCTGTCCCCTTTGCCTCCCCCTAAATTGTAGAATGTCCACTTTGCCCAGACTCATGACTCACCGCGTCCGCACCCCGAAGTATTGCATGGTTCGGTTCAAAATATGAATGCATAATGTCCCATTTCCGCTCCCCTGCATCTCGCCTTCGGTCGCCGTATCCAGGTCACGGTAAGAACAGTCTGGATGCCACTCTCAATCTTCCGCGTGCCCGTCCGCAAAGAATGGTATGGTTCGATTCAGAATATGAAATGCAGAATGTCCCCTTCTCCCCTTTTCCCCTCCTGTCCCCTTTTCCCCTCCTGTCCCCTTTCGGCCCTCCTGTCCCCTTTCGGCCCTCCTGTCCCCTTTCGGCCCTCCTGTCCCCTTTCGGCCCTCCTGTCCCCTTTCGGCCCTCCTGTCCCCTTTCGGCCCTTACTTCCGCGAAAAATTATGAAGCACACCATGTTCGTCGGTTCGTCGGTCGAAGGAATTGAGTTGGCTCGAGCTGTTCAATCCGAACTAGCATATGACCTAGATGTTACCTTGTGGAACCAGGATACTTTCGCGCCTAGCAACAACACGCTAGAGAGTCTGCTCATCTCAGCAAAGCAGTTCGATTTTGGATTATTTGTCTTTTCAGCCGACGACGTTGCGACCATACGTAAAAAGAGACACATGGTAGCGAGGGACAACGTTCTCTTCGAATGTGGTTTGTTTTTCGGAGTACTTGGAAGGGATCGCAGCTTCTTCCTCGTTCCTCAAGGCCTCAAAAACTTCCACATCCCGAGCGATTTGTGGGGGATCACTCCCGCGACTTACACCCCCAACAGTCATGGGGGCAACTTGAGAGCGGCAGTTGGGCCGGCCTGCACTCAGATTAGGAATGCCATCAGGAGTCTGGTTGGACAGAACGAGTCATCCCACTCATTGACGGGGTCTTGGACACAGTGCTGGCATTACGAAGGAGGCACTTATGCGAACCGAAATGAATCGCGTGTAGAAGTGCGTCAGATCGGAAGCAAAGTTTCTGCAGTCTTCCAAGCGAAGCCGCCTAATGGAGATCGCGCCACGAATTACTCGATCGAGGGCACAATCGATCACGGTCGCTATGTCACGGGCGTTTGGGGTGATCCGAAGCGTGGCCCCACTTATTATGGATCTTTTCAGTTATACATACACCCCGAGGGCGATTCGATGACTGGTCGATGGGTCGGCTTTCGAGCCAACAATGAAATTTATGGCAATGTTTGGGAGTGGGCTCGCTTACCGAGCAAATAGCTTAGATCTCTCTTGCCGGCATCAACACGACCTCCACCCTCCGAGAGCGGCGGTAGCGGGGGACCGGCTGACTACCGGCCTCCGCCCTCCGGTTAAGCCTCGCTCGGCACGACCACTCAGGCCCGCGATGCGGCCCTCCATCCGGGGAGAGGTTTGGGTGACTGGAGAGCGATCCGGGCTAATCAGCCGCTGAACAGGGTTTCCACCCTGGTTGGATGGCAATTTCCGACAAGCGTCAAAGTAGGGGACTGGAAATTAGGCACAGACTAACTGGAAAGGCGTAGCCCCAGCGTGGTACGATTGCTTAATCTGGAGTTTTCTTGGAGAGCAGCGAATGGCAGTTATCGTCGACGACAGCTTAGAAAATTATGCCGACGTTCTTGATCGCTTTAAGGACAAGAGACCAGCTCTGCTACTGGGGAATGGCGCAAGTCGCGCAGTTTGGGATGATTTCAAATATCCCTCATTGTTCGATAAGGCTTGCGACGCTAATCGCCCATTCTGCTTGAGCGAAGACGACATTGATGTCTTTCGAGAGCTTGATGACACGCATAACTTCGAGCTGGTTCTTTCTTCCTTGATGACTTCGAAGAGAATAAACGAAATCTTCAGAATGCCGACAGTCGAAATAACAAATAGCTATTACAACATTCGCCAGGCCTTATTCTCAGCCGTTGGCGAAATTCATGTTCCGTACGCACTGATAAAGCCCAAAACAAAACGGGCCATCAAAGCAGAGCTATCAAATTACAGGACAATTTTTACGACAAATTATGATCTTCTAGCCTATTGGAGTTACATGGAAGAATCTTCTCCGTTTAAAGATTTTTTTTGGGGCGATGACAATATTTTCGACCCCGGCAACACTTCGCTTTGGGATGACAAGACAACAATTCTCTATTTGCACGGTGCGCTACACCTGTATAAAGAAAAAGGCGGTCATACAAGAAAGCATGTAACCGAGGAGGACGGTGACTCGTTGCTGGAATTGATTCGCAAAAGCGACCAGATCCCCTTGTTTGTCAGCGAAGGGCACTGGAAGGACAAAAGAGCAGCAATCCTTGCGAATGACTACCTAGCGTTTGCTTATAGGACCTTCTCCCAAAACCGCATCAACCTCGTTGTGTTCGGACAAGCACTGAATCAAGAATTCGATAAACACATCGTCGATTCCATCCATAAAATGCGTGGCTGGAACAATTTAGCTTCCGCTGCTTTTGAGATAGCGATCTCAATATTCCCTGAAGACTCTTATGATGTGATTGAAATAAAGCGGCGGCTTCTCAAAGCGTTCCCGAATAAGACCTTGTATTTTTATGACAGCAGAACCCATCCGCTCGGCAATTCCGCACTTCGCGTGGGGAGGAGCTAACGACCAGAGGCCGTAAAGGGGACATTCTGCATTTCAGAATTCCCCATCCGATCGAGAAGCTGTCCCTGAGCGACAAACCTTCATTCTGGCCTTTTGCCCATCTCATTCATTGTCCTAGTCTACGACACGACTGCACTCACAGTGCTTTGAGCAAGCCCGCTAACGGGCGGATCGTGGACTGTTTGCTTCGGGATAATGGAATTATTTCCCATTTTGTCCATTTTTCAGATGCAGAACGTCCCTCTTAGGGGATATTCTCTAAAAAGGTCCAAAACTCGCGCAACGCCGCGCGGGCCGGCCCGCTTCGCCGACGTCGGCGAAACTCTCGCACAACTCGGATTCCGCACCCAGGAAGCGACGCAGCACCATGGGCAAGCTCGAAGTCAGCCAGAGGCGCATCGACGCCAATCGCCGCAACGCCATGCGCAGCACCGGGCCGAAGACCGAGGAGGGGAAGGCCCAGTCTCGCCGCAATAGCCTGATTCATGGGCTGGCCGGCAATGGGGTGGTCGTTCCCGAGAACGAGGCGCAGGCGGCTCGCGAGCTGGGCGAGCAACTGGTTTCGTCGCTGCGGCCGATGAATGCGTTCGAGATGGGGCTGGTCGAGACGATCGCGATTGAAGGGGTGCGGATCGATCGGTGTCGGATCGAGGAGCGGCTGGTGCGGGATGTTCGGGCTCGCAGGGCCGGGGCTTGCTGGCGGGATGAGCGGAAGGCCGAGGCGGCGAAGTTGGGGAAGACTCTGGCGGGTTGTCCCGATGAGGTGGCGTCGCGGTTGTCGACGACCTCGGCGGGCTGTGAATGGCTGGGGGTTCGCTGGCGGGCGTTGGGGAAAGTGCTGGAGAAGAAGGGGTTCTGGACGGATGAGCAGAAATCGCTGGCCCTGGATCTGATGGGGGTCTCGGCCGAGGTTCGGGAGATGGACAGCCCGCTCGATGCTCCCGAGGGGATCGATGCGGCGATCTATCTTCGTGAGCTTGTCGAGTCTGAGTTGGAGAGTCTGTCGATGCGTCAGGAGGAGTCGCTGGACGCGATTGATGATGACCTGCGCGAGGCGACTTCGCTTGGATTGATCGCCGTGGATGACCCGACGCTGGTGCTGCTGCGGCGGTACGAGACGGCCAGTTTCAGGCGTCAGCGTTGGGCGCTGGACATGCTACGCAAGGGACGCCAGAAGCCCGCGCCCGCTCCGGTGATGACCCACGACTATGTCGAGCGGCCCCGCCCCGATTTCTCGGTCTGGGGTGCCCCGGATCCGGTTCCTTACAGCGATGATCCCTCGCCGCGCCCCGATCCCGAGACACCCTCGCCCGGCCCCGGTCGGACTCAACCCGGGACCGACCAGGCCCAGCCCGCCGGGGTCGCCCGGCCTGCCACTCGCCAGCCATCCGCCCCGCCTCCTCGGGGTGGTCGGATCACTGGGGCCTGCTCGGGGCGATTCGCGGAACGAAGCCATCTGAATGGCCTTTTCCGCCGTTTGGCCAGGTCGATGGCGGGCCTGAATGTGAGGATCGCGCCCGCCGCAACGCCGCTCGTCAGGCCCGATCGACGCCTTTCACGGCCCTCGATGGTGGCGATTCGGCCGGGCCGCCCGGAAATACTCCGCGTTGTCGATGCCCCGGCCGCCTGAACGGCGGTTGGATTCGCTGGACATGTCTTGATCTTTGACAATTCGGGCGAATGACGGCCGCGTTGCGCGCCGGGCGGCATTGTTTTCGTTGCTTCCATGCTCCGGGGGGCCCCGCGAGGACAGGGAAACGTGGAAGCTTCTATCATGTGATCATGTAGAGAATCCCCTCGCCCTCGTCGCTCGCTACCAGGGGATCTCCCCTGCATCATCGAGGAACTTCCCGGTCGGCGGCTCGTCCATCGTCGCCAGCTTCACGGCGATGGCCGCACCCTGCTCGACCGAACGTGGTGCGGCGTCGGAGCCCATGTCGGTCTTGACCCAGCCGGGGCAGATGGAGTTGACCGAGATGTGATCGCCGGCGAGGTCCTTGGAAAAGGCCAGGGTCAGGCCGTTGAGGGCGGATTTGGACGAGTTGTAGGCGAGGAGGTTGTTGCCGTAATAGGGCGAGGCGGGGTCGCTCAGCGTGGCCAGGGAGCCGAGCGTCGAGGACTGGTTGAGGATCCGGGCCGAGGGCGATTTGCGGAGCAACGGGAGCAAGGCTCGGATGACGGTGAAGGCGCCGAAGACGTTGGTGTCGTAGGTCTCCTTGAGCATCGACAGGTCAAGGCCGGTCGGCCTGGTGCCCGTGGCGAACTCGGGACCGATCCCGGCGTTATTGACCAGCACGTCGAGTCGACCGAATCGCTCGTCGAGCCATCGGGCGGCGGCTTCGGCGGTGGAGGGGTCGGTGACGTCCAACCGAACCGCGTGAACGTCCAGGCCCTCGCCCCGGAGCAGATCGGCGGCGGCGTTGACCTTGGCCTCGTCGCGGGCGGCGAGGGCGACGGTGAAGCCGAGTTTTCCGAGTTGGCGACCGATCTCGAAGCCGATCCCCTTGTTCGCACCCGTGATCAGGGCCACCTTTTTCTCGGGCATCGGTCGACTCCTTCAAACGTCGGTGTGAGTGATTGCACGGCTCAGAAAGTGAGTCCCACGGCCCGACGGAACTCTTCGAAGAGGCCCATTTCCGCGGTCGCCTGACCCGTTTCCCTGGTCCCGGATCAGCCCGGGGCGTGCACGGCGGCCGGGGCCGCCCCGTGGTGCGAGCCGGGCGGCGCGGGGAGGAAGAAGAACGCGAGGC
The DNA here is from genome assembly GCA_038400315.1 of Isosphaeraceae bacterium EP7. Taxonomy (NCBI): domain Bacteria; kingdom Pseudomonadati; phylum Planctomycetota; class Planctomycetia; order Isosphaerales; family Isosphaeraceae; genus Kueselia; species Kueselia aquadivae. Next base: position 727,230 of record CP151667.1, read on the forward strand.
CGAGGATGGCGTAGATGATCAGGAGCATCGCCCCTTCCAGCCAGTTGGACTCGCCGTCCTCGGCCACCATCCGGGCGATGACCACGGTGAGGATCAACGCGGCGACTTCCAGGGTGGAGAAGAGCAGGTCCATCGGCTCGGCCCGCAGGTAGCTGGAGAAGACCAGCACGGGGGCCACGAACAGGGCGATCTGAAGCGCCGAGCCCATGGCGATGTTGACGGAGAGGTCGGCGTGGTTCTTCATGGCCATCAGCACGGCCGACGAGTGCTCGGCCGCGTTGCCCACGATCGCCACGACGACGACACCCATGAAGACGCCGGTCAGCCCGAGCTCATGGCCGGTGGCCTCGACGGCTCCGACCAGGATCTCGCTCATCCAGGCGACGAAGCTGGTGGCCACCAGCAGGACGACGGTCGAGGTACGGATCGTCCAGGCAGGTTCGTCGGCCTCGCCCCGCTCCTCGGCCCGCTTCAACTGGGCGGGAGTCGGCTCGGGCTTGCCGTTGAAGTGCTCGCGGTGGGTGCCCAGGCTGAAGATCAGGTTGAGCGCGTAGGCCAGGATCAGGAGCCCGCAGACCGAGACGCTCAGCTTGTGCTCCAGGCCGACGGCACCGGGCCCGACCAGGTAGTGGAAGATTGCCGGCACCAGCATGCCCATGGCGGCCAGCACCATCAGCACGGAGCCCGCGCTGGCCGCCGTCCTGTTGAACCGCTGGATTGGATACTTCAGGCCGCCAGCCAGGAAGCTCGCCCCCATCACCAGCAGCAGGTTGCCGATGATGCTCCCGGTCAGCGACGCCTTGACCACGTCATCGAGCCCACGCCGCAGCGCCAGCAGCGCCAGGATGAGTTCGGCCGCGTTGCCGAAGGTCGCGTTGAGCAGGCCGCCGATTCCCGAGCCCATCCGGTGGGCCAGTTGCTCGGTCGCCCGCCCCATGTAGCCCGCCAGCGGGATGATGGCCAGGGCCGAGAAGGCGAACCGCCAGGCCGGCTTAGCCTCCGAGAGAGAGAGCCCGATAGCCACCGGCAATGCGAGGAGCAGCACGGACAGCCATCCGATTTTCCTCGGGTCGATCCAGTCTCTCCAGCTTGCCGGTTCAACCGTCAGGGTGTCTGCATCGGCCCGTCGGGGGTGGCCTTGGTTGACTCGGTTTGAGACCAACTTATAATACCCTCAAGGTGGCAGGTCCGACTTCGGTTCGCCTTGGTCGGGATCATGCCGCGATTATCGAGCAACGAGTCACAAGATCCGACCGGCCGGGCGTTTCCGAGAATCTCGGCGTCAGTCCCGCCCCGGTCGTTTTTCTTCGATCTCTCTGGGGCGCAGCCATGGCCGAGAACGTCGTGGAGTTTACCGACGCCAACTGGAAGTCGGAAGTCCTTGATTCACAAGTCCCCGTCATCGTCGACTTCTGGGCCCCCTGGTGCGGCCCTTGTCGCATGCTGGCGCCGACGATCGCCAAGCTGGCCGGCGAGTTCGGCTCCAAGATCAAGGTCGGCAAGCTGAACACCGACGAGAATCAGGATACCCCCGTGGGCCTGCGCATCTCGGCGATCCCCACCGTCCTGGTCTTCCAGGGTGGCAAGGAAGTCGACCGCCTCGTCGGGGTCAACTCCGAGACCAAGTTCAAGGACGCCCTGAGCAAGCTCGGCGTCTCCTGAACGACCGGACGAGAACGTTTGAATGCCGAGGCTCGGATCGAAGTCGGTCCGAGCCCTATCGACCGCCAACGCCGCGCCGGGGGCCGAATCACCGTGCCGCCCGACCACCCCTGGCCCGACTGCACACCCCCTCGCGTTCTCGTCAAGGTCTGCGGCCTGACGAGCGTCGCCGAGGCTCGCGCCGCGCTTGCCGCGGGCGCCGACTGGATCGGCCTGAATTTCCATCCGGCCTCTCCCCGATCTGTCAGCCCGGATGCCGCGAGGGCGATCGTCGAGGCCCTTGACGAACCGGCCCGAGCCGTCGGCCTCTTCGTCGATCGGCCCGCCTCCGAGGTCGCCGCCATCGCGCGTGATGTCGGCCTGACGACGGTCCAGCTCCACGGGCACGAGCCGCCCGAGGACTACGTTGCCCTGTCCGGGCTGAGGCTCATCCGGGCCTATCGCCTCTCCGACGAGGCCAGCGTCGCGGCGATGATCCTCGACCTGGAGCGATCGGCCTCGCTCGGCCGCACGCCCGACGCTGTGCTCGTCGATGCGCACGTCCCCGGCCTGATGGGCGGGACCGGCCACTCGATCGCGGTCGACCTGTTCCGGCTCCTGCCCCCCCTGCCTCGTCTGATCCTCGCCGGCGGCCTGACGCCCGCAAACGTCGCGGAGCGTGCGGCCCTGATCCGCCCCTGGATGGTCGACACCGCCAGCGGCGTCGAGTCGGCGCCCGGTCGCAAGGATCCCGCCCTGGTCTCCACCTTCATCGCCGCAGCCCGCGCCGGCTGGGTCTCCGCCGGGCACGTCGCTCGCTGAGCGACGTATCTCGCCTCGATCGGGTCGCAAGAGAAGGCTGGGGGTGGACATGGGACTCTGGTGGTCGCAGATCGAGGCCGCGATTCGCGAGGATTTCGCCGACATTCCGGACCTCAAGAATGTCGTCAAGCTGATCCTCCGACTTCTCATGGCCGCGACCCTCGGCGGGCTGCTGGGCTACCAGAGGGAACGTGTCGGCAAGCCGGCGGGGCTGAAGACGCACATGCTCGTCGCCACCGGGGCCGCGCTCTTCATCCTGATCCCGCAGCAGGCCGGCGCGACCACCTCGGATCTTTCCCGCGTGATCCAGGGCATGATCGCGGGCATCGGATTCCTGGGCGCGGGAGCCATCCTGAAGCAAGACGAGACCGGAGAGATTAAGGGTCTGACGACCGCCGCCGGAATCTGGCTGACGGCGGCGATCGGGATGGCCGCGGGCATGGGCCGCGAGACCTCCGCCACCCTCGGGACGATCCTGGCCTTGCTGATCCTGACCCTCCTTCGGCGCATCGAGAAGTTCATGCGCTAGGACGCATCGGGCATCCACATCACTTCCCCCTGCCTCGCCTGCCAGGAGATCGCCCGTCGACGTGCAGGTTGATTGCGCCGCTCAAATTTCTTGACACACGCGTACGCACGTCATTACTCTGAATCCCTGTGCGATGCGATGGCGGCCGAGTGATTCGGCCGGCGCGACGTGATCGAATGCGAGTCGGCGTGATGGAGCAGGATCGTCTGGGGCGACGGCGTAAGCCGGAACAAGGGCGTGGGCTCAGGCCCTTGCACCCTGTCTTGCCGGTCCAGTGGAACAGCAAGGCGTTGCGACTGGCGATGTCGGAGGCCGACTGGGCCCGGTTCGATGCCCTGGTCCGCGATGCCAAGCTCATCGCCCCCACCCATGCCCGTGCCTGTGGCCTGGTCCTCTCCAAACTGCTCCAGCAGGCCCCAAACCCTTCGACTGGGCCAGCCAACTGGATGGACTGGGAGCGGCAGAAGACGCTGCGACTCCTGCGTTCGGCCCTGTAGATCGGCCGGACCGATGCCGCCTTGATGGCGACTCGGGCCGAGCCCCTCTGATAGCGAGTGCCTGGCGGGCTGTTGCCGCCTAGCTTGATGAGACGACTTCCGGAGACTTTCCCTTGGCGACTTCCGTGTTGGGCGATGTGAAGGATCCGGCACTGGCGACGATCGGCCACCAGCGAATTGTCTGGGCAGAGCTCGACATGCCCGTGCTGCGTGCCATCCGCGAGCGGTTCGAAGCCGAGAAGCCCCTGGCGGGCGTCCGGATGTCGGCCTGCCTGCACGTCACGGCCGAGACGGCCAACCTCGCCCGCACCCTGGTCGCCGGCGGTGCCGACCTCGTTCTGGTCGCCTCCAACCCGCTTTCGACCCAGGATGACGTCGCCGCCAGCCTGGTGCACGACTTCAACATCCCCGTCTACGCCATCAAGGGCGAGGACGAGCACAGCTACTACCGCCACATCGCCGCTGCCCTGAAGCACCGGCCGAATGTGACCATGGACGACGGTGCCGACCTCGTCAGCGCCATGGTCTTCGCCGCCCTGAACCGGCTCGACGACCTCCACCCCGAGGTCCGCAGCTGGGTCCAGTCGCTCAAGCCCGAAGATCGCTCGCAGATCGTCGGCAACGTCGTCGCCAGCATGGAGGAGACGACCACCGGCGTCATCCGCCTCCGCGCCATGGAGAAGGACGGCGTGCTGAAGCTGCCGGTCATCGCCGTCAATGACGCGATGACCAAGCACTTCTTCGACAACCGCTACGGCACCGGCCAGAGCACCCTCGACGGCATCGTCCGCGCCACCGACATTCTGCTGGCCGGCCGCCGGATCGTCGTCTGCGGCTACGGCTGGTGTGGCAAGGGCGTCGCCATGCGGTCCAAGGGCATGGGCGCCCACGTGATCGTCACCGAGGTCGACCCGATCCGTGCGCTGGAAGCGGCCATGGACGGCTTCGAGGTGATGCCGATGGACAAGGCCGCCAAGTCAGGCGACCTGTTCATCACCGTGACCGGCAACATCAACGTCATCCGTGGCGAGCACTTCGACGTCATGAAAGATGGCGCGATGGTCTGCAACTCGGGCCACTTCAACGTCGAGCTCGGACTCGACCAGCTGGCCGCCAACTCGAAGTCGGTCAACAAGGGCGTCCGCGAGTTTGTGGACGAATATCTCTACGCCGACGGCCGCCGGATCTTCGTCCTGGGCGAAGGCCGCCTGATCAACCTGGCCGCCGCCCACGGGCACCCGGCCAGCGTCATGGACATGTCCTTCGCTGCCCAGGCGCTCGCCACCGAGTGGGCCCTGAAGAACAAGGACAAGCTCGAGAACAAGGTCTACGTCGTCCCCAAAGAGATCGACGAGTGGGTGGCCAACCTCAAGCTCCAGACGATGGGCATCGCCATCGACACCCTCACCGAAGAGCAGGCCAAGTACCTCAACAGCTGGGAAATGGGCACGTGATCGCCGCTTGATCTCGGTTCAGCGTGATCCCGGATGCGACCGCCCCTGCCCCTCGCTAGTTCCCAAGTCGTCCCCGTTTCACGTCTCCCCATCGATTCAAAATGCGCCGGCGCGGCCGGCCCACGACGGACCAAAGCCCCGCCATGCCCGACATCCGACCCTTCCGCGGCGTCCGCTACGACATGGCCCACGTTGGCGCCCTCTCCGACGTCGTCGCGCCCCCTTACGACGTCATCGGCCCCGACCTTCAGGACCGCCTCTACCAGGCGAGCCCCTACAACGTCATCCGGCTGGAACTGAACAAGGAAGAGCCCGGCGATAACGACGAGTCCAACCGGTACACACGTGCCGCCAGGTTCCTCAAGGACTGGCGCCGGGAAGGCGTCCTCCGCGAGGACAACCAGCCCGCCCTGTACCTGCTCGAGCAGACCTATGAGGTCGAAGGCCGCACCTACACGCGGCGCGGGTTCTTCGCCCGGGTTCGCCTGGAGCCGTTCGGTCAGGGCAAGATCTACGCCCACGAGCAGACCCTCTCGGGGCCCAAGGCCGACCGCCTCGCCCTGTTCGCAGCGACGAAGTCGAACCTCAGCCCCGTCTTCGGGCTCTATCCCGACCCCGACGGCGCGGTGATCGCCGCCGTCCATGCCGGCTTGCGCGACCGGACCCCGCTGGAAGCGGTCGACCACCTGGGCGTCGTCAGCCGCCTCTGGCCGATCCTCGACTCCGCGGCCCACTCGGCCGTCTCGGGACTGATGGCCGACCGCGGCATCTTCATCGCCGACGGCCACCACCGCTACGAGACCGGGGTCAACCATCGCGACGTCCTGGCCGCCTCGGGGCAACTCCAGGGTGACGAAGACCCGGCCAACTTCACCATGATGCTGCTTGTCGGCATGAGCGACCCCGGCCTGCTCATCCTGCCGACTCACCGGCTCGTCTCGGGCCTGCCCGGCCTCACCGCCGAGGCCCTCACCGAGCGGCTCGCCCCCGAGTTCGACGTGCGCGACCACGGCACCGGCGACGAGGGCGCCCGCGCCGCCTGGGAAGACATCGAGATGTCCGGCGATCAGGAGCTGCTCGGATTCGGCACCGTCGCCGATGGCCGCTGGCTCACCGCCAGGCTCAGGTCGGACGCCACCATGGACCAGCTCGCCTCGGAGCAGTCCGCCGAGTGGCGATCCCTGGGGGTCAGCATCCTGCACGTCCTGGTCCTGAACACCTTGCTCCGCCCCCTCGGCGAGTCGAAGTGCACCTACGTGCATCTGCTCGACGAGGTGACGACGGCCGTCAACGCCAAGGCCTGCGACCTGGCCTGCCTGGTGCCGCCCGCAGAGATGGGGCACGTCGAGGCCATCGCCTCGAACCTGGAGAAGATGCCCCCCAAGAGCACCTACTTCTACCCCAAGCTCCTGACGGGGCTGGTCATCAACCCGCTTTCCTGAACGAACGGACGAAGGCCGTCGGATCGGGGGCTTCCCGGATCCGACGGACTTCGACGAGATGCGTTCAGAGCGACCGGCCGGCCGAGGTGGAACCGACCTTCGGCGTGTGCATGTTCACGAATTCGGCCACGAGGTCGGAGAACTGGTCGTTGCGCTCGATCAGGCCCATGTGCCGGGCGGGGGCAAGTGCGACGAGCCTGGCATTCGGGATATCCCGGCGCATCCACTCGCTCGCTTCCGGCAGGGTCGTGGTGTCGCGGTCGCCCGAAACCACGAGGGTCGGGATCTCGATCGTCTGGAGCGTCGCGGAGGCGTCATAGCGGAGCATGCCGAACATGCCCCGGGCGAGCACGGCCGGCCAGGCTTTCAGCATGAACCTGGCGACGAAATCAACCTGCCCGCGCGTCTCGTTTCCCGCGAACGAGCTCTTGGCCGTCGACCGCTGCAACGACCCGTTGAGGTAGCTCAGCCAGTTCATCAGCCAGACCAGCGGGGCCAGGCCGATTGTCAGGTAAAGCAGCGGCTCGACGACCGGCTTCTGAAGGGCCGTGTAGAGGCCCGAGTACTGAGTCGTGCGGACGGGATTGGTCGGCGTGGTGTGGACCAGGATCATGCCCGAGACCTTGGCGGCGAGCGTCTCGTGGAAGAGGCGGCAGTACGTCAGGCAGATCATGCCGCCGATGCTGTGCCCCAGCATGACCACAGGCCCGATGGCCGTCCGCTCGATGACCGCCTCCAGGTCACGGGCCATCTTCTCGACGCTGTAATCGTTATTGTCCGGTCCCTTTGAGAGCCCGAGCCCGGGAAGGTCCCAGGTAATCAGTCTGAAGCGGCCTCCCAGCTGCTTCTTGAGGTAGTACCACTCGGTGGCGTCCGAGCCCCAACCGTGGACCACGACCAACGGGGGCGCCTCGGCCGGCCCGTACATCTCGACCTGGAGTTCCGACCCGTCGGGACGCCGGATTCGCTCGACAACCCCACCGCGGTCGGCGCTCGGCTCATCGTCCCCCCGACGCCGCAGGAGCGGCCAGGCAAGCGACCCTCCGCCCGCCGCGAGGCCGGCCAGGAGCAGGCCGCCCGCGAGCATCGCCGTTGGGACATCCCAGCCCGGTCGCCACTCGGACAGGGGAACTGCCCTGGCACGACGGACGACGACCTCGGACCGCGGCCCGGCGCCGCCGGGCTTCTGGAGGACCGGATCGGTCTGAGGTTCCCCGGCCGCGACGGCTGCGGGCAAGGGTTCGTAGACGGTGGTGGCACGCTGGTGCCATTCGCGCAGGAGGTAGGCCGCAAGGCCGATCAGGGCCAGCGCGACGAGGCCGCGCAGCCAGAGGCCGAGGATTTGGAACGGCATGAAGATCATGGTTTGGCGCCTTTTCAGGTCGATCGGTGTTGAGAATGTTCAGCGAGGCGCCGTCGTCTCATGGCCCGAGGCGGATGACCTCGGATGTCGTTGCAGTCGATCGAACAGGACACCGGCGGACGCCCCCCAGACCAGGTGCGCCCCGATCATCAGGGCCGTTCGCCGCCTCGGGTGCTCGGTCGCGGGGCTCAGCACGCCCAGGGCGGGCATCAGGGCGAGATAACTGACTGCCCAGACGCCCAGGCCGAACGCCGCACCGCGGACGGCGGGCGAGGCCGGCAATCGGGCCGCGATTGTGCCGTAGACCGCACCGGCGCCGGCACCGTAGGCAAGGTGGCTCGCCAGCGTCAGGGCCGTTTCCTGCGACTCATCGAGTTCGTGGCGGATCGATGCCGCTCGCTCGAACTGCTCCGAGATCTGGCGCGGAGGCAGGGGATAACGCTCCCAGTCGGGGAGCATGGCGTGCATCCCCTCCATCGCCAGGGTCATCGGGATCGTGGCCAGCAGGCCCGAGGCCGCTCCGCGAGCCAGGTCGGAACCGTCCATCGTGCTGTCTCGCGGTCCAGTGGCGCGAACGGACCCGGATCGCGTCGGGACGAGGCGCAAGATTGGATTCAAGGACGCCCGAGGCGCGTCGGGGACAAGGGCATCGGGAACTCAGGGAAGCAAGTCCGATGCCGGCGTTTCGCGCAAAGGCCCCGCGTCAGTCGGCCTGCATCCTGGCAAGGATGGTGTCCGTGACGCTGCCGATGGTCGACCTCGCGAGCTGCTGGGTCATTCCCGCCTGGACATCGGCGTAGAGGTCAACCAGGACTCCCTGGATGTGTCGTCCGCAGGGGCACTCGGGGTTCGGCTCGGCGCGGTGGAGGGCGAAGATCTCGTTGTCGGGCTCGACCGCCTTGAGCACGTCCAGCAGGGAGATCTGCTTCGGGTCGACGAGCAGCATCCAGCCGCCGCCGACCCCCTTCTTGGAATCGACGTAGCCGGCCTCGCGCAGCAGGCCGAGCAGCCTGCGGATGACCACCGGGTTCGTGTTCACGCTCTCGGCGATGAACTCCGAGGTCGAGGTCCCGCACTCGGGCTTGTGCAGGGCGAGCACCGTCAGGATGTGGATGGCGACGCTCAGCTTCGAACTCATTCGAGCCTCACCGGCAAAGACGATCGAGTTTTCGCGGACGGGATCGAACGGAGGGGAGCCCTCGCCCCTTCAGCGTAGGGGCGAGGGCGGCCGCTTACAACCCCGTCTGCAACCTTAGTGGCTGCTCGTGAGTTCCACGCCGGCGAAGATCGGTGCCCCATTCGAGTGGGCCGCGACGACGTCGTGCTCGCCCGACGGGTCGTCCTTGATCGCGGCCTGCTCGCCGCCCCGCTTCGAAGCGAAGAAGTCGATCAGGCGCTCACCCAGGACATAATAGATCGGGATCACGAACCGGCCGAGCACGGTGCTCACCGCGATGCCGAATGCGATCACGATGCCCAGCGAGTTGCGGCTGTAGGCTCCGGCGCCTGTGGCTCGGGCCATCGGCAAGACGCCCATGACGAAGGCGAACGACGTCATCAGGATCGGCCTGAGCCGCTCGCGCGACGCCGCCTTGGCGCTGTCGATGATGCTCATCCCATGCTTTTCGCGCATCTCGACGCCGAACTCGACGATCAGGATCGCGTTCTTGGTCTCCAGGCCGATGAGCATGACCAGGCCGATCTGGCCGAAGACGTCAAGCGGCATGTCGAAGAGCCAGAGGCCGACGATGGCGCCGAACATGGCCAGCGGCACCGTCAGGATGATGACCGTGGGCCTGATCCAGCTCTCATACAGGGCGGCCATGAACAGGAAGACGCAGACCACCGACAGGCCGAAGATGTAGGTCGCCTGGTTGCCCGTCTTCTGCTCCTGATAGGTCGTGCCGGTCCACTCGTAGCCGAACCCGGTGGGCAGCACCTTGGCCGCGACCTCTTCCATCGCGATCAGGGCCTGGCCCGAGCTGTACCCCGGCGCGGGCGCCCCGTTCATCTTCGCCGTGCCATAAAGGTTGTAGTGCGGCACGTCGATGGGGCCTAGCGCGTAGCGGACCTCGCCCAGAGAGCTGAGCGGGACGCGATCTCCTTTGCGGTTCAGGACGTAGAGATTCTGGATGTCCTCGGGCTTGGTTCGGACGCTCCCCTCGGCCTGGAGGATCACCTTCCAGACCTTGCCGTAGAGGTCAAAGTCATTGATGTAATAGCCGCCGAGGTTGGCCTGGAGCACGGCGAAGACGTCGCTGATCGGCACGTCGAGCCGGCGCGACTTGGTGCGGTCGACCTCGAACTTGAGCTGGGGGACGCGGGCCGAGAAGGTCGAGAAGACCCCCGCCAGCTCGGGACGCTTCCGTGCCTCGTCCTGGAAGCGGTCGACGACCCCTTGGATGGCGTCGACTCCCTTGCCGGCGCGGTCTTCGATCATCAGCTCGAAGCCGCCGGTCTGGCTCAGGCCGCGGATCGGCGGGGGCTGGAGCACCAGGACCATGGCGTCTCGCACCTTCGACGAGAGCAAGCCCTGGAGGGATTTCGCCAGGCCCGCGGCCCTCAGCTCGGGCGTCGTGCGTTCGCCCCACTCCTGCAACGGCATGAAGACGACGCCGCAGTTGGTCTGGTTGGCCGACGTGATGACGTTCAGGCCCTCGATCATCACCGTGTGCTTGACCCCTTCCAGGCCTCGGCAGTACCCTTCGACCCGCTTCAAGACCTGCTCGGTCTTCTCGCCGCTGGTCCCGTCGGGCGTCTGGACCACGACGATCAGGTACCCTTGGTCCTCCGTGGGGATGAACGTCTTGGGCCGGGCGTTGATCATCCAGCCGGTCAGCACCAGCAGCCCAAGCGACGGGACAACGATCGTCCACCAGTGATGCGCGGTGAAGTCGAGCACCGAGTCATAGGAGTCTTCGATCCACTTGAGCCCCCGATTGAACCAGCGGAAGAGGAAGAACTTCGTCTCTCCGTGCTTGGTCTTCAGGAACAGGCGGGCCATCGCGGGGCTGAAGCTCAAGGAGTTGAACGCCGAGAAGACGAACGAGAAGACGATCGTCATGGCGAACTGGTTGTACAGCTTGCCGGTCATCCCGGGCATGAACGAGACGGGCACGAACACGGCGGCCAGCACCAGCGTGATCGTCACGATGGGCGTGGTGATCTCGGCCATGGCGGCGCGAGTGGCTTCGAGCGGCGGCAGCCCTCGATGCAGGAACTTCTCGACGTTCTCGACCACGATGATCGCGTCGTCGACCACCAGGCCGATGGCCAGCACCAGGCCGCAGAGCGTGAGCGAGTTGATCGAGAAGCCGAACGCCTTCATGACGGCGAAGGTGGCGACCAGCGAGACGGGGATCGCCAGCATCGGGATGAGCGTGGCGCGGAACCCCTGGAGGAAGACGAACACGACGATCATGACCAGGACGAACGACTCGATCAGCGTATGCTCGACCTCGCTGATGTTCTCGTGCACATAGTCGGTCGTGTTGTAGACGATCGTGTACTCGAGGCCCTCGGGGAAGCTGGCCGTCAGGTGGTCCATCTCGACCTTGATCTGGTCGACGATCGCCAGCGCGTTGGCGTCGGCATACTGGAAGATCAGGATGCCGCCGGCCGGCTTGCCGTCGATGTAGCTGGCGCTCTCGTAATTCTCCGAGGCCAGCTCGACCCGGGCGACGTCCTTGAGCCGGACAATCGAGCCGTCGTCGTTGCGACGGACGACGATCTCCTCGAACTCGCTGGCCTTCTCCAACCGCCCTTTCACCGTGATCGGCAGCTCGAAATCCTGCCCGGTCGGCACGGGCCGGCCCCCGATTTTGCCGGCGGCGGCCTGGACGTTCTCCTGCTGCACGGCCTGGACGATCTCGGTGGGGGCGATCTTCATGTTCGCCAGCCGGTCCGGGTCGATCCAGATCCGCATCGCATACTTGCGGCCGAGGACCGTGGCGTCGCTGATGCCGGGGATGCGCTTGAGCGCGTCGGCGATGTAAATCTGGCCGTAGTTGTCCAGGAAGGTGGCGTCGTAGCGCCCATCGGGCGAGATCAGGTTGACGACGCAGACCATGTCGGTCGACGTCTTCTTGATCGAGACGCCGTACTGCTTGACCTCCGGCGGGAGCTGCGCCTGGGCTGTCTGCACCTTGTTCTGGATGTCGACGGCGGCCATGTCCTGCGAGTAGCCGACGTCGAAGGTGGCGACGATGTTGGAGACGCCGTTGCTGGTGCTGTCCGAGTTGTAATAGATCAGGCCCTTCGTGCCATTGATCTGCTGCTCGATCGGCGTGGTGACGGTGCGCGCGACGCTCAGGGCGTCGGCCCCGGTGTAGGTGGTTGTCACCTGCACCTGGGGGGGCGCGATCTGCGGATACTGGGCGATCGGCAGTTGGAACGCGCAGATCCCGCCGATGAGCAGCATCAAGAGGGCCGACACCGTGGCGAAGATGGGCCGGCGGATGAAGAAGTCGACCATGGTCTTACGAGACCCTTCCGGTGGATGGGGATCGAGTCGGGAGGACGCTGCCCGGCGCCGGGCTCAGGACCTGGGCGGCGTTGAGTCCAGGGGGCCCGGGTCTCCCCCGGGTCGCGTTGCGGTGACCTTGGACCCCTCGCTGACGGATCTGGGCACGATCGCCGGCTCGGTCTTCACGACGACCCCGGGGCGGACCGCCTGCATCCCCTCGACGATGACCGGCACGCCGGAGTCGAGGCCCTTGGTGATGACCCGCATCCCTTCAAAGACCTGGGCGGCGTCCACCCTCTGGACGGCAACCTTTCCGCCGGCGTCGACGATATAAACCACGGGGCCCGAGTCGGTCTCGGAGACCGCCGGAGACGGGACGACGACGGCGTCGGCCAGGTGGTCGACCACCATGCGCAGCTTGACGTATTCACCGGGCAGCAGAGTCCCGCCCGGGTTGGGCATCCGCGCCTTGGCCAGGAAGGTGGAGGTCGTCTCGTCGATCGTGTTGTCGATGAAGTCGCAGGTCCCCTGCTGGGGATGCTCCTGCTCGCCGGCCGATCCCGGACGCGAGAGCCTGACGGCCAGGCCCTGGCGAATCAGGCGCCTGGTGCGGTCGAGGTCGCGTGAGCTGATCCGGATGTCAACACCCATGGGGTCGAGCTGCTGGATGGTCGCCAGCTCGGAGAAGGCCCCCCCTCCGCTCATGTCGGGGCCGACGAGATTGCCGACCTTGACCTTCGCCTGGCCGATCTGGCCGTCGATGGGGGCCTCCATCCGGCAGTAGCCCAGGTTCAGCTCGGCCTCGCGGACGGCGGCCCTGGCGGCCGAGACCTGCGCCTTGGCCGCGGCGATCCCCACGGCATAATCGGCCTTCGACTGATCGTGGTTGGCCAGGTCGGCCTCGACCTGCGCCTCCCAACGGCGGCGGTCGGCCGCTGCCTTGTCGAGGTCCTCGGCCGACCCCGCCTTGCGTGAGAGCAGGTTCTGGCTGCGGTGCTCCTGGATCTGGCCGAGCGCCAGTTGCGCCCGGCTCAGCTCGACCTGCGCCGAGGCGACCTCACGCCCCTTGGACTGCTCCGACTTCTCGAGCGAGGCCTCGGCCTCGGCCAGCTTGGCGCGGGCCGATTCGAGCGCGATCTTGTACGGCTCCTCGTCGATGACCAGGAGCAGCTGCCCTTTCTTCACGAGCGACCCCTCGGCGAAATGCCGTTCGGTCAGGAACCCGCGGACCCTGGCCCGGATGGTCACGTCTTCCAGGGCCCTGGTCGTGCCGTTGGGGGTGACCATCACCGGCACGCTCATGCGCCTGGACTCGACGACGCCGACGATCGGCGGCGGTGCTTCGGCCACGACGGCCGGCTTCTGGCAACCCGCCACCGACAGGATGCCCGCGACGAGGAGGGCATATCCCGCGAGCCGACCCGGGCCGGTCTTCTGGTCGAATTCGGTTCTCATGACGCTTGGATCCTGAAAGTCCTGGCCACGTCCGGATGGCGCAGCGGCGCACGTCCACCGCGGCGAAGCGAGCTTCGCCGTCGCGGTTCTCACGCAAATCTCTTCCTCACCTGCGAGGCCGATGCGAACCCGGGGGGCCGCACGTTGTGCATCGGAGGGGAGTCCGATGCCGAGACGGGCCGGAGATGTAGGCCGCCTCGCTCCTCGAATTGGAACCATGTTAGTTACAATTCGATCGAAGTCAATCCTGGCCGCTTCTGATGGGCCGGTGCTCGATTCTTGTTCGTTCCATAACGTGTTTTCAGAAAACGAGATCGATGCATCGAGTGAATTTGTGTCGGCGATCCAGTACGAAACGAACCCGCCGGGGCCTACAATTCATGGTTGCCCACAACGGTGCCGGACATCTCGACGGGAGGCCATCATGAATCCTCGGCTCGGAAGCTTGGTTGTGTCGCTCCTGATGGCCTCGCCGGTCGTCGCGGGCGAGATGGATTCGGAATTCACCGCGAGACCGGCTCGCACAACGCTCGCAATGGCATTCGCGCCGCAACTGCCGCGATCGATTGCCGTCGGGGCGACCGAGATGGATGCCGAGGGCCCCGCGCAGGCCTGGAGCCGTGGCGGTTTTGGTCGCGGCGGATTCGGCGGAGGGTTCGGTCGCGTCGGCTGGGGTGGTGGCGGATGGGGCGGCGGCTGGAACCGAGGTTGGGGCGGCGGCTGGGGTGGCGGCGGTTGGAATCGAGGCTGGGGCGGTGGCTGGAATCGAGGTTGGGGCGGTTGGGGCGGCGGCTGGGGTGGCGGTTGGGGCGGCGGCTGGGGTGGCGGCTGGGGTGGCGGTTGGAACAGCGGTTGGGGTGGCGGTTGGAATAGCGGATTTGGCCTTGGGTTCAACAGCTTTGGTTATGGGGGCCTGGGCTACGGCGGTTTTGGTGGGCTCGGGTTTGCGTACTCGCCGGTGAGCTACGTCGTGTACTCGCCCTTCTCCAGCTTCGGCTATGGCCTCTGCTACTGAACCCCTCAACGATGGCCAGCCAGGCGGCCGGTCTCCCGCGCAGGAGGCATCGAATGCGTTGGAGAACGGCCCTGTTTCTGGCGTTGGTCCTCGTCCCCGCCAGGCTCGGGCTGGGGCAGGCTGAGGTCGTCGAAAACGGCCGCGCGGGGGCCCTTCCCGCCGGCCGGGTCTCGGCCGCGCGGATGATGAACGGTCCCGAGATCCGGGCCAAGCTGGGACTGACCCGCGAGTATGAGGGGGGCGCAGGACTCAGCTCGGTGAAGGTGGCCGTGCTCGACTCCGGCTTCGAGGGTGTCGGCGGAGGTCGCGCCTATCTGCCCGCCGATGCGGTGATCGTCGAGCATTATGACCCGGAACTCATCCGTCGGTTCAATCTGGGCGATCCCGAGTTCCGCAAAGGATTCGAGCCCGGGAACCGCCACGGGCGGGTCATGGCCCAGATCGTCTGGGGAGTCACCGGCGCCCGGCCTGAGGGGCCCAGGTTCTATCTGCTCAACGCCAACGGCCCGACCATGCTCCGACGCGCCGTGCGTTATGCCATCGAGAGCAAGGTCGACCTCATCCTCTTCAGCGGGTCATTTGAAGGGGGAGGCAATGGTGACGGCCGCGGGCCAATCAACCGGGTGGTCGACGACGCCCTCGCGGCGGGCATCCCATGGATCAATGCCGCGGGCAACTACGGCGGCCGGGTCTTTAACGGGCCGATTCGACCCCTCGACGACGGCTATCTCAGGCTCCGCAAGGGGGCCGACGTGGCCTCTCTGCGGTTCCGTAACCACGTCGACGAGAACAACGTCAACGTCACGCTGACCTGGAACGACTACCGCGAAGACGAGGACGCAGGCACCGAGAAAGACCTCGACCTGTTCGTCGAGGACTGGGCCGGCCGCCGCGTGGGATCGGGCGAGAAGGTCCAGGTGACGGGGGTGCCACAGGCCGATTCGGAGCAGAGCCGCAACCCGCGCGAGCGGGTCGTCCTGGAGAGCCTGCCGGCGATCCCCTATTTCCCGAAAGACCCCGACTACTGCTACCGGATCAGGATCCGCGCGAAGGGAGGGCGGTTCACCTCGGAAGATCGCCTGCGCGTCCTGGTCACGGCGAGCCGGGAGGCTTACACCCCGCCCGACGGTGGTCCGCCGCGGTCTGCGTTCGAGTTCGTCGACGCGTCGGATCAGGGGGAGCTCTACCCGCCGGCCGACAATTTGCTGGCCCTGACGGTCGGCGACGGCAGCCCCTCGTCGTCGATGGGCCCGACGGTCGACGGCAGGACCAAGCCCGACGTGCTTCTGGAAGACTCGCGCGCCTACTTCAGCGACGGCGAGGTCTCCTCGGGCTCCTCGAACGCCGCCGCCTACGTGGCCGGTGCCGTCGCGATCCTGAAGGCGGCCGCCCCCGACCTTGGCCCCGGCCCGCTCCTGAGGATCGCCAGGCAGGGGCCGCCGCTGCCGGCGAGCATCCTGGCCGACCGGCCCAGGGCCGTGAATGCGACCTCCTCCGTGCTGCGTCTCTGGCAGGCCCCGACCCGTGCGAAGCTTGTCGAGGTGATGCGGGCACCTCGCTGAGCCATGTTTCGAGCACCGAGCTCGGGACGTTCGGTCGCCGGAAGTCGGGTGTCGCCATCCCAGAACATGGCCGGTTGTGATCGGATCGTTCGTACTGGCGGGGCGACGTGCCGGGCTCAGGCTTGAGGGGCCGCGGCTACCCCTGGCGAGTATCGAAGGCGTTGAACGCCAGATTTGCCGGTCAGGCCTCAGGGAAGCCGGGAACCAGGCAGGCGGCCATTCGTGCGGGGTCGCGGATCGACTGGGCGACCATCCAAGCATCGGCGCGTGCGACCAGCTCGCGGCCCTCGTCTCCGCCCAGGACGACGCCCAACTGCCGTCGAGCCGCCGCCGCGAAGAGGTCGATCTGTTCGGCGTCGGCCCGCTTGATCGCGTCGGCCAGATGCTTCGCCGCCCTGGCCGAGTCTCCGCGGACCGAGGCGGCTCCGGCCCGGATCAGGCGGGCGGCCACCTGACCCCAGGCCAACCGTTGGCGGTCCAGGCCGCGGGCGAACCGGGCGGCGGCCTTGAGCAACGGGCGCGGGTCCCTGGCGGTCGAGGCCGCGCCGACGGCACTGCGGCCGCGGATCTGGAGGACGTCGACGGCGACGTGCTGGATGCGCGGAAGCAACGAGGCGCGGATCGCGGGCCAGGTACGCTCGCTACGCTCCCAGGCGGCGGCCCCATCTCGTTCGTAGAGGTCGATGTAGGTGTGGCCGTAGAAGTGAGTCAGGTGCTGGACGTGGAACCCGTGCTGCGACCACCGCCTGATCGACTCGTCGACCATCAGGCGGGCCTCGCGCGGCTCGTCGCCGGCCAGGCGGGCGATCGCGCCGGGGTAGGTGCCCAGCGTCGATTCCATATAGCGATCGCCACGGTCGCGTGCCTCCTTGTCCAGGGCGGCGAATCGACGCGTCAGATCGGCGATCTCGCCTCGGTAGATCCGCGCCCAAAGACCGAAGATCTGCGTCGTGTCGAGTTCCCAGACGACCCCAGTGCAGTGGTCGCGGAAGATCGCCTCGGCGGCGTTGAGCTGGGTGATCGCGTCGCCGAATCGGCCCGCCATGTAATAGGCGGCACCGGCGGAGAGCGTCGCCATGCCCAGCGCGTGCGGCTGCCCCGAGACACGGGCGACCTCATGCGACAGCGCGATCAGCTTCGCCGTGCGCCGCCCGGTCGACCGCCCCAGGCAGGCCGAGTGCACCCCCTCCCAGGCCAGCGAGAGTGCGATCCGGGTGGGCTCGCCGGCGTCGAGGGCCAGCCTCAGGCTTCGGGTCTGGAAGTAGGAGCCCTGGATGACGTCGACGACGCTGATCCCCACCGCCACGGCGCGGGCGATGTCCACCCTGGCAAGGTTCGCCGGAGGGATCTGCTCGGCGTTCCTGGGCCGGTAGCCCATGCCCCTGGCCGCCAGAAAGACCCGCTCCTTGATGAGCTGGAGCAGCGCCCGCTTGGGGGTCTCGGGCCGTCTCAGGCCGACCCGGTTCAGCACGTCGTCGAAGGCGGCGAGCCCCTCGTCGATCCGGCCGCTGATGAGGAACTGGTAGGCGGCGCGGGCCTGCAAGTCGTGCACGCTGGCCGGGCCGGCCTCGGCCGCCGCGAGCAGGTACATTTCGCCGGCCTCGGACCCGCGTCCGGCATTGGCCAGCGCCCCGGCGAGCTGGACCCGCAGCGCGGGGGCTCCGGGGTCATCGGCCGGCGTCAGGTCGAGAGCACGCCGGTAGAGCGTCGCGGCGCGGTCGAAGGCCAGGGCCTGGACGGCGTCGGCCGCGGCCCTGATCACATACTCGGCGGCGGAGCTTGCCCTGCCCCCGCCGGCGAAGTGCACCGACAGCGTCTCGGGATCGGCCTCGCCGGTTTCCTCCAATTCCAGAGCGAGCTTGAGGTGCCAGGCCTCGCGCTCGGAGGGGGTTAACCGCCGCTCGACCGTCTCGCGGATCCGGTCGTGATAGGCTTCGACCACGTCGAGCGCGCCCGGGCCGCGGCCCCGCACCAGGTTGTTGGCCCGCAGGAAGGAGAGCGCGGCGAACCCGTCCGTGCCGAGGCCCGCGACGCGGCAGGCCGAGGTCTGGCGGACGGGCTGGCCGGCGACCGAGATCGCCTCCAGCAGCCGCCTCGGGCCCGCGGGCAGCTCGCGGACCCGCCGCCAGAGCACCTCATCGAGGCTGAACTCGCCGCTGCTGGCCAGGCTGTCCGACAGCTCGCCCCCGCCGGTGATGAAGTGCGACAGCTCGTAGACGAAGTAGGGGCTGCCCCCCGACTCTCGCGCGATCAGATCGACCAGCGGTTCAGGGGCGGGCCCTTCGCGGGCCAGCAGGAGCCTGGCCAGGTCGCGAGCCTCGTCGCCCGTCAGCGCCTCGACCTCGATCTCGAACCGCTCGGGACTCGGGGCGCCATCCTCGCCGCCGGCACGCAGGCGGATCAGGCAGGGGCTGGCCGAGGCGTACTCGCTGCGGAAGCAGCAGAGGAGCAGCAAGGCGGGCGCATCGGGGGGCCGCAGCAGGTCCGAGAGCAGGTCGGCACTGTCCAGGTCGCCCCACTGGAGATCGTCGATGTGGAGGATCAAGGGGCGGCGGTCGCCGATCCGTCCCATCAGTTCCCGCAGCGCGGCGAAGGCCCTCCGCCTCAGTTCTTGCGGGTCGGGGGGCTCGGCCGATCGGTGCGGCGCGCCGGCCACGGCCTCGATCCGACGGAGTACCGGGAAGACCCTCGCCAGCGTGGCGATGTCGCGCGGCAACAGGGCCTCGACCTCCAGCCTGGAGAGTCGCCTGAGGAAACGGCTGAGCGAGTCGACCAGGGCGTCGAGCGCCTTGTACGCCACCGATTCTTGCTCGAAGCAGCGCCCCTCCAGGACGACGACGTCCGCGTCCCGCAGGCCGCCGAAGAAGTGCTGGACCAGGGCGCTCTTGCCGACCCCCGACCGGCCCTGCACAAAGGCGACCACCGCGCGGCCTCTCCGGGCCCCTTCCAGCGATTCGGCCAGGGCGGCCAGGTGCGGGCCCCGCCCCAGGAACGGCCGGCTGCCCTGTCGCGTCTCCGCACCGGTCGCCGTGGCGGGACCGGCGGCCCCCAACCTCCGGAGCACCTCATCCCCCTGGGGGCGGGTTTCAGGGACCCGGCTGAGCAGTTCCATGCAGAGCGAGCAGAGGTCATCGGGCAGGCCCTCGACCAGCCTGGACGGCGGCTGCGGGTCCTCTCGCACCTTCCGGGTCAGCACTTCGAGGCTGCTGCCGATGAACGGGAGTCGGCCGGTGAGCGCGGCGTAGAGCATCACTCCGACGCTGTACCAGTCGCTAGCAGGCGTGAGCAAGCCCCCGGCGGCCTGCTCGGGCGACATGTACCCGACCGTGCCGACGACGTGGTTCTCGGTCGAATCCGGATCGTCCAGCCCGCTCAGCTCGGCCGCCACGCCGAAGTCGAGCACGACCACCCGGCCCCCGCGCTCGACCATGACGTTGGACGGCTTCAGGTCGCGGTGCAGCTTTCCCAGGGAGTGCAGGGTCGAGATCGCCCCGGCCAGTTGCCGCATGGCCGATCGCAGACGTGCGACATCCAGGGCGGCGAGGGCCTCGGGAGTCGTAGGGGTGGCGCCCGCCGACGTCGGAGCGTTTATCGGCTCCGTGCTCGCGAAAAACTCGCGACGCGTCGTGCTCGGAGGTGCGGCCCCGGGCGCCGCCGGTTCGCCGCGAATCGCCCCGGTGTCGGCGACGGTCGAGGAGGGTGTCGTCGCCGACTCCGTCGAGGAGGGGGATGCGCCCAGCGAGAGCGTCTCGACCATCGGCCTGATGATCCCGCCGTCGAACGACCATTCGGCGGGCCGGACGAAGTCGAAGAAATTGGTGCCGTGCACCAACTCCATCGTGAAGAACCAGCGGTCGCCGTCGGAGAACAGTTCCCAGAGCCGGACAAGATTGGGGTGGACGACGTTCTCGAGGACCCGGAATTCCTTCTTGAACCAGTAGAGTGCCGACGGGTCGAAGTCGCGGATCGTCTTCAGGGCGACGACCAGGTCACGCTCGCGGTCGATCGCCTCGAAGACGACGCCCATCCCTCCCTCGCCGAGCCGCCTGAGGACCGTGAAACGGTCATTCCCGGCGAATTCAAACGAGGGTGTACGGTCCATCAAGCGATCCTCATCGGCGACGCCCAGCCCCGGGCGCGGGCGTGACCTCTCGGCTCGTTGCCGGGCGCAAAGAGTATGGCACCGATCGCTCATTCTCGCAATTGAACCCGCCCTGGAAGTGGGCTTCCTCGTTTGAACGATCGGAGCGTTCCCAGCTCGCCTCGGTCGGTTCGGCCTGAACCGCTTACGTCGATCGGGGACGTCGATTCGCTACGTAAACGCAATCATTCAT
The DNA here is from genome assembly GCA_038400315.1 of Isosphaeraceae bacterium EP7. NCBI lineage: Bacteria > Pseudomonadati > Planctomycetota > Planctomycetia > Isosphaerales > Isosphaeraceae > Kueselia > Kueselia aquadivae. Next base: position 747,809 of record CP151667.1, read on the forward strand.
TGTGGATGCTTCGTTCCGGCCCGTCTTCGATGGGCCGCCAATCGCCCCAGCCTCGGGTCGCCGGGCTTGATTTCGGTGATGCCAGGGAGGCAGCCATGCCGCGCGTCCTGAACGGTCAGATTGCGCTCGTGACTGGGGCGGCTCGGGGACTGGCCGTGTCCCCGCAGACTGGTTCGGGCAGGAGGGGGCGAAGGTCGTGATCGTCGACATCCATGTCGACGCCGTCCGGCGGGCCTTCGATCAGATTGAGTGCGCGGGCGGGGTTTCCGGCGAGGGGCCGTCAGAGGGGCTGCGACCTGGAGGTCTCGTTGGCAGAGACCTCCAGGTCGCAGCGGACCAGCTTGCAGCCCAGCAGTTTGACGACCGGCAGGAGATGCAGGGGGTCGTTCTCGCTGCCGGGCTCGATCGTGCATGATCCGTCCCCCTGCCAGACCTGGGTGTTGCTCATCGACCAGCCAGTCTCGAGCAACTCGGATACGGAGGGGGGGGCGTCCCTCGTGGGGCTGGGGATGATTCTCAGAGTGAGATAGTCCAGGGTCGAGTCGGGGGCCTGGACCGGCTCGCCGACGGGTCGCAGGCTGCCCGAGGCGAGCGGCAGGCCCTCGGGTCGCTGGAGGGTGCCGGCGATCGTTCCGGCATCGTCGAAGGAGATGGCCGCGATCTTCTTGGGGAACCCGCCCATCTCCCGGCCCGCGGCCATGGCCACGTCGGTGGTGACGTAAAGGTAGGCGGCGTACTGGATCGGCTTGCCCTGATAGGTGGCGTGCAGATAGAGCACGACCTCGCGATACGGCCCCAGCGTGCTCTCGGGGTAATCGGCGAAGACGAGGCCCGCCACCGGCGGGTCGGTCAGCTCGGCCTGCGCGGGCAGGAGCCCGGCGGCGGAGGGGCCGTCGGTGACATACTCGAAGACGATCATGCTCGCGCCGCGATAGCGGTACGGAGGCTTCGGGTAGAGCGGGCCGCTGGACGGCATGGAGAAGCCGAGGTGATCCTTCGTCAGCATCCCGCGCAGTCCCATCGTCGGCCCCTTCGGTTCCAGCCCGGGCACGATCGATCACCGATCGGGCCGCATCGCCGGGCCATCGTAGCAGCGGCGACGAGGGCGGAGAAGGGCCGACCTGGCGGAATCGGGACGTGAGCCGAATGCAGGGCGCAGGCCATGCTTGCTCGATGTTCGCCCGCCTGTTACCGTCCCGTCTGACCTCCTGCGAGGAAGTTTGGTCTCGTCCCTGGGGAGAATTCGATGAGCGTCGCGGTCGAGGGTGAAGAGCATGTCCTCCGGCTGATCCGGGGGTTCCGCTCGGCCATCAAGTCGCTCGGGCTGTCCAATGTCATTGAGTCGATCATCCTGACCCGCTTCGGCCCGTTATGGGCCGTCATCCAACGGGTGAAGCCCCTAAGGGCCTACGCCAACAAGACCTTGATCGATCGCGCGATCTGCAAGATTCCCCCCAGGCCCCACGCGCTGAGCACGCTGGCCGACTACACTTCGTGGTCGTCTCTGACCGACCGGACGTACAGCGCCCGCCACCTGCCGCCGGCCCCGAAGGGGGGCGCCGCCCTGCCCGCTTCCAGGGAGGTCGCCGAGCTGTTCCGCAGGCCCGCCGGCGCGATGAAGATGGGCAAGTCCTCGGTCCTGTTCACCTACTTCGCCCAGTGGTTCACCGACGGGTTCCTCCGCACCGATTATTCCAACCCGCTGAAGAACACGTCGAATCATGACATCGACCTGAGCAACCTCTACGGCCTCGACGCCGCGTCGACCCGCGCCCTGCGGTCGCACTCCGGCGGCAAGCTCTCCAGCCAGTGGATCAACGGCGAGGAGTATCCGCCCGATTTCTACAAGGACGGTGTCGAAGACCCCGCCTTCAAGGACCTGCGGATGGCGGCCTTGCTGAGGGCCCTGACGATGATGGCGGGCGGCCCCGAGGCGTCGCCCAGGCCCGCGAGCACTCCCGTCGGCGGGGATCACCCGGGGAGCAGGCCGGCCGACGCCTCGTCGCGGGCCACCCTCTTCTCGGGCTTCCGCGACGTCCTCGCCCGCAAGCCCATCGACCCGCGGATGTTCGCCATGGGGGGGGACCGGACCAACTCGCAGGCCGGCTTCACGGCGTTGAACGTGCTGTTCCTCCGCGAACACAACCGGGTCTGCGACGTCCTGGCCGCGGCCTATCCGGCCTGGGACGACGAGCGACTCTTCCAGACGGCTCGCAATATCCTCATCGGCGTGCTCAGCAAGATCGTCATCGGCGAATATATCAATCATATTACCCCTTACAATTTCCAGTTCTACCTCCAGCCGGGGGCCTTCGAGGGCTGCCGTTGGTATCGACAGAACTGGATGACCGTGGAGTTCAACCTCCTGTATCGCTGGCACGGCCTGACGCCCGACTCCTACTCGATCGGCGGCCGCGATTACTCGCTCAAGGAGACCCTGTTCAACAACGAGATCCTCGTGAGCCGGGGCCTGAAGCCGATGCTGGCCGACGCCTCGGCCCAGCAGGCCGGCCAGATTGGCCTGCGCAACACGCCCGAGCTGCTCCTGCCCGTCGAGCAGGGGAGCATCGAGCTCGGCCGCGCGGCCCGGCTCCGCAGCTACAACGATTACAGGGTGATGTGCCGGTTGCCCAGGGCGAGGGGCTTCGACCAGATCAGCGCGGACCCGCAGACGCAGCAGGCCCTGAAGGACCTCTACGGGACCGTCGATCGCGTCGAATATTATCCCGGGATCTTCGCCGAGAATACGGTCAGCGGGGCGGTCCTCTCGTTCGTCATCGGCCGGCTGGTCGGCGTCGACGCGTTCTCGCAGGCGCTCACCAACCCGCTCCTGTCCGGCCGCCTCTACAACGCCGAGACCTTCACCCGCAAGGGCGTCGAGATCATCGAGTCGACCTCGACGCTCGCCGATGTACTCGAACGCAACACCCTCACGTCGTCCGACACTCGAAAGATCACGATGACGTTCGACTCGCGGGCCTCCGCCCCCGCCAGGGCGTAGCCGCCGGCCCTGTCGCGGGGATTTGCCCGCCCAACCCTGACGCGTCAGCCTCCGCCGTTGTAGTCTGAGGCTACGAGCTGCCCGGAGGCGTCGGATGGGGTCGTCCGCCGCGAGGGGCACGAAGACTGGCGCGGCCGTCGGCGGGGCCTTCGCGCGTGCCGGGTCGGTGGGGTCGAATCATGAATCGATCGATCGTCGCCGTGGGCGAGGTCCTCTGGGACCTCCTGCCCTCGGGCAAGCAACTCGGCGGGGCTCCGGCCAACTTCACCTATCAGTGCAGGTCGCTGGGGGCCGACGCCCGGATCGTCACCCGCGTTGGCGCCGACGACCTGGGCCGCGAAGTTCTGGCACGCTTCGGAGCCCTCGGCCTGCCGGTCGACACGGTCCAGGTCGACCTGGATCTGCCGACCGGGACCGTCGACGTCAGGCTCGGGGCGGACGGGCAGCCGCATTACACGATCCGCGAGGAGGTGGCCTGGGACCGCATCGAGGCCGACTCGGCGGCGTCGGCTTGCGCCTCGAGGGCCGACGCCATCTGCTTCGGCAGCCTGGCGCAGCGGCACGACGTGTCCAGGCGGTCGATCCTCGCGCTGGTGGCCGCCACAAGGATCGATGCGATTCGCGTCTTCGACGTCAACCTTCGCCCGCCATTTTTCGACCGGACTGTGATCGAGGGCTCGCTGGAACTGGCCAACGTCCTGAAGCTGAACGACCACGAGCTGGCCGAGCTTGCGGCGATGTTCGGCATCCGCGGGGGCGAGCGGCCGTCGATGGAGGGGCTTACGCGGCGGTTCGGGCTCTCGCTGGTGGCCCTCACGCGTGGTGCCGGCGGGAGCCTGCTGCTGGCCGACGGGGCCTGGTCGGAAGACCCGGGCCGGCGAGTCGAGGTGGTCGACACCGTCGGCGCCGGCGATGCCTTCAACGCGGCCCTGGTCGTGGGCCGGCTCGCGGGCCGATCGCTCGACGCGATCAATCGGCACGCCAATGACGTCGCCGCATACGTCTGCACCCAGCCGGGCGGCACGCCGGCGATCCCCGACTCCTTGAAGATCGCCCCGACCCCCGATGCGGAGGCCCACCCGTGATCGCCCACGAACCTCGCACGGACACGGGCCAGGAGACGGCCAACGGCAAGCTCACCCCGGCCCTGATCGGTAGCGCGATGGTCGCGGCGCTCGGCGGCCTGCTGTTCGGGTTCGACACGGCGGTGATCTCGGGGACGACCGAGGCCCTGACGTCGGCCTTCGGACTGACCAGCTCGACGCTCGGGTTCACCGTCGCCAGCGCCCTGATCGGCACGATCCTGGGCTCGGTGGTCGCCGGCAGGCCGACCGACCGCTGGGGCCGGAAGCGGGCCCTGATGGTGCTGGCGGTCGGCTATTTCGTCGCGTCGCTGGGCAGCGCCCTGGCCTGGGACTGGGCCTCGTTCGTCGCCTTCCGGATGCTGGGCGGCCTGGCCGTCGGCGGCGCGTCGGTGGTCTCGCCGCTCTACATCGCCGAGATCTCGCCGGCGCGTTATCGGGGCCGTCTGGTGGCGATCATGCAGTTCAATATCGTGCTCGGGATCCTCGCCGCGTTCCTGTCGAACTACCTGATCGGCCGGATGAATCTGGGCGAAGTGGAGTGGCGCTGGATGCTGGGAATCCAGGCGATCCCGTCGGCGATTTTCTTCGGCCTGCTCCTGCCAACACCCGAAAGCCCGCGCTGGCTGATCATGAACGGACGCGTCGACGAGGCTCGCGCGGTGATGGCCGGGCTGGGGGTGGATGCGCCCGAGATCGATCGGGAAGTCGCCGAGATCGGCCATTCGGTCGAGCGCTCGCGGGGCGAGGAGGACGAGTCGCTCTTCCAGCACAAGTATCGCCGGCCCATCTTCCTGGCCGTGGCGATCGCCCTGTTCAACCAGCTCTCGGGGATCAACGCCCTGATGTATTATGCCCCCACCATCTTCAAGATGGCCGGGGCCGGAGAGGGCTCGGCGCTGCTCCAGGCCGTGGCCCTGGGCGGGACGAACCTGGTCTTCACGATGCTGGCGATGACCGTCATCGACCGTTTCGGCAGGCGTAAGCTCATCCTGATCGGATCGGTCGGCTACCTCATCAGCTTGGTGGCCACCGCCTGGGCGTTCTACACCTACGGCACGGCCTTCACGCCCATCGGCTCGACGATCGTCCTGTCCGCACTGATCCTGTTCATCGCATCTCACGCCTTCGGCCAGGGGGCTGTCATCTGGGTGTTCATCAGCGAGATCTTCCCGAATCGGGTCCGTGCCCGGGGCCAGGCGCTCGGCAGCTTCACGCATTGGGTGATGGCCGCGCTCGTCTCCTGGACCTTCCCGATCATCGCCGAGCGTTCCGGGGGGCACGCATTCGCGTTCTATGCGGCGATGATGTGCCTGCAACTCCTCTGGGCCCTGTTCCTCATGCCCGAGACCAAGGGCGTCCCGCTCGAGGAGATCCAGGCGCGGCTGGGGATCGACTGACGCACACCCCGAGACGAACGAGTTTTCCAAGGAGAGGACGAGGCGCGATCCGCGAGCCTGGTCGTGACGTCCCGGTGCCTGTTACCTACGTCTCCGAGGTCATCGTCGGCCGCCTGAATTCGCTTTAGGCCCGGGAATTGCACGCCCTGGACTCTTCTGAGTGGCTCGAAAAGGCCGGTCGTCTCCGTCTGCTGACCTGCGAAGGGATATCGCAGCAGTCGATCTCGGCCGTGGGGCATCGGAATCGCGGGCTCCACACTCTGTGCCGCCAGCCTCGACGGGGGCCGTGTGCTCGAAGGCCCTTGATCGCCACCGTCAGAGGCGGGACGTCGGCCACGTCTCCGGGGCGGGCAGCCTTTCGACCAGCGTTGGCCGGCCCATCGGATGAGGCCGAGATGACCCCCAGACCGGCCGGAGAACTCGACTCGCTCTGTGCCTTCGTCGAGACCTCGCGGGGCCCCTGCCTCGTGCTGGACGGAGCCTTCCGGGTCGCGTCGGCAAACCGTGCCTTCTGCGAGGCGTTCGGCCTCCCGGCGGGCCAGGCCGAGGGGCGTCTCGTCTTCGACCTCGACGGCGGACGCTGGGCCTTCCCGGGCCTGCGTGGGTTGCTGGATGCCGCACTCGGCGGCGAGGTCACCGACTTCGAGGTCGAGCACGACTTCGGCCCCATCGGCATCCGGTCGTTGCGGATCAATGCCCGGCGGGTCTCGCGTGACGGCGCCGCCCCGGGCGAGGAGCATGTGCTGATGGCCATCGAGGACGTGACCGACCGGCTTCAGGCTCGCGAGCTGAGCCAGCTGCTGGCCGCCATCGTCGACTCCTCGGACGACGCCATCGTCGGCAAGTCCTTCGAAGGCATCATCACGAGCTGGAACCGGGGGGCCGAGCGGATGTTCGGCTACACGGCCGAGGAGATCGTCGGCCGTCAGATCTCGACTCTCACCCCGCCTGTGGAGCCGGACCGGTGGGCCGGCATCCTCGAACAGTCCGGCTGCGAGCAGGCCGTCCCCGGGGAAGTCCCGGACCACTTCGAGACGCGCAGGCTGACCAAGGATGGGCGGATCCTCGACCTGGCCGTGACCGTCTCGCCGATCCGCGACGTCTCCCAGGATCGCCGGATCGCCGAGGCGGTGCGCGAGGCTCAGAAGCAGCGGCAGAAGGTGATCGACGCCGTGCCCGCCCTAATCTGCTACCTCGACCGCGAGGGGCGCTACAGGCTGGCCAACGAGGCCTACCGGACCTGGTACGGGTTGGACCCCCGGGCGATGCTGGGCCGGACCGTGCGCGAGGTCCTGGGCGACCGAGAGTACGAGGTGACCCGCCCGCGCATCGAGCGGACCATGTCCGGCGAGCCTCAGAAATTCGAGCAGGACCTGCCCGCCGACGGGGGGATTCGGACCATCCAGATGACCTACACGCCCGACCTTGATGCGAGCGGTCGGGTCGTCGGCTGCGTGGTCCTGGGCAACGACATTTCCGAACGCAAGCGGATGGAGGAGACGCTGAGGGGGGGCGAGGAGCGCTGGCGCGGGCTCTTCGAAGGGATGGTCGAGGGTTTCTTCCTCGGCGAGCTGGTCGGCGACCCAGCGGCCGGCGAGCCGCTGGACGTGCGACTGATCGAGATCAATCCCGCCTTCGGCAAGCTGACCGGCCTGGACGTCGCCAGTACGGTGGGCAAGACGATCCGAGAGGTCGTCCCCGAGATCGCGGACGACGTGATCCAGACCTACGCGGAGGTCGTCGAGACCGGCGAGCCCGCGCATTTCGAAGACTTCGTCCCCGCCCTGGGGGACCGCTGGTTCGAGGCCAGGGCGAGACGGATCGAAGGACGGCGGCTCTCCGTGCTGTTCATGGACGTGACCGACCGCAAGCGATCCGAGGGCGAGCGCCTCGAGGTCCAGCGCAAGCAGGAGGCGCTGATCCAGCTGGCCGACTGCCTGCGCGACCTCAAGGAGGTCGGGGCGATCACGTCGGCGGCCATGGAGATCGTCGGCAGGACGCTCGGGGTCTCCAGGGCGGGCTACGGCCAGGTCGACCTGTCGCAGGCTACGGTCAGAATCCTGGACGACTGGACCGACGGTCGAGCGAAGTCCCTCGCGGGACGACATCCGCTATCCGACTATGGCGGAACCCTCCGCGATCGCCTGATTCAGGGCCAGGCCATCGCCGTGGCCGACGTCGCGACCGACCCGATCACGGCGGGCGAGGCGGGCCGCTGGGCGTCGATCGACGTCGCAGCGGTCATCATGGTTCCGCTCATGGAGGAGGGATCGCTGGCCGCGGTCCTGTTCATCCAGTCCTCGACGCCCAGAGCCTGGGCCGCGGAGGACCTCGCCTTCGTCCGGGAGGCAGCCGACCGCATCTGGGCGACCGTCGAGCGGGCCCGGGTCGTCCACGACTTGCGGGCCAGCGAGGAGCGGTTCCGGCAGATCACCAACGTCGCCCCCCAGGTCCTCTGGACGGCCGGCCCCGACGGACAGCTCGACTACCTCAGCGACCAACATTACGAGAGCACGGGCACGGAGAGGCTCCCCGGCCTGGCCGTCGACTGGGCCCGGGTCATCCACCCCGACGACCTGGAGCTGACCTATCGGGCCTGGGACCTCGCGCTGACCACGGGCGACCATTACGAGGTCTCGCTGCGGATCTGGAACCAGCAATCGGGCAGGCACCGCTGGCACCTGACCCGCGCCGTGCCGATCCGCGACGACCGAGGCACGATCACCAAGTGGCTGGGGGCGAACACCGACATCGACGACCAGAAGCGGGCCGAGGCTGCGATCACGGCGGCGCGCAACGAGGCCGAGGCGGCCAACCAGATGAAGGACGACTTCCTGGCGACCCTCAGCCACGAGCTGCGTACCCCGCTGAACGCGATCATCGGCTGGGCCAAGGTGCTCCGCTCGGGGCGCGCCGACGCCGAGGACTTCGCCGACGGCCTCGCGGCGATCGAGCGCAACAGCGAGGCGCAATCCCAGCTCATCGACGACCTTCTGGACACCTCGCGGATCATCTCGGGGAAGCTGAGGCTGGAGCTCCAGCCGGTCGACCTCGCCGAGGTCATCGACGCGGCCATCGCATCGGTCGGACTCGCTGCGGCGGCCAAAGAGATCCGGATCGTCCGGACGCTCGACCCCGAGGTCGGACGCGTCTCGGGCGATTTCGCCAGGCTCCAGCAGATCATCTGGAACCTTCTCTCCAACGCCCTGAAGTTCACGCCGCAGCGAGGACAGATTGGAGTGGCCCTCGTGCGAGTCGACTCGCACCTGGAGGTCAGCGTCAGCGACTCGGGCACGGGCATCCCCGCCGAGTTCCTGCCCCACGTCTTCGACCGTTTCCGCCAGGCCGACTCGACGACGACCAGGCTTCACGGGGGCCTCGGGCTCGGCCTGGCGATCGTCAAGCAACTCGCGGAGTTGCACGGGGGGGAGGTCCGGGCGACGAGCGCCGGAGAGGGCCTGGGCTCGACGTTCACGGTGAGCCTGCCGATCATGCCCGTCAACGCCGAGACGACCGGCCGATCGGCCCCCGCGGAAGTCGTCGCCAAGGACGACCTCTGGCAGGGGGGCAAGCTCGCCGGGCTGAAGGTCATGGTCGTGGACGACGAGCCCGACGCCCGCCAGCTCCTACGCCGCGTGCTGGAGGGGTGCCTCGCCGAGGTGACGGAGGCCTCGTCCGCCGAGGACGCGCTATCGAATCTTGAGTCGTCCGTCCCCGACCTGATCATCAGCGACATCGGGATGCCGGTCCAAGACGGCTATGAGTTCATCCGTCGGGTGCGCACGCTGCACACGGCCAAAGACCTGCCCGCGGTGGCCCTGACGGCGTTCGCCCGCGCCGAGGACCGCAAGCGGGCATTGCTCGCAGGGTTCCAGAGGCACATCGCCAAGCCCGTCGACCCGGCCCAGCTGACGGCGGTCGTCGCCGGCCTGGCAGGCCGCACGGGGTAGGCATCTGGCGGGACCGAGGAGGACGCTCGCATGGCGGCCGAACCGATGCGAATCCTCATCGTCGACGACGATGTCGACACGGCCAGGATGATGCGTGCCCTGCTCAAGCCGGAGGGATACGCCATCCGGATCGAGCACGACGGCCTCGCCACCGTCGAGGCGGCTCGCTCGTTCGATCCCGACGTCGTGCTGATGGACCTGACACTGCCGGGGATGAACGGCACCGAGGCGGCCGAGGCCATCCGCGCGCTGCCGCCGCGGGCCGGCTGCACCATCCTCGCCGTCTCGGGCTTCGAGGCCCCGGCCGAGGGGCCTGCATCCCCGTTCGATGGCCACTACGTCAAGCCGGTGCGGCACGACGCGCTCCTGGCCCACCTGAGGCGCATCGACGCGGCACGCTCGACGGTCGGCGACGCCTGACCCGGGCTCGCGTGAGCGGGGACCCCCCGCACGCAGGGCGATTGACGCATCCTCCCCGCATCGGCCATGCTCAATTGTGGCGGATGTGTGCGAGGGGCCGGAGGCGGGGCGAAATGGGCGATGACGGGCGGCGGCGGTTGGTCGTGGGCATCTCGGGCGCGACGGGAATCATCTACGGGGTCCGGATCCTCGGGATGCTGAGGGCGGCCGGCATCGAGACCCACCTGGTCGTCTCCAAGGCCGGTCAATTAACGCGCAAGTATGAAACCGACCTGAAGTCGGCCGACCTGGCCGCGATGGCCGACGTCAACTATGCGCCCGGCGACGTCGGGGCCGCGATCGCCAGCGGGTCGTTCCGCACGATGGGGATGATCGTCGCCCCCTGCTCTGTACGCACCATGTCGTCGATCGCCGGCGGCACCACCGGCTCGCTCCTGACCCGCGCCGCCGACGTCTGCCTGAAGGAGCGACGGCGCATCGTCCTCCTGCTGCGCGAGACGCCGCTGCATGCCGGTCACCTGCGGTCGATGCTGGCCATCACCGAGATGGGCGGCATCATCATGCCCCCCGTCCCGGCCTTCTACACCCGCCCCAAAACAATCGATGATCTCGTGGACATGACTGCGGCGCGTGCCCTGGACCTCTTCGACGTCGACGTGCCGGGTGTGCCGCGCTGGGGCGAGACGCCCGAGCCCCCGCGCGACTGATGCAGGCCAGGACCGACCCCTGAGGAGCAGAAGCCGTGGACGTCAAGCCCGTCACTCTGATCGGCGACCTCGTGAGGCTCGAGCCGCTCTCGACCGACCATGCTGAGGACCTCGCCGCATCGGGCGGCGACGAGGCCATCTGGCAGCTTCTCCCCTATGGCCTGCCCACCGACCCGGGCCACATGGCGGCCTTCATTCGCCAGGCGATCGCACGCCAACAGGGGGGGATGGACGTCCCCTTCGCCGTGATCCACAAGCCCACCGGCAACGCCGTCGGCTGCACCCGCTACATGGACATCCGGCCCGAGCATCGGGGCCTGGAGATCGGCGGCACCTGGTACGCCACCGAGCACCAGCGCACGGGCGTGAACACCGAGGCCAAGCTCCTGCTCCTGCAGCACGCCTTCGAAGTCTTGCGCTGCATCCGGGTCCAGCTCAAGACCGACCTGCGCAACGAGCGCTCTCAGCGGGCCATCGAGAGGCTGGGCGCCGTCCGCGAGGGGGTCTTGCGCAATCACATCATCCTGGCGGACGGCTATCGCAGGTCGACCGTCATGTACTCCATCACCAACGACGAATGGCCGGCCGTCAAGGCTCGACTCCTCGACCTGATGGCCCGATATCGATGACCGGACTAAGCACGCGGCCGCGGACCATCCCCAGGCCCCAGAGCAGCCAGCACGCGGCGGAGAACGCCAGCGCGAGGCGCTCGACCCGCGCCGGATAGACCAGCACCAGCGTCCCGTCCTCGGCCGGCGGGATCTCGACCGCCTGCCAGCCATCGAAGGCCCGGCGGATCGTCAAGGGGCGCTCCGGACCCGAGGCGGGGTGCCACTCGGCCTCCCAGACTGGATCGGCAAGCTGGGAGACGACGACCAGGGATGGTCCATCGGCATCCAGGTCGATCTCCATCCGTTCGGGCCGGGGCGAGCGGACGGCGACCGGGCGTGCACCCCGTAGCGTGTCGATCGCCCGGGCTTCCCGCAAGATGCCCGCCGGCGAGGCGCCCGCAAGCCGCCAGGCGCGCGAAGGCGGTCGCTCCGGCATCAAGATCGAGAACGACGCGGCGCCTGGCGGGTTCGAACGGACCCATGCGTTGCCGTAGAGCCAGCCCGCCAAGGCACGGTCCTGCACGATGCCGGTCACCGGCCAGCCGGGCATCGGTCGCGCGTTCGGGGAGGCGGTTTCGAACGGGTCGAGCACACGCGTGGCCACCCCCATCGTGCGTAACGCCTCGCCCGCCAGTTCCGATCGGCCGGGCTGACCCGGCGGGGTGCGGGCCAGATCGGTCAGGTGGGCCATCGCGGGGAGGTCGAGCGTCCGGTACGCCGAGACCGGCGCCAGCCCGGCGACCATCGGCAAGTTGCGCGATGCGTCCAGGATTCTCCCCCCGGGATGGCTCGCAGACAACGTGCTGAGCACGGCGCTCTGGTCGACCAACGACCGGATCGGCCCGTCTTCGACAGGGCGGTCCCGACCGAACGCGACGAGGTCCAGCCCCGCCGCGACCAGCAAGGCGGCCCGCATCGATCGCCGGCCCGGCGCCAGCGCACCGATCAGCGTGAGCGCGACCAGGATCGCGGTGGTCTCTCGCAGCTCCCTCGCATAGATCCCCCAGCGGTCGCCCACCAGGCTTGTCGCCCGTTGCGAGACGTTCGGGGCCAGGAGCCCACGCCGGGCCAGGTCCTGCTGCACCGACAAGTCGTTTCGAGGGCGTCGAGCGTCAACCATCACGCGGGCGAACGGCGGATCACCGTCCCAGGGCAGGGCTCGCTGGAGGGCGTCGAACGTCGAGGAGAGCGCGGGGATACCACGTCCCTCGGTGCCGGCGACGGCGAGTTCCCAGGCGCCCACGACCAGGCCGATCAAGGTCGCCGAGACGCCCGCGAAGAGGAGCAATCCCCGGCGAGGCTGTACGCTGAATTCGAGCTGATCCCAGCCCAGGCCCGCCAGCACCGCCAGGGCCAGGCCTGTGGCCGCGCTCCAGCGAGCCGGGGCCCTGAAGAACGAGAATCCGGGGATCTGGCAGAGCCAGGAGAATCCGGGGATGTATGGGCCGAGGCTCAGCAGCAGCGTGACGAAGGCCGCCACCAGCAAGGCCCGCGTCGCCCGATCGGCCCGGCCCAGACGATAAACCGCGAGCGCCGCCAGCCAGAGGGGGGCCAGGCCCACATACGCCAGGTGTTCCTCCGGCGAGGTGTGGAACGGGTCCCAGGCTACGGGCCTCCAGAGCGGCGACCGGTGGAACAGGGCAGGCGCCAGGTAGCTGACGAGATGAACGGGGGTCGCCGCGAAGCCCGACAGATATTCATAGTCGCGGTCGGCCGAGGCCAGCGAGGCCAGCCTTGCCGTGGGCGCCATCTGAAGGGCCGCCAGCGCCAGGGCGCCGATTCCGACCAGGGTGAACCGACCCACTGCGCGGCCTCCGAGCTTCCCCGATCCGAGCAGCAGCACTCCCAGCCCAACCTGCGTGATGAACGCCACCTGGAAGTGTCCCGGCAAGACTTGCACGGCCAGGGCCGCTGCCAGCCACCAGCCGGCCCTGGTCCGACTTGCGCCGGGCGGTTCGGTGACTAGCCGCCAACCCAGGGCCCAGACCCAGGGCATCCATGAGCCGACGGTGTAGCCCCACTGATGCGGCATGTGAACGACGAAGAACCCCGAGGCCGACCAGACGAACCCCGCCAGCGCCGATCCCACGGCCGAGACGCCCATCAACCGAGCCAGCCAGTAGGCGCCCAGCGCCCCCCAGGCGACGTGCAAAACCAGGCTCAGCGTGTAGGCAAGCTCGGTCGAGAGCAGGCCATAAAGCAGCAGATGAGGCGGGTAATAGACCCCCATCTGGCTCTCGGCGATGCCCGGGAAGCCGTAGCCCCAGAGGTCATTCCAGAACGGTAGCCGGCCCGCGCGGAGGGATTGCCCCAGCACGCCCATCAGGCCGATGGAGAACTGGGTGACGTCGCCCCCGACCGGCATCCGCCCGCCGATGCCCAGCGGCCAGAGCCAGGTGGCCAGCGCCGCCAGCATCGCGGCCACGCAGGCGGGGCCACCCATCAGTCGCCGCGTTGCCATCGCCGTGTTCCCGGGCAGGTTCAGGTCGTCGGAGCCGGTCGGGCGCCGCCCGGATCGAGGTGGCCGAGGGCTCGGAGCTTAACCGCTCGAACGGGCCTCCGACACCCCGGGCCGGTTCCGCCGCCACTCCGGCTTTGCCTTATCATGATCGTGCCCAACAATCGGGGGCGGGCTGCGAAGAGTTCAAGAGGGGGGAACCGCTCGATGAGGACGCCGGACCTGGTCGGATCGATGCTGGATGCACCTTTGAGGGGCCTGGAATACACGGCACGGCTCGTCCGGTTCTGCGCCGGGGCGGTGCGTGGGATCCCTCGTTCGGTGCGCCAGCGTCCGGGCGAGTTCGTCCGCCAGTTCGAGCGTGTCGCCTGGGGGACCCTCCCGCTGGCGGTGGCGGCAGGCTTCAGTGTTGGGGTGGTCACCTGGCTGCATACCAGGCGGGTCCTTTCTCAGTTCGGCCAGGAGGCGAGCCTGCCGAGTTTCCTGTCGGTGGCCGTGCTCTCGGAGACGGGCCCGACGCTTGCGGGCCTGCTGATCGCGGGCCGGATGGGGGCCGGACTGGCTGCGGAGATGGCCACGATGGTGCTGACCGAGGAGGTCGACGCCCTGGTGGTGATGGGCGCGCCGCCGGTGCCGACCCTGGTCTCGCCCAGGGTCCTCGCCTGCGTCCTGGCCGCCCCGTTGCTGACCGTCTGCCTGGATGCCTCGGCGCTGCTGGGCGGCCTCGTCGCCGAGTTGCAGGGAGGGAATCTGTCGGCCGAGGGCTACGGGCTGAGGACACTCGACTACCTGAAGGTCTCGACCGTCGTGCCTGCGACCCTCAAGACGGCGTCGTTCGGGCTACTCGTGGGGCTGGTTGGCTGCTGGGTTGGCCTGGGCGCGGGCCGCTCGGCCGAGTCGGTGGGACGGGCGGCGACCCGGGGTGTCGTGGGGTCGATGATCGCCATCTTCGTGGCCAACGTCGCGCTCGTCCCCTGGATCCAGGCGTTCGTCGATGCCACCGGCTGGCGCGACTGATGGACGACACACGCAGGCCCGGACGGGTGGATGGATGCCGGGCTCAGTTTCGCGGCGGGTCATACAGAGTGAGGTCGAAGACCGAGGCGCCGGGCACCTGGGTCGGGCGGTCGCTGCCGGCAACTTCCAGGACGAACGCCATCAGGCAGGAGGCGGGGCTCAGGTCGCGCGTCACGTCGGCCGGCAGATTGCGGCGGGCGACGGCGTGGAGGATGACGAAGTCGTCGCAGGTCAGTGTGTCGGCCCAATGCTCGAAGTCGACGAGGAACTGGGCGACCACGCCCCGCGCCTGCGACCAGGCCGCCTTGCGGCTAGGGCCCTTCGGCGAGCGTTCGAATCGGTGGATCGAGGACTTCAGCCGCCTGGCCGACATCAGGGATGCCGGGAGGCAGATGGTTGTACACTCGCGATCGATTCGAGGAGTTCGCACGGAAGCCGGCTCCGAAATTGTCGAGGCGCTCTGTCTGGTCGCCAACGCAATTGCACGTCGGACGCCACCCTCGGGAATTATCGCCGAGCACGCTGGAAACTGCCCCTATGTTGCCCACAATCAACCCTCCATGTGGGGCGGAGGCCACGGACGATGACCGAGGGCGTGACATGGGCGAGGGGCCGCCTCGACATCGAGGCGTGACGGGTGTCCCGTCCCTGGGCACATTCCGGTCATCCCGAATGTCTTATCATGGGAAGGACCCATTCGTGAACAGGAACGTAGCGATTTTCGACACACTTGGCCCCGCTAATCTTAGGACTGCTTGCCGCACGTCTCGGGACGTTATCATTGCAAGTAACCAGCCGTGGACACCCTGTTACTCAGGGTAGCCAGCAGGCCCGACCATCGGACCGGGGTGGACCGCACATGAACACGGACATAAGCCGAGGACGGGCCTTGGCAAGCGCCCTCGTCGTGCTCCTGATTGTCGCCTTGGCCGGGGTGGGCATCGCCCTGATCTCCGCCAGGCAGTGGCGCTGGCAGGAGACGTTCCGGGCGTGTGGTAATTTCGCAACAGTTGCCGGCCTGAATCGCGGCGATCGGGTCCGGGTCCAGGGCATTGACGCCGGGGTGGTCGACGCGATCGAGCCGCCGACCCTCCCTGGCGGGCCGGTCAAGGCCTGGTTCCGGCTCGATGCGAGGCTCAAGACGTTGGTCCGGGCCGACGCCACGGCGAGGATCGGAAGCCAGGGGCTCGTCGGACCCAAGGTCGTCGAGATCATCCCGGGCAAGCCCGACGCACCCCCGCTCGGCCCCTCGGGCCAGCTGGCCACCGAGCCTCCCGTCGAGATGTCCGGGCTGCTGGCCGACCTCAAAGGCTCGCTCAGGCGGCTCGACGTCGTGGCCGACGAGGCCGAGCAGACCCTCTCCGCCGTCCGCCTGATCGCCTCGTCCATCGCACGCGGCGAGGGGAGCGTGGGCAAACTGGTGCGCGACGACGAGGCTTACAAGAAGCTCGTCGCGGTCTCGTCCCGGGGCGAGCGGGCGATGGGAGACCTCGAAGAAAACCTGGCCGCCCTGAAACGCACCTGGCCACTTTCCCGCTACTTCAACGACCGGGCCTTCTTCGACCGCGACCGCTTGCTCTATCAGCCGGGTGCCGAGCGTGACAGTCGATCGTTGCCGGCCGACGATCTATTCGAGTCGGGCCGGGCCGTGCTGACCGCTCGCGGACGGGCCTTGCTCGACGAGACCGCGGGCTGGTCGAAGGCGATGTTCAGGCCCGGTTCCGAGGTCGTGATCGCCGCCTTCACCGACGACGCACACGACGCCGGCATGGCCGAGATCCTCACCCAGGAGCAGGCCGACTCGGTCCGCAAGTACCTGAACACCAAGCATGCGCTGGAGACCATCGGCTGGTTCAGGACCAGGAAGGTGGCCGCGGTCGGCTTCGGCACCCAATCGCCAAGGGTCGCCGCCGGCCTGCCGCAGCCCGGCCCGCCGCGTCGGGTCGAGATCATCGTCTTCACGCCACAAGCTTGAGTTCAGTGGAAGATTGATAAGGAGGCGGAAGGGGGGGCGAACGGCCGGTGGACCCCGGGGCAGTCGTCAGATCTGCCCCGGGCCGGGTCGCTCGCCCTCCCCTCTCGCGTCGGGATCTCTGCATCGTCGGGCCGGTTCGGCCCCTTGTCTCAGCGCCTCGCGGTCGAGGTCGATCCTGTTGCATTCGCGGCCATGACGGGCCGGCCCGGATTCGCGTCGGGCTTGCGCACTTCCTGGACCAAGCTCACGAAATGGCCCCGGAAGTCGGCCGAGAGTTGCGGCTGGCGGTTGGCCACGCCGATGGCCCAGTCGGGGTGGGTCTCCACCAGTCGTCCCATCAAGGAGACGAACCAGCCGGCCTCGCGGATCTGGTCTTCCAGCAGCTTCTCGATGACCGGCCTGGCGGTGCGTGCGGCGGCCTTCCAGCCCTTGGAATCGACCTTCACGAAGGCCTCAAGGTCGTGCTGGACCCAGGGCTCCCCGTTCACTTCCTTGTAGTAGCCCGAGCGGACGATCAGAACGACCCGCCCCTCGAGCCTTGTGTTGCCGCGCGGCCCCGCGTTGTTCAGCGAGCAGTGCATGACGTTGAGCTTGGGCGAGCGGTAGGCATACTCCCAGACGCCCGTCGTCCCCGCCCCGTCCTCCCCTTCATAGCGGCCCAGGGCCACCTTCCGCAGCTTCACCGGCGAGGCGCTCAGGTCTTGCCAGAGGGCCAGGGTCAGCAGCGGCTCGTTGAGCAGGGTCATGTAGACCCGCGGGTTGCAGGGGAAGGAATCGGCGGGCGCCTTGCGGTGCAGGGTCGATTCGCGGATCGTCTCGGCGACGCTGTCCCGCAGATTGGGGGCGAGCTGTTCGAGCGGGACGACCTGGGCGGGCTCTGGGCGGCGGGCTGCGGCCAGCGCTCGGGCTGGGCTCGCGACCTCGGCCGACACGACCATCAGGCCGAGCCAGCGGACCGCCTCGCGCCGAGAAATCGGGGCCGGGGGGCGGTTCATGGCGACACTCCTGGGCATGGGGCCATCCGTCCTGGACTCCGGGCCGACGGGCTTCGCCCGCACCGCCCGTCCCCGCTTCCTTGGTCGGGGGCGGCGTCCTCCGCACACCCCAATCCATCGGCCGACTGGCCTCCCATTCCGCAGACTGTCAACCATAAAACGGGACCTTTTCGGGGTCGGCGCGAAATGGGGGGGAATGGGCAAAGATAACGCGTGGGCAGAAGCGTCGGAGTTTCGGTAATCGTCAAACTCGACGACGCGTGGTTCTGGGGTGGGAGTTGGCGATCGGCTGTCGGCATCTGGGCTTGTCGACTTGAGGAGAGTCGCTATGTTACCCGCCGACCAATGTCGAATGGATTCGGACGTCGGAACGACGAGGAGAGAGCCATGCCACGAGGGCGACACGCGCGGCGCTGGGTCTTCGGAATCTTGGGGTTGGCCGCGGTGTCGGCGGGCCTCCTGCCGCTGATGCGCGGCGAGGTGAAGGCCCCGTCGAAGGTCGACGGCCGGACGACCCTGGTCAGCCTGGCCGAGTCCCTGCACCGGGGCGATCCCCGCGGGGTGGCCGAGCTGCTCAACCGGGCCAAGCCGCCGGCCGACGGCAAGCTGGTCGCGCCGACAGAGACCGAGGCGCTCACCTGGGTCGAGGCCCTGTCCGGCCTGCGCGGCGGCTTCCTCAGCCTCCCCTTGAAGGACCGGATCGTCGCCGTCGAGGCCGCCTGCAAGGTGCTCAACCGGTTCGCCGCCGAGCCCGCCCCGCCCGAGTGGTTCCGCGCCACCGGCCCCGTCCACGACATCTTGACCTCGGCCCTGGCCGACCCCAGCGCGATGGTCCGGGTGGCCGCGATGAACGAGGTCGCCCGGCTCTGGACCTTCGAGCCCGGCCGGCCGATGATCGCCGTCGAGGAGGAGACCCTGGCCGGCTGGAAGGCGACCTTCCAGGCCTCGGTGGTCCGCCGCCTGGCCGATCCCGAGCCCGAATCGAGGGTCGCCGCCGTCGCCTGCCTGGGCACGCTCCCCCTCTCCGAGCCGGCCGCCCCGGCGGTCGCCTACCTGGAAGACCCCTCGCCTGTGGTCCGCCAGCAGGTCCTCTCGTCGTTCTCCCGCAGGCCGTCGCTGCTGCCCGAGGAGCTGATCCTCAAGCGGCTCTACGACCGCGACGCCCGCGTGGCGACCACCGCCGAGATCGTCCTGACGGCGCGTGGCCTGAGCAAGGAGCAGATCGGCCTGGGCAAGATGATCTCCCACCCCAAGGCCGAGCTCCGCGCCTCGGTCATCCCTCTGCTCGTCGAGCGCACCGACCTCGACCCGGTCGTCTGGCTGCTCCAGCTGTCGCACGACCCCGAGGAGTTCGTCCGCACCAAGTCGATCGAGGCCCTGGCCAGCCGGGTCGAAGTGCCCGAGGTCCGGACGCGTCTCGAAGAGATGTCCGCCTACGACGGCTCGGCCACCGTTCGGCAGTCCGCCGCCAAGCACCTCCCCGCAGGCTCCGAGGCCACCGCCGCCCTCCCCCCCCTGCCCGGCTCGCCGATCCTCAATCCCAAGGCCAACTGATCCGGCTTCGGACCCAGGCCAAGACGAATCCACGACCCCGCCCTCGCGTCCCGCACGCGAGAGGCGGGGTTCGCCGTCGACGCGCCGGGTTCGTTTCGTATTCGCGTTTCGCGGGGCTTTTCGCGGCACAATGGGTTCATTTCGCATTCGAGCCTGGATGACGGTCTTTTGCAGCGGCCAGCCGTTTGCGCGGTCCTAAGCTGCAATCAGGGTTCGAGTTCGGAGGCGCCGGGTTCGTTTCGTCATTTCGAGTTTGGCGTGCTAAGTTCGTGGATTCGTTTGGATGAATTCCTTCGGAGACAGCTTCCAGGGGTCGTCAACGAAGCCCATCCCGCTCGTGGAAATCGAGGACGAGCGTCGGGAATTCGGGCCCGTTATTCTGGGACGTCCGTTGGCCATTCTCTTAAGTTGCGATTCAGGGCGAAATCCGGCGAAATTTTCCGAATTTTTGGCCAATGTTGCTTTTGCGGGACACCCAGTTCCTGCCTTCGTCTGAGAGGCCGCGGCCCTCGTTGGTCTTCCTCTCGGATTTGCAGAGTGGGGAATGGCGCGGACACGACCCGGCCTGGAAGTCGGGGGCACTTCGGATTCTTCGAACGAGACGCTGGTCGGCCAGATCTCATCGCGGCGAATCTGTCAATTCATGAATTCTCGATGTAGTCTGACAACAGAGAGACGTCGCGGCCCATGTCCTCGGCCGGGCGATCAAGGCGGGCTAGGGGGAGCGGTGCGATGAAGCTCATCTCGCGGGAATACAAGGTGATGCTGGACCACCGGCAATTCGACGACCGGCAGGCCGCTGCGGATGCCTTCTGGCAGGAGGTCGAGGACCTGGCGAGCACGACCTTGTCCATCAGGACGCAGGGCAGGTTCGACAAGAGGGAGAAGCAGACGATCGTCTTCCTCGACACCCCCGACCTGAGCCTCAGGCGCAAGGGCCTCGTGCTCCGCAGGCGGCATGGCGACGAGGCCCCCGAGTACACCCTCAAGTGCCGCTCGGAAGACCGCTACTTCGCCGCGGGAACCGACGTCTCCGCGACGGGGGGGCTGGACGCCAAACACAAGCTGGAGGAGGACATCGCGCCCCCCTTCCGCTGCCGGTTCTCGCACTCGAACACCGTCAAGATCGGGGGGGTGGGGGCGGACCGGGGACTCGTGACCACGCTCGGCGAGGCGGGGGCGATGTTCCCCATCCTGAGGAAGCTGGCTCACGACGGGCGGCCGATCCCCGAGGAGACCGTGTTGCTCCCCGTCCACAATCTCAGCGTCTTCGAACGGGTTTTCACCGGGGCGAGCTTCGTCTTCGGCGATCTCGGCGATCGGGACGACGACGAATCCTCGGTTGCGTTGATCCTCTGGTCCACTGTCAAGGAAGGGAGGCCGCTCGTCGCCGAGTTCTCATTCCGCCTCAAGGACAAGGAGGAGCAGTTCACGAGGGAGCTGGCGGAGTCGGCTCGGTCATTCTACGAGGCGATCCAGCGACTCGACTGGTGTCGCCCCGACGCGGTAACGAAGACCACGTTCATCTACCGGGACAAGGGCGACGACTGAGCGGCCGCTCGATGGGCCACAAAGCCCGGCGTACTCGGGGCGGCGTCCACAGGCTGAAAGGGGATTGGAACGCCGTGCCTCCTCAGTCCAAGGGCGACCATCCTGGTCGTTTTCGCGTCGTCCTGCCCTTCGGCCGGGGGCGTCCGCGACCGAATGGCGCTGAGCGCCACGAAGCCGGACAGGGCTGTCTCCTGCGATCGGTCGCCTGCTTCTAATAATCATCAATCCTGATGACGTCATTCCCGTTGCGCGTGAGGATCGCACTGAGCTTCGCCGGATCGATCGTGCTCTTGATGAATCGGACGGAGCCGTCCACGAACAGGACGTTGAAGCCCTTGCCATGGTTGCCGTGGTGGCTGCTAAGCCCGGAGAGCGCCTTCGTCATGTCGAACGGCAGATCCTCCGGCTTCGTCCAGGGGACGCCATCGTTGGACTCGCCGATGAGAAGCGTGCCATTGAGACCGTCGGTAAAGTCGAGGAACCGCAGGGGATTGAAATCGGGCGTGAAGGCGGTGGATGGTCCCACGACCACCTTGTAGCCGGTCATGCCGGGCGTCAGGGTCAGGTCGCTCGGACATCGGTAGACATTGGGCATATCGCGGATCAACGAGCGGTTGTGGGGGCTGTCCCACGGCTCGTCCAGGTGGAACTTCGAGAAGAGATCTTGCTGCTCGATGAAGGGCAGAATGGCGACGCGCCAGCTCAGAAGGGGCTTGCCCGCCCCGTCGGTAATCGCGGCGGCGGGGATGCAGTCGTAGCTGTCGTGGTAGTAATGCATTGCCAGGCCAAGTTGCTTCAGATTGTTCGTGCACTGCATGCGCCTGGCGTCCTCGCGCGCCGAATCGTAGGCGGTCCTAAAAAAGCCGAGCGTGTAGAGACAGCCGACCACGCCGAGGGCGATCCCGGCGATGGCCAGGCGCCTGCCGCGGATTCGCCCCCCTCCCCGCTTGATGTCATCGAGCGCAAATTGGCCGAGAAGGATGGCGGGCACGCCGCTGAGGCAGGCGAAGAAGAACAGGGCGCCCAGCGCGACGCTCGCGATCGCCTTGCCGCTGGTGACCGAACCGACCGCGAAATCCCGATCGCCCAGATCGAACATTGGCTGGCGGCACTCGCGGCCGCAGCTCGGGCAGCGAACGAGGAGGCCGAGGGCTTTCGTCGGGAAGGTATGCCCGCAGTCGCAGGTGATGGACATCGCGGACTCCGTTCCGGGGAGCGTCGGTCAGGATGCGGCCGATCCTAGTCGGGAGTGCGGATTGTCACAAGGATCAAGCAATCCCGGCCTGGTCAGCCGATGGCTCGTCAAGCTCATCACGCGTCCAGGCCTGGCGCCTCGGAGTGAGGCCTGGGTCGATGGGCGCGACCGACGCCGGCTCGATCGATGGGTCGCGGTGATCGGATGGCCGCCACCATATACCCGGCGTCGATCGCCGGCGTGCCGGCTTGGTGTCCTGGAGTCTCTCGGAGACGGTGGGGTTGGCCCGAGGCTGGGCGAGAGACAAGCTGGATCACCGCTCCTCAAGCTGGCCGAGGCGACGGGAGGGCATTATCATCACGTCGATCTCCGAAAGAAGCGAGGCCCTCGTTGAGGCGACGAGCTTGGCGAAGACGACCCGTCGTCCTTTCACGATCTTCGATGCCTTGATCCTGGTGGCGGCCACGGCGGCCTCGCTCGCCTGCTTCCGCCTGGACCATTCGACTCAGGTGTTTGTGTTCTTGCCGAACGGTTTCGGCGATCGAACTTTCAACGTTTTGACAGTATCGATCTTGGCCGTGCAGGCCACTCTGCCTTTCCTCGTCGCATGGTCGCCCGCCGTCCTGATCCTGAGTCTTCTGCCGCCGAGGCCCGAGTCGCGAAGAGTCTTCCGACAGCCCGGGGTGATCGCCTGCCTGGCCGCGACGTTGGCGATGGCGCTCGGTTCGGTGCCCTACCTGACCCACTCGATGATTTTGGGTGTCCAGTCGTCCGCGTCGAAGGGCTACTTGACCAGTTTCTATCTGTTCATCACGTTCGCGAATATCGTCCCCTTCGCCATCGGGGGGGCGTGGTCCACTCTGGTGTTGGGCGGTTCGAGTCGCCGCGGGCGGAACTGGATCGATCGGCTGGGGATGGTCATCGGGATTGCCTGGATCGTTCGAACTGTTGCCTTGTACGCATGTACAGTCATCATCGTCCTGTGCCAGACCCGCTTCTTCGATGCCGTGATGTACCATCGTTGGTAAAAGGCGGAGCCCGGCACCAGCCGTCCGCACCGGTCCAAGGTGAGCCGAAGGCATTGCCGTGTGTGACCCGGCAAGTCGGTCGGGGGTGCCCCTTGATCCGGGGGGCGGATTGGGGTCTGCTTGGCTCGGAGTGCCGGGCGGGTTCTGGACGTTTCGTTGGGGCCCGACTGTTGGGCCAGAACTTGGGGGATGGGCGATGATCCGACTGGGAATGATCGACTTTGACACGAGCCATGTGGTCGAGTTCACCAAGCGAATCAATCACATCGACATCGCCGAGGACCAGTGGGTGGAAGGGGCGAAGGTGGTCGCGGGGGTTCCGGGGGTTTCCCTGATCATGCCCGAGCGGGTGCCCGGGTATACCGCGGCGATGAAGAAGTACGGGATCGAGATCCTGGACGACCCGGCCCAGCTTTTCGGCAAGATCGACGCGGTCATGATCGAGGCGAATGACGGCAGCGTGCACCGGGAACGGGCCATGCCGTTCATCGAGCGGGGGATCCCCGTGTTCGTGGATAAGCCGTTCGCCTGCTCCGTTGACGATGCGCGGACCATGCTGCGGGCGGCGATGGAGAAGCACGTCCCCTTGATGTCGTGCTCGAGCCTGCGATACGCCGCCGGCCTGGCCGATGCTCGGGCGGGCAAGGGGCCGGCCGGGGACTTGCTGGGCGCGTTCACGTATGGGCCGGCCCCGCTGCATCCCCGGAACCCGGGCCTGTTCCATTACGGAATCCACCCGGTCGAGCTGCTGTTCACCCTGATGGGCACCGGCTGCACCAAGGTGAATTGCACCTTCACCGAAGGGGCCGAGGTGGCGACGGGGGTCTGGAGCGACGGGCGGGTTGCCGGAATCCGGGGGATCCGCGCCGGCAAGCAGGACTATGGGTTCACCATGTTCGGGGCGAAGGGGGTGGTGACCCAGGGAATTGACACCAAGTACGGCTACCGCGACATGCTCAAGGCCGTGATCACGATGTTCGAGACGAAGGAGTCGCCCATCGACCCGCGCGAGACGCTGGAGATCGTGGCCTTCATCGAGGCGGCCAAGGCGAGCGCCGATGCCGGGGGGGCGTCAATCCCGTTGAAGGCCGGCCTGTGAGCGTGGAGAGTTCGGCGAGACTGGCGGACGTGGGCGGGATGTTCGCCAGCTTCAATGTCCGCGCGATCGGCCGGTCAAGCTCGGCCAGTGACGCGATCGAACTGGCGGCGTCGACGGGTTTCGGCGGGGTCGACCTCCTGATGGTCGACCTCGACCGGTCGGGAGAAGACCCTGCGCGACTGCGTGCGAGGATGGACGAGCTGGGCCTGCGCGGGGGGGCCTGGCCGCTGCCGATCAACTGGAAGGCGGACGAGGCGACCTACCGGCGCGACCTGCGAGAACTCCCGCGGCTGGCAGGCCTGGCTCGCGAATTGGGCCTGACCCGGACTGGGACCTGGGTGCTGACCGGATTGCCGCCGTCGGATCTCGGCCCTGCGGACCAACGCCGCGAGGCGTTCGAGTTCCACGTGCGCAGGCTCGGTGCCATCGCGCGAATCCTGGAAGACCAGGGGACGCGGCTGGGCCTGGAGGTCATCGGCGTCGAGTCTTCGCGGCCCGCGGGGGCCCTGCCCTACATCCAGAGGATGGGGGACGAGGAGTTAAGCCTCATCATCGAGGCCTTGGACGCGTACGCTCCATCCATCGGGGTGCTCGTCGACGCGTTCCATCTCTATGCCGCGGGTGAAGAGAACTCGGTTGCGCTTCGGTACGGCGTTGACCGAGTGACCTGGGTGCACGTCGCGGATCTGCCCGAGGGGGGCAGGGTCGGGCGTTCGGAGATCGTGGACGAGAACCGCGGACTGCCCGGTATCCGGGGCGCGGTCGATTCTGCGGGATTGCTCGGCCTGCTGGCCGATGCGGGTTATGACGGGCCCGTGACGGCCGAGCCTCTGAGTCGCTGCACCGAACTCGTCGGCCTGTCGGAGGAGGCCGCCGCAAGATCTGTGCTCGAGTCGTTGCGCCGCATCTGGCCGACGCCCGGGACTCTCAGACGTTGACGAGCACGTCCCGCTGCGTGGCGTTGGAGGTCACCAAACCGGGACGGTTGGGGGCGATCTCCTCGCGGTAGACGGGGACTTCGGCGGGGGCGAGGATGCCCAGGCGGATCTGGTTGCGGTCGATCTTGACCACGGTCACCACGATGTTGTCGCCGATGACGATCTTCTCACCCAACTTGCGGCTCAGGACCAGCATGATGTCACCCTCAGATCCGTTGGAGGTGGTTGGCCTTCGTCTCGATCCCTCGCGGCCGTGGCCGGCTTGAGATGCTCGTTCCTAAAGCATAGAACGTGCCAGACGCGAAAATGTTCACATTGTATTTATTACAAACCATATTCTGACATTGACTTACGTCCGAAATTTTGCAGAACCTGCCGTCGGCCTGTCTCAGACTTTGTCAACCTTACGAAGCTTTCCCAGACTCCCATTGTAAAGTTAGCGATTCAAAAGGGAGAGGTCGAGAGAACTGGCCCCCGGTTGGCGCCGTCTCCGACTTGAGTCGGACTGAGTAGTTTACTTCCAGGTTACTGCGCAATCAGGCAACACCGGCAAGGTTTCCGGTCTGCCAGACGGTTGAGGTCGGCGACCCAGTTCGGGCAGCCTGAGATGGCGACAACCGCCTGGCCTCGCCTTTAGTCCCGGTCCTGGATCCAGTTACGCACAATAACCGGATTTCGAATCGCCGGCCCGATGTGGTGGGTCGCGGTTCGGACGAGCGTGAGCCCATCAGGGGAGGCAGCGACCAGGATCGCCGCGCTGAGCGGGGCGACGGCCCGAAACGCCGGCTTGATCGGATCAGGACCGGACTGACCGCGAGAAATCGGAGCCCGATTTCAGGCGTCGTTCAAGGGCGAGATTGGCCGAAGTTCAAGGAGCGTGCCACCTCGCCCATTGCAGGGCGAGGCCGGGCCGCCCGGTGGGGCGACTCGACCTCGGAAGCGGGGAGAGCGTTGGTCGGACCTTAGACCGGACAGGGCCGGTTCAGTGGCCGGCGACCAGGGCCGTTGTGGGCTGGGGGGCGGCGGAGGCCTGCTCGACGGAGCTCTTCACGCCCGACGCCTTGATGAGCGCCTCGACCTCGGGGAGGAGCTTGGCGAGGAAGTCCTGGGAGGGGTTGTCGATCTCGCGGTTCTCGCTGGCCCCGATGCGGCGCTGGGCCTGGATCTTGATGACCCAGGGGCTGCGCTTGGTGATCCTGGAAAAACTGGCCGGGAATGGGTTCCAATTCCCTTTGAAAAGGAAGGAGTAGAACACTTCTTCCTTGAAGGGGGGCTCGCCGATGCTCCCCCCCTTGGCGTAGGCGAGGGAGCGGAACTGGGCGTTGTGGTCGTTGTCGACCTTGATGTTGGCGATGTCGGGCATGTCGGAGGGACGATAGCCGTTGGCGGGGTAGCAGACCTCGGGGATGTGGGCGATGACGGCCTCGGCGGGCCCGCTGAGGACGAGCGCGGTGACGGTCACGCCGTTCTTCTTATTGATGTAGCTGCGGAGCACGTAGTCGGAGGCGCCGGCGATCTGGATGATGCGGGGGTCGAGCAGGGCCTCGCCGTTCTCGAGGATCTCCCAGTCGCCGAGCTTCGCGGGGATCTTCTTCAGGGAGAACGGGACCACCTTATTGAGGGCGATCTCCTCGGCGAAGCGGACGTCTTGCCAGGCCCTGAAGGCACCCGAGAGGGCCAGGAGGATGATGGCGGGGATCGCCCAGGTCCAGACGCTGCGGGCGGGGCGGCTCAATCTGGCCGGCTTGGTGGCCACCGCGGGACGCTCGATCTGGGAGACGAGTGGGAGGAGGGAGCTCACGGGTCGTTTCCTGGATTGGCATCGGAGGGGATGGCCGAGGTGGACGATCCCGGCGGATCAGTCCGTGTCGACCGCCACATGCATCTTACTCGATCCTAAGCCTGACGTGTCGCGTCGCGGTCCCCGTGGTTCGGCCGTGTGGCCCTGCCGCAACATCGGCGTGCCCGGCAGGACGCCGTCGAGCGGGCGTTGGACTGCACTGCCAGATTGATCCTAGTTGATGACTGACCGAACGTCCAGCGGCGGCTTGCCCTCGCCCGGAATCGGGCCGAGGTCGAGCGGCCGGAAGCCGACGGCGTCCGCGGCGACGAGGTGGTAGCGGACCCCGTCGACGACCCCCTGGACGGCGAGCGACCACTGCCCCTCGATGTGCAGATGACCGTAGACGCAGGCGTCGACCCCGGCGGCGCGGAGGCGATCGACGACCGGCCCTGGGCGGCGGAACTGATCGAACGGGGGGTAGTGCCAGAGGACGTAGAGCGGCTGGCCGGCGGTGCGCAGGGTCGCGGCATGGGCCAGGGCGCGGTCGAGCGCGGCGAGCTGTCGGTCGAGCGCGGCGACGGCCGAGGGGTTGGGCTCGGGGTCGTCCGCCGGGACCGGGGCTCCGAGTGCGCCGCAGACGATGGCGCCGGCGGCCTCGACGGCGTCGCCGCAGACGGCCCTGAGCGACCGCCTGAGCATGGGGCGGACGGCCTCGACCTTGTTGAACCAGCGGTCGTGGTTGCCGGGCGACATCACCTTCAGGCCGGGGAGCCGGTCGAGCCAGGCGAGGTCGGGCTGCAAGTCTTTGTGGCCGCGGGCCATCGACAGGTCGCCGGGCAGCAGGACCAGGTCTTGCCGCCCCACGACCTTGCGCCACTCGCGCTCGATCCGGTCGGCGTGCTCCCCCCAGCGGCCGGCGAAGCGCTCGCGGGGGTCGTGCGCGGCCGTCGATAGGTGGAGGTCGGCGATGGCCCAGACGCGCGGGGCCTTCGGGGTTGGGGTCGGAAGCATGGGCGGGGGTATCCGGGGGGCTCAGCCGCCGAGCGGGACGAAGCCGGCGCGCTCGCCGACGAAGGGGTTGCTCCGGCGCTCGCGGCCGACGGTGGTGTCGGGCCCGTGGCCCGGATGGACGACCGTGGCGTCCGGGAGGTCGAAGAGCTTCGATCGGATCCCCGCGAACAGGAGGGGGCCGTCGCCGCCGGGGAAGTCGTGCCGGCCGACCGATCCCGCGAATAGGACGTCGCCCCCGAGGACGAACGGGGCCTCGGCCTCGTCGCCAGAGACCCCATCGACGACGAAGACGACCGAGCCGACGCTGTGGCCGGGGATCTCGCGGACTTCCATCGAGAAGCCCGCCAGATCGAGCCGATCGCCGTGGTCGACGAGCCGATCGGCGGGAGGGCTGGTGACGGGCATGCCGAAGGCGCCGCTGAGGTTCAGGTCGGGGTCGTCGAGCATCGGCGCATCGTTGCGGCCGATGACGAGCGGCGCCTCGGGGAAGGCTTTCTTCATGGGCCGGTTGCCGACGATGTGGTCGACGTGACCGTGGGTGTTGAGGATCGCCGCGGGGGTCAGGCCCTCTTCGGCCAGGAGGTCGAGGATCTGCCGGGTGTCGAAGCCAGGGTCGACGACCAGGGCGTCTGTGCGCCCCGGGCGCCAGAGGACGAACGCATTCTGCGCGAAGGCGGAGGACTCGACGGTCACGATCCGGTGGGCGGGTTCGGGCATGGCCGTTGGCTCGTTCGACGGGGGAGGTGGAAAGGTGCTCGGGCGGCTCGGCCCTTATTGTCATTTCGATAAGGTCGTCTTGTAAATGAGCCAATTTCTGCGAGCGTAGCAGCCGATGTGGATGGGATTCGTTCCGGAGGGGGGGATTGCGCCGCCGTCGCGTGCGATCTGAGCGTGTTTCGGCGTTCGGCCCGCCAGTTGCATACCTGCTCGGTCCTTCCCTTCGATCGTCCGTTAGAAGTGACTTCACGGCATCTTGAACTCGTTTTGACATGCGTCGTTCGGGTGATGCGAGCGACCCCCATCCTCACGTCCGCCCCGGGGGGACTCCCGGCGCGGTCACATCCCGTCCGCCCGGCATGCAGGCCGGGATGAGGTTGACTCATGGTCGAGATGAACCGTCCCGCCCCCCGGATCGTGTCGGCGGGCCGCCGGACGGCCGGCCCCCTGAGGCTGGCGCTGGCATCCCTGACCCTGCCGCTCGCGCTGGCGGTTGCCGACGGACCGATGCCGACGGGCCAGCCCGCGCCGGTCCGACTCGCCGAGCGCGCCGTCGAGGCCGCCGGCCGCGAGAAGCCGGGCGCCGACGCCGAGGTCCACCCGATCGAGCAGGCCAGGCAGCTGGTCGCCGAGTGCAAGGCCCGGTTCGCGAAGGTCAGTGATTATACCTGCACGTTCTACAAACGGGAGCGGATCGGCGGCGACCTGACCCCCCTGAACGTGATGACGATGAAGGTGCGGTCGAGCCCCTGGAGCATCTACTTCAAGTTCCAGAGGCCGAACAAGGGGCGCGAGGCGCTCTACGTCTCGGGCCGCCACGGCAACAAGGTGCAGGCGCACGACGTGGGATTCGGCAAGCTGTTCGCCGGCACGATGAGCCTGGACCCGCACGGGTCGAGGGCGATGTCCGACAATCGCCACCCGATCACCGAGGCGGGCATCGGCTCCCTGATCGAGACGGTCCACGCGTCGTGGGGCTACGGGCTGCACTACGGCGACACGATCGTGAAGATCCACCCGCACTCGCTGGTGGGCGAGCGTAAGTGCACGATGATCGAGACGAAGCACCCGACGAAATATCCCCGCGACCTGTTCTATCAGGTGAAGCTGTATATTGATCAGGAGCTGGGGCTCCCCGTGCGGTTCGAGGGATACGACTGGCCCAAGAAGAAGGGTCAGGCGCCCGAGCTGCTGGAGGAGTACACGTACGCGGACCTGAAGCTCAACCCGGGGCTGCATGACTCCGACTTCGACGCCTCGAATGCACATTACTCGTTCGGGCGGTTCTGACCGCTGCAATCGGTCGATCCGGCTCAAGTCGTCGCGGCGGTCGTGCCGATTGAAGGGGTGTCGGGCGACCGGGGAACGAGGCAGGGCGGGCCGCCCAAGCGGCCTAGCCAGCATCCCGGGGCTTCGCTATGATTCGCCACCCCTCGGCGGGCCTCGGCCCCCCGGGCGACGCGGGACGCGACGAAGCACCCGAGCCGCCATCTCCCAGGTCGTGCCACCTTCGATGACGATGCGGATCGGATGGATCCAGGGCCGGTCGCGCTCGCCAGGTGGCGACCTCGGCGGGCCCCTGCACGCTCAAATTCCAAGGAAGGAGGCCCGATGAGCACGGCCCCGAGCGCCAAAGCGCAGGTGCGCGTCCATATTCGATGGATGATCCGCCGCGACATGCCCGAAGTCCTTGCCATCGAGCACACCAGCTACGACTTCCCCTGGTGCGAGGAGGAATTCCTCCGCGTCCTTCGCCAGCGGAATTGCATCGGGATGGTGGCCGAGTACGGCGAACGTGTCGTCGGCTTCATGATCTATGAGCTGCACAAGAACCGCCTAAACGTGCTCGATTTCGCCGTCCACCCCGAGTTCCGCCGCGGCGGAGTCGGCCAGCAGATGGCCGCCAAGCTGGTGGGCAAGCTGTCGAGCCACCGCCGGACGAAGATCCTGCTGAACGTCCGCGAGACGAACATCGGCGGCCAGTTCTTCTTCCGGGCTCAGGGGTTCAGGGCGCTCGAGGTCTCCCGCGAGCACTTCCCGGATACGGGCGAAGACGCCTACCTGATGCAATATCTCTTCGACGACTCAGCTCCCGAGCTCCTGGCCCCGGTTAACCGGGTGGCCAGTCAACTCGAGAACTGAGTCCTCGTCGGCCAAGGCCGGCAGAACATCTCGATCAGTGGCGGGCCCTGCCCCCCTTGCCCCGCGGCGACGCCGGGCGGAGGGGGCAGGGTCGGTCGCATTTCGAAGGGGATGGCGGCCATCGGTTTCGAAGGGGAGGGCGGCGATCGGAGGCCCTCGTTGTGGCACGGTTGATGCATTTGAAGCATTGAATAAAACTCCAACCTCAGGCCTAACGATTTCGTTTGAGGCCGGATCGAAAGCTCCCCACCTCTTCCCGAGGTCGGTAAGATGATTGAGTGGCTTTCTTTTCCGCTCGATCGGGACGCGGCCGGATGACCGACCTGAGGGGCCTGGACGCCTGAATCCGGCCCTTTCTCGCGGTTTATCCCCCTGTTGATGACCGCTAGACGAGGCTCCAACGATGGCGAGTTCTCCCCCCCTCTCGTCCACGCGGCGACCCAAGACTCGGCCCCTGAAGCTCATTCTTGGGCTGATGGCTTTGGCAGTGATCTCCTTGTGTGTTGCGCTGTTCTTGCCCAATGATAAGGCGGTCCGCCCTGAAGTTGGGCAGACTCAGGCCGATCTCGGCGTTCCGGCTCCTCCCCCGCCTCCGCGAGTCGGGACCGACGGGAAGATCCCGTTCAGCGAGGTCCAGCAGCGTGCGGTCGGGCTGACGATCGAGACGGTGACGGCCGGGCCGATGAATCGGGAGCTGTCCGCGCCCGGGCGAATCACCCCGAGCGAGTCCCGGTTCGCGTATGTCACCCCCAGGGCCGCGGGCATCGTCCGAGAGGTCCTGGTGCGGATCGGCCAGGATGTGAAGGCCGGCGACGTGCTGGCCACCATCGAGAGCCCCGAGGTGGGCACGGTCCGGCTCCAGCTCTTCTCCGACTTGCAGGAGCTGGATGTCGCCAGGACCCAGGCCGAGCGTCAGGAGAAGGTGTTCAAGAACACGGCCGACCTGGTCGATCGGCTCGAGAAGGGCCAGACGCCCGACGAGATCCACAAGGCGTTCCGCGACCGCCCGGTGGGCGAGAACCGTGAACTCCTGCTGTCGGCCTATGCCAATTATCGGCTGGCGGTGGCCACGATGTCGCGGAACACGGAGCTGAACGAGAAAGAGCTGATCACGGGAAAGCAATTCCAGGAAGTGACGGCCCGCTACGAGGCGGCCCAGGCGACCTATCAGGCCCTGATGGACGAGATGGGCTTCGCGACGAGCCTGGCGAACATCAAGGCTCAGCAGGCCTTGCGCAGGGCGGAGACTTCGGTGCGCGTGACCCGCGAGCGGCTCAGGCTGATGGGCCTTGACCCCGAAACCGACACGCTGACGGCGAAGGTCGCGGTCGAGTCGACGGAAGCGAACACCGGAGATCCGCAGACGAAGAAGGAGCTGAAGGCGCCCCTGCTCTCCGATGGGACGCCCGTGAGCAGCTACCCGCTCCGTGCCCCGTTCGACGGGACGGTCCTGGATCGAGAACTGGTCGTGCCGGGCGTTCCGGTGACGACCATGAGCCGGATCTTCACGCTGGCCGACCTCTCGTCGGTCTGGGTTGAGGCCGACGTGCCCGAGAGTGGGTTCGCGGCGTTGGAGGGGAGTCAAGACGCCGAGATCCTCATGGAGTCGGCCGCATACCCCGGGCGTGTCTTCAAGGGCAGGGTGATCTACAGCGGTGACCTGGTCAACGAGAAGACGCGTGCGTTGAAGCTGCTCGGACGTGCGGAGAATGTAGACCGGGCGTTGAAGCCCGGGATGTACGTGGACGTGCGGATCGTCCG
This sequence comes from Isosphaeraceae bacterium EP7, assembly GCA_038400315.1. Classification (NCBI taxonomy): domain Bacteria; kingdom Pseudomonadati; phylum Planctomycetota; class Planctomycetia; order Isosphaerales; family Isosphaeraceae; genus Kueselia; species Kueselia aquadivae. The sequence goes on from CP151667.1 coordinate 780,204, forward strand.
GCCGTCGCCCCAGCCGGTGGTCCAGGTCTCCTCCACGGCGATCATCACGGATGGGACCGACTCCTACGTCTACGTGCGGAGCGGCCCCGAGTCGTTCGAGCGTCGGAAGGTGGACATCGGGACGGACCTGGGAGGGCGAGTGCCCGTGCTTTCCGGCCTGAAAGCGGGGGAGCAGGTGGTGCGTAGTGGCGGATTCAAGTTGAAAGCCGAAGCAATCCGCCTCGCGTCGTCCTGACGCGAGGCCGATCCGCGTTGCCGCCGCGTCGCATCCGCTTGATTCGCTCTTGGGAGAGTTCCGGGCATGTTTGATCGCTTGATCGACGGCGCGCTGAAGAAGCGGCCGTTCGTGCTGCTGGTGTTAATGGGTGTGATCGGGGTGGGGGGATACTCGCTGCTGACTCTCCCCATCGACGCGGTGCCCGACGTGACGAACGTGCAGGTGATGGCGCTGACGAGCGCCGCGGCGCTGGGGCCCGACGAGATCGAGCAGTTCGTGACGATCCCCGTCGAGAACTCGATGAACGGGATCCCGATGGTGCGCGAGATCCGCTCGTTCTCGCAGTTCGGCCTGTCGGGGGTGACGATCGTCTTCGAAGAGGGGACGGACATCTACTGGGCCCGCCAGCAGGTGGGCGAGCGCCTGATCCAGGCACGCGGGCAGATCCCGCCCGAGTTCGGCTCTCCCGAGATGGGGCCGATCGCGACCGGGCTGGGGGAAATCTTCCAGTTCGAGGTGAAGAACTCGCCCGACTCGGCCAAGCCGCTCTCGCCGATGGAGCTGCGGACGATCCTGGACTGGGAGATTGCACGCCCCATGAAGGGTGTGCCCGGGGTGGTGGAGGTCAACGCCTTCGGTGGCGAGTTGAAGACGTATGAGGTCCGGCTCGACCCCGAGAAGATGCAGGCGCGCGGGATCGCGGCCAACGCGATCTTCGAGGCCATCCGCGAGAACAACTCGAACGCGGGTGGCGGCTACCTGGAGCGCAACGGCGAGCAGCGGATCATCCGCGCCGTGGGCCTGGTGGGGGCGCTGCATGACCTCTCGGAGATTGTCCTGGACGTGACGCCCGACGGCACCCCGATCGTGATCGGCGACGTGGCCGAGGTCCGGTTCGCGCCGATGCTGCGCACCGGCGCCGTGACCCGCGACGGCAACGGCGAGGTCGTTACGGCGACGGTGATGATGCTGGCCGGCGAGAACTCGCGGGTGGTCGTCGGGCGGATCAAGCGCGAGCTGGACGAGATCCGGACGCGTCTGCCCGACGGCGTCGTCATCGAGCCGTATTACGACCGGAGCGTGCTGATCGGCAAGACCTTGTCGACGGTCGCGGGCAACCTGATCGAGGGGGGCCTGCTCGTCGTCCTGGTGCTGCTGGCCCTGCTGGGCAACATGCGCGCGGGCCTGATCGTGGCGCTGACGATCCCGCTGTCGATGCTCTTCGCCGGCTCGCTGATGAAGTACACCGGGGTGGCCGGCAGCCTGATGAGCCTGGGGGCGATCGACTTCGGCCTGATCGTGGACAGCTCGGTGATCGTGATGGAGAACTGCGTGGCCAGGCTGGCGCACGCTCCGCCCGGCTCCAACGCGGTGAGGGTGGTGAGGGCGGCCACGCGCGAGGTGCGCAAGCCCGTCGTCTTCGGCGTGGCGATCATCACGCTGGTCCACCTTCCCTTGCTCGCCCTGGAAGGGACCGAGGGGAAGATGTTCCGGCCGATGGCCCTGACCGTGGTGTATGCCCTGACGGGCTCATTGCTGCTGTCGCTGACGGCCACGCCGGTCCTGGCGTCGTTTGCCTTGAAGGCGGGGACGGCCGAGCGCGACACGCTGCCGATCCGCCTGGCCAAGTGGATCTACGCGCCGATGCTCGACTTCGCGGTGCGTCGGCCGCTGGTGATCGTGGCCGCCAGCCTGGCCTTGATGCTGGCGGGCGTGCCGGTCGCGATGAGCATGGGCGCCGAGTTCATCCCGAAATTGGACGAGGGCGACGTCCAGATCGTGATCACGAGGCCGCCGAGCGCCTCGTTGAGCGAGAGCCTGGCCGACTCGACGCGGCTGGAAAAGGCGCTCCACGCGGAATTCCCCGGCCAGCTCAACTCGGTCCTTTGCAGGACGGGTCGGCCCGAGATCGGGATCGACCCGGCCGGCGTCAATCAGACCGACGTCTTCATGTATCTTAAACACCCGGAGCCGATGGGAGGCCGCTGGGCCTTGCTGCTCAAGCCCATCGAGCCGCTGATCCACCTCTTCGGGGGCGGCCACGAGGAGATGTCTCGCGAGGAGCTGATCCGCCGGGCCGAGGTGGTTTGCCGCCGCGAGTTGCCGGGTGCCTTCTTCAACTTCAGCCAGCCGATCGAGGTTCGATTCAATGAGCTGACGGCCGGCGTGCGCGGCGACCTGGGCGTGAGCGTCTTCGGCGACGACTTCGACGTGCTCCAGACCAAGGTCAACGAGATCGCCGCGGCCATCGGCGCGACCCCGGGGGCCGCCGACGTCCGGGCCCAGGTGCTGGGCGGACTCCCCTTCTTGAAGATCAGTGTCGACCGCGACCGAATCGCCCGTTACGGGATCAATGCGTCGGGCGTGCTCGACGTGGTCGCGGCGCTCGGTGGCAAGATCGTCAGCCAGGTGGTCGAGGGCCAGCGCCGGTTCGACATCCAGGTGCGGTTCGGGGCCGAGGTTCGGGACAATATCGAGACGATCAAGGCCCTGAAGATCGCCGACCCCCAGGGGCGGATGATCCCGCTGGAGAACCTGGCCAACTTCGAGCAGGTCGACGGCGTCTACGAGATCTACCGGATGGACAACCGCCGGCGGGCCCTGGTGCAGGCCAACGTCCGGGGCCGCGACCTGGCCAGCTTCGTGGGCGAGGCGCAGGCCCGCGTGGCCGAGAAGGTCAAGCTGCCCCGCGGCTACTACCTGGAGTGGGGCGGCACCTTCAAGAACCTGCAATCGGCCACCCAGCGCCTGGCGATCGTGGTGCCGGTGGCCCTGGGGCTCATCTTTCTGCTCCTGTTCAGCACCTTCCAGTCGATCCGGCTGGGCGCCCTGATCTCGCTGTCGGTGCCGCTGGGCGCCGTCGGCGGCGTGCTGGCGCTCTGGCTCCGCGGCCTGAACTTCAGCATCTCGGCGGGGGTCGGGTTCATCGCGCTTTCCGGCGTGGCGGTGCTCGACGGCCTGGTGATGGTGGCTGCCACCCGGCAGGGCGTGGAACGCGGCGAGCCGGTGGAGCAGGCGGTGCGCGAGGCGGCGATGAGCCGGCTCCGGCCGATCCTGATGACGGCGATGGTCGCCTGCCTCGGGTTCATCCCGATGGCAATCTCGTCGGGAGCGGGCGCCGAGGTCCAGCGCCCGCTGGCCACGGTGGTCATCGGCGGCCTGATCACCAGCACGCTCCTGAAGCTGCTCCTGATCCCTGGCATCTACCACTGGTTCGACCCGGGGCTGCCCGCCGGATACACCCCGGACGATCACGATCACCCTCCCGATCCGACGGCGTCGAAGGTCGCGGCCGCTCTGGACTGACGGCTGGACGATCGGTCCCGCGGGGGCGATCATGGAAGAGTCGCCCTCTCGCCGAACAATCGTCCCGGACCTGCCCCGATACCCATGACTGACCCATCGCCGCGGAACTCGAGCGCCGTCGACCGTCCGCCGAGCCAGAGCCTGAGCTGGCCGTTGGTCGTGCTGTCTCTGTCCGCGGCCTGCGCCGTGATCTGGGGGCCGCAGGCCGCGCAGGCGGTCGCGGTCGTCCTTCTCTGCGTCTGCCTGGCCTGGGGCATCTCCCGCCGTCCAGAAGCCCCGATGCTCGAGGCAATGACGCCGGGGGGCGTGCCGGACGCCCCGGCGGAACGCCTCGTCCTGGTGCTCGAGCGGATCGCGGCGGCGTTGGAGCGGGCCCCCGCCCTGCCCTCGATGACGCAGGTCGAGCCCGAGCCGGCACCCGCCGAGGGGCGGGCTGGGTTAAGGGGGGCGATCCGCGAGCGGCGATGGGCCGATGCCCAGTCGCTCGCCGACCTGCTGCCTCCGGGCGACCCGATGCTCGAGGAGTACGCAGACGCCAGGGCGAAGGCCACGGCCGAGCTGACCTCGCGCATGGAGGCGGCGCAGGAGGCGAACGACCCCGAGCGGGTGCTCGAGCTGCGCGAGGAACTTGCCCTGGTGACGGACGACGGGCCGAGGCTGGCGCAGGACAAGGTCCTGGCAGGCTGGATGATCCGTGCGATCCAGAAGCGGATGCGTGGCGGCCTGATCAGGCCCGATGTTGTCCTGCTGGCGACGACGGCCGCCGAGCGATTCTCGGGCACCGTCGAGGGGGCCGGCCTGCGGGCCTCATTGCCGACCCTGAGGCGGAGCGCGGGCCTCTGCCCGAGGTGCGCCGAGCCGTATGCAGGCCTGGCCGACGCCTGTCCGAAATGCATGGCCGCAGCCCTGGCCCCGCCCCCCCTCGCCGGCGCACCCGGGGCGAATGGCGCGACCGGGGCGATCGGGGCAGATGATATCGACGACCTGGTCGCCGGTCCTCGTTCGGACGATCTGGGACTATTCCTTGAAGACGCAGGTTAAAACGCCGGACATTCCCATCTTCTCAGCTCAACCAACTTGACTGACGAAGTTGCGTCGGCTAGGGAAGATACGCCGTGTTATCATCGAGCCGCGCCTCTCGGCCCCTGCGCGGCCCCCGGAAAGGATGGGACCATGATCCGCCGACTTGCCCTGGCCTGGGTCGCCGTCGCGCTGACGGCGCCGACGCTGCGGGCCCAGCAGCCCCTCTCACGCGACCTGCTGCCGACCCACACGTCCCTGAACCGGGCGGGGCTGGAGCGGCAATGGAATACGTCGGTGCCGCTCGGCCACGCCTTCGAGACGGTGCTGGCCGTCAGCCTGTCGTCGAATACCGAGACGGTGTACGGCACGGTCACGAACGCCAATCTCGACATCGACCCGGTCACTGACGAGGGGTCGGTGCCGAGCACCACCCAGTTCATCGCCGACGGCGAATTGTCGTCGCTCGACGATGTCTACGTCGGCAGCCGGCTGGTGATCACCTCCGGGCCCATGAAGGGCACGTCGAGGCGGATCATTGGCTACAACGGCACCACGAAGACGTTCCGCCTGGGCAGCGGCCTGCCGGCCTCGCCGCAGCAGGGGACGGCCTTCACGCTGTTCGAGAGCCTGGTCTACGTGCAGACCAATGAGGCCAATTTCTACGCGTACGACGCGGAGTCGGGCCGCCTGCTCTGGAGCACGAACCTGACGCCCAACAAGGCGCTGGGGCTGAAGATTGCCAAGGCGATGCCGGTCTCGGCGAATTCGAGGGCGGTGTTCGTCTCCAACGCGAATACCCTCTTCGCGCTGGATCGTGGGACGGGCAAGACGCTCTGGACCCAGGAGCTTCCGTCGCTCCCCTCGGGATCGACGGCGGCCACCGAGGATATCGTGACGGTGGGCCTGACTTCGGGCCGGATGATGGGCTACGCCCTGAAAGACATGAAGCCGCGCAAGAGCGGTCCGGGGCGGGGCCGGGGTGCGGGAACGCTCGGCGGCACCGCGGCGGACGCTCTGGCCCAGGCCGCCGTGGACGAGGCGGAGTTCCGGGCGGCTCCTTACCTGGAGCACCCGGTCCCAATTTGGAGCTGGCAGTCGGATTCGGCCCTGACGGCCCCGGCGCTCCCGGCCGGCGAAGTGGTCAGCTTCGGCAGCGGAGACGGCCGGGTCTTTACCGTGCTGGCCAAGCAGCCGCTGCTGCTCTACCGGTTCGCCACAGGCGGCCCGATTGTCGCCCAGATGGGCGCTCTCGGCACCCGGACGCTCGTGGTGCCGTCGATGGATCACAACCTCTACGCCATCGACCTGTTCACCGGCGAGCGTAAGTGGCTCTTCCCCACCGGCTCGCCCATCGACCACCCGGTCCTGATCTCGGCCCGGGAGATCTTCGTCCAGAACACCGGCGGCGAACTCTCGTCGGTCCACCCCGACACGGGCGAGGCCGAGTGGACCACGTCCACCTTCGGCGGCGACATCGTGGCGGTCTCCGGCGCCAAGCTCTACCTCAGGACGCACGACGGCGACCTGCTGGTCCTCGACCGCGCGACGGGCAAGATCACGCAGGACGCCCGGTCGACCCGGCAGCGGGCCGGCCTCGACCTTCGGTCGTTCAAGCTGACCATGACCAACACCATCAACGACCGGATCTACCTGGCCAGCCCGTCGGGCTCGCTGATCTGCCTGCGCGAGATCGACCAGGTCGAGCCGAAGTCGTTGCGAGATCCCGCGGAGAAGCCATTCGGCTACATCCCGCCCGAGGGGATCGAGGATCCGTTCAACGCCCGCGCCGTGGTGCCCGCCACCGAGGCGCCCACCCCGGATCCCGCCACGACGGAGGCACCGGCCCCCGACCCCGCGGCCGAGGCTCCCGAGCCCAAGGGCTGAGGCATTCGCCTCGTTCTGATAGAATGACGAGGGGCCGGCGCGGGAGCACAACCCGCGCCGGCCCCTCGTCGCATTTCGCATCGTCGCGTCTCGATCTTCGCAGTCCGAGGGGTCTGTCCGATGGCTGGAGTGGTGGTGCCCGTGCGCAGGGCCTTGCTGAGCGTCTCGGACAAGACGGGGCTCGTCGAGCTGGCCAGGGGGCTTGCCGATCGAGGGGTTCACCTGCTGGCCAGCGGCGGCACCCGGACGGCCCTGGTCAACGCGGGACTGGACGTGACCGAGGTCTCGGCCTACACCGGCCAGCCCGAGATCCTGGGCGGCCGGGTCAAGACCCTGCACCCGAAGCTGCACGGCGGGATTCTGGCCAGGCGAGATGTTCCGAGTGACCTGGAAGCCCTGGCCGCGCAGCAGATCGAGCCGATCGACCTGGTGGTCGTGAACCTCTACCCGTTCCAGGAGACGGTCGCCAAACCGGGCGTCACCTTCGAGCAGGCCGTCGAGGAGATCGACATCGGCGGCCCCAGCCTGGTCCGGGGCGCCGCCAAGAACCATGCACACGTCGCCGTGCTGACCAGCCCGGATCAATACGCCGGACTGCTGGCTCAGCTGGCCGAGCATGGCGGGACCACCCTTGAATTCCGCAAGGAACTCGCCCTGGCCGTCTTCGAGCAGACCGCGACTTATGACCGGGCCATCGCCGACTACCTCGCTGGCAAGACCAAGCCGGCCGCCGACAGCGTCAATGCCAGCGACGAACCCTTCCCGGGAACGTTCGCCCCCACGTTCGAGCGGCGATCGATCCTGCGATATGGCGAGAACCCCCACCAGCGGGCCGCCGTTTATGCCGAGCCCGGGACCGCCGGACCGAATCTGACCACGGCCAGATCGATCCACGGCAAGGAGCTTTCCTACAATAACCTGCTGGACCTGGACAGCGCCCTGCGCCTGGTCCGCCAGTTCGCCGAGCCCGCCGCCTGCGTCTTGAAGCACAACAACCCGTGCGGCGCCGCCGTCGCCGGAACCCTGGCCGAGGCCTTCGAGCTGGCCTACGAGGGCGACCCAGTCAGCGCCTTCGGCGGGATCGTGGGCCTGAATCGCCCGCTCGACCGGGCCACGGCCGAGCGTCTCTGCGTGGCTGGCCGGTTCATCGAGGCCATCATCGCGCCCGGTTTCGCCCCCGACGCCTTAAAGCTTTTGACCACCAAGCCGACGTGGAAGAACAGCGTCCGCCTGCTCGACCTGGGCGCCCCGATCGGCCCCGACCAGCCCGGCCCGGCCGGCTTCGACCTGCGCCGGATCGAGGGGGGGATGCTGATCCAGGACTGGGACAAGATCGAGGCCGACCCGGCCGGTGGGACGGTCCCCACCAAGCGTCAGCCCACCGACGCCGAGCGCCTGGCCCTGGCCTTCGCCTGGCGAGTCTGCGGCGCGGTGAAGTCCAACGCGATCGTGCTGACGAGGGGGACGCAGCTCATCGGCGTGGGCGCCGGCCAGATGAGCCGGCTTGACTCGGTGCGGATCGCCGTCTCCAAGGCGGGCGAGAAGGCCAAGGGGGCCGTCCTGGCCTCCGACGCCTTCTTCCCCTTCCGCGACGGCCCCGATGTCGCCGCGGCCGCCGGTGTCACCGCCATCATCCAGCCCGGCGGCTCGCGCCGCGACGACGAGACTCTGGCCGCCTGTAACGAGCACGGGATGGCCATGATCCTCACCGGCCGCCGCCACTTCCGGCATTGATCGAGCCGCCATCCGGCCCTTCGATCCACGTCCCCATGATCAAAGAGCCCGCCGAGCTGCAAGCTCGGCGGGCTCTTTGACGTCGGAGTCTGTACGAGCGGGCCGAATAACGGCCCTGCCCGAGTGTCAGGCCTTCTCTTCGGTCGCCGCGACTTCCGCGACCTGAGTTTTGGGCGTGCTGACCTTCTTCGGCGGCTCGGCGGAGGGTTTGCCCTGCCCGGAGGCCTGGGCACGACGCTGCTGTCGGTTGAGCTTGGCGGACGTCCCCAGCCCGCCGCCCAGCGCCGGGCTGAGGACCCTGGTCGCCCAGGGTCGCTCGTCATCCACATGAGAGGCCTTGATCTTCAGATTGCTCGCCTGCCTGGTCATCACCATCGTCGAACCTGGTCCAATCTCGGCCGTAGCCTCGGTCAATCTCGTTCGCGGAACTCGGAAGCCTTGGGATGGCAGAATCGGCCACCCTCATCAGGTGGGCCGCTTCGACTTCCCTCGGCATGCGTCGCTGCAATATTTCACCTCGTCCCAGACGGCCGCCCACTTCTTTCGCCAGGTGAAGGGGCGGCCGCAGGCGAGGCAGGTTTTGCGGGGGAGGTCGGCCTTGCGGGGAGAACGCACGGGCGACCTCCGGGGGACCGGGTTTGTTAGCGGCCGGCGGCGACGGGTTCGAGGACGACGAGGCTGGAGGCCTCGGCGGCGTATTTGCGAAGGTCCTCGGTGATCCTCATCGAGCAGAACTTGGGTCCGCACATGCTGCAGAAGGCGGCCGACTTGAAGGCCTCCTGGGGGAGGGTCTCGTCGTGCATGCGCTGGGCGGTTTCGGGGTCGAGCGAGAGGCGGAACTGCTCTTTCCAGTCGAAGGAGTAGCGGGCCCTTGAGAGGGCGTCGTCGCGGTCTCGGGCGCCTTTGCGGTGGCGGGCGAGGTCGGCGGCGTGCGCGGCGATCTTGTAGGCGACGACCCCCTGGCGGACGTCCTCCACCTCGGGCAGGCCCAGGTGCTCCTTCGGGGTCACGTAGCAGAGCATGCTGGCCCCGTGCCAGCCGGCCATGGCGGCGCCGATGGCCGAGGTGATGTGGTCGTAGCCGGGGGCGATGTCGGTGACCAGCGGTCCCAGCACGTAGAAGGGGGCCTCGTCGCACTCGACGGCCTGCTTCTGCATGTTCATGGCGATGTGGTCGAGCGGCAGGTGGCCGGGGCCTTCCACCATCACCTGACAGCCGCGGGCGCGGGCACGCAGGGTCAGCTCGCCCAGGGTCTTGAGCTCAGCGAACTGGGCGGCGTCGGAGGCGTCGGCGATCGAGCCGGGACGGAGGCCGTCTCCCAGGCTCCAGGTGACGTCGTACTGCTTCATGATGTCGCAGAAGTCGTCGAACCGGGTGTAGATCGGGTTCTCTTTCTTGTGCGAGATCATCCACTGGCCCATCAAGGCCCCACCCCTGGAGACGATGCCGGTGACACGGTGGGCGGTCAGGGGGATGTGGTCGCGCAAGACGCCGGCGTGGAGGGTCATGTAGTCGACCCCCTGCTTGGCCTGGTGCTCGACCATGTCGAGGAGGTTCTGCTCGGTGAGGTCCTCGACTTTCTTGATCCCCTGAATGGCCTGGTAGATCGGGACGGTGCCGACGGGGACCTTGCTGGCGCCGATGATGGCGTCGCGGATGGCGTCGATGTTGCCGCCGGTGGACAGGTCCATGACGGTGTCTGAGCCGAGGTCGACGGCCATCTTGAGCTTGGCCAGCTCGTTGGCGATGTCGCTGGTGACGGCCGAGTTGCCGATATTAGCGTTGATCTTGCACTTGGCGGCGATGCCGATGCCCATCGGCTCGAGCCCGCGTGCCAGGTGGTTGATGTTGGCGGGGATGACCATCCGTCCGCGAGCGACCTCGGCGCAAACCAACTCGGGGCTCAGGTCTTCGCGGGCGGCGACGGCCTCCATCTCGGGGGTGATCCGGCCAAGCCTCGCGGATTCGATCTGGGTCATGGTCGGGTCAACCTCTCGGGAAGGGATGGGCGGGGCCGGCGTCGAGGGAGGAACCTGCCGGCGGCGGCAGGATTGTGTCCGATGCGTCGATTGGACCGTCGGGCGCGGGGGGACGCCGCTCCATCCTAGTCTCGTGCCCCTCGGACCTCAAGACGCCCCGGACTCGGCCTGCGTTGACTCCGTGGGCAGGATCGACCAAACTCTCTCGGCCCGGACTGGGGGCGGAGCCCGCATCGGCCGGCCGGGCGTACGCTTCGAGGGAGTCGCCCTTCTCATGTCGGAACCGATCTCGGCCTGGCGCCGACTCGCCAAGGCCCTGCGGATTGCGGGGGGAGCCCTGGCGGCATTCTCCGTCTGCGTCGTCGCGGCCAGCTGGTATTTCACCGAACCGCTGCACGAGCGAGTGCCAGCGACGGCCGAAACCCCGGCCACCGCCCTGCCCTCGGCGGCCGTTCCCTCCCCCGAGCCCGCCGCTTCCCGGTCCCTGCCCGAATGGCCGGACCAACGGCTCGCGGGCCTCGACGCCAAGCGGATCCTGATGGACACGGTTCTCGCCGTGGGCGAACGGCTGCGCGGCGAGGCGGGTTATACCGCCATCTTCCACAAGCGTGAGCGGATCAAGGGCAAGCTGGGCGAGGACCAGGTGATGGAGATGAAGGCCCGGAACCGGCCGTTCGCCGTCTACTTCAAGTTCCTCAACCCGACCCCCGGCAAGGAAGTGGTCTATGCCGAGGGTCATCGAGACGGCAAGGTGCTGGCCCACGGTGTCGGCCTTGCCCGTTTCCTCGTCCCCAGGCTGGCCGTGGCGCCCGACAGCCCGATCGCGCTGGCCGACAGCCGGCACCCGGTCACCGACGCCGGCCTGCTGAACCTGACCGAACGCCTGATCGCCTACCGCAAGCTCGACCTGATCCAGCCCGAGGCCGAGACCATCCTCGACCGTGTGCCCGGCCCCGACGGCCGCGACTGGCCGCGCTCGGTCCACCTGCACCACGCGAGGACGCCCGACCGCCTGTTCGCGCGGGTCGAGATCCTGTACGACCCCGAGACCCGGATCCCGCTCTCGATCAGCAATTATGACTGGCCGGCCCCCGGCAAGGGGGACGAGACGCCGCTGGCCGAGCGGTATGCGTATGAGGCCCTGAACTTCGACGTGACGCTGACCGACCTGGACTTCGACCCGGCCAATCCGGCGTACCAGTTCCACCGCTGATCGCCGGGCGCCTCGCGCGGACAATCGGCCGCCCAAGCTGCGCATTCCGCGTCCAATTCGGTTGACCGGGCCTCGTCGCGCCGCGTTATGATGGATCCAATCCAGGACCCCCATCTCGCGACGTCCGTCGAGGTCCCGCCCATGCCGCCGACGATCGTCCGGTGTACGATGCCCGACTGCCGGGAGGCCGCCACCTACAAGATCGCGGCCCCCTGGAGCGACGGCCGCTTCACCGAGCTGAAAACCTACGCCCACGCCTGCTCCGACCACCTCGGCCCCGTCTTCCGTGAGGCCGAAGAACGCCGCGAGGCCTACCAGCCCACCGCCGGCGAGACCATCGAAGAGATCGGCATCTACCGCTACGAGCAAGGCAAGCGCGACGCCAAGCTCCAACGCCTCTGGGGTCTGGAAGAGAACTACCGCTCGTGAGCGGGCCCGATTGCGGGATTGCCTCCCGGTTTTCGCGTCCAGAAGAGGAGTACCCGCTAGCCTGAGGCGTGGCTCGAGAAGGGAGTTCGATTCATGGGCCGCTTTCGAATCGCTGAGCGATGGCCGCTTCTCGTCTTTGGCCTTCTTTTACTCTTTTTCCTCCCCGTTCTTCTCCAGCCCCCTCGTCATAGGAACGGGAGGCAGAGGTCGTGCGCCACCAACATCCGGCAGGTTGCTCTCGGTGCGGTGGGGTACGCGAATGAGCGAGGAGAATTTCCACGCGGAGTATTACTCGACGGCCTGCCGCCCGAGCGGGGCACGAGTTGGATCTCCCAGTGTCTTGAGTTTCTGTATCACGAAGACCTGGAACAGGCCTATGATCGATCCACGCCCTGGGATTTGCCGCCGAATGCGGAGATTGCCAAGACCCGGATCATGATCCTTACATGCAGCGCCGCAGAGACGGTTACGACGGCCAAGGGCTTCCCGACGACATCCTATGTGGGGATCGCCGGAGTTGGCGCCGACGCCGCGACTCTGGAGTCTGGCCATCCTCGCGCAGGGATCTTCGGGTACAGCCGGGTCACCAAGATCTCGGACATCCGGGACGGGACCTCGAACACGCTGTTAGTGGCGGAGACGGACCTCGATCTCGGAAGCTGGATGTCCGGCGGGCATTCGACGATCCGCGCCGTGGTACCGGCCCAACGCCCCTATATTGGCGTGGGGAGGCCCTTCGGTGGCCCCCACAAGAATGGGGCCAACGTGGCGTTTGCCGACGGCTCCGTCCGGTTCGTCAGCGCGACGATCGCGCCCGAGATGATTGAGGCCATGGCGACGATCGCCGGGGGAGAGGCCGTGTCCGAGGATGGCATGTCGTGTCCGAGGATGGCATGTATTGAAGGCCTGGCCCTCACCGGTCGCGTCTTTTCGCTCGGTTGATCTCCGTTTGCACCGCATATCCCCTCACTCAAGCAAGAGTTAGGAAAACCCGGCGAAGCACGTTCCAGTCTTCCCGAGAAAAAGGTGTAGCAACTGAGCCCGGTCGGGGCACTACTCCCGGAAGAATGATGCGGAACGGCGGGGGGCGAGCGGATGTCGTCGAGGTTGGCCAGCGGATCTCGGGACTTGCAGGCCCTGTTCGGCCTCGGACGCGTGGGCGATTGGACCGATGCCCAGCTCCTCGATTGCTTCAAAGGGAGCGAGGGGCACGACTCGGAGGCGGCCTTCACCACCTTGGTGCGGCGGCACGGGCCGATGGTTTTGCGGGTTTGTCGGGGCGTCTTGAAGGATGAGCACGACGCCCAGGATGCGTTCCAGGCGACGTTCCTGGTGCTCGCCCGCGGCGCCTCCTCGGTCAGGGACCGATCGTCGGTCGCGGGTTGGCTGTTCGGGGTCTCGCACAGGGTCTCGTCCAGGGCGAAGGTCGCGCTGGCAAGGCGGAGGACGCACGAACGCAGGGCGGCCCTGATGATCGACCGGATGCGGCAGGAAGGCGCGGGGGACTCGCACGTCGATCGATCGGCGCTCGACGAGGAGATCCGTAAGCTGCCGGAGAAGTATCGCGAGCCGATTGTCCTCTGCTACATCGAAGGGCTGAGCCAGGAGCAGGCCGCGGCGCACCTCGGGTGGCCTTCGGGCACGGTCCGGGGCCGGCTCTGCAAGGCCAGGAACCTGCTGCGTGCCCGGCTCGCCAGGCGTGGGCTGGTGGTTCCGGCGGCGGCGATTGCCGTCGCCTCGACGGCCCGCGAGACTCTGGCAGCGGTCCCCACGTCCCTGGTCGACTCCACGGTCCGGGCCGCGATGCTGTCGGGAGCCGGCAAGGCGGTCGCCGCTGGGGCGGCCTCCTCGACGGTCGCGGCGCTGGCCAACGGGACGGCACTGTCCACGACGGCCGCCTGGCTCAAGCTGACCGCCGTCCTCGTCGGGATCGGCCTCGCCTCGATGACCGTCCCGGGGGCGGCCGGGTATCTGGGGCAGTCTCGGAACCCTCCCGCGGCGGAGTCCCCCGAGCCCAAGTCGCCCGACTTCGTCCCCCCGCCCCGTGCGAATCCTCGGGTTGAGCCGGAAGCCGTGATCAAGGCAGCCCCGGTCGCGGGACTGCCGAATGCGGCGAAACCGCCCGTCGATCCGAAGCGACCGCCCAGGAATCCGAGCGTCCTGGCCAACCCGATGGGGGCGATCGCGGTCGACGGCGAGCTTGAGGACTGGCCCGACGACATCGAGTTCCACCCCATCCTCAAGCGGTTCTCCGACGCGCTGGCCGGGGCGGAGATCCCCGAGCGGACGGCCCCGAAGGATGAAAACGACCTGGCCGCCTGGTTCTCGGTCGGCTACAGCCGTGAGGAACAGATGCTCTATGTGGCGATGGTCGTCAGGGACGACGTGCTGATCGTCGGCAACAGCAGCGACAGGGACACCGACGCCGCCGAGGTTTACGTCGATGGGCTGCGGCAAGACCGGAAGATCGAGATGCCGGAATCGCCCTGGTTCAAGACCAGCAACCTTTCCGAGGTTCCCGTCCATCAGTATATCTCGATCCCGGGCCGGGGCCGGATCTACGGCACGCCTTACAAGACCAACCCGATTCTTCTCGCCGGTGACCTGGACAAGACGAAGTCGAAAGCCGCCTTCCGCCGCAAGGGGCTCGTGACCACCTATGAGTGGGCCATCCAGGTCTTCGATCGCTACCCCGACCGGCCGACCGAGCTGGTGCCCGGCAAGTCGATCGGCTTCGACCTGGCCGTCGTGGACAAGGACGTTGCCCCGGGCACGATCGTTCCGCCGGGGACGAAGGTCCAGCCCGACTACGACTGGATTTACTGGGGGCCCAGGTGGAAGGGGATGAAGGTGCTGGACGCCGGCAACCTGGGTGAGCTGGTCCTTGGCGGGGCCCGTTGAGCTTCGCCTTCACGTAAGCCCACCTTGAAGGACGCAGCCTCGTTTGAGGGCGTCCGGGTGGACGGTGCGCGCCGGGTCTCGAGTTTTTTCCGGATGCGGACCGCGTGGTCCCGCATCGATCGTCCCGCAGCCCGAATTCTCTGAGGAGTCGCACAGATGAGCTACAAGCTGATCTCGGCCGGCGTGCGCGCCGCGGGGGCCCTGCTGCTCGGCGGAGTCATCCTCTGGCAGGTCGCCGAGCGGTCGGTGCCACCCGGCGGGGAGACGGTCATCCATGTGACCGAGGCCGAGGTGGACGTCTTCCTCGACGACAGCCATTACCGGGTCGACACCCAGGTGGACTCGCCGATCGTCCGCGAGCTGGCACCCGGCTGGCATACCTTGCGAATGATGAAGGATGGGGAGGTACTCTACGACCGGCCGTTCGAGATCGTTCGCGGCGAATACGGTCCGATCCTGACCGCCTGGAATGAGTTGCGTCAGAATTCCCCTCCCGATCGGTTCCGGGGTGTCGGGCCGACGCCCGACGAACTCGTTCAGGCGCATTGAACGGGGGGCGGACTCTCGTGCGATTCGAGGAGCCATCCCGCGATTGGTCCTCGCGGCGGCCCGTCGATCGTGGAACAATCGCCGAGTCCGAGATCCTTCGATGCCACGCATCGGGCGTGGGCCGGGGAACCCGGGCGTCGACGGCCCGGGAGAGCCCCCGATGATCGCTCCGAGCGTGCTCGCGTTGACACTCGCGTTGGCTGGCAGCCTGGATGCCCACGCCGGGGCACTCTCGGTCGAAGTGAAGGCCGGGGACTTCGACCGCCTCGACACGCCCGTCGCGGTTGTCATTCCGGCCGATCGTTTCGCCCCTCCGGTGCTGGCGGCCTTGAAGCTGGGCCCGCAGACGTTGAGGCTGACGCGGGACGGCGACGAGGGCGACATGGCCGCGCAGGCGGAGTTTTCCGGTGAGGACGAGGCGAACGTGTCGGTCTCGTTCCTGCTGGAAGGGGCGACCCCGGCTCGAACCGGCCGACGCTATCGGCTGGCCTCGGCCGAGGTCACGCGGTCAACCTCTCCCTGGTCGATCGACGAGCGGTCGCCGGGGATCTGGGAGCTGAAGAACCGCGAGCGTTCGGTCTTCCGGTACAACGCGGTGCCGGCGGGCCACCCCAACCACGCGTCGATCCTGCGGCGAGACGCCTACATCCACCCGGCGTTCAGCCCGTCCGGGGCGCTGGTCACGGGCGATTTCTCAAGGCTGCACCCGCACCATCGAGGGTTCTTCCTGGCGCACACCAAGACGCAGGTGGGGTCGCTTCACCCCGACTTCTGGAACTTCCAGAACGGTAGCGGGCGGATCGTCAGCGAGGGGCTGACCACCCACGCCGTCGGCCCCGTCTCGGCGATGTTCCGCACAAGGCATCGCTGGGAAGCCGGAGGCGGCGTGGTCCTGCGCGAGACCTGGGACGTCGAGGCCCACGACATCCCGGGCGCGAAGTACTGGCTGTTCGACCTGACCTCGACCCAGCGGGCCGAGGCGACGCCCCTGGAGTTGCTCCCCTATCGCTACGGCGGGATGGCCTACCGGGGGGCCGAGACCTTCGAGAAGGGGCCGCTCGACGTCCTGACGAGCGAGGGGCACCACCGGGTCGACGGCGATCAGAAGCCGGCACGCTGGGTCGACCTGACGGGGCCGGTCGAGGGGGGCTCGATGCCCTACGCCGGCGCGATGATCTGCGACCACCCCGGCAACACGAATCACCCGACGGTGGCGAGGATCCACCCGACCACCCTCCCCTTCTTCAGCTACACGCCCAACCACGATGCCAGGGTTGTGATTAGGGCCGACGCGCCGACGGTCTTCCGCTACCGGATCCTGATCCACGACGGCCACCCCGACCCGGTTCTCGACGAGCGGATCTGGCGCGATTTCAGCGATCCGCCGACCCTGACGGTGGCCGCCGATCCGGCCTGATCGTCGTGCCCCGGCCGTGTCACGCCGGATGATGGAATGAGAACCGGCCGGGGCCTGATTTCGGGGGTCGAGGCGTTACGAGCGGACCGACCGGCGTAGGCGGCTCAATAGCCCGCCTGGCCTTGATTTCGGCGCTCGGGGCGTGCGGTTTACGCTCTCAGCCCGACGATAGATACGGCGGTCAAACCCGCCTCTTCATTTCGGTAGGATCCGAAAGGTGGGGCGGGGTGAGTCCGCGGGATGCGTCAAGGGACGCGGCCGGGACCCTTGGCCGGCCCTGAGTTCGTCGGTTGCGTCGGATTTTCCGGCTCGGTCGGCGTCGAAGGGTTGGCTCCGGGGCTCGCGGCGGAGTTCGGGCGGCTTCAAGCCGCCCAGGCGCCCCAGGAGGAGGGAACAGGAAGTGAACATCGTCACGACCCGCTTCGGCCTGGTCCATGCTTCGGAGTCGGACTTGATCCGAATCCCCGAAGGCCTGGTCGGGTTCCGCACCTTCAGTCAATTTTTCCTGCTCCCGGACCCGGTGGTCTCGGGCCTGACGTGGTTACAGAGCGTGACCGCGGCAGAGCTGGCCTTCGGGCTGGTCGCCCCGCCTCTGGCGATCAGCGACTACCGGGTCGAGCTCCGGCCGGGCGACCGGACGGCGCTGGAGCTTGAAGACGAGCGTGCGGCCCTGGTCTATCTGATCCTGAACCGCGGCGACGGGGGAGGCCTCACGGTCAACCTCCAGGGGCCGCTGGTCTTCAACCTCGCCCGTCGGCTCGGCCGGCAGATGGTGTTGACCTCCAGCCGCTACGCGGTCCGGTATCCGCTGGACACACACCAGGCGACCGCGACGACCGTGCTGCCGGCGCCGACGCCCTTGCGGGCGACGGGCTAACCGGGAGCCGGGACGACCAGGGCGAGCGTCCCATCCCGAGCCGCTACGTGCGACCCAAAACCGAGAGCCCGGGCAACGTGATCACGGATGGTCACGGGTCTCGCTGGTAGGAGGAAGGAGCCATCCATGCTTGTCCTGTCACGACATCGCGACGAGAGCATCATCATCGGCGATGACATCGTCATCACGGTGGTGGATATCCGGGGAGACAAGGTCCGACTGGGGATTGCCGCCCCGATCGAGATCAGCGTGCACCGCCAGGAGGTGTACGAGGCCATCCAGCGCGAGAACAAGGCGGCCAGCCGACTGGAACCCCAGGACGCCCGCCAGCTGGAAAACCTGGTCCCCCCCCCCTTGCAGCGTGGCCTCCGACGGCCGCGCGTGGAAGGCTGAGGCCACGACTCGCCCTCCTCACGCCGGGCCCATCGGCCGACGTGAGGAGGGCGGGTCAGCCGCCCGAACGCGGCGGGCGACCCTTCGCTGCGGCTGCACCCCCAGACCACAACGACCCGGACGACCCTTCCCCGGACGGCCCAGCGGGCCGCGAAGGGGGGCGGTCGTCCGCGTCGCATTTCGAAGGGAACCCCGGCGGATCGATCAATCCAGGTCGATCCGGATCTCGTCGTCCTTCTTGCCCAAAAGTCCCCGCCACCCGGCCTCATTGTCCTCTTCCGCCTTGTCGCTGACGGCCGACGAGACGATCGGGATTTCCAGCGGAGAGGGCGACGCGAACCTCGACAGGTCATCGCCCTGAGACCAGGCGGACGGCTGGCTGATTGGCGATGGCGCCGCGGAGGCCTTCGGCCGCTCGGACGCGATTGGGGTTCGGTCGATGTCTTTCACCCCATCGGCCCTGCTCCGCAGCTCGGAGGGGCTCGGCAGGTGGTCGGGCCCGAGGTAGACGCGAACCTTGTAGAGCCCGAAGCTCAGGCGGTCCTCGGGCAGTAGGGCCGCCCAGCGGATGCGTTGTCCCTTGACCTTGGTGCCGTTGGTGCTGGCAAGGTCGCGGACGATGAGCAGGCCGTCGGTCTTCACCACGACGCAGTGGCGCTTGGATAAACTCGGGTGATCGACGAAGACATCGCAGAACTCCCGGCGGCCGATGACCGTGAGATCCTTGAGGATCGGGATCGGTGCATCGCCATTTTCCGGGACGAGTTCAGCTTTCATCGGGCCGCCGCATCGAAGCTGGGGAGACGTGAGGCTGCCGGGCGCGGCACGAGACGACGCCTGAATCTTATCGCGCCCGGCCCATCGGGCAAGGCGGGCTGCGGGTCCATGAGGCTTCGCTGAAACCTTGAGGGACCGCGGAGAGTATCCCCGGACGAACCCAAGGATCATCCAAGACCTTCGAGCCAAACCCCTTCGGGAGCGAAACCGATGGCCGATGCCCCTGCGCGTCCCCCGTTCCGAGACTTCAGGCGACCGCTGGCCGGGCTCGCACTCGCCGCGACGCTGGCCCTGCCCGGTGCCGCCCGGGTGATGGCGGACGAGCCGGCCGAATGGATCGCCGGAGATGCCGTCGCCTTCGTCGAGCTGAGGCGCCCCGGAGACCTCATCGACCGCGCACGAGACCCGAGGACCGCGGCGGTGGTCGGGTCAATCCCCGACCTCGCCCGTCAACTCAAGAGCCCGCAGGTGCGGGACTTGCGAGCCCTGGTCGCGTTCCTCTCGGCGACCCTGGACACCACCTGGGACGAGGGCCTGAGGGACCTGGCCGGCGGCGGGGCGGTGCTCGCCCTGGAGGCCCCCGACGGCAAGCCTCGCGTCGCCCTGATCATCACCCCTCGCGACGCCAAATTCCTCGATCGGGCGCACGCCACCCTGCTGGAACTGGCCCGCAAGGACGCCTCCGAAAAGGGAAAGCCCGATCCGGTCGCCGAGATCAAGCACCGGGAAATCGTCGGCTTCAGCCTCTCGCCGCAGGAGGCGCACGCGATCGTCGGGGGCCGGCTTGTCGTCGCCAACGGGCCCGAGGCCTTGAAATCCCTCATCGACCGCTCGCTGGATCATCCTCGCGGGAGCCTGGCCGAGGACAAGACCTGGTCGGCCCGTAAAAAGGCCACGCCCGGAGACGCCCTGGCTTGGGGCCTGGTCCGCCTGGACAAGCTTCGCGCAATCGACCCGGCCAAGTTCAAGATCCCCGAGAACGTTGAGCCCGGCCCGGTCATCCTCTTCGGGGCCTGGCTCGACGCCCTCCGCAAGGCCGACTGGCTGGGTGCCTCGCTCAACTGGACCGAGAAGGCGCTGTCGGCGAGCGTCGACCTGCCCACGCCCGCCGGGGGCTATCCCGCGCCCATCGCCCGCTTCCTTCCCGGCAAGGGCCAGGGGGCGCCCGGACTGGTCCGGCCCCCCGGGACGGTCGCCAGCCTGAGTCTCTGGCGCGACCTTTCGGGCCTCTGGGATGTTCGCGAGCAACTTCTCCCGCCCGAGGCCGTCGCGGGCCTTGCCGCGCTGGACACACCCGCAGGCCAGTTCCTGGGCGGCCGAGACTTCGCCGAATTGCTCGGGGCGTTGAAGGCCGACTGGCGCCTGGTCGTCGCCACGCAAGACACGGCCAAGCTGAAGCGCATGCCCGACCTGAAGCTTCCCGCGTTCGCACTAGTTGCCGATCTGAAGCCCGAGGATGAGGACCTGCCCACGCAGTTGAAGGTCGCGTTCCAGTCGTTCATCGGCCTGCTGAACCTGGATGCGGCGCAGTCGAAGTCGCCCCCGCTCGACCTCGGGTCGGAGACGGTCGACGGGTTCGTCATCGCCACTTCGAAGTACATCGCCCCGCGGGCCAAGGCCGGCGCCGCGCCGGCAGGCCCGGTGAGCACTCGGTACAACTTCAGCCCGTCGATGGTGCAGGTGGGCGACCACCTCGTCATCAGCTCGACCCTGGGCCTGGCCCGCGACCTCGTCGCGCAGTTGAAGCAACCCCTCAAGGCCGAGGACGCCACCCTCGCCATCGAGGCCGACGGCGCGGCCCTGGCCAATCTGGTGGCCCTGAACCGCGAACGGATGATCTCCAACAACATGCTGGAGAAGGGCAATGATCGCGACAAGGCGAAGACCGAGATCGCCTTGCTCGAGACCCTCCTCCGCCTGCTGGGCAAGGGGCGTCTGACCGCCGTCGACACCCCGGACGAGGTCCACTTCCAGGCCCGATTCAACCTGGGCGAGGCGACGAAGTAACCGGGCCAAACGCTGCGCCGGTCGCGGGCGATTCGAGGCACACCCATCCGAGGGCCTGTTCGATGACCGAGTCTCCTCTCCTCCGCGATCCGGCGCGTGCCTGGGCCCCATACCGCCCGAACACCGAGGCACCCTGGGACCTGGCCGCAGTGAGCCACCTGCATCGCCGGGCGGGTTTCTGCCCTCCCTGGCACCTGCTGCAACGCGACCTCGCCGCCGGGCCCGACGAGGCGCTCGACCGCCTCTTCGCAGGCGAGGAGATTGCCGCCGACGGCTCGACGGCCGCCGAGTTCGCCGTCGCCATGGACACCATGGGCTCGCAACTCGCCGCGTCATCGGACGTCGGCCGGATCCGAGGCGCATGGCTCTACCGGATGATCCACACGCCGCACCCGCTCCGCGAGCGGATGACCCTCTTCTGGCACAACCACTTCGCCACCTCCAACGAGAAGGTGCGCAACCCCGTCTTGATGCAACGCCAGAACGACCTCTTCCGCGAGCACGCCCTGGGAGACTTCGGCGCACTGCTCACCCGCATCGGCCGCGACCCGGCGATGCTCCTCTGGCTCGACGCCTCCGCCAACCGCAAGGCCCGCCCCAACGAGAACTATGCCCGCGAGGTGATGGAACTGTTCGCCCTGGGCCGGGGCCAGTACACCGAGCTCGACATCCGCGAGGCCGCCCGCGCGTTCACGGGCTGGTTCGTCGTGCGCGATGCCTTCCGCACCGTCGTCGCCGAGCACGACGACCAACCCAAGACGCTCCTGGGCAAGACTGGCACGTTCGACGGCGACGACATCCCGTCGATCTTGCTGGGCCGGCCCGCCTGCGCCTCGTTCGTCTGCGGCAAGCTCTTCCGCGCCTTCGTCAGCGAGGTCGACCCGCCCTCCGAGGCGCTCATCGAGCCCCTCGCGGCGGCCTTCCGCGACTCGGGCTACCAGGTCGCCGTCCCGCTGCGAATGATCCTGGCGTCAACCCTGTTCCACGACACCGCCATGCGTCGGCGGAGGGTGAAGTCGCCGGTGGAATATGCCGTCGGCCTGGTCCGTTCGCTGGAAATCTTCAGGCCCACGGTGGGCGTCGACGCCCTGGCCGATGCCTGCGCCTTGATGGGGCAATCGCTGTTCACGCCGCCGAGCGTCGCGGGCTGGGAGGGAGGTCCCGCCTGGGTCGACACGTCGACCATGCTGGCCCGAGCCAACTTCGCCCTCGCCCTGCTCTCTCCCGTCGACAAGCTCATCGGCGGCCGCTGCGACCCCCTCGCGCTGGCCGGGCGCGCCGGGGCGAAGCCGGGCCGGGAGACCGCTCGCCACTTCGTGGCGCTGTTGGCGCAGGACGCCTTCAGCCCAGCGATCGTCGGTCGGCTCACCGCGGATCCGGGGGGGAATGACGAGGCCGCGGCCGCGCGCGACGTCGTCTCGAGAATCGCGGCGTCCCCCGAATACCAGCTCGCCTGAGCGGACCCATGCCCAACGGAGGCCGACCCATGCACGGTTCCCGACGCAATTTTTTCAGGTCGTCGCTTGCCGCAAGCTCGCTCGTCTCGATGGGCGGGGCCACCGTCCCCACCTTCCTGGCCCGATCGGCGCTGGCCGCAAGCCACCCCGCCGCGAAGTCCGGGGGCGATCGCGTCCTGGTCGTCATCCAGCTCATCGGCGGTAACGACGGGCTGAATACCGTGATCCCGCACGCCATGGACGGGTACGCCAAAGGGCGGAAGGCGCTGCGGATCAAGTCGGACGAGGTGAAGACGATCACCTCGGAGATCGGCCTGCATCCGGCGATGGGTGGCTTCGCCGGCCTGATCGAAGGGGGGCACGCGGCGATCATCCAGGGGGTGGGCTACCCCAACCCCGATCGTTCGCACTTCCGGTCGATGGAGATCTGGGAGGGGGCGACCACCGCGGCCGGCAAGCCCGAGACCGGCTGGCTCGGCCGGGCGCTCGACTCGGCGCCCAGAGGTTCCGGCGGCGACATGCCGGGCCTGCACCTGGGGGGCCACGGCCTGCCGCTGGCGCTGCGGGCCCGCGACGCGACGGTCCCCTCGCTGGAGACGCTCGACCAGTTCCGCCTGCGCATCGAGGGGGCGGACGCCGATCGAAGGGCCTCCCGCGACGCGCTCGACTCGCTCACCCGGCTCGATCGCGGGCCCGACGACGCCCTGCTCGGCTTCCTCAGGCGCAGCACCCTGGCCGCCTTCGACGCGAGCCGACGGCTGGAGGCCGTGGTCGCCCCCAAAGACGGCGGGGCAAGCTATCCCAATTACGGGCTGGCCCGGCGACTGGAACTGATCGCCCGGATCATCAAGGCGGGATTCGGCACGCGCATCTACTATACGTCGCTCGACGGTTTCGACACCCACGCCAACCAGGCGGCCCCGCATCGGGCCCTGCTCACCGAGCTGTCGGCCTCGCTGGCCGCCTTCCACGCCGACCTCGCGGCCGACGGCCAGGCCGACCGGGTGGCGACACTGGCCTTCAGCGAGTTCGGCCGGAGGGTCGAGGAGAACGCGTCCGGCGGCACCGACCACGGTGCGGCCGCCCCCGTCTTCGTCGTCGGGCCG
The DNA here is from genome assembly GCA_038400315.1 of Isosphaeraceae bacterium EP7. Taxonomy (NCBI): domain Bacteria; kingdom Pseudomonadati; phylum Planctomycetota; class Planctomycetia; order Isosphaerales; family Isosphaeraceae; genus Kueselia; species Kueselia aquadivae. The sequence goes on from CP151667.1 coordinate 803,473, forward strand.
CTGGCCAAAACGGGCCTCGTCGGCGAGCATCCGAGCTTCGACAAGCTTGATGACGGCGACCTCAGGTTCAAGACCGATTTCCGCCGGGTCTACGCCGACCTGCTCGGCCCGTGGCTCGGCATCCCGGCCGCCCCGATCGTGGGGGACGGCCACGAGCCCGTCGGCCTATTTGGCCCCGAAGGCACCTGAAAGTTCCCGCAGACGGGCTAGTCAGGTCCCGAAAACGCGGGCATGCATTCATTTGCTCTCGAATTTCTTGCTAAAGCGGGATAATCCCCTTCCGCCGGGCGGACGGACGACGTATAGTTTGATCATGAAACTCGCCGAAAAGCTCTATAAACACATGCACGCGCTCGGAATGAACCAGCAGAAGCTGGCTCGCGTTTCCGGGATCAGCGACTCCGAAGTCTCTCGTGTGATGTCGGGCAAATCGCAGCCCGGCCTGGAGAATGCCTGGAAGCTCGCCAAGGCGCTCAACGTTTCCGTCGACTTCCTCGCCGATGACAAGCTGGACGAGGATCCGGGGGTCGCGAGGCCCGGGGCGTCGGCTTTGCCCGAGGCCGAGGAGCAGCTGCTGAAGATTGCCCGCCAGGTGGGCCTCTTCCAGGCGGCGCAGGTGCTCGGCCTGCTTCGGTTCATCGACTTCGACGTCGCGATGCGCAGGCTGGTCGACGCTCGAGTGGCTGGCGAACAGCCCGCGTCCAGGAATTGACCCCGCCCCCCCGGATCGGGGGGGACGAGGTTGCTGTCGGGCGGTCAGTAGGCCGGCAGGCTCGGATCCACGTCCTGGATCCAGCCAAGGATGCCGCCGGTCAGGTTTTCGAGCTTTGTGAACCCGTTCTTCTTCAGCAGATCGATTGCCTTGGCGCTGCGGACGCCGCTCTTGCAATGCACCACGATCCGACGCGAACGGTCGAGCTCGCCTAGCCTTCCGGGGAGCTCGGGCAGCGGGATGACCGTCGACCCGGAGATCCGGCAGATGTCGATCTCCTCAGGGTTGCGCACGTCGAGCAAGAAGTGCGGCACGCCGCGGTCCCGCAGGCCCTTCAACTCCGACGGGGTCAAGCTGTCGCCCTGGGCTTCTTCATGGGCGCCCGGCTTGGCGACCCCGCAGAACTGGTCGTAATCGATCAGCTCGCGGATCGTGGGATTGGTCCCGCAGATCGGGCACTTCGGGTCCTTGCGCACCTTCATCTCGCGCACCGACATGTCCAGCGCGTCGTATAGCAGCAGGCGGCCGATGAGCGGGCGGCCGACCCCGAGCAGGAGCTTGACGGCCTCGGTCGCCTGGACCACGCCGATCAGGCCCGGCAGGATGCCAAGCACTCCCCCCTCGGCGCAATTCGGCACCAGGTCAGGCGGCGGCGGCTCGGGGTAGAGGCAGCGGTAGCAAGGGCCGTGCGGCGGGAAGAAGACCGACGCCTGGCCGTCGAACCGGAAGATCGACCCGTAAACATTCGCCTTGCCCAGCAGCACGCAGGCGTCGTTGACGAGGTAGCGGGTCGGGAAGTTGTCGGTCCCGTCGATGATGACGTCGTAGTCGGCGAAGAGTTCCAACGCATTGGAGCTATCGATCGGAAACTCGTAGCGAATCACCTTCAAGGCCGGGTTGATGGCCTTGAGCTTCTCCTCGGCGCTGTCGATTTTTGGCCGGCCGACATCGGCCGTGGTGTGGATGATCTGGCGCTGGAGGTTGGAGACGTCGACGACGTCGAAGTCGACCAGCCCCAGGGTCCCCACGCCGGCGGCGGCCAGGTACAGGGTCAGCGGAGACCCGAGCCCGCCGGCGCCGATGCAGAGGACCCTCGACGCCTTGAGGCGTTTCTGGCCCGCGGTGGCGACCTCGGGCATGATCAGGTGGCGTGCGTAGCGCCGGACGTCGTCGGAGGAGAGGGTCTCGGCATCCGGGCGGTCGCCGAGCAGGTCGAAGGCGGGGAGAGAGCTCATCGGTGCGATCCCGTGTCAGGGGCGGGCGCTGCGTGGAAACGAACGACGCCCCGGCGCGAAGGCCGGGGCGATGGGTTGGACGGGCTTCAAAGGTCGCCCAATGGGGGCCACGCCTCATGCCGACATGATACCGGGCCGGTCAATTCCCGCCCGGCTCATACCGGCCGATCAGCAGGCTGGCGTTGTGGCCGCCGAAGCCGAAGCTGTTCGACATGACGTAGCGGACCTTCGACTCGCGTGCGACGTTGGGGATGTAATCCAGGTCGCAGTCGGGGTCGGGGGTCTCGAGGTTGATGGTCGGCGGCAGGACACCGTCGCGGATGGCCAGGGCCGACGCGATCAGCTCGACGCCGCCGGAGGCACCCAGCAGGTGACCGAGCTGGCTCTTGGTGCTGGAGACCTGGAGCTTCTTGGCGTAATTGCCGAAGACGAGCTTCATGGCCAGCGTCTCGGCATGGTCGCCCAACCCGGTGCTCGTGCCGTGTGCATTGACGTAGCCCACCGCGTCGGCGGAGAGCTTGGCGTCATTGAGGCAGATCTGCATGGCTCGGGCGGCCCCGCGGCCGTATTCGTCGGGGGCGGTGATGTGCGTGGCGTCGGCCGACATCCCGTAGCCGAGCAGCTCGGCATAGATGCGGGCGCCGCGGGCCCGTGCGACCTCTTCGGCCTCGATGAGGAGGATGCCGGCCCCTTCGGACAGGACGAAGCCGTCCCGATCCTTGTCGAACGGGCGGCTGGCCCGCTGAGGGTCGTCGTTGCGGGTGGAGAGTGCCCGCAACGCGGCGAATCCGCCGAGACCCATGTGGGTGATGGCCGCCTCGCTGCCGCCGGTGATCATCCGGTCGGCCAGGCCGGCCTGGATCAGCTTGAAGCTGTCGCCGATGGCGTTGGCGGCGCTGGCGCAGGCGGTGGCGACGGCCGAGTTCGGGCCGCAGAGGCCGAACTTGATCGAGACCTGGCCGCTGGCGGCGTTGACCATCAGCTTGGGGATGGTGAAGGGGCTGATCTTGCCCGGCCCCTTGGCCATCATCGCCGAATGCTGGGTCTCGAACTCGCTGAGCCCGCCGATCCCGGAGCCTATGAGCACGCCCGAGGATTCGGGGAGGTAGGCCGCGAAGTCGACGCCCGAGTCCGCGACGGCCGAGATGCTGGCCGCCATGGCGAACTGCGCGAAACGGTCGAGCCGGCGGGCCTCTTTCACCCCGAAGAGGGCGTCGCCGTCGAAGCCGTGGCACTGGCCACCGAAATGCACCTTGAACTCGGTCGTGTCGAAGAGCGTGAGGGGTGCGACCCCGCTCCTTCCCTCGACCAGGCCCGACCAGAATCGGTCGAGCGTGGTGCCAAGGGCGGTGACGACCCCCATGCCCGTGATGACGACGCGACGGCCCATTACTTCGTGTGACCCTCGATGTACTGGATGGCCTGGCCAACGGTCTGGATCTTCTCGGCTTCTTCGTCGGGGATCGTGATGTCGAATTCCTCTTCGAATTCCATCACAAGTTCGACGGTGTCGAGCGAGTCGGCACCCAGGTCGTTGACGAAGGAGGTCTCCTTGGACACCTGATCCTTGGCCACGCCCATCTGTTCGCTGACGATTTCGATGACGCGTTCTTCCACGGACACGGGCGAATCTCCTGAAAAAATCCCGGGCCGTGGCCCGCGCCGGCCTCTTTGGGATTCGTCGCGGGGCGTGACGTCGGGGTCCGGGACCTTATCAACTCGTTCGTTCGAAGGGGCGGACGACTCGCGGGGCGGGTCGTCGTGCCCGGGAGGGGCTGGCTGGGCCGAGAGTTTCGGGCGGATGGGCCTTTCGGCTCCATGCCCATATTCCCGGTTCAGCCGGAGGAGGGATCAAAGTAGCAAGGAGATCTCGCCTTGTCTACCGCGAAGGTCAGGCCGTCATCCCGCCGTCGACGGCGATCACCTGGCCGGTGAGGAACCCCGCTCCGGGGCCCGACAGATAACAGACCAGGTCGGCGATGTCGTCGGGCATCCCCAGACGCCGGACCGGGATCCGCTCCTTGACCTCGGCCTTGATCTTATCGGGAAGCGAATCGGTCATGTCGGTGGTGATGAATCCGGGGGCCACCGCGTTGACGGTGATGTTGCGGGAGCCCAATTCGCGGGCCACCGTCTGGGTGAATCCGATCACGCCGGCCTTGCTTGCCGAGTAGTTCGACTGGCCGGGGTTGCCCATCAGGCCCGAAGTGCTGGACAGGTTGATGATCCGTCCATATCGCTGGCGGATCATCAGCAGGCCGACGGCCCGGCAGAAGAGGAAGACGCTCTTGAGGTTGGTGTCGATCACCTGGTCCCACGCGTCGTCCTCCATCCTCAGCAGCAGCCCGTCCTTCGTGATCCCGGCGTTGTTGACCAGGATATGAACCTTGGAGAACTTGGCCTCGACGTCGTCGACCACGCGTTTCACGTCGTCGGCATTGGAGACGTCGGCGGCATATCCTTCGGCGGTCCCGCCGGCGTCGCGGATCGTCTTGAGCGTCCCTTCCAGGGCCTCCTGGGTGCGGGCGACGCCGATGACGGTGGCGCCGCAGGCGGCCAGGCGTACGGCGACGGCGCGGCCGATGCCGCGCGAGGCACCCGTCACCAGGGCGACCTGCCCGCCGAGGTCTACGGTGCATCCCTTGATCGGTTCGGCGCTGGCCATGGAGGGCATCCTGTCGGTCGGGGCGAGAGACTTGGGCTCGGGCCCCCGGTGCGGGCGGCCCGTCGTACGGTCGTGGTTATAGGGACTCGCGGCCCCGGCGGGCAATGCCAAATCGTCGAAGCCTAACGTGCCGGGACGCTCGTGCAGGGGGTCTTCCGGTCGATCCGCTTGAGCAGGCCGGTCAGCACACGGCCGGGTCCTAACTCATAAAAGGTGTCGAAGCCGTCGGCCAACATCCGCCGCATCGACTCCTCCCAGCGGACCTCGCCGATGACCTGGGCGACCAGGGTCCTGCGGAGATCGTCCGGATCGGAGTGGGCCTGAGCGTCGACGTTGGAGTAGACCGGAATCCGCGGCGTGGTCAGCGGGGTGTCGGCCAGGACCTCGGCGAGCTGACGGTCGGCCGGCTGCATCAGGGGGGTGTGGAACGACCCGGCGACGGCCAGGGCGATGACCCGCGAGGCGCCAAGCTCGTTGGCCACGGCCTCCACCCGCGCGAGCGCCGGCTTATCGCCCGAGACGACGATGTTGCCCGGCCCGAGGAGGTTGGACTTCCAGAGCCGGCCGTGGTCGGCGACCGCCAGACAAAGCTGGTCGATCTTCTCCTCGTCCAGCCCTAGCACGCTAATCATGCCGCCGGGGGTGGCCTCGGCCGCAGCTTGCATCGCCTGGCCCCGGCGTCGGACGAGCTTCAGGCCCGACTCGAAATCGAGGGACCCGGCGAAGGTCAGCGCGGTGTACTCGCCCAGGCTCAACCCGGCGGCGCCGGCGCAGGCCTCGACGACCTCGGGCTGCGTCACCCGCAGGTCTTCCAGGGCCGCCAGGCTGGCGACATAGATGGCCGGCTGGCTGACGTCGGTCGCCTCCAGCGCCTGCGCGGGGCCTTCGAAACAGATCGACTTGAGGTCGAAGCCGAGCACCTCGTTGGCACGGTCGAAGAGCGCCCGCGCGGCGGGCCTCTCCTCGTAGAGCGCCTTGCCCATGCCGACGACCTGGGCCCCCTGCCCCGGGAATAAGAACGCCACCTTCGCCACGGTCCCGCCTTTCCTGGCCGATCACTTCCACTTTGAAAACGGGGTCGGCTGCCGACGCCGATCAGGCCAGGGTTCCGGCCGCGTTGAGGCCGGCGGTCGTGCCGGGGGCCTGGGCCAGCTCCTTGACGATCCGGTCGCCCAGGCGATCGTCGGCCATCGCCCCGCCGACTCGCAAGGCGTTCTTGATCGCGCGGGCCTTGCTCGACCCGTGGCAGATGATGCACGAGCCGCGGATGCCCAGCAGCGGGGCGCCTCCGAATTCCTCGTACTCGAACCTCGACTTGAGCGCCTTGAGGCCACCGCCGACCATGCCACCAAGCTCGGCACCGAGCTTGGGCAGGAGGCCGCCCATTTGTTCCTTGAGCATCGAGAAGAGGAACTCGACGGCCCCTTCGCCGGCCTTCAGGACGACGTTGCCGACGAAGCCCTCGCAGACCACGACTCGGGCGTTGCCCTCGTACAGGTCACGCCCTTCGATGAACCCGGCGAAGCGACTCGAAAGCGGGCTGTCGATATACAAGGCGCGGACGGCGCGCGTCAGGTCGTTCCCCTTGTCGTCCTCGGAGCCGACGTTGAGGATGCCGATCTTGGGGTCGGCGATGCCGAGGATCGTCTCGGCGTAGACCGAGCCCATGACGCCGTACTGGTAAAGGTCTTCCGGCTTGGCGCCCATGTTGGCGCCAACGTCGAGCAGGACGATCGGCCCTTTGTGCGACGGGAAGATGGCGGCGATGCCGGGCCGCCGGACGCCGGGCAGGAAGAGCTTGCCGTTGACCAGGGCCGAGGCCACCATCGCGCCTGTGCTGCCGGCCGAGACGACCGAGGAGACCTCGCCCGAAGCCATCAGGGCCCACGACCGCGAGATCGAGTTGTCGCGCTTGCGCCGGAGGGCCTCGACGGGCTTCTCGCCCATCTCGATGACCTGGCTGGCGTGGACGATCGGTAGTCGGTCGAGGGGGGCGTCGGGGTGCTCGGCGAGCGCGGCCTCGATGCGAGCCTGATCGCCGACCAGCACGACGGTCAGGTCGAGCTGCTCCCGGACGGCCTCGACGGCGCCGGTGACGATTGGGGCGGGGGCGTGGTCGCCACCCATGGCATCCAGGGCGATCCGCATCGGCAGGAACTCCTCTCCGCGATCGGCAAGATAGGGCGTCGCGGCGTCGGTCGAACCCTGCCACGACCCGACGAGATCGATCGGGGCGACCGCTCGGGTTCGTTTCGTCTTCATGAGGGGCGGGCGAGAGGCCTCGAGGCGTCCCGCCACGGGCGAGGCCTTATGGTAGGGAATGCCACGGACGACTGTCAAGTTTCGACGACAGATGTCGGAGAGAGATCTCGAACCCACGAAGTGAGCGAGCGTGCCGGCAGGAACTTCGGATTAAGGGGGGCACACCCCCGGCGTGCAAGGTCGCCGGGGGTCGCGGCTGCAAGGATGTGTTACTTCGGGGCGGGCGTGGCGGGCGTGGCAGAGGCCTTAGCCTTGGCCTTGGCGGCTTCGACCGACGGCGGGCCCTTGCGCTTCACCTTCATTGGAGGCGCGATGAACGGCAGGACTTCCTTGCGGCGGCCCCCTTCAAGATGAACGACCACGGCCTCGGACGAGTTGCCTTTCAGGGCGATCGTCTTGGTATGCCGGGACTCCTTGTCGGTCCCTTCGTGGGTGATGTATTCGAGGGTGGCCTCGGTCGGGGGAGGGAGATCGGGGTCGGAGAAGATGGTCTCGACCTTGATCGTGTAGTCGCCGTCGAAGCCGCGGGGGCAGACGTAGATCTCTTCGCGGTCGCCGACCTCGCCATTCTTCAGGATCGAGCCGCCGAAGACCGTGCGAGGGGTGGCATAACGTGCAGTCGCGCCAAGGGATTCAGTCACGACAAGGTCGAGATCGGCGTCGCCAGCCCAGGTCAGGCGGATGTAGAGGTCTCGAGCCTCCGACTCGGTCATCGAGGCCAGCAGGGCGTCGGCCTCGGCCGTCTTGTCGTCCTCGCGCAGCTCCTTGGCCCGCCCTTCAACCTGCGTTCGGGCCTCACGACGAATGACATCGTCGAGCGTACGGCCTTTGGTGTCGGCTCCCATCCAACCTAGCGAGAGAAGACGCTCGACGGATTTTGTCATCCGCTTGTCGTCCTTGGTCTTGCGCGCCAGGTTGACGGACATCATCAAGGGTTCGCCCCGATGCGGGACCTGGTCGGCGGCCTGGTCGAGCAAAGGTCCAACCTGGTCGAAGTACCCGCGCGTGAGCAACAGGTCGGCCACGTTCACGAGTTGGTTCGGGTCCCTGCCCCGCCTTGCCAGGGTCGCGGCGTAGCCGAGGTAGGTCTTGACGTCGGCCGGCTTCCCCTTGTTGAGCTCGATGGACAGGGCCAGCCCTTCGTACATCCAGCTGGCGGCGTCCTTGGGGTGAAGCCTCAGGTAGGCCATGAGCGCGGCTTCGATCTCGGGGAATTTCTTGGCGTCGCGCAGGTTGGCGATGATCCCCATGAGCTGCAAGGGCGAGTCATTGTGCGTGCGGAAGTACTGGGTCCAGTAGGCGTTCGGGTCGCTCTTGGGCTGCGCTTTGGCCTTGGGCGTGAGAATCTGGACGTCATCACCCGGAACGAGAGCGGGACCGGGCGCGGGTTTCGCGCCTCGGTCCCGGGGATTTGTCGCGTTTGGAGCCTTTGGGGGCTTCTGGTTAAGGGCGTTCAGTTGCTTTTTTTTTCCGAGAATCCACCCACCTGGGCGGGATCCTGCGGGGGCATCGACATCATGCCCATGCCGCCACCCATACCGCCGCCCATACCACCACCCATACCGCCACCGCCCATGCCACCGCCCATGCCACCCATACCACCGCCCATACCACCGCCCATACCGCCACCCATACCACCGCCGCCGCCGCCACCGCCGCTCATCAGCGAGATGGGGAAGATGGCGAGGTCGGCGACCGGGTAGACGCGGATCTCGGTGTCGAGGTTTTCCGAATCGGCCGCGTCAATCTTGAGGATCCCCTCGCTGACCGTGTAGGTCAGGCCGAGCTGGTCGAGGATCAGCTTGAGGCCGGTCTTCAGGGGGATACCGTCGAGGTCGATCGAGACCGGCGAGGTCGTGGTGCGTTCGGCCTCGGCGAGGCCGGCGGGATCGACGTAGTACTGGATCCCGGGGTAGTTGGCGTCGGACGTGGCCGACTTGATGTACTTGAGCACGTCCTCGAGGGGCGTCTCGTTGGGGAATTGCATCGTGATGGGTTCGTTCAGCTTGCGCAGGATCGTCTTGGTCCCCTCGTCCTGATCCTGGAGACTGACGGCGCGGCCGAAGCGCTCGGCCCGTCGTTCCCACTTGCGGAGCAGCTCGGCGTTAACCGGGGGATACTCGATCGTGATGGTGTCGGGGAACGGGACGGCGGCGCGTTCCACGTCCTGGAGCGACAGCATGTAGCGGAATTCCTTCAGCTCCTCGGCCATCAGCGACTGCGCGAGGAAGCCGATCGAGGTGGTCACGGTCAGGCCGGCGCGGGGGGCGAGGGCCTCGGGGAGCAGTCCTCGGGCCGACCGCGAGATCTCGCGGGCGTCGATGAACGGCTGAGTGGTCACGGCCAGGCTGCCGGTCCCGCCGTTGGAGAGGACGCGGAAGATGCCCTCGGCCATCAGGTTGTCGAACTGATACATGATCGACCGGACGTTGTCCTGCCTCTGGAGCAGGGCGTCGAGGGCGCGAGCCTGCTGGGCATCGCGGGCGAGCCGGCGCTGGGTCTCGGCCGCTTCCAGCTCGAGCGTCTCCTCGCGGCGGACGGTCGTCAGGTACTGGACGTTGATCTGGCGTTCGAGGGCCTGGCGGGCCCCTTCATCCAGGGTGGCGGCCGACTGGACGACGGTCCTGGCCAGCCTGAGGCTGTCCTTGGCCAGGTCGGCGCGGCCGGCGTTGAGCTGCTCGCGGGCCGCCCTGAGGCGTTCTTCGATGTCCGAGCGGAGCTGCTGGTTCTGGACGCGTTCCAGCTCGGCGGCGTTCTCCAGGGTTGCCTGGGGGACCCGATCGGCGGGCTCTGCCGCCGGCGCGGGGGCCGGGGAGGCCGGCTCCTGGAGGGCGACTCGGACGATGCCGACCTTCTCGAGCCCCGTGCGGGCGACGGCGTTCTCAGGCTCGAGCTTCAGGGCGCTCCGGTAGAAGTCGGCCGCATGCTCGGGCCGTCCCTGATCGCTGGCCTGCTGGCCGAGCTTGATCAGTTGTTTGGCGAGCGGCGGCACCTCACCGGCCGTAACCGGCACGCCCGCAAGCATGGTGGCGCCCAGCGCCCAGGGGCGGGCCCCTTTCCACAACCGCGCGGTTCGGGACATGACTGGAGATCTCCGGTGATGAGGGACGCCCCCGGGTGGGGTCGTCCGGCTCGGGCTATCGACGTGATCGATGGTATGCGAAGCAGGGCGTAAGTGCAATCAGATGAAATCGATCCGTCGATTCGCGCGGTGGCGGGGCCGGCCCGTTGGCCGTCCTCGCCGCTCGATCGCTCCGGACGTGGCTCCGCCCCGTGCTCGTGTTCATTATGCCACACGGAACCGGCGGCACCAAAGCCTAGGCCGACTGCGACGAGGACGACTCCCCATGAGTGGGCTCGCCCGCACATTTTGACAGGATCCGCTCCATCAACTAAGGAACTCTCTGAGTCTCGACCGAGCCAGACCGGGCAGCTCTTGGCGGCCGGGACACCGCGAGACGCCCCAACCCGGATGGATCAATCCCCATGGCCGACCCAGAACAGACGACCGAGCCAAGCCCGAAATTCGACTTTGACGCCTATCCCCCGGATAGCGTCTTTCACGAGCGGCGCGACGGCTCGGCAAAATTACTCGACGGGCTGCCCATCTCCGAACTACGGCCCAAGCCCCCGCGCCACGAACGCAAGGAACGGCGACGGCGGATCGACCCGACCACGTTCGAGAAGCAGTACACCAACGACGAGCTCGAATTCATGACCGCCATGCAGCGGTTCAAGGTTCAGAGCGGCAAGGCCTTCCCCACCTACGGCGAGGTTCTCCGGGTGGTGTACGCCCTCGGCTATCGCCGGATTGACTCGCACGGCGATCCGAACGACTCCCTCTCCGCAGTCGGCGACCCCGGCCCGGACGACGAGATCGGCAAGGTCAGCGTCACCAACCCCCTCTCCTGCCCCCTGCCCTTCGTCCGCCTGGCGGAGTGACACACGCCGGCGGATCCCGCCTGTCCTGTTCGAAACAAACACACGGGGCCGGCCTCGATGTTGAGGCCGGCCCCGTGCTGTCTTGCTCGCCTGACTGACGGGCCTGCGATCGCCCGTGCTGGCCGGATTCAGCGGCTCATCGAGGCCATCTGCGGGGCCGGCTCGAAGACCCGCGTCCAGGCCCCCATCGCCTCGCGAGTCAGCCGGATGGCCAGGTCAATCCGCGATCCGCGTGTCGCCTCCGGAGTATCGGGCTTGGCGTCGGCGATGACCTCGACGGCGGCTGGTGCCGGCGTGGGCTCCGGAGTGATCGGGGCAACCAGTTCCGGCAGCCCCGTCGCGGCGGCCAGGAGATCGGTCGCCTCGGCCGGCAGGACGACGTCGGCGACCGGGGCCGGCGGGTTGGCGAAGGTCGAAGCCATCTGGTCGACGATCGCATCGAAGGCCCAGTCCGGATTCTCGGTCGGGGCCTGGACTAGCTCGGGGGTCGCCGCCTCGGGGGCGGCCGGCTCGAAGGCCAGCTCGCCGGCGGGCATCATGGAGTCGACCCGTGCGATCGCCTCCTGGATCCAGGCGTGGCCCCTGGCCGCCATCTCGTCCCAGTCGCGGGCCGACGGCAGGTTGAGCCCCATGGCACTGACCACACCGACCAGGATCAGTCGCAGCAACATCGGCCTTCCTCCGGCAGTCTCCGAGGGACCGGCGCCGTCGCGGATCGCGACACCACCCTCGCTCAGACCGCTCGACCTTCGACTGGAACTCAACTCGCCGCCCCACATGTTAAACAAGATCGACCAGGTGGTCTCCGCTCTTTAGGGGCTTAGGGAGAAATAGGGAAAAGAATGCTGGTAGGTTGACCCTGTGCTTCGCGGAGGGGTGTCTGACGTTTCGCGTTGATCGGCCTGGGTAAAACCGTAGGATGGCGGCGACATGGATGGCCAGCCGGCGGGGGCCTGCCCCGCCCGAAGTCAGAGGGGATGAAGGCGATGGGCAAGCGGGTCCTGGTCACCGGCGCGGGCGGATTCATCGGCAGCCACCTCGTCGAGCGGCTGGTCGCCGATGGCCACGAGGTCAGGGCCCTGGTCCGCTACAACGGCCGCGACGACCTGGGCCAGGTCGACCGCCTTCCGGCCGAGATTCGCGAGGCCGTCGAGGTCCATCGGGGCGACCTGAAGGACCCTGAGGCGGTGCGCAAGGCGATCAAGGGGCGAGAGCGGGTCTACCACCTGGGCGCCCTGATCGCGATCCCGTACTCGTATCAGAACCCGCTCGACGTGGTGCAGACCAACGCGGTGGGAACCTGCCACGTCCTGGACTCCGCCCGCGACAGCGACTCGATCGAGCGGGTGGTGCTGACGTCGACGTCGGAAGTCTACGGGACAGCCCAGTTCGTTCCGATCACCGAGCAGCATCCGTTGCGTGGCCAGTCCCCCTATGCCGCGTCGAAGATTGCGTCGGACGCGCTCGGGGAGAGCTACCATCGATCGTTCGGGCTGCCGGTGACGACGCTGAGGCCGTTCAACACCTTCGGGCCTCGCCAGTCGGCACGCGCGATCATCCCGACGATCATCAGCCAGGCGCTGGCCCTGGATCGGGTGAAGCTGGGGAGCCTGGACCCGAGGCGCGACCTGACTTATGTCAAGGACACCGCCGCCGGGTTCGCCGCGATCGCCGAATGCGATGCCGCGATCGGCCGGGTCGTGAATATCGGCCGAGGTGACGACCTGACCATCGGCGAGCTTGTCGAGCGCATTGCCAGGCTGATTGGCAAGCCGATTCACGTCGAGGCCGACCCCGCCCGCATCCGCCCCGCCGCCAGCGAAGTCGGCAGGCTCCTCGCGGGTACCGCGCTGGCGACCGAGCTGTTCGGCTGGTCGCCGAAGTACACGCTCGACGAAGGCCTGGCCGAGACGATCGGATGGGTCCGCGCCAACCTGAATCTCTTCCGGACGGGCGAGTACACGACCTGAATCCGACCGATGGTTAGGTTGAGGGCTGGGCGGAGCCGGATCCCTGGATTGCGTGGGTGCGTCGCGGGCGGCTAGGATTGGCACGTCCGGACTCCCGGCCCTGCCTTGCCCCGTTGCGCCCTGGATTTGCCCATCCCCATGAGCATCGACTGGACCCCTCTGGCCCGCCTGATTGATAAATATGACCGATTCGTGGTGACGACCCATGTCCGCCCGGACGGCGATGCGCTGGGGTCGGCCTCGGGGATGGCCGGCCTGCTGAGGCAGAAGGGGAAGGACGTCCGCGTCGTCAATTCGAGCAAGACGCCGCCTCGCTACGACTACCTCGACCCCGACGGCACGCTGTTCGAGCACTGGGGGACGCAGGTGCATGCGGCCGACCTGGCCGACCGCGAAGTCCTGGTGATCCTCGACCTGTCGGCCTGGAGCCAGCTCGGCGAATTCGCCCCCTGGGTGAGGGAGTTCGGCGGCACCCGCGTGGTGATCGATCACCACGTGAGCCAGGATGACCTGGGGGCCATCTTCCTGAAGGACACGACGGCCGAGGCGACCGGCACCCTGGTCGCCCGCGCGATCCGGGCGCTGCACGGGACGTTCACGCCGGAGATCTCGACGGCCCTGCTGACGGCGATCGCCATGGACACGGGGTGGTTCCACCACCCGTCGACCACGCCCGAGACCTTCCGGACGGCGGCCGACCTGCAAGAGTCGAAGGCCGACGTCAACAAGATCTACCGCGACCTGTTCGAGCGTAATACGCTGGGTCGCCTGCGTTTGACCGGTGTCGCCCTGTCTCGCCTCAAGCTGACGGGCGATGGCAAGGTGGCCTCAACGTATGTGACCCGGAAAGACTTCGAGGAGACCGGCGCGATTCCGGCGGACACCGAGGACATCATCGATTACACGGTGAGCCTGGCGGGCATCGAGGCGGGTCTCCTCCTGATTGAGCAGCCCCGGGGTGGGATCAAGGCGAGCTTCCGGTCGCGCGGAAAGCTCGACTGTTCGAAGCTTGCGGCCCAGTTCGGCGGAGGTGGCCATCGCGCCGCGGCGGGAGCCGGCCTGCCCGACCCTCTGGAGGAAACGATGCCCCTCGTGCTGGCCGCGGTGGAGAAGGCGACGGCCGAGGCCCGCGGCTGACCCTTGCTGCGCGAGGCCTCCTGGTCTAATGATAGAGTGATACAGAAACACGGCCCGCCCGCGCATCACGTCGCGGGCGGGAACGATCGGACCCGCCCCGAGCCCCCCGAGAGGGGCCCCTGCCGCATCTTCGCACCCCCGAGCTAGCCTTGCCGGCCCGCTCGCCGCATGCCGGGCCCGGCCCTCTCCCCCTTTGCCGAGGGATCCTCGATGTTGACTCGCCGAGACTTCTATCGCGCCGGCTCGGTTGCGCTGGGGAGCCTGATGGGGCTCGTCCTGGCCGTCCCGGGCGCCGCGTATCTTCTCGACCCCCTGCGCAGGAAGGCGGGAGGGGTGACTTCTTACCCGCTCGCCAGGCTCTCCGACTTGCCCGTGGGTGTCCCGCGTGCGTTTGCGATCGTCGACGAACGCAAGGACGCCTGGGTCACGTATCCGAAGCGGCCGATCGGCACGGTCTGGCTGGTGCGCCGACCCGAGGGGTCGGAGACTCCCGTCGTGGCCTACCAGGCGGAATGCCCGCACCTGGGCTGCGTGATCGGCGCCGACCATGGCGGAACGTCGTTCCGCTGCCCCTGCCACGGGGCGACCTTCGCGATCGACGGGTCTTCGACGAACGGGGTGTCGCCCCGGTCTATGGATTACCTCGAGGTCGAGGTTCTCAGCGATGCGAACTCAACGGTCAGCGTCAGGTACCAGAGGTTCCGACCCCAGGCCACGAAGAGGCTCCCTCTTGCGTAAGCAACTTGCCGCCTGGATGGAAGATCGGACCGGCGTCCCGTCGCTGCTCCGCCGTCTGGTCCACACCCCGATCCCGGTGGGCTCGACCCGCCGCCACGCCCTGAAGGCCGCGCTCCTGGCCCTGTTCGGGGTCCAGGCCGTCACCGGCCTGCTCTTGATGTGCGACTACAGCCCGTCGAGCACGACGGCCTGGGGGAGCGTCTTCTACCTGAACAACCAGGTGCAACTCGGCTGGTTCGTGCGCGGACTGCACCGATTCGGCACCACCGGGATGATCGCCCTGGTCCTGCTGGCCCTGCTCCAGACGGTCGCCAGCGGCCTGTACCGGGCCCCTCGCGAGGTGGGCTGGTGGCTGCTCCTGGCGTTGCTCCCCCTGACGATGGGGTTGGGCCTGACCGGGAACATGCTCCCCTGGGACCAGCGAGGGTTCTGGGCCGCCACGGTCGAGACCTCGATTGCCGGCGGCGTGCCCCTGATCGGGCCTCAGCTCCGTTCGTTGATCCTCGGCGGCCACGAGCCGGGCAACCTGTCACTGACGAGGGTCTATGCCCTCCACGTCCTGGTCTTGCCGCTGCTGTTCGTCGCCGTGATGGTGGCCCGCACGGCCCTGGCCGCCCGTCGGGGTCACGCATCGACCGACCCGACCGAGCCTTACTGGCCGAAGCAGGCTTTCTATGACGCGAGCTGCGGTGCCGTTGCATTGGGGCTGTTGACGCTGGGCGTGATCATCGCCGGCGGGGCTCCGCTGGACGCGCCGGGAGACCCGACGAGCACCAACTACCCGGCGCGACCGGAGTGGTACGTCTTCTGGCTGAACCGCCTGCTGCACAAACTGCCCACGGGCTATGAAGTGCTCGGCACGGTGGTGATCCCCGGGGCGCTGGGAGCCTTCCTGATGGCCCTGCCGTTCCTGGACCGGCTGATGCCGCGAAGGTTTGCGCACGCAGGGTCCTGCATCCTGATCTTCGCCCTCACGGGCCAGGCGGCCTACCTCACGTTCGAGGCGATGCGCGACGACGCGCGAAACCCCGAATACTCGAAAGCCCACCAGGCCGCGAGAGAAGCCGCAACGCGAGCCACCCAGCTCGCAGAGCTCGCGGGCATCCCCCCGGGAGGCGCCGGCGACCTGCTTCGAACCGATCCCCTGTCCGCGGGGCTCTCCCTGGTTCGATCCCGCTGCCTCGGATGTCACGCCTTTCAAGGCGAGACGCAGGTTGTGGATGCCAGCCCCTTCAAGGCGTTCGACCTGGCCCACTTCGGCTCTCATGACTGGATCGGTGAGTTGCTCGACGACCCGAAGGGCCCGAAGTTCGCGCTTCGAGCTCCCAAGTCGCTCGGCTCGAAGGAGTTCTCCAACGCCTCGCTCGACGGCATGAAGCAGTGGAAGGAAGAAATCGACTTCGCCGACCGGGGCGAACGTGACGCCGTGGTTGCCTTCGTCGCGACGTTCCCGACCATTCCGCCCGGCACAACGGCCGAGGAATGGGCGAGTCGGCCTGAGGTCAAGGAGGATCCGGGCTACGCCCCGTTCGTCGAGAATTGCCTATCCTGCCACTCCATCGGCACGCTCGACCTGGGCCTCCCCGGCTCGACCCGTCCCGCTCCCGATCTCTTCGCCTACGGCTCCGCCCGCTGGCTAACGACGATCATCAAGAATCCCGGGACGAAGGGGTTCTACAGCTACCTGAAACCCCACGAGCAGATGCCCGGCTTTGGCGAACAGCTCAGCCCGAACGAGCTCGACCTGATCGTCCGGCTCTTGCGAGACGAATACGTCGGGGCCAAACCCCGCGCAGCCAGAACTCCGCGGGAGCAAGCCGCGGAGTAGGTTCCTCAGCTCGCTCGCTTGACAACGTACTGGGCGAGCGAGCGGAGGATCGCCTTGGAAGGCGAGTCAGGGAGGACTTCGAGCCGCTGAACGGCCTGAGACGAACATTGCTTGGCTCGTTCCCAGGCATAGGCCAGCGCGCCGCTCGACTCCAGCAGGGGGCGTAGCTCGTCCCTCCCCTCGGGCTTGGCATCGACCAGGATCTGACGCACCCGGGCCGCGACGGCGGGTGGGGCGGTGGAGAGCAGGCGGATGATCGGCAGGGTGAGCTTCTGCTTCTCCAGGTCGGTGCCAAGGCTCTTGCCGGTTGCCTGCTCGTCGCCCCAGATATCGAGGACGTCGTCGGCGATCTGGAAGGCGACACCCAGGTCTCGACCGTAGGCGTCGAGGGCGTCGACCGTCGCGGCGGGTGCGCCCGCGTAATGTGCCCCCAGCCGGCAGCAGACGGCCGTCAGCTCGGCGGTCTTGCCGCGGATGATCTCGAAGTAATCGGCCTCGGAGAGGTCGAAATTCCCCCTGCTGTGCACCTGCTGAAGCTCGCCTTCGCAGACCATGTTGGTCGCGCGGCCGATCCAGCGGCAGGCCAGGGTCGACTCCAGCGACGCGGCCAGGTGGAACGCGTGCGTGAAGAGGTAGTCTCCCATCAGGACGGCGGCCTCGGCGCCCCAGGCGGCGTTGATCGTCGCGGCATGGCGGCGCACCATCGATTCATCGAGGATGTCGTCGTGCACGAGGGTCGCCGTGTGGATCATCTCGACCACCGCGGCCAGCACCGGGTGCGACGCATTCGAGCCGCCGCAGGCCTTGCCGGTCAGCAAGACCAGGGCGGGGCGCAGCCGCTTCCCCTGGAAGTCGGCGCATTGGTCGACCAACTCGCGGACGAAGGCGAACTGGCTTCCCAGTTCGGCCTCGTAAATTCGCCCGGCCTCGGCCAGCTCGCCCGAGATCGGGGCGTAGACCGAGGCGAGTCTTCGCCGGCTTTCTTCGGGCCTGGGCAGCGTCAGAGCGGACATCCCACGCCTCCGGTTGCAATCCGACGGCCGAGCATCGACCATCTACGCCAGCGATCAGGCGAGATCTTCGGGGCGACGATAATCGCCGCTCCGCCCGCCCGACTTCTCTTCCAGCCGCACGCAGTCGATCGACATTGATCGATCGACTGCCTTGCACATATCGTAGACCGTCAGCGCCGCAAGGCTAACGGCGGTCAGGGCTTCCATCTCGACGCCCGTCCGTCCGGTTGTCCGGGCGGTGGCCTCGATCCGGAGCGTCCGATCGTCTTGCACCGAAAATCCGACCTCGACGGCGTCGAGGCCGAGTGGGTGGCAGAGCGGGATCAGGTCGCCGGTCCGCTTGGCCGCCATGATGCCGGCCAGACGGGCGACGCCGAGCACGTCACCCTTCGACAGGCCGCGGTCGAGGATCAGGGCCAGCGTCGACGGCTCCATCCGCACCAGGCCGCTGGCGCGTGCCCGTCGGGTGGTCGTCGGCTTGGCCGAAACATCCACCATCCGGCTCGCGCCCTGCTCATCGAAATGCGTCAGCTCGGCCATCGACCGACTTGCACTCACCTGGAAGAGATCGATCGTTCAATTCGTTCTGAACGTATTCTACAATTCACCCGCCGCATGGCCAGGGGAGGGTCTAAGGTTTTCGGATCCTGAGCACTCTCGACAGGACGACCCCCTGCTTCGAACGCTCGGCGACGAGGCCTACCGGGGGGGGGCCGTTGAGCAAGGCCCGCCACTCCGGATTGAGGTAGGCATCGCGTCGATACAGAATCAGCCAATCGGCTTGCGCCGCCCGCGACTGGTCGACGATGGTCACCTGGTTTCGGACCAGAGCAGGGGTCAGGGAGGCGACTCCCTGGATGTGATGGAGTGTGGGGGCCAGCGCCGCCAGGTCGCCCGGTTTCGCCTCGGCCGCCAGTCGATCCAGCAAGACGCGGTCGACCGCGTCCCCCCAATAGGTCAATTCCAGGCCCAGTCGCTGGGCGCCGGGCAACCCGCCGACGAGTGCATTGTAATAGCTGAGCCCGAACGGGTGCAGCGCCACGACCCCGTACCCTTGAGCCAGGAACGCTGCCGCCATCAGGCCGTGGGCCCAACGGCGACTCGTTCGACCCCAGGCCCAGGCCCCGCCGATCCCGATCAGGATCGCCCAGAGCGGGAAAACGAGGAGGAACAGACGCTCGCCGTCGTAGACCGGGATGCGTGTGCTAAAAAGCCCCAGAAACAGGCCAATTCCTGCCAGCGCGAGCCAGGGTAAGCCCTCCGACTTTCGTCTGCCTCGGACGACCTCGATGGCTCCCAGGACGCCCAGCAGGTGAAGGCCCACCGGAACCGTGATGGCGAAATAGACCCAGGGGTAGTGCCAGGGAACGTCGCGATCCGCGTAGAACTGGCCGAAGTACTGAACCTGTAACGATAATCGCTCGGTTCCGGTTCCCAGATAACGGCCGAGACGGGTCAGGGTGTCGTGCCAGAGCCAGGGCCAGCCCAGCAGGAACGTGCCGAGACCGACGACGAGCCATCCTCCGAACGCGCCGACGGCATGACGCCAGGGGAAGCGAACGAGGAGCAAGCCCAGCACGATTGGTGGGAGGAACCAGGCGTGAATCTTGGTCAGAAGGGCCAGGCCCAAGACCAGCCCCGCAAACGCCATAGCCCGAGTCGGCTTCGATGACCTTGATCCCCGCTCGGCCGCGAGCAAGGCCGCAACCCAGAACAACGCGATAAACGTATCCAGAGCACCGAGATGCGCGTGGGCGAACGCACGCGGCATGAAGAGCAATGCCCCCCCCGCCGCAATGCCGCCGACCTGCCCCCGGAGTCGACCCGTGGCAAGCGTGACCAGAGTAATAAGCAAGCCGAAGCAGGCGGCCGGTGCAACTCTGGCGGGGATCACCGCATAGGGATCGGTCCAGCCGATCGCCGCGGCAAACGGTTCGAAGGTTGTCGATGCAACTCCAAGAAGCCAACGGCCTAACGGTGGATGTTCGGCGTTGTCGGCGAAGACCCGATCGATGGTCTCGCGCTGGAAGAAGCCGGCCTTCTGCTTCAGGAGTGTCGAGACGTAAGTTCGTCCGGGTCGGACATCCAGGGGCTCGTCGATCGTGATGCCGGGGTCGGCCAGCGTGAAGACGACCGCGAGGAACGCGAAGAGGCCGAGGGCCAACGCCGTACGGCCGAGTCTCGGAGTGTGGTCGGTGGACATCGGTCAGGCCCCCGCCCGCGCCTCGACGAGCATCGCGCGGGCCTCCTGACGGGTTCCTTCAGCGGCGGACTCACCGCGGAGCATCTGGGCAAGTTCCTCGACACGCTCGGTTTCGTCGAGCGGTTCAATCGTCGTCCGTGTCCGCCCCTTCTCGACCACCTTGCGGATGGCCCATTGATGGCCGGCGAAGCTGGCCATCTGCGGGAGATGGGTCACGCAGATGATCTGATGGTGATGAGAGAGGTCGGCAAGTGTCCTGCCCAGGGCCGAGCCGAGCCGGCCGCCGACGCCGGTGTCGATCTCGTCGAAGACGAGGGTCGGGACGCGATCCACGCCGGCCAGCGTGGCCTTGATGGCCAGGGTGACGCGCGACAATTCGCCGCCAGAGGCAATCTTGCGCAGCGGCTTCGGCTCCTCGCCGAGGTTGGGGGCGAAGAGGAATTCGACCCGGTCGGGGCCCCACTCGGGCGGCGGAGTCTCGGTAGGGTCGTCGGGCATGGGGTCGGTGGTGACTTCGACGCTGACGCGGGCTTCGGGCATGTGAAGCGTTTTCAGCCTCGATTGCACGGCCTTGGCGAACGCACCGGCGGCCTTGCGTCGCGCGGTGCTCAGCTCGGCGGCGGCCTGTCGAAGCTCGGCCCAGGCCGCCGAGAGTGGAGCATCGAGGGCTTCGAGGTTGGCCTCTTCCCGGTCGATCGCGTCGAGCCGGGCTTGCGCCGAGGCGTGCCGGGCGGCGAGTTCGTCGGGCTTGCAGCCGAATCGGGCGGCGAGCCTGCGATAGGTGGCAAGCCGCGTCTCAATCTCTTCGAGTCGGGTCGGGTCCTCATCGAAGTCGCGCCCGAGACGGCGCAAGGCGTAAGCGATCTCGCGGGTCGACTCGGCCAGGCGTTCAAGTTCGCCGGCCGCATCGGCCAGCTCGGGCGCGGCGTCTCCGAGGGGTTCCAGCAGGCGGGCGACCTCTTCGAGCAGCCCCTGGGCCGACGGCTCGGCCTCGTAGAGCAGGCGATAGCCACGCTGGGCGGCGTCGCGCAACCGGCCGACGGAGCCCAGGCGATGGGCCAGGCGGGTCTGCTCGTCGAACTCGTCGGGCTCGGGGCAGAAGGCGTGCAACTCGTCGCGTTCGAAGGCGACGAGGGCCCGCTCGCGCCTGCGGTCGTCGGCCGCCCTGAGCAGGTCGAGGCGCTGACGCCGGAGGTCGGCATGGGCCTGACGGAGCTTGCGGAAGCGATCGGCGCGGGGGCCGAGCCCTGCGTGGGCGTCGAGCCAGGCCCGCTGGCGATCGGGGTCGAGGAGCGCACGCCCTTCGTTCTGGCCGTGGATGTCGACGAGGATCTCGCCCAGGGACCGCAGGGTGGAGACGGGGACCGGGAGGCCGTTGGCATGGGCTGACCCCCTGCCCTGCGCCGAGACTCGCCGCGTGACGATGAGCGTCTCGTCCTCGAGCGGCCCGCCGAGGATCGCCTCGACGCGGGCGCGGGTTTCGGGCTCGGGGATCTCGAAGACGGCGGCGGCTCGGGCCTCATCGCAGCCGGATCGGACCAGGTCGGCCGACGCCTTGCCGCCGAGCACCAGCGAGAGCGCCGTCAGGAGCAGGCTCTTGCCGGCGCCGGTCTCACCGGTCCAGGCGCAATAGCCCGCCCGGAGGTCGATGCGCACGTCCTCGATCAGCGCCAGGTTCTGCACCGAGAGCTCGCGGAGCACGAGGCCGGGTCCTCCATTGATGAGTCATGCTCGCGGGGATCGGCCCCGTCGAGGCGAGTTCCGGGTGGGTCTGGCCGCGCCGCCAGGTCGTGCGTTCGCGGCGCGGTCGAGGGGGCCAGATCGGGCCGAGGCGCGTCAATCCTTCTTCAAGCCTAGTTCGCGGGCGTGGAACTTGATCGCTTCCTGGACATGCTCATCCCAGTAGGCCCAGTTGTGGGTCCCGGGGAATTCTTCGTACTCGTGCGCGATCTTCATCTCGTCGAGCTTCTTGTGCAGGGCCCGGTTCTGCTCGATGAGGAAGTCTTCCTTACCGCAGTCGATCCGCAACGCGGGGAGGCGGCCGTGGTCGACCTTCTCGACGAGGGCGAAGATGTCCTCGTCGCCGCCGGCCGAGTCGGTACCGAAGATCCGTGCGAACTCGCCTTTCAGCTTGGAGCCCGCCCCCTGCTTGCCGCTGGTGAACCCCAGGGCCCCGGAATGGGAGTTGGCGCTGGCGAACAGCTCGTGGTGCTTGATCCCGACCTTGAGCGCGCCATAACCACCCATCGAGAGGCCGCCGATGCAGCGCCCGGATCGCTCGGCCTTCACCGGGAAGGTGCGGTCGACCAGGCCGACGATGTCCTTGACGAGGTCGTCCTCGTAGGCGTACCCCTCCTTGGCATTGGAGTACCACCCACGGCCGCCGTCGGGCATCACGACCATCAGCGGAAGATTGCCGATGTACCGCTCGACGCTGGTTCGACGCGACCAGATCGTATGGTCGTCAGAAAGCCCGTGGAGCAGGTAGAACACCGACCAGGGGGCCTTGATGGCCGGGTCGTCGGGGAAGATCACGCTGAAGGAAGAGGCTTTCTGGAGCGACTTGCTGTGGTAGTTGATCGTGGCGAAGGCCATCGTCGCACCTCGGGTGGTGTGGTCGGCTCGGGCGTTGATCAGATCAAGGGGGAGGCCGGCATCGGTGTCCCGTCGAGCAGCAGGTCGCCCCAAGAATCAGGGTGGCCGATGTCCGGGTCAACACCCAACCGCCTCAGCTCGCCGTCCATGGCGATGCCCAGGAGAAGGGGGTCGGTCGCCCTAAGCAGGGCGATCGGGTCGATCTGGCGAAGGACCGCCTTGGTGATCGGCCGCTTCGCGTCCCAGAAGACGAGGGCGTCGAGCAGGTCGCGGGCGATCGGGCCGTTGAGGAGCGACGCTAGTAACGCCGCCTGGACGGCCGACCGGCACGGGAGCAGGTAGCAGGTGTCGTCGAAGACCGCGGGACGGCCGTCGACCGGCCCGATCGCCCGGAATCTCGGGCTCTTGTGCAGGCCGCTGATGGCGACCTTGAAGGGGTCGAAGCAGTACGGCCCGACGCCGAAGAGCGAGAAGCGGGGCCGGCCTCGATAGATCGACGACTTGCGCCGATCGAAGGCCCAGGCGTGGTCGTCGAGGTAGGCCCAGAGCCTGGGTGAGCTCTGCTTGTGGGCCTCGGTCTCTTCGCCCAGCCGGCTTTGGCTGAGGACGAGGGCCCGTCGCGGGCGGCCGTCGACCCCGTGAAACAGGTCGGTCGATTTCCAGAGCGGGAGCATGTGGTCAGGCTCGATGTCGACGGGCTCACCCAGGCCGTTGATCCAGCCTTCGCCGGAGCCGACAAGCTCCATCACCTTGGCGGCGTCGTGCTTGATCCCCTGCCGCCAGGTGAGCGGGCTGCCACCGGCGGCGAACTTCGATCGGCCCCAGGCCTCGGCGTCGGCGATCAATTGATCCCCGTCGCGTTCGAAATGCCGCACCGAGGCTTCGGCATCAAGGCCGCCGTGGATCGCGACCCGGACGGGACCATCGGGGACGCCGACGTCGATCCTGAGCAGGCAGGCGTCAACCTGCACGCCGAACCAGCGGCGGGCGTCGATCCGGTGAATCGACGCCTCCTTGATCTGGACGCCATGCGGGAGGGCGCCCTGGGCCAGGATCTTGCGGGCGACGGAGCGTTTGCAGAGCAAGGCGATGGTCGGGTTCTGGGGAGCGAGCTCGGTGAGGAGCTTGATCCAGACGGCCTCGGCCAGGTCGAAATTCGACGAGCCGGTCAGCGCGTCGAGCCCTCGCCGCCGGTCGCCTCGAAGGCGTGGGGCCTGATTCTGGCTCTCTAGCACGCCCAGCTCGGCGGCGGTCACCCAGGGAGGGTTGCCCACCACGAGCAGCGGTCCCTCGTCGGTCCAGGGGAGGTCTCGCGCCAGGTCGACGGTGAACAGGTCGGCCTCGGTCAGCACGACCCGGGGGGCATCGGGGCGGTCGCAGGCACGATGCGCCTCGGCCAGATGCACGGCCTGGCGCTCGATGCCGATCAGTTCGCGCGGCGGATCGGGCCTGTCGAGCAACGCGGCAAGGAAGTGGCCTTTGCCGCAGGTCGGCTCCAGGACCCTGGTCCAGCGTGAGCCGATCGGCCCGAGGAGGTCGAGCACGCGGGCGGCCAGGTTGGGGGGAGTTTGGAAGTCGCCCAGATCCCGGCGCACGGCAAGCCCCTTCCCCGTCCCTGGTCGGCTCGTCGTTCGTTTACTTGATCCGGGCGCCGACGACGCAGTCGGGGTCGTCGACCGTGAGCAGGATGACGTTCTCGCCCGAAGTCGCCGCCAGCAGCATGCCATTGGAGGCCTCGCCCCGGAGCATGACGGGCGCCAGGTTGTTGACGATGATGATCTTCTTGCCCACGAGCTGCTCGGGGGTGTAGTGCTGCTTGATTCCGGCGACGATCTGCTTGGGCTCGTCGTTGACCAGGACGCTCAGCAGCAGCAGCTTGTCGGCGTTGGGGTGGGGCCTGGCCTCGAGGACCTTGGCCACGCGCAGTTCGATCTTGGCGAAGTCTTCGTAGGTAATTGGCTCGGCCATCGCGGGTCGTCCGTTCCTGTCAGGGCGTTCAGGCATCGCCGGGGGCATCGTAGCCACCGCGTGCGAAACCTGTCAATCTGTGCCTGTGAACTTTTGTCCACAGAAAACCATCAGGGCTTGCGGCCGGCACCGAGCAAGCGGGCGGCCCCCTGGCCGAGGCCGCGGATGACCGCCCAGGCGATGACAAACGGGGTGCTCGGGTGCTTCAGGATCGTCGGCGTGTTCTTCTCGAACGCGAAGTGGCCGAAGAACATGAAAGCGTAGGCCCCCAGGACGAGAGCCAGCGACCAGAGGGGATAGAACGGCAGGATGAGCACCGCCACGGCGACCATCGGCCAGCCGACGCCGACGTGCAGGACGTGGTTCACCGGGTGGGTATGGTCGTGGCGATACTTGGCCACGAGCCGCTCGAACTTCGACGAGGCGGCGGAGGCATCGGGCATCGTCGAGGGTTCCTGACCTGCTGGAAGGAGGCCCACGCCATCGCTCGGACGGAGCTGGGTCAGCAGCTTAGCGGCCTGAGGGGCGACGGGGAAGGGACGACGCGTTCAGTTTGCGGTCCCGGCGGCGACCCTGGAGGGGGCAGGCTGCGGCTGATGGACCTTGGGGTCGGTGTAGGTGTCCTTCCCCTTGTGCATGATCTTGCCATAATAGGCGCCGAAGTTGAACTTGGGCGAGTTATCTTCGTCGTGGCACTGGATGCAGAGCCGGCTGCTGTCGGCGAATTCGGCGGTCAGGGCGATCGACTTGCGGATCTCCGGGTCGTCGGGAGCTGCCAGGTGCTTGGAAGCGGGCCCGTGGCAGTTCTCGCACTGATTGCCCTTGAGATAGGGCGTCTTCTCGGCCGAGACCCAGCCGGTGTTGTACTCGAAGCCCGTGGTGTGGCAGGAGATGCACTCGGCGTCGAACTCGCGGATACGCTTGGGGTCCTTGACGAGTGCGTTGAAGGCCTTGGCGTGATTGGAGGCGGCCCACGTGGCGTAGGTGTTTGGGTGGCACGACTTGCAGGTTTCGGCGCCGACGTATTCGGATCCGGGAGCACCTTTGACATTGCCCCGGCGAACGAAATCTTCGACCACACGGAGGTCTTTCAACTCGCGTGGGAACTCTTCGTCGATGAGGACGCGAATCGGCTCGGCCATCTTGTAGCCGGATCCGAGGGTCACGCGATCGTACCGCATGGGTTCGGCCTGGCCGGGATAGAGGCCGACGACGCTGACGTGCTTCCCCTTCTTGCCGACGAGGACGAGCATCGTCTTGCCGTTATTGAGCATCTCGGGATGGTCGGGCGGATCGGGGAATTTGGAGGTGGAGACGACGATGTCGAAACCGGGGAACGACTCGGCCAGGGACCGCGCCAGCTCGATCGGCCCTTGCACCATGAGGACCTGAGTGTCGGTCTTCGATTCCAACTCGGCCAGCACGCCGGGGAGGACTTCCTGGGGCGACTTGATCGGCAGAAGGGCTTCCTTGGCGGGGTCGGCCAGGGCCTTCCAGGCGTCGGGGTCGAGGACCGACGTGATGCCGATCTTGACGGCGCCGGCCTTGGTCTCGAGGTAGGGGTGGATGACCGTCTTGAACGCCTCGTCGGGGGCGATGTTGGCGCAGACGATGGCGGGCTTATCGCCCAGGTTGAGGAACTGGCCGAGGACTTCGTCGACGCTCAGCTTCAGGTCCTCGGCGCTGAGGGCCAGGGCGTCGTACTTCATCATCGCCAGGGCCCGTAGCGCGATGCCAAACTTGACCTTCGCCTGGACCTGTCCGCCCCGCGCACCCGCCGGATTCGCGATCAGGCTGCCGAGGTCGATGAGGGTCAGCGGCCAACCCTGGGAGCGGAGTCGCTCGACCAGGTCATAGCGTCGGCCGAGTCCGCCGTGCTGCCCGTCTGAGCATCCGCAAGGTTCGAGGTAGCCGTCCATCTCACCGGAAAGGATCAAGGCGCCGGCCGGGACCGGCCAGTTGGCGATCAGCTTCTTGCCGTCGCCCGAAACCTTGGGGGCCTCGGTGATCGGCTTGGGAGCCTCGATGACACGCGGCGTCTTGTCGGACTTGGAGTTGCAGCCGACATAGACGATCAGGGCGAGGGCCAGCCCGACGACGACGGCGGGGCGGGTCGAGGTCCTGGGCATGTCGATCCTTTCCCGAGGGGAGGCCTTGGCTCCGTCCATTGCGGGGCGATCCTTCGCCCCGACACGCGATTGCGCCGATGGTTGGACGGAGAGGCGAAAAAACGAGGTGACGAAGGGAGTGAAGAGTTTACGTCCGATCTCGTCTCAGCCTGCACTGGTGACGAAAACATTGACGGGAACCTTCAGCTCGCCCGCCATCGGATGATCCGTCTTGAGGATGATTGTCCCCTCGATCTGGCCGGGGGGCGTGCCCGGGAGCACTTTCACCGACAGCCGATACTTGGACGCGCCTTTGACGGAATTATCGATTGGATCGATCGCAACCTTGAGATTCTCCGGGACGGCGCCAATTTTGAAATTGGTCGCCTCGTCCCGCCCGCGGACCCAGAGCACCATTTCACCCTGCCCGCCCTGCTTGCCGGAGATGTTCAGCAGGCGGATTCGCTCGGGCACCATCGAGATGGGACCGACCGATCGGCCGACCGCGTTGAGCTTGATCTCGGTCTGGTTGGGGTGGTCGGTCGTCAGGACGATCTCTTCGCGGAACGGCCCGATCGGCATGCCCGGCTTCAACTTCACTTCGAAGAAGACGCCGGTCGTGCTCGTCGCCTTTATCGATTTCAACTCGTCCTCGGTGAGAGGCCGGGTCTCGGTCACCATGAAATCGGGCCGGGACGCCACGATCTTGGTGATTTTGAAATCGGGGCGATCCGGCGAGGTCAGGGCGATCCGGTTGGTGGCACCGAGCTCGCTGGCCACGTCGATGAAATTGATGGTGGTGTCTGGGGGGTACATCACGATCGCGGGCTTGATGATGCCGCCGATCTTGAAGTCGAGCTTGGGCCGCTCGGGATCATTGGTGATGATCGAGACGACGCGCTCGAACTTGTCGCTGAACTCGCGAGTTTCCCACTCGACGGCCACCTCGGTCTCTTCGCCCGGCTTGATGTTGGCGGTCGCGCCTTCTTTGAGATTGGCGATGGTGCACGAGCAGGTGGAGGGCCCCTTCTTGAGCTGGAGGTCTCCCTTGCCGGTGTTCTTCACCTTCCAGACGTGCTTGCCCTTGTTGCGCTGGGCCATCACGCCGAAGTCGTGAGTCAGGACGGGGGAGTCGACCTCGACGACGGGGGCGGGGCCGGCGGTCTTCTCGGGCGCGGGGAAGGCGAGATCCTGGGGGGTCTCGGCCAGCGTAGGCATGAACTGCAGGGCGACGGTGGCGCCGGCAGTCAGGCCGACCACGACCAAAGCGAGCAAGATCCAGCGCAACATGGCGGGCGACTCCGAGGCGGCGCCGCGGCGGGCCGGCGGTGGCGGTTGTACGATCGGGATGATGAATCTACGGGCGCGACTGCCCCGCGGTTCGAGCCATCTTACCGCCAATTTGCCGTCGGGGTCAAGCAAACGCGGCGTCGCGGACGGCCCGCCGCGACGCCGGTAACTTCTCGACTCAGAACTGTTTACGCTGACGGCTCGACGAGATTCTCAGGGCCTTGCGATACTTCGTCACGGTCCTGCGGGCCACCGGCAGCCCCGACTGGCCGAGCGCCTCGACGATCTCTTCGTCGGACAGCGGGTTCTGCTTGTCTTCCTTGGAGATGACCTCCAGGAGCTTCTGCTTGATCTGATCCCAGGCCACCTCTTCGCCGTCGGCGGTGGTGGTGCCGCCGCCGAAGAACCGCTTCAGGGCGAAGATGCCGCGCGGGGTCTGCACCCACTTGTCATCGACGGCCCGGCTGACGGTGGTGACATGCACGCCGACGCGATCGGCGATCTGCTGCATCTTCAGGGGCTCGATCCACTCGGGGCCCTTGTCGAGGAAGTCTTTCTGATGCTCGATGATCGCCCTGGCGACCTTCAGCAGCGTGTTTCGACGCTGCTCGATCGACTCGATCAGCCAGCGGGCCGACTGGATCTTCTTTTGGATGAACTCGCGGGTGGCCGGGTCGGTCGCCTTATTCTTGAGCTGCTTCTGGTAGTAGCGCGAGATCGAGAGTTGCGGCGTGCGCTCGTCCTCGAGCCTGACCTGGTACTCGCCGTTCTCGTCGGCCTCGACGATCAGGTCGGGGATGACGTACTGGGCGTTGTCAGCGGCGAATCGGGCCCCGGGGCGAGGGTCGAGCCGGCGGAGCTGGTCGATGGCCTGCTTGATCACGTCGATCGAGAGGCCCGACTTCTTCTCGATGGAGGGCAGCCTATTCTGCTGCAAGTCTTCCAGGTGGCTGGAGATGAGGATCCGCAGCTCGTCGCGATACGGGGTATCGGGGGTGAGCTGGAGCAGCAGGCACTCGCGGAGGCTGCGGGCACCGACGCCGGGCGGGTCGAGCATCTGGACGAGCTTCAGGGCGTGCTCGGCCTCGGGCATCGTGACGAGGTCGCCGCAATCGCGGACGATCTCGTGCAGGTCGGCATGCAGGAAGCCGCTGTCATCGAGGTTGTTGATGATGTATTCGGCCAGGCCGCGGACCTGGGAATCGCTGTCGAGGAAGCCGAGCTGGTCGGTCAGGTAGTCGTGCAGCGTCTGCGGCCGCGACTGCATGTTTTGCATCGCGTCGTGCTTGCGATCCGCGTCTTCGCTGAGCGCGCCGCGGCTGCGGGAGGGGCCGTCGCCGAAGTCGTCCCAGTCATCGGGACCGGAGACTTCGGCCGGGGCTTCCTCACCAGGAGTCGGTTCCTCGCCCTCGGGCTCGCTCTCCGTCGGGGTCGTGTCCCTGAGGTCGACGAGCAGCGGGTTCTCCTCCAGTTCCTGGTCGATTCGCTCTTGGAGCGCCATCAACGGGAGCTGGAGAATTTCCATCGACTGGATCATGCGAGGCGCCATGCGAAGGCGCATCTCATGTCGCATCTGCTGGGAAGTGTCCAGGCGCATGTCCGGATTTCCGTCGTGGATCGAGAGGGAGACGTGGGCAGCTTCGACCAATGTCCGCAGGACGCGTCAGTGGGCCCCGAACAGCGCTCGAGGGCCTAAGCTGCAAACCTTGTACCAGAATACCATAGCTCGCCCGATTTCTCGTCGAAAAAAGGCCCCGTTCAGAACTTTTGCCGGCCGCTGAGGGCATCGGCGAGCATCTCTTTGTTGGCGAATTCGAGCGCTCCGCCGGTGGGCAGCCCGCGGGCCAGGCGGGTGATCGGCACATCCGTTCCCGCGAGCCGATTGGCGACGAGCAATGCCGTGCCGTCCCCTTCGAGGGTGGGGTTCGTGGCCATGATGACCTCGCGGACCTCGCCCGACTGCACACGTCTGACCAGGGCGTCGACGGTCAGTTGCTCGGGGCCAATTCCCTGGAGGGGCGCCAGCTTCCCGAGCAAGACGTGGAAGACGCCCTGATAGGTGCTCGAACGTTCGAGGGCCATGAGGTCGCGCGGCTGCTCGACCACGCAGACAACTCCGTGATCTCGTCGGGGGTCCCGGCAGATGATGCAGAGGGGATTCTCGGCCTCGGTGAGGTGGAAGCAGACCTCGCAGTGGCGGATCCGGTCCTTCACCTCCCGGATGGCCTCGGCCAGCGCGAGGGCCTCTTCCGGGGGGCATTTCAGGAGGTGGTGGGCCAGGCGCTCGGCCGACTTGGCGCCGATGCCGGGAAGCCTTCCCAGGGCTTGGATGAGGTTCTCGATCGCGTCGGCGGAACCGGAGCTTGGCCCGGGCATGGGTCAGGCCCCCCCGCTACCGAGGCCAGGAAAGCCCGGGATCGAAATTCCGCCGGTCAGCGCCTTGGCCGCTTCATTTTTCGACAGCACCAGCGCCTGGTTGGTCGCCTCGGCGATCAGGGCTCCGAGGGTGCGAGCGTCGACCGCGGCGAGCAGTCCGGGGGCGATCGTGACGGAAATGATTTCGAGGCGGCCGTTGGCCCGGACGGTGACGGATCCTGAAGGGGCGTCGGCGGTCGCCTCGACCTCGACGCGGCCGAGGGTCTCGTTGGCCTGGCCCAGCGATTCCTTGATCTTGCCGGCGTTCTTCATCAATTCCGCGAGATTGCCCAGCGAGTTGAACATGACTTCCGCCTTTCGACCGAGTTGGAAGGGATGTGACTGTCTGGGACGGGAGCTGCGGCTGACGTCGGGCTCAGAGCGAGTCGTCGGAATCGACCTCGACGCGGACGGCCTTGGCCTCGAAGAGATCCTGGACCTGGCGCACGAGCGGGTCGTCGCGCCAGGCGTCCTTCGGGCGATCGGGCTCGCCGTCGGCACGGCCGTCAACCCGTGGCGCGGGGGGTGCCTCGGGGAGTTGGTCGAATTGTAGACGTAGCGGGCGACCTATCAACGAGGCGAGCGCCTCCTCGACCTGATTCCGCGCGGCGACAGCCTCGATCGCCTCGGCGGCCTGCCGCTGGGGGGGCCGGAACCCGATGACGGCAACTCCCGATTCGACGGAAGTCGGCTTCAAATGAACCAGGTAGACTCCGAGTCGGAGGCCGACTTTTTCGAGGAGCTTGGGCCAGGCGGCGAGCACCTCGTCGAGCGTGACCGGCTCGTTCGACGGTTCCGGGGGCGCGACGGGCTCGGGTGCGGCCGAGGCGACGGGCCGAGGGGGCGGCTCGGGAGTCGTCAGGCCCGGGGGGGGCGTCGGAGCGGCGAGGGCTACGGCGTCAGGGAGCTTTTTTTTTTCGGGGGGCGCCAGGGTCATTCGGGCGGCCGGCGGAGGGCCCCCCTGCTCCATCGCGGCGAGCCTGGTGACGAGGTCGCCCAGCTCGGAGAGGTCTTCCAGACGGGCGACCCGCGCCAGGGCCAATTCGACGAGGAGTCGGCCGTGCGGGCTGCCTCGCAGGCGGGTTCGCGCCTCGGCGAGGATCTGCATCGCCGCAAGCGAGGAGTCGAGGCCCCAGCGGTCGGCGATCTCGCGGAGCTGGCCATGCTGGCGAGGCGTGGCGGCCAGCAAGGCGACGCCGGCCCCGGCACCGATCACCATGACGTCGCGGAGGAACTCGAGCGCCCCGTTGAGCAGGTCGGCCGGCTGGACCCCGGAGTTGACGGCCGACTCGAGCTGCATCAGGGCCTGAGCCGGGTCGCGTCGCGAGAGGGCGTCGAGCAGGTCGAGCGTGCGCTCGTCGCTTGCGGTCCCAAGGAGCTGGTGGACGACCTCGACGGTGAGTTCCTGCTGGCCTGCGGAGAGGAGCTGCTCCAGCAGCGACTGGGCGTCGCGCATCGACCCTGAGGCGCGACGGGCGAGCACGGAGAGGGCCTCGGGCTCGGCCTTGATCCCCTCGCGGCCGGCGATCTCGGCGAGGGTGGCCATGATCTGGTCGGGGGCGATGCCGGCCAGGTCGTACCGCTGACAGCGCGAGAGCACGGTCACCGGGATCTTGTTCGCCTCGGTGGTGGCGAAGAAGAATTTGACGTGCGAGGGCGGCTCTTCCAGGGTCTTGAGCAGGGCGTTGAAGGCCCCCGTGGAAAGCATGTGGACTTCGTCGATGTAGTAGATCTTGAAACGGGCGCGGCTTGGCCTCAGGCCGGCATTCTGCCTCAGCTCGCGGACGGCCTCGACGCCATTGTTGCTGGCACCGTCGATCTCGATGACGTCGACATCCTGGCCCGAGGCGATCGAGCGGCAGATGTCGCAGGTCAGGCAGGGCTCCGAGGTGGGCCCGTTCACGCAGTTGAGGCACTTGGCGAAGATGCGCGCCAGCGAGGTCTTGCCGACGCCCCGGGTGCCGCTGAAGAGATAGGCGTGCGTGACCCGGTTCATCCGGATGGCGTTGCGCAAGGCCTGGACGACGTGATCCTGGCCGACGACGTCCTCGAACCTCGCGGGCCGATAGCGTCTGGCGACGACGGTGTAGGAGCCCGGGACTCCTGGCTCGCCCGGCGGTCCCGTCGGGTTCGTCGGTTCCAGTCGTGCCACCGGGTTCACTCCGATCCGTCGGGCGAATGTCCGCGGCCGGTGCGGCATCGTCGCCCGACCGGAACGAGGAGATGGGAGGCGAGGGGCGTGGAGAGCCGGGGAGGTGCTCCCGAGCACATGAAGGGCTTGCTTATGGCTGCTGCGTTCCCGCCCTGACCAGGTTCACAATCCACCATTGCCCGGGTCCCCCCCGGCTTTCCTCGCCCCCCGCACCGAAATCCCAAAGAATCGTCGCCCTCATCTTCCCCATTCCTCGCCCCGCCGGCAAGTCCAAGTCTCGCGTGCCATGCAGACGGAGGGGGCCGAACCGCACGGCTCAAGGTCGGGGACAAAACTGGGGAACCTCGCGTCGTAAGCCTCGTCCGACATGGGGTGAGGGCGACGCTGGTGGGCAGCGGGCGGTTTTGGGTCATGCGCGGGATTTGGAGGGAGAATTCGAAGCATTCGTATGTCTCCTTTCGAGGACGAGGTCGGGCCATCGAAGTTGTGAGCACGGGGCGGACGGTCTATGATGGGTCGTCAGATGGGGCGGCTCGACAGAGGGCCCCGGATGACCTCGACGACGCGGCCCTCGACGGGTGGCCGATGAGGTCGGACGGGGCGCCTGCGGTCTTCGACGCGACGAGGGTGCATCGATGGCCCGACGATCCGACGCCCTCCCGTCGCCCGCATGGGCCGGCGACCTGCCGGTCCACGAGCGCCTTCTGTCCAACGGGATGAAGGCGCTGGTGCTCCCGCGCAGGCATGCCCCCGCAGTGATGTGCGACCTCTACTATCCGGCCGGCTCGGTGAACGAGCCGGCGGGCCTGAGCGGGCTGGCGCATTTCGTCGAGCACATGCTCTTCAAGGGGACTGAGCGGTTCCCCAAGGGGCAGATCGACCGGCTCGCGTTCGTGGCGTCGGGGCAATCCAACGCCGAGACGGCCGAGGATTTCACGCACTACTGGTTCGCCTTCCCGTCGGATCGCTGGGAACTGGCCCTCGCCGTCGAGGCCGACCGGATGCGCGGCGCGGCGTTCGACCCCGCGGAGGTCGAGAGTGAGCGCGGCGTGATCGTCGAGGAGCGGGCGCGTGACCAGGACTCGCCCATGGGGCGACTGGATGAGCTACACCTGGCGCTCAGCTACCTGCGTCACCCCTACCGCAACCCGATCCTGGGCTGGCCCGACGACCTGGCCCGCGCCACCGTGGCCGACCTCAGGGCGTTCTACGCAGCCCATTACCGGCCCGATGGCGCCACCCTAGTGGTGGTCGGCGACGTCGATCCAGCGCGGGCACTCGACCGCATTGAGCTCCATTTCGGCCACCTTGCCGCAGGTGTCACGAACCGCAACCCGCCGCCGATGAGCGAGCCGCGCCAGGCGGGGCGACGCGACTTCACGCTGACGGAAGGGGAGTCGGTCGCCCGTGGCCTGCTGGGATGGCACAGCGTGCCGCTCGGCCACCCCGACGGCCCGGCGCTCGACGTGCTGTCGGACCTCATGACCTGCGGCCGGCGGTCGAGGCTCTGGGACGGCCTGGTCGAGACGGGCAAGCTGGCCACCTGGGTTGATGCCGGGCACGAGCCCTCGCGCTGGGCAGGCCAGTTCCTCATGCAGGTCGAGGCCGCGCCGGGTGTCGAGCCCAGGCGTGTCGAGGCCGCGATCGCCGGCGTCGTCGCGTCATTGACCGAGCAAGGCCCGACGGTCGAGGAGATGGCGCGGTCACGGGTTCGTCTGGAAGCGGCCTGGCGCTGGGAGCAGGAAGACCTGGCCGGCCTGGCATCGGGCCTGGGCCAGCGCAGCCTCTGGACCGACTGGCGGGGCTGGCAGGCCGAACATCGAGCGGCCATCGCCGTGACGGCGGACGACGTCGTGAGGGTGGCTTCCACTTACCTGAACGAGGCCAGCCTGACCGTCGGCTGGGCCCTTCCGCGCCCCGAGGGGAGCGTGACCGTCCTGCTTCCGAGCGAACTGGCCATCCCCAGACCGTCCCGGCCCGTCGTCTTGCAGACGCCCGAGAAGCCGCTCGACCTGACGATTCCCGATGGGACGGCCCGGCTCGTCGACTACAAGCCCGACCGTCGCGTGCTGGCCAACGGCCTGACCATCCTGACGGAGCGCAGGCCCGGGACGGGGGTCGTCTGCCTGGACCTCTATATCGACTCCGGCCTGTTGCGCGAGTCCAAGCCCGGGCTGGCCCACCTGACCGGCCGGCTGCTCGAAGAGGGGACCACGCTGCGAGACGAGGCCGAGCTGGCCGCGGCGATCGAGGATATTGGCGGGACACTGGACGTCGGGGCGACGGGAGCCTCGCTGAGGGTCCGGTCCGAGGACCTTGAGCTGGCCATGACGCTGCTGGCCGAGGTGATCCGCACCCCCGCCTTCCCCGCAGAGGCCCTGGCCTGGGCCAAGGAACGGACCGTCGGCGAGCTGCAAGGTGACCGCGACGACCCCTCCTTCCGCGCCGACCTGCTCTTCAGGGGCCTGATCTACGGCGACCACCCCTACGCACGCGACCCCCGCGGCAACACACGCGAGATCGGCCGCCTGACGCTCGACGACGTCCGGGGCCACCACGCAGCCCTGTTCGGGGCCGACCGGGCGACGCTCATCGCCGCCGGAGACTTCGACCGCCGCCGGCTGCAATCGCTCCTGAAGACCCACTTCGGGAGCTGGAATCCCATCGGAGGTCACCTCCCAGTGCCCGCGAGGCCGCCCGGCATGGGCCGGGGTAAGGTCCGGCGCGTGGATCATCCGGGCGAGCAGGTCCATATCCTGATGGGCCATCTGGGCGTGCCGCGGAACCACCCCGATTACGATGCCCTGGAGATCCTCGACCATATCCTGGGCAGCGGGCCGGGATTCACCGACCGCCTGAGCCGGATCGTGCGCGACGAGCTTGGCCTGGCCTATTCGGTGGGCGGCGGCATGACCGACTCGGCCGACGTCGAGCCCGGCCTCTTCCGCATCTACGCTGGGACCAGCCCCGACGACGTTGACCGGGCCGTCGCCGTGATCACCGAGCAGATCCGCGCCCTGCACGCTGGCGAGTTCAGCGACGACGAGGTCGATCGCGCCCGCCGCTACCTGGCCGGCTCATGGGTCTTCGACTTCCAGACCGTCGAGCATCGCGCCGAGCGTCTGCTGGAACTCGAACGCTGGGGCCTGCCGCTTGAGGACCCCATCCATCGACCGGGCCGGCTGGCGTCGATCACTCCCAAGCAGGTGAGGCACGCGGCCAAGGTACATCTGCACCCCAATTCGCTGGTGCGTGTCGAGTACGGCCCGATCCGACGCAAGGGCCAGCGTGCCCGAGCCGAATGCGCCTGAGCCGGCTCGTCGGCATTTCTCGCCGAGAACCCTGTCCGGTCCCCACCGCCGCCGGGCACAACCTTCCGGGAGAGACGCGCGACCCGGGGGTCTGGGACCATGAACGACGATCACACGACGTCCGCCGCCCTGCGGATTCTGTTCGAGGCGGGGTCGGTGGCCGGCCTGGGCGACGGCGAGTTGCTTGACCGATACGAGCGTCGAAGCCAGGCCCTCGACGCCGAGTCCAATGCCGCCTTCGCCGCCTTGGTCGCCCGCCACGGTCCGCTCGTCCGCCGACTCTGTCGACGCCTGCTGGACGACCCCAACGACGCAGAAGACGCCTTCCAGGCCACCTTCCTCGTCCTTGCCCGCCGCCCCCAGGCCATCCGCGATCCTTCTCGCCTGCCGAGCTGGCTCTACGGCACCGCCTGCCGCGTCGCCAGCAAGCAACGACTGCAAGCCGCCCGCCGCCGCAAGCACGAGACCGCCGCGGCGCGTGACGAGGCGTTCGACGGCCCGCTCCCCGACCCGATATGCGAAAGTGCCCGCGTCCTGGTCGAGGAAGTTGGCCGGCTTCCGGGAAGAATTCGCGCGGCGCTGCTCCTTTGCGAGCTGGATGGTCTGAACCAGGACGAGGCGGCCCGTCGCCTGGGCTGCTCCGACCGGACCCTCCGGCGTCGACTGGTGCGGGCCAAGGCGATCCTGAAAAGCCGCTTGATCCGACGCGGGATGATGCCCTCGGTTCTCACGCTGGGAAAAGCCTTGAACCTCGAGGCCACCGCACACGCCGGACCGACATCATGGGCCGGGCTTAGCGCCGGTTCTGTCTCGGCGACGACGACGGCTTTGGCGGAGACGATCCTCCGCGGCATGCTCTGGTCCAGGCTCGCGGCCCTCATACTCGTCGGTGGATTGACGACGACCCTGGGGATCGGTGCCATCGCCGCGAGTGGAGCATTCGGGCAACGGCAAGTGAACGGCTCCGTCGGTCAGAACGCGGATGAAAAGGCTCCAGACGCCGGGAATTCATCGCTTTCCGCGACGGAGCAATTTCAAGCGTTGATGAAGCGGTTTGACGACGCGACTGCATCCCGGCAAAAAGCCGTCGACGCGACTCCCGAGAAGGCCGACGAGATCTACCGTAATGTTGGTCCGTTTCTCGGTGAATATGGACCTGCTCTCGTGGATCTGGCGAAGCGTCATCCGGGCGATACCGCGGCAATCGACTCGTTGATCTGGGTGGTTGAGAAGAGCCTGTGGGGAGGCGAACGCGACGCGGAGCCCTTCGACTCTTCGGTCACCCAGGCGATGCAGATCTTGGTCCGAGATTATCCCTCCGAGCCACGCCTCGGGCCGCTCGCGTTGGGGATGGTCAACATCGTTTCACCCAGGCGAGATTCGTTCCTCAGCGACCTTTCCGGGCGCAGCCCGAATCGGACGGTCAAAGGACAGGCGACTCTGGCGCGGGCTCAATATCTGCAAATGCAGGCTTATTTTGCCCAGGGGCTTCAGCGGGGCGACGAGACCATCCCCTTCTTCAACTTGCATGAGAAATTCCAGATCGACGGCGATACCCTACGCCCTCTCACCATCCCCACCGGCGCGACGAGGAGTTCCGGTGAAATGGTTGATTTGAGGAAAGTGAACTCTCCAGAGTCGGTCAAGTCCGTGAGGCTCTTGAACCCTGGAAAACTCGGAGGCGAAGCCGCTGTCCTCTTCGACCGGGTGTTGTCGGATTTCGCCGATGTTCCTTACCTTCGCTTTGATGCGAAGTACACGAGGGAGACGCTCGGCGACGTCGTTCGAATCCTGAACATGCCGGGCCTCGATCCCGTTGCGTCCTTGCGAATCACGGAGGATTCGGAAACCTACAACGTCGGGTTCCAGAAAGCCCTGGAATTGTTGAATGCAGATGGCGTAGGTGAAGAAGAACGTTGGAAGACTTATCTCGCTGCAACTCCTCGATGGGCCGATTATGGGCCAAGGATGTGGCGAATTGCCGAGGACGCGCCCCGCACTTCAGCCGCATTTAATGCCTTGATCTGGATTCTCGGTCACCAATTCTTGGATGCCAATCCGGGGCGAGCCGTGTTGCTGGGTAAGGTGGTCGACCGTTTGATTCGAGACCATCTCGAGGATATTGGCAACCATCTGGAATCTCGAGACGTGGCCAGGGCCTTCAATAGCAGCATGCCGACGCCGGCTCCTCACGTCGACCGTCTTTACAGAGCCTTGGCCGAGCGTGGAAAAACGCGCGAGATTCGCGGGCGGATGAGCCTTCTGCTGGGCAGCTTCTACAAAGCCGAGGCCGATCTCGTCGAACTCGAGGCGGAATCGAAGTTCATTGAATGGTTTCAGGAGCCGGCACGATATGACCCGGCGTATCTCGCTGGGCTGGTAAAAACAGGGAGGCAGGCCCTGGCCAGGCGAGCCGAAGACGTATTGCTGAGAGTGAAAGCAGACTATGGCGATTTGCTCACCATCGGGAGGTTTGTTCGGAGCCAGACATTCGCCGAAGCAGTCAGCCGGGACATCGACGAATTACGCGCACCGGCGATTGGCCAGCAGGCCCACGAGATTCGGGGAGAAGATTTTTCCGGCAAGGA
Source organism: Isosphaeraceae bacterium EP7 (assembly GCA_038400315.1). Classification (NCBI taxonomy): domain Bacteria; kingdom Pseudomonadati; phylum Planctomycetota; class Planctomycetia; order Isosphaerales; family Isosphaeraceae; genus Kueselia; species Kueselia aquadivae. The sequence continues at coordinate 841,605 of CP151667.1, forward strand.
GATGACCCTTTCGGAGTACCGAGGCAATGTCGTCCTCCTTGACCTGGAAGATTTTTCGCTGGAGGGGAAGCCGCCTCAATTTGCTCGCGATCGAGAAACTCTTCGGTCGATCGTCGAGCGATTTCGTGACCGACCGTTCGTCGTCTTAGGTGCATACTCGGTCTCGAACGAAGAGATCAAGGTGGCTGAGGACAAAGGCTGGATGACCTGGCGAGCTTGGATGGACGGCGAAAGCGTCGAACCGGGACCAATCACCAGGCAGTGGCATATCTACGGATACCCGAACTTCGTCATGATCGACCATGAGGGAGTCGTCCGTCACAAGGCACTTAACAACCCGTTTGACGCCGAGTTCGATCCCGAACTTGAACGGATGGTCAAGGCGGCGGAAGAGGCGGCGAAGGCGAAGAAATAAGGCCCCTTGCTCAGCGGACCTTGAAGACTCGGGCTTCGAAGGGGCCGAGGTCGAGCGGGGTGTTGTCGCCGGCGGATTTGGTTGATCGATGGGCCTGGAGGATGTCGTCGAAGGCGATCTCCTTCCAGGGGGTCTTACCGAGGTCGGTTTTCAGGGGAGCCGGCTTGTCGGAGGTGTTGAGGACGACGAGGATCTTGCCGGCGGTGAGGGTGCGGAGGAAGGCGTAGATGGGTTTTTCGGAGAGGACCTGCGACCAGTCTCCACGGCGGAGGATCGGCTCGGCCTTGCGCATGGCGATAAGGCGTTTCAGGTGCTTGTAGGCTGGGCGGTCGCGGCGGTCGGCGGGGAAGGCGTCTCCGGCGGATTTGGGGACGAGGCCCACCTCATTGCCGGCGTAGAGGAATGGGACCCGGTCCATCGTCATCAGCAGGGTCAGGGCGACGTCGAGGCGGGCCTGCTTGGGTTCCTTGGCGACGGAGAGGAATTCGGTGACCTCGTAGTTGTCGACTTGCGCCATCATTCGTCGAGGATGAGGGTAGTGCTTCTCACCCGCGGCGAGGACCTTGGCGAGCAGGCCGAATTTTTCGGACTTTCCGATCACCTTCTGTGTGGCGTCGAAGCTGAAGTCGTAGGCGCCGTCGAAGCCGCACTCGCGGACGATGCGGCCGATCTTCGGCGGGTCGATGGCCAGCTCGGCGAGGATGACGAAGTCGGTGGGCCGGCCGTCGGGGCCGGCCTTCAGGTCGCGGACGAAGCGGGTCCAGAATTCGGTCGAGAGTAGCGGGGCGCTGTCCATCCGGAAGCCGTCGCAGCCCGACTCGTCGCGCCAAAATTTTGCCACCTCGACGAGGTAGTCGGCCACCTCGGGGTTGTCGGCGTCCCAGTGGCGAATCCCGTACTCGGTGGGCTTGCCGAACCAGGCGGCATGCGCCGGATCGTTCATGTAGGGATGTTCGAATCCGGGGAGGGCCAGCGGCATGTCGAGGATGACCTTGATGCCGCGGCTGTGGGCGTCGGCCACCAGCCGCTTCAGGTCGTGCATGTCGCCGAAGTTCTCGTCGACGCGGAAGTAATCGGTGGGCCTATAGCCCGTGGTCAGGAACTTGCCCATCGGCCGGCGGTCGTTCTGCATGACCGGGTAGATGAGCAGCGAGGTGACGCCCAGGTCGACGAAGTCGTCGAGCTTGCTGCGGATCCCCTCGATGTCGCCCCCCCAGAGGCCCCCCTCGTACCTGGATCGCTCCTTGCCATAGGTGCCCGCCATCACGTCGTTGGCGGGGTTGGCGTTGAAGAACTTCTCCAGGATGACCACGTAGACGACCTCGTCCTCCCACGGGCGCGAGCGGTCGAGGTCGACCGCGACCACAGGGGCGGCCGCGATGGGGAGCAACATTGTGAGGGCTTGGGCGCAGGTCATTCGGCGAACTCCGGCGAAACTCGGGGCGGCGACACGGCGGCGGGGGAAATGAGGGAGGGTTCCTTTCGCGGGGGCACCGCGATATCCTGGATCGTCCAAATCGAAGGGCCCGACGGTCCCATTCTACCGCGGAGATCGAGGGCGAAGCCCGCGACTCCCCGCCGGGCCGGCAGCGAAACCTGGTCTCGGGGTCAGATGGACATCATCGATTATTTCGATCACACCTATATCGTCAGCCTCCTCAGCCGCACCGATCGTCGTCGCGACGTGACGCTGGAGCTGAAGAAGCACGGGATGCCGCTGCAGCCGGGGAAGGTCGAGTTCTTCGACGCATGCCGGCCCGACTCTCCCGCCGGGTTCGAGAATATCGGATATCGCGGCTGCTTCATGAGCCACCTTGAGATCTTGAGGAAGGCCCGGGACGGCGGGTTCTCCCGGGTCCTGATCCTCGAAGACGACGTCAAGCTGACCCCTCAGTTCGATGAATACCGCGACGAGGTCGTCCGCCAGCTGACCTCGACCGACTGGGACATCGTCTACCTTGGCCACCCGGCGTCGCTGCCGGCCGGTCCCGGCCTACAATTCGTCCGGCACGACAAGCCGCTGCTCCTGACGCATTGCTACGCGGTGAACGGCAAGGCCCTCGATCGGCTGGTCGTGTTCCTCGAGGCCTTGCTGACCCGGCCGCCCGGCGACCCCGAGGGGGGGCCGATGTCGTATGACGGGGCGCTCTCGACGTTCCGGAGGCGGAACCCCGATGTGGTCACCCTGCTGGCCAACCCCAACCTGGCAACCCAGCGCCCCTCGAGGACCGACATCCACGACAATCGCTGGTTCGACCGGGTGCCGGGCGTCCAGCAGATGGCAACCCTCGCCCGCCGGCTGCTCGACGCCCGCAAGTCGTAATTCAGGGCGGATTCAAGGGAGTGGGACGTCCTTGAACTCGAAGTCGAGCGGGATCTCGATCACCTTGCTCGGGGTCTCGTACGCCAACTGATAGTCGCCGGGCTTGTCGGGGACGTCGACGAAGAGGTACTCGAAGCTCAACTTGCCGCCGTCGGCGGAGAGGTTCGAGTAACCTCCGTTGTGCTCGAACCGCGAGCCGTCGGCCTTCTGCAGCCAGAGGCGGTTGTTGAAAAGCCCCTGGCGGAAGCTCTCGAAGGCGGGCCCGCCGTCGGGATACTTGATGTCGACGTGGAACTTCCAGACCTGCTCGTCGACCTCGAACGAGTCGAGCGTCACGGCGATGTCCCCCTGAGTCTGGACTACGCCGGGGGCCTCGATCTTGGAGAACCGGAAGGTGCGCAGGCCGGCCGGCACGGTGACGCTGGCGCTCACCTTCAGCTTGGCCAGCATCTTGGCGGCGCGGTCCGGAGCGGCCAGGTTCAGGTTCAGCTCGGCGGCCGGGTTGTCCGGCCGCAGGGCGACGTCGGTGGACATGTTCTGCACGTCGGCCGCGACGGATTTGCCGAGGTCGTCGACCACCTCGATTCCTTCCGACTTGAGGGCCAGCAGCATCGGCCTCAGGCGCGGCTCCCAGCCCACCTCAAGCTGCAAATTCGACGTAGCCGCGCCCGACTGGAAGTCGCGGAGGGTTCCCACCTGCTTGAGCATCACGCGGAACGGCCCGGTGTTGATCATGTAAGAGGACGCCCTCGCCTTGTCTGGCGCCGCGGGCATCGCCCCGGCAGTCAGGCCAAGTGTGCCGTCGCCGGTGAAGAAGTTCAGGGCCAGCCCTGCCTTGGCGGCGACGTCGTCGATGGCTTCGAAGAAGGGCCTGTCCTTCAGGTCGAGATCGAGCCCAGGATTGGTCGCCTCGGCGCCCATCTGCTCGCGCAGGTCGGTAATCGGGTTGCCCGTCTGCGCCTGGATGCGCTGCAAGGCTTCCGAGAGGCGGATCCCCTTCCCTTGCAGGGTCACCGTCGAGGCGCCCAGGTTCAGCTTATCCAGCGACTCGCGGATGGCCGATCGGACGCGCTCCAGCCTTGTGTCGCGGTCGTTTGCCCCGGCGCCCACCTTGGCGGCCTCGGGAAGCAGGGGCAGCGCCCTGGCCCCCAGCGTGATCAGGGCCTTCTCGGCGGAATCTCGGGCCTCGACCTTGGCGGCGGCGAGCTTCTCGACGAGCTGCGCAACGCGGTCTCTCAACGCATCGTCGGAGCCCTGGGTCAGAAGGGCGATGCACAGCAGTGCCGGGATCATGGCCGAGTTCCTCCGGTGTTCGCCGATCTATCCGTCAACCGACCGACCAGACGCCGTCCTGCATCACCACCACGCCATCGGCCGTGACCCGGCCTTCATCCCTAAGGTCGACGATCAGGTCCCAGTGAAGGGCGCTCTCATTGGTCCCGCCGGTCTCTGGGTAGCTCGATCCCAGCGCCAGGTGCACTGTTCCGCCGATCTTCTCGTCGTACAGGATCGTGCCCGTGAAGCGATCGATCCCCGGGTTCAGTCCGATGCCCAACTCGCCCAGGAAGCGGGCGCCGGGGTCGAGGTCGAGCATGCTCAGGAGGTATTCCTCCCCCTGCTCGGCCTTGGCCTCGACGACGCGGCCGTCCTTGAATTTCAGCTCGATGCCGATCAGCTCACGCCCATTGCGGCAGACCGGGAATCCGCACCTCAGGGTGCCATTTGCGGAGGTCTCGACCGGCCCGGTGAAGATCTCGCCCGAGGGCATGTTCCGCCGGCCGTCGGAGTTAATCCAGGTCCGCCCGGCCACCGAGAGCGTCAGGTCGGTCCCGTCGGCCTCGATGCGTACCTGCTTGACCCCGGTCATGTACGCGGCCAGGCCCGCCTGCCGCTCGCGCAATTGACGCCAGGCGGCGCCGGGGTCGTCGCGGTCGAGGAACATCGCAGAGGCGACGAACGCGATGTAATCGTCGGGGCTCATCTTCGCGTCGGCGGCATAAGCGTCGGTGGGATACTGCGTGATCACCCACCGCTTCTTCGACGCCGCCTGCCGGATCGGGTACCGGGCCCGGTCGACGATCGCTTGGCGGGCAGGGTCGACCCGGGCCATCCCTCGGGTGTCGGTCTCGGCCGAGATCCGGATCCGGCCGTCGACGGTCTGCGCCTCGTACAGGGCCACAGGGGGCAGATAGGCCAGCTGATCGACGCTCGCGTTCTTCAGGAAAAACTCGGCCATCCCGGGCAGTTCCAGCCGCACCAGGGGGTGGGCCCCGCGGAGGATGATCGCCCGTGCGCAGGCCTCCACCAGGGGGCGGGCCTCGATCTCCGAAGCGACCAGGATCGTTTCCCCGGGCGCCACGGCCAGGCAGTAATCAACAAGCAGGTCGGCCCAGCGGGCGGCCAGGTCGTCGGTGATCGCCATGGTCGCTCAATCCTCATGCCTCGTTGTGACCCTCCAAGCTACCTCCCCCTGACTCGGTTCGCAACCTGACAGATGTCAGAATCAGCACGGCCGTGGGATCGAGGCGGGCGGTCGACGGCTCGCCGGTGCTTGACGAGGGGGGCGCTGCGGCTGACAATCGTTGGGTCCCGAGGACTCCCGATGCCGGCGGTCCCGGCGGGCGGGGTTCTCGCCCGAGATTTGCCCCTTGTTGGACGTCCCGCGAAGGATCTGTCGCATGGTTTGCAGCAAGCGGATCGGCCGTCGCCCGCTGGCGAAGGCCCTGAGCATGGCCCTGATGGGCTCGCTGGCGATGGCAACGGCCGCACGAGCCGAGGCCCCGCCGACGCCCACCCCGGCCGAGACGCGGATGCGCACCGACGTGGGGTTCCTGGCCGCCGACGCGCGTGAAGGGCGATCGCCCGGAAGCGGCGGGATCGAGGCCGCGGCCGACTACATCGCGGCGACCTTCATGAACGCCGGGCTCAAGCCCGCCGCCGGCGCCGACGGATATTTCCAGACATTCACGCTGGGGGGCACGCCCAAGCTCGGGAATGACGCCTCGCTCGTCATCAACGTCTCGGCCGACTCCAGCTTGAAGGCCGAGAAGGGCGAGTTCACGCCGCTGGCCGCGGGCGTCGGCGGCACGCTCGCCAAGCTCCCGCTCGTCTTCGTCGGCTACGGGATCACGGCCAAGGACGACGCGACCAAGCTCGACTACGACGACTACGCCGGCCTGGATGTGAAGGGGAAGGCGATCCTCATCATCCGCAAGACGCCGCTCCAAGGCGAGAAGGATGGCCTCTTCGGCGGTGCCAACCTGATGAGGTTCGGCAGCTTCCGCCACAAGGCGACCAACGCCTTCCAGCATGGCGCGGCGGCCGTGATCCTCGTCAACGATGCGGTCTCGGTGAAGGACGGGGGCGACGAGCTGTTGAAGTTCCCCGCGGCCGGCACCGACGTACTCTCCAATGTCCCCTTCGGCATGGTCACCCGCGCCTTCGCCGACAAGATCCTCGCCGCGACCAAGGCGCCCAAGCTCGAAGAGCTGGAGAAGACGCTCGACGAGGGGGGCAAGCCCGCCAGCCGCGTGCTTGAAGGGGCCACCGTCGACGGCTCGTTCCCGATCGAGCGCAAGTCGGTCGGCACCAAGAACGTCATCGGTGTGCTCGAGGGCTCGGGCCCGCTGGCCGACGAGACGATCGTCGTCGGCGGTCACTACGACCACCTCGGGCACGGCGGCCTGCTCTCGGGCAGCCTCGCGTTCCTGTCGAGCGACATCCACAACGGCGCCGATGATAATGCGTCGGGCACGGCGATGGTCATGGAGCTGGCCCGCCGCCTCGGGCGCCGCACCGACCCCCTCCCCCGTCGGGTCGTCTTCATGGCCTTCTCCGGCGAGGAGCGAGGGCTGCTCGGCTCGCAGCACTACGTCGAGAACCCGCTCTACCCGCTCGACAAGACGGTCATGATGATTAACTTCGACATGGTCGGCCGGATGGCCAAGGACGAGGTCACCTTCTTCGGGGTGGGCAGCACCCCGGGCCTGGATGGCCTGGTCGACGCCATCGGCTCGTCGGCCGGGATCACCGTCAAGAAGGTCGCCGGCATGAGCGACGGGTTCGGCGGAAGCGACCACCAGTCGTTCTACCAGAAGGATATCCCGGTGCTGTTCGCCTTCACCGGCACGCACAAGGACTACCACCGCCCCACCGACGACACCGAGCACATCAACTTCGAAGGCATGGGCCGGATCGCCAACCTGGGCGAACTGCTGCTTCTCGACTTCACCCGCCGCCCCAAGCGTCCCGAGTTCGTCAAGAGTGCCGCGGCCGACCACGGAGCGGGCGGAGCCGACCCGGCGCGACTGTCCGTCACGGTCTATCTCGGGACGATGCCCGACTATGCCGACGGCACCAAGGGCGTCAAGCTCGCCGGTGTTCGCGAGGGGAGCCCCGCCGAGAAGGGGGGCCTGCAAGGGGGCGACATCATCATCGAGTTCGGCGGCAAGCCGATCGGCACCATCAACGACTACATGGAGAGCATGGGCCGGTACAAACCCGATGACGAGGTCGTCATCAAGGTGAAGCGCGGCGAGAAGGACGTCGACCTCAAGGTCAAACTCGGCAAGCGGCCCTCGCAGTGATCTCTGGCGGCAAGACCACAACGCGAGCGATCGTCGCCGGCCTGCTCCCCTGGGGGCTCGCCGGCGGCTGCTCCGCGCCCTGGTCCGACGGCGGGGTCCTGGTCGTCGCCACCTCGTGGCCGTCCGCCGAACGCTTGGCGCTCGAGGAGGCCTTCCGGCCCTCGGGCCGCATCGCCTGGATCGAGTTCCTGCCAGGAGCCGACCCCACGCGCATCGCGGGTCGACGTTCCGGCGTGGACGCGTTGCTGGGCGGCCCGATCTCGCGCTATCGAGAGCTTGAACGTCGGGGCGAGATCGTCCCGGGTTGGAAGCCTTCACAACGCCAGCCCGTCGGACTTTTGGGGCCGGAAGGAAAGCCGACGGAAAGCGTACCGGAGCCCCCGGATGCCCTGGCGATGGGCGACCCGCGCCTCGACCCCGCCTCGCTTGCCTGGCTGATGGGCATCTCCGCCGGGTCCGATTGGGCCGCCGGCTACGCCCGACTCGTTAAGCTCGCCGGGTTGATCGGCCCCGACCCCCGGCGTGAGGGCTCGGCGCTAGCCGAGGTCGAGCGCGGCGAGGCCGTCGCGGCGGTCGCGGGGGGAGTATTGGGCGGGACTTCAACGCGAGGAGTCCGGGAGGAGGGGGCCGGAGTGCTCCGCGATGCCCCCCATGCCCAGCTCGCCGCCGCATTCCTGGCCCTCGTCGATTCCGGGGCGACCCCAACCGAGATCAATCCGCTGATGGCCGACTTGCTGGGATCGACGCTGGTCGAGGCGCGGCCGGAATTGCTGCAAGCCTGGGAGACACTCGAACGGACCGACCACCCGCCCAGGGCCGAGCGCTGGCTGAGCGAGCCGCCCCCCTGGCCGCCGACCTCCGTGGCGCTCCTGCGGTCGAAGCCGAACGGGGCCGAGTTGGTCGACCTCCTGGCCGAGCAATTGACTGAGGATTTGCCGACCCGCGAGTGGCTGATCCTGAACTGGGACCGGCCGCCGCGCAAGGTCGACCCCGCCTTGCTGGACGAGCTGGTTAACGCGGTCGAGGGTCGCCTCGCGAGCGAGCCGAGGTTCCGCGCCTGGCTCCGGGTCGAGTGGACGTCCTGGGCCCGCCAGCGGTACCGGCGCGTGGCCCGTCAGGCCTCGGGGGCCTGGGTCCCATGATTGAAGTCGGATTGGTGAAACTCGTCCGGCGCATCGACCGCGTCGCGATCCTGGACATGGCCGCCTCGCTCGAGCTGCGCCCCGGAGAGCTCTTCTACATCCTCGGCCCCTCGGGGTCGGGCAAGACAACGCTCGCCCGCCTGATCGCCGGGCTGGACCGGCCCGACGACGGCGAGATCTTCTTCGACGGCAAGCTCGTCAACGACGCCCCGCCGGAAAGCCGAGGCGTGGGGCTGCTGTTCCAGGGAGACCCGCTCTGGCCGCACCTGAACGTGGCCGACAATGTGGGGCTGGCGCTGAAGCATCAGGGTCTGAACAGGATCGATCGGCGGGGTCGCGTGGCCGAGTCACTGACGATGGCCCGAATCGACAGCCTGGCCGCCCGCAAGCCCGACGAGTTGACCCCGCTGCAACGCAGGCGTGCCGGCCTGGCGCGGGCCCTGGCTGTTCGGCCCCGCATCCTCGTCTTCGACGAGCCCACCGCCGGCCTCGACCCCCGCGACGCCGACGAGTTCCGCGACGACATGCGGCGGCTTCATGCCGAGCTGGAACTCACCACGCTGGTGCTCACCCGCGACGCCCGCGAGGCCCTCTCCATGGCCGAACGCCTGGCGGTGCTCGACCTGGGCCGGATCGTCCAGACGGGCCAGCCCGCCGAGGTCTATAACCGCCCCGTCGACGCCCTCGTCGGCCGCCTGCTCGGCCCGATCAATCTCTTCCAAGGGCAAGTGGAAGGCCCGGAGAGCCGCGGCGGAGTCGTCGTACGCACCCCGCTGGGCCGACTGATTGGTCAGGCCCCGGCCGGCACCCCGGCGGCCGGATCGCCCGTCACCGTGGCCATCCGCCCCGAAGCCCTCTGGCACGGCGGGCTCGTCCCCCAGGGGGCCAACCGGTTCGCCGCGACCCTGGAACGCCAGGTCTTCCTGGGCGAGCTGCGTGCCCTGCACCTCCGGGGACCGGGCGACTGGCCCCTGATGGCCCTCGCCATCCAGGCCCAATCCGCCGGCCTTCGCGAGGGTCAGGGGCTCACCCTGGCGGTGATGCCGGAATCGGTCATCATCTTCAGAGGCCGGAACACGCCGACCCTCGACGACGCCGGAATTGGGCGTATCGAGACGACCTGAGCTGCGACTCGCGTAAGTCTGCCCACCTATTCGTTCAATGGTCGATCGTTACGCAGCAATGTACGTGCGTGCCCGAGGATGGAGGACATGGCCATGATCCGCTTGATCCTCCCCCCGGCCCGCCTGGTCGCGTTTGTGCTTATCGTCGCACCCATCCTGGGGCTGCTGGCCGCCCCGGGGATGGATCGCGGCGACAATGGGGCCGTCCGGCCGACCGTCTTCCCCGCAGCCCTGGTCGCCTGGGACCACCTGACCCGCGACTGCCTGCGCAACAGCCTGGCCCTGGCGGGCGCGGCCACGGCGGCCTCGCTGCTTTTGGGACTGTCGCTGGCGGCGATCGCGAACCGAGGCGTGGGCCGATTTTCCGGGGTCAAGGCTCCGCTCGCGGCGGTGCCCCTGGCGGTCCCGCCGTTCGTCGCGGCCTGGGGCTGGCATTTGGCGGTGCTCTGGGCGGCCGGCCGCTGGCCTGAGTGGATGGGGACCGACGCCGGCGTCTTTGCCGCCTGGCTGCCTATGGTCGCGGCCTATTCGGTCTGGGGCGCCTCGCTCGTGGCTTCCAGGGCCGGCGCCGACCTCCGCCGGATCGCACCCGACTGGCAATCGGCCGGCCAGGTCGCCGGCGCCGGCCGCGCGGGCCTGGCCTTGTCCCTGACATGGTCCCTCCTTCGCCCCGGAATCACCCGCTCGCTGGCCTCGGTCTTCACCCTCACCCTCATCGAGCCCGCGGCCCCCTGGATGCTCGGCCTGCGCCGGACCCTGGGCTACCAGGTGCTCGCCGAGGCCTTTCACGACGACCGTTCCCCGCGCCTGGCCGTGCTCGCGGCGCTGGCCACGCTGCTCATCTGGGGCGTTCGGATCTTGCTCCGCCGCTGGGGAGGCGACGACGTTCTGCTCTCCATGCCTGAGCATCCCCGGCCCGGGTTGGCCGGCCGCTTCGCCCGCCTCGTTTCCTGGACCACCGCCGTAGGCTGGGCTCTCCTGGGCGTGCTCCCCCTCTGGTTCCTGGCCCGTCAGGCCACCACGGAGGTTGCCCTCCCTGGTTTCGCGGCCGTCAGCCTCATCCGGCCGCTGGCGGTCTCGATCCTCCTCGGGGCCATCGTGGCATCGTGCGGCCTGCTCCTTGCGGGACGCCCCGGCGGCCCACCCCGGCGAGGCTGGGCCGCCCGCCTGCTCTCCGCCTGCCCGACGATCGCCCTCGCGGTCGGCGCCCTGGCGATCCCGGCCCTGTTGGAACTCATCACCCGCCGACTCCGAGGCGGCTCCGCGCCCCTGGAGGCCTTGATCGGCCCAATCGCCCGTGCCATCGATCCCCTGGCCACCCCGGGCCTGGCGCTGTCACTCGTCGCCGTCGCCGCCACCTTCCCCGCCATCGCCGCGATCGTCGGAGCCAGCCGGAGGCCGTCCCCCGACGATCCGGTCCGTCTCGACGCGGCCCGGCTCCTGGGCATCCCCGCGCGAGATGCCCGCAGGATTATCGAGGGACCGGGCCGCCGACGGATCTGGCTCGCCGGAGTCCTCCTCTCGACCGCCTCCCCTGCTGCCGGCCTTCTCCTGGCGCCCACCACCGAGGCCCGCCCCCTGGCCACGACCTTTGTCCTCCTCGTTGACCAACCCGGCCAGGCCGCCCGGATCGCCGAAGCTGGCCTGACCCTGACCGCCCTGACCGGCCTCGGCCTGATGCTGGCCGGTCGAAATGGCCGCCGCCAGATGGCCGAGTCGCCCCCCGCCTGACGACTGGGAAGGCCTCGGATGGGGACGTATGATGGAACCAAGGGTGGGTCGAGGTCTTGCCGGCGAGGAAGGGATTGATCGTGCCATCACCGTTCCCGGGGATGAACCCATTCTTCGAGCAGCCGGGCTACTGGCAGGATTTCCACCTGGAATTCCTCTCGGCGCTGCGTCGGCAACTCGTCCCACAACTCGGGTCGGCCTTCTTCGTGCAGCTCGAAGAACACCTCTACGTCCACGACCTGCCCCCCGAGCCCCGGCGTGCGATCGGTCGGGCTGACGTCTCGATCTCCGGCTCGGCGGTTCGCTCGGCTGGCCTGGCGGCGGTCGGCATGCTGGAAGCGCCGGCCGTACTTGAGTTGCCCCGGAACGAGGTCGAGCGCGTGCCGTACCTGGAAGTCCGCGACCGCCAGGGACGCGAGTTGCTGACTGTGATCGAGTTGCTCAGCCCCTCAAACAAGAAGCGGGGCGAAAACCACGAGCAATACCCGGCCAAGCGGCGAGAGTTGCTCCGCAGCCCCACCCATCTCGTCGAGATCGACCTGCTGCGTAGAGGCCGGACGATGCCCCCGGATGATCGACCCAGGTGCGACTACTCGGTGCTCGTCAGCCGGGCCGAGCGGCGCCCGGCCGTCGACTTCTGGCCGATCCAACTGCGAGAACGGCTGCCGGTCGTGCCGATCTCGCTGAGACCCGACGTCGTCGAGGCCCGCGTCGAACTTCAAGAAGTCTTGCACCGGAATTTCGACGGGCCTGGCTATGAGAGCTTTATCGATTCTGGGGCACCCCAGCCGCCTCTCTCAGGCGAGCAAGCCGACTGGGCCCGCCAGTTCGTTCCGGGAAACGCCTGAGGCCGCCGCGCCACCGTGAAGGGCGGCGCGGCGGCATGGGTCGCGATCTCAGAGGGCCGGTCCGAGGAGGTCCTTGACGGCGTCGCGCTCGGCTGCGAGTTCCTGGGCCGAGGCGTCGATGCGGGCCTGGCTGGCCTCGTCGATCGCCAGGCCTTTGACGACGGACCAGGACTTACCGTCCTTGCTGGTCAGCGGGAAGCTGTAGACGAGGCCTTCGGGCACGCCGTAGCTGCCGTCGGAGACCACGCCGGCGCTGAACCAGTCGTCGCCCTTGGTGGCGAACGAGGCGGAGCGGACGCTGTCGAGCGCGGCGTTGGCGGCGGAGGCGGCCGAGGAACCTCCCCTGGCCTTGATCACGGCCGAGCCTCGCTTGGCGACGGTCGGGATGAAGGTCTCGGTGAACCAGGTCGGGTCATTGATGACCTCGGTGGCCGGCTTGCCGCCGATCCGAGCGTGCAGGTAGTCGGGGAACTGGGTGTCGCTGTGGTTGCCCCAGATTGCCACGCGGTCGACCTCGCCGACGCCCACGCCGGCCTTGATGGCGAGTTGCGAGGCGGCCCGGTTCTGGTCGAGCCGGGTCATGGCGTACCAGCGCTCGGGGGCCACCTTGGGGGCGTGCGACCGGGCGATGAGCGTGTTGGTGTTGCAGGGGTTGGCGACGGTCAGCACGCGCACGTCGGGGCCGGCGGCGTCGTTGATCGCCTTCCCCTGGCCGGTGAAGATCGGGCCGTTGGCGCGGATCAGGTCGGCGCGGGTCATGCCATCCTTGCGCGGCAGGCCGCCGACGAGGATGACCCAGTCGGCCCCTTCGAAGGCCTCGGTGGCCACGTCGCTGGTCTTCACGCCGGCGAGCAGCGGGAAGGCGCAGTCCTCGAATTCCATGACTGTGCCCTTCAGGGAGGGCAGAGCCGGTGTGATTTCGAGCAGGCTCAGCTCGACCGGCTGGTCGGGCCCGAACAGGCCGCCGGAGGCGATCCGGAAGATCAAGGCGTAGCCGATCTGGCCCCCGGCCCCGGTCACGGCGATTCGAATCGGCTTCGGCATGGTCGGTCCATTCCTCGTCGAGCTGCGGGCAAGTCGCGGGTCGGCCCGGGCGAACAAACGCGGGCTCTAGGTCGATGACCCGGACGGATCGCCCGCCATTCTAACCGGCGGCCGGCCCTTGCAAGCCGGGCTCAGCGGGAGAGACGGGCGGTGGGCCGCCAGTCGCCGCCGATTGATCTGGCGTTAAGCCTTGAAGTAAAACGGGTTGGGTTCGATCGCGTGTGATCGGTCGCGGGGCGGTTTTGCGTCGATAGACGATCGGTTTCGCCCGAAGCTTGGCGAGCATCAGGGCCATCTCGCGCGGCAGGTGGCGGACTCCCGCCAGCAGGAAGGCCCCGCCGAAGAGCGCGGCCGGGATGAGGACGAGCAGCCCTGCGATCTGGTTCTCGGGGAACGACCTGGCGTCGGCCGCCTTGGGAACCGCCCCCAGCGCCGCGAAGGCCCGGCCGAAGACGGTCGACATGGCGTCGGGCTGGGCGAACGTCCCGGCGACCCAGCCCATCATTCCGGGGGCCCAGAGCCCGCCAATCAGCGAAGCCCCCAGCGCCGCGACCCCGAATGCGGCCCCTCGCATGTTGGGCATCGTCACGCCGGCGATGATCGCCAGGCAGGGCCCCAGGTGCATCATCAGGAGCGTCTGGGCCGCGAAGAAGGCGCCCAGCGCCAGGGCCGGCTGCCTGGCGTAGATGGCCAGCGCCAGCATGGGCAGCGAGCCCAGCATCGACAGCCCGGCGACCTCGAACATCGCGCCGGGCCGTGACTTCGAAAGCCTGTCGCCGAATAGGCCGCCGAGGATCAGTCCGAGCGCCGCGCCGCCGTTGGCGGCCAGCCTGGCCATGGCACGCGACCCCTCGACGTCAATTCCCCGTGTCACTCGCAAGAAAGGGATGAGCCCATGACCCAGGCCCACCATTGCAAACGCGGCGAACGCCATGCCCAGCACCGCGTAGGTGTAGGACGAATTGACCATCAGGTCGATGTAATCTTCCTGCGGGGCGCCCGCCTTTTCGTGCGCCAGCAGCCTGTTGGCCGGAACTCCCTCGGTCGCGCCTCGGAGGGGCTCGGGCACCGCGAGGAACACGAGCGCGGCGAGCATCACCAGGGCGCCTGCCGCGTGGCAGGTCAGTGGCCAGGGGATGAACCGGTCGGCGGTCGTGGTGATCGGCCCGACCAGCCATGGAGCGAGCGCCGCGGCCAGGGCCAGGCACGCAAGCATTCGGGCTCGATCGCCGCGGGCCACGCGGTCGAGCATCAAGGTCATCGCAACGACCAGAAATCCGCCCAGCCCCGCGCCCAGGCCGAAGCGTGACAGCCGAAGGACGAAGTAGGATTGCGCCAGGCCAACCCCGATCGTCGAAAGGCCCAAAATGGCCATGCAGACGGCCAGCCAGCGACCTCGCCTCGAACGGTCGGCCAGGTACCCGACGAGCGGCGCCGCGAGCGCGAACCCGAGGATCTGGGCGGTGGCAACCGATGCGGCCTGCCCTTCGCCCATCCCCAGCACCGCCTCCAGCCTCGGCGACGCCCACTCGGCGATCCCGCGTGCCGTCGATCCCATCAAGATCGAGGCGAACATCAGGACGAGTACGCCCCAAGGTCCCGCCGGCGTTGCGCCCGTCTCCTCCCGCTCGTCCAAGGTCGGCCCCATTTTTCTGCCAGGCTCCGCCGTCTCTGTCTCGCCTTCACGTCCCCGAGGCGATGCTAAGTCACCCGAGCCGGGGCGTCCAGGGTCCTAGGCCCTTCGGCCTAGCTTCAGGCTCAGGGGCATCTCCAGGCCATGGGCCTCGAGCAACGTCTCGTCGCCCAGGATCAGATCGATCGGGCCATCCGCGACGACCCGGCCGCCGTCCAGCAAGATGGCCCGGCCGCATAACGCCAGGGCCATCTCGAGGTCGTGCGTGGCAATCAACTTGGTCGCTTCCAGGCTGGCCATCAGGGAGATGAACCGCCGCCGGCCGCGCGGGTCGAGGTTGGCCGACGGCTCGTCCAGCACCAGGACCGTCGGCTCGCAGGCCAGGACGCCCGCCAGGCAGACCCGCTTGCGCTCGCCGAAGGAGAGGTGATGCGGGGGCCTGTCGCCGGCGTCCGCCAGGTCGACTCGGCCCAGGCATTCGAGCGCCAGCCGCTTGGCCTCGGCCTTCCCCTTGCCCAGGTTCAAGGGCCCGAACGCGACGTCTTCCAGGACCGTGGGCGAGAAGAGCTGGTCGTCGGGATCCTGGAATACCATCCCCACCCGCCGCCTGATCTCCGGGGCGTTGCGCGCGTCCATCGCCAGTCCGTCGATCACCACCGACGATCCGGGGCCGCTCGCCCCGACTTGCGCCTTCGCTCCGTGCGCGTGCAGGGTGGCCGATCGCTCACGCCCCGGCAGCAGTCCGTTCAGGTGCAGCAGCAGCGTACTCTTGCCCGCGCCGTTGGGCCCGATGAGCGCCACCGACTCGCCCGTCGAGATCGACAGCGTCACGTCGCGCAGCGCCTCGCGGCCGTCGGGGTATCGATAGGCCAGGTGAGTCACTTCGATGGCGGGAATGGAAGGCGTCGTGGGGATCACGCTTCGGGCCCGTCGAGCGTCCGCCAGGTGCCGTCCCAGCCCCTGGACATCATCGCGTTATGCACCCGGTCGCCCCGCTCTACTGCACGCAGGAACAGCACCGAGATCAGGCTGGCCAGCGCCGCCGGGCCGAGATTTCCCCGCCTGCGGAATGACCGCGCCCGCCTCGCCTGGAGCATTCTTGAAAGCTCGTCCGCGAACACCGCCAGATAACGGACCATCAGCTGCAACGTGGTGACCATCACCGCAGGCACACCCAGCCGCCGCATCCCGCCGAAGAGTGCCCTCGTGGTGGTGACGTGCACCAGCAGCAGGGTCGTCAACGTGGCCAGCGCATTACGGCCGAGGATCGAGGCCGCCACCGTCGCCCGACCCAAAGTCTCGCGTTCCGGGTGCGTCCCGGCGACCAGCACCGCGAAGAAGGCGACCAGCCCCAGCATCCCCAGCCATCGCCTCAGCAACGTCCAGGGGGGCACGCCCGAGAGGCCCGCGAGGAAGGCGAGCACCAGGCCTTGCGCCGTCATCAGGGCCCAGGCACCCATCGGCGTGGCCACGGCAAGGACGATCAGGACCAGGGCCGCGACGAGCTTGAACCGGGCATCCAGGCGTTGCAGCGGGGCGTCGATCGAGGCGGAGCGGTCGAGCGAGTCGAACTCAAGACGCATCGGCCAGAGCCCCCGCCCCGGCGGATTGCTCGGGCCGTGTGAAGGCCCGTCCCATCACAGCGCCCACGCCGAAGACGAGAATCGTGCCCAGCAGGCCCGCCAGCGCCGTGGCCACCCCTTCTCGCTCGATCCCGCCGAACTTGTAGTCCGGCAGCAACGGGCGGACCAGCGGGTCGGCCTCGACCAGGAACCCCAGCCAGCCGCCGACCTTCTCCAGGCCGTCGGGGCTGCCGCTGGCAAACGGAGCCAGGAACGCCGCGACGCTCATCGCCACCATCAACCCGGCCAGCCCCGCCTGCCAGAGCTTAGGCCCGGCGCCAAGTTCGGGCAGGTCTGGCTGATAGATCAGGTCGGGCCGGACTTGCAGGACGTACCGCAGCACCAGGCCCGTGATGACCGCCTCGCCCAGCCCGATCGCCGAGTGGACCAGAACCATCCAGCCGAGCACCTGCACGAAGTTCCCCCGACCCCCCGCCGTCAGCTCGAGCGCGAACGCCCCGGCGGCCATCAGCACGGAAAACCAGGCCGCCACCATCGCTCCCAGCAGCACGCCGCGCCGGCCGCCGATCAGGCGTCGGAGCGGGGCATAGATCGCATAGCCCCCCACCGCGCCGATGAGCCCCATGTTGACGAAGTTCGCCCCCAGGGCCGTCAGGCCGCCGTCGCCGAACAGCAGGCATTGCACCACCAGCACGGCCGCGATCACCCCGGCCCCGGCCCAAGGTCCCAGCATTACCGAGGCGAGCACACCGCCCAGCAGGTGCCCCGAGATGGGGAGCGTTCCCAGCGGGAAATTCACCATCTGCGCCGCGAAGACGAAGGCCGACATCGTGCCCATCAGCACCGTCGTCCGGTCGCGCAGCTGCCGCTCCACGGTACGAGTCGCGTACAGCAGGCCGACGCCGGCGATCACGCCGGTCGCCGCCGCGACCCTCGGGTCGAGCACGGCCTCGGGGATGTGCATGGTCGGCGCTCGCTCCGTGGGCCGTGTGACGAATTGCCGGGCGGTGTGCATCGTATCCCAATGGCCCCCCGCGGTCAAAACCCATGCGCCCCGTCGGCCATTGCGATCGGGCGGTCGGTCGACTACCCTCGCGGTCGGAAATCGAAGCCGATCCGGCCCGAAGTGGAGGTCCTCCGAGTGCGAGTGTTGATGACGGGCGGCTACGGCTGCATCGGGTCGTGGGTCGCCAGGAACCTGATCGACCAGGGCCAAGAGGTCTGGATCTACGACCTCAAGGAAGACAAGCACCGTCTGGAACTCCTGCTGGAGCCCGACGAGCTGTCGAAGGTCCACTTCCTCCAGGGAGACGTCTCCGACCCCGGCGCCCTCCGCGCCGCGGCCGAGCAAATGCAGGCCACGCACCTGCTGCACCTGGCCGGCCTCCAGGTCCCCACCTGCAAGGCTAACCCGATTCTGGGAGCCACGGTCAACGTGATCGGCACCCTGGCCGTCTTCGAGGTCGCCGCCGCCCTCAAAGGCCAGATCAAGCGAGTCGTCTACGCCAGCTCCGCGGCCGTCCACGGCCCCCAGGAGTCCGACTCTGCCGGCCCCATTGCCGATGCCGTCCGCCTGGCCCCGGTCACCCATTACGGCGCCTTCAAGGTCTGCAATGAGCTGAACGCGCAGGTCTACTGGCTCGACCAGGGGATCTCCAGCATCGGCCTCCGCCCCTGGACGGTCTACGGGGTCGGCCGAGACTTCGGCGTCACCAGCGAGCCCACCAAGGCGATCAAGGCCGCCGCCGCCGGCCGCAAATATGCGATCACCTACGGCGGGCTCCAGGACTTGCAGTACACCGGCGACGTTGCCGCCACCTTCGTCCAGGCCCTCAACGCGCCGACGGAAGGGGCCGAGGTCTTCAACGTCCGGGGAGCCGTCGTCACCATCGAGGAGTTCGTCGCCACCCTCAAATCGGTGGCCCCCGACTCCGCCGACCTCATCACCCACGGCACCCGCCAGCTTCCCATCGCCCCCGACCTCGACGACTCCCGCCTCGCCGTCGCCCTCGCCCCCCTGCCCCGCACCGCTCTGGTCGACGGCATCCGCGCGACCTATGACCGCTTCGCCAAGCTCAAGGCCGAAGGCCGCCTGGACCTCTCGGATCTCACACCTGCCTGAAGACCCACTCCGAAAGCCGATTCGTCCGGTCGGGAGGCAAGAATTCCGGGCGACGGCCTTTCCTCGGACGAGCGTAAGAGGATAATGGCCATCCGACTAGGTCTGCCCCGTCAAGGAGACTGGGGGACCCTCGGAGGCCATCCTCGTGAGACGATCGCAACTCCTGATGATCCTGGTCGTCGCGACGGCCCCGATGGTCTGGGTGACATTCGACCGCTTCCGGCGTTCGGAGATCGTCCTGGCCGGCGGGGCCGTCTTCTCGCCGGACGGGCTCTCGCTCGCCACGGTGTGCTACCCGCAGACTCCGGCGCCGCACGTGGAGCTGAGGGTTTGGGACATCGCGACCGGAACGGAGCGGCGGCACGAGCGGCGGACGTTCGCCGATCCGATCTTGGTCCTCTCCGATGACGGAAGGAAGCTAGTCGCGCGGGCCGCGGACGGAAAGGCCTGGACTCGGGCCGACATGACCCGATGGCCCGGGAGGACCCTGCTTGAGAACGGGGGCGGCGGTGTCGGCTCCATCCTGTCGATGAGCCCCGACGGTCGAACCCTGGCAACCGCACGCCTCCGAGCCGATATGGACGAGTCCACCCACGTCCGGCTCTGGGACGTAGCCACCGGCAGCCTCGTCAGGACTTTCGACGACGGAGAGTTCGTGTATAAGCTGTCCTTCTCACCCGACGGCGGCACCCTCGCCGCCGTCCGAGGAACGCTGGTGGGCTGGGACCTCGTGTCCGGGGAGTTATCCGGCCTGACGAAGGCCGTCGGCCCATTCGTGACCTCGATGGCGTTCGCGCCCGACGGATCGTCGCTGGCTGTCCAGCAGGGCTCGGGGAAGATCGCGCTCATAGACACCACCGACGGCCACGTCCGGGCCGCATTCAACTATCTCCAGCCCGCGGCACTGGCCTTCTCCCCCGACGGCCGACGCCTGGCCGTGGCGGCCGAGGAACGGGTCACGGTCTGGGACATCGGCACACGAAGGCCTCTCGTCCAGTTCAAAGGGCATGCCCGACCGCGAGACGCGGAACGCGTCAGGATCTTGCTCAAGCAGAGCGGCATCATCACCGCAAAGTCCTCGGCGAACAGGGTCTGGTCCGTGACGTTCTCCCCCGATGGTCGGCATGTCGCCTCCTGCGACATTGACGGCACGGCGCGGGTCTGGGACGCTGCCACTGGCCGCGAGTCTTTGAGGCTCGACCACCGAGAGTTCCCGCCGAAATGGCCACTCGTGGCGGCCTGCTCCTGGGGGGTGGCCACGGGGCTACTCGCCCTGAGTCGGTTGCGAGCGAGGACCACAGTTTTGTCCTGCGAAACAAGATCACGTCCGAATCCGATTACTTTCCTTTAATCAACTCCACCGCCGCCTCCGCCAGCAGCCGACCTGCCTCGGGCGCCATCATGCTCGGCGGGCCGAAGGAGCATTCATAGCCGCCACGCGCGAATGCGGCCTCGTGGGGCAAGTAACCCAGCATCCCGTTGGCGTAGCAGACGACGAAGGTGCGCACCGGCCAGGCCTGTTCCTTGATCATCAGGCCGTGCTCGACGAAGGACTCGGAGGGTTGCGAGGCGAAGGCCATGTCTCCCAGGCGGAACACTTGCACCTCGCCCGGCTCGGTCTTCTTCTCCGCGATCATGGCGAGGATGCCCGGGATTTTACGCTCGTAGTAGCCGGCCTCGCCGAAGCGCTGGGTCCCCTTGGCGGTCCCTTCGATGTCGGCCTTGGTCGCCTTGCGATAGGGGATGTCGACGGTCTTCGACGCGGCGGAGAGGGTGGATGGCTTGATCCATTTGGGCTTGGCCAGCGCCTTGATGACGTCGTCGGCCAGGATCGCGCCCATCTGCTCCTTGGTCTTGTCGGGTCGCCTGTGGGGGTCGTCATAGGCGATGTTCCCGGCGGCGCCTTGCAGGAACAGCGTGACGGGGATTCCCTTCGCCTTCAGCTCCTTGGCGATCACGCCGGGATAGCCGGCGCTGAAGGCCTGGTCGCCGCCGTGGTGCGTGGGGTGGCATGCGAAGTTGACCAGGGCCCCGACGATCTTGCCGTCGGCCCCGCGCAGGGCGAGCACCGCGACCTCAGGGTCGATGGGGCCTTCGTAGGCCAGTGCGTTGGGGTCGGTGAACGACCCGTGGGTGCGGGCCGATCCGTCACGCATGATCACGCGGCGATTGTAGGCGACGTTCAACTCGAAGGCGACGCCCACGGCCATCTCGGACTCCTGGCGAGCGGCCAGGGCCTTGCCCACGGCCTTGGAGGCGCCGGCGACCATCGTGGCGATGTAGGCCTCGCTGCGAGGGAGGGCCTCGTTGATGACGGCGGGGCCCGCGTGATTGTGCGTGGCCGTCACCATCACCCGGTTGCCCGGAATCTTGTGATCGGCCTCCACCTTAGCTCGAATCGTCGCGGTATCGCCCGTGTTCACGAGCGCCACGTCGAGTTGAATGATCGCCAGGGGCAGACCCGGGTCGCTCCCGCCGCGGTCGAACACCGCCGCGCGTGCGAAGATCGGGTCGAGCACCCCCTCGCCCACCAACTTGGTGTTCCACCCCTGGCGGGGCGTGCCGTTTGGCGGCGTGATGTCGACCTCGCCGAAGCCCGCGCGAAACGTCGTCGCTGGCGTCTCCGCGGCGAGGGTCAGGGTCGTGGAAAAACCGACGAAAGCGGCGGCGAGGGCCGCGAGGTGGAATCGTCGCATGCGGGGATGTCCGGCGGGGAAGTCGGGGCGGAGTCGTGGATCAGGCTAACGCACCCGTTCACGCCGATCAATCGTCCACACGACCCGTTCTTCCCCCCTGCCGTGACGATGAGACCAGAAATCAGCCCGTTTCAAGATCGTCAACGATCAACGTCGGGACAAGAACGTCGGAATTCATGACTCAATGTGTTATTGCTCGTCGTCATTGGGCTGGTCCGAGGTCGGAAGGGGGAGATTTCGCTCATCCAGACGACTCCTTGCCTGATCAAACACTTCCTTCTTGGCGTTGTCATCGCCCTTGGCCTTCTCGATCTCGGCTTCCCGCTCTTTGATCCTATTCTTCTGCGTGTATTTCCGAAGCACTTCGAGCTTGGTCATCGATTGCTCGAGGGTGAACTTGGCTTTCTCCAGGGCCAGTTGGTCGGCGAGCTTCGTGGACTTGGAGAACCGCTCGGACCATCTCAGGCGTTCGCGGGCGCGAGCCACTTCGCTTTTCGCCAACGCGATCTCACCTCGGAATCTCTCGACGTCTTCCTTGAATCTCGTCTCGGTGTCGACGAGCACGTCGACCTCGGCGACCACGCGTGTCATCCTGGCCCGAAGGTATTCGGCTTCCGCCAGCTTCGCGGCAACGACCCGGTCGACTTGAATTTTCTGAGCAGGGCTCGTTGTGCCGTGCCCCAGAGTCACAAGGGCGAAAAGGGACGCCGTGACTCGCCAACGTCTGAAGGTCAACATCCGGCAAATCCCTTCATGTTGAAGTCCGATCGCCACCGCCGGTTGCCTTCACGTGACTTGGCGGTTCCGACTCCCTCAAGAGAATGAGGCGACGGATTCATGAGCCATGGACCGCCTCGTCGACAGGAATTCCACGAGGCGTCCACGTCGACGGTCGCAAGGCTCAGGCCTTCAGGGGATGCCCAACAACGTCGGGCTCACGGCAAGGCGGGCCGCGGCTTCAGCTTCAGGCCGCGGATGAAGAGGCGTTGCTCCTCGTCGGACGCCGTCCAGACCATCAGCACGGCCAGGGCCCCGTAATATGGCAGGTGGCCGGCCAGCTCGACCCAGTTGAAGACCGTGAGCGTCAGGTTGAACGGCAGCCAGGCGATCAGGATGATCAGCCGGGTGAAGATTCCGAACAGGAGGCAGAGCCCCACCAGCAGTTCCACCGACCCCGCGCAAAGGACGAACACCTCGTCGGACATCGGGATGCCCAGATATCCGGTGAAATTCAGGTCATACGTCTTCAGGAACGAGAGGGCCAATGGCCGATTCGCCAGCTTCTCGGTGAACGCGACCGCGATCAGGCTGAGCGCGACGCCCGTGCGTAGCGCCGGCATCGCGAGCCGCATCGAGGCATCCGACGGGGCGAACTTCGGCATCAGCAGCCGGTCGATCGAGAAAGGCCCTCGCCCGGCCAGCCAGAAGAAGGCCGCGAAGCCCAGGTAGTGGATGTTCTCCAGCATCGGCTCCAGGCCGACCGCCACGCACCCAACCAGCCAGGTGAGCGCGAGGAACGCCGCCGCCGGACGCGTCAGGCCTCCGTAGAAGAATGAGAGCGCCGCCCCCACCTGCATCAGCCCGAGCCAATACTTCCAGACTCCAGTCAGCGAGTTATTGGGAGAAAAGAGATCGCCGTGGAGGGCATTGACCAGAAGCGGGGTCGCGACGTGCAGCCCCAGGATCGCCGGCACCAACCCGTAGAGCAGCGACCGACCTTCCTCGTCGGCCCCGAAGTCGGCCGGCCCGGGCAGGACCTCCCTCTCTCGTACCGCTCGCCAGATCAGGCCCAGCACGCCGACGGTCACGACCGTCGCCGCGATGAAGCCGAGGGTCATCGGCTGGGTCACCTGATCGAGCCGCGAAGGGTACTTCGCCGGATCGTCGTGGAACCACTTCTCATGGGCATTGGCGGTCGAGCCCCAGGCCATCGCCGCTGCGATGACAAAGAGCAGCACCGGGGCGCGGGGGGAAATCCATCGCATGACTAAATCCTAATCCTCGTTCGCTCAATCATTGGGCGTTCGGAGCATTCTACAGTCCCGGCCTGGAATGCTCTATGAGGACGGATCGTCGCCCCGAAAACGGTGGGTTTGGCGAGTAGCACGCGATCATGTGGCGGGGCCCGTCCAGAAGGATGGCACAACTCGCCAATCCTTCTGACCTGGAGCGTGCTCGTGGAACGGAAAGGGGCCTGTGTGCCCGATTGCTGAGAAATATCAAGGCTTGACCGGGGCAACCTCACGTTCAACCTTGTCGAGTCGCTTGCGAACAGCGTCTACGCTTTTGTTCATTTCCATGTTCATCTGCATAATTATGTTTGTAATCTGGGCATTTTGTGTGGAAAAATTGCGAGCCCGAGCTTCCAAAGCCGCGACCTTTCTTCCTTGCTCCCTCAGGGCAAGGCTCTGGATGGTCACTGCGAGCATCAAAGCGACTATGACCGTTATCACCATCGCCGAGCGGATTCCGATTGATAACTTCGCCATTTCGGGTCCTGCTTGGCGTTACTCTACAAGCCGCCGGTCAACATTCCGGACGAGAAATCGACGAGCTTCTGACCCAGTCGCCTTAACTCATGTTACCCCCCAGGAACGGTCATCGCCACTCACCTGACGATGTCCCGAGGTGCAAACCGGGGGAGTCCCGAAATCGGCCCGAAACGGGACGGCAAGACCGGGGTTGGTGACCGGCACTTCTGGGGCAGGGATGCCGTCCCGTTCCCATTCCGAAATCAAGATCCCGAAGTTCGATGCGAGGGATGGGGTCCGGAACGATGGGAGACTGGAGGGGGCCGTATCGGCGTTATGCGCGTCTCGACCTCGCCCGACGAGGATGGGGACAACCCGACTCCGCCTTCCTTGAGTGGCCTGGCCCCGCGGCTCAAGCCCCTTCGAAAGGCCCGGGTTTTCGCTTCGCGGCGTCCAATCGCGGCCCTTCGCCTTCAATCGGTCGTTGATCGATTTCTTATGGGAGAGAAGTCGGGGGCGAATCGATGGATCATCGATGTGCACGCGTCCCGGGCAATTCGCGCCGATCTCCGTCCTCGACCCCGGCTCCTCGCCCCGCCGTTTGTTCCTCCCCGATCACCGCCCCGCTTGCCGCTTCACCCAGTTTCGGATGGTCTCGAGCACCGCGGGCGAGATGGTCTGCTCGATCGAGCCGTACTCGGACGGCGACCCCGTCTCGGCGGGCTGGAAGAGGTGATTCAGGCCGGGGAACAGCCGGGTCGTCACCTGCATGTTGCCCCCGGCCTTCAGGGCGGTGGCGATCGCTTCGAGGTTTTCCGGCGGCACTTGCAGGTCCTTCTCGCCGCTGATCGCCAGCACCGGGCAGGTGACTTTGCTCAGGGTCGGCAGCGGGTCGTAGGCGATGAAATAGCGCATCCAGGGGCTCAGCACCGCGTCGGACTGGGCCTTGATGAAGGCGTCGACTTCGCCGACCGCCTTTCGCTCGGCCTCCGACAGCTTGCCGTGCTCCTTGGTCAGCAGGTCGGCCAACGACATGCGGATCTGCTCGTCCTCGGACTGCTTGGCCAGGATCTGGAACATCGCTTCCTGGACCGTTGTATTCCGGGCGATTTCCTCGGCCGACCGGCCCCCCGCCTCCCCGATCAGCTTGCCTTGCCGGATCAGGATCTCCCGCCCTGTCATCCCCGTGCCGGCCAGCAGCACGATGAAATCAACGTCCTCGGTGCGGGCGGCCACCGCGGGCGCGATGATCCCCCCCTCGCTGTGGCCGATCAGGCCGATGTGAGCGGCGTCGATCTCGGGCCGGCCCTTGAGGAATGCGACCCCGGCCGCGACATCGTCGATGTAGTCTTTGGTCGTCGCCGCCTTCGGGTCGCCCGTCGAGCCCCCGACCCCACGGTCGTCCACCCGCAGCACAGCCACGCCCGCTCGGCTCAGGTCGTCGGCCAGGACCCAGAACGGCTTGTGGCCGAAAATGGTCTCGTCGCGATCCTGCGCTCCCGACCCGGTGATCATGAGCACCGCGGGGAACGGCCCCTTTCCTTCGGGCACGGTCAGGGTTCCGGCAATCGTTACCTTCTCACCGCCGGGGTAGCTCACCTCGATCGCCTTGTACGGGAAGGGTGCCTTGGGCGTCTGGGGCCGCTTGATCTCGGTCGGCTTCTCCACCTTGGCCAGGGTGAGCGGGAGCTTGTTGGGCCCCTGGGTCCAGGTCCCTTCGGCCTTGGTCCCGGCGTCGTCAAGAGTGCCGCTGAACTCGCCCTTGATGACCGCCACGTCGAGCTTGAACGTCTTTCCTTCAAGCGTCGTGGACGCGACGGGAATTCCCTTGGCCCCCTGGTCGGGGCTGTCCAGCGTCGAACTCAAGGCGCCGTCCTTACCCTGGGTCACGTTCACGACCAGGCGCAGCGAGGCCGGCCCGATCGTCAGCTTCCCCTCCCAGGTCCCCGCCAGCTTCGACTTCGGAACGTCGTCGCCCCGCGAGACTTCGCACGCGAAGGCCGTCAGCATCGACAACGCCAGGAAGGCACCTCGGATCGTGGGCATCGGTCACCTCGGTTCGACTGGAAGCCATCCACGGCCTTCGCATCCGGCGATGCGCCGACCACGCCGGAAACCCTACCAGATCCGAACTTGACCGGGACGGATCAATTCGCTTGCCCGGCGAATCGCCTGCACGCCGTGCCCAACGGCCGGTTAGAATGGACCGCTTCCCTTCCATCGAAGGGCGACCGATCTCCGGGCGTCGCCCACCACTTGCGCGGAGCCGACCACGGCCATGGCCGACAATCACGCCTTCGACGTCGTCAGCGAAGTCAACCACGTCGAGATCCACAACGCCGTCACCCAGGCCCAGCACGAGATCAACGTGCGATACGACTTCAAGGGGACGCGGGCCAGCATCGAGTTCAACAAGAAGGACAACACCCTCAAGCTCGAGGCCGACCACAAGGGTCAGCTCGACACCGTGCTTCAGGTCCTCAAGGAGAAGCTGGCCAAGCGCGGGGTCGCCGTGAATGTCCTGAAGCGCGGGACCGTCGAGGAGGCGACCCACGACAGCGTCCGCGAGGTCATCACCATGCACGTCGGCATCGAGGCCGACGACGCGCGCAAGCTCGTCAAGCAGATCAAGGGGCTCGGCCTGAAGGTGCAGGCCCAGATCATGGACGAGAAGCTGCGCATCACCGGCAAGAAGCTCGACGAACTCCAGGCCGTCATGAAGTACCTCAAGGAGAATGGTCCGGAATACCCTCTCCAGTTTACCAATTTCACCTGATCTGCCCCTCTTCGCCCAAGCGGACCACCGCCACGAGCGGCCGAGTCCGGGGCCTGCTCGCGCAGGAAGCGTTCCAGACGCCGCCTCGGACCGTCCGATGTTAGCCATGCCCCGGGAGGTCGGTCGGTGCGGAGCACCCCCGCATCCCGGGACGCTGGCGGGGAATTCTTTCCCCACTCGGAATTGGGTCGTAAAGGCGGAGGGCCGGACAGCCATGGGCTTCTTGAGCGGACGCATCACCTACGCGCGATTTGCAGTCTCGGGCGACAGCCCCCTCCCCTTCGATGAAGACCTGCTGGAGAAAGCCAACCTCCACGCCATCGGTAAGCACGGCAGCGCCGAATCGACTGACGGCGTCAAGATCGGCTGGGGGGGCGGCGACCACGTCCTCGACAACCGGTTCGAGCTGGAGAAGAACCTGATTAACGACGCGCTCCACCTCTCGATGCGCGTCGACACCAACAAGGTTCCCAGCTCGATCCTCAAGGCCTACACCACCATCGAGACCCAGGCCCGGGCCCACCTCAACCCCAGCGGCCGGGCCACAAAGGCCCAGCGCAC
The DNA here is from genome assembly GCA_038400315.1 of Isosphaeraceae bacterium EP7. NCBI lineage: Bacteria > Pseudomonadati > Planctomycetota > Planctomycetia > Isosphaerales > Isosphaeraceae > Kueselia > Kueselia aquadivae. The sequence goes on from CP151667.1 coordinate 868,660, forward strand.
CGAGGCCAAGGAAGCCGCGATCATCCGCGCCGAGGCCGAATCGGCCGACGGCCGCTACCTGCGGATGGCCCACTACCCCATCCTCTGGGACGGCCAGACCAACACCGTCTTCGTGGGCGCCACCAGCCTGAACGTGCTCGATCGCCTGCGGACTCTCTTCCGCGAGACCTTCGACCGCACGCTGGAGCCCCTCACCGCCGGCACGCTCGCCGTGCGGCTGGCCGAGCAGCGCGGCGAAGCCGCCAGCATGGAAACCTTCGGCCCCTTCCACGACTCCCCCGTCGTCACCTGGGCCAACGAGGAAGGCTCCAGCCACGACGTCCTGGGCAATGAGTTCCTGCTCTGGCTCTGGCACACCCTCCAGAACGACAGCGACACCCTCAACCTGCCCGACGGCAGCGAGGCGACCATCATGGTCGCCAAGACCCTGACCCTCGACTGCCCCCGAGGCGAGAACGGCCGCGACCAGCTGACCACCGAAGGCCCGACACGCCTGCCCGAGGCCTTCCGCGCCCTGCAAGGCGGCAAGCTCCCCCGCAAGGCCGGCCTCATCATCGTCCGCCACGGCATGCAGTACGAGTTCACCCTGCAAGCCGAGACCTTCTCCGTCAGCGGCGCCAACCTGCCCAAGCCCGAGGACGCACAGGGCGACGAGGCGAAGATCGCCCGGATCGACGGCCTCCGCCACCTGGTCGAGACCCTCGACCTCATCTACGACACCTTCACCCGCCGCCGCACCGGCACCAACTGGACCGGCGACATGGGCCGCATCCGCAACTGGCTCACCGCCGCCTGAGCCGGCCGGATCATCGAAACTCAAAGGCCGCCCCCCGCGAGCTTGTTCGCGGGGGGCGGCCTTTTTTCGTTCACTCAGGGCGGCTGAACGAGTCGGCGTCGGCCTTGTCGAGCACCTTGAAGTCGGTGGTCTCCGCCTCGACGAACTTCGACCCGGCGCGGGTGCTCGCGACCTTCGTGGGGATCTTGAGCCCGCTATAGTCCTTGTAGTCGGAGAAGGTCTCGACCTCGTCGACCGTCGAGCCGTCGAAGTTGACCACCTTCGCCGTCCGCTTCACGGGAAGGCCGGTCTCCTTGTCGAAGGAGAGCGTGAAGTCCTTGCCGTCGGGGCCGGTCGCCGTCAGCACGGAGGCGGGCTTGCCGTCGACCTTCTCCTCGCCCTTCGACTCCACCTTGAAGCCCTTCCCCTTCAGCGCCAGGGGATTGTAGGTGACAACCTGAAGGTAGAGATTCTGGCGCTCGGTGCTCAGCTCCTGTTCGGACAGACCTTGCGTCTGGCCGTCGAACTTCCTCCAGCCCTTGTCGCCGTCCAGGACCGCCAGCACCTCGACGTCCTGACCGCCGAAGTTCCCCTTGAACTCGGCCCGATGCCGGTCCAGGCCCTTCACGGTCGACGTCGCCTCGAACTCGTTGGGCGTGCCGTTGAGGTAGAGCTTGCCCTTGTTTTTCCAGGAGATCACGTCGGCCTTGGCAAGTTTCGCCTCGCCGCCGAGTGCCTTGATCGCCCGGTCCAGGACGGCGGTCACCTCCGCGTCATCCGCGCTCGCTACGCTCGTCAGACCGACCAACATCGCAGCCAACCCAAGCATCATCTTCATCAGATCGCCTCGTCCCGTGAGAGAGATCAGAACGGATCAGATCCGCGACGACCCGTCAGGATACTGCGGCGCCATGCCTCCGTGAAGCGGCCCGCAGGCGCGCGGCGACTCCCGGCGGCCCGGCGTGGGCACCCGTGCGAGATCATCCGAGGGCTCCTACTTCGCTCAGTCGGGGCGGCTGAAGACGGAGGTGTCGGCCTTGGCCTGCACCTTGATCTCGGTGTTCACCACTTCGGCAAATTTGATCCCGTCGCGGGTGCTCGTCCCGCGGGTGGCGAACATGATCCCGCCGAACTCCTGGTGACCCTCGAACGTCGTCTGATCGTCGACGATGTTCCCGTCATAGTTGACGATCCTCGCCGTCCGCTTCACGGGCAGCCCGGTCTCCTTGTCGAAGAAGAGGGTGAAGTCCTTGCCGTCCGGGCCGGTCGCCTTGAGGACCGCCGAGGGCTTGCCGTCGATCTTCTCCTCGCCTTTGGACTCCACCTTGAAGCCGTCGCCCTTCATCGCCAGCATCGTGATCGAGATCGCCTGGAGATAGGCGTTCTGCCGCTCGCCGGCCAGTTCGTGCTCGGTCAGCTCCAGGGTCGTCCCGTTGAAGCGCCTCCAGCCCTTGGCCCCGTCGAGGACGGTGATCACCTCGATGTCCGACCCGTCGAAATCGCCACCGAACTCCGCGCGGGTGCGATCGAGACCCTTCAGGGTCGTCCGCAGCGTGAAGCCGTTTGGCGTCCCTTCCAGGTAGATCTTTCCCTTCGACTTCCACGAGATGACGTCGGCCCTGGCCAGGGCATCCTCGCCACCAAGCGCCTTGATCGCGCGGTCGATGACGGCCTTCGCCTCCTTGTCTTCCGCGCTCGCGCCCCCCGTCAACCCGAGGAGCAATGCCGCCACTCCGAGTACTGCCTTCATCAGATCGCCTCGTCGTCGGGGGGAAATTCTGGACCGGGCCACAACGTCGTGCCACGACAGGATACGTCGCATTCCGTCAGGCGAGAAGCCGCGATCTTGGCGCGCGGTGCCGCCCGGCCAGGTTCGGGGAAGCTGCCGAACGTTGGCCCGTCTCGCAATCCGGAGGCGACTGACACCGGCGCCGGGCGGGGGGTGCCCAGGAGGGGGGAGCCGGCAAGGGGGACAATCCGGCGGATTGTCGGTCGAAGGCCCGGCTCTCAGGCGTTCGAGGAGGTCGAATGCGTCGCGGTTGCGGGCGAGACCGCCTTCAAGGCAGCCTTGCGGGCCAGGGTGAAGTCCGCGCCACCCACCGTCGCGCCGGCGTAGGCCACATCGATGTTGAACTGGTCGACCTGACGGCCGTCGGTCGGCTGAATCTCGCGGTTGTTGGGCAGGAAGCCCGCTCCGCTGGCCACCGCTTCATACTGCTTCAACTGGGCGGAATCCAGCGTGATCGGGGTCGAGAACACCAGCCAGTTGACGGTCTGAGACAGCGGCGGAGTCGTCAGCGAGCCGCTGTAAAACCAGCCCTGCGTGCTCGAAGGGAGCAGGCCCGCGAAGTTCAAGGGGGCCGACAGCGTGGTCGACGAGCCCGAGGTCGTCAGATTCGCCGTCGCCGCGTCCAGGATCGGCTGGATCGAGTCGTTATGCGCTCCCAGTTGCAGGAACACCGCCACCACCGTCTCGGCGCCGGTGGAGCTGACGTTCACGAAGTGCTCCTCCATCGGGTAGTGATATCCATTCACCTCATTCTCGGCCGTGTCGTGGGCATGGAACTGCGACAGGTCGTACTCGACCCCGTTCAGCTCGATCGAGTCGGCCTTGTTGGCGGTGAACTGCGTCTGGAGCTGCGCCCCGTTGTTGATCACCGCCTTGGGCGTCGCCGGGGCGTAGTTGATCGTCAGGTACTGGCTCAGGTCGGTCGGTTCCCCCTTGATGTTGATGGGAGACTCGAACGCCGCGTTTCCCTCGGGGGCGATGGTCACCCAGCCGTCCTGGCCCACCGGCCCGTTCTCCGGATTGTTGTTGCCCGTATGGTAGCTCCAGCTCACCCCCGTATAGAGCTGCCCCGTCGCCGGGTTCGTTGCATACGCCCCCACCGGGGCGATATTGGTGAACGTCGGCGAGGTTTGCACGAACGCCTTCGGCGTTTCGACATGCACCACGTACGCACCGGGCTTCTCCCCCTTGAAGGCGTACCTGCCCAGAGGGCCGGTCTTGGTGGTGGCCGCTTTCGCCCCATCGGCGTCAAACAACTGCACCGTCAGGCCCCCCAGCCCACGGCCGGTCACCTCATTGGTGATCCGCCCCGAGATGCTGACGGCCCTGGCAAGCGCCGAGTGCTGCGAACCGTTGAGCACCATCCTGTCTTCCAGGTGCTCCACATGCACGGCCAGCCCGGCTCGCCGGCACCTTTCCCGCGTCTTGTCCCACGGCAGAAGTCTCATCGCTCAAGGTGCTCCGTTCAGGTTCCGTGTAAATTGCCCATCTTCCGGGCGTCATCACTGTTACCAAACCTGGCACGATGAATTCAATCCCTTGAATTCGTGCCGAGCGAGCGGTACGCGAACGGATTCGGGGCCGCATCTCCTGGTCGAGACGTCCCCCCGAAACGTGCCATCCGCCCGGCCATCCCGGCCGGGAAGAAGGGGATTTATGCCCGCCAGGTAGGCCAAGCAAACGGCACTGGCGACGAAAATCGTTGCCGGCTTTGCCAAGAAGCAGGCCGAGAACGACGTGTTCAAGCCGCGCGATACCCAGGCCCTCACGATCGGCGAGCGGGGCCACAGGCAAACCATCGAGGCCTGCGTCCGATTGCGGGACCAAGGCCCAGTCTCAGCGAGAACCGAGCAAACCGCCGGGGCCAGCGGCGTGCATTGGGGCCGGCGGGAATGGATCGGAGCTGTTCACCCCTGCCCTCCCCGCTCGGATCGGAGAGTCTTGCCTCACCTCGATCTCGGCTCGGTCAGATGAGGTAGATCGTTCGCCCGATCCAAGGTCGATCGGAGCGGACAGGCCAATCCCGCGGGCAAGCTCAGCGTCCGTGCCCTCTCGGGAACCCCATCGCGCCATCCCTGCCCTACGGCTCGGACAATGGGCGGTGCTCACCGAAAATGGTCGACACCAGGGTATCGAAGTCGGGCTTCCGATTTCCGTGGCCGGCCCCATGGGCACGACCCTCGAGGCGGTTGCCGGCGTGTCGGCTCATGCCCGAAGACCCCCCGGACCGCGTCGTCCGGGGTGGGTCTCGTCGTTTATCCGTTCGGACCGCGTCGTCCAGGGTTGGCCTCGTTCGTCATTCTTCCGATCGGCCGGTTCGACGTCACTCGACCACGATCTGGGTCGACTGGATGAACGCCTGGCTCGACAGCAGCGAGATCTGGCCGCCGAATCGGGTCGAGCTGGCGTGGGCCAGGCTCGCGAGGGCCGACGGCGTGGGCTCCTCGCCCAGGATCGAGTAATAGGTGAACGCCAACCGTGAGTGCATGACCTGGGCACTCGACAGGACCGTCAACGCCCCCTGGTAGAGCCCCTTCTTCACGACGTTGGGCGAGTTGGCGGCCAGCGCCGAGTCGCTGTAGGTCACGCCATAGGTCGCTGCCACCGAACTGACGAATTGGGTCGGATTCTTCACGCTGTACAGGGTCAGGTATTCCTTCGACGAGAACAGCCGGGCCTGGAGCTGCGACTCCGTGCCGGTCTTCTTGCTGAGCAGCGAGATCCCGTTGTTCAGCTCGGCCGTGCCGGGCGCGCGATTCAGGATCGAGTAGTAGGAGTTGGTGACGATGTTGCCCAGGTTCTCGCGCGAGTTCAGGACCACCGCGGCCACCTTCGCATACGTCGTCTTGCCAGCGGACAGCGGCGTCGCGAGCTTCGAGAGTTCGGCCTCGGTCGGATCCCGATAGAGCACCGTGTTGAAGACGCCCGTGACGTAGGCATCGGCCGCTTCGACCGTCGGAGCGGCCTTGGCGACGATGGCCGCCGCTCGGACCCCGGCGAATGCGCTATAGGCCATCAGCGCCTTCCCTTCCAGCGTCTCGACCGACAGATGGCGGCGAGACCTCTTCGAAGCGGCGGATTCATGGGTGGTCGCGAACAGGGTCCGAAGGGGGTTCCAGCGCATCGTCTGCTCCTCGTTTTCTTGCTGTCAAATCGAATGGTGACCGAGAGTCATGAGAGCCCGGGAGCATGCCCGAGGCCCGGCGGCGCCGTCCCCTCGGCGGAGGTCGCGAAGGGGAAGACGCGTCGGAACATCCCCGACAACCGACCGCCGTGGGCACGATCCATGCGTGGCTTCGCGGCCGATCCAGAGGGCCGAATCCGCCGGAAATCGGCACGGAACACGGATGTCGAATCGAGCTATCATTGAGATGTAAATAAAAACGAAAACCGGACATGAAATGCAAACAGAAATAAGGATTGAAATCCTGTGTTTAAAAATATCGACACAGTCCCCCCGTCTTCCCGGGCCCGATGGTCGCCGGCCCATTCCGCGTCTCCCTCGGAAATTTTTCGCAAGATTTCGGATTTCTTAGGGACGAAATCGCACAAAATTCAGACTATCTCTAAGAAGGGCGCGGCCGCGCGACGCAGCGACGGCCGGTCTCGCCTGGCCGGCGACACCTCGGATCGACCCACCGAAAGGCGCGAAGCCGCACCATGAGCACCCCCACCGCCAGCCAGAGGCGCATCGACGCCAACCGCCGCAATGCCCTGCGAAGCACCGGACCAAGGACCGCCGAGGGCAAGGCGAAGTCCCGCCGCAACAGCCTGGTTCACGGGCTCTCAGGCGCCGGCATCGTCGTCCCGCAGGAGCAGGCCCAGGCCGCCCACGACCGCGCCGCGCAGTGGAACTCGTCGCTGCGGCCGATGAACGCCTTCGAGGTGAGCCTTGTCGAGACGATCGCAGTCGAGAGCCTGCGCATCGAGCGCTGCCGCGTCGAGGAGCGGCTCGCCAGGGATAGCCGCGCCCGCCGCTCCGCCGTCTGCTGGGCCGACGAGCGCAAGGCCGACACCGCCAAACTTGGACGCACCCTCCCTTCGAAGCCCGAGGAGACCGCCGCCAGGCTCGCCATCACCGCGCCCGGCTGCGACTGGATGATCGACCGCTGGCGCGCCCTCGGCCACGCCCTGGACAAGGCTGGCACATGGACCGACGAACAGGCCGCCCTGGCGCTCGACCTCCTCGGCATCGCGCCCGAGCTGCGCGACCTGCCCGGTCCCCTCGATCCGACCGACGAAACAAGCCCCCTGGACCACCGCCAGGACCTCGTCGACGACCAGCTTGAACGGCTGCTCGGCCGCAAGGAGTCGGGCCTGGACGACATCGAAGAGGACGAGCGCGAGGCGGCCATCCTGGGCCTCTCCACCGGCGACGACCGGACGCTCAACCTGCTCCGTCGTTACGAGACCGCCAGCTTCCGCCGGATGAAGTGGGCCCTCGAATTGATGCACAAGGGCCGGTCCCGCCCCGTCGACCCCACGCCGAACCCGAAGTGGGACGACGACGCCCCCTCCTCGCGGAGCCCGTACCCGACGCCCGAGGAGGTCGAGCGGGGTCGTGCCAGGACCGCCGCAACCGTTGCAGAACGAACCCAATCGCCCCATGCCGTCGTGACAGAACGAACCCAACCGGGCCACGCCCCGTCGCACATCCCTCGGCTTGCGGCCTGCCTCGGCGACATTTCATTACCCTTCCTGAACGACCAGCCGGAGACGCGGGACGACGCACGGCCGCTCGGCCGCAACTCCAAGACCGGCAATCGGATCCAACGCCTGCGAGCCTCGCGCCGGCGGGCCGCCTTGCAGCAGTTGGCCGCCTGAGCACACGAAGAAACCCGTTTGCTCTTTGACAATTCGGACGGATCGAGCGACGACGGCGTCCGGAATCGGCCTGGAGCCTTTCTCCCGGTTCTGGTATGAGCCATCTGGAATGCGCGCGGGCTCCCCGGACAAGGATCGTCCCCCAGCCCCGGATCCACCCTTTGGGCAACTATCGCCAGCACGTCACGTTCGGCTGCGGCACCGGCATCGTGTACGGCCTGGGCGCCTATTTCTTCGGCCAGATCCACTGGATCTACGGGATCGTGGCCACGCTGCTCTCCACGCTGGGCGGGATGCTGCCCGACCTGGATAGCGACTCGGGCTCGGCCATGCGCGGGTTCACCGGCCTGATGGGCGTGATCGTCGCCATCGGCGTCTGGCACCGGCTGGCGATTATGGAACCGGTCCCCGCGTTCGAGTACCACCTGCTCGCGGTGATCATCGCCTACGTCTGCGTCCGCCACTTCCTCCAGCGGATCGTCGCAGGCCTGACCAAGCACCGGGGGATGAGCCACAGCTTTCCCACGTGCGCACTCTGGGGCACCATCTCGCTGCACTTCTACCCCACCGACAAGCCGATCATCAAGGTGATGATGGCCATCGCCCTGATGGCGGGCTTCTTCTCCCACCTGCTCCTGGACGAGATTTGCAGCGTCGACCTGCGGGGTGCGCGGGTGAACAAGGCGTTCGGCACGGCGATGAAGTTCTGGTCGAAGTCGATCATGAGCACCCTGGTCGTGTATGCCATGCTGAGCTACTCGACCTACACGCTGATCGAGCAGTGGCCCGAGGAGCCGTTGAACTTCGGCACCCGGGTCGACGCCCCGCTCTGGCGGTTCCACAAGCAAGACGACGGCGGCCACGCAGCCGAGAAGACGCTCGCCGCCACGCCTCCCGGACCGGCCCCCGGGCCGGCTCCCGCAAAGGCCAGGACGCCCCCCCGCCTTGCCCAATCCACCCCGACCCCGTCGCGTACCACGCCCGCGCCGGCGCCGAAACGCCCCGGCCGGACGCCTCAGACGCCCGCCGCCAGGCCGGAACGGGTGCTGGACCCGGCCGCGACACCCGCCCGAATTGGGGCGGCAGGCGGGCTCAAATCCCGTATACTCGACCCGATCAGGCCGTCGGACGGCCGCCCGTAGAAGGGTCCCATTTCAGTCGCCCCAGGACGTCAGGGAGTCGTGACCGATGCGCGTCGTTTCCTCCATGCTTTGCGCTTGCCTGCTGGCGCTTTCGGCCGCGTCCGCCCCCGCTCAGGCCCCCCCCGCCAAGGCCAAGGCCAAGCCCGCCGCCCCTGCCCCAGCGCAGGCCAAGCCTGCCGCGGCCCCCAAGCTGACCCCCCCCCAGACCGTCATCGCCACCGTCAACGGCGAGCCCATCACCGCCATCGAGCTGCGGGAATATCTCGACAAATTCCCGTTCGAGCTCGAGCCCGGCAAGGAGAAGGAAACCCTCGCCGAGTTCTTCAAGGTGGGCGCCAACATGATCGCCAACACCAAGCTCCTGAACCGCTACGTCATCAATCAGAAGGCCGTCGCCACCGAGAAGGAGATCGACGCCGAGGTCGAGCGCCTCAAGGCCGAGCTGAAGGCCGACGGTCAGGACCTCTTCAACGTCCTGGCCACCAACGACATCCCCATCGCCAAGCTGCGCGAGCAGATCGCCTCGGGCATCCGCTGGGCCAACTTCACCAAGCAGATGGCCACCGACGAGTTGCTCAAGAAGTACGTCGACGACAATAAAGACCTCTTCTACGGCTCCACCGTCAAGGCCAGCCACATCCTGCTGAAACTCCCCCCCGACGCCACGCCCGAGGTCAAGGAGCAGGCCAAGCAGAAGCTCCTCGGCATCAAGAAGCAGATCGAAGGGGGCCAGATCTCCTTCGCCGACGCCGCCAACAAGTTCTCCGAGGACGACGGCAACGTCGCCACCAAGAGCGGCGGCGACCTCGGCTACTTCCGCCGCCGCAACCAGTACATCGAGAAGTTCGCCGCCGCCGCCTTCGGCCTCAAGAAGGGCTCGATCTCCGACCCGGTCGAGACCGAGTACGGCCTTCACCTCATCCAGGTGAACGACCGCAAGGAAGGCAAGCCGATCGACTTCGAGCAGAACAAGGTCGCGATCTTCAACCAGTACGTCACCGACCTCCAGCAGCAGATCGTCGACAGCGAGCGCAAGACCGCCAAGATCGACATCAAGCCCGTCCCGCCCGACTTCTTCCCCCCCATCACGCCGCAGAACGTCGCTCCGGCGCCCGCCGCGGCCCCGGCCACCAAGCCCGCCGCCGCACAGCCCAAGCCGGCCGCCCCGAAGTGAACCCCGGATCGGACCGAACCTGACGCCGACGCGAAGGCCCGGGCCATCCACCAAGGATGGCCCGGGCCTGTTTGATGAACATTAAAGCGAACGTTGAATTCAGGAGCCCCGGCGAGGGTCGTCCCCGACCACCGAGACCACGCGGCCGCTCACCCGGAGCCGCCCCTCAGCGAACAGCTCGATCGCCTCGGGGAGCGCCTCGCACTCGGCCCCGAAGACCCGGGCGGCCAGAGTCTCGGCCGTGTCCTCCGCCCAGACCGGCACCGCACGCTGCACGATGATCGGCCCGGTGTCATACGTCTGGTCGGCGAAGTGGACCGTGCACCCCGAAACCTTCACCCCCGCCTCCACCGCCGCCTGGTGCACCGCCGCCCCGTGGAACCCCTTGCCGCAGAACGCGGGGATCAACGAGGGGTGGATGTTGATGACCCGGCCGGCATAGTCGTCGGGGATCTCGACCAAGGCCAGAAATCCGCCCAGCACCACCAGCTCGGCACCGGCCGCGCGGATCGGGTCGAAGACCTCGCGGCTGAACGCCTCCAGCGACTTCCCCGCCCGCAGCGCCACCGAGGCCGGCACCCCCGCCGCCTCGGCCCTGGCAATCGCCCCGATCCCCGCCTTGCTCCCCACGACGTGCACCACCCGGGCATCGAGCCGGCCGTCGCCGATCTGATCCAGGAGGTTCTGAAGCGTCGTCCCGCCCCCCGAGGCGCAGACCGCGACCTTGATCGGCCCGGTTCGCGGCTCTCGGGTCATCGCATCATCGGCCACGGATCAGCCCCCGGCCGGGAGCATGGCCACGACCCCGGCGCAACGGGCGCAGAGCGTCGGATGGGCCGGGTCCGAACCGACCGACTCACGCTGGTTCCAGCACCGCTCGCACTTCGGATGGGTCGACTTCTCGACCGTGACCAGGGGAAGATCGGCGTCCCCGCCGGTCCCGCTCGCCACCACCTTCACCTCGGAGACGATGAACAGCTCGGTCAGCAACTCGACGTCCGCCCGGGCTGCCGCGGCCCGCTCCTCGGTCGGGTAGGTCAGCGTGACTACCGCACCCTGCGAGCTGCCGATCAGCTTCTGGGCCCGCATCGGCTCGATCGACAGCGTCACCAGCTCGCGGAGGGCGAACAGCCGCTCCCAGCGGGATTTGAGCGCGGGGTCATCGAATGCCGGATCGGCCTCGGGCCAAGCGGCCAGGTGCACGCTCTCGGCCTTCTCGCCGTCGGTCGGCAGGAAGTCCCAGACCTCCTCGGCCGAGTGCGGGACGATCGGCGCGACCATCCGGACCAGGGCCCTCAGCACCCGGTCGAGTACGAACCGGGCCGCCCGCCTGGGCTCGCCGTCGGGGGCCTCGGCGTAGAGCCGATCCTTCAACACATCGAAATAGAGGCTCGACAGGCCGACTCCGCAGAACTCGTAGAGCCGCTGATAGGCCTTGTACAGCTCGAATCGCTCATAGGAGGCCGTCACATCCCGCACCACGTCGTTCAGGAGCCCGAGCGCCCAGCGGTCGACCTCCCGCAGCGCGGGCACTCCGGCCGAATCCCCGTCGAACCCGGCGTAGTCGTCCAGGTTGCCGAGCATGTATCGGAATGTGTTTCGAATCTTCCGGTAAGACTCCGACATCTCCTTGATGCCTGCCTCGCGGATCTTCACGTCGTCGGCATAGTCCATGCTGGCGATCAGCAGCCGGAGCACGTCGGCCCCATAAGTCTCGGTCGCCTTCACGGCCGAGATCGCGTTGCCGCCGCTCTTGGACATCTTCTCCCCCTTCTCGTCGAGGATGAACCCGTGCGTCAGCACGGCCTCGAAGGGGGCCCGGCCGGTCGTGCCGACCGCCGTCAGGATCGAAGACTGGAACCAGCCGCGGTGCTGGTCCGAGCCTTCCAGGTACAGATACGCCGGGAACCCCAGCCCGCGCCCTTCGTCGGACAGCACGGCCCGGTGGCTGCTGCCCGACTCGAACCAGACGTCAAGGATGTCACCCTGCTTGACGAACGACCCGCCGCCGCACTTCGGGCACGACGTCCCGGGGGGCAGCAGGCTCTCGGCCGGCTCGGTGTACCAGGCGTCGGCCCCCTTCTCGCGGACGATGTCCCGGACGTGCCGGACGCTCTCGGCCGTGAGGACCTGGGTGCCGCACCCTTCGCAGCCGAACGCCGGGATCGGCACGCCCCAGGCACGCTGGCGGCTGATGCACCAGTCGGGCCGGCCCGCCACCATCGACTCGATCCGGGTCCGGCCCCAGCCGGGGATCCACTTCACCCCGGCGATGGCCTCCATCGTTCGGCCGCGCAGGTCATTGCGGTCGACCCCGACGAACCACTGCTCGGTCGCCCGCTGGATCACCGGCTTCTTGCACCGCCAGCAATGGGGGTAACTATGCTTGAACGCGAATTCATGATAGAGCGCCCCGGCGGACCGGAGCATCTCGACCACGACCGGGTTCGCCGCGAAGACGTTCTTGCCCACCAGCTCGGGCGGGGCCTCGTCGGTGAACCGCCCGGCGGCGTCCACCGGGCTGATCGTCGGCAGGCCCAGGGCGCGGCAGACCTGGTAGTCCTCCACGCCGTGCCCGGGCGCGTTGTGCACCAGCCCCGTGCCGTCGTCCACGCTCACGTAGTCGGCCATGATCAAGGGGCCGGTGCGGTCGATGAAGACGTGGCGATACGTCGCCCCTTCCAGGTCTTTGCCCTTGCAGCGACCCAGCTCGACGACCTCCGTCACGCCGCGCAGGGCCATCACCTTCGACAGTAGCTCGACGGCCACGATGGCGTGGACCGGCCTGCCGTCGGCGGGGTCGGCGTAGCGCACGCCGGCGTAGTCGATCTTCGGGTTCAGGGCGATCGCGACGTTGCCCGGCAGGCTCCAGGGGGTCGTCGTCCAGATCATCGCATGCCAGGGACCTTCGCCCCAGGCGGCCGGCACGCCGGCGGTCATCGGGAAATTCACATAGACGCTGGTGCTGGTCTCGTCGCGATACTCAAGCTCGGCCTCGGCCAGCGCCGTCCGGTCCTGGATGCACCAGTGCAGCGGCTTGAGCTGGCGGAAGACCTCGTCGCGGGCCAGCAGGTCGGCCAGCACGTCGAGGACGCCCGCCTCATAGGCCGGGTTCAGGGTCAGGTACGGATTCTCGAAGTCGCCGCTGATCCCCAGCCGCCGGAACTGCCCTGTCTGCACGCCGACCCACTTCAGGGCCTCGACGCGGCAGAGGTCGCGGATCTCGGGGAAGCTCATCGTGGAGGCCTTCGAGCCCAGGTCCTTCATGACCTTGTGCTCGATCGGCAGCCCGTGGCAGTCCCAGCCCGGCACGTAGGGGCTGTCATACCCCTTCATGGTGAAGAACCTGACGATGACGTCCTTGAGCACCTTATTGAGAAGGTGACCCATGTGGATGTCGCCGTTGGCATAGGGGGGGCCGTCGTGCAGCACCCGCCTCTGCTTGCCCTTCCCGGCCTCCCGGATCTTGCCGTAGAGGCCGGTCTCCGCCCACCTTGCCTGGACCTTCGGCTCCCTGAGGTTCAGGTTCGCCTTCATCTCGAACCGGGTGACCGGCAGGTTCAAGGTGTCCTTGTACGGCTTCGCATTCGTCGACATGAAGCGCTCAATCTTTGGCTCGCGGCGAGTCCATCGCGGGCAATCCGGCCCGTCTCAGGCATCCAGCCGCTTCAAGACCTCGATCACCAGCGTCCTGAGCTTCCCCTCGGCCGTCTTGGCGACCTTGATAATCTCCTCGATGTTCGCCGGCTCCAGCGCATCGGGGAGGCAGAGGTCGGTCACGATCGAGAAGCCCAGCACCTTCAGGCCGGCGTGGACGGCCACCAGGACCTCGGGCACCGTCGACATGCCGACCACATCGGCGCCGATGGCCCGCAGGAACCGATACTCGGCCCGCGTCTCCAGGTTCGGCCCGGTCACCGCCACATAGACGCCCCGGTGCGCGACGATCTTCTGCTCCAGGGCAATCTCGAGGGCCAGGGCCTGCAGCTTCTTATCGTAGGGCTCGATCAGGTCGGGGAACCGGAGCCCCAGGCGGTCATCATTCGGCCCGATCAGGGGGTTGATCCCCATCAGGTTGATGTGGTCTTCGATGACGATCAGGTCGCCCTTGTGATGCAAGGGGTTCAGGCCGCCGGCCGCGTTGGAGACGAGCAGCGTGGTGCAGCCGAGCTCCTTCATGACCCGGATCGGGAACGTGACCTGGGCCGGCGTATACCCTTCATAGGAATGGAAGCGGCCTTCCATCGCCACCACCGACTTGCCCGCCAGGGTCCCGCAGACGAGCTGGCCCTTGTGGCTCTCGACCGTCGACTTGGGGAAGTGGGGGATCTCGGGATAGGGGATCCGCGCCTCGGCCTTGATCTCGTCGGCCAGGCCTCCCAGGCCGGTGCCGAGGACGATGCCGACGGTCGGCGTCCCGGGCCAGCGGCCCTTCACGGCCTCGGTGGCTTCGCGGACGTCGTCCCAGGTGTGGTGGAGCATGGGTGCCTGACTCAGAGGTGGGCGACGGCGACGGCCACGCGTGGGCCTTGCGTCGTGACGGGAGGGCGAGAGGTTGAATCAGACGGGCCGTGCCGGCCGGCGTCAGGGCGTGTCGTGTTCGGCGGCCCGGGCGTAGGCAAGGCGGATCATGCGGTCGAACCGCGCGTCGCCGCGAAGCGGCTTCAGGTCGGGGTCGCGCCTCAGGTGATCGGCGTGGTGATACCCCAGGTCGAGCGCCTGCTGAAGGGCCCCGAAGGCGGGGTCGAGCATGCCGAGCACGGCGAAGCTACAGGCCAGATTGTACCAGGGGATCGACCGCTCGGGGAGCAGGCGGACGAGCCTGCGGTCGACCTGCAGGGCCCGGGCATGCTGGCCCTTGGACGCCAGGTTGTTGGCGTGAACCCGAAGGGCTTCGGTGTAGAGCGGGTCGCGTTCCAGGACCCGGCCGAAGAACTCCAGTTCGAAGTCGATCTGGGTCTGCTCTCGCAGTCTCCTCGTCGAAGGCGCGGGCTTCGCTCCCTCGGCCGAGGGATCGTCCGGTCGTTCGTAGGCTGCGGCCATCGCGGGTTGCTCCCCTGTCGGCATCGAGTCTGGCCCAGCCCCCATGCATCCCTTGCGGGCGCGGAAGGGCCAAGAAAGCATCCCTCAAGAATAGCCAGAACGCAAGTCGGCCTCCAAGCCGAAGTTTACGAAAAACCGGATGGTGTCGGGCGGCCACATCCGGGGCCGACCGAGACCCGGCCGCGCCCCTGCCCCGCCGAGTTGCCGGCGGGGCCACGGGCCGGACCGGGATCGAGGTCGTCTAGGCCCGAGGCTCAGACGTCGTCGATCTCGTCTTCATCCTCGTCGTCGTCGTCGTCCAGGTCATCATCGTCGTCATCATCGTCGTCGTCATCGTCGTCATCGTCGATTTCGATCTCGTCGATCTGGTCGAAGTTCTCTCCTTCCAGCTCGTCGTCCTCGTCGTCGTCGAGGTCGTCGTCCTCGTCTTCGTCGTCTTCGAAGTCGTCGTCAACTTCCTCGTCGTCGTCCACGTCGTCCTCGTCCAGCTCCTCTTCCTCGCCCGGGTGGCGGGCAGTCAGCGGGGCTACTTTGGAAAACGAAGGGGTGGTCGCCAGGCCGGCGATCACGTCTTCGAGGGTCTCGGACAACACCAGGCAGTCCAACATGAGGTCATTCCTCGGGCCAAGGGGGACAGGTCGCCCCGACTCATTGTCTTGCACTCGCCGACTCGCCTCTCGGGAGGATCGGCACGTCGGGCGAAGGATAGGCCGTACGATCGAGAACTTCGGGGAGATTCGGGGCCGGTGGGCCGGGCACGCGTCCACCGGCGTGTGCGGCGCCTTCTCAGGTCGGTCGGACGACCTGGCCGGTGGCGGCCGAACGTCCGATGGCGTCCAGCAACCGGACGGCGTCGAGGGCCTCGTCGGCCGGGCAGCAGAGCGGGCCGTTGCCGGCGATCGCGGCCACGAAGTTGGCGTCGATGCTCTCGCCGGGCTCAGGCAGTCCGACCTCCGCGGGGGGGGACCGGCCGATCGTCTCGACCAGGGTCCGGTCGGTGAGGTGGAGACGACCCAACTCACCGAAGAACGTCATCTCGAAGAGCGAGTCGGGCGAGATCCCCGACAAGGCCACCGTCGCGAGGACCCCGCCGCTGAGCTGGATCGCCGCGGCTGTGACCACGTCCAGGCCCGAATCCAATCGGCTTTGCACGGCCGCGACTTCAACGGCAACACGGCCGGTGCTCCAGAGCAAGGCGTCCAGCAGGTGGTCGCCAGCGTCGGCGAGCAGGCCCCCGCCGGCGATCTTGGGGTCGAACCTCCAGGAGTTCTCCGCCCCGCCGTGCCCCTCCAACCAGGGCTGGGCGAGCGTCGCCGAGACCAGCCTGAGCGCCCCGATGGTCCCCTCGGCAAGCCGGGCACGGGCGGCGATCAGGCTCGGGAGCAGCCGGTACTGATGGCCGACGCCGACGAGCCGTTTGCGCCCCTGGGCCAGGCCCACGATGTCGGCCGCCTCCTGGGCGCTGGTCGAAAGTGGCTTCTCGACGAAGACGTGGCAGCCCGCCTGGAGCGCGTCCATCGTCGGGCGGTAGTGGGCCAGGTGCGGCGTGAAGACGGCGATGGCGTCGGGCGCAGTCTCATGAATCAAGGCGGCGTGGCCCGTGAACACCGGCACGGCCGTCTCAACACGTCGGTCCCCGATCATGCCCAGCCCGACTGCGGTCGCACGATCGGCCAGGGCCTGGGCGGCGTGCCGGTCGGCATCGGCGCAGCCGACCACTCGGACCCCGTCCAGCGCGAGGAAGCGATCCATGTGGATCCCCGCCGCGTGGCCGCAGCCGATGAAGCCGATCCGCAACTCGCGAGTCCCGTCCATGCCCACTCCATCCCTCGCCTGCGCGCCCGCGATCTTCTTTTAGGCAGTACCCGAATCCGCGGCCCTCGACGCACCCCGCGTCGGACGCTCGCAACCAGCCTCGCCGACAACCTGCCGCGACCGGTGGCCGGAGTATTCCGGCACCGGCGGCCCCCAGAGTCTAGACATTATCCGGCCCGGTCAAGGGATGTCCCGAGATTTTTCCAAGCCCTTACGCAGCCTCTTCCCCGGGACCCTCTTCGGCCCCGGATTTCTCGCCCCCGGCGGCCCGGCCTGTTGACGACGCGGCGGGCGAATGATTACCATCAAACCTCGCTCGCCCTTCCCGATGGGCGAGATGATGGTGGTTGTGGCCTAGCGGTTAAGGCGCCAGATTGTGGATCTGGAGATCGCGGGTTCAAATCCCGTCAGCCACCCCTTATTGTCGACTCTGTCACCCAGATGTCCTCGACACCGGACGACTCCCGTCGTCCCAATCCGGGCTGCTCCGGTCTTTTCGCCCTGATGGCCGGTCTGCCATGGGCCCAGGGCGTGACCATGACTTCCCCGTCGGACGGCGTTGAACGCCTGGTCCTCGACGTCAACGGTTTCCGCTTCGATGCGCTGGCCGGTGGCCCTGTGTCCGGCCCCCTCGTGATCCTGTTGCACGGGTTCCCGGAATTCGCCGACTCCTGGCTGCCCATCCTGGGGCGGCTTGCCGAGGCGGGCTTTCGAGCTGTCGCGGTCGATCAACGCGGGTATTCTCCCGGGGCCCGGCCCGGGCGGGTTGCCGACTATGCGGTCGACCTGCTGGTGTCGGATGTCCTGGGCTTTGCCGACACCTTCGGCCAGGCTCGGTTCCACCTGGTCGGCCACGATTGGGGTGGCATCGTCGCCTGGACCTTGGCGGCCCGCCATCCCGGGCGACTTGCCTCGCTCTGCGTCCTGTCGGTCCCCCACGTCGACGCGCTGCTCGACGCGATCGCCAACGACCCCGACCAGCAACGTCGGTCCTGGTACGTCAAACTCTTCCGGGCACCGTTCCACATCGCCGAGTTCCTCCTCAAGGCCTGGAACTTCCGGGGCTTGAAGAAGGCCTATGACGGCAAGCTATCCGCCCCGCAGGTCGAGGCCAACGTCCGTCGATTGCGCGAGCCGGGGGCGCTGACCGCCGCCCTGAACTGGTACAGGGCGCTCGACGTCTCGGCGCGCATCGGCCTGGTTGAGGTCCCCACCTTGTACGTCTGGGGCGACCGCGACCAGGCCCTCGGGCCTGTCGCCGCACACGCGACCGCGGCCCACGTCTCCGGTCCCTATCGTTTCGAGATCCTCGACGGCGCCTCGCACTGGCTGCTCGAAGAGGAGGCAGCGGCGGTCGGTCGGTTGATCCTCGAAAACCTGGGGGCGAAGCCCAGCAATTAGCCCCCCTAAAGCGTGTTGGTTCATGTATTTGTTAAATTGGTTGATTTGCTGCGCCGCTGGCGCGAGACTTGCAGATTCCTGATCCGCGAATCAATCCCGCCTGAGCCAGTCCGTGTCCATCGAGCGAACAGGGCGTTGACACAGGCACCGTAGCGGGGGGCCTTCGTCATTGTCTGCTGCGCTGGCTCTCGCCGAATCGCGACTCGGGAGAGCAAGGCCCCGCGAATTTTCTGAGGATCACTGCGATGTCTCTACCGATCCCGGCGCGGACGTCCGCCCCCATCTTGCTGTGTCATTGTCATCTACGTTGGGATTGGGTGTATCAGCGTCCCCAGCATCTGTTGACCCGAATGGCCGCGCACTGGCCGGTGATCGTCGAGGAAGAACCGCTCTTCGACGACCGTCCTCCCGGCCTCGATGTGCTGCACGTGGCCGACGGCGTCACGGTCCTGCGCCCGCACCGGCGAGCGGATCGCGACTTCGACCTCGGGCGGCTCGTCGAAGACTATGTCCAGCAAGTGCGCGGCGATCGCCCGCTGATCCGCTGGTTCTATTCGCCGATCTTCTCGGCGTATGGCGACCGGCTCGCCGCCGATCAGGTCGTGGTTTATGACTGCATGGACGAGCTGGCAAACTTCGCCGGGGCCCCCTCCGGACTGGCCGAGGCCGAGACCCGGCTGCTCGGGCGGGCCGACGTCGTGTTCACCGGGGGCCGGAGCCTGTACGAGGCCAAGGCCGGCCGGCACGCGAATCTCCACTGCTTCCCGTCCGCGGTCGAGGCGGGCCACTTCGCCAAGGCCGAGGACCCCGCCCTCCCGCTTCCCGCCGATCTGGCCGATCTGCCCAGGCCGATCCACGGCTATTACGGCGCGGTCGATGAGAGGCTGGATTACGACCTGATCGCGCGGCTGGCCGACACGCCGGGCGTGGGCTCGGTGGTGCTCGTCGGCCCCCTGATCAAGGTCGACCCGGCAAGCCTGCCCCGGCGTGACAACCTCCATTATCTCGGCCAGAAGTCGTATGCCGAGCTTCCCGCCTATTTGAAGGGCTTCGACGTCTGCCTGATGCCCTGGGCCCTGAACGAATCGACCAAGACGATCAGCCCGACGAAGACCCTGGAATATATGGCCGGCGGCAAGCCGATCGTGTCGACCGCGGTCCGCGACGTGGTGCGCGACCACGGCGATCTGGTCTTTGTCGCCGAGAGCGCCGACCAGTTCCTCTCGATGGCCACGACGGCGATGGCCAATTTCGACGAGCCTCGGGCCGCGGCCGGCAGGCGTCGGGCCGATGAGAGCGGCTGGGACGCGACCGCCGATGCGATGCGCCGCCAGATCGAGCAGCATTTCAGCAGCCCCGCACCCCAACCGAAAGTCCGACGCATGGTTGTCGACGAGGCGAAGAACCTGATCATCGGCGCGGGCCCGGCCGGCCTGAGCGCCGGTCTGCATCTGGATGACCCCGACTTCCTGATCGCCGACAAGCACGGCCGTGCCGGCGGGCTCTGCCGCTCGATCATCGACGGCGGGTTTACGTTCGACTACGCCGGTCACATCTTCTTCACCCAGGACAAGTATGTTGACTCCCTGTTCCGCGAGGTCCTGAAAGGGAACTTCCACGAGCAGGTCCGCGAGAGCTGGGTCTACCTCTACGACGCCTACCAGCGCTATCCGTTCCAGGGGAACCTGTATGGGCTGCCGACCGAGGTGGTCAAGGAGTGCCTGCTCGGCGTGATCGAAGCTTCCAGGCATCCGCTGCTCACCGCAACGAGCGGGCACGCCAACGGAGCCGGGGACGGCAACGGAATCGGCAATGGCCACTCGGTCCCGCCTAACTTCCTGGAGTGGAGCAAGCGGACGTTCGGCGAGGGGATCACCCGGCACTTCATGGAGCCGTACAACTTCAAGGTCTGGGGCATCGACCCCGCCCGGATGAGCAGCGACTGGATCGCCGGCCGGGTGCTGACCCCGTCGCTCGACGAGGTCATCGAGGGATCGCTCCAGCGTGGCCGCGGCGACATGGGCCCGAACTCGAAGTTCGGCTACCCCGTCAACGGCGGCTGCGAGATGTTCGTCGCCGGCCTTGCGTCCCGCGTCAGTGCCCGCGGCGGCGCGTTCGCCCAGAACAGGACGCTGGTGAAGCTCGACCCGATCAAGCGACGGGCGACGTTCCGCGTCGAGGAGGCGGGGTCGTCCGACGCCAGGCTGGAGACGATCGGCTACGGCACCCTCTACCCGAGCGTCCCGCTGCCCGACCTGATCGCGGCCATCGAGGGGGCCCCGGAGGTGGTCCGCCAGGCGGCCAACAGCCTGCCGAGCACGGCCGTCGTCTGTGTTAATCTGGGCATCAACCGCGAGAAGGTCACGGAGAAGCACTGGATCTACTATCCCGAAGGCCAGGACAAGTACATCTTCCAGCGCATCTTCGTCCAGTCGAACGCGTCGCCCAACAACGCCCCGCCTGGGCACAGTGCACTCACCTTCGAGATCAGTCACTCGAAGTACAAGCCGCTGCCCGTTCAGGGCAAGCGTGCGCTGATCGACGCCTGCGTGGCCGGCCTGAAACGGACGGATCTCTGGCGAGACGGCGACGAGGTCGTCTTCGAGCAGGTGCTGGGCATGCCGCATGCCTACATCCCCTTCACGCCCGAACGCCAGGGCAACCTCGACATCATCAACGCGTACCTGCACGGGCTGGGGATCTACCCGATCGGCCGGTTCGGCGAGTGGAAGTACGTCAACCAGGACGGTGCGATCCTCTCGTCGAAGCGGGTGGTCGAGTCGGTCCAGTCCGGCGAGAAGTCGATCGGCCCCGCGCCGCAGGCCCCTCGTGGCCGGTCCAAAGGGCTGAGCGGCGCCGGTCGCCCTTGATCCCAGGGGCCGACCGCCTTCCTTCCAACCGTCCGGGGCCGGGGCCGATGTTCGGGCCCGAACGGTTGGAAGGGGCGGCCCGGCCTGTCTCCGAGGAGAAGTCCTGATGGTCACCTTGTTCGACCCGCCGATTGCCGAGGCCGAGCCGACGCTGTTTCCCCCCGACTGGGGGACGTCCAAGCCCCTCGCGTGGGTGAGACTTGGCCCCGGCCGCCGCTACTTCGAGACCGAAGACTCTGAGCCGTTCCTCATCATCGGCCAGAATGATGCCCTGACCTGGCCGGAACTGGAAGGGCTGCTCGGCCGGCGCGACGTCGCCTCCGTGGAAAGGCACCTGGCCTGGCTCAGCGAGCATGGCGTGACCACGCTCCGGGTCATGCTCGAGTACGTGGGGGACGGGCTCTTCCTGGAACGGAGCCCTGGCGACTTCGACCCGGTGACGGTCCAGGCCGTCGACGACCTGATCGCCCTGTGCGATCGCCATGGGCTCAGGCTTCTCCTGACGCCGTTCGACACCTTCTTCACCTGGGTGATGTGGGACGATCACCCCTATAACTCGGCCCGCGGCGGCCCATGCAGCAGGCAGATCGACCTGCTGACCGACCCCGAAGGTATGGCGGCGGTTAAGCGGCGGATTGCGTTCGTGGTGGAACGCTGGGGGGGCTCGGGCGTGGTCTTCGCCTGGGATCTCTGGAACGAGCTTGGGCACGACCACGGGGTGGCCTCGGAGGCGATCGACTTCGAAACTGCGAGCCGACTGATGGACGTCGTGGCCGACCTCTCGGAGCACGTCCGGCAGATCGAGCGGCTTCACTTCGGCAAGACGCATCTCCAGACGGTCAGCCATTTTGGCGCCGAGCCCCGCGGCCCATTGGCGGAACTGATCTTCCGTCACCCGAGCCTCGACTTCGCCACAACCCACGTCTACGAGCCGGGGGCGATCGACGCGCCGACGAACACGGTGGCGGCGGCCGACGCGATGGCCCGGTGGGTGCGGCACGCCCTGGCCGAGATCCGTGACGGCCGTCCGTTCACCGACAGCGAGACGGGCCCGATCCACACCTTCAAGGACATGGGGATCACGCTCCCCGAAGGGTTCGACCTGGGCTATTTCCGCCACATGTCGTGGGCCCACCTGGCCAGCGGCGGTGCCGGCGGCGGGATGCGCTGGCCGAACCGGCACCCGCACACTCTGACCCCCGGGATGCGCCAGGCCCAGGCCGTGATGGCCGACTTCGCCCGGCTCATCGACTGGCCCCGGTTCGCGTCCGTGAATGTCACCGACCTGGTGAAGGTGGCCCCCGAAGATCTGCTTGCTTACGCCTGTCTCGACGGCCGGCAGGCGGTCGCCTGGGTGATCCGCGGCCGCGAGGCGATGGAGCACGAAGGCGAGCTTCCGTTCCTCCCGCTCGTCCGCGAGGCCACGATCGAGCTTCCCTCGATGGACGCGGGCAGGTATGACCTGACATTCGTCGAGACGCACAACGGCCAGATCCTCGGAGAGGTGACGCTCGACTGCCGGGGCGGTCCTCTCGCGTTCGAACTGCCGCCGTTCCGGCACGACCTGGCTATCGCCGTCCGTCCCGCGAGAGAGCATCGCGCATGAGCATGCCGGCCGAGTCGCCGATCCCCAGCTTTTCGAATCCGATCGAGGGGATCGCGCTCGGCGACCCGTTCGTCCTGCCTCATCGAGGCCGGTTCTACCTGTATGGGACCGCGGATGGCCCCGGGCCCGGCGACGGCCGGGTCATCCCGGTCTACCGCTCCGACGACCTGCTGAACTGGACCCCGCTGGGCGGCGCCCTCGTGCCCGCCGAGGGGGAGCCCGCCGATTACTGGGCCCCCGAGGTGATGGCCTGGAACGGCAAGTTCTACATGGTCGTCAGTTTCGGCGACGTCGAGCGGAGAGGGCACGCCCTCTGGGTCGCCGTGGCCGACGATCCCGCGGGGCCGTTCCATCTCCGCACGCAGATCAGCGACCCTTCGGAGAAGTTCTCGATCGACGGCTCGTGGCTGCTGGACGACGACGGTCGGCTTTACCTGTTCCGCTGTCTCGACTTCGTGGAAGACGGGCAGCCCCCGCACGGGACGGGGATCGTCGCCCAGCCGATGCGTGACCCCTTGACGCCCGAGGGGCCCCCAGTCCCGATCCTGCGTGCCCATTCCCCCTGGCAGCTGTTCCAGTCCGATCGGACGATGCCGCTGTACGACAACCGGCGGTTCGAGAGCTGGAACACCA
The DNA here is from genome assembly GCA_038400315.1 of Isosphaeraceae bacterium EP7. Taxonomy (NCBI): domain Bacteria; kingdom Pseudomonadati; phylum Planctomycetota; class Planctomycetia; order Isosphaerales; family Isosphaeraceae; genus Kueselia; species Kueselia aquadivae. Next base: position 891,732 of record CP151667.1, read on the forward strand.
TTGAAGGCCCCGCGCCGGTCCGCCGCCACGGGCGTTATTTCTGCGGCTACAGCGGCGGTAACTATACCGGGGCGTACGGCACGGGCGAGGCCGTGGCCGATGCACCCCTGGGCCCGTACACCGACCTTCGGGGCCGCGAGGGCCCGATCTTCGGCACGGTCCCCGGCCTGGTCGAAGGGCCCGGCCATTTCTCGGTCGTCCGGCCGGACCTGGTGCACGACTGGATCGTGCTGCACGGCCGTCGTCCGGGCGAGCACGTCCGCCGGGTCTGGCTGTGCCCGGCCTTCTGGGACGCTGGCGGCGTGACCATCGGTCGATTGACCGACCAGCCGCAGACGGCGCCTCCCCTCCCCTCCGACCGCTCACGATTCGCCCCGGGCGTCAAGCCGGAGGGCTGGACCTTCGAGTCGGGCGAATGGTCGACGGTCGATGATGGACTCGCCTCCCACGCAGGCCTGGCCTCGGGCCTGGCCTGGCGAGACGCCCTTGATCTGGTCGATGATTTCGCGGTCGAGATCTGGGTCCGATTTTCCTCGGCCGGTTCTGGCCGAGCTGGGATGATTCTCCGAAGCGAGGCGGGGAATCTGTCGATCTTACTCCCGGCTTCGCCCGATTCCCCGGCGCTCATCGGGGGGACGGAAGGGGCCGTGACCGATGCCCCGCTGCCGACCCTGGGAGGAGCGAGTTTCGACCCGACGTGCTTCCACCGCATCGACGTCCGGGCCGGAGGCGGGACGGCCGAGGTTCGACTCGACGGAGTAATCCTGGCAGCCGGTGTGACGGTCCCCCGGGGACGGATTAAGTTGGGTTTGATGGCCGAGGGACCAGCCATCTTCGACGCGATCTCGGCGACTCGAGTCGTTGCATAAAGTCATCACAAGTACTCTATGCGGTCGCTCGAGGGCCGATTATCATCCCTTCGGTCAGCGAGCACGGTCCCAACAGGTCGTAAGTACGTACTAAAGAGTGGACGGTGCCGTCCACTCAATCTCCGCCCTGGCATGGCGGGAAAATCGAGACGGGACTTCGTGGGAGTGGACCGACAATGGACAGCCAACCGATCGGCGGGGTCGTCGTCGACCTGAGTTCGATGCGGCGCGGTCAAGGCTCCTATCCCAACGGGTGGGGCCCCTCATCGTCCGAGTTCCTCTGGGCTGTCGGCATCGAGAATACGTTCGTCCCGCACACCCGGGCCGGCCATCGGAGGCTCGACGAGTACGAGCTGATGGACCACTATCGGCTCTGGCGGCAGGACATCGACATCGCAGCCGACCTGGGGATCTCGACGATTCGCTATGGAATTCCCTGGTACAGGGTGAACCCCGAGCCCGGGAAGTACGACTGGTCGTGGACCGACCCCGTCTTGGAGTATCTCGTCGAGGTGAAGGGGCTGACCCCGATCATCGACCTGATGCATTACGGGACGCCGCTCTGGCTCGACAACCACTTCGTCAACGCCTCGTATCCGCGACGGGTCGCGGAGTTTGCGTCGAAGTTCGCCGAGCGTTACGGGTCGCTGGTTCACTGCTATACGCCGGTCAACGAGCCTTCGGTGACGGCCAACTTCTGCGGGCGAGACGGTCGCTGGCCCCCCTACCTGCGGGGCGAGGACGGCTACGTCAAGATCTTGCTGTCGCTGGCCAAGGGGATGAGCCTGACGGCCGAGGCCCTGCGAGCCGCGCAGCCCGACGCGGTGCTCGTCCACGTCGAGGACGTCGGCCTGGAACTGGCCGGCTCCCCCGAGGTCGAGGATCTTGCCGCCGAGGCCCAGTCCCGACGACTCCTGCCGCTCGACCTCGCCTGCGGGAAGGTCCTGCCCGGCCATGCTCGGTTCGAATGGTTGCTGGAGCACGGGGCGACCGAGGCCGAACTGGTCTGCCTGGCCGAGCACGCGCCCCGCTGGGATGTGCTGGGGGTGAACTACTATCCCTGGTCGAGCCATAAATTCGTGGTCCGCCGCGACGGCAAGACCCGGGTGATGGGCCACCGCACGCCCACCGACCTGGCGGATGTTTTGCGGCTGGTGCACGATCGCTACCAGCTGCCCATGATGGTCACCGAGACCAGCTCGAACGGCCCGCACGTCGAACGCGCCCGCTGGATGCGCGAGACCGTGTCGGCCGTCCACCGGGTCCGCTCCGAGGGCGTGCCCGTGCTGGGGTACACCTGGTTCCCGCTGTTCACGATGATCGAGTGGAAATATCGCTGGTCGCGCAAGGGGATGGAGCATCATCTGCTCCACCTGGGCCTGTACGACGTCGTGCCCGACTCCGGTCGGATGGACCGCGACCCGACCCCGCTGGTCGATGCCTATCGCGACTACGTGGTTACCCCGTCCGCGTCGGTGGGCGAGATGATCCTTGAGGAGGTCGAGGCTTCCTGCCTCGTCGCCTGAGCGAGTTCAGGCGAAGAGGCCCCGGATGGGCTCGCCCTCGGCGAGCCTGTAAGGGCGGCCGGTGGCGTCCTTGATTTCCTGGGTGTGGTCGAGGCCGAACCTCCAGAAGATCGTGGCGGCCAGGTCGGCGGGCGTCACCCCGTCGGTCGCGGGGAAGGCGCCAATTTTGTCGCTGGCTCCGTAGACCGAGCCCCCCTTCACGCCGCCGCCGGCCATCACGACGCTGTAGCAGTCGGGCCAGTGGTCGCGGCCGGCGTCCTTGTTGATCCGAGGGGTCCGGCCGAACTCTCCAAGCGCGACGACGAGCGTCGATTCGAGCAGTCCCCGGGCGTCGAGGTCGTCCACCAAGGCCGAGAACGCGCGGTCGGCGGGCGGCAGCAGATGGTTCTTGTGCTGCTGGAAGTTCTGGGAGTGGGCGTCCCAGTTCTGTCCCTGCTGCTGATAGTCGTAGACGCTGACGAACGGCACGCCCGCCTCGACGAGTCGCCGCGCGAGCAGCAGGTTCTGGCCGCGCATCAACCGGCCCGCCGCGTGCCAGGCGCCGTTATTCTCGGGCACGCCCCGGTCATCACCTCGTGGCGGATCGGGTAGCCCTCGGCCGTAGCGGTCCCTTACCCTCGGGTCTTCCCCGCTCAGGTCGACCGCCGCCCGGACCGCCTCGCTGTCGAGCAGGGCGAATGCCCGCTCGTAATACGGACGGAACGACTCGGCCGCGGCGCCGGGGACCGTCGTCGCCAGGTGCCCCAGCAGGGCCCGTCGACGCTCGAACCTCGGCCCACGGATCCCTTCCGGCAGGCCCAACAACTCGGCCCGATACGACTGGCTGGCGAGGTCCGACTCGACCAGGAGCGGGTCGTAACCGGGGCCCAGGAACCCGCCCGACTGGCCCGGCACGGTCACGACGTTGCGGATTCGATAGGGGAGCGACGCATGGGCCAGTGGCAAGCCTCTCGCCTTCCATGCGTGCGAAAGCGTCGCCCCGTGAGACGGGAACGAGACCGGCACCTCGGAGAAATTCTCGCGATCTCCGCCCGGTGGGAGCCTGCCGGTCAGAGTCTCGGTGCAGGCCGAGTCGTGGTTGCGCATCGCATGGTGCATGCTCCTGACGATGGCGACCTTGTGCATCACGCGGGCCGTCAGCGGCAGATGCTCGCAGATGGAGATGCCCGGCACGCTGGTGGAGATCGCCTTGAATTCGCCGCGAATTTCCGCGGGTGCATCCGGCTTGGGATCCCACGAGTCGAGATGGCTGGGCCCGCCGTAATAGAAGACCATGATGCAGGATCGGATCGAGGGCAATCCCGTGGGCACGCCCGTCCCCACGCTTGCGGCCCGGGCATTGAGCAGGCCGGGCAGGCCGAGCCCCAGGGAGCCGAGTCCTCCGCCCAGCAGCAGCGATCGACGCGTGGTATCGAGCATCGGGCGCCTCTGTGAGCGATTGGCCGTCGATTCTCCAACAAAAGTCCAAGATCGAATTGAATCGATTCGACCGCGGGCTGTCAACCGCCGCGCGGACTTCGCGGTTTCCCTCGGGCGATGGCATCTCTGCCGAGGGGGGTGACGTCCCGCTACAATGAGCCATCCCGACGCCTCGTCCGGCGACCTCTGGGCGTCGCGGCGAATTTTGAAGCCGAGGATTCAAGGGACGGGCTAGGACGGCATGGCGAAGACCCGGGATGACCAACCCTCGACGCGGCACCCGGCACTCTCCGGGGTGGTGCGGGCCTGGTTCGAGGCCTCGTTCCCCGGCGGGCCGACGCCGGCGCAGGAACTCGCGTGGCCGGTGATCTCGGCGGGCGAGAATGCGTTGCTCGTCTCGCCCACAGGTACTGGCAAGACCCTGGCCGCCTTCCTGGCGATCCTCGATCGGCTGGCCGCAGAGCATGCCGCGGGCACTCTGGGGCCGGGCCTCCGTTGCGTCTATCTCTCGCCGCTTCGTAGCCTGAGCTATGACATCGAGCGGAACCTCTCACTCCCGCTGGAAGGAATCCGGGCGGCGATGGGCCTGGAAGCGAGTCCGATCACCGTTGGGGTGCGTACCGGCGACACGTCCGCGTATCAACGGGCCAGGCTTCGCGACAAGCCGCCGCACATCCTGATTACCACCCCCGAGAGCCTGTCTCTGCTGCTCAGCCAGTCGAGCTGGCACGGCCGATGGGGGCCAGTAGAGCACCTGATCGTCGACGAGGTCCATTCGCTGGTCCCGACGAAGCGCGGGGCCGATCTGTCCGTGTCGCTGGAACGGTTGGCGGCCCTGGCCAGGCACGACCCTTGCCGGATCGGCCTCTCGGCGACCTGCAATCCGGCCGGCCCGGTGGCCCATTTCCTGGTCGGGCCGACGCGCACGTGTCACGTTCTGGAGGCTCCCCTGCCGGTCGGATCGCCGCCGCTCCAGGTCGAGGTGGAGTCGTTGATGGAGGCCGATGAAGGGCCGCATCGGGGGCTCTCGTATCGGCGATTGCTCAGGCGACTGGGCCGGGCGGTCGGTGAGAACCGGACGACGGTGGTCTTCGCGAATACGCGCGCGTTCACCGAGAAGATCACCCGCGACCTGAGGCAGGTCACAGCCGGGGGTGACGAGACGATCGCGGCGCATCACTCGGCCCTCGATGCCAGGCGTCGGCGAGAGGTCGAGGCTGCGCTGAAGGCGGGCGATCTCCGAGCGGTGGTCACCAGCACCAGCCTGGAGCTGGGCGTGGACATCGGCACGGCCGACCTGGCGGTGCAGATCGGCCTGCCGGGGAGCGTCTCGCGCTGCCTCCAACGCATGGGCCGGGCCGGCCATTCGGTGGACGTCCCGACTCGCGGCTTGCTGCTCGCGGCGACGCCCGCCGAACTGGCCGGCGGGGTCGTCACGGCCGAAGGAGCCCGGGCCGGTCGGGTCGAGCCGCTCGCGGCGATCCGGGCGCCCCTGGACGTGCTCTGCCAGCAACTGATCGGGATGTCCTGTGCCGGCGAGTGCTCGCCCGACTCCGCATTCGAACTCATCCGACGGGCCGGGCCGATGGCCGACCTGACGAGGCGGGATTTCGATGACTGCCTGGCCTTCCTCGCCGGCGAGCTGGCCGCGCCGCCGGGTGCCTACGAGCCCGAGCCGGGCGCGACGCCGCGCTGGACGGCCCCGCGAATCTGGAAGAAGGGAGACTCGTTCGGCGTTCGGAACGGCCGGATCCCTCGCTGGTTCCGGACGAACGTCGGCACGATCTGCTCGGAGGAATCGGTGCGAGTCGTGGTGGACGGGCTGGAGATCGGCACGCTGGAAGGGGCCTACGCCGAGCGACTTCAGGTGGGTGATCGGTTCGTGCTCGACGGCCGTGCGCTAGAATATCGAGGGGTCGAGGGGAACGTGGTCCGGGCGAAGCTGGCAGGAGGCGAGGCCGACCTGCCGCGCTGGTCGAGCGATCGTCAGGGCCTTTCGGCGGAGCTGGCGCTCGACCTCGGCCGCTTCCGACAGCGAGCCGCGGACTTGCTGGCGGACGGGCCGTCGACGATGCGGGCCTGGCTCGTCGACGAGCACGACCTTGACCCTTCGGCCGCCGCCGTTCTGGTCGAGCTGTTCCGGGCGCAGGAGGCGTTCAGCGAGATCCCGAGGGCCGACGTCCTGCTCGTCGAGGAGTCTCCCAGGGTCGATGAGCCGGGGGTCGCCTATACCTTCCATGCGCCGCTCGGACGCTCGGCGTGCGAGGCGCTCGGCCGTGCGACCGCCGCCAGGCTGGGGAAGCGGTTCGGGCGCGACCTCGGCCTGGTCGTCGCCGATCTCGGCTGGTCGATCCTGACGCCCGAGGGGAGCTCTCTTGAGCCGGAGGAGGTTGCTCCGTTAGTCAGCCTTGAAGGGCTGGAAGCGGACATCCTGGAAGGGCTCGACCGCGGCGAGCTGCTTGCAAAGCGGTTCCGCCACGTCGCGACGATCGCGCTGATGGTCCTGCGCAATCCAGAAGGGGGCCGCCTCAAGGTCGGCGGCCTGAACTGGGTGAGCACGAGACTCTATCCGCTGGTGAAGGCGGCCTGTCCCGATCACCCGCTGCTGCGCGAGACCAGGCGGGAAGTGCTCGAGAATTTGCTCGACGTGCCGGGCGCCCGTGCCTGGCTTGCGACGGGCCCCGCCGTCCGGATGCGGAGGCTCGACGCCGCCTCGCCGTTCGCCTGGGCATGGGTCGACCCGGCCGGCGCCGAGCCTCTTCGATTCGAGGATCCTGAAGACGCGCTGAAGCGGCTGCACGCCCGGCTGGTAGGACCTTGATCGCCGGCCCCGGCGGTTGGTTCCTGAGTCCAGAAGGGGCCGCCGTCCACCCGGGCGAGTCGGTCGCGGTGATCGCCGATGTGCACCTGGGCTACGAATGGGCCCGGGCCGCCGGTGGCGACATCGTCCCCGCGCACTCGCTGGCCGAGACCTTGGATCGGTTGGAAAGGCTCCTCGATCGCGTCTCGATCCGCCGCCTGGTCGTCGCCGGCGACCTGGTCGAGCGTCCCACCCCCTGCCCGCGGACCTGGGTCGACTTGCATCGCCTGAAGGAATGGCTGGGCGAGAAGGGTGTCGAATTGATCGCGTTGCGCGGGAACCATGACCCGCCCTCGAAGCCGCCGCTCCCGTTGAGCCTGGCCGTCGACGGCTGGACGATCGGCCATGGCCATCGGCCGATCCGCGGCGCCCGGTCAATCTCCGGTCACCACCACCCAATCCTGCGTGCATCGGGCGTGTCGGCCCCCTGCTTCCTCGTCGGCCCGAGCCGGATCGTCCTGCCAGCCTTCTCGCCCAACGCCGCCGGCCTGAACGTCCTGGGGGAAGTGCCGGCCGCCTGGCTGGAGCCTGATCTACGCTGTATCGCCGGATTGGGTCGGACGGTGCTCGACTTCGGCCCGCTCGCCGCCCTCCGCGGCCGGCCCGCCTGAGGCCGAGAACAGCGATTCAGTCGCATCTGGGTCTGACCCGATCTCTGTTCGCGATCGCGACAACCTCGCGTATCTGAATAGTTTCGTTGATCGAGATGGTCGCCATGGACCGTTGTTCATTGGATGAAATTGAGACGTTCCATTGCGAGTGATCGTTGTCCGTTTTTGGAATCGATTGTCCAAATCATCCTGGTGAATCGTCTTGACCTTGGTGGGCGTCCGGGCCTAGATTGTGCACTCTTCCACTCATCTCGCAGTAAGCCAGCCGATCCCTCTTCCTCCCTAGGGGGACTCGGCTGCGGGCTTCTTTCGATGTCACGCGAATTCCAGAAAATTTCCCGCGAGCGTGTCCGCTCGTGCCTGGGTTACACGTTACGTCTCTCAGAAGCCTGGTTCCTACGATCGCTCCTCCTAATCCGTTGAGTGGGTGTCTGGTCTCGGCCAGGGATCGCTTGCTCATTCCCAAAGGCTATTCCAGTCCGGGTCGCGTCATTGCTTGCGCTCTGGGGAGTTCGTCGTATCAATCTGCATCTCAGTTCGAGAAAAGCCGGATTCACCCCGATCCCTCTGCCGGAGGACTTCTCCATCATCGACGAACTGTCGCCCTCCGCGTCAGGACGCCCTGAGTCGGATGTATCCATCGCGCGTGAGTGTGTGGATATTCGCTAGCATCGGTTGCGATCGACTTTGCGAATTCTTTCGTTGATCGAGATGGTCATCATGATGCGTGAGTGGGACTCACAAATCTCGGCTTTTGGTGCTCGATCAATGAGACATGAGGTTCATACACCACACGAGGCAAAACCTCTCAGAAATTGTCTTGACCGCGTCGTGCATCGGGGTCAAGATTGTGAGTCATCCCTCTCATCTTGTGGTAAGCCAGCCGGTGTCTCTTCCTCACGTAGAGCGCCCGGCTGCTGGCTTCTTAAGACGTTACGCTAAATTCAGGAAATTTCCCGCGAGCCTGTTCGCTCGCGCCTGTCTTTCGCGTCTTGTTTCCTAGAAGTCACGTTCCTTCGATCGCTCGTCCTAATCCGTTCTGTGGGTGTCTGGATTCGTCCAGGGATCGACTGCTCATCCCCGAAGGCCCTTCCGGCCCGGGTCGCGTCATTGGATGCGCGGTCCGCTGTCGTCTTTCTCGTTTTTCGCGGAGTTCGTCGTATGAATCTGCATCGCGGTTCGAGAAAAGCTGGTTTCACCCTGATCGAGCTGCTGGTGGTCATCTCGATCATCGCAGTGCTGATCGCCCTGCTGCTGCCCGCCGTTCAGTCGGCACGCGAGGCTGCCCGACGCATCCAGTGCGTCAATAACATGAAGCAAATCGGCCTGGCAATGCACAATTACCAGGACACCTATGGCTCGTTCCCCACCGGCGGGATCACGGCCCAGGCGACCATGGACCAGGGTGCCTGGAATGGTCGTGCCAATCTGCTCTCGTGGCGGGCGATGATCCTGCCGCAGATGGAGCAGAGCAATATCTTCAACAACATCAACTTGATGGTTGAATCGTCCGGCGGCGGTGCCGACGGCGGGTCGTTCTACACGATCTGGATGACGGCGGTGAACGCCTTCCTTTGCCCCTCAGACGGCACCAACGGCAACGGCTTCCTGCCGCTGGGCTCCGGCGCCAATCCCGCCGGCCAGTCGGCCGCCGCGACTCCCCCGGCCAATCCGCTGACCGGTGCCGCGACCCTCGTCGTTCCCGTCTCGAATTATGGCGGCAGCTTCGGCGACAACTACTGCGGCGGCCCGCTCAACGGCGGCCTGCCCTGGGAAACCGATCCCAACGCCACCACCCTTCCCGCCGGCATCGCTCGTATCGGCTGGCACGGCTTCTGGGGCACGAAGTACGGCCCTGCCTTCGCCACGACCGGCGGCACGATGCGTGGTGTGTTCGACTACCGCACCATGCAGACCGCGACGATCAACAGCTTCACCGACGGCACCAGCAACACCATCATGGTCGGCGAAGTCCTTCCGGTCGCCGCCGCCGACAACAATCTGTGGCACTTCAACGGTGGACTCGCCGGTACCACCGTCCCGCTCGGTTGGAACGCCAATACGGTCCCGGCCACGGCCGCAAATTGCGCCTTCAACTGGCAGGGTGCGTCCGCGCCGGTCGGTTGCCGCTACTCGGCCGCGGCGAAGGGCTTCATCAGCCGCCACCCCGGCGGCGGTAACTTCATCTTCGGTGACGGCTCGGTCAAGTTCCTGAAGAACACGATCAGCATGCCGACGTACTGTGCCCTCGCCAGCCGCAATGGCGGCGAGGTCGTCAGCTCCGACGCTTACTGAGGTCGAGACCCCGCCGTCCGCTCATTTCCGCCCCGTTCCCGTCGGGCCGATTCATCGGCCCGACGGAGCGGGGCGGGTCCGTTCGACGCGGTGGCAGGCAACCGCACGCCGATTTTTCCGGATCTGAACCCCTGCCCGACCTCCCCGACCTCGCCACTACTAAGTTCCAGGACGAGCGAACAGCCATGAATAAATCCATCGCTACACTGGTCGCGTCTTGCTCCCTCGTTGCCGCCACCTTGATCTCGCTGCCCGGCTGCGGTGATGACGGATTCGGCAAGCGTTATCCGGTCTCCGGCAAGATTACCTACAAGGGTGAAGCGGTCTCGAAAGGGAATATTAACTTCCTCCCCCTCGACAATACGACCGGTCGGGCCGCACAGAGCGAGATCACCGATGGCTCCTATAGCCTGACGACCGCCTCTCCCAACGACGGTGCACTGCCGGGTAAGTACAAGGTGACCATCATCTCCGTCGAAGCGGATTACAGCAAAGTGATGGCCAACGCCAAGGGCGGAGCAGGTCGGCAGGAAGACGTCTACAAGGCGAACAAGTCCGCGAAGAAGCTCGTTCCCTCCAAGTATTCCATCTTCCAGACCACGCCTCTCGAAGAGACCGTGAAGGAAGAGTCGAACACAATTAACTTCGACCTGACTGACTGAGCACGGCTGACTCGGAAATGACCTCAACGACCGATCCCACCTCGCCCAGGGCGAGACGCGGATCGGTCGTTCCTTTTTTAGGTCTGGCCGTCTTGTCTGCTATCGGGTTGAGTCGGCTGACGTACGCGGGCCGACGCATGGCAGCGAAAGCCATCGATCCGCTTCAGCCGTCATCCCCTGAGTCAACGAAATACGGCGGCCCCCATTTGGAGAGGGCCGCCGTATTGGGGTCTGAATTCGTCCGACTTCGCCCGGGCTCAGTTGCAGCTCAGGCAGGCGGGGACGGCGACCGGCACGAATGTGCATGCCTGCACGGCGACCTGACGCTGAACGACCTGGGCGACGGTGCGATTCACCGTGACGGGGACCTGCTCGGCGACCGTCACCGGCACCTGACGCGAGGCCGTCTCGGCGACCATCCGGCAGGTCGTCACAGGGACGCGTTCGACATGCTCCTCGGAAACCATCTGGCAGGTGGTGACGGGGATGTTCTCGACGCGTTCCTCGGCGACCATCGAGCAGGTGCGGACCTCGTAGGGCTCGACTCGTTCCTCGGCGACCATCTGGCAGGTGGTGACGGGGATGTTCTCGACGCGCTCCTCGGCAACCATCGAGCAGGTGCGGACCTCGTAGGGCTCGACTCGTTCCTCGGCGACCATCTGGCAGGTGGTGACGGGGATGTTCTCGACGCGTTCCTCGGCGACCATCGAGCAGGTGCGGACCTCGTAGGGCTCGACTCGTTCCTCGGCGACCATCTGGCAGGTGGTGACGGGGATGTTCTCGACGCGCTCCTCGGCAACATAGGTGCAAGTACGAACGGGGATCTGACGCATCACCGTTTCGGTGACATACGTCGTCTCGGCGACGTCCTGAACGATGGTCTGCGGCTTGTAAACGCGGCGGCAGACGGTGCGTGCAGGCTTCTGGACGGCCACGGTGGCCCAGGTCTTTTTCTTGTGAAGGCAGGCGAACAGGCCGCGACGGGGCGCCTCCTCGCAGCCGCATTCCTGGACGGGGACGCGGACTCGACGCTCGACCACGGGGCCCGGGACGGTCACCATCTGTCGCTCGTAGTAACCGACCTCACGCACCATCTGGCGAACCGTCGTCACCGGCCGGCTGATCGTATATGGCTGCTCGACCATCGACGTCTGGACGACGGGCCGCATGACGGTGTACTTGCGCTGCTGGGTTGCCGTCTGATAGACCGGCTTCATGACGGTGTACCTGCGTTCCAGCCGCTGAGTCTGGACCACCGGCTTCATGACGGTGTACCTGCGCTGCTGGGTCGCGGTCTGGTAGACCGGCTTCATCACCGTGTACTTGCGCTCCATGCGCTGGGTCTGGACCACTGGCTTCATCACGGTGTACTTGCGCTGCTGGGTCGCGGTCTGGTAGACCGGCTTCATCACCGTGTACTTGCGCTCCATGCGCTGGGTCTGGACCACCGGCTTCATCACGGTGTACTTACGCTGCTGGGTTGCCGTCTGGTAGACCGGCTTCATGACGCTGTACTTGCGTTCGACGAAGCTGGTCTCGCGGACCGGCCGCATGACGGTGTACTGCTCCGAGCGGAGCTCGGTGCGGTAGCGGGTCTCCATCACCGTCAGGGGCTGGTTCTGGTAGACGGTCTCGAAGACGGTCTGGACCAGGGGCTGGCACTGGGGTGCCAGTGAGACCACTTCATACTGAGTGGCGACGACGGGCGCCGGGCAGCAGCGGGTGCTGGCCCCGCCGCCGTAGGTGGCGAGGGCCGGGCTGGCGAGCGTGAGGACGGCCAGGGCGCCGCCCCAGCAGTGGCGTGTTGCTCGAAAGAACGTTGACATGCGTTTCTCCCCAGACTCCGATTCGGCGTCCCTGATGCAAATTTGAGAGTGCGATCGGCGTCGGCTTGTTGCGGAGGAGAGCGCCCACTCGTCCCTGAAGGCCCCCAACCACTCGACGATTGCAAACCCGGCGACCTGCCGAGCCACCGCGCGATCGTTGTTGCTCGCGCGACCGTCGCGTCCAAAGTAACTATAACATGGGGACTCTGGGAGAACGGCGGATTACGCAGTTTTCCTCAAGTCTTGTCCAGGGCCTGCCGGAGCATGCCAAGAGGCCGAATCGCAACGGGCATGCCGGGGCGCCTGGCAGACGCTTGCAAGCCGCACGAAAAAAGGCGGAAGTCTCACCTGGAGTGAGACTTCCGCCTTCGTAATCCGGGGCAGATGGACGCGATTCCGTCAGCCAGGGCGTTGTAAGATTTTCAAGACCTCGGAGGCGTTCGACCTGACCCCGACAAGTCCCGACTTGGACAGCGCCGACAGTTGCGGTTTAAGGGTCTCGGCGAGCGCAGTATGGCCTGCCCTGGTCGAGGTGAGGAGTGCCTGAATCGCCTCAAGCTCAAGGGCCTCGATCCGACTGCGCTTCTCGTCGGCGGATTCGGAGACGACGGTACGCTCAAGGTCTTCGGGGGTCAGCATCTCGCGCAAGACGTTCACGGCAGCCGGGTCGTCCTTACGTCCCAGGGCGATCGCCGCGTTGTATCGAGTGGAGCGGTCTTCGTCGACGAGTCGCTCGCGGAGAGCGACCGATGCGGGCTCGCCGGTGAAGAACCCGAGGGCGAAGGCGGAGACTTGCCGCAACTCGACGTCAGGGTCGGTCCCGGCGGCGATAAGGGCTGTGACGGCCTTGGGATCGTCGAGGGTATTCTCCAACCGCGCGGCGTGCTTGGCCAAGCTCATGGCCGCCGCGACCCGGACCGGGGTTGGATGGCCGGGCTCGACGGCGAGTGCGAGGGTTTCCAGCGGCGGCGTGACGCCGTCGGCCGATCCCTTCGTCTCGAGGATCTTGAATTCGCCCAGCGAGAGCGCCAGGAAGTTCTGGACCGACTCGTCCTTGCCCGCGATCAACTCACGAGCCAGCAGTCCGTTGAGACGCCCGAGCAACTCGGGGTCTCGGGCCAGGGAGTCGGTGTTCCGGATCAGGTTGGCCAGCTCGTAGGCTGCACGGAAACGGCGATTGGCCGACTCGTTCTCGATCGTCTGGACGTAGTCCATCGCGGGCCGCTCGCCGCCGGCGAGCTTTCCGAAGAGGAGCCAAACGACCACGACCACGGCGACGATCGCCGCCGGGATAACGAACAACTGGACGATGAAGCCGGCCGAAGGGGGCTCGACCGGCGGCAGGTCCGGCAAGACGCCTGGATCTCGATTCGGGGTCTCCCCCGCGGGTGCATGGCTCATGGCGGGGCGGTCGATTCGATGGGAGGGGAGGGCGCCGGCGTGCCTCGGGGGTCTTCCCCGCGCCGGCTCTGGGAACCTGGATCGGTCCCCCTAGTGTAAGACCCCCGCTCCCACGGTCAAGCAAGACGAAAGCCCTCGTCGGGTCGCCCTCTTGCGAGATGCCACCTGACGAGGGTTCCTGGCTGGCCCAATCTCAGACCTTGGGGGTCCTGGGGGCATCCTTTATCGGCTTGGTGCTGGTGATCCAGGAGAAGGATCTTGTGGGGGTCGGTGACGCAGCGATCAAGATCCGGCGCCCGCCTTGCACGGTGCTGGCCGTGGGGGCAAGCTTCACAGACGACGTCGTCTGGGCCGCGACGCCGCTGCCGACGAGCCCGGACTGTTGGGACGCGGCGACCGCGGCCGCCGCAGCGGCCGAGCCCGCGAGCACGCCGCCGACCGGGGATGCCGGGGTGGGGAAGAGCGCCGTGCTAGGGCTGGTGGTCACGTTGGCCGCCGGCAGTCGGTTGTTAACCGCGCCAACGAGGCGGATTCCCTGGAGACGATTCGCAGGTTGGCCGGACCTCAGCTCGCGGATCGTGTTGTCGGGGTCGATGACCACACCCAGGTAGTAGCGGCCGGGGGTCGTCGGCAGGGTGACCGCGGCACCATTGATTGTGGCAATGTTCGTGGGCGCGTCGAGGGTGTCGTCGCCCAGGACCGAGTGGCGGCCCACCACGGCCGAGGCCGAGTCGATGTTGGCGATGGAGTACGTCGCGACGATCGAGCTGCCGCTATTGAATGTCTTGTTGAGCGACGCGACGAGAATCACCTTCACCGGGCCCTGGGGCAGAGTCGCGGCGGTGCCGAAGTTCCCCACCTGGATGGTCGGCTGGATCGTGTCGCCGGGCTCCAACGCGGCGGGGACGGCGAACTCGACCAGCCGCAGGCTCGGCAGCGCGGGCTGGGGGGCCACGCGGAGCGGTACCGGGGCGCTGGTGTTGGCCGTCGAGTCGTTCTGAACGATCGAGCCCGTCGGGTTGACGACGAATGTCAGGTAGACATTCTTGCCCGCGCCGGGGAAGCCTTTCGGCTGGCTGGGAAGGGTCAGCACGGAATTGATGTCGACCCGGTCATTCTGCTTGATCGCAGGGACGTCGACCGTGCCGACTAACACCGCTGTCTTCGGGTTGAAATGCGTCGTGGACGAGAGATAGACGTTGGCCGTGGTGGCCGGTGCGTCGGCCGTGCTCGTCGCGCCTGGCGTGAGTGCGAACGGCTCGATGATCGAGCTGGCGCCGAGATTCTGGACGCTGATCGTGACGCCGAGCTGTCCGCCATACGCCGCCGTGCCGGCCGCCCGGCCCGAGACGACGAGCTCGGGCAGCGAGTAGCCGAGCGGCGAGTAAGCCATCAGCTGCCGGCTTTCCAGGAGCTCGACGAACGCGTGCGGGACGGCCCGTCGGCGCCGTTCGCGACCATTCCGTTGCAGCGGGTTGAAATCGAGAGTCGACACCGTGAACCTCCGTGCGGCCGATGCCCGGACCGCGCCTGCGGGACCGATCACGCAGGTCTCCCCGGACCGCGCCCGGGGCCTGCGCCCACTGGTCGACTTCTTTCGACGGGAACGATGCCCGAAATTGCGGCCGAGTCGCGTTCTCGGTCGGTCGGGGGTTGGGTTGGGAACGACTTGCCCGGCACGCGACGGGACGCGGATACGACGCCCGCGACGCGTGCCCCGAATCCGCCGGAAGCTCCCTGCGTGACCCTCGGCCGATCTGGTACACTTGGCCGAATTGTCCGGCCGCGGGGCCCCTGCCCCGGTCCGTCGACGACGATCCGATGACGCAGGCAGGAGCGGAACGTGCGCTGGTCGCGAGCACTGATCCCCACGCAGAAGGAAACCCCCGCCGACGCCGTGGCACCCAGCCACCGCCTACTCCTCCGCGCGGGGATGATCCGCCAGCTCGGAGCCGGGGCCTATACCTACCTCCCGCTCGGCCTGCGCGTGCTGCACAAGGTCGAGCAGATCATCCGCTCCGAGATGGATGCGGCGGGCGCGCTCGAGCTTCTGATGCCCGCGCTCCAGCCCATCGAGCTCTGGAAAGAGTCGGGCCGGTTCGAAGCGTACGGCGACACCTTGATGAAGCTGAAGCTCAGCGGCAATCATCACGTCGCGCTGGGGCCGACCCACGAGGAGGTCGTCACCGACATCGTCCGGGCCCTGGTGAAGTCGTACAAGCAGCTGCCGGTCACCCTCTATCAGATCCAGACCAAGTTCCGCGACGAGGCCAGGCCCCGGTTCGGGATTCTCCGCACCCGCGAATTCCTGATGAAGGACGCCTACAGCTTCGATGCCGACGTCGACCAGCTCAACACGAGCTACGACGCGATGTATGAGGCCTATTGCCGGATCTTCGACCGCTGCGGCATCCCCTACGTCAGCGTCGAGGCCGAGAGCGGCCCGATCGGCGGAGACAGCTCGCACGAGTTCATGATCCCGTCCTCCACGGGCGAAGACTCGATCCTCTGGTGCGAGGCCTGCGGGTACGCCGCCAACGTCGAGCGTGCCGAGATCGGCGTACGACCGCCCAAGGCGCCCGGCTCAGCCCCCGCCCCCGCCGAAGTCCCCGCCCGCAGGGCCGTCCCCACGCCCGGCAAGAAGACGATCGAGGAAGTCTCGAAGTTCCTCAAGGCCAGGACGCAGGCGACCGCCAAGCTGCTCGTCTTCCTGGCCGACGGCAAGCCGGTCGCCGCACTCATCCGCGGCGATCACGAGGCGAATGAGTCGAAGGTGCGCAGGGCCTTTGTCGCGACCACGCTGGAGCAGGCCGACGCAAAGACTGTCGAGACCGCCACCGGCGTGCCCATCGGCTATCTCGGGCCGATCGACCTGAAAATCCCGCTGGTCGTCGACTCCTCCGTCAGCCGGATGGCGACCGTGATCGTCGGGGCCAATGAGGTTGACCTTCACTTTGTCGACGTCGTCCCGGGCCGAGACTTCCCGCTGGAAAACGTGCTCGACCTGCGAAATGCCGTCGATGGTGACCCTTGCCCGCGTTGCTCCACGGCGATGGCGGTCCGGCAGGGCATCGAGGTCGGCCACGTCTTCAAGCTGGGGACCAAGTATTCCAAGGCTCTCGGGGCGAACTTCCTCGACGAGAAGGGGAACGAGGTCCCGGTGATCATGGGCTGCTACGGTAT
Organism: Isosphaeraceae bacterium EP7; assembly: GCA_038400315.1. NCBI lineage: Bacteria > Pseudomonadati > Planctomycetota > Planctomycetia > Isosphaerales > Isosphaeraceae > Kueselia > Kueselia aquadivae. The sequence continues at coordinate 908,384 of CP151667.1, forward strand.
CGGCGTGAATCGGATCGTCGCGGGCGCCGTCGAGTCGGGCCACGACGAGAACGGCATCCTCTGGCCGCTGGCAATTGCCCCGTATCACGCCCTGGTCGTACCGCTCCAGCCCCAGAATGCCGAGGTCATGGCCGCCGCCGAGGCGATCGAGGCCAGGCTCCAGGCCGCCGGGTATGACGTGCTGACCGACGACCGCGACCAGCGCCCGGGGTTCAAGTTCAAGGATGCCGACCTGATCGGCGTCCCCCTGCGAGTGGTCATCGGCGAGCGTGGGCTTAAGGAAGGGATCGTCGAGGTGAAGTGGCGTAACGACGCCGCCGCCCACAACGTGCCGGCGGCCGACGCCGCGGAGACGATCCTGGGCGAGCTGGACAAGCTCCGAAAGGAGCAAGCCGAGGGCAACGAGGCCAAGAAGGCGACCCGTGCCGGCAAGGGGCGATCCTGACATGGCCGGTTCGAACTTCGCCCCTCGCCAGAAGCGGATGCTGATCTTGCTGGCTGTCATGTCGCTGGGGACGTTCGGCGGCCCCGTCGGGATCGGCGCCATCCTTCGAGGCGGCGCCAGCCGTGGCTGGCCCCCCGACAGGCCCGTGGAATGGGCTACCCTCCTCGGGGTCTCAGGCCTGGTTGCGGCCTGCATGCTGGGGATCATCTCGCTGGGCATGACCCAGAGGCGCGAGCAGGCCATCGCCGAAGCCGCAAGGAAGGCGTCCGCAAGCGAGGTTCGACGATGAGTCTGGCGGTTGTCGCCGGGGTGGTCACGGTCGCCGCATTTGTGGTCGGAGCCATCCTTTCGGCGATTGCCATCCGCATTGCACCCAAACTCGGCCTGGTCGATGCACCTGGCGGACGCAAGGCGCACAAGGCTCCCACCCCCATGGGCGGCGGCGTGGCCATCTGGCTCACGGTCATTCTCGGCCTTGGACTCGCGACGCTCGTCGTCAAGTTCCCGCCGGACTGGCTTCCCGACGAACTTGCCCGACATGCCTCGGGGGCCCGGGAGAAGATTCCGAGGCTCTGGGGGATCCTGATGCTCTCCAGCGTCATCATGGCAATGGGGCTGGCCGATGACCGCTTCGGGCTGGGCTGGAAGCCTCGCTTGTTCGTGCAAGTGGGGCTGGCGACCCTCCTCGTGACCTGGCTGGGCGTGCACGTGACCCTCTTCGGGCCGTTCTCGCACCCGCTTGTGTCGGGCGCCATCACCGTGCTCTGGGTGGTGGGCCTGACCAACTCGTTTAACTTCCTAGACAATATGGACGGGCTCGCGGCCGGCGTGGGCCTGATCGCGGCCTCGCTGTTCGTCGCCGCACAGGTCGCCGTGGAGAGCCTCTTCGTGCCGGCGGTTCTGCTCGTCCTGATCGGGGCCCTGGGCGGATTCCTCGTGTACAACCGATCTCCGGCGAGACTGTTCATGGGGGATGCCGGGAGCAACTTCCTGGGCTTCATGCTGGGGACCTGGACCGTCGAGGGGACGTTCACTCGCGATCCCTATTCGCCATTCAGTGTGCTCACCCCCCTGCTCGTCATGGCCGTGCCGCTTTATGACACAATCTCGGTGATCGCCATCCGTCTCAAGGAAGGGCGGAGTCCATTCCAGGCCGACCGGAGCCACTTCTCGCACCGGTTGGTCGATCGCGGCTTGACTGCGCCTGCGGCGGTCCGCACGATTGACCTGGTCACGCTCGCCGGCGGCCTGGGCGCCTTGCTGCTGCACCGGCCCGAGATGGACGCCCTGGGCGCCTCGATCATCGTCGGCCAGGCCCTCTGCCTGCTCGGCGTCGTCGCCGTGCTGGAAGTCTCACGCAAGCCCGAGCGAATCGATGCCCCGACGCACGCCGATCCGAACCCGCAATCTCGGGACGCCGCCCCCCTTCCCCGCCTTCACGGGAGCGACCAGGCCGCCCGATGACGACCCGGCCGAGGCGCTCGCCGGACGCCTCCACCGGATCGCGCTCGGCCTGTTCAGCGCGCTCGTCGTGGTCCGCGCCTTCTGGCCGAGCGAAGACGCCGCCGAGGGGAGCGGTCTGACCTGGGTGTTCGCAGTCCTGCTCGTCGCCGGCCTCGGCCTCGTCTCCGCCCTCATCGGCGGGACGCTCCGACTCCGGTTCGGCTGGGCCGACGCCGCGGTGCTCGGCCTCTTCGCGCTCGTCGGACTCTCCGCCGGCCACGCCGCCGACCGCCGCCCTGCGCTCAACCTCGCCTGGGAATGGGGGGGGCTTGCCGTCGCCTACATGCTGGCCCGGTCCCTTCCGCGAACCAAACGCGAGACGAACACGCTGGCCGCGATCCTCGTCGCCACGGCCACGGCGATCGCAGTTTACGGGCTTTTCCAGATCGCCTATGAGCTGCCCACGGTCCGCGACCGTTACCGGGCAAACCCCGAGCTGGTCCTGCGCGAGCTCGGGCTGGAGTCGACCGGCCCTAGCCGCCGAATGTATGAAGACAGGCTCCTCGGCTCCAACGAGCCATTCGCCACCTTCGGCCTGGCTAATTCCCTGGCCGGCTTCCTCTTAGGGCCGACCGTCCTGCTGGCCGCAGTATGCCTCGAACGCCTTCGCAAACGGGCTCCGATCGGGCTCATCCCTTACGTCCTGGCCGCCGTCCCTGGCCTCATTCTTCTCGCCTGTTTGATCGCAACCAAGAGCCGGAGCGCCTACCTGGGGCTCGGTCTGGCCCTGGCCCTCCTCGCCTTCCGGTCGATCGGCGCGATTTCGGGACGGACGTTGAGATGGGTGACGCTTTCAAGTTTGATTCTGATTGGCGCAATGGTCGCGGTGGGCTATGCCGCGGGCCAGCTCGACCTCCTCGTCCTCACCCAGTCGTCGACGTCGCTCAAGTACCGGTATGAATACTGGCAGGGCGCGTGGCGCATCCTCAAGTTCGTCCCCGGAGCGTTCTGGCAAGGGCTGGGTCCCGGCAACTTCGCGGGCCCCTACCTGATCTACAAGCTCCCCGAGGCCAGCGAGGAGATCAGCGACCCTCATAATCTGTTCCTCGAAGTCTGGACCACCGCGGGTATCTTCGCTCTGACGTCACTCGTCGCCGCCCTCGCTTTGACGCTGAGAGCGTCGTTCGGGAAGGCAACCGCTTCGCATGTAAGTGCGGAAGAAGTACCGATGCGAGCGAATGCCGATTCGAGCAGGGTCGGCTGGCTCCTCGCCTGGGGAGCCTCGGGCTGGATGCTCGCCGCGACCCTGAATCTGATCAACCCATTCAGCCCCCTGCTCGGCCCCCTGAATCCGTTCCAGGGCGACCTCTTCCTGCGCTGGATCATCCTCGGCATAGGCTGGGTCGTAGCGATCGCCTTGATCTGGCCGCTCTGGAATTCCGTGAACTTGCCCGCCGAGAGTGCCGGCGCCGCGGTCATCGCCGTCGTCGTGAATTTGCTGGCGGCGGGAGGCATCGGCATGCCCGCCGTCTCGCTGATGCTCTGGCTGAGCATGGCCCTGGCCTTGAACTTGCGAGATGACCGGGCCGAGGGCCTTGAACGTCGGCTGGGCCGAACCCCGACTTTCCTGATCGCCGCGGCCTGGGCCGCCCTGCTCGGCTCGTTCGTCGGCACGACGGTCCCTTACTGGAAGTCCGAGTCGGCGATTGTCGAGGCTGACCGCCAGATGATCCCCGGCCGGATGAACTTCGAGCGTGCACGGGGCGCGTACAGCCGTGCCATCAAGGCCGATCGATTCAACGTCCACCCGTGGATCGGCCTGGCCGACCTGGAGTATCAGTTCTGGCTGAGCCCCGAATCGAAGCGAGATCCGCGAGTCTGGCCCCGCGTCCTGATGGCGATGGACAACGCCGTGGGCTCGCCCCGCAACGCCGCGAATTACGGCTTACAGCGACGAAGGGCAATGATCGCTCGAGCCATCGAGGCTTCGCTCGGCGACGCCGCGAGGCCGGGTGATTTGATCCTGCTCCGGACCCACGCCGAGCGTGCGCTGCGGCTCGCCTCGAAGTTGAATCCGACGTCGCCGTTGATCCATGCGGAATTGGCCGAGTCGAGTGCGGCGATGAACTTCCTCAGCGTTGCCCAGGCCGAGGCGAAGGAGGCCCTTCGTCTCGATGCCTTGACCCCTCACCTCGACAAGAAACTGCCGGACGAACTGCGAACGCGCCTGCAGGCCGAGATCCCCGAATGGGCCGAGAAGGCGAAGCAAGGAGAGTCGTTCAACCCGGCGAGTTGAACGACTCTCCTTGCCCCTCGATCAGCGACCCGAGGATCTTCGGGTCTGGTACGTCTTGAGGTAATCTCTGTACTTGTCGTCCATCGGCCTCTCCCCTTCCGGGCCGAACGGGTAGTAGGGCATCCCCTTCCAGGGGAGCGGCCCGACGGTGTCGCTGGCGGCCGTGAACGGATCGGCGTCCTTGCAATAGCCGATCGACCTGAGGACGTACGACCGGGTCCAGCCCGGCTTGATCGGCGGGAGCCCGGACGCGTCGAATTCCAGCTTGAGGTCGTCGCCAGGACCGACGAGGCAGAGCCGATCGTCATCAGAGCTGACCAAACCCGCGACGTCGCCATACCTCGTCAAGTCGCCCTGGAGTCTTGCCAGCGGCGCGGGGTCCACATAGTCATAGTCGTAGATCAGCGGGAGTTCGCCATCGGGTGAGACCTCGCGGAGGTATCCCCGGGCAGAGAGCCACGCGTTCGACACGGGCAGGCTCGTCACCGCCTCGCCAGCCGGCTCCACCAACGCCAGGAACGCCTGGTCGTAATAGCATTCCATATTGGTCGTCAGCCGGATCGCGGCCCCCCGCCCCGTCAGCTTCCCTGTGAGGTCGAGCGACATCATCCGGGGCAACCCCGCGGGATAACCGGGGTGCGGGTCGATGACTTCCCACGTCCCGTCGGCCTTTCTCCGCTCCAGGACCGGCGGCTTCAGGGCCATACCGGCGGTGGCCGCAGCATAGTTGGTCTGCGAATACGGGTAATCGATCCAGCCCGCAAGCATCAGCATCAACCGATCGCTGGATTTCAGTTCCGTCAGGCGATCGCCGAAGTCGAGCACGATGCCATGCTCCTCCGCGTAGCCGATCCACCCGGAGAGTTTCTTGAACCCGTCGGCCGTGCGTCGGTCCCAATGCTCGAGCGTCGCGGACAGGTCGCGGCCATGCAGGTCCGTGGCCTTCTCCGGCCGGATGGTCCTCCGCCAGGTGAGCAACTCGCCAGTCGGCCGAGGACCCTCGGGCGCAAACCGCTCGTCTGGCGTGGACTCGAAGCCGGGCGGGCGGTCGACCACATCAAGCGTCAGGTGATCGAGATAGGCAATTTCATCCATGGGTTCGGCGATGGCCAGCCTGAGCTTTCCATCGACCGCACGAAGCTGGTTGCTGCTGATCGCGATCGCCTCGTCGCGATCGGGCTGACCATAGGTCCCCGGAGCGACCAGGTAACCGAGTCCGCCCCCGCCGAGGAAGTCGCCCAGGCACTCGAATCGTTTGCCGTTCCACGTGAAAAGTACCGGGCAACTGCCGGTCTTGCGGTTGATCTCATCCTGCACCCGGAGCACATTCGATTGCACGTTCAACTCGCACTGCATCGTGCCGTCGGGCCAGCGGAGTCGCAGCAGATCAGCCATCTCGTGGCTGCCCATTCCGAGCACAGCAGGGACCACCGACTGCCCTGGCCCCGAGGATGGGGTGGTGACCTCGAGTGGGACATTCAAACCCTGCCCTTCCAGCGTGAGCTTGACCCCCAACCCATGCGGATTGGTTCGCATGTGGCCGAAATCGGTCAGCCACTTCCCGCGAAGGTCGAGTGCGAGCCACTTCGAATTGGTCAGCCTCGGAATGATCTCGGGTGCCTCACCCTGCTTCCATTCGATCATTTCAGGCAGTGCATCACCCAGGAAGTCGGCCGTGAAATGCGCCGTCGGCAATGTGATTTCCGGGGAGCTTCCCGGGATCCGAAGGCTTTGTGCGACGAGTCTGTCTCCGTCATTTCGGGCCCACTGCGGGCCGGCGACGGCCCTTAGGCTGACTGGCAGGAGGTCGGGCCAGGTGTCGAGATCGAGGTCCACGGCCGTGGCCGAGTTCCAATCGGAGGCCTGGATCGGGACATCCTGGAAGCTCGCGACGACACGATCACCCCGTCCTGTCGTCGCATTCCGCCACGCCTTGATCGGACCGCCCACACTGGTCTGGACCAGGTCGGACCGACCGTCTCGGTCGAGATCGATCGTGACCAGCCCGGAGACTCGGCCCTGCGAACCGACCTCGCCCGCGCCGAGCCCGGTGACTTCCACTGTCCGAAAGCGGCCCAGGCGATCATTCAGGATGAGGATCGGAAGTTCGCCTTGCCGGGCGAGGATCAGATCGAGGTCGCGGTCATCATCAACATCCAGCGCCGCGATCCCGGCATAAGAGCCCGGAGGTCCCGACAGAGCTGCGGCCTCGGGCATGGTCCACGGGGTCAGTTTGAGCGACAGACCTCCCGCGGAAGTTTTCCCCTTCGGCGCCGAGGCGAGCGGGAGCCAGTTGGAAGGAACTCCCCCCTCCTGGGGCCTGGGGGTCCCGTCGTTTCGATAGACGGTATTCACCGTGGATGTCGACGGCTTGCCGGGGAGGAAGGCCCGGCGACCGTCCTCGATGGCCGCACCGTTGAGGACATAAAGATCGAGGTCTCCGTCCTGGTCCAGGTCGAGCCAGCGGGCCATCGGCGAGATCGACTTCGACGGAGCCAGGCCGACCTCGGTCGTCACATCCTTGAATCCGTCGGCGCCGAGATTTCGTAGCAGGCGATTGTCGCCGACGCCGGTGACGAACAAATCCACATTCAGGTCGGCATCGAAGTCCCCGGCGGCGACCCCAATCCCGGCGCGGTCCTCGGGAAGCCCCAAGGCCAGGGTGACATCCTCGAACGCTCCGTTTCCGCGGTTCAGAAAAAGCGCGTCCCGCAGCCCCTTCGGGCCGATGACGGCTGCCGTGAGATAGAGGTCGAGCTTGCCGTCGTTGTTCGCGTCGAAGACGGCGGTTCCGGGCCCCCAGATCGCCCGCGCCGAGGTGATGATCGTATCCCGATCCGAGGTTGAATCCGTCACGCTCGACGGGGCGACGAATGGAGCCCAATTCGTGCTCGGGGGGAAGGCCACCTTCATCGGCGTCCGACCAGCAAACTGAAGTTCGGTCCCCTTCCCCGCGGGCCTCTCACGTGGGGGTGTCGGGTCGATGACCCGGGCGTATTTTCCCGCCTCGCCGTAGAAATTCTCGGCGGTGTCGCCGGGACCGTCCGGGGACGATTTCGGGTTGAGCCTGCGCCAGAGTGCGGACAGTTCCTTCTGTTTGTCTCGGTCCTTCGCCCAGCTATAGGCCGATTGCAGCTTGAACAGGGCCGAGATCAGATATGGGTTCGCCTCGAGCGCCTTTGTGTAGATCTCGATGAGCTGCTTCGCCTGGGGCGGTCCCGCGGGACGCCCCTTCACATTGGGGTCGGTGAGGGTGGTGCCGACGTGATACCAGGTGTGCCCATCATTGGGGTCGGCCTTCGAAACGAAGACGAAATCCTCGTGCGCCTGGAGGATGTTATCTCCGCCCAGGAATTCCAGGATCAGGCCGCGGCAATAATGCGCCGGAAGATGACCCGGGTCGGCCTTGAGGACATCGTCGAGGAGCGATAGTGCAACTTCGAAATTGCTCTTGGACTTCTCCCCTCCCGGCGTCGCCTCCGCGATCGTGCCCGACGTATTGAGGAGTGCGATCGAGAGGTTGACCGAGCCCGGCAGCCAACCCGGCGCCAGCTCGTGCACCTTTCGGAATGCAGCGGTCGCATCCTCGTATTCGTAGCGTTCCATGTGACCCACACCCGCGAGGTGGGCCTTCATGACCTCGCCAAGGCGGGCGGCGGGAATCTCGCCGGGCCGCTCCGACGAGACCTCGGGTTTCGGCGGGGCGGCTTCCTTCGCCGTACCGCCGCAACCGTGGGAGGCGCCGATCAGGACAAAAAGCAAGAGCGACGGATGCCCGAGTCGACTCGCCCACATGGATCGGCCCCGAGAAGGTGGTGCCCGAGGGGCCGCGGGCTGGACTTGGTTCGCGTCGGCGAGCCGAGCTCAGTCGCGATTCGGGCGATAGATTGGCCTGGTATACAGGTCAGTATAGGCCTCGGCCCGGATGTGGCCTAGGAGGTCATGCCCCCGCCGTCGCCCTCGCTCGGCGCGGAGTGAGGCGAGGTCGATGGGACCGACGACGATCTTCTCGCCCGGTCCCGGGTCCGCCTGACTCAGGATCCGGCCGTCGAAGTCGACGATCATGCTGCCGCCCGGCCAGGAGAAGGGCGGATAGTTCGAGAGGCTCGCCCCCTGATTGGCTGCGACCACATAGGCCGAGTTCTCCGCGGCGCGGGCACGATTGAACAGCGTCCACCAATCCATCGGGGGGGTGGCACCCCACGGATCCATGTAGGCCGAGACCCTGAGGAGGACTTCGGCCCCGCCCAGGGCCAGGGCGCGAATAGCCTCGGGAAAGAGCCAGTCGTAGCAAATTGCCGCTCCCAGGCGACCGATTTCGGTCTCGGTCACCGGGAACAATGGCTCGTCATATCCGGGCAGGTCGTGGGGGCTGGTGTGGACTTCCCACGGGATCCACGGATTCACCTTGCGATACTTGCTCAGCAACCCGTCGGGGCCGATCAAGCAGGTCGTGTTGAACACCCGCCCGGGCCAGCGGGCGTCGACTTCCAGGAAGGTTCCGCTCTGAATGTAGATCGAGTGCTGCCTGGCCTTGGCCACATACCGATCGGTCTGTTCGTTGGGGATGGGGACGGCGAGCCGGTCGATCAGTTCCTCGGCCGTCGCATAGATTGGCGCGGCATGCACGAACTCGGGGAAGACGACGAGCCTGATGTCGAAGAACGGGCCGTAGCCGATCACCGCATGGTCGACCATCGCCAGGAGACGGTCGACGCGAGCAGGAAGTTCTGAGCGGTCTTTTGGGCAGGACAGATCGGTCTGGCATGCTGCGGCGTAGTACCGTTCGATGGTCGGCATTGGCTCTCAGCGTTTCTCTGGCTCTTGCTTCCTGGTCGCGTCGAGGAATGCGGCGAGTGAGGGGTCGGCCTTTCGGTCGGTCAGTCTGAGGAAGATATCGCCAGCCTTCCGAGTCTCGCCCGAGAGATAGAGCTGCGCACCGAGTAGGAACCAACCGTCGCGGTCTCCTGGCTCGGCCTGGAGGTGCGATTCGAGCGCCGCAATCGGCTTGTGGAAATCGCCGGGCTCGCCGTAGATCCGCCGGATATCGGGCGCCGTCAGCAACCAACCGGGGTCGGTCGTCAGGGCTTCGCGCACGCGGTCGGCCGCCTCGGAATACTTGCCCCGAACAAACGCGAGCTGGGCCAGCCGAACCCGCGGCTCAGCCGACGAAGGATTGGCGCGAGCGGCCTGCTCATAACGCTCGCTGGCTCGCTTGGTGCTGCCCATCCGGAAATGGCGGTCGCCGAGTGTCACGAATTGCTCCGCGCGGGCGAAGTCGACCCGGCGAGTTCGCCGTTGCGTCGGCCTCATCGGAGAGCCCTGCATCTCTCCTTCATCTGCACGCGGGACAACGACTCCGGCCTGGAAGTCCGGAGGAACCATCGGGCCCAGCATCAACGGAGACGGAGTCGTGACATAGGTCGTGCCTCGGGGGCCGTACATGCCGCCGTACCAATACATCGACCAGCCGCCGCCGACGGCGCCGGGGACCTGGTAATTCCCTCGAGAGCGATTCCCCGAGGTCGAGGGCGTGGAAGCACCGGCTGCGGCCTGGGTTGGCGCGGCGACGACGACCTCACCGGCTTCGGCGGTGGGAGCGACGCCCTGCCAGAACATCACGATGGTTCCGATCGCGATCCATCTTCCTGAGACCATCGCCCTGCCTCCGTTTGCGCAGCGCCAGCGTCCACTGTCTCCAGTATGCAGGTGACCAAGCCCGAGCGCCAAGTGTGGATGGCCACGACCGCTCGTGTCTTCGAGCACAAAGACGCCCACGGTCAACGTCGTCGCAACGGACGCGCCTGCGAGGCCCTCGCCGGTGCGGGGAGCTTGCCATAATCCGCACCCACGGATCGGAGCCGCATCGTCTCCGACGTGTTCGAAAAATCGCGTGCCAGATCGCCGGGTTTGAGGGTGCCGGGGGTAGGCCGATCCACGACGAGTCTGGCGAAAGGGCCCCTGTTCGACGGAATCGGGCCGATCGCGTCGCGGATATGCGACGGGCCCCAAAGGTCGATCCAGTCGCGCTTGACGTTGACGATCGACGAGCTTGTGTTATTCGACCGACTCGAACCCAGGAAATGCTGCACCTGGAACACATCACGGTCACCCTGCCAATTCGCTACGCCCGAGGATAGACCGTCGGGATCGGCTCGCAGGACATCCATCGCCCGCTCCGGAAACGGGTCGATGAAGAGGCACTCCTTGCTGCTGATTAACCAGGGCCTGTCCGGCCCAGGCGGATCGGTCGGCCATGAGCCGATCGTGATTGCGGCACGACCCGCGGTGATCGTGCAGCGGGTCATCTGCAACTCGGCGAAAAATCGCGACCGGCTGACCTCTTCCGGCAGGAGCCGTATTGAATCCTGGCCCCCCGCAATCGCGCAGTTGGTCAGCGAAATCAGGCCCCGTGCAACCTCGGCGACCAGGACCGCCCCGCCGCCCTGCATCAGGATGCTATCCCGGATGAGACATGTGGGCAGGTCCCACGGGGTCACGAACGGACGAGTCCTGGAGCGTAGTGGTCTCGTCTCGAAGGCGCGGAATTCGATCAATTCATCGCCCGGGTACCCCTTCACGCTCTCCGAGGTGAGCAAGCAATTGGTCATCACCAGATGCCCGGCCTCCACGCGCACGAGGTGGTCGGGTCCCCGTTTCTCTCGTCGGAGATGCACCCCTCTGAGGACCAGATCGCCTCCCTTGGTCGCGAACAGAGCTCCACCGTTGGCAGATCGGTTGGTCTTCCAGGAGAGGTGTTCCTCGCCCGCCGATGGGGGGACGACGTCGATCTCCAACGACACCCCCTCCGGCATTAGGATGGGTGACGTGAACCTCGAAGAGGCACCGATTACCGAGACCCGGACTCGCACCGCATCAGGTGGGGTCCGTTCGACGAGAAATCTCCCAATGTCTCCGTACCAGGGGCCCACATCAGCCCGGAAGACCAGATCCACATCCGTGTGGCTGACCGACGGATCCGGATCGTCCTGCTTTACTGCCAACATCGGCGGACGGACCGCGTCTCCCTGAGCAGGAGCCTGTCTCAGCAAAGCCCCCGGGAGGAGGAGTTCGGGGATCGTTGTGAGTTTGAAGACATCCAACGTCTTCTCACCGAGCCAGGGGGACGGTACTGCAACTCGGGTGAGGGTGCCGAGGCGCTCGGGCGCCAGGAGTTCGAGTTGATCGAGTTTCGTGGTCGACGGGGAAAGGATCCAGGGGCCGGGAGCCTCGCGTCCGTCCACTTCGAAATCGGGCCAGGCGGCCCTGGCGGCGGGGAGATTTGCCAGCCGGGTCGTTGCGCCCGCGTTGAGGAGCGACGTCCAGCCGACGAACCGATCGTCCTGTCCTTCCCAGTCGAACGCTGTCGTGGTTGCAGCCTCGGGAGTCGTCAAGAGGGGCACCGAGTCACGACCGGCCAATCTTGCGAACGTGGACCCGAGGGAGCGGAGGCTGAGAGACTCGGTCAAGGAGGGGTGAAACGCGGCGAATGGCCCCTGCCCCGCGACGATGCTTCGCACGAGATTCAGACGCCGAGGAGGCCCGGCGAACGTCCTGGCCTCGACCGACACGAGCGGCCCTTGCCCACCGAGCACCACGCTACGGACGACGGCGAGGTCGCAACGTCCCGCTGTGAGTTGGAAGACTGTAGGGACATCGGTGCGAATCGTGGTCCGATCGAGAATGATCCGCGATGGCCCCGGTGGACGGTCGGTTGGCTCGATGACCTTCACGAGCGGGAACGACTGACCATCCGCCGCGAGTAGTGTGACGGTGCAGTCGCGGAGGATCAGGTCGGAACCCCCGCACTCAAAGACCGCTAGATGCGCGGCCGGTAGCTTCTTGACCTGGATGACGAGATCGAGGCCTTCGAGGATGAGCTTGGCCCGTTGCAATTGGAAGATCGCAGACGAGTTGTTTGCGACCGCGGGCTTGGTGAAAGCCAGGATCGGTCGATAGCCGGCTCTCGCACGGATCCGCCTGGTCTTCCCCGTCATCCGGAAATCGGTTTCGAAGAAGGGGCCGTTGTCGGCGATCTCGATCTCCGCCTCGCGTGAGTCGAAGGCACGACGCAGATCGGGCACGGCAGTGGGGTCCGCAGGATGCGCGACGCGCCGCACGATCACCTTGGGAGACGACGGCGGGTCGGCGTCGATTCCGACGAAATCAGCCAGTATGGCGTCCTCTCGCCCCGGCGGATAAATCGTCTCAGCGACAATTTCACGTTCGGGGTCGGTGGGCTCTAACCAGGGAGGCTCAACGGGCGCACCCGCGATCGGGGCCGGCTTTGATTTCTTGGGAGTCACCACGGGTGGAAAGATCACGGGAGGGGGCTCGATCACCGTGGTGACGCCGGATACGGTCTCGAGTTCCTTCTCGATCTCCTGCTTCAGGATCGTGGTCAGTCCAACCCCGAGGAGCGCGATAGCCAGACCGATGATGACACCGAACCCGACGTAGACGTGTGTCGGTGCCTCGGAACGTCCCGAGGTGGGCGAGAGTTGTCCTGCCGGAGGGGCCTGGATGTTTCTCCGGTCGGGACCGGTTGGGGCAGAGAGGGGAAAGGACTCCGAGTGCGACGCGAGTTCGCGGGCCCTCGTACGCAACTCATCGAAGACTCGCAGCTTCGAGAGGTCGCGACCGCCTTTCCCGAGAGGCTGATCCGTGGCGACCTCTAGCTCGACACCGGAGAGTGCTTTGAGGTCGAACTGACTGATCGGGGCCGAAAACCGTTCGGCAGGTGCCCGCTCGGGTCGCGGCAGGATCTTGCCGTCGGCTTCGTCATCGAGCATCACATCGAGGACCGACGCCTCCATGGTCGATGCACTGTTCCGATCGGTGGCGGCGTCAAGGTCGGAGATCAGGGCGTCATAGTCCGCCTGCCGATCCTCGGGGCGCTTGGCCATCATCGACTGGATAACTTCAACGAGCGTCTCGGGGATTTCGGGACGGATGGATCTTGGGTCCGGGGGGGCCTCTCGGTAGTGCCTCGAGAGCTTCTCCGTCACGGTCCCGCCCGGGAACGGTGGGGCGCCGGTGAGCAAGAAATAGAACGTGCAGCCGAGGGAATAGATATCGCTCTGGACGGTCGCTGCGCGGCTATCGCGGGCCTGCTCGGGCGACATGTAGTCGACGGTCCCGACCGTCGTCCCGTCGCGAGTCACCCGCTCGTCGTCGGTATCGGCCTGGAGGGCGAGCCCTAGGTCGATCACTTTGACCACGCCGTCCGGACTTTGCAGGATGTTCGCCGGCTTGACGTCGCGGTGGATCACCCCGCGGCTGGCCGCGTATTTCAACGCCGCGGCAACCCCTTTGACGATCTCGACGGCGATCGGGATCGGCAGCGGGCCGTCCTTCCTGATTCGATCGTGGAGGTCACCCCCCTCGACGAATTCGAGAACCAGGTAGAACCGGCCCTGGTCGGCCCCGCGATCGAAGATGGTGACGATGCTGGGATGTTCGAGCGACTCGGCGTTCTTCGCCTCGCGCAGAAATCGATGGAGGATCGTCGGGTTCTTGGCGAGCGATCGGGGCAAGACTTTGATGGCGACTTCGTGACCGGACTCGTCGTGAATCGCGCGGAAAACCGAACTCATCCCGCCCGAACCGAGGGGCTGGACCAGCCGGTAGCTCCCGATCCGGGCCTCCTGGAAGGGTCGAGGGCTCGTCTCCGACTCGGGCATCGGTCACTCTCTCCAGGACCGATTGAGCCGAGCGGGATGAGCTGCGGCGGGCCGGGGCAGATTCGAGATCAAAGACGCGGGATCGAGAGTCCGCCGTCCAGCCCGAAAATTGAACCAGTCGAAAACGGGAAGGCGCCAGAGACGAGAGACGCCACGGCACGCCCAACGTCGTCGGGTGTCCCCCATCGCCGGATCGGGACGAGGCCCTCGGCGATCTTCTCGTCGTAGACGCCCTTGACCGAGGAAGTCATGTCCGTGGCGATGATGCCGGGCCTGATTTCGTTGACGAGGATGCCAAATTCCGCGAGGCGGACAGCGAAGAGCCGTGCAACCATGCTGAGGCCGGCCTTCGCCACGCAATATTCTCCGCGGCCAATACTCGCCATTTCGCTGGAGACCGAGGTGATGAAGAGAATCTGAGAAGCGGGCCTGACTCGTCGAGGGGCCTGCTCAATCATCGCCGCGGCCACGGCCTGGGTCAAGAAGAAGGGGCCCCGGAGGTTGTTGCCGAGTGCCCGGTCCCAGCTTTCGGGAGTCGTCTCCAGCAAGCCAAACCGGATCAGGGGCGCCACCCCAGCATTGTTCACCCAGTAATCGATGTGGCCGAAATGCTCTGTGATCGTATTGACGAGGGCACGCCCCTGCCCCAGATCCGAGACGTCCGCCTGGATCGCGACGGCTTCCGGCGATCCCTTGCGTCTGGCCATCTCGCAGGTGGCCTCCGCCGCATCCGCATCTGCTCGATAATTCACGACCAATCGCAGACCCAGGCCAGCAAGGTGCTCGACAATTCCGCGGCCGATCCCTCGGCCTCCCCCGGTCACGACCGCGACGGAGTCCGTGGTCATGGGCGATCTCTCCGGGGAACGGGCCGACTCTCGCCTCCGCGCCGACGGCGGAGCACTGTCGATTGACAGGCTACCAGGTTCAAGTCAGAATGGCACCGCTCCTCAAGTTCGCGCCCGTAGCTCAGGTGGATAGAGCGGCGGTTTCCTAAACCGTAGGCCGCAGGTTCGAATCCTGCCGGGCGCATCTCCAAAGATCGAGCGACATGCTGGCCCGGTTGCGGGCCGCCCTCCGACGCGCCCGTAGCTCAGCGGATAGAGCAACGGTTTTCTAAACCGTCGGCCGCAGGTTCGAATCCTGCCGGGCGTATCTCACCGACTCTTCGAGCCTCGGTCGAGCAGGCCCGATCCCGGATTCATCTTGACATGAACCCGCTCGCCGATTGGGATGACGGCCAGTCAGCCTCGACTCCGTCCGCGTTCCACGTGAAACCGAGACGTGTCGACGACGGCTCTCACGGCCTGATGCGTGCTCGAACGCCTCTCATGCCGGGTTCAGCCGTCTTGGGCTGATTCCCTCCGCTCCGAATCGCCTCCGGCCAGGCGGAATCATGGAATTTTCCGAAGATCTCCCGCAGAAGATCGATGTCAGCCTGACCAACCTTCCCACCATCTGGGGAACGATCCGCGAGGCCCACGGGACGGGTCCGACGGCCCAGACGGCGATGATCGAACTGATCAGCCGCTATCACGACGCGGTCGAGCGATATTTGCGCCTGAAGCTCCGGGATCCTAACCTGGCCGATGAGGTCTTCCAGGAATTCTGGGCGAAGGTGCTGACCCACAAGCTCGCCGGGGCCGACCACAATAAGGGGCGGTTCCGGGACTACTTACGCACGGTCCTCCATCGCCTGATCATCGACCACTATCGCGGTCGCAAGCTCCAACCCCTGCCCCCCGGCGACCTGCTCGACGAGTCTCAACCCGACGTCGACTTCGACCGCCACATGCGCGAGGCCCTGCTCAAGCGCGTCTGGTCTCGGCTCGAGACGTATGAGGCCTGCACGCCCAAAAATCGATACTCGAGCGTGCTCCACCTCCGTAGTGACTTTCCCGAAGACTCAATCGATGACCTGGCCTTAAAGCTCGAGGCGCGGACCCAGCTGAAGATTTCTCCGGAGGCCTTCCGGAAGACCTTGCAGCGGGCACGGGCCAAGTTCCTGGAGCTTCTCGTCGTCGAATTGAAAGAAACGATCCACCCGGCCGCCAAGGAGGATATCGAAGCCGAGATTTACGATCTCGGACTCGGTCATCTCTATCGCCGCTATGCCGTCGACCATAACGCTTGACGGACGACTCGATCCGATCGAATGTTGGATCGTTGTAAAAACGAAACCTCTGTCAAGGTGAATTTCGGTCGATTATGGCCCGGCGACTTGATTCATCCGTCACGGCCCTTAAACTAGGGTTAGACGGATCCGCGCATGGAGTCTGAGCACGCCCGCATCGGGTTCGACCCCCTGGCATGTTGACTGCCCATGGCCCGGGCGATTCCTGAACTTGCACCGAGACTCTTCGTCCAAGAGAGGAACGGGGATGCTGGTTCTATCCCGCAAGAAAAACGAGAGCATCATTATCAACGACCACATCACGATCACCGTGGTGGAGGTTCGTGGCGATAAGGTGCGCCTGGGGATCGATGCGCCCAAGGATGTCTCGGTCCACCGCCACGAAATTTATAATGCGATCCAGCTTCAGAACCGGCAAAACAATATCACCGCCCCGACCGGTGCGGCGTCGCCAGAACTTGACGACTGAGTCGGTCGACTCGCCTTCGACTCGAGTTTCGGCGAAATTTTCCATCAAACGCTTTGGCGATTGCGTGCATGGGTGAATCGGGCGGATCATGAGTTCGGTCGATTCCCGAACTCTTGCTCACATCGCTTGACCTGGTGGACGACTGTCGGTAGTCTAATTCGATCGCCCGGCGACTGGCCCCATCGTCTAGCCTGGTCTAGGACACGTGCCTTTCACGCACGCAACATGGGTTCAAATCCCATTGGGGTCACTGCTTCTCCCCCTCTCCCTCCGTCATCCTCTCCCCCAATCGATGCCCTTCGAAGCGATCGAGCATCACCGCGACGACCATGTCGCTGGTGACGTTGGTCATCGCGCGTCCTCTCGACAAGATCCAATCGACCGAGAGCAGCAGCGAGACGATCTCGAGCGGCAACCCGACCGTCGCAAGTACGATCGGAAGCGAGATCAGGCCCGCGTCGGGGATGCCTGCAATACCTACGCTTGCTACGACACACGCCAGCGCAGCGGCAAGTTGCCTGAGCGGTGAGAGTTCGATGCCGTAGGCATGGGCGACGACGAGGACGGCCATCGCCTCGTAAAGCAAGATCCCGTCGTTGTTCAGGTTCGTGCCCACACACGCGGAGAGTCGCGCGGATGGCGTCGAAACTCCCATCTCGTCCAGGCTCTTGAGCGTGACGGGCAGGGTGGCCAGGCTGCTGCTCGCCCCCATCGCATAGATGACAGGTTCCTTCGCCTTCGACCAGAATCGGCGGAGCGAGATGCCTGAGAAGTAGAGCCAACCCTGGTAGACGACCAGAACCTGGATTGAAAGTCCAAGCAGGACGACGAGGACGTAATAAGCCAGGCCCACGATGGGGCCGAACCCATATCGGCCCACTGTCTGCGCCACCACCCCGAAGATCGCCAGCGGGATGAGCCTTATCACCCATCCGATCAGAAGCTCCGACGCCCGGTAGAAGGTCGCGACCGCACGCTCGACCCCGAGGTAATCCCCTTCCCCTCGCGTCTGTTGCTCGACCTTCACCATCCTGAGAGCTAGGCCCGCCATCAAGGCGATCAGGACGATGGAGAGGACCGAACCTTCCAGAAATGGCTGGACCACGTTTTTGGGTACGTATCCACTCAGCTCCTTGATGAAGTCGATCGGCTTCGCGTCAAGCTCGGGCCTCGAGATGGGGATTGGACGGAGTGCCATTGAGGCCCTCAGGTGATCACCGGGCCGCATCAGTTGCGAGAGTGCCATCCCGATGACGATCGCCAGTCCTCCATTGACCATCGAGATTCCGACCATCCTGGCTCCGCTTCGCCCGCTCAGTTCCGACCTCATGAACGCGTCGATCACGGCGAAGAACAGGAGCGGTGCCGCGAGCGCCTTGATCAGGCCAATGACGATCGCGCCCAACTCGCCAAGTGGAGCCGCCCTCGGGCCGATCGCGTGTCCGAGCAAGGCTCCCAGGACCATTCCCACGAGGATCTGAGCGACGAACGGGATTCGAGACGCGAAGTTGAGCATGCGAATCATCAATTCCTCGAACCGTTCATCGTGGGCGATTCATGAAACCTAGCGATCGGCCTTGATGGGCACGCCCAGGGCGTCCAGGTGTGCGGAGACGCAGCCCGCGAGGATCGGGACGTTATATCCTCCCTCGAGCACGCTCAGGAGCCGGCCTTGCGACCAGGTCTCCGCAACCTGAAGGACATCGCGGGTCATCGCATCGAAGTCCTCGGTCTCGAGCCCAAGGTCGCCAACCGGGTCTTCCGCATGTGCATCGAAGCCGGCGCTGAGAATCACCAGCTCAGGTCTCGTCCGGTCGGCCATCTCCGAGAGAGAGGCTCGGAACGCGGCGAGGTACTCGGCCCGAGAAATTCCATAGGGTAGGGGGACGTTCCGCGTCATCCCCAGCCCCGGCCCGGTCCCTGTCTCGTCGGCCGCTCCCGTGCCCGGGTAGAACGGCCAACGATGGATCGAGAGGAACCCGACCCGAGGGTCGCGTTCGAAGATCTCCTGAGTCCCGTTGCCGTGGTGCACGTCCCAGTCGACGATCAATATTCGGCTCAGCCCTAGCCCTTCGAGCGCCTCGGCCGCCGCGACAGCCACGTTGGCATAGAGGCAGAATCCCATCGGCCGATCGGGCCTTGCATGGTGGCCGGGAGGCCTCACGACGCAGAGCCCCCGCGGGTCGCCGCCGTTAACGATTCCGTGGACCGCCTCGACTGCCGAGCCGGCGGCCAGCCTCGCCGCCAGCGTCGTCCCGGCGCTCATCCAGGTATCGGCCTCGATCTGTCCGCCTCCCTGCTCCTCCCACTTCGAGACGGAATCGAGGTAGCCCTGAGTATGCACACGGAGAAGCTCGGAATCGGTCGCCGGGCGAACCGTGCCTATGCCACACCGACCCGCCTGTCCGGTCCGCTCTAACTGCCGAAGGACCATCTGCAGGCGTTCGGGCCGCTCGGGATGACCTTGCTTCGGCACGTGGTCGAGCATCCTTCGATCGCTGTAGAGGGTGACCATCTTGGACCTCGATTCTGCGGTGTCGTACGCGCGGGGTGCCTCACGCTAGACGAGCGACGCGTGATGGTCAATCGTCGCGCGTTTCACGTGGAACCCGGGCGATGGAAGCTGGTCGCTGATCGGTTATCTTCGGCCCCATGGGAAACTCGACCGACCGCGCCCGTGCCTCCGGAAGGCTGCTCGCGATCCTCACGATCGTTGGGCTGGCCATACGCCTTTCGGGCCAGGGACGTCTCTACCTGGATCAGTTCGATGAGGGGATCTATGCCCTTGGCGGGCTCTGGTCGCTTCCCGGAGCGGGACTGACAAGTCTCGACCCGACACTCATTCCCTATGCGCCGCCAGTATTCCCAATCCTGGTGGGGCTAGCGTACGAGATCGTCGGGGTGAGCGATCTCGCGGCGATTCTCCCATCCTTGATCGCCGGCACGCTCACGATTATCGTGGTCGGCCTGATCGCCTGGAGGAGCTTCGGGGTCGCCGCGGGCGTGGCTTCCGCGACGCTCGCAGCGTTTTCCGGTGCACACGCTGAATTTTCCAGAGTGGCCCTCACCGACGCCACGTTTCTGCTGACCTGGCTCCTGGCATTATTCGCAGGCCAGAGGTTTCTGAGTCATCCAGGCGTACGTCGGGCGATTTTGCTCGGGCTTGCGACTGGGCTCGCCTGGAACACCAAGTACAACGGATTCCTCGCGGGCGTCATCGTGGTCCTCGCGGCCGCATGGAATGCGTGCCTCGACTCTGAGGCGAGACGTCGTGCGACACTGGCTCGCGTCTTCGGGTTCGGGGCGATTGCAGGCCTCGTGGCAATTCTCGCCTATATCCCCTGGGCGATTTTCGTGGAACGCAACGGAGGCTACGCGGCCCTGGCCGCCCATCAGCGGAGTTATCTGGGTGGGCCGATTTCCTGGTTTCCGCACTGGCGCCTCCAGCTCGCGCAGTCAGTCGCACTCTCCGGCCCGCCGATCCGCGGAATACTTGCCTGGATCGCGGCATTCGCCCTGTCGGCGTTCGTCTCGAAGGGCGAGATCATCCCGCGTCGGGTCCCTGCCCTAACAGGCATCTGGAATTTCAGTCCTGTCGTCGTCGGAGCCCTCGCGGCCTGGTTGGCCCCCGATTTTGGCTGGTGGGCGGGATTATTCTTGATGCCCCGGGCCTTGTTTGAATCCAGACCCTCTGTGCGTCTACTCGCGCTTGCCTGGCTTGTCCCGGCGATCCTGACGCCGTTCTATCACCCGTACGCCCGCCTCTGGCTTCCGATACACGCCGCGGGGTGGCTGCTGATCGGCGGTGCGATCGGAGATCTCGTCACACGGGACGATGAGGGCTGGAAGGCGGCAGAACTCCAGGTGCTCTGGAAGCATCCGGGGTTGCTCCTGACGGTCGCCTGCCTACTGGCCGTATCTCACTGGCAAATCTATGGCCCGAGGCCGCGACCGCTGATCCCCCCGGCGGCGGGAGGTCGAGGCCTCGCCTTGCTCCCGAAATTCGTCCTCGATCGACTTGGAGGAGCTCGCCTGCCGGTCAGGGTTCTGGCTCGACCTCCGGCCCTGTTCTACCTCGGATCGTCGGGGATCAATCCAGGGCGACTGAGCGGCATCGAGGACCTGACCGCGGCCAGGTTGTCCCCGGGCCTCGTCCTCGTCGACGAGGCAGTGCTCGATCCGGTACAGGCGAGTGCGTTCCTACGTGACGAGGAAGGAGTCGCGGTCACGATGCAATTCGAGCCGCTACGGCCGGTCACGATGCTCGACGTCGACCCCTCGGCGGCATACAGGCTGACAGCCCGTCGACCCTATCGAGTCTTCGTCCTCGACTCGCGACGTACGGCCCCACACCCCTGAGTTTTTAAGGTCTCCGACCTCTTGAGGAGGACTCGTGGTAGGTCGAGATCCTGAGCTTTACAGCCTGGGCGTGCGGAGCTACGATCCGCGCTCACCTTGGACTGACCTCTCCTGACGCCTCAAAGGACGGCGGGCAAGGACGCCCCCGGAGCGAACCCCCTCGGCCGGGCGACGATCGCCCGAGACGCGGCGGGTCGATCCCGGTTTCATCCCCATCCGCCGGTCGCGTTCTCGAGTCCCCATGGACGCGGACCGGAGATCGACCCGTGGCCAAGATCATCAGCGTGGCGAACCAAAAGGGGGGCGTGGGCAAGACCACGACCGCCATCAACGTGGCCGCAGGGCTGGCGAAGGCCGGCAAGACGGCTCTCGTCATCGACGTCGACCCCCAGTGCAACGCCACAAGCGGCCTCGGCATCGAGCCCGCCGCGCGGCATCCGCTCGTCGCCGGCCGCCCTTTGTTCGAGTCGGTCGTCGAGACCTCGCAGGAGCGTCTCTCGGTCCTGCCCGGTTCGCAGAGCCTGGCCGACGCCGACGCGCTTTCGGCGTCGAACCGGCAGCGAGCCTCCGCTTTCCGACAGCAGCTCACCGGCGAGCTGGGTCAGTTCGACTACGTTTTCATCGATTGCCCCCCGTCGCTCGGCCAGCTCACCAGGGCCGCGCTCGGGGCGTCCAACGAGATCTATATCCCGATCCAGACCGAATACTTCGCGATGGAAGGGCTCTCGCAGATCATCGAGCTGGCCAGGCAGACGAAGGCCAAGGACAACCACCGGCTCGAGATCGGCGGCATCATCCTGACCATGTACGACCCGTCGCTCGAGCTGGCCAACGAGGTGGCTCGCGAGGTCCGAGAGTATTTCGAGGGCACGGTCTTCGATACCCCCATCCCGCGTGACGTGCACATCAGCGAGGCGCCCAGCCACGGCGTCAGCGTCCTGGATTATTCGCCGAGGGCCCGCGGAGCCTGGGCCTACTCAGAACTCGTCATGGAGGTCATCGACCGTGAATCCGAATAAGAAGCGACTTGGACGCGGCCTGGACGCCTTGCTCGGCCGCGAGGAAGGGGGCTTCGAGCCCAGCTCGCTCGACACCGGCGACCTGCTCCACATTGCCGTAGACCAGATTGACCCGAACCCATTCCAACCCCGTAGGCACTTCGACCCGGCCGAGATCGCCGCCCTTGCCGATTCGCTCCGGCTGCACGGGATGATCCAGCCGATCCTCGTCCGCACCGTCGGCGACCGCTTCCAGCTCATCGCCGGCGAGCGACGCCACCGGGCCGCGATGGAAGCCCAGCTGCACGACATTCCCGCCCGCGTGATGGAGCTGGACGACCAGCGCGTCAGCGAGCTGGCGATGGTCGAGAACCTACAGCGAGAAGACCTCAACGCGATCGAGAAGGCGGGAGCCTTCCGCGATTACCTCAACAATTACGGCGGAACCCAGGAAGAGCTGGCGAGCCGGCTGGGGATCGATCGTTCGACGATCTCCAACTTGATCCGCCTGCTGGAACTCCCGGAAGAGATCCGCCAGGCCGTGCTGAACGGCCAGATCAGCCAGGGACATGCCCGGGCCCTGCTCGCCCTGGCTGACGCCGAGACGATGATCCATGCGTGTCAGCGTGTAATCTCCGAGTCTCTCTCAGTACGGCAGACCGAGGCTCTTGTCGCCACCGGTGAACCGACCCCGGCGAAGACCAGGATCCGCAAGGATCCGGGGCACGAAGCCGCGGCGGCGGCCGCCGCCCGACCTCCCCACTTCGTCGAATTCGAACAGCATCTGGCCCAACGTCTGGGTTCCCCGGTCCTCGTCCGGGTCCGAGGCAAGGAACGCGGCCAGATCGTCATCGACTACACCTCGACCGAGGAATTCGACAGACTCACGGGAATCCTCCGCGGGCACTGATCGACACTTCAGGAAGTAGAATATGGCGGCGGGCCCCTCGGAATCCTTCGAGGGGCCCGCCGCCGTTTCGCAACCGGGTCCTCGTATAGCTGATCTTGAACTCGAACGAGTCTGCCGCAGCGGTCCCGATTACGACCCGATCGATCGCGATGGGAGCGGTGCATCGCATTGCAGGGATATGAAACGACGATTTCGGGAGTCTGTGGGAACAACGAAGGCGATTGGGATCGGCGGCCGACCTTGACCGATCGCGTACGGTGGGACTACGATGCGTGGGCGCCGGCTCCGCCCGGTCGTCGTATTCGGGGTGTAGCGCAGCCTGGTTAGCGCGCCTGCCTTGGGAGCAGGAGGTCACCAGTTCGAATCTGGTCACCCCGACTCGAGATCCGTCCTTCAAGACGTCGTCTCCCCTTCGGTGACGGTCGTCGTCCCGACCTGATTGCATCGAGTCGAGTCCCCCCGATGATCCCCGCTGAGCAAATCAAGGACCATGCGGCCCGGGCTGCCGCCATGCTGGTCGAAGACGGAATGTGCGTCGGCCTGGGTTCCGGCTCGACCGCAAAGCTCATGGTTCATCACCTGGCCGAGCGGGCCACACGTGATGGCCTCAGGTTTCGGGGCGTGCCCACAAGTCGGGTCACTGCCGATTACGCGCTCTCGCTCGGCATCGAGCTGCTCGACCTCGACGAGTGCGAAGTCCTCGACCTGAACATCGACGGGGCCGATGAGATCGATCCTGAGTTCCGGATGATCAAGGGCCTTGGCGGGGCCTTACTCCGCGAGAAGATCGTGGCGTCGGCTGCACAACGTCGAGTGACGATTGTCGGGGCACGTAAGCGGGTCGCTCGCCTTGGCGTGGTGACGCCCGTTCCGGTCGAGGTCAGCCCCTTCGGCTTGATTCACATTCGCAAGTCGCTCGACGCCATCTGTGCCTCGACCCGGGTCCGTCTCGACGCGGCCGGCGGGGTGTTCCAGACGGATGGCGGCAACAAAATCGTGGACTGCTTCTTCGACGGACTCGACGACCCGGCGGACCTGGATCGGCGGATGAGGCAGATCCCCGGCGTCTTCGAAACCGGCCTGTTCCTGGGCCTGTGTGACACGGTCGTCGTGGGAAGGGAAGACGGGGCCGACCTTTTCGATCGGCCCGTCTGATCCAGCCTCAATAGCTCGAGTCGCCGCCGGTTTCACGTGAAACGGTGATCGAGTCGAGCCCGAGGCGTTTTCGGTGCTCGTCGAGGATCTCGGCGGTCCGGCTCAGGCCAATCCGGTCGCAACCGAGCTCCATGACGCGGATGACGGAATCGAGGTCGCGCACCCCGCCGGCGGCCTTGAGCTTGACGGTGGCGGGGCTGATCTTCCGCATCAAGATCAGGTCTTCATCGGTCGACCCGCCCGTGCCGTATCCCGTGGATGTCTTGACGAAGTCGGCCCCGACGTCGCCGCAGATTTCGCACAGGCGAATCTTCTGGGCCTCATTCAAGTAGCAGTTTTCGAAGATGACCTTCGTCAATGCTCCAGCCTTGTGCGAGGCCTGAACGACTCCGGCGATATCCTGGCGGACCTCCGACCAGCGATTCGACCTGACGAACCCGATGTTGACGACCATGTCCAGTTCGGTCGCGCCATCAATCAGGGCCTGTTCGGCCTCGAAGATTTTGACGTCGGTGCGATGGCCTCCGTGGGGGAAGCCGATCGTAGTCCCGATCTCAACCCCGGAACCCGCGAGCCAGGAGGCGGCAAGGCTGACCGCGGACGGCTTGATGCAGACGCTGGCAACCTGATAGGCGACGGCCACTCGACAGCCTTCTTCGAGCTGGTTGATGGACAGGTCGGGGCCCAGGAGCGAATGGTCGATTCGCTTGGCGATGTCTTCGTATGTCCAGTTGCGGGCCATGGCTGCAATCCTCGGTCGTGGCTACGGGCGGCGGACGCGTGCCCGGCTCGCTCGCCTCATCTGATCCACTGAACGGCCTGCCTGGCTCGTCGCAGCGAAGAGCTGAGGATGGGTGGTCGCTTATTCGATAGGTTGGGCCGGAACATCATCAGCAAGATGACCGGGAGGTAGAGGATGACCAACGTCCCCCCCTCATCGAGATACCAGAACTGGGTCGCGACTAACAAGGCGCCCGAGAGGGCGATCAGCTCGCCAAGGTTTTTCTCGGCCGGATAGAAGCTGGTCACCAGCACCAGGGCGAGGTAGGCGATGAGCACTGGCTGGCGATAACTGGGGTCGATGCCCGACCAGAACGACCCGGCCGGCGCGTCGGACCCGTCGCTGAGTAGCCCGGCCTCGGACAGGTTTCGAGCGCCGAACGCTTGGGCCCAGTGGGCCAGCGGCGGAAACATCAATCCCATGGTCGCACACAGAAACAGCACCACGAGCGACATGAGGAGGAACCGACCCGATCCCCGGCCGCGATAGAACCCTGCCCAGAGCGCGATCAATCCCAGGCAGGCGGGCATCCAGCCCGAAGCAAGGCCGATGAGAGAGCCGGAAATCATCGGCCGGGTGTAGCAGGCCACGGCCGTGACGATGAGCGCCGCGGGAACGAGCTGGCCACTGTCGACGATCGCGATCCGGGTGTAAGGGGTCAGTAGGTAACAGGCTGCGATGGCCAGGCCCGTGATCGGTCGATCGAAGTGTTTCCAGCCCACGAAGATCAGGGCGGCGACCATGCCCAGATGGGCGAGGCTGGCGAGCACTCTCCGGAGGATCACCTGAGGCAGCTCACGCTTCATTGAGCCGGGAAGGGGGGCGAGCTTCAGCACTTCGCCGACGCTCTCGGAATGCAGGTTGGCCTTCGCCCGTGGGGAATCGACCGTCGCGGAGACGTGTCCAGACTTGGCCGAGGGATCGGCGGGGTTGCGGGCGGTCCCCTCGTCCATCGGCAGGCTGACGGTCTCCACGACCATCATCCCGAGCAACCCGACGGCGACGCAGGCCAAGCCGGCGGCGTTGAGGTTGGGCTCGAGCATTGGCCTGCGGGTCAGGATCAGGTCGAGGACGCAACGGGCGAGCCAGAGGGTCGAGCCGACGAAGAGCCAGACATAGGCCTGCCAAGGGTGTCCCGACGGATTGGCCACCAACTGCATGATGCCGGGGGCGAGCGCGAACATCAAAAACAGGTCGAGATTGCGAATGCTCCAGACCCGGCTGAATTTGAAGAACAAAGTCAGGCAGGCGAGCAAGGTCAGGAACAGCCAGCTCCCGGCCCCGATGCCCAGGTCGGCGACAAGCGATCCGCTCACGTCGACCTCGGGCGGCTGAGTAGAGTGATGGGCGAGACAAGATGCATAAGACAAGGAATCAGGCGGATCTGATCGCAAGTTCCAGGCTCTTCACCAATTCTAAACGAGCCGCATGACGACCTGCAAGGATCGGTCTGCCCGGGCTTGCGGTCGATGAGCCAGTCGACCTTCGCTCAGTCGGTCTCGAACGGGACGGGGTCGCCCGTGATCTGGCTCAGCGCGTTCATCGCGGCGTGCTGCTCGGCATCCTTCTTGTTGTTCCCCCAGGCTGGGGCGAAACTCCGGGTGCCAACCTGGGCGCAGACTTTGAAGCATTTGGAGTGATCAGGGCCCTTCTCGTCCAGGAGCACGTATGTCGGCGTCTCGCCGAAGAGTCGCTGGGCCTGCTGCTGGAGGTTGCTCTTGTGGTTGACCCCACCCCGGCCGCCCACGGTGGCCTCAACTTCGGCCTCGATATGGCGGAGGATGAACGTCTTGGCCGCCTCCATCCCGCCGTCGAGGAAGATGGCGCCAATCAGACTTTCGAAGACGTCGGCCAGCACTGAAGGGGGAGTATGGTCCGACGAGCCCATCCCCTTGCCCAGCTTCAGGAACTCATCGATCCCGAGCCGCTGGGAGATCTTGGTGCAGGTCCGACGCGAGACGACCACTGACTTGATCCGCGTCAGGTCGCCTTCGAGATACTCGGGGTAGTTGCGATAGAGCAGCTCGCACACGATGGCGCCCAGGATCGCATCGCCCAGGAATTCCAGCCGCTCATTCGAGGCGAGCCGATGGTCGGCTCCGGAGGCGTGTGTGAGGGCCTCGCTGAGATAACGCTGATCTTTGAAGACGTAACCCAATACGACCTGGCATTCGCGCAGCAATCTCGGCTCGTCCCGAATTGCGGTGTTGTCTGACATGAGTTGGAATCTCACCGTGCGGCTCAATCTCAGCTCAGGCTAGCCGGCGCCATGTAGGAAGTCAATTCCGCGCCAAGGTCTCTAGACTCGCCGGGTTCGTTTCGTCATTCAGGTTTGAGGGGGGCGCCGGGTTCGTTTCGCGATGGCGAAGGCCGATCCGTCAGGGGCCGATGAATCCGTCGTTCGCCGCATGAATCGAATCTTCGCCATTGAGATAGTCGTTCGAACCGTGGGTTTCGTCCCGTCACGTTGCAAATTTCCATCGCCGTGTCGCGACATCGCACGATACCGCGGGCTTTGACGGGGCGGGGGCCGACCTGGTATCGTCGGTCGTCGTCGCGCATTTGAGGGAATTCCGGCGATTGGCCGGGATGATTGACGGGTTATCTGGAGGTCGGTTCACGTGGTGCCCGCCAAGGATTTCAAGCGTCGGATGGTCGTCGAGATCGACGGTGCCCCGCACATCATCGAGCAGGTGCATGTGCAGACCCCCTCGGCCCGCGGGGCGGCGACGCTCTACAAGATCAAGGCCCGCAACCTCAAGACCAAGAACCGGGTCGAGAAGGCGTATCGGGGGACTGACGTGCTGGCCGAGTCGAGCTTCGAACGTCGGCCGATCCAGTTCCTCTACCGGGAGCCCGACGGCTTCAACTTCATGGACTCGGCCGACTTCAATCAGTTCATGCTCCCCGCCGAAGACCTCAAAGATCTCGCCCCTTACATGACCGAGAATATGGAAGGCGTCGAGTCCCTGGTCGTCGACGAAGAAGTGATCGGGGTCGAGATACCCGATACCGTCGAGTTGCTCATCACCGACACCGCACCAGGCGTGCGCGGCAATTCGGCGACCGGCCGGACCAAGCCCGCCACACTGAGCACCGGCCACGTCATCCAGGTACCCGAGCACCTGGAATCCAACGTCATGGTGAAGGTGGACACCAAGTCCGGCGATTACCTGGGCCGGGCCAACTGATCGGGCCGGCGTCAGGTCGTTCGGTCGATCCGAACTGGACCGGGCGACCAACCCTGGGGTGAAGGGTGTCGATCTCGACCGAGGTCGAGATTCGGGTAGGCGGGCATTGGCCTCGTGCTGCGCCGAGGCTGCATCGCGGGAACGATTTCCCTGGCGCGGGACGATCAGGTCACGTCAAGGAACGGTCGATCTAGGCCGGTTCACGACCCTACCGCGTGGGTCAATCCTTCGCGTGGCGAGAATAAGCCGGGTGGATTCGGGGCTCGTGTGACCCGGTGCGAAGTCTCTGTCGATTGCTCCCTAGCGAACATCGGTCCGGCGGGAGCTTTGGGGAAGGGCAACGGGACCTTGGCGTCGAGCGAGTCCCATGCGGGGCAGGGTCGAACTCGGGCGGTGCCTCGCTCACTTCCGGGCGTTGCATTTCCACCCGAACGTGGGCGTGCGTGACGCACGATCTGGAATATCGACCTACGCTTCGTATGGCGACGCTTGTGACGTCGCGAGAGCCGGGAGTGACTCTCCAGTGAGTGCCTCTACCCATGCGCAATCTCAGTCGAATCAAGTTCACCCGAGGACGCGAGGGCTTCGGCTACGCTGAGCGTGACGAACGAGGCCAGGTCGTCGCGATGCTCGATGCGAATGGCGGCGAAGTCTGGCGTATGCCCGATTACGGATGGGAGGTCCTCGGCCGAGAGGATCCACTTGCCTGCTCCGAGTCGTCGCAGGGCATCGGCGAATCGGATCATTTCGGCAGTTCGATCGAATCTCACTTCTTCGCATCCGAGGAGTCGTGCTCACGATGGGCCCAGCCCAGCCGGGTGATTCACGAGGACGGACCGCAGCCGACAACAACAGCGTTCGAATGCGAAGCCCAGCCCATTCCCTATGAGCCCGAGGGCACCTCGTTCTTCCCGACCCGACCCGAGTCCGTACACCGCGACGACAGCCCCCGTCAGTCGCTCTTCTGGCGGGCTGCAATCGAGAGCGGGCTGGTGGACGAGGCATCGTTGCTCGAGTCATGGCTGAGGCTGGATGTCGCGCAGCGGATCCCGGACGACGCGGCCGACCGCAGGCTGGCGCGCCAGGCGGTCGACGACGGCAAGCTCACGGTCTGGCAGGTCAAGCGCCTGTTGAGAGGGCGGTCGCAAGGCTACCACCTGGATCGCTACTTGCTCCTCGACCAGATCGGGCAGGGGGGGATGGGGCAGGTCTTCCTGGCCTACGACCCGCTGCACATCCGCAAGGTTGCGATCAAGGTTCTGTCGCAGGGCCCGTCCAGGACTCCCCAGGCTCTGATCCGGTTCCGCCGAGAGGCCCTGGTCGGAGCCCGCCTGGGCCACGAGAATCTCGTCCGCGTTTACGGCGACGGCCTGTCCCTGGGCGTCCGATTCCTGGTCATGGAATATGTCGAGGGCACGGACGTCGCCCGGATGATCCGCGATCAGCACCACCTGCCCCCCGCCTTGGTCGCCAAGATCGGCCGGCAGGTGGCGCTGGGTCTGGAGCACGCCCACGAGCGGGGCCTGATCCATCGCGACGTCAGTCCGTCGAACATCCTGGTTTCGCGCGACGGCCAGGCGAAACTCGCCGACCTGGGTCTGGCCATCGACCTGACCGACCCGGGGCAGGTGACCAGCCAGGGCGTGACCCTGGGGACGCTCGACTATCTCTCTCCCGAGCAGGCGCGGAGTTCCCGGAGGGTCGATATTCGCAGCGACATCTATTCGCTGGGCTGCACCCTCTACCACATGGCCTGCGGCTGTGTCCCCTTCCCCGCGACCTCGCTGCCCGCCAAGCTCTGCGCCCATCTAGCGGACGAGCCGAGGCCCCCGACCGAGATCTCGCCCGGGCTTCCCGCGGGCCTCGAACAGGTCATCCTGCGGATGATGCGCAAGGATCCCGCCGATCGCTACTGCGACCCCGATCAGGTCGCCCTCGCCCTCAACCCGTTCGTCGCCTGAGTCGAGGCAATCGCAGGGTCAGGTCAGCACGACTCCGTGTCATGATCATCAGATCGGAATGTTGAAAATCTTGGATGCGTCAGGGGGGTGGGTCGGGCGTCGCGGCCTCGGCCCGAGGAATTCAGCCTATCAGATCGGGCGGAGAACGCGGCAGGGGTTGCCTGCGGCGATGACCCCTTCGGGGATATCACGGGTGACGACGCTGCCGGCCCCGATCACGGAGCGGGCGCCGATCGTGACCCCGGGGCAGAGGATCGCTGCTCCGCCGATCCAGACGTCGGAGCCGATCGTGATCGGCTTGCCGGACTCCAGGCCCGATCGGCGCTCGACGGGGTCGATGGGGTGGGTGGCCGTATAAATCTGCACCCCGGGCCCGAAGAGGACGTCATCGCCGATGGTCACGGGCGCGACGTCGAGGATGACGCAGTTGACGTTGAAGTACGCCCTCTTCCCCAGCGTGACGTTGCGACCGTAGTCGCAATGGAACGGGGCCTCGACGTGGACGTCGGGGGCGTCGATTCCGAAGAGGTTCGACAGGATACGGCGGTGGCCGACGATGTCCTCGAGCGACAGATGTTCCAGGTCGCGGCAGAGAGCGCGGGCACGGCGACGGAGGGCGACCAGCTCGGGGTCGTTGGCGTTGTAGAGGTTGCCGGCGAGCATCTTGTCGCGTTCGCTGATCATGGTCGGGCATCTCAATTCGAGCTGGGGAGGAGACGAATCCGTCAGGGCTTCGGGCCGGCCGCCCGAACATCCTGGCCGACCCCGGATTCGTAGGCCTTGAAATTGGCGATGAATAGACCGGCCAGCTTCCTGGCCGCGGCGTCGTAGGCGTCGGGGTCGGGCCAGGTTGACCGGGGATCGAGGATTCGGGCGGGGACCCCGGGGCAGTCGGCGATGACCTCGAAGCCGAAGGTTGGGTCGGTCGCGGTGCGGGCGTCGGCCAGGGTTCCCGCGTGGATCTGGTCGAGGATGGTCCGGGTGTAGGACAGCGACATCCGCTTGCCAATACCGTAGGGGCCTCCGCTCCAGCCGGTGTTGACGAGCCAGACGCGTGCCCCGTGCTTCTTGATCTTGTCGGCCAGCATCCGGGCATAGTGGCTGGGGTGCCAGACCATGAACGGGCCGCCGAAGCAGGGGGAGAACGTGGCCTGGGGATCGACGACGCCGACTTCGGTGCCGGCGACTTTGGCGGTGTAGCCGCTGATGAAGTGGTACATCGCCTGCGCGGGGGTGAGCTTGCTTACGGGGGGGAGGACGCCGAAGGCGTCGCAGGTGAGGAAAATGACGTCGGTGGGATGGCCCGCGACGCAGGGGATCTTGGCGTTGCCGATGAACTCGATGGGGTAGGCCCCGCGCGTGTTCTCGGTGATGTGCGTGTCGGCGAAGTCGACCCGATGGTCTTCGGAACCAATGACCACGTTCTCCAGGACGGCCCCGAAATGGAGCGCCTGGAAGATCTCGGGCTCCTTCTCATTGGTCAGGTCGATTGTCTTGGCGTA
Organism: Isosphaeraceae bacterium EP7; assembly: GCA_038400315.1. NCBI lineage: Bacteria > Pseudomonadati > Planctomycetota > Planctomycetia > Isosphaerales > Isosphaeraceae > Kueselia > Kueselia aquadivae. The sequence goes on from CP151667.1 coordinate 939,711, forward strand.
GCAACCGCCCTCGATGTTAAAGATGCCATTGTCCGACCAGCAATGCTCATCATCGCCGATGAGCATGCGATTGGGGTCCGCCGACAGGGTCGTCTTGCCGGTCCCCGAGAGGCCGAACATCACGGACGAGCGACCGGAATCGCGGTCGGCGGTGGCGGAGCAATGCATCGACATCACGCCCCGCTTGGGCATGAGGTAATTCATGAGGGTGAAGACCCCCTTCTTCATCTCGCCGGCGTACTCCGTTCCGAGGATGACGACCTCGCCGTCCTCGAAACTGAGGGCGACGGAGGTCTTCGACGTCATGCCGGGCGTATGGGCGTTGGCGGGGAATTCACCGGCGTTGTAGATGACGAAGTCGGGCTTGCCGAAGGTGGACAGCTCGTCCTTGGTGGGGCGGATGAGCATCGTGTGCATGAACAGCGCATGGTATGGCCGGGAGCAGATGACGCGGACCTTGATCCGGTTCTCAGGGTCCCAGCCGGCGAAGGCGTCGAGGCAGTAGATGCGCCCCCGCGTGTTCAGCCAGTCCTTGGCCCGCTCTCGATTGATCTCGAAGCTGCTGGGGGCGAGAGGGATATTGACGTTGCCCCACCAGATGTCGGCCTCGGACTGGGGCGACCGGACGATCCGCTTGTCCTTGGGCGATCGGCCGGTCTTGGCGCCCGAGTAGGCGACGAGCGCGCCACTCTCGGCGATGCTGGTGTCGGACTCCCGCCGCATGGCGTCCTCGTATAGGACGGCTGGCGCGACGTTGCGCCGGACGTCTTCGACGGTGATGCCGTATTCCGCGAGCGAGAAGCGAGACATGGCCGGACTCCTGCGAATCGACTGGATCCGCGGGCCATCATCGGCCTCGACGGGGGTCGACCGCAAGGTCAGCCTAGTACCGGGACTGTCGAGATGTTTCCCGTGAAATGTCGGGCTTCTCCCGGCCGACCGGGATCAAGTCTACGACAATCTCCGCATCCGCTCGGCGTCGAGAGGTGAGTGCATGGTCGCGACATCGAGAGGGGTCGATCAAATGAAGGTGGCTCGATGGCCTCAATCGACGACAAGCCTGGATCCTCTTCGCCTCGAGATCCAGGGGCATTGCGCGATCTCGCTATCCAGACACGAGAAACGGTCTGGCAGGTGGAGAAACCAGGATGGGCGACCAACGTTCGATTCACTTTTCCGACCAGCCGGAAGATTCACTGGAACGGAACCGTTCCGCGTTCGTTCAGCATCCCAACGCGGAAGATCTGAACGAGGCCGAGCCACCGGCCAAGGCCCGAGGGACTGCCGACCTCGGAAGGCTCGGGGTGAGGCTCAGTCGACCTCGGTAGTCTCGGCGTCGGGCTCCTCGATGCGGATGAGGAGGCGGAGGGTCTGGAGGAAGCGGTCGAAGCTGGCCGGGGTGATGGATTCAGGTGCCCGGACGCGGATGACCTTGCCGGCGTCCTCGTCCCAGAGACGGATATCGAGTCGCACCTCAGGCTGCCTGGGCTCGCGGCGACGCGGCGCGACTGCGGGGGCAAGGGGGGTGGTCGACGTTGACTGCGCGATCTCGGCGGCTGGAGTCGGGATGGGCTCGGAGCCTTCGAGGCGGAGAATCTGGTCGTCACCCAGGGCCCCGGCGAAGCGGGCGGAGTCGACGAACGACTCGGCCGCCACGTCCTTGGCCTTGGCGATGATCTGATGGTGGTGGTAGAGGATGTTGCCCAGGATGGTGACGTCCGGGACTCGCTTGCCGCCGAGGCGGGTGGCCAGCTCGGAGTAGAGCGGGGATTCGAGCAGGGCCTTGCGGCGGAGCCTGGGCAGATCCGCCGGCTCGACGGGATGGAGGATCGAGCGGGCCAGGGGAGTCAGGGAGTAGCCGTCGCCGGACAGGGCGAGCAGGCCGAATTGCCTGGCGGCGCTGAGGGGTGCGGAGAAGGTGTTGGTCTTGATGTTCTTGTAGCCCATCGCCGTGGCGATCTCGGGCGCGCTCAGGCCGTCGAGCCCACGCGAGTCCATGTGCTCGCAGAAGGCGACGCATTCCTGGAGGGGGACGCCCGGATAGCGCGTGCTCCGCTCTCGCCTGGGCTTATGCGCGGCGGTCTCGTCAATAGACATCGGCGGTCGCGGGGCCTCGGTCGAGGGAGATGGTGAGACGGCACTGAACGAAAGGATACCATTCGCTGGAGGACGGGGCAAGTTGTTGCCTGATTAGAGCCAGCGTGCCTTGAGGGCGTCGAACATCGGACTGAGATCGACATTTCCGCCGCCCAGGATCACCCCGACCCGCTGGCCCTTCACGTCGAGCGTGCCGGCGAGGAGGGGGGCGACGGTGACGGCCGACGAGGGCTCGATGACGATCTTGAAGCGTTCCCAGACGAACCTGAGGGCGTCGATGATCTCGGGCTCGCCGACGCTGACGATCGAGTGGACGTGGCGGCGGATGATCGTCCAGGGACGCGTTCCAAGCGAAGTACGGAGGCCGTCGGCGATTGTCTTCGGGTCCCCGGAGGGGAGGATAGATCCGGCCGCCAGCGACCGTTTCGCGTCATCGGCCGCGGCGGGCTCGACCCCGATGACGAGCGTGTCGGGCGACTTCCCCTGAACAGCAAGCGCCGTGCCGGCGAGCAGGCCCCCGCCGCCGACGGGGGAGAGGATCAGGTCGAGCGGGCCGGCCTGGTCGAGCAACTCCAGTGCGACGGTCCCCTGTCCCGCGATCACGCGCCAGTCGTCGAAGGGGTGGACGATCTCGTAGCCGTGTTGCGAGACGAGGCGCGCGACGGTCGCCTCGCGGTCGGCCAGGGTCGGCTCGCAGGAGACGACGGTCCCGCCGTAGCCGCGAGTCGCGGCTCGTTTGACCTCGGGGGCGGTGTGAGGCATGACGACGCAGACGGGCACGCCGAGAATTTGGCCGGCGCAGGCGAGCGCCTGCGCGTGATTGCCCGAGGAGTGGGTGACGACCCCGTACGCCCGGCCGGCGTCTCCGAGCTGGAGCAGGGCGTTGACGGCCCCGCGGAACTTGAAGGCGCCGACCTTCTGGAAGTTCTCGCACTTCAGGCCGACGGTGCCGCCGCAGAGCCGGTCCAGGGTCGCGCCGGTGAGGACCGGCGTGCGGTGTACGTAGTCGGCGATCCGTCGCGCGGCCTGCTCGACGGCCTCGGGTCCGATGGCCGGGAGGTCTTCGGGCCCGAGATCGGCGGGTGCGGTGGCCAAGGGGGGGGCTCCTGAGTCGACGCGTTCAGGTCACTTGATGGGGCTGAAGTCGGTCGGGTCGAGGAAGACGGAGATGACTTCCTTGACCAGCTTGCCGTCTTTCTCGCTCGCCGCGGCGGCCACCTTCCACTCGGGGTCGGCGCGGAAGGCTTCCCACGAGGCTTTTGCGGCGTCGGCGCTGGGGTAGGCCAGCACGTAGATGAGCGTCTTGTCGCTGCCGTCTGATTTCGACCTGGGGACGAAGTAGGCGATGTTGGTGATGCCGTGCTTCTCGAACAGCTTGAGCGTGTGGTCGCGGAAGCGGGACTTCAAGGCGTCGAATTTGCCCTCGTGCGCGACGTATGTCCGCATTTCAAAGACCCGCTGGCCCTCGGCTGGCTTGGGGTCGTCGGCAGCGATCGCCAAGGCCGGGTAGGCGGCCATGACGGCCAGGAGCGTGAAGAGGATCGTGCGCATCATGTCTCTCCATTCGTCAAACGTCGGAATTGGGATCGGTTATAGCCGGATCGAGGGCGCTGGCTCAAGGGCTCGGGCCCGGGACTGAAGAGCCCCGAGTTCCGAGCGACCGGGCCACGGGGCAGATTGCGCAATTTAAGCAACGCACTCTTCCTGGCCGAAGCTCTGCTGCTAAACTAGTTGTGCTTGAGCTAAATTAGGGGTGGTCGACCGTGACTACGTTGTTCCGGGCCGAGGAAGGCTCTGGGCGACTTCCCTGGCCGCGATTCGAGTCGAAACGGCCCTGGCCGACCACGTCGTGATCGAGGCGCCTCGATGAACAATGATGTTCGGAGATGGGTGCGACTCATCCCGGTGACCATCGCGGCGCTCCTGCTGGCGCTAACCTGGCAGTTGGTGTCCGACGTTGGTGAGCTGAGTGGGTCGGTCGGCCGCGTGTCCTACGCTGCCGGGCTGGCGGAGGAGGTCGACCGGTCCTGGTTGTGGCCTCGAGCGACGGACGGGCGTCGGCGGGACGCTGACGGTGGTGTTTCCGAGGAGGATCGAGCGATCCCGGAGGGAGCCGGTGCAACCTTGCCAGAGCAACAGCCGAGCGGCGTCGCCATGGACGAAGGCCGAGCTCGGTCGGCGCAGGTCGATGAGAAGTCGGGCCGCATCGCGCGGGCGATGGGTCGGAAAGTCGCGGCGGTCGCGGTGTTCTCGCTGGGCCTGGTCGTGGTGCTCGGGATCTTGGCTGCCTGGGATCGGGCCGAGCGAGGGCGGGTGACATCGGCCCTGTACGAACGAGACGAACGCTGGCGGCTGGCGGTCTCCAGGGTGGGCGAGGCGGTGCTGGTTGCCGACGCGGCCGGGAAGACGACCGAGTTGAACGAGGCCGCCGAGGCGGCGCTGGGCCTCTCGAGCCGGGAGGCGCTCGGGACTTCGATGGAGTCGCTGCTCGCCAGGATCGGCATTCCCGGGGGGGGCGGCGGCTGGGGCGAGGTCGCCTGGAAGAATCCGAGTCGGGCGATCCTCGACGCCTACGGCCGGGCCGTGGGCGTGGTGGCGGTTGTCGCGGTGGGTCGGTTTCGTGGCGAGGCCGAGGCGGCGGTCCGGGAGTCGTCGGCGGTGGCCGCGCGAGCGATTGCGGCCAAGGATCGGTTCCTCGCGGTGCTCTCGCACGAGCTTCGGACCCCCCTGACCCCGGTCTTGATGTCGGTCTCGGCCGCGCTGGATGACCCGTCGGTGCCGGCGGAACTGCATGCGACGCTGGACATGATCCGCCGCAACATCGAGCTCGAGGCGAGGTTGATCGACGACCTGCTCGATGCCTCGCTGATGGACCGAGGGCCGTTCCGGATGGAACTGGAGTTGGTCGACGTTCACGAGGCGCTGCGGGAGGCGTTGGCCCATCACGCCGAGGAAGCGACCTTTGCAGGGCTCCAGGTCCGGATCGCCCTGGACGCGCGCCGGCATCACACGATGGCCGACCGGGGGCGACTCATCCAGGTTTTCTGGTCGCTGATCCATAACGCCGCCAAGTACACGAGGGGACCGGCGGGTTCGTTACAGATCACCTCGGCCGGCTCCGACGATACGGGCCGGCTGATCCTGGAATTCGTCGACGACGGGATCGGCTTCGACGTCGATCGGCTCTCGTTGCTATTCCGCCCTTTCGAGCAGGGACCCGACGCCGGCGGGCGACGTAGCGGAGGCCTGGGACTGGGGCTCTCCATCGGACGTCACATCCTGGAGTCCCTGGGCGGAACGCTCGATGCCCAGAGCCAAGGACCAGGTCACGGCGCGACCTTCCGCGTTGGACTCTCGACCGTCACCCCTCCGGAACCGGGGCCGGCGTCGCCCGCTAAAGTGAGTTCGCTGGTCAAGAAGTCATCGGCCGAGGTCGAGCCCTTGCGCATCCTGCTGGTCGAGGACAACAGCGACACGCTCCGTTATATCGCCACAGTCCTGAAGATGAAGGGGCACGAGATTGAGTCCGTCGACCGGGTCGAAGCCGCTCGCGAGGCCCTGTCCAGCTCGGTCTTCGACCTCCTGATCAGCGACATCGAGCTGCCCGATGGCACCGGCCTAGAACTGATGGCCGAGGCACGGTTGTCTGGGATGAAGGGAATCGCCATGAGCGGATTCGGCTCCGACGACGACCTGCTGATGAGCGAGGAGGCCGGGTTCTCGATGCACCTGACCAAGCCCATCGATGTCCGATCCCTGGAGGCCGCCATTCGCCAGGTGTCGGGCGCGGCGGTCGCCTCCTGAGGACTTGAGCCATCATGGTTGGTTGGATGGAGAAGAGGCTTGCCTTGATCCATGGATCCGTTACACTCCCTGATGAGGCTTCCTCTTGAAGGTCACCGATGGATTGGAGGTCGGGACATGGCGCTGGCGACTTGGATCCTCTGGGTGGGGCTCGTCGGGTATGCCGAAGGGGGGGCGACCCCCGACGCCGTCCGTCGAGACTACGAGGCGGCCCGCCTGGCCGCCGGGCGCGACGTCGACTCGCAGCTAAAGCTTGCGCTGTGGTGTGAGCGGCACGGGCTCAACGCTGAGCGTCGGCGTCACCTGGCCCTGGCCGTGATGGCCGACCCGAAGAACCCGACCGCGCGAGGGCTGCTGGGACAGGTCGCCGATGGCGAGAAGTGGTCGACCGTGGCTCAGCCGGGCCAGCCGCCCGATCCGGGGCCCGACACGGCGATGCGCGAGGAGTACCGCCGACGTCGCGACGCGATGAAGGGCTCCGCCGACTCGCACCTGAAGCTGGCGAGGTGGTGCGATGAAGCGGGCTTGAAGGAGGAATCGGTGGCGCACTACCGCGCCACGGTGCGACTCGACCCGTTGAGGGACGAGGCGTGGAAGCGGCTGGGATACAAGTCGCGCAAAGGCCGCTGGGTCACCGATGGGCAACTTGCGCTGGAGCGTGCCCAGGCCACGGCGCAGCAGAAGGCCAACAAGCACTGGAGGCCGAAGCTGGCGAGCATCCGCTCGCGGCTCGAAGGGCGGGACCAGGCCGCGCGCGAGGCGGCCGAGGTCGAGGTCGCCGGGGTGACCGATCCCCTGGCCGTGCCGTCGATCTGGGATGTCTTCGCCAACAGCGGGACGTCCGGCCAGCGTACCGCGGCCCAGCTCTTCGGACAGATCGACGCTCCCTCCGCCTCGCACAGTCTGGCCTTACTGGCCCTCTACGCCGAGAAGCCCGAGACCCGACGCGTCGCCCTCGAGACGCTCAGGCACCGAGAAACGCGGGATTACCTGAGCATTTTCGTCGACCTGGTCGCGGAGCCGGTCACTTACCGCGTGCAGGCCGTGAGTGGCCCTGGAACGCAAGGCGTGCTGGCGATTGATGGCAACGGAACTTCCGTCCGTCGGATCTACGCGCCCCCGGCGATGCCGGACATCCCGCTCTTCGACGGCGAGCAAATCTCGTACGACCAGGAGGGATTGCCGGTCGTCACACGGATGACCGGCTTCAATCGGGAGACGACGACGACGACGACTTCCGTCGACCCGAATGCCTACTTCGCCGGTGACGTGAAGGGCGTGGCCAGGAATGAAGCGACCCTCGCACAGGCCAGGCAAAGCTACAACAACCTTGTCGCCAATCCGGCAGGGGGGTTGTATGCGAAACGAACGGGCTGGGGTAACGGGATCAGGGGCTTATACACCCCGACCTCGGCCGAAACTGCGGCGGACGCCCGGATTAATGTGACGACGACCACGGACGTCGATCGGCCGACCGGCTTCACGATCCCGATCGGCCAGATCGCCCGCGAATATCAGCGATCGGCCTTCGTGGCCCAGCAGCAGCTCGCCGGCGATGTCCAGGCCATCGAGGCGAGCAACGAGCAGATTCGGTTCTCGAACGACCGGGTCCTGGGGGCCCTGAAGACGCTGACGGGCCAGGACCTCGGGGCCGATCGCGAAGCATGGGCACGCTGGTGGGCACGCGAGCAGGGCTATGCCTTCGCCCTCGCCCCCGGCTCGCAATCCACGGCGACCATCGAGCAGGTCGTCCCCCTGGGCTATACCCCCCAACCGATTGGGGGCGCACCGACCCAGGGGGCGGTGATCAACACGCAGGTCACGAATGGTGCCACCGCGGGCACCACGGGAGCCTTCGATCGATCGATGCAGGAGCAGGGCTTCATGCGTGCGAGTCACAACTGCTTCGCACAGGGGACGCCGGTGCGGACGGCGGACGGTCCACGTCCGATCGAAACGCTCCGGATCGGCGACCGGGTCCTGGTACAGGACCAGGACGATGGCCAACTGCGTGTGCAGCCGATCGTGCAGGTCTATCACAACCAGCCGTCGCCGACGCTTCGGATCGCGTTGGGTGACGAGTCGGTGGTGGCCACGCCGATCCATCGATTCTGGGTCGCCGGGCGCGGCTGGGTGCAGACCGAACGGCTGGCGGTGGGCGACCGGATCCGGACACTCGCCGGGCTGGCGGCGGTCAAGTCGATCGAGGAAGCGGGTGTCCAGCCCGTGTTCAACCTCGAAGTGGCGAGCGGGGAGAGCTACTTCGTGGGGAGCTCGGGGTTGCTGGTGCACGACAACTCGACGATCCGGCCGACTCCCAAGCCCTTCGATGCGATTGCCGAGGCCGGCCCGGTCGTGGCTCGCTGAGATTCGGCCGTCGGGACGTGCTGGATTTGACGGCGGCGGCATGGGCGTTCGGGCCGATGTCGCCGCCGTTTCATTGTCGCGGGGCGGGCAGGGGTTAGAATTCGGGGCAGATCGTCGAGCCGACGTCGGCGCGTCGTCCTTCTAGCTGGCCCCTACGAGTCGCGAGCGTGCCCACAATCGACGACTTGCCCGAGGGAGAGCGGCCCCTCAAGCCGCCCAGCGTGGCCGTGGCCATCCCCTGCCTCAATGAAGCCGCCGCGATCGAGATGGTCATCGAGGCCTGGCGGGCGGCGCTTCCCGATGCGGCGATCGTGGTCTTCGACAACGGGTCGACCGACGGGACGGGGAACCTGGCGCGGGCCCTGGGGGTCCGGGTCGTCAACGTCCCGGAGCGGGGGAAGGGGAACGCGGTCCGGGCGGCGTTCGACTCGCTGGACGATTACGACCTGATGGTGATGACCGACGGCGACGGGACGTATCCGGCCGAGGAGGTGCATCGCCTGCTGGCCCCCGTGCTGGAGGGCGAGGCCGACATGGTGATCGGCGAGCGCAAGCCTGTGCACGAACTCGGGGCCATGACGCCGTTGAGGCGGACGGGGAATTTCCTGATCAGGACGGCCTTCCGCGTCCTGATCGGCCAGAATCCGGGCGACATGCTCTCGGGCTATCGGGTCTTCACCCGGGCCTTCCGCCGGCTGGTCAAGCTGCGATCGGCCGGGTTCGAGATCGAGACCGAGCTTTCCTGCGAGGCGATCCTGCACGGACTGCGGGTGGTCCAGGTGCAGGTCCCCTATCGGCCGCGGATCGAGGGGACGAAGAGCAAGCTCAGGGCCTTCCGCGACGGCCGGCGGATCCTCTGGATGATCGTCGGCGAGTCGGCGCGAGACGCCCCCTGGCGGCTTGCCCTCACGCTCCTCGTCGGCCTGATGGCGACGCTCGTCCTGGTGGGCGGACTGGCGGCAGCCCTGGGCATCGGGCCCGGGACGAGTTGATCCCCCGGCCCTCGATCCGATCCGAATTGCCTCGGTCTCAGCGGTTGAGGACGGGCAGCTGGCTGAAGAATTCGTTCCCTTTGTCGTCGACGAGGACGAAGGCGGGGAAGTCGACGACGTCGATCTTGTAGACGGCTTCCATGCCTAGTTCGGGGTATTCCAGCAGCTCGACCTTGCGGATGCTTTCCTGGGCGAGCAGCGCGGCGGGGCCGCCGATCGAGCCGAGGTAGAAGCCGCCGTGGGCCTTGCAGGCGTCGGTGACGGCCTGGGACCGGTTCCCCTTGGCGATCATGACCATCGAGCCGCCGCCGGCCTGAAACTGTTCGACGTAGCTGTCCATCCGGCCAGCCGTGGTGGGGCCGAACGAGCCGGAAGGCATCCCTTCGGGGGTCTTGGCCGGACCTGCGTAGTAGACGGGATGGTCCTTGAGGTATTGCGGCATCCCCTCGCCGCGATCGAGCCGTTCCTTGATCTTCGCGTGGGCGATGTCGCGAGCCACGACGATGGTGCCGGTCAGCTTCAAGGGGGTCGAGATCGGGTACTTCGACAGTTCGGCGAGGATCTCGGGCATCGGCCGGTTGAGGTCGACGGCGACCCCGTGATCGGCTTCGAGTCCGGCGCGGTGCTCGCCGGGGAGGAACCTGGCGGGGTTGCGTTCGAGCTGCTCGAGCCAGAGGCCGTCGCGGTCGATCTTCGCCTTGATGTTGCGGTCGGCCGAGCAGGAGACGGCGATGCCGACCGGGCACGAGGCGCCGTGGCGGGGCAGGCGGATGACACGGGCGTCGAGGGCGAAGTACTTGCCGCCGAACTGGGCGCCAATCCCCGACCTGCGGGCCAGGTCCATCACGGTCTCTTCCATCGCCGTGTCGCGGAACGCCTGGCCGAGCCTGCTCCCTTCGGTTGGGAGGTAGTCATAAGCCCCCGTGCTGGCCATCTTGACGGCCTTCATCGTGGCCTCGGCCGAGGTGCCGCCGATGACCACGGCCAGGTGATAGGGCGGGCACGCGGCGGTGCCCAGCGACCTGAGCTTCTGGTCGAGGAAGGCGGTCAGGCTCTTGGGATTCAGGAGGGCCTTGGTCTCCTGGAAGAGCATCGACTTGTTGGCCGACCCGCCCCCCTTGGCGACGAAGAGGAACTCGTACTTCGACCCGGGGGTGGCGTACAGGTCGATCTGGGCGGGGAGATTGGTGCCGGTGTTGGCCTCGTCGTACATCGTCAGGGGGACGGTCTGCGAGTAGCGGAGGTTTTCCTTGAGGTAGGTCTCGTAGATCCCCTTTGAGAGCCATTCCTCGTCGCGGCAGTCGGTCCAGACGCGCTGGCCTTTCTTGCCGATGATGGTGGCGGTGCCGGTATCCTGGCACATGGGGAGCTGGTAGCCGGAGGCGACGACGGCGTTGCGTAGCAGGGTGAGGGCCACGCCGCGGTCGTTGGTCGAGGCCTCGGGGTCGTCGAGGATGGCGGCGACCTTGGCCAGGTGCGCGGGCCTGTACAGGAAGGAGACGTCGCGGAAGGCTTCGCGGGCGAGGGTTTGAAGCGCTTCGGGGGCGACCTTGAGAATCTCCTGCCCTTCGAACGTGGCGACGGAGACGTGCTCGGACCCGAGCGGGCGATACTGGGTGGCGTCGGGGCCCAGGGGGAAGGGGTCCTGGTAGGCGAACTCGGGCATGGAAGGAGATCCCCCCGGCGAGCGTCGGGCGTGGGGCCCGACGCGCCGGTCGTTTCGGTTGGTTCAGGGGCGGGCGGGCTTGCCGATGGTGGCGAGGGCCTTCTGGATCCGATCCCAGGTGACCGGCTTCTCCAGGTAGCCGTTGACGCCGGCCTCGCCGATCCGGTGCTGATTGACGAGCGTGACGTCGCCTGTGAGGGCGAAGATGGGGAGGTCGCGCGTGGCGGGGTCGGCGCGGAGGGCGATGGTCGCGTCGATGCCATCCATGATGGGCATGTTCACGTCCATGAGGATGGCCACGGGTCGCTCGCGGCGGGCGAGGGCCAGGGCATCGCGGCCGTTGCTCGCTTCCAGGGTGCGGTAGCCCATGCGTGAGATGACCCTGGCCAGCGTCTGGCGGCTCTCCAGGTGGTCTTCGGCGATGAGCACGGCGCCGCCGTCCTCGCCGTCGTGCGACTGGGTGAGCCGTGCGGCGACCTCGACGGGCTCGGCGTTGACGAGGATGGAGGCCGGAAGGCGAAGACGGAAGGTGCTTCCGCTGCCGGGGGCGCTGGTCAGGCGGATCTCGCCGTTGAGGAGGCTGGCCAGGCGGTGGCAGATGGCCAGGCCCAGTCCGGTGCGCTCGCCCATGGAACGCTCGGGAGCGTCGAGGATCGTGAATTCGTCGAAGATCCGGGCCTGGTCCTCCGCGGCGATCCCGACGCCGGTGTCGCGCACGGAGATCTCGATCGTCTCCGCGTCGCGATGGCCCAGGATCTCGATGGACCCGTGGTCGGTGTACCGCAGCGCGTTGGACAGGAGGTTCGACAGGATCTGCTTGAGCTTGGAGCGATCGGTCTCGACGGAGAGCTCGGCCAGCGGGCCGGCGTCGATGGAGACCTGAAGCCCCTTGAGCTTGGCCTGCGGTTTGATGCTCGAGAGGCATTCGGAGAGGACCGGCATGACCGGGAACCGCGAGGGCATCGCCGGCAAGGCACCTGCGTCGATCTTGCTGAGATTCAGGAGGTCGCCCAGCAGGTCGAGCACGTTATTCACCGAGTTGCGGATGGTGCGCAGGCACTCGTGGACCTCGGGGTCGGACTGGTCGCGCACCTGAATCTCGAGCAGCTCTGCGGCGAGCACGACGGCGTTGAGCGGGGTCCTTGCGTCGTGCGAGAGGGCCGAGACGATCCGGGTCTTGTGCCTCGAGGCTTCCTCGGCCAGCTCGCGCTGCTGGGCGAGGGAGACTTCCAGCTCGATGCGCTCGGTGATGTCGACGGCCGAGCCGAGGTAGCCGAGGAATCTGTTATCGGCCCCGTAGAAGGGGGCTCCGTGGTCGGAGATCCAGCGGAACTGGCCGTCGTGCCTGCGCAGGCGATAGTCGACCCGGAGGGTCTCGCGGCCGTTGATGGCCGCCGCGATGACGGCCAGGGCGCGCTCGGAGTCGTCGGGATGGATCCCCTCGGCCCAGCCCTGGCCCATCTCGGCGTCGCGGGATCGGCCGGTGAAGTCGAGCCAGGCCTGGTTGACGAAGTCGATCGTCCCCTCGGCGTCGGTGCGCCAGATGAGGACGGGGGATTGTTCGACGATGGCGCGGAAGCGGGCCTCGCTGCCGGCCAGGTCGGCCTCGAGCTTGCGGCTGTTGGTGACGTCCTGCACGACGGTCACGGCACCCGTCGGCTGGCCATCGTGGGAGAGCAGGGGGGTGGAACCGACGACGATATAGCGCAACGCGTCGGGCGTGCCCCAGAGCATCTCCTGCTGGAGGACAATCTCGCCGCGAAGAGCGCGGGTGGTGGGCAGCTCGTCACCCGAGATCGGGTTGCCGTCGAGCGTCCGGTAGGAGAAGTGAGCCCTCAGGTCATCCAGGCTCAGTCGGTTGAGCTCGGCGTCGCTGCTGGGGAAGCCCTGGAGCCTCTCGGCCTCGCTGTTGACCGCGACGAGGGTGCCGTTGCCGTCGAAGACCCAGACGCCGACGGGGAGGTTTTTCAGGACGGTCCGGAGCTTGGCCTGCTCGAGCTTAGCGGCGAGCCAGGCGTCCTGCATCGCGGCCTGGCGGATCTCGACCTCGGCGAGCGCCTTGCTCGTCTCCAGGCGGCTGTCCTCCTGGTACTGCTGGATGCTCTCGGCGGTCGCGACGTCGAGCACGCTGTTGATGACCGTCAGCAGGTCGAACAGGTCGTCGGACGCGACGTCGTTGAGCCGGCAGAACTCCAGCGTGGCGCTGATGAGCGTGGTGCGCAGGTGCCCGAGTTCTCGGACGACTTCGGCGATGTCGTACCCGGCAAGCCAGCGGTGCCGGCCATGCTCCTGGCTGGCGACGATGGTCGAATGCTCGCGGTTGAGCCCGCGGAGTTGCTCGGCGAGGTGCTGGAGGATCACCGGGATATGGTCGAGGAAGTCGGTCCGACTGAGACGCTCGGCCTCCGGGACGTCTCCGACGCGCTCGACGGTCGATCTCCAGACGGCCAGGATGGCGTCCATCTGGGCGTCGAGATAATCCGCCAGCACGGCGGTCGTATCCATAAGACGTTGAGTCCTTTTGGATTGGATCCAGCGGCGTTGCTGTCCCTGGGCCGGGGTGGTTTACGAATGCCCTTCGCCTGGCTCCGCCCCAACTCGCCGGGCCATGATACCCGGCCGACGAGCGCATGAGCAATCGCACCCGCGACAATTCGGCGACGGACCGAACGGAGTGGGGGCCGGGCCCAACTCCGGGGGTCATTGGCGCATGCCCGCGGGCCGGATACGATTTTGAATGCGAGCGTGGTGCCCGAACGAGACGGCCCGAACCTCCCGCCGGGGGCCCTTCCCGCTCGCCCCACCGCATCCGAAAGGAACGCCCGCCGTGCGATGCCCTTGCCTCCTTCCCGGAGTGGTCGCCCGCCTGCTCGCCGGCCTGACCCTGGCCCTAACGCTGGCCTCGGCTCTACCCGATGTCTCGGCGCAGGTGGTCGGGGCCAAGCCCGCGCCCCTGCCCCCGCCGACCTTCGAACCACTTGGGCGGTATGCCCCCGCCGAGGGTGTGGCCCTCTACTTTGAGTTTGGCGGATTGCTCTCGAAGCGCGAGGCCTGGACTGCGACGGCCGCCTATAAGGTCTTCGCGGAGACCGGCTTCGGCCCGGCCCTGGAGGGCGAGCTGACGCAGATCTTGCGCCAGATGCCCGCCAATGCGAAGTTCAGGCAGAAGCTCGAAGCCGCGGAACTGATAACCCTCGCGCGACACATCGCCGATCACGGGGTGCTCTTCGCCGTCGTGCCGCCAAAAGCGGGAGGGGACGGGCTCGACGGCCTGAACATCTTGGTCCTCCGCAATGCGGCCCGCAAGGATATCCGCCCGCAGTTCGCCCGGCTGATGGGGAGCATTCAGGGCGACCGGGGCGCCAAGCTGACGGTCGCTCCCGGGAACCGATCTGTCGTGATGATCACCGCCAAGGCCGACCAGCCCGGCGGAGACGCCATCTGGTGGGTCGAGAAGGACGATCTCATCGTCATTCACGGAGATGCACGATCGAAGGGGCTCGATGCGGCCCTCAAACGCTGCGTGGCCATCGTCGATGGAACCACCCCCAATGCGACGACCAACCCGGCGATCGTCGACCTATTGACGCCGGTCGACGGCTTCCAGCCGATCGGCATCCTCACGGCCGACGTCTCGGCCATCCCGCCGATGCCCGGAGGCGGCCGGGTCGGAGACTATGTCCAAGGGATTGACGCCCGCTGGGGCTTCCAGGACGAAGCCTTGCTGAGCGTCACTCGCCTGAAAACGGCCACGCCACGCAAGGGGCTCCTGACACTGCTCGACCAGCCGACCTTCGGCCGCGAGACGCTCCCCCCGATCCCCGGCGGGACCACCACATTCGCCGTGCTCTCGACGACCCCGGACAAGGTGATCGACCAGATCATGGAGTTCGCCAAGCAGTTCAACCCCAACGCAGGCCAGAAGATCGAGGCACTCGAGGCGGACCTGAAGGAGGATCGGATCAAGCTCCGAGAGGATCTCCTCCGCAAGATCGGGCCGCGGATCGGGGTTTACCTCACTCCCGTCGCGATCAAGCCCGACCCGGCTCCGGCAGCCCCGGGTGCCCCGACGGCGGCCGACTCGCCGCCGCTGGCTTCCTTGTTCCGCATGCCGAAGGTCACACTCGTGGCCGACGTGAACGACTCGACGGCCCTGGCCCGCACGCTCGACCAGCTGATGATCTACGTGAACCAGCGGCTTCGCGACTATCCGGTCGGGACGCAGCCTCCTCCGACGGAGGCGAATGCCGGGGGGGCGCCCGCCAAGAAAAAGGCCGCGCCGGCCGTGATGAACTTCCGGACGGTACTGGCCAATAATTCCAAGAGCTTCATCCTGACCATCCCGCCGGGAACCTTGCCCGCCCCGCTCGCCGCGCTGATCCGGCCCGCGATCCGGCTCGGGCCCAAGACGCTGGTCATCTCCAGCGCGGCCGACACCGCCAGGCAGGCGGTCGAATTGAAGCCCGAAGACCAGATCAAGGCCGAGGGCGACCTGGCCACGCCGCTGAGCCGCCTGCCCGGTAGCCTGATCTTCCTGGCGATGCTCGACCCGCGGCCGATTCTGCCCCAGGCCCTTGCCTCGTCCGCCTCGATCCTCAATGCCGGAATCGCCCTGGGCCGACTGCCCGACGGCCGCGCCTCGACCCTGGTCGGGAACCATGCCGGGTTGCTGGCGGTGCTCGCGGGGAACTCGCCCGACTCGTCCAGCCCGGGCGCGACGCCCGTCGCCCCCGGTGCCAAGCCCTCGTTCCGGGTGCGGGCCGACTCCTCGAAAATCGTCAATGCCGACGCCATCCGCCAGCTCCTGTTTCCGCATACCTTCGCAATCTCGGCCGATGCCCAGCAGATGACCATCACCACTCGCCAGGCTTATCCCAGCCTGCTCGCGCCATCGAACCTCGCCCTGCTCGGTTCGTGGGCCGGTCGGCGAATGGCCGAGGCCGAGAAGGACGCGACCGATGCCGCGCAGGCAGCCGCCGCGACCGCTCCCGCGACGCCCGGAGGCCCCGGCTTTCAGGGCGGGCCGAACGGCCAGGGGCGATTCCCCGGCGCCCCCGGTGCGGCCGCACCCGGCGGCGCCTCCCGCCGGGACAGGTGACGCAGGACGCCACGACATCGCTCGGATCGGAAAATGGGCCGACCCCTCCTACGGGGTCGGCCCCTTGACGTTAAGGCCGACGCCATGAAGAGCCATCCTCCCTCGATGCACGTCGTGCTGGTCGAGCCCGAGATCGCCGCTAACGCGGGGGCCATCGGCCGGACCTGCGTGGCGCTGGGGGCGACCCTCTGGTTGGTCCGCCCCCTGGGCTTCCACCTCGACGACCGCCACAGGAAACGCGCGGGCCTTGACTACTGGGAGCACCTGGACTGCCGGGTCGTCGACCGCTTCGAGGAGGTGCTTACGGGCCTGGGCGACGGCCGCACCTGGCTCTTCAGCACCAAGGCCAAGGGGCTCTACACCGAGGCCATCTATCGGCCGGGCGATGCCCTTGTTTTCGGGCCCGAGAGCCGAGGCCTGCCCGCACGCTGGCTCGACGAGCGGCCCGAGTCGGCCGTGCGCATCCCGATGAGGCCCGAGGCTCGAAGCCTGAACCTGGCCAATGCCGCGTCGGTCGCGATGTACGAGGCCACGCGTCAGATCGGCTTCCGGGCCTGATCCGGGCGGATCTCGGGTCGTTGCGTCGCCTTTGCGCGCCACTTACAATCCGGAGACCCCCGCCCGCACGCCCCGCGCCCGCCGCGGAACCCGCCCGCCGAAGTACGAGGATCCCGCCCGATGCCCACCCCGCACGCTCCCCTCGCCCGCGCCACGAGCCGTGGACGATTGCTCCGTCTGATAGCCACCCTGGCCATCGCGATCGTCGGAATGCCGACGGCCTCTCGCGGGGCGCTGCCCAAGGTGGCGGATGGGTTCAAGATCAGGCTGGTGGCCGCCGTGCCCGCGGTGGAGTTCCCCTGCCAGATCGCCACCGCGCCTGACGGGGCCTTGTACGTCGCCGAAGACCCGATGGACCAGATCGGCCCATATGAGGCGGACAACGGCCGGATCCTCGTCTTCCGCGACGGCAAGGAACCGGTGGTCTTCGCCGAGGGGTTCCGACCGATCTTCGGCATGGCCTGGCGCGACGGGGCGCTTTATGTGATGAACATGCCCCGACTGACCGTGCTGCGGGACACCGACGGCGACGGCAAGGCCGACGAGCGCAAGGACATCTTCAAAGACCTCGGCCCCGGACCCAAGGGATTCAACGACCACATCGTCTCGGGGATCCAGTTCGGTGTCGACGGTCGACTGTACATCTCGGTGGGCGACAAAGGGGTCCCCGGTGTGCACGGACCCGACGGCCGTTCGGTCCAGCTCATCGGCGGCGGGACGATCCGATGCAAGCCCGACGGCACCGAGCTTGAGCTGTTCACCTCGGGCACCCGCAATCACCTTGAGCCGAACCTCGACGCCGCCGACAACCTATTCACCTACGACAACACCGACGACGGCGGCGGCTGGTGGACCCGCGTCACGCACCACATCGACGGCGGCTTTTACGGCTATCCATACGACTACCACACGCGGACCGACCGCATGCTCCCGCGCATGGCCGAGTACGGCGGCGGGTCTCCCTGCGGCGGTGTGCTCTATAAGGAAGACGCCTGGCCGGCCAAGTTCCGTGGCCGTGGGATCTGGGCCGAGTGGGCCAAGCAGTCGGTAAGGGCCATTGCCTTCGAGCCTGAAGGGGCCACCTTCCGCGTCGCCGACGTGATCGAGCTGGTCGAGAAGGGGGAGGTCGCCGATTTCCGCCCGCTCGACCTGGCCCTCTCCCACGACGGCGCCACCCTCTACATCGCCGACTGGAGCATGGGCGGCTGGGCGAACAAGGCCGAGAAGCTCGGCCGCGTCTATGCCCTGACGCGAAAGGAACCCGAGACGCCCACCGCGCGTGGCTCCGACGCCGACGCAGCATCGGCCCAGCTCGCGCGCCTGGAGCATCCGTCGTTCAATGAGCGGATGCGAGCGCAAGCGGCCTTGATCCGCGTCGCAGCGACCGACCCTTCGATCCTTTCTCTCGTTGTTTCGGCCTTGAAGTCGGCAAGCACCGAGCCGATCGCCGCCCGGCACCTCGTCTGGATCGTCGATGCGATCGCCGGCGCGACCCCCGTCGGTGAATCGGCCGTCCGCGCGGCCCTGAAGTCCGGCTCTCCCGACGTCTGCGCCCAGGCGGCCCGTGCGCTGGGTTTGCGAGCGACAAAAACGGCCCTCGACGACCTCAATGCCGCCGCGTCCGACCCCGAGCCGAGCGTCCGACTTCAGGCCCTGATCGCCCTGGGACGCATCGGCGATTCCCGGGCCATCCCAGCGATTGTGGCGTCAATCGCCAGCCCGGACTTCTTCCTCGCCTTCGCCGCCCGCGTGGCCCTGCGGCGGATCGATGCCTGGGATGTTGCGGCGCGTGGTCTCGATTCGCCAGACGCCAAGGTGCGTCTGGCGTTGCTCGCGGCAATGGAGGAGGCCTACAGCCAGAAGGCCATCGAGACGCTGTCCGCTTATGCGAAGGATCCGGCCCGGCCCGCCGATGAGCGGGCCAAGGCGCTCGGCTATCTCGCCGAGAACCACCGCAAGCCGCATCCCTGGGACGGCTCCTGGTGGGGGACTCGACCCTTCCTGAACAAGCCCCCGGCCAAGGATGTCGACTGGGCCGGCACCGAGTTTGTCCTGGTTGCCTGCCGAGATGCCCTATCTGATCCCGTCGCCGCGATCCGTATGGCCGCCGCCGGGGCCGTCCGCGTGACGGGAGACCGCGCAGCCCTCGCAGCCATCCGAGCCCGCTTCGGCGCCGAGCCCGACGCCGGCGTTCAGACCGAGATTGCACGATCCCTGGGCCAGATGGGCGACGCCGAAGGCGTGCCGACGCTGACCCTCGCCCTGAACAATCAGGCCACGACCGCCGAGGTTCGCGATGCCTCGCTCGCCGCGATCAAGGCCATCGGCGGCCCGAAGGCGACCGCGGCCTTCGTTGAGCTGCTGTCCAAGGGAACGCTCGAAGGTTCCCGCATGGCGCTGGTCGCGGCCGCCCTGGGGAATTTCAAGTCGCCCGAGGCGCGACCCGCCCTGGTCGGTGCCCTGGCCAATTCCGACCCTGCCGTGCGATCGGCCGCCGTCGTCGCCTTGACGGCCCTACCAGGCGCATCACCGGCCGACATCCGGCCGCTTCTGGCGGACCCCGACCTTGGCGTGAAGACGGCCGCCATCGCCGCGTCGGGCTCCTTGAAGGACGTCGAGGCCGTCCCCGCATTAATCGCGTTGGCCGGAGAGGATGCGACCCGGTTCGAGGCCTCGACCGCCCTGGCCTCGCTGCCCGACCCCCGCGCCATCCGTGTTTACGTCGCGGGCCTGTCTGACAAAAATGGAGACTTGCGCAAGGCCTCGGGGCTGGCCCTGGTCTCGATCAGGGAGAAGGCCACGCCGGTGCTCGACCAGTTCGCCGCACGCAAGGAGCTTTCGGGCGTCGCCGTTGCCGAGTTGCGAAAGGCGTTCTCGCGCGGCGAGCCGATTAAGGGCTGGCACATCGTCGGGCCGTTCCCGGAGAAGAAAGACCCGGAGTTCCCCGACGACAAGGCGGTCGATCTCACCCGGAAATTCCAGTCCGCCACTCAGACCGAGGTCGGGTGGATCGCTCCTCCGGCCAGTTCGGTCAACGATCGAGGACGGATCAACCTGGCCGAGGCCCTGGGGCAGCGTGACGACGTCACCGCGTTCGCGTCCGCCGTGATCCAGAGTGAGACCAGGCGTCCCGCGCAGCTCGTCCTGCTCGCCGATGACACCCTGCGCGTCTGGCTCAACGGCCAGGAGGTCTTCAAGTCGGACCGGGGTCGAGGGAATTCAGAAGACGAGGCTGAGCGTGTCGACGTGACGCTGGAAGAGGGAGCGAATCGCCTTCTCGTCCGCTGCGGCAACGCCGGCGGGGGCTGGTTTTTCTTGGCCGGACTGACGCGGCCCTCGGACTACGCCTTCCTCAAGGCCCCGGCCACGGGTGCCTTCGACCCCGACACTTACCGCGTCTTCGCCGAGAAATCCGGCGGCGAACCCACCCGCGGCCGGGCCCTCTTCTCCGACCTCAAGGGCCTCGCCTGCCTGAAGTGCCACGCCGTCTCCGGCCAGGGCGGGGCAGTCGGACCCGAGCTCTCGGGCATCGCCTCGAAATACCCTCGAGCCGAGCTGATCGCGTCGGTGCTCTATCCTTCCGCTCGGATCAGTTCCGGCTACGAGCCAACCGTCCTCGCCCTCACCGATGGCAAGCTCGTCAACGGCATCCTCAAGGTCGAATCCGACGACGCTTTGGAGATCGAGGACGCCGACGCGAAGCGGCAGCGAATTCCCCGCGACCAGATCGAAGAACGCAAGGTCGGCGACGTCTCCCTGATGCCCAGCGGTCTTGCAGAAGGGCTGAGCCGGGAAGACTTCGCCGACCTGATCGCCTATCTGGAAACCTTGAAGGAGGCGCCGGCCGCCGCCAAGCCGTAAGTCCACTCGTCGTTGGGGCCGGGCAGGAACGACGCGGCTTGACGCGCGATCCGCGGCCTCAACGACTCGCTGGAGGAGGCGGCGTGGCCACGGCCTTCGGAGTTTCTGGCGTCAACAAAACGGCGACTCCGAAGCAGAGTGCGACGACCAGCGGGAGGAGAATGAACCAGAATCGCTGGCAAATCGCGTCGATGGTGATCGCTCTGATCGATCCCGCCGTCGTGCTAACCCCGACATCACGGAGAGGTGTCCCGGGCGGAATCTGATCCAGGGAACCGCCCGTAATCTGCTTTCGAACGTTCCTGTGGAACTCCGCGACCCACCAGTGATTGACCAGGAACGCTCCCAGTACCAAGGCTGAGAGTCCCGCAGTGAGAACCGTTCGACTCATGGAGACCCTTTCATGAAACAGTCGCTCGCTCCAGGAATTTGGTCGCGGCGTGCATGATGGTCTCCTCGGTGGCCTCGGGCCGGGGGATGTCGGCGGTGATTCGGCCTTCGCATAGGACGAGAATTCGGTCGCAGACGGCGAGCAGCTCGGGCAGCTCGCTGGAGGTCATCAGGATGGCCATGCCGCCGTCAGCAAGCTGACGGATCAGGCCGTAAATCTCCGACTTGGCGCCGACGTCGATGCCCCGGGTGGGCTCGTCGAGCAGAAGCAGCCTGGGATTGGTCAGGAGCCAGCGGGCCAGGATGCATTTCTGCTGGTTGCCGCCGGAGAGACTCGTCACGGCGGCCGAAGCTCCCGCGGCCTTGATCGAGAGCTGCTTGATCGAGCCGGCGACGGCTTTTGACTCGGCCCGGCGGTCAACCAGACCGGCGTGGGAGAGGGCGTCGAGGTGGCGGATTGTCACGTTCTCGCCGACATTCATCCGGTCGAAGAGGCCGAGCGTCTTGCGGTCCTCGGTGACGAGCGCCACGCCGGCCCGGATCGCCTGTCGGGGATGTTCGAAGCGGACGGGCTTGCCTTCCAGGGTGATCGAGCCGGTGGGCGCCTCGGGGCTGGCGCCGAAGAGGGCTTCGAGGAGTTCGGTGCGGCCGGCACCGAGCAGGCCGGCAATGCCGACGACCTCGCCGGCGCGGACGCCGAAGCTCAAGTCCGAAAGCGCCGGCCGGCCGATGCCACCGGGCTTGGCAAGGGCGAGCCCTTCCACCTTCAGGACCTCGGCGCCAAGCTCGTGTTGACCCTGGTAGGCCAGGGCCCCCAGCTCGCGACCGACCATCCAGCGGCAGACCTGGCCGGCGTCGGTCTCCGACCCCGGGGCGGTCGCGATGAACTTGCCGTCGCGGACGACCGTCACGCGGTCGGCCAGGGTGAAGACCTCGTTCATCTTGTGGCTGATGTAGATGACGGCCACGCCGCGTTTCTTCAGGTCGCCGATGGCGCGGAAGAGGCGGGCCACCTCGGCGTCGGAGAGCGCGGAGGTGGGCTCGTCCATGATGACCACGTCGGCCCGGCCCGAGAGTGCCTTGGCGATCTCGACCATCTGCTGGTCGCCAATGCGCAGCTCGGACACGCGCGACCTGGGGTCGATTGCCGCGCCCAGGCGATTGAACAGGGCGCGGGCATCGGCCTCCATCGCCGCATCGTCGATCATCCCGAATCGGGTCCGCTCGCGGCCAAGAAAGACGTTGGCGGCGACGGAAAGCTCGGGGACGAGGTTCAGCTCCTGGTGGATGATCCGCACGCCGGCCGCCTCGGCATCGCGCGGGCCGTCGAAGCGGACGACCCGGCCGTCCAGTTCCAGCTCACCACCGTAGTCGGTGATGGCGCCGGCCAGAATCTTCATGAGCGTGCTTTTGCCGGCGCCGTTCTCGCCGCAGAGCGCGTGGACCTCGCCGGCGTGGGCCTCGAACGAAACCCCGGACAGGGCGTGCACGCCGCCGAAATTCTTGGTGATCTGCCGCATGCGCAGCCGGGGCGGGGCCTGCTCGTTCTCGGTGACGCTCGTCGATGCCTGGGTCATGTCGTGGGTCCCGGTTCGGGCTCCAGGGGCATGGCGTAGTGGACCTGTCGGGCGACTTCGAGGAAGCCGACCGACGGGTAGAGGTGGCGGCCGATCGGGTTGCCTTCGAGAGTCTCGATGCGTGCGACCCGCATACCCTCGGCCCGGAACCGGCCGATCGCGTGCTCGAGCAGCCTGCGCCCCAGACCCTGGCCGCGCGCGACCGGGGCGACGACCACGTTGGGAATTCGGCCGACCGAAGCGTCGCGGTCGAACCGCATCGAGACGTAGCCGAGGATTTCGCCCGAGGCCTCCGCCACGTCGACCGCGCCGTCGGCGGCGTCGACGTCCTCGTCGACGTGCCGGCCTTTGCGGTCGCGCCAGTCGGAGGTCGCGAGGGGGCCGAGCACGCGGTCGATGGCGTGGTCGATCGAGACCCCTTCGAACGCGTCGATCGTCAGGCGCTTCAGGGTGGCGCGGTCGGGCTCGCGATACGGGCGGACGATGATCGCCATCGGGTTGATTGCTCCGGCCGTCGACCTCAGTCGGGGAACTTCCGATGATAGCATGGCGGCCGGGAGGTGTCGGCCCGGTTCCCCGCGCAGTATCCTCAACGATGAGTCGGCCGACATTTCGAGGCCCGACGAGGGGCGATCCTTCATGTCCAAGTACTTCAAATACAAGACCGTCGCGGATCTCGCCCTCGACGCCGAGCGCAGGGGCCTCACCCTACGTCCCGCCGATGAATTGGATCCGCTGCGTCGGCCGTACGATCTGGGCGGTCGCCGGGTTGGCAATCGCCTGGCGATCCAGCCGATGGAGGGGTGCGACGGCACTGCGGACGGCTCGCCCGGCGAGCTAACCTTGCGCCGTTACGAGCGATTCGGCGACGGCGGCGCCAAGCTGATCTGGGCCGAGGCCGCCGCAATCGTGCCCGAGGCGCGTGCCAATACCCGCCAGCTCGTCATCGACGAGACCCACGTCGACGGCCTGGCCCGGCTGCTCGATGCCTGCCGCAGGGCCCATCGGAGTGCCTGGGGCAACGACGATGACCTCGTCGTCGGCTTGCAGCTCACCCATTCGGGACGGTACAGCCACCCGAGGCCGATCATCGCCCAGCACGACCCGCTGCTGGACGGGCGGACGATGGTGGACAGGGCAACCGGGACGAAGGTCGGGCCCGACTTTCCGATCTTATCCGACGACGAGCTCGACCGGCTCCAGGACCGATACGTCGAGGCGGCGACGCTGGCCTATCGCTGCGGTTTCGACTTCGTCGACCTGAAGCAGTGCCATCGCTACCTGCTCAATGAGCTGCTCGCGGCCAAGACCCGGCCCGGTAAATACGGTGGGCCCTACGAGCATCGAACCCGATTTATCCGCGAGGTCGCAGGACGGATCCGCGACGAGAACCCGGGAAGGATGATCGGCACGCGATTGAACATCTACGACGGGATCCCGTTCCGCACCGGATCCGACGGGGTAGGCGTCACCGAAGTCCACGCCTCGCCGATCCGATCGACCTGGGGCACCCGCGAGGATGACGCGAGCGTGCCCGACATGGCCGAGCCGATCCGGCTAGTGGGCGACTTGAACGCCGCCGGCGTCACGCTTTTCAACCTGTCGATGGGCAATCCGTACGCCAGCCCGCACATCGTCCGGCCGTTCGAGTATCCGCCGGTCGACGGCTACGAGACGCCCGAGCACCCGCTCATCGGCGTCGACCGTCACCTCCGGCTGAGCGCCGAGATCCAGGCCGCGCACCCCGACGTAGCAATCGTCGGTTCGGGCTATAGCTGGTTGCAAGCCTGGGCCTTCCACGTCGGTGCGAGGCAGGTGGCCGAGGGCCGGGCGACGTTCGTCGGCCTGGGCCGTGGGTCGCTGTCTCACCCCGACTTCGCCCGTCATGTCATGGAAGACAGGCCGTTGGACCCCAAGAGGACCTGCCGGACCTTCAGCGACTGCACGACCCTCATGAGGTCGAAGAACAATGCGCTGGGCCAGTTCGCCACGGGCTGCCCGCCGTTCGACAAGGCGATTTACGGCCCGATCTTGGCGGAGGCCCGCGACGGTCGCTGAGGCGGGGTGGTCAGGCGATGTCGGGATTCTCGGCGAGATAGCCTTCGACGAGTTTTTTCAGTCCGCCTTCGACTTCGAGGCCGCTGGCCTTGCCTCGCTCGAACGCCTCGTCGGGCGTCCAGCCGTTGGCCTTGATCTGCTGGAGCAGGACCAGGGCCGCGGCACGTCCCCCCTTGCGGCAGTGGACAAGAACCTTGCCGTTGGCGGCATGGCCGTCGATGAAGTCGACCACCGAGGCCACGCCCTCGCGTGTGAATGGGGCAGAACCGACGCCGTAGTGCAGGTAGTCGAGGCCCAGGTCGGCCGCCCTGGAGGCCTCGGCCTTGGGGTCGATCGGCTGCTCGGGCTCGCCGTCGTTGCGAAGGTTGACGATGCCGACGTATCCAGCCTCCTTCAGAGCGAGGAGGTCGGATTCGGTGGGCTGGTCGGCGATCACGACGTTGGGGGCGACGGTGCGCTGGAAGTTCATGGCAGGCGGGGACCTCGGTGCTGGCGAGCGTGGACGAAGCCGGCGCGAACCCCGCTGGGATCGCGCCGGCAACTCGATGGGAGATCAGGCCAGGTCGGGAAGGGTGAACGGCGAGCGATACTCGCGGGTCAGCTGGGCGTTGGCCTGGGCATCCGCCCCGAAGTTCTCGGCCTGCGGGTCGAACGTCAGGGATCGCCCAGTCCGGTAGGCGATGTTTCCCAGGTGGCAGAGGGCCGTGGAGCGATGACCTTCGACGATGTCGGCGGTCTGCACCTCGCGCTTCCGCTCCCTGACCGCCTTGATGAAGTTGGAGAAGTGGTCGGGGTCCCCGCCCAACTGCTTACCATCCCCCTTGGGGCCCGGCTCGCCCTTGGGCCCGAGGAAGCTCGCCCAGTTCCCGCCATTGATCGCCAGATAGCCGTCGGTGCCGTAGTACAGGTTGCCGACCTTGACTCCCTGCTCGGGGTTGGAGGGGAGCCCCCTGACCTCGAAGATCAGCTCGCAGTCGTCGTAGGCGTAGGTGGAAATCAGGGTGTTGGGGGTCTCGCCGTCGTCCTTGTAGCCGAAGCGGCCGCCGGACGACTGGATTTTCGTCGGCCAGGTTTCCTTGCCCAGGCCCCAGCGGGCGACGTCCATCTGGTGGATTCCCTGGTTGCCTAAGTCGCCGTTGCCATAGTCCCAGTTCCAGTGCCATTCGTAGTGGAACCGGTTGGGATTGAACGGGCGCTCGGGGGCCGGGCCGAGCCAGACGTTGTAGTCGACCCCCGGGGGCACCGGGGCATCGGCCTTGATGCCGATCGACCCTCGTGGGTTGAAGCAGAGCCCCTTGGCCAAGAAGATCTTGCCGATCCCCCCCTTGCGGAGGAAGCCGACGGCCTCCTGCACTCCCGGCAAGCTCCGGTTCTGCGTCCCAGTCTGAACGATCCGGTCATACTTGCGCGAGGCCTTCACCATCGCCGCGCCTTCGGCGAAGTTGTGGCTCACGGGCTTCTCGACGTAGACGTCCTTGCCGGCCTGGCAGGCCCAGACGGTGGCCAGGGCGTGCCAGTGGTTGGGTGTGGCAATCGAGACGGCGTCGATCGACTTGTCGTCGAAGACACGTCGCAGGTCGGTCACCGTGGCAGGCTCCTTGCCTCCGCGGTCGGTGACCAGCTTGATCCCGTCGCCGAAGACGCGGTTGTCGACGTCGCAGAGGGTTGCAACGGTCACGTCCTTGCGGCCGCCGAACGCCTTGATGTGATCCTTGCCTCGCCCATGACCGGTGCCGCCGACGCCGATGATCGCAACGCGCAACTGCTCGTTCGGGCTGGCTGCGCGGGCCTTGCCGTGCAGGGCCAGGGCCGCGACCCCGGATCCGGCGCCGGCCAGGAACGTCCGACGATTCAGGTCCGACATGCTCGTCTCCCTCGGTTTCCGCGTGGAAATCGTGCGAATCGATGGGGATGCGGCCGTGCCGTCGACGACGGCGGACGGCGTGGCCAGACTTTACGGCGCCCCGTGCCCCCGGTCAATTTTCGAGCTTCGGCGTCGCACGAGATCCTCAGAGATGGAAATCGCCCGACGATTCGGGTTGATAGAGGATCTCGGAGACGCGCCAGCGTTTCCGGCCGGCCGGCACGTCCCACTCGAAGACATCGCCGACGCGATAGCCCAGCATGGCCGTGCCGAGGGGAGCGATCACGGAGATGAGGCCCATCTCGGCGTCTGCCTCACGCGGGAAGACCAGCGTGAATTCCTCCTCCTCCGCCGACTCGACCTCGACCAGGCGCACCTTCGAGTTCATCGTGATGACATCACGCGGGATCTTCTCGGGCGGGACGATCTTCGCCCGCCCCAGTTCCGACCTCAGCCCGTCCAGGTCGGTGAGATATGCGCGGCCCTCGGGGCCATCCAGGATTTCGACGAGCCGATCTCGGTCGAATTCGGTGATATAAATTGTTTTGGGTCTCATGGCAAGGCTCCGGACGCGATCTTCTCCCCACGCCCTCGATCTCGGCATGCCGATTCGGGCGAACCTCGCCATGATAACACGGACGCCGATCGTCCCCCCCGGCGTACCCTTGACTGGGCGATCAGGATCAACCTCCGTCGTGTCAGGCGACGGCGACAGGCCTCAGGTCTCCAGGGAGAATGGGGTGAAGTCGGTGGCGTAGTCGAAGTGGTCTTCGCCCTCGGCACGCTTCAGGTAGGCGACGATCCGGTAGGTGAACGGGGTCATCAGCACTTCCCAACCCACCTTCAGGCAATAGTTGGTCACCATCACCTGGAGCAATTTATCGGTTTGCCAATCGCCATAGAAGGCGATCGGGTAGAAGATCAGGGAGTCGACGGCCTCTCCGGCGATTGTCGAGCCGATGGTCCGGGTCCAGAGCCAGCGGCCGGCCGTCTGGATCTTCATCTTGGCCATCACGTAGGAGTTGACGAATTCGCCAAGGAAAAAGGCGATCATCGAAGCGCCCACCACACGCCAACTATTGCCGAAGACGGTCCTCCAGGCCTCCTGGTTCTTCCAGGTCGGGTCGGGCGGGAGGTTTACCACGGCCCAGCTCAGCACCGACGCGAACGCGATGGCGCCGAAGCCCGCCCAGACCACCTTGCGTGACCGCGCATAGCCGTAGACTTCCGTCAGCACGTCGCCGAAGAGGTAGGTGATCGGGAAGAAGAAGATCCCCGCGCCGAAGACGAATCCGCCCAGGCTGACGCGTTTAGGCGCCGAGATGAAGTTGGTGCAGATCAGGACCGTCACGAAGGCGGCCATGATCAGGTCGTAGTATTTGTACGTCCGGGCGGGGGGCGTCGACATGGTGGGCGTCGGCTCCTGGGGGCGTGGGCCGTCTCGGGGCGTGGGGCAGGGGCCACCAGCCTATCCGATCCGGCTCAGAGCCTCCAGGTCCGGTCTCGGCCGCCCGACGAAGGGGCGATCAGCAGGCCCAATGCCACCAGCACGAACCCCAGGCCCAGCCCGTAATAGGCCAGGGTGCGCACCGCGACCCCGGCGACCGTCGAACGGCCTCCGGGGTCGCGGAACAGGGCGATCAGGCAGGCCACCTGGATCAACGGGCCGACCATCCTCAGCAAGGGGGCCGCCGTCTTGCGCGAGAGTTGCACCGGTCGCGCCCCCTTCTTGTGGAAATCGGCCCGTATCCGCTTCGGTCAGACCTTCGGCAGCTCGTAGCCCTTACGCGCCTCGCGGGCGAGCAAGGCGTTGGCCTCGGCATCGCCGGGGAAGGTTTCGGTCTGCACGTCCCAGTTCAGCTTTCGCTTGGTCAGGTAGGCGATGTTGCCCAGGTGGCAGGTGTTGGTCGACCGGTGCGCGATCTCGATGTCGGCGGCCGGCTTCTCGCGTGAGCGCAGGCACTCGACGAAGTTGTTGACGTGCAGGTTGGTGCCGTCCTGCCCCCCCTTGACCGTCTTCGGCTCCAGGGTGATCTTGCGGTGCGGCTTCTTGCCGTAGACCGAGCTGATGCCGTAGGGCTCGGAGATCTGGTCGGGGATGATCTCGTAACCGCTACGGTCCAGCACCAGGCTGCCGTCGGTCCCGCAGAAGAGGATGCCGTAGCCCCGCCCCTGGAACGACAGGCCGTTGCCCTTGCGCATCGAGTAGGTCAGGCTCGCGCCACCGTCCAGTTCGTAGACCACCTGGAGGGTGTCGGGCGTGTCGCGGTTGTCGTCGGTGGTGAGGATTCCGCCGGCGGCGTAGACGCTCTTGGGACCCTTGGAATCGAGCGCCCAGAGGGCGATGTCGTTGAGGTGCACGCCCCAGTCGCTCATCATGCCGCCGGCATAGTCGAAGTACCAGCGGAAGAGGAGGTGGAAGCGGTCGCGGTTGAATGGTCGCTTGGGGGCCGGGCCCAGCCAGCGGTCGTAGTCGACATAGGCCGGGGTCTCGCTGTCGGGCTCCTTGCCCATCCCGGCCGGGCTGATGTTCTCGAAGTTCCAGGTCTGGGCCCAGAAGACCTTGCCGATTGCGCCCGAGCGAACCGCCTCGACGGCCTCGATGAAGTGGGGCGTGGAGCGTTGCTGGGTGCCGACGGCCATCACCTTGTCATACTTGCGGGCGGCCTTGAGCATGGCCTGGCCCTCGGCGACGTTGTGCGCCACCGGCTTCTCGACGTACACGTCCTTGCCCGCCATCACGGCGTGCACCGCCGGCAGGGCGTGCCAGTGGTCGGGCGTGGCGATGAGGACCGCGTCGAGTTCTTTGGTGTCGAGCAGCTCGCGATAATCGCGGCTGGTCTTGGGCGTGTTCTTCTTCGCGTCCTTCACGCGGGCCGCGGTGGTCTCGGCGTGCTTATCATCGACGTCGCAGACAAACACGCAGTCGACGTCATCGCGCTTCAGGAAGGAGTCGAGCACGCCGCCGCCGCGGCTGCCCGCGCCGATGATGCCGATCCGCACTTTCTCGTTGGCCGGGGACGCCCCGCGAGCCATCGAGGCCGCCGCGACGGTCGCGGCCGCGGTGCCGACGAAGGTGCGCCGGCTCACAGGTTCGATCGCCATGGCTGACCGTCCTCGAGGTTGTTCGTTCGTCGCGTCGGGGCGGAGAATTCGCTGGGAGAGACCGGAGGGGCCCGACCCGGGCCATCTCGTCATTCGAGATCGGCCGAATGTAACTCGGCCCGGACGGCGCCGCCAGGGGGCTCAGATCCCGCCGCCGAGCTCGTCTCGGATCGTCGGCAGGTATTTTTCCGGCGAGGCTGTGTTCACCAGCACGACCCGATCGCCGCGCCTCAGAAGCCTCCGATCCGCCAGCTCGGGGAGGGCCGCGAGCGTGGCTGCACCCTCCGGTGACCAGCCGAATCGCCTCTCAGACCATTCTCTCCGGATTGTCGACCGGATGGCCGAGTCTTCCACCGTGATCGCGGCGCCACCCGTCTGGCGGATCACTTCCAGCACCCTGGCATGCCCCACGTTGAAGGCCACGTTCAGGCCGGTGGCCACGGTCGACCCCGCGGATCGCTGGGTCACGTCATCGGCGCCGTCGTCGTACGCCCTGACAATTGGCGTGCAAGCCGCCGACTGGACGCAAATCATCCTGGGCCGCGCCGGGCCGACCAGCCCGAGAGCTTCCAGCTCGTCGAAGGCCTTGGCCATACCCACGACGCCCGTGCCGCCGCCGGTCGGGTAAACGATCACGTCGGGGAGCCTCCAGGTCCGGCTTGCGAGCCGATCGCCTGTCGGCTGGGCCATCTCCAACCCCAGCGTTTTTTTCCCTTCGGTGCGCCAGCCAGGCTCCTGGAACGTGGCGACGTTGAAGTAGCCCGCCGGCACATAATGCTCGCGCACGCGTTTTCCGCAGTCGACGATCGACCCAGGAACCAGCTCCAGCGTGACCTCGTCGGGATGGAGCTTCGCCAGAGCCGCGACGCTGCCCAGGACGGGCAGATCGGTCTCGGGAGACATGACGACGGCCACCTCCAGGCCGGCCGCCAGGGCGTATCGGGCCAGCGAGTCGCCCGCATTTCCCTGGGTGGGCACCGCCAGCCGGGTCAGGCCCAGGGCCCGCGCCATCGAGACCGTCAGGGCCATCCCCCGGTCCTTGAACGACTGCGTCGGATTGCGACCAAACTCCGCCCCGGGATGGTGCCGCCCCTCGTCCTTGACTTCCAGCGTGAACCCGATCGAGCTGGCGAGGGGGTGCGAGTAGGCAACGGACGGGGTCTGCCCCTCGCCCAGACTGACCACATGACGGGCGTCGCCGGGGTCGGAAACGTCGAGGGGCAGGAGCCCGCCGAACCGCCAGAGATCGGCGCGGGCGGGATTCCACCAGCCGTCGGCACCTCGCTCGGCCGCCAGTCGTTCCAGGTCGATGATGACCTCCACCGGCCTGCCGTCGACGGGGCAGAGATTCATCGGGCGATCGACCGGATAGGTCGCGCCGCAGGTCTGGCATCGCAGGTGGGACGCGTAACGCATCGAAATTCTCGTCCGCCTCGGGGCCCGCGAAGGCCCCGGAAACTCGTCCGTCGAAATGAAATCGAATACGCGAGGCTAGCGAAACGTCCATACAAATGTACGGTTCATCTCGCATTCGCCGCATCGCCCGGGCGGTCGGGACGTCGATTCCCGACTCACCCTCAAGTTGGCGCGGTATGCTCCCTCGACCGACCCCGCGCCTCCGCACATCAATACGCCGGCGACTGGAAGGGACGATGGTCCCGGTCCGACGCCGTCCCCCCTCGACTGCGCACGTCTCGACTGCAAAGGTGATGTCCATGGCTTACCGACTTCGCGCGCTGACCCTGCTAGCCGGCGGCCTGCTCGCCTCCGGCACCGTCACCGCCGCCGATCCGAATAAAAAAACCAAGGACGCCCCCGTCAAGGTCGATGACGCTCCCCGTGTTGACCTGCTCGAAGGCCTCCGTTCCGGCGAGATCGGTGTCGACGCGGAGAGCGCCGGCGAAGGCAAGATGACCCTGCACATCACCAACCGCGGCAAACGTCAGCTCAACATCGTTCTGCCCCCCGGCCTCGTCGCGAGCGGTGCCACCGGCCAGATGGGTGGCATGGGCGGCGGCATGGGCGGCGGCGGTATGGGCGGCGGCATGGGCGGCGGCGGCATGGGCGGCGGTGGTATGGGCGGCGGTGGCATGGGCGGCGGTGGTATGGGCGGCGGTGGCATGGGCGGCGGCATGGGCGGCGGCGGTGGCCAGCAGGGCGGCGGTGTCGTCCCCGCCATGATGGGCATGCGAATCCTGTCCAGCCTCATCATGAGCCTGACGGGTGAGACCGACACCTGGGACTTCACCTCGTTCCAGCGCGGCATGGGCGGCATGGGCGGCGGCGGCATGGGTGGCGGTATGGGTGGCGGTATGGGTGGCGGCATGGGTGGCGGTATGGGCGGCGGCGGTATGGGCGGCGGCGGTATGAGGTCGGTCGCCCCGACCGGCCGGCCATTCGCA
This sequence comes from Isosphaeraceae bacterium EP7, assembly GCA_038400315.1. NCBI lineage: Bacteria > Pseudomonadati > Planctomycetota > Planctomycetia > Isosphaerales > Isosphaeraceae > Kueselia > Kueselia aquadivae. The sequence continues at coordinate 971,550 of CP151667.1, forward strand.
ACGCTCAACGCCGGCCAGTCGCGGCACCTGCCGATCCAGCTCACCAGCCTCAACAACCCCGAGCAGGGCAACGGCCAGCTCGCCCCTCAGAAGGGTGAGAAGCTTCAGCTCGGCGAGATCAGCGAACTCACGCCGAACCCCAGGGTGCAGAAGGCCCTGAAGAAGCTCGCCGCAGACAAGGCTCCGCAGGCGATCGCTCAGATGGTCATGTGGAACGTCGCCGCTGACCTCGACTGGGACGCCATTGGCCGCCTGGCCCAGCCCTGGGCCAACGCCCACGAGCTCTCCCTGGCCCGCACCTTCGTCGAGACCCTCGACTCGGCCCCTGCCGCCGACAAGTCGGTCGAGAGCGGCGTCCTGATGGTCGAGGTCTCCGTCAAGGGCGATCGGGCCAAGCTGGCCGACGCCTACAAGGCTTGGCTCAAGGACAAGCTCGTCCTGGGCCTGAAGACCGAGCTGACCGTCCCCGAAGCCCCGACCGGCCCGGCCGTGGCCTGCAAGGTGACCCTCACCGACGAGGGTGCCACCGTCACCGTTGGTGTCAGCGACGGCCCCGGCGAGCGTTGGCTGCCCGCCGGCAAGTTCTCCCTGCCGCTTGAGAAGTCCGCCAAGCCCGAAGCCCAGCTCGAAGCCCTCGCCTCGGGCGTCTCCGAGGGTGTCCTCGGCCGCCTGGTCCGCGCCCAGCTGACGAAGGGCCCGAAGGTCAAGGGCAAGGACACCTACCGGGTGAAGGTCGAGAACTACTCCCCGTTGATCCTCAACGGCGTGGCCCTCATCGGCCAGACCCCCAAGGCGGATGAGCAGCCCAAAACCCTCGCCGGAATGTCCCTGGCCCCCCGCCGCAGCTTTTCGTTCTCGGCCACCGGGGACGTCGTCGAGAAGCTCGGCCTGAAGAAGGGGATCAAGGTCTACGCCGCCGACCTCAGCGCTCTCTGAGACTCGGTTGCAAGAACCTCTGAAACAAAAATCGCCGCCCCGGGACGAGATTCGTCCCGGGGCGGCGTTGTTGATCCAGGCAAGCCGAGTCGATCCGCGCCGGGCCCACCGAACTTGGCCCTGCGATGGGTTGTCCGGCTGTGATAAGATGGCTTCGGTCGGCTGCCTCGAGGGCGTCGACGCGAAGATCCAAGAAGGTTGCCGAGCGGCCGGCGGTTGGCCGGCGATGCTCCGTGCGAGAGGATGCGATTGCGATGATTGACCCCCGCGTGGCCGGCGGGCTGCGGGACGTGCTCCCCTCGGTGATGATCCCGCGGGAGCGAATGCTAGCCAAGCTGCGGCAGACGTTCGCCGGGTTCGGGTTCGTGCCCATCGAGACCCCGCACATCGAGCGCATGGACGTCCTCACCGGCAAAGGCGCCGGGTCCGACGAGGTGCTCCGCCAGATCTTCGAGGTCGTGAACAAGGGGGGCGAGACGGGCAAGCTCGCGCTCCGGTTCGACCTGACCGTGCCGCTCGCCCGCTTCGTGGCCAAGCACGTCGACCAGATCGGCATTCCCTTCAAGCGCTACGCCATCGGCAGCGTCTTCCGCGGCGAACGCCCCGCCAAGGGTCGGTTCCGCGAATTCACCCAGTGCGACTTCGACACGGTTGGCACCGAGAGCCCCGTGGCCGACGCCGAGACCGCTCAGGTCATCTACGAGTCGCTCAAGGCGATCGGCGTCCCGGCGTTCACCATCGCCCTGAATAACCGCAAGGTGCTCGACGGGCTGCTCGACACCCTGGGGATCCTCGACCGCGGGCCCGCCGTTCTCAGGGCACTCGACAAGCTGGCGAAGATCGGCCGCGATGCCGTGCGGGCCGAGCTTACCCGCGGCGAGAAGCTCGAAGGCGCCGAGGGCCCTGCCGGCGGGGCTTCGCTGACCGAAGACCAGGCCGACCGCGTGCTCGATTTCGTCGAAGCTGGGCGGGGCAGGGTCGACGTGCTCGACGTCGCCGAGCGCACGTTGGGATCAAACCCGAGGGCCGCCGAGGGGCTCGCGAACCTCCGGACCATCGCCGAATTGCTCGACGCGGGCGGCGTCCCCCCCGACGCCTATGCATTCGATCTCGGGCTGGCTCGCGGCCTCGACTATTACACGGGCGTCGTCTTCGAGACCACCGTCGTGGGCTGGGAACGCTACGGTAGCATCAGCTCCGGCGGGCGGTATGACGACCTCGCAAGTCTGTTTACCACCCGAAGGCTGCCCGGAGTGGGCGCCTCGATCGGCCTCGACAGGCTGCTCGCCCTGATGGAAGAGGCCGGCTGGCTGAAGGGTGCGTCGACCACCGTGCCCGTCTTGGTCGCTCAGTTCCCCGGCGTTGCTCCAAGTGTGCCGGTCAAGCTGGCCACCATCCTCAGGGCTGGCGGCATCGGCGCCGAGGTCTACCCCGACTCGATTCAGGTGGGCAAGCAGATGGGCTACGGCTCGACCCGCGGCCACCTGCTCGCCGTGATCGTCGGACCTGACGAGGTGGCCAACCAGGTGTTTAATCTCCGCAATCTAACCACCCGCGCCGAGACGAAGGGACTGGCCTGGTCCGACCTTGTCTCGACCGTCGGCGAGGCCCTGGGCCGGGAGCCCTCCCGATGACACCGGCCAATCTCTCGCCCGCGCAGGCCCCGCTCGAACCATTGCGTGGCGTGCGCGACTGGCATCCCGGCGAGTTCGCCCAGCTGGCGACCCTGGAAGCTCTGTTTCTCGATCGCTTCGCTCGAGCCGGCTACGACCCCCTGCGCACGCCGGTCCTGGAGCCGACCGAGCTGCACGAGCGCAAGAGTGGCGCTGGGATCGTCGGAAAGCTGTTCGAGCTGGCCGGAGACCCGGGCGGCCGAGTCTGTCTGCGTCCCGAGCTGACCGCCGGGATCGTCAGGGCTTACGTCGAGGCACCCCACGTACCGGCCTTGCCCTGGCGCGTCAGTCACGTCGGCCCGGTCTTCCGCCACGAGGAGCCGCGGCCGGGCCATTTGCGAGAGTTCCAGCAGATCGGTGTCGAGCTTCTGGGAGCCTCCGGGCCCGAGGCCGACGGCGAAGTGATCTGGCTGGCCGACTGGGCGCTCGCCGAGGCCGGCCTGCCCGAAGCCACCATCCGGATCGGACACGTCGGCCTGATCCTCGAACTGCTCGAGCGCTCGGGCCTGCCCGCGCCCACCCGCGCGGCGTTGATCGAGATGCTCAGCGAGGCCGCGAGCGCAGGCCGAAACGTCAGGGCGTTGGAGCAAGGCCTCGAGCAGCTCGCCAGCTCATTGAGCGTGGGCGATCCCGGCGAGGCCCCACCCGCGATCGTCGAGGGCGACACCGCCGGCGACGACCGCCTCTTCCGTACCCTCGTCCCCTCGATCATTGGCAGACGTTCGGGCGGCGAGATCCTCTCCAGGCTCCGTCGCAAATGGGAGCTCAACCACGGCCTCCACGGCGCCCTCGACCGTGTCCGTACCCTGGTCCACGAGCTCGCCGATTTGAATGGCCCCGCAGAAGACGTTCTCTTCCGGCTCGCCCGCGACTATCGCGACGTCGCTCCCCAGTCCGTCGCCGCGCTCGAGTCGCTCGTCGGCTCCCTCAAGGATTACGGGGTCGACCCTGCACGGATCGTCCTCGATCTCGGCTTTGGCCGCGGCATCGGCTTCTACTCGCAGATGATCTTCGAGCTCGTCATCCAGACGCCCGAAGGCCCCGTCGAGGTCTGCGGCGGAGGACGATACGACGGCCTTTCCAGGGTCCTTGGCAGCAACCGCGATCACCGCGGGGTTGGTTTCGCCCTCGGCCTGGAACGCGTCCTGCAGTTGCTCGACGCACGCAGGGGTGGCCCGGCGAAACCCGCCCCGGCCCGCGGCCTGTTGATGGTCGCCGCCTCCGCCGAAGCCGTCGGCCACGCCACCCGGGCTGCGACCGGCCTCCGCGCCGAGGGGATCCGCGTGGTCCTCGAAGTCGAACGGCCCGTCGCCTCGCTCATGAAGTCCGCCGCCGAGGCGGGTCTCGCCCGGATCGTCGAGGTCGACACCGCCGGCGGGATGGTGACCATCGACCCCGTCGACGGGGCCCGGATCAAGCTCGTTCACGGGGATCTCGCCCGTCTCGCTGACCAGGACCGCAGACGATGACCCCGACCCAACACCCGCAGACCGCAACGCCGCCCGTCGACCCCATCCGCCTGGCGGTCCCCTCCAAGGGGCACCTGTACGAGGGGATCGTCGACGCCCTGAAGACCGCCGGTTACAAAGTGCGCCGGGCCAGCGACCGTCAGTATGAGGCGACAATCTCCGGCCAACCCCGGTTCCACGTCGTCTTCATGCGGCCGACTGACATCGTCACTCAGGTTCAGGAAGGACGCTGCCACCTGGGCGTCACCGGCATGGACCTTTACGCCGAGCGCGCCGGCGAGGCCCACCGCACGGCCGTCGTCACCCAGGACCTCGGATACGGCGGCTGCCGCCTGGTCGTTGCGGTGCCCGAGAGCTGGATCGACGTCACCCATGTGATCGACCTTGTCGACCTCACCGCCGAGTTCAAAGCCGCGGGCAAGACCTTCCGCGTCTCCACCAAATACCCGAACCTCACGCGCGCCCACCTCCGCAAGTGGGGCGTCTACTACTACCAGCTCATCGACTCCGACGGCGCCCTGGAGCTGCACCCGACGCTGGAGATCGCCGACATCATCGTCGACCTCACCAGCTCAGGTATCACCCTCAAGGACAACCGCCTCCGCGAGATCGATGGGGGCACCGTCCTCGACTCCGCCGCCTGCCTCATCGGCCACGCCCCGACGCTCCGCACCTTGATCGAAGAAGGAGAGGCCGGCCAGCTGGCCCTCCTGCTCGACGCCCTCGACGGCGTGAAATCGTCCGAGGGGATGCTCCACCTCGAAGTCGTCGGCGGCCCCGCCGAGCCCGGCGCCGACATCGCCTCCAAGGTCGCCGCCTACCTCCACGACCAGGGTGCCCAGCACCTGGCGCGGGGCGAGGTCTGGGACCAATCCGGCACCCCCGGCTGGCGAGTCACCGCCCTCATCGCCGCCAAGCGACTGACCGCCTGCCAGCGACAGCTCTTCCGCCTGGGTGCCGCCCGGGTCGTCGGCCTCCCCACCCGCTTCGTCTTCGACCGCGACGGCCTCTCCACATTCGACCGACTGAAGACCACCCTTCACACCTGACCGGGGCGGGTGGTCTCAGGTCCGCAGCGTCGCCCCGAACGCCGTCGCGCAGGCCGCGACGATCTGGGTCACCAGGGTGTCGACCTCTTCGCCGGTCATGGTCCGCTCGGGATGTCGGAACTTCAGCCCGAAGTGGACGCTCTGCCGTCCCTCGGGCACGTTCCCGCCGGCAAAGGAATCGAGATACTGCACCGCCTCCAGCAGCGGCCCCGCCGCGAGGCTCGCCTGGGTTGCGAGATCGCCCCAGGGCAGTCCACGCTCGACCACCAGCGAGAGGTCGCGCATCACGGGCGGTGACGTTGGTAGCGGCTTATGCTGCGGTACCAGCACGCTACGGTCTTGCAGCATGTTGAACGACAGTTCCGCCGCACAGGTTGGCCCACGCAGGTCGACATCCAGCTTGCTCAGGCCCGATCGCTCGACCTCGCCGAGGAACCCCAGCCATTCGCCGTCGACCCGGAGTTCTGCCGATTTCCCCGCCGTGAACAAGGGAAGGTCGCGCGGCGTGAATGTCAGGGCGCCCGGAATGTGCAGCCGACCGACGAGGGCTTCGATGACCCCCTTCAGATCCAGGAATGACGTCTTGCCGACAATTGCCAGCCGGGCTGGCTCCTCGGGCAGCGCTCCCGGCCTGGGCAGGTAGACCTGGCCGATCTCGAAGAAGTCGGCCTCGGCCTGGCCGTGCGACTCGTTGTAACCCCGGACCGCCAGCAGGCTCGTCACCAGAGAGCGACGTAAGCAGGTCTCGCGTTTGCGGCTGGAGTGATTCACGCGGATCGGCGGGGCGTCTTCGGCGGTCGGATCCAGGGGGGCAGACTGTCCCTCGGTCACCAGGCTGTAGGTCGCACTCTCGTCGAATCCGAGTCCCGTCAGGGTTGATCGTACTTCGGCCTCGACCCTCTCGCGAACTCCGCGCGACGTGCTGACCAGGGGAACGACCCGATCTTCGGGAACATGGTCATATCCGTGGATCCGGCCGACTTCCTCGATCAGGTCGATCTCGCGTTCCAGGTCGGCACGCCAGCTTGGCGGCACCACCGTCAGCGAGTCGGGCGTCGAGCCCTCGTCCTTCAGACCCAGCGCCTTCAGGATGCGTGCGACTTCGGATCGGTCGACCGAGATCCCCAGGATCCGCTCGATTTGCCCGAGACGGAGGGTGACCGGTCGGCGTTCGGGCCGCGTCCTGCCGACGTCCAGCACCCCCGGATGCAGGGTTCCGCCGGCAAGATCCAGGATGAGCTGGGCGCATCGGCGACTCGCCCAGTCGGTCGCGTCGGGGTCCATCGCCCGCTCGAATCGCCGGCTCGCCTCGCTCGGCAGGTTCAGCAAGCGGACAGTTCGCCTGACGCTCGACGCATCGAACTGGGCCGCTTCGAGGAGCACGTCGCGGCTGGAGTCGCCGATTTCGGTGTCGAAGCCGCCCATCACCCCGGCGATGCCCACGACGCGCCCGGCGTCGGCGATCACCAGTGTCTCGGCATCCAGCTCATAGGCTTTGTTGTTGATCGCCTTGAACGGCTCGCCCTTGGTCGCCTTTCGGACCCTGAGCGTCCGCCCTTGCAGCCGGGCCAGGTCGTAGGCGTGAAGCGGCTGGCCGGCCTCGAACATGACGTAGTTGGTCGCGTCGACCACGTTGTTCACTGGCCGCTGGCCAAGGGTTTCCAGACGCTTGCGCAGCCACCAGGGGCTCGGGGCGACGGTCAGGCCGGTGATCGCCCTCGCCGTGAATCGGGGGCAGAGACCGGACTCGTCGATTGCCACGCTGGCGAGCGTCTCGACGGACGCCCCCGACGTCGTCGGCCTCGGGTCGGGGAATCGCACCGGAAGATCGAAGATGACGCCGATCTCGCGCGCCACGCCCAGGTGACCCAGGCAGTCGGGTCGGTTGCTGGTCACTTCCAGGTCGATCGCCAGGTCGCCGCCGACCTCTTCGGTCGACTCGTGGTTCAGGCCCGTCAGCGCCAGCCGCTCGGCCAGCGCCTCGGCCGTCATTTCGAGTCGAAGGTAGTCGGTCAGCCAGTTCCAGCTCACGATCATGGGAAGCCGCCCGTCACCGAAGTCGAAGTCGTGTGGAATTGGATGACCAGTCAGGCCTCGTCCGCAGGGGCCCGACCCAGCCGCGACCAGGCCCAGTACACAGGCAGGCCCGACAGTGCGATCAGGAAGCCGATGCCCGAGACGTCCGGCGACAGGTAGACAAAATCAGCGATCAAGAACGTCGCGAGTGTGATGTAGATCAACGGAGTCAGCGGATAGCCGAACGTCTTGTAAGGCCGATCCGCCCCCGGCCTCCTGGCCCGCAGCACCAGCACCGAGGCCACCATCACCGTGTAGAACAGCAAGTCCACCGGGATGATGTAGTCGAGCAATTGCCCGTAAAGATTGCCGTATTCGGGCACGCCCGCCGGACCCTGCTTCACCGTCACCGGCAGCACCAGGAACGCCGCCCAGACGCCCTGGGCCACGAGGGCCACGGCGGGCACTCGCCTGGCATTGGTGGTGCCTGCCGCCCGGAAGAAGAGGCCATCGCGGGCCATCGCGTAGAAGACGCGAGCACCGCTCAGGATCAGGCCGTTGTTGCAGCCGAAGGTCGAGATCAGGATCAGGGTCGCCATCACCGTCGTGCCCGCGTCGCCCAGCAGCCGCTGCATCGCCAGGGTCGCCACCCGGTCCTGGGGCGCACCCTGAATGTCGACGAATGGGAGAGTACGCAGGTACGAGAGGTTCGCCATCAGGTAGAGGACAACCACTGATGAGCAGCCGATCATCAGGGCCCTGGGCAGCGTCCGGCCCGGGTCGCGCACCTCGCCGCCGGTGAAGGTCACGCTGTTCCAGGCCGTCTGCGAGAACAGCGGGCCCACCATCGCCTTGCCGAAGACCAGGACAAACGCGAACAGGCCGCCTACGGGCAGGGACTGCCGGATCTCCAACGAACCCGTCCCGTCGGTCAGCCACCAGGATCTCTCCCAGGGATTTGCACGGCCGAGGGCAAACCCGGCCACGATCAGGGCCACCAGGGCCGCAATTTTCGAGAAGGTGAACACGTTCTGGATCCGACGGCCCGTCTCCAGCCCCCTCATGTTGGTTGCCGTGAGCAGCGCGATCAGCCCGATGGCCACCAGCTGCTGCGTCGACAGGCTGAGCGCATACCGGCCCATGTGGATCGGCGCCACCAGGTATCTGTCCGACGCCACGGCCGGGAGAAGGACCCCCAGGAACTTGGCGAAGGCCACCGCGACGGCCGCGATCGTGCCCGTCCCCACGACCAGGAACGCCGACCAGCCGAAGAGGAATCCCACGCTCGGCCCGTAGGCTTCGCGCAGGAAGACGTACTGGCCACCCGCCCTGGGGATCATCGCGGCGACCTCGGCCGAGCAGATCGCGCCGCAGACGGTGAGCAGGCCGGCCAGGACCCAGGCCATCAGCAGCCAGCCGGGCGAGCCGGCCAGGCGGGCGCTCTCGGCCGACGTGATGAAGATGCCCGACCCGATCATCGAGCCCATCACGATCATCGTCGCGTCGAGCCCGCCCAGCCCCCGCTCCAGGCTCGGCGAGGGTTCCGGGCCGGCGTCCGCCTTGCTCATGATCGTCGCATCCGCGTCCCTCGGTGATGATGCCCAGTCGTCAGGACGCCGGGGTCTGGTCGACGAACGCCTTCACATCGGAGATCGCCTGCTCGACGGCCTCGCGACGCCAGTTCGTCAGGGCGCTGTCCAGGGCGCGAGTCAGCTGATTGATCAGCTGCTCGGCCGCCTCGTGCGCATCCTTGCCCTGGGCACGGATCTCGCAGAAATCGCGGTGGTGGACCTGCGCGGTATGCGCCGTGGCCCCGGTCGTCACGATCACTCGTCCCAGGTCGGCGGTCGCCATTGGAGGGTGCCTCGCTGCACAAGGGGTCCGGGAGAGTTGCGGAAAGCCCGGAAAATCCGAGAGCCCGCCGGGTAGGGTTGGCGTCATAGGCACGCCTCACCTCCCTTAGCTTACTAGAATTGCGCAAGGAATCGGGCGTCGTTCTGGTAGAGCAGCCGGATGTCGTCGATCCCATGCCGACGCATGCAGAGCCGCTCGATCCCCAGCCCGAAGGCGAACCCCGTCACCGCGTCCGGGGCGTATCCCACTGACCGGAAGACGTTGGGATCAACCATGCCCGCCCCTCCCATTTCAACCCAGCGGTCGCCCCCATGCCAGAGCATGTCGACCTCGACGCTCGGCTCGGTGAACGGGAAGAACGACGGTCGGAACCGGATCTTCACATCCTCGCCCAGGTAGCTCCGCGCAAACAGGCGTAGGACGCTCTTCAGGTCGGCCAGGGTCACCCCTTTGTCGACCATCAGACCCTCGATCTGGTGGAACATAAATGAATGCGTCGCGTCCACCGTGTCGGGGCGATAGACCCGGCCGATCGCGATGACCCGCACCGGCGGCGGCTGGTTTTCCATCACCCGGATCTGCACCGGGCTCGTCTGGCTGCGCAGGAGCAAGCCGCCCGGCAGGTAGAAGTTGTCCAGCGGATCACGCGCCGGGTGGCTGGCCGGGATGTTCAGGGCGTCGAAATTGTGCCGGGAATCCTCGACCTCGGGCCCGCGGGCCACGGCAAACCCGAAACGGCCGAAGAGCTCGATCAGCTCGTCGGCTGTCTGCGTCAACGGGTGCCTGTGCCCGAGCCTGGGACGGGAGCCAGGCAACGTGACGTCGAACGCGTCCTTCGGGGCCCGGGTCGAGGTCGACTCACCCCGCGATTTCGCCGCCTGCCAGGCTGCCTCGAGTGCCTGCTTGACCCCGTTGAAGCGCTGGCCATAGGCCCGGCGTTCGGCAGGTTCCAGCGCCTTCAGCCGCTCTTGGGCCGCCTTGAGCCGCCCTTGCTTCATCCCCAGAAAGTCAATCCGGGCCGCCTCGACCTCGTCGGGCCCCGCCGCACCCTCGAACGCGGCCACTCCCGACGCCTCCAGCGCGTTCAGGTCGGAAATCGCCGCCGACGTCGATTCGGGAACCGTCATGAGCAAGGCACCGGTGCGAGGTCCGATTGATTCCCAATTCGAGATGGCGAGACGACCGACGGCGAGTGAACCGAGAATGCCGCCGAACCGAGAGGGGCCGTGGTCGGCGTTCCACTCTCATTCGGCGGCATCAAGGTATCCGGCGATCGTTGAATTCGACCTTGAAAGGGCGATTCAGGCCGACTTCTTCTGGTTGGCCTGATTGCGGGCCTTGATGGTCGCCTCGTGCTTGTCCAGCTCGACCCGACCCAGGGCGACGATGGCGTCGAAGGTCTCGGTATCGAAGATGGCGAGCTGCGAGAGGCTCTTGCGGTCGAGGCCGACGTTGGCCAGCCGCAGGCCGTGCATCAGCTGGCTGTACCGCAGGCCACGCATCTCGGCGGCGGCAGTCAGGCGGATGATGAACAGGCGACGGAAGTCACGCTTCTTGGCCCGGCGGTCGCGGAACGCGAAGACGCCGGCGCGGATCAGGGTCTCTTTCGCCGTGCGGTAGAGCTTGCGACGGCCCCCGACGTACCCTTCCACCTTCTTGAACAGACGCTTCTTCGCCTTGTTCCTGGCGGCGCCTTTTGTTGCACGCATGGTCTGGCTCTCAATCCATCTGGCCTAGGCTCGGCGGCGGCACGGCTCGTCCGGCGAAGGGTGGGGTGCTGGGCTCGGCTAGGCGTCCTCGCCCGGGCTTCGGGGAGATTCACCCGGATAACGGGGATTACCCCCGAGGATCAACGCGGGCCTCGGGCGGGTCGGCGGGGTCGGCGTCGGAATGCCGCAGGCCCCGCGCGTCTCGCGACGGGGCCCTGCGAATCCAATCGTCTCGGTCAGTCGGTCGGTTCAGGTGGAACTGGGCAAAGGGTCAGGCCGTCGGGGTCACGGCCGCAGCTTCGGCCGCGTCGGCGATGTCTCGCAACGCGCAGAGGCGGGCGGCCAGGATGGCATCCGGCTGCGACGAGATGCGGATTCGCACAGCTTTGCGAACCCGAGCCGCCTCGGCCGAAACGCTCAGCTGGACCTTCTTGCGGAGCCGGCGGACTTGCTTCCCGCTCTTGTGGCTCATCAAGTGCGACGAACCGCAGCGCTTGTGGCTGACCTTGCCGGTTGCGGACACCTTGAACCGCTTTTTCAGACCTTTGTGTGTCTTTAGCTTCGGCATGATCAATCCAGGTTCGGTTCGGTGCCGGCCCGTATCAGGTCCTGGCGGTCGGTGAAGGACTGCGCCCCTCCGATGGGCCCGGGGCGGGCCGAGTCGCAGAGTGTAGCAAACCCCCCGCGCCCCCGCCAACTCCAATTCCGCCGTCGGGACACCACAAAATCGTCAGAGCCGATCATCCCACGCCGCCTATGACTTCGACAGGGCAAGTCGCCCCAAGTCTGTGAGGCGGAAACGAGACGAGCCCGGCGAGCATGCAGGCCCGCCGGGCAGGTTTCGAATCCGGTCGACCGGGATGAAGCGGAGTGTGTCGAGGAGCGACGGGGCGAGGTGCCCTCGGAGGTCAGGCTCTGGGGGCGACGATGGCCGTCATCCGCTTACCTTCCATCGATGGCGTCTTCTCGACCTTGGCCACGTCCTCGAGCGCCTGGAGCACTTCGTTCATGACCTTGCGGCCTTCGTCGATGTGCGCCAATTCGCGACCGCGGAAGAGGACGTTGACCAGCACTTTGTCCTTGTGTTCCAGGAACTCGCGGGCCCGCTTGACCTTGACTTCGATGTCATGGTCGCCGGTCTTGGGCCGGACGCGGATCTCCTTGACCTGGATCTGGTGCTGTTTCTGCTTGGACGTGCGCTTCTTCTGCTGATACTTGAACTTGCCGAAGTCCATGATCTTGCAGACGGGAGGGCGTTCGTTCGGGGCGACCTCGACCAGGTCAAGCCCCGACTCGCGCGCCGACTCCTGCGCCTTGCCCGTGGGCATCACGCCGAGCATGACGCCTTCCGCATTGATGACCCGCACGGGTGAGATGCGGATCTGCTCGTTCACCCTGAGATTCCGGTCGATGGGGCCCTCCGCATCAAGTCGTTGGACAAACCTCGCGGAATGGCCCGCTTCCCTCGCGACGAGGCGGCCGGCCCTTCCATCCTGAATTCAACACAACGCCCGCCCCCGCGGCATGACGTCGTGGGTTCCGAGGCAATCGAGATTTTCCCCTAAATCCAGCCCAATTGTCAAGATCAGGGGCGGGCTTGTCGGGCCTTGAAATCCCAGACTCGTGGGAGAATGGTTGGAGAATCGTCCCGAATCCGGTTCGCTCGGATCGCGAAATCCGCAATTTTCGACGCGAGAAGGCTTCAATGCTGGCAGGGTCCGACCGTCAAGCACACGAAGAAGGGTTGTGATGGCGATCACGCAAGCGACGATGATTCAGAGGAAAGGCGGCCATTTGAGGATGCAACGCATCCCATCTTGAGTGTAGGGCATCCTGGCCCGGAGGGTCACGGGCAGGGTTTGAGCGGAAGCAGACCGCGAAAATCACCGCTCGCCCAGGCCCCTGCCGGCCGGGGTTCCAACCGCGAGCACCAACGAGACGGACATTCTCGACGTAACGCACGCTGACTTGCGGACTCCCCGAGTTGGATCGACCCGAATCACCTGGGAAACCGGCTCTCGAAATCCTATCCTGTCGATGCCGAGGCTCGCCGTGCGTGCGTGCCATCCCGTCCTCTTGCCTGGACTCGTCGATATGGAATGCCTCGCGATGATCGCCGTCTCCGCGGCCGTTATCTTCGCCAAGCTCGCCGACATCCAGGAGCTGAACCCGTTCGTCTGGGGCACCCTCGCCCTGGTGGTCTACGCGGGGGCGCCCGGGTTCATGATCTACCGAGGGGCGAGCTGGATGGACGCCCCCTGGGTCTGGATCAGCTCGTTTGGGGGCCTCTTCGTCCTATTTATCGCTCAGGCGGCCGTGGCGTCACGAGAGCGACGACGGGGGCGCAGCGGACGTTAGCCGGTTGGTGTCTGGAAGGTGGTGGAAGGGGCGGAACCCGAAGAAGAGGATCGCCCCAACTCCCGCGAGAAACGCAACGATCAGGCCGAAACCCTCCGAAGCCGGCAGGCGAACCGGCGTCCGAAGGTTCGCCCTGACGACGAGAATCTGGAGTGAGATCATCAGGACCAACGAGAGGCAGGCGAGCATCACGCCGATTCCGGAAATGTGAGCGAAGGTCGCATCCCGCCGCTCAGGTGCGAGCCAGTATTCCCGGTGCGGCAGGTTGACCGTCGAGTCGCTGAAGTGGCGGGCGAGGTAGAGCGGCACCGAGGTGGCAAGGACGAGGAAGGCCGCCACTCCCAGGCTCGAGATAGTCTGTGCTCTGCGACTCATCCAACCGTCGGGAACGCCGCTCACGCTGAAGTGCGTGGCGACGCGGGCAGGGAGCATCGGCTCGGTGCCGACCGCTACCGCGGCGAGCACCACATACAGGCCGATCAGCAGGATCATCCCGGATTTCAGGCTCAACATCGACGACCTCCTCGAATCACCCCGCGTTGACCGACCGATTTCGACCCGCGAGATCCTGCGTTGTCGGGGCTAGTGGCGGCCCCTATAATTGAAGGTGCTGTCCCGGTGGTGAAGGTTTTCTGATCGGCCATTCTTCATAGTATCGGTTCCGACGCTCACCGGGCAGCCTGGGCAATTCTCTGGTCCTGGAACCTCCGACCATGTCCATCGAGACGAACCCACCGTCGGCGACCGAACCCTCGACGCTCCTGGAGCGATTCGAGGCGATCCTCGATGCTCACGTCCGGCCCGGGCTGGAGGCCGACGGCGGCGGGATCGAGCTGGTCTCGATCGATGAGGACAAGATCGCCCAGGTCCGCCTGCTCGGGGCCTGCCAGGGCTGTTCGTCATCGGTCTATACGCTGACGATGGGGGTCGAGGCTGCCGTCAAGCAGCACCTCCCCGAGATCCGCTTCGTGGAGGCCGTCCCCTGATCGAAGGAAAGTCCGTCGCACCTCGTCCAACCTGGCTCTGGCCCCGCGCGGCCTATATCCACATCCCGTTCTGCGCCCACAAGTGCGGCTACTGCGACTTCGCCTCGGTCGCAGGCGCCGATCACCTGGCCGAACGCTATCTGGCGTCGCTCGAACGCGAGATGGAACGCAGCGGCGGGCCGCATCCGGTCGACACGATTTTCATTGGCGGAGGCACGCCGACCAGGCTCGATCCGGGCCAGCTCCGCAGGCTGCTGGATGCCTCTCGGCGCCACTTCCCGCTGGAACCGGGGGGCGAGTGGACCGTCGAGGCCAATCCCGGCACGCTCGACGAGGCCAAGGTCGACGTCCTGGCCGACGGGGGAGTCAATCGGGTCAGTCTGGGCGCCCAGTCGTTCCGGCCCGAAACCTTGCTGACCCTGGAACGCAACCACGACCCCGAGCAGGTCTCGAGGGCGCTCGACCTCATCCGCCCCCGGTTCGACCAGTGGTCGTTCGACCTCATCTTCGGCGTTCCCGGCTCGACGCCCGATCACTGGCGGAATGACCTCGACATCGCCCTCCAGCTCGGCCCGAAGCACCTCTCGTGCTACGGCCTGGTCTTCGAAAAGGGGACCGCGCTCTGGAAGCAACGCGAGGCCGGACTGGTGAGCCCGATCGACGAGGACTCCGAGCACGAGATGTACTCGCAGACGATCGACAGGCTGGAAGCCGCCGGCCTGCCGATGTACGAGATCTCCAACTTCGCCGCGCCAGGGCATGAGTCGCGCCATAACCTCGTCTACTGGGCCAACGACGCCTACTTCGGCGTCGGCCTGGGTGCAGCCCGCTATCTGGATGGGGTCCGGTCGGTCAACACGCGCGACCTGCCCGCCTACCTCAAGCGGATGGAGGCCGACGGCGACCCGACCGGCCCGACCGAGGAGCTCGACCCCGAAGGGCGTGCCCGCGAGACCGCGACCCTGATGCTCAGACGCATCCAGGTCGGCCTCGACCGCCCCGACTTCCTGGCCCGAACCGGCTTCGAACTTGATGCTCTGGCCGGGGCCGCGGTGGCCAAACACGTCATCGGCGGCCTGCTTGAAGACGACGGCCGGCGCGTCCGCTTCACTCGAGCTGGCGTCTTCCTGGCCGACACGGTCCTGTGCGACCTGCTCTGAGAGAAATGATCAGGCTCGATCGACGAGGCTAGTCGGATCGTGTGCCCCGAACCTCAGCAGGTCCGGCGAGGTCATGCCGCCGGAGAGGACCGACTGGATCGTCTGCTGGACGGTCCAGTCGACCTCGACCACGTCTCGCTCGCGGACGAACAGGGTGAAGCCCGATGGGGGCATCACTCCGGTCAGCAGGCAGACGGCCAGGATCGTCTCGCCCGTGCCGGGGTCGCGCAGGGTCTTGGTCACGAAGGCGAGCGACTTCAGGCCGGGTTGCGGGAACTCGATCAGGACGACCCGGCTATATCCCTTGGTGGGGTCGGACATCGTCTTGACCAGGTTGTTCACGCCGTTGTAGATCAAAGTCACGACGGGGATCTTGAGGAAGAACCAGTCGAGCCAGCGCGAAACCCAGGTGCGGACGAAATAGCCCAGGAAATAGAGGATCGTCAGCACGACACTCAGCCCAATGGCGGGCGCGACGACATCGATCCACCAGCGGGGCAGGTCCTCGGGGTTGGGCACATGCGTGGCCAAGAGCACCAGCCTGGCTAGGGGGTCGAGCACCAGCGTCTGGAAGATCGACAGCACCTTCCCGACGATCCAGAGGGTGATGACGGCCGGCGCGATGAACAGCAGGCCGCTGAAGATGCGTGAGCGGATGGTCCCGAAGAGGGCGCCTAGGAGCGCACTGAAGAAGCCCTTGGGCGTGGGCCGCCCGTCGGCGGCCCCGGTCGGCGGGTTCGTTTCGTAATCCATGGGTGTCTCGGACGCACTTCCCGGGATGGTATCAGTCCGGCCCAGAGCGTACCGGCGACGCCGCCGGCTGTCGCGGCAATTCGGCCGGTGCCGGTCCGCTTGGACGGGGCGGGCCCAGTCCGTTACATTGGTGCACCGGTGCGTACGGACGCACGGCCCTCGAACGAAGGCGGGATTTGCGCGACATGGCCAGCAAACAGTCGGATACGCCGGAGACCGCCTTGGTCGGCGGCGTCACCCTCCACCTGAGCCACCCCGACTCGACGGAGCAATCCTGGATCGGCCAGGAGGGCGTGCTCAAGCAGCTCCTCGCCTGCTGGCTGGTGCTCGACCCCACCGACCGACCGCTCTCGCCGCGGCTGACCGGCCCGCCGGGCATCGGCAAGACGACGCTGGCCATGGCCGCGGCTCGCCTGCGCAAGCAAGACTTGTACATCAACCAGTGCACGGCCGACACCCGGCCCGAAGACCTGCTCGTCACACCCGTGCTGGCGCAGTCGGGCAAGATTGCCTATCACGCGTCGCCGCTGGTTACCGCCATGATCCGCGGCGGAATCTGCGTGCTCGACGAGGGCAATCGGATGAACGAGAAGAGCTGGGCCAGCCTGGCCCCGCTGCTCGACCACCGGCGAACCGTCGAGAGCATCGTTGCAGGTATCACCATCCGGGCCCATCCCGAGTTCCGCGCCTGCGTGACGATGAACGAGGATGAGTCGACCTACGAGGTGCCCGACTACATCCTCTCCAGGCTCCAGCCCACGCTGCCGCTCGACTTCCCCGCCCGCGACGACGAGATGGCCATCCTCCGATACCACCTCCCCTTCGCCCCCGACGACCTGCTTTCACTGACCGTCGAATTCCTCCAGCAAGCCCACGAGCTGAAGCTCGACTTCTCGCCCCGCGACGGCATCAACCTGCTGCGGTTCGCCCTGAAGCGGCTTGCGCAGGACCCCGACCATCCGCTGGGCCGCGACGAGGCCTGGCGAGAGGCGCTCGTCTGCACCCTGGGCGAAGAAGCCGGCGATCTGGAAACCCTGGCCCGGCGGAGGCGCAGGGCGCTCGGCGGCCAGTCGGCCCCGATGGGACTGGCCGACCTCTTCTTCGACGCCGACGACCCGCTCCATCCCGATGATGACGACGACGAAGATGATGACGACGCCAGCCCTTACGACCCGACCGAAGACGACGACGACTGAACACGCGAGAGCACGCCGATGCCCCCCGCCACCCGGCCGACCGCCGACGACTTCCTGACGATCGGCCCGCGTATCCGGGTCCTGCCCGTGATCCATGGCTCGGGGGACTTCGCCCTGCGCGTGCGCGAGGAGCTGCTTTCCAGGCCGTACGACTGCCTGGCCGTTCCGCTCCCACCGTCGTTCCAGGACGAGGTTGAGCAGGCCGTCGAGCGGCTGCCCGAGATCGCGCTCGTCGCCCGCAAGGACGCCGAGGAGGGGGACGGCGAATCTGGGTTCAGCTATGTTCCCATCGACCCCTGCCAGCCGGTCATCGCTGGCATCCGCACCGCGATCGGCGAGCGGATCCCGCGTGAGTTCATCGACCTGGAGACGACCCGGTTCGAGGCCCAGGCCGCCGCCTTCCCCGACCCTTACGCTCTCAAGAAGGTGAGCCCGGGCGCATTCGCCGCATCGATCCTGCCGGCCATCCCCCGGCCCAAGGCGGGACAGCACGCCGACCGAATCGCCTGGATGGCCAACCGGCTCAGGCAACTGCAGCGCGACCACACGCTGACCCTGTTCGTCTGCTCGATGCTCGACTGGCCCTGGATCCGCGACGCCTACCAGACCGGGCAGGAGCCCCCAGAGCCGGGCGGGTACGACTTCACGCCGACGCTCTCCTACGGCGTGACCACGCGTACCCTCATCTTCCTGCTGGGCGAGATGCCGTTCATCACCGGGCTCTACGAGCGGGGCCGGCGCGAATTGACGCCGGACGACAACCTCTCGGTCGACGGAGTGAAGGAACTCGTGCTCTCGGCCCGAGACACGATGAAGTCGACTCATCCGCGGATCGCCAAGCGGATCACGCCTCAGCTCCTCTCGACCTATTTCCGATACGTCCGCAACCTCTCGCTGATCGAGCGCCGGCTGACGCCCGACCTGCACACGCTGGTCGTCGCGGCGCAGCAGACGGCCGGCGATGATTTTGCCCTGGCCGTGGCCGATGCCGCTCGCGACTACCCTTATGCCTCCGAGCCCGACCCCGACGAGCCACGCGCCAGGATGGGCATCGACGAGGCCGACCTCCCCGGCTGGGGGCCGATGCCGATCGTCAGCCGCCTGCCCGGCCAGGCGATGAGCTGGCGGTCGATCGAGCTGAAGCCGAAGGCGCCCGAGAAGACCAGGCAGCAGTGGAAGCAGCGGTGGGACCCGTACGGGATGTGCTCGTGGCCCCCCGAGGACGACCGGATCGAGAGCTTCAACCGCCACGTCCGAGACCGGGCCCGCGCCATGATCGGCGCCGACCTGGCGCGCTCAGAGAAGTTCACGTCCAGCGTGATGGACGGCCTCGACGTCCGAGAAACCTTGCGCAACTGGCACACTGGCGACCTCTTCGTCAAGGTGATGCCCCCCGCCCGCGGCTCGGTCGACGCGGTCGTCTTCCTCTTCGACGTGCCGGCCGATCCCGAGCATTATCCGCACCGGGCCACCTGGTACGCCGAGCACGCCGAGGAGTCGACCCTCGCCTTCTTCGCCACCGACCCGATGCAGGACATGGTCGGCCCCGGGATCGCGCGCGGCGAGTACGGCGGCGCCCTGTTCCTGTTCCCGCCCCGGCCGATCCTCGACGTCTGGAGCGACCCGAGGCTCGACGTCGCCGAGACCCCCGAGGAACGCCTGCTGGCCGCAGCCTTACTCCACGGCCGTGAGCGTCACGTCGCCGTCGTCAGCCCCAAGCCCCCGTCCGCCTCCTGGCGCCGGCTCGCCCGCCGCTACAACCGCAAGCTCATCCATCTCCCTCTGAACCGCTTCGGCGGCCAGATGATCGAGCGGTTGCGCCAGTTCCACGTCCTCAACGGCAAGCACGTCCGCTCATACGCCGCCGACTTCATCAGCGACGGCTGACCCCACCGCACGCCGGAGACCGCGATGTCCTCAATTCAGGCCCTCCTCCTGGCCACTTGCGGCCTCCTTGCGCAGCAGCCCGAAGCGACCACCGAGCCGTTCGATTCGCCCAGGTTCGGCCTGAAGGTGGCCTTGCCGGGCTCGTGGAAGCTGGCGGTTCGCGAGGAGGAGGACAAGGTCTTCGTCGCCCTGATCCCCCAGCCCGATCCCGAAAAGCCAGGGGTCGCCCTCTGCGAGCTGGCCCTGGCCCCCGAGTCCCTCGACGAGTACCGGACTCGTATCGAAGGGGGAGCCGGGCGGGGCGGGAAGCTGGCCCGGAACGAGGTGGTTGACACTCCCAAGGGGAAGCGGCTGATCACGGTGCGGGAGTTTCGGCCGAGGGAAGGGGGGCTCTGGCGAGAGCTGAGCGTTCGCGTGGTCGCCCACCGGCAGATGTATACGTTCCTGCTCAACGTGGACGAAGCGACCTACCCGGCCGCGAAGTTGGCCTTCGAGGCCATGGTCGACGACGCCGAGTTCAAGGCACCCGATACCGGCGCAGAACTGGCGTCGAAGCCCGAGAATCGCTGGCTCCAGCGCGAGTTTCGATTCACGCTCGACCTTCCCGAAGGCTGGTCGCCGGCCCTGGCCCCAAGCTCGCTGGCCCTCTTCTATGCCAACGCGTCGGCGCACGGAATCTGGGCCGACAACGTCCTCGTCCTCGCCGCCGAACCCAAGGAAAGAGACCTCGAAGCCCTCGCTAGAGACCTCCCCGCCCAGCTCCGCGCCGCCGAGCCCGACTGCGAAGTCCTCTCGTGCAAGGTGATCGATCAGCCCCTGGGCAAGAAGCCCGTGAAGGCCCTGGAGACCGTGGTCCGCACCAAGCGTGGGCCGTTCTCGATGACCGTGCTGGAGCGGCGATTTCAAGGCGAACGATACAATTACGAGGTCAAGTTCACCGTCGAGTGCAGCCGGTTCGATGCGATGGCCACTGACCTCCGCAAGAGCCTCGACAGCTTCGGCGAGGCCCCCGGAGAGGCGCCCGTCGCGGGAACCCGGCGGGCCACCTGAACGAGCTCGGATCGTTCACCACTTGCGTTGAAGGGGCTGCTTTCCCTTTCCTGCTTGTCCCCTCTCTTGGCTTTCTCGGTTCCGCTCTATGTCCTTTATGGCAGGCACGTCCGCTCTGACGCCGTCGAATTCATCGGCGGCGTCAGATGGAGGGTGCGGCGGCCGTGGGCGCCGGGAGCCTTTTCGGTTTCGGCTCTTCCAGCTCGAATTGCGGCAGGGTGAACTCATCATCGGTCACCTCACCGTGCGAGCAGGCGGAACAGTCGAACTCGAATCTGGTCCCTTTGCCATCCGCCATCTTCAGTTCATCGACGATCCGCGCGGGACAGTTGGACTTGCCGCGATATTGGATCTCACGGTGGAAAGTCCCATCGGAAGTCCTCGTTTCGCAGCGGACATTCGCCCATGACCTTGCGGGATCGAACCAGAATGTTCCGCGTCGAATTGCTGAGTCGGGCTGTTTGGACGGGTTGAATTCGAATGAGAGCCTCGCCAGTCTGACGCCATCAACGTCTTCGAGGCGCATGTCACGGAGCAGGAAGCCAGGATCGGCGACGAACTCCGCGAACGACTTGCCGGAGACACGCCAGGGCGCATCGAGATACTTTCGCATGATCGCGGAGAGCTGCATCCTCAACGTCGGGTCATCCTCCGAGACTTCGAGGATGTTGAACTTGTGCGCGGGATTGCTCCGGTCGAGGACGAAGCATCGCCTCTCGGAAACACAGCCGACCCTGGTGTAGTCGCGCGATAGGACGAATTCTCCATTCCTGGTGTGCCCGCTCCGGATCATCAAGAGCGAGTGCCCTTTGCGGGTAAACCGATAGTCACGCTCCTCGACGCGGATTTCAGCCTCCGGCCTGTTGATCGGGCGAGTGATCTCGTGTCCTTCCATCCGTGTCTGGTCCGAGACGCGTTCCAACGCAGTCCATCCGGATTTCGCTTCCTCCATGAGCATCATCTGCTCGTCGGCGTGTCCGGTTGAGGCCGTCATGACCAGGACTGCGAACACGAACATTCGGGCAGCGTCGCTGACGTCAATGAAAGACCCGCTCATCATTGATGTGCTCCCCTTAAGTGGTGAGATCCCATCCCGGCCGAAGTCACCATACGCCAAAAAAAATTAACATTTCGTTAAAAATTCTCTTGCAAGCTTGCGAGGGTGAGACCAGACTGTCGCCACTCCTACGCCTTTCGGAGTCGATGAAAAGCAACCCCGCTTTCTTCGATGCGACGTGGATTCCATCCCCATACGCCACGCCCGCTCCCGCCTGCACGGCCCTGCCTCGATGGATCTCACCCGGTCTATCAGTCATTCGGAGATTTGAAGAGATGTCCATTCGAGCTGAAGCTCGGAGGGTATCGCTCCACATCTCGATCCCAAAGTAACAGGATGTTATGAACCAACCCATTGCGAAGCGTCCAAACGCACGAGTGTCTCGACACCTGGTGTGTCTCACCTCGTCTCGGTTCGCCGACCTGTCCTCGACGCTCTCTCGCTTTGCAGCCGCGGCCTCGTTGCTAGCGATGGTCGCGACGGGCTGTGGCGATGCTGACGGACTGCCCCGCGAGGCAGTCTCGGGAGTGGTCACGCTCGATCAGAATCCCCTCCCTTCCGGGCTCATCTCGTTCATGCCGGGCGGCCCGGATGTCGCGACGCAGGGGGCAGGCGTTGTCAAGGATGGCAGCTATTCCATCCCGAGAGAGCAGGGGCTCGTCCCCGGGAAGTACAAGGTCTCGGTCACTTCCGGCGGTGATCCTTCGGGGAAGGCCAAGGACTTCGCCAACAATGCTCCGGGCATGGCCCCGGCCCCTCCCAAGGAGCTGATCCCCGCGATCTATAACTCCAAGACGACCTTATCTGCCACAGTCGAAGCTGGGTCGAAGAATGAGATCGGGTTCGAGTTGAAATCGACGTCGATGCGAAAGTGAATCGCTCATCGAGATGATCGCACCCAGGCTCGCCGAGTTTGGAGCCTGAGTCCAGTCGATACGTAATTCCCCGTCACCCCCCAATCTTGCACCGATCCGGAGTCGTCAATGATGTCGAATCGCAAACGCGGGTTCACGCTCATCGAGCTGCTCGTCGTCATCTCGATCATCGCCGTCCTCATCGCGCTCCTTCTCCCGGCGGTCCAGTCGGCCCGCGAGGCGGCCAGGCGGATCCAGTGCACCAACAACCTGAAGCAAATCGGGCTGGCGATGCACAATTATCATGACACGAATCAGTCGCTCGCACCGGGTAACAAGAGTTGCTGCTGGGGCACCTGGATCGTCTTCACCTTGCCCAATATCGAGCAGCAGGCCCTTTGGAATGCCTGGAACTTTGGCGGCGACCTGAAATATCTGGGTACGGAATATGACGGGCCTTTCCGATACAGCGGGGTGGCAAATATCACCGTTTCGTCGACCCGTATCGCCGCATATACCTGCCCCAGCGATGGGAATGCGACCATGACGACCGGCATTGGCCTGACTCTCAACGGCGTCAAGATGAATGTGACCTCGCAGAACTACCTGGCCAATTACGGCAATCTGACGACCGGGCAGCCGACGATCTTCAACAACGTTCCCTTCAATGGAGCCCCGTTCACCGACATGAATGCCGTTGCGGGTAATCCGGGGATGTCGGGGCAGCATGTCGTCAACTTCAGCGGCATCCCCGATGGATTGAGTAACACCATGCTCGTCTCAGAGGGCCTGGTGGGGACCGGGACGGGTGGGCAATATGCCGCTCCCTATGACCTGAGAGGTTTCTCGTACTGGGGCAGCGCCGCCGGATTCGTGGGCTGGCTGACGCCCAACTCGCCCATGCCCGACGTGACCGAGGACAGGTCGTACTGCGTCTATCCCAGCGGCAACAATCCGCCCTGCACGGAGCCAACCTCGGCGCTGCCCAGGATGAACGGAGCCCGTAGCCGACACCCCGGCGGGGTCAATGTGACGATGGCCGATGGTTCCGTCAAATTCGTCAAGAACTCGGTCAGCTTCAATATCTGGCAGGCCTTGTCCTCGACCCGTGGCGGTGAAATTATTAGCTCCGACTCTTACTGAGATCTCGATCTCATGGAACCGAGGGGCGCAGGACTTTTGGGCCGTGTCGTCATCGAGTGCGAATGTCTATCCGGCAATAGCCGTGGTTGATGTGATGAGGGTGGACCGATCGCCACCCTCATCCCCTCACGATCGAGATCTCGGCTCGAACGTCCTGAGTAACGATCGCGGGCCACTCCTCCCGACTTGCGACCGCCTCGGATGACCCTGGAAGGCAGAGGGGCATCGGGATCATCCGGCTCGGATTTGGCGAAATTGGTCGTGAGAAGCACGAACGAGAATCTCGCTAGCCGCCGTCAAGCACCCGGATGGCGCGGGCCTTGATGACCAGGCTGACCTCGACTCCGGGCTCCAACCCGAGCGAGGTCACGGCCCCTGCGACGACGCTCGCGAGCCAGGTGGAGCCCTCGCACGTCACCACGACCTCTGCGTCGTGCCCGTGGGCCAGGATGCGGTCGACACGGCCTCTCAGGATGTTGCGGGCGCTCAAGCCCTGGATCGGACCCTTCGCCAGCAACACGTCGTCGCCGCTCACGCCCAGCACGAGCCTGGTCCCGGGGGCTGAATCGACGTGCGGGATGACCAGGTCAGGGCCCGGTTCGAGACGGACGATCGTCTCGCCCTCGCCGGGCCTCGGTTCCAGGACCGTGGCCCTGAAGACGTTGCGAGCGTCGTGCCAGTTGGCATCGGCGTCGCGGGCCTTGCCCAGGACATCCAGGGGGGGGCCTCGGTCGATGATCTTGCCGCCCGACATCAGCAGCAATGTCGAGCCGAGCGCAATCGCTTCGGATGGGCTGTGGGTGACGTGCAGGAGTGGGATCTGCTCGATTTTCTGGATCATTGCCAGGCGATCGATCATGGCCTGGCGGCCGGGGAGGTCGAGCGCCGAGACGGGCTCGTCGCAGAGGAGCAGGCGGGGCCCCGGGGCGAGTGCCCTCGCAAGCCCGACGCGCTGGCGTTCGCCGCCGGAGAGGGTCTCGGGGCGGCGGCCGAGCAGGTGCTCCACGCCGCAGAGTTCGGCCACCTCGGCCACGCGGCTGCGGGCCTCGCGGCGAGGGCGGCAGCCGGCCAGGCCGAAGCGGATGTTGCTCGCGACGCTCAGGTGCGGGAAGAGCAGGTCATCCTGATGGATCAGGCCGATCCGGCGATGACGCAGCGGTACGTTGATGCCTTTCGCGGAGTCGAACAGGTCGATGCCGTCGAGTCGGATCGAGCCCGAATCGGGCCGCACCAGGCCGGCAATCAGGCGGAGCAGGGTGCTCTTTCCGGCCCCCGATCGGCCGAAGAGGATGGCCGGCTCTCTCCCCACGGTAAAGCTCACGTCGAGCGTCAGGCCGGGGTGGACGGGGTGAGTCAGGCGGACGTCGAGGCTCAACGGCCGAAGCTCCGCGCCGGGGAGACCTTCTGCGCCAGGGTCAGGGCGGCGATCGAGATCAGGCTGATGCCCATGGTCAGGCCCAACGCCTCGGCGTGGTCGCCGGTCTGCACCGCGTCATAGATGGCCATCGACGCGGTGCGGGTCAGGCCCGGGATGTCGCCGGCGACCATGAGCGTGGCGCCGAAGTCGCCCAGGGCGCGAGCGAAGGCGAGCACCGCGCCGGCAAGCATCCCGCGCCAGGCGAGTGGGGCCGTGATCGACCAGAAGACCGACCATTCCCCGCGTCCCAGCAGCCTGGCGGCGTCTTCCAGGGCGGGGTCGACCCCCTCGATCGCGCCTCGGGCCGGGACCAGGAAGAGCGGGAAGGCCGCCAGGGCCGAGGCCAGGACTGCGCCGGCCGGATGGAAGACCAGGGTCAGGCCGAGCGTCGCTTCCAGCCAGGCCCCGATCACGGTGCGCCGGCCGAGCACCCTGAGAATCAGATAGCCCAGCACCGTGGGGGGGAGCACCAGCGGCAGGACGAGCAGGCCGCCGACGACCGATTTGCCGAAGAAACGCCGCCGCGCCAGGATCCAGGCGGCGGGGAGGCCGAGGCAGAGATCCAGGGCCGTCGCGGCGGCGGCAACCTTCAAGGAGAGCCAGAGCGGGGCCAGGTCGGTCGGCATGCGCGTCCTTGAGCTCGGGGGTGGGCCGAGCGGATCAGTCGGACGGGCGGTTGCCGGGGTTCACGCCGGCGGCGCTGGCTCGGCCGAAGACGTTCACCTTCAGGTCTCCGTGCACGCGGACCTGGCAGGAAAGGCGGATGTCGGGCCCCAGGGTAGCGTCGCGGGCCAGTCGGGCGACCTCGAACGGGGTCATCGGCCCGGGTTCACCTTCCAGGACCTGCACCTTGCAGGTGGTGCACTTGGCCACGCCGCCGCAGCGGTGCAAGATGTCGATGCCGGCGTCCTCGATGGCAAGGACCAGCTTCTTGCCGTCGGGCACCTCGAAAGACTTCTCACCGTCGACGGTTACGGTCGGCATATCAATCACCTTCGGGGACCAGCGAAATCGAACGCGCGCCGTTTGGCGCGTGGGACGCACACAGCGTAGTGTCCCACGCCCTGATCGGCAAGCACGCCCGTCTTGCGTTCAGGACGGCGGGCTGGTCTGCGGCCCCGACCAGGCCTTCCAGCCGTAATAGGCAGGCAGGCCGGCCGCCACGCTGCCGATCGCGAACCAGGCGCTGTGCAACCCCTTGCCGTTGGGGTCATTAAAGGCCGCGACGATCAGGGCCCCGGTCACCAGCAGGAAGATGGCCGGAGTCAGCGGATAGCCGGGGACCCGGAATGGCCGTTCCAGGTCGGGCCGGCGAATCCTCAGGGCATAGACCGAGCCGACCGTCAGCATCGAGAAAAGGGAGAGGCCCACGCTCGCGTAGATCAGGATCTCGTCGAACGGGGCCGACCAAAGCAGGAGAAGGGCCCAGCCCGACTGCAAGAACGTGGCCAGGGCGGGCGTCCGGCTCCCGCGGGTCAGGCGGGCAGCGAACGAGGGGAAGAGGCCGTCGACAGCCATCGCGTGCAGCACCCTCGGGCCGGTCAGCACATAAGCGCTCAGGGTCGACCAGAGCATCAGGCCCACTGCAACCGACAGAGGACCGGCAACCCTGGGGTCGAACAGCCTGGTCGCGGCCAACTCGGCGATCGGGGCCACGGCGCCGAATCCCTGGGAGTCGACAACCCGCCGGATTTCTGAGGCCGGCAGCGCCAGGGCGTAGAACAGGTTCAGGGCCATGTAGAGCGCCGTCACCCCAACGGTGCCGATCAGGATCGACAACGGGAGCCGTCGCTTGGGGTCGCCGATCTCTCCGGCGAGGTAGCCAGCCGCGTTCCAACCCGTGTAGCCGTAGGCGATGTAGACCAGGGAGAAGAGCATCGATTGCACGGTCGATGGCCGGATTGTCGGCAGGTCGTTGAGATTCGCGAGGTTCCCACGTCCGGCGAAAATGCCGGCGATGGCCAGCAGCGTCAGGCCGCCCACCTTGATCAGCGTGATCGCCACCTGGACGCGTGCGGTGCCGCGGCGCCCGCCGACATGAATCAAGGTGAATGCGAGGATCGAGGCCGTGGCCAGGGCATGCCGGACCCACCAGCCGGTCGGCTCTGTCAGCCCGAACGGGGCCGTCAGGTACGATGCCGACGCCGACGCCGACGCGGCGATCGGGCCGGCGAAGCCGATGAAGAAGGAGACCCAGCCCGAGAGAAACGCAACAGGGGCGCCGAAAGCCTCGCGTAGGAACACGTAATCGCCACCGGTCTTCGGCAACGCGGCGGCCAGCTCGGCGATCGTCAAAGCACCGCAGAGCGCCACGACTCCGCCGACGGCCCAGAGTCCGAGCATCAAGGCGTTGCTGCCGGTGGCCGCGACGGTATAGCCCGAGGTGGTCAGGATTCCGACGCCGACCATGCTGGCCACCACGACGAACGTGGCGGTCGCCAGCCCGAATCCGGCGGGCATCGCGGGGTCGTCGGCCTGATGATTCGGCATGGAAGACGTCTCACTTTGCTTCGAAAACGACGAGGCCCGTGCGACCGGCCGGGCGATTCTCGCCTGGCGGACCACGGGCCGGAAGGGGGACGAGCGCGAGTTCTTAGCGGCGCGGCTGCGTCAGATAAGGTTCGGGATCGGGAGGCGGCGGCGGTCCATTGTCGTATGGCTGGGCAGCCGGCCGGTTTGAGGCGGGCTGGCTCTGGGAGACGGGCCGTCCCTGATTGCCCTCGGACCGAGCCTCGGAGGCAACGGCGGACGATGCGGCAACGCTGGCCTCGAGCCGGCGATAGGCACCCACGGCTTCGCCCCTGACCTGCGAATTTTTGTCGTAGGCCGAGGCCCGCTCCAGGACGATCAGGCCGCCGGGATCGCCAATATTGGCCAGGGCCCAGGCCGCTGCGATGCGCACGTCGCGGTCTTCGTCGTCCTTCAGACGGTCAACCAGGGGGGGCAAGGCCCGGGGGTCGCCCAGCCGTCCCAGGACGTTACAGGCATCTTCACGGCTATTGTCGTGATTGCTGGACAGCCGCTGGATCTGTTCCTCGACGGGGTCGATGACGATCGTCTCCGGCTGCGGGGCGGCGTAACGTATCGGTGGGTTGTACACCACGACGGGTGGGGGAGGGGCCACGACCACGGGCTCGGGATAGACGAAAATCGGCGGAGGCGGCGCGGGCGATCCGACGACCAGGTTGAACAGAGGGGCACCCATGCCGATGCCGAAGTAGCCCGACGGACGAGGCCGCTCGACGAAGATCGGCGGAGGCGGGCCCGGTCGGAACCTGCCATGGCCACCCGGATAGCCCCATTGGGGTGGGGGCGGCGGCCCGGGGCGCTGGCCGCGGGCGATGGTCGCCTGGCTGCGGTACGTGCCCGCGGGGCGCTTGATGTCGACCTCGCGCTGGACCACCCCGCCCTGGCGTTCGGAGCGGACGTGCCGCTCGATGGTCCGGCCGCGTGGCCCCGTCACGCTCGTCTCGCGGTCGATGACCTGGGCGACGGCCGGCGAGGGCAGCCCCAGAGCCGCCAGGGCCAGCCCGATCCTCAGACGCCGCTTGCGATCCATCAACAGACCCCCTCCCTGGGAGGTATGACACCCCGAACGCCCCACGATTCTGGCTCGCCGAGCAAGGCAAGAGCCGGTGCGTCGGGCCGATTTTGGCCCCGTTTGGCACTTTTGAGAAGGGCAACCTCCCGGCATTCCGGCCGCCGAGAGTGGGGGCATTTTGCCAGTTTCGAACAGATCTATATGATTAAATCACGCTTTATTTTGCAATTCCCTCTTGCTTCGGACGTGCGGTGTACTAAGATGAGGTTATTCGTTAGTGTCTGAGTGATCAAACACACCCCCAACGAAGCGAAAACGGACCACGAAGACGTGGCATTCGCTTGCATCCCTCGACGAAAGAGGACCGATGACGATGGGACGACGACTTGGCTCGGCGGCTGTCGGACGCAAGAAGCTCCAGGAACCACCCGCAGTGCATTGTCGCGACTGCGGCGGGCCGCTCGAGATTCATCAGCCGTCGGTCGACCACCCCGAGCGGTTACTCGGGACTTGCGCCGATTGCGGAGATTGGTATCAGGCCGTCCCCACGGCGGTTGGCTTCAGCCTGACGCTGATCCCCGTCCCCGAGTTCAATCCGTCGTCGTACGCGGCCGAGCCCAAGCGGCGGCTTCCCTTGGATGAACGGGCCTAATCAGGTCGTCCGGCGATGGGGGGGTCAGCTCCGGCGCCCCTTCCGCTTGCTTTTCCCTTTGTCTCCGCCTTTCGCCTTCTTTGTCGAGGCCTTCGGCGGCTTCCTGCCGCCACGCGCCGGCGCGGAGGTCGGCAGCTTCGGCACGCGCGGGCGATCGGGGCGCGCGGTCGTCGACGGCGGCAGCTCGGGCGTCTCCTCGCCTTCACCTTCGAGGGCCAGGGCGAGGTCCAGCTCGCGGCGGTCGATGTCGACCCGCGCGACTCGAACCTTCAGGCGGTCTCCCAACCGGTATCTCGTGCCTGAGCGGCGACCGACCAGGGAGTGGGTGCCCGATTCGAGGTAGAAGTAGTCTTCGCCGAGTCCGGTGATGTGGACCAGCCCTTCGGCGGGCAGCTCGACCAGGCGGGCGAAGAAGCCGAAGTCTTCCACCGCGATGATGACCGCCTCGAACGTCTCGCCAATGCGCGTGGCCAGGTGGGTCAGTAGCTTGATCTTGATGATCTCGCGCTCGGCGGCCTCGGCACGGCGCTCGGTCCGGGTGCAGTGCTCGGCCAAGGCGGCCAGCTCATCGGCGTCGCTCTTGGGCTTCTGGCCGGCCAGCAGGCTGACGAGCTGGCGGTGGACCTGAAGGTCGGGGTAGCGGCGGATGGGCGAGGTGAAGTGGCAGTAGTCCATGCTGGCGAGGGCGTAGTGTCCCTCGCGTTCGGGCGTGTAATTCGCCTGCTTCAGGCTGCGGAGCATGGCGTAGTGGACGGCGTCAGCCTCGGGCCGCTTCGAGGCCTCTGCCAGCACGTTCTGGAGCTCGAACCGGCTCTGCGGCTGGTCGATTGAGAAGCCGAGCCCGCGGACGAACTCGGCGAAGTCGTCGAGCTTCTTCGGCTCGGGGTCGGGGTGACCGCGCCTGAGGAAGCCGACCTTGGCCGCGGTCAGGTGCTCGGCGACCGCCTCATTCGCAGCCAGCATGAACTCCTCGATCACCTGGTGACTGGCGTCGGTCCCCTTCAAGTGGGCGCCGGTGACCTGGCCGGCGTCGCCCAGGTCGATCTCGACCTCGGGCATGTGCAGCTCCAGGGCCCCTCGCTGGAATCGCCTTCGCCTGAGGATCATCGCCAGCTCGAGCATCTGCCCGAGCATCGCGGTGACCTCGGGGGAGACGTACGGAGCTTCGGTCTCCTCGCCGCTCTCGGCGACGAAATCGATCTCGACGTCGTCCACGTCGTCGCCGATCCCGTCGAACGCATGGGCCAGGGCGTCGACCTTCGTGGGGACCTCCCCCTTCATGATCGCGAAGGCTTCCTCGTAGCTGAACCGGCGGTCGACGCGGATGGCCGTGCGGGCGAATTGCTTGTCGGTCCTGCGCCCTTCGGCGTCGAACTCCATGAAGGCGCTTAGCGTGTAACGCGTGTGGTCGGCCTGGAGGCTGGCCAGGCTGTTGGAGATGATCTCCGGGAGCATCGGGATCACGCGGTCGGGCAGGTAGACGCTCGTGCCCCGTGTGCGCGCGGTCCGGTCAAGCTCCGAGTTGGGCCGGACGAAGTGGCTCACGTCGGCGATGTGGACGCCCAGCGACCAGAATCCTTTTTCGTCCTTCGAGAGGGTGATCGCGTCGTCGAAGTCGCGGGCGGTCGCCGGGTCGATTGTGACGGTCAGGATCTCGCGCAAGTCGGTCCGGTCTTCGACGACCTGGTCGTCGAATTCCTTGGCCCGCTCGCGAGCTTCCATGAGGGCGTCGTCATCGAAAGTATCGGGGATCCCCAGGGCTCGGATCACCGAGAGGGTGTCGACGCCGGGCTGTCCGCGCGGGCCGAGGACCTCGGTGATGACCCCTTCGCCCTCCTTCACCGGGGTGGGATAGCGGACCATCTCCAGGGCGACCTTGTCGCCGGGCTTTGCACCCTTGGCGCCCGGGTCGCCGACGAGCAGCGGGGCGGAGAACGTGGTGCCGTCGATCTTGACGAACCCCAGGCCGGCCCGCTCGAAGTAGGTGCCGACGAACAGGCCCGAGGCGCGGCTGAGGACCTGGACGACTCGCCCCTCGGAGTTGTACCCGGGGCCCTTCGGACGCTTGGTCAGGCGGACCGCCACCTGGTCGCCGGTCGACGCGTCGCGCGAGTGGTCCGGCGCGATGTAGATCTGATCGGCCTTCTGCCCGGGCGCCGATCCCTGCGGCCGGACGAATCCGAAACCGCGGCTGGAGCGGCGGAAGGTGCCGACGATCAGGCCCTTGGTGTCGGGCACGCGTATGGTCTTGTCCTTGGCCATGTCGAGCTTGCCCGACTTGACCAGGTCGCGGACCGCCTTGCGGAACTCGGCGTAATCGGCCTCGGAGATCTCGAACTGCTTGGCCAGCGCCTTGATGGTCGAGGGCCTGTTTCCCGCCTTCACGACCGCGGCCATCAACCGAGCGGAGAGGTCATCCATCGTCATTCTCCGCGAGGGGGGCGTCGTCGGTTGAGGGGGGCGGCAGACGGTCGATCCGGTTCGATCCGGTCACTCGCTCGCCTCGCCGTCGGACTGCGCCCGTGCGCCGGGAGTCCCCTTGAAGATGCGCCTGCCGAGACTCTGATGGAAGGGGGTCCAGCTCGAGTCGCGGTTGGGGTCGTCGCGGATCTCGCGGCCGACCTGGTGGAGCTTGGCGTCGAGGTTATCCAGGTAGTGCAGGGCGACCGCTTCGGGGGTCATCGGAAGCTTGGGGCTGCCGAATTCGTGGGCGCCATGGTGGCTGACGATCATGTGCTCCAGGCGCATCAGGAGCTCATCGGGGAAGGGCTCGCCGGTCAGGTCGGGGACCTTGGCGGCCTTCTCTCGGAGCAGCACTACGCCCATGATCAGGTGGCCGACGAGCTGGCCGCGGTCGGTATAGGAGAAGGTGCGGTCGTAGCCGAGCTCGTCGATCTTGCCGACGTCGTGCAGGAAGACGCCGGTGAGCAGCAGGTCTTTGTCGACGTCCGGGTAGAGGTCGGCGATCCGGCCGGCGGCGGTCATCATGGTGACGACGTGCTCGAGCAGCCCGGCGTTGTAGGCGTGGTGGTTCTTGATGCCGGCCGGCGCGGAGGTATACTTGCGGAGGAATTCGTCGTCGATCAGGAAGCACTCGGCCAGGGCCCGCAGGTGGGGGTCGTTCAGGCCGAAGAGCATGTCTCGCAGGCGTTTGGTCAGCCTGGCGACGTTCTGGCTGGCCTGGGGCATGAACTCTTCGGGCTCGAGCCGAGCGGGGTCGATCACCTCGATGTGCGAGAGGATGACCTGCAAGGCCCCCTGAAAGAGCTGGGTCTTCCCGCGGGCGTGCAGATAATCCCCGGCCTCGAAGGTGCCGGCGAGGGCTTCCGTGGCGTTCCAGAGCCGGGCGCCGATGACGCCGGTCTTGTCACGCAATTCCAGGTGGAGGTAGAGGCTCCCCTGGCGGTTGGACCGGAGCTGCTTGTCGGCGACGAGGTAAGCCTCGTCGACGCCATCTCCGTTGGCGATCTGATTGACGTAGCGGCGGGTCATTCGGTCATCGATCGCGGGGACGGCGCAGCGTGGCCTGGGTCAGTCGGGCACGCGCCCGTCGGGAGGCCGATTGTAGGGGCGCCGTTCCGGCCGGGTCAAGGCGGCGTTGGCCGGTCCCCGAGTCGGGGGACCCTTCGGGAGGCGGCCGGGGCGAGGCTGGTAGACCACCAAGCCCGTGTGCGCGACGGTCAGCGAGAGGAGGCTGCGCCTCACGAGCCTCAGGAACCGGTGGAGTCGCAGCGGCCGGTCCGGTAGGCAGCGGGCGTAGGTCCAGGTGATCGGCAGGATCAGGGACGGATGATCGCTGGACCAGGCCGCGGCCCCTTCCAGATCGATGAGGGCCTGGTCATTCCGCCCCAGGCTCAGCCAGGCCCGGGCGCGGCCCAGGTAGTTGCGCGGATCTTCGGGGTCATAGATCAGCGCCTGCTCCCACTCGGCGACGGATTCATCGCGACGGCCGAGTGCGTCGAAGACCCTGGCGCGTACGGCGTGGACGGTCCGCTCGGCGCCACGCGACAGGGCCCGGTCCAGCTCGATCTTCGCGGCGGCCGGCTGTCCGAGCTCGAGGAGGACGAGCCCGCGGAATTCCAGTAGCCGGGGGTCGTCGGGCTCGCAGAGCAGCGCCTGATCCACGTCGGCCATCGCGGCATCCAGGCGACCGGCCCTGCGGCGAACCCGAGCGCGGACCAGAGAGGCGCGGGCATTGAGCGGCGCTTCGGACAGGGCCTTCGAGGCGTCGGCCTCGGCGGCGGCATGATCGCCCAGCGTCGACAGGATCAGGGCCGACGAGAGCCGGGCCCAGAGGTCGTCGGCCGGGTCCCCCTTGCCGTAGGCCCTTTGGGCGAGCCGTTCGGCGGCCCGGCGGAGGTCGGCCTTCAACTCGGGCCCGGCAAGGGGCATCAAGATCAGGTCTTCCGGCCTGTGGTTGTGCAGGTCGTCAACGCCAAGGGCCAGCGCGGCTCGGTTGGCCAGGCGCCGGTGCGAGGGGCTGGGGTCGATCCGTTCGGCTGCCCTGGCGTCGCGCAAGGCCTCGGCGTCCTTGCCGAGCATCAGGCGGGCCTTGGCCCGTTGCGCCATCGCATCGGCTCGCCTCGTCAGGTCCCTGGCGGCGAGCCCGTTGGGGCCGAGCAGCAGGTTGAGATCGGCCTCGGCCTCGGAGGGCCTCCCCTGGATCAGGCCGAGGAGGGCCCGGCCCAGGCGGGCCTCGACGTCGTCGCGGACCTTGGTGTCATCGTCGCCCCTGGTCCTCGCCCTCACCAGCAGGTCATCGTAGATTGCCCTCGCACGTTCCATCGACCCGGAATCAACCTCGAGCTTGGCCAGGTTGATGCGGGCGGCGCGGGCGTAATGGTCGTCCTTGGGCACGCGAATCAGGCGGTCGTATTCCTGCCTGGCATCGGCGGCGTTTCCCAGCTGCTGGTGGACGATGCCCATCTCTAGGGCGTAACGCCGGGCGAAGGCGGGATCCTGAAGGTCGCTGGGCAGACGGCCGAAGTCGTAGTGGGCCTGTTCGAATTCGCCGAGGGCCAGCTCGTTGGCATTGCGAAGGCGGTAGTGCTGCGCCAGCGCAAACCGGAAATAGGGCGAATCGGGCTCGATGGCCAGCGCGGCGGTGTCGTGCTGGAGGGCGAGGTCATCGTGCTCGACCCCCGACCCGTCGGCCAGGCTGCCGCTGCTGTCGTGGATCATGGCGAGGACGCTGTGGTACCAGGCGTTGCCAGGGTCGTCACGCGTCGCCCTGGTGAGGAAGTCGATGCTGTCGACCCGGCGGTTCTCCTCGTTCTTCAGCATCGCCCACTGGAAGCAGGCTCGTGGCGAGAGCGTCGGGTCTCCGGGTGAGGGGGCGATCGACGGGGCCGTCGTCCGTCCCTTGGCCCGGCTTGGGTCGAGCCTCGACCGCAGCGCCTCCCATGGCCCCGGGTCGGCGGCGAAGACGGCCGCGCGGCCCCAGAAGCGGTGGGCCAGGGCGAACGTGCGAAGCGCCGAGGCGTCGGGCAGTTCGTCGTGCCCGAGCGCCCAGAGGAACAGCAGCTCGTCGACCTCCCGCTTCAGCCTCGGTAGTTGTGTTTCTTGCTCCAGGAAGGTCAGGACTGTCCGCCGCTCCCACTTGCCGGTGGCTTTATTGAATTCGAAGAAGGGCTCGATCAGTCGTTCCAGGCGACCGGCCGCGTTGCCCAGGTCTTCACCCTTGTTGAGGAACACGTATCGGATCGAGCCGGCCTGGGCGAGGAACGCCTCGGCCCGGTCGCGGATCGCACGCATCTCCTGGGCCTTGGCGAGTCCCTCGATTGCCCGCTGATGGGCCTCCCAGAATTCGGGGAACGGCTTGGCGCGTGACGCGGCAGCTCGGAATCGCTCCATGGCCAGGTCGACGTTATTAGCGGCGATCGCGCCCTTGGCCTCGGTGAGAGCGTGCTTCACCTCGGTCTTCGCGTCGGCCTTGAGCTGGATCCGGTCGTCGCGCACCCTCCATGCGGTCGCCCCGGCCACGATCAGCGCCAGGGCCAGGGGGATCGAGACGATGAGGGCCCGGCGGTTGCGCCTGGACCAGCGGCGATAGCGGCTGGGAAGCGGCTCTCGGGCGTATTTCAGGGGCATGTCGTCGGCCACGGCCCGGAGGTCGATGGCAAGCTCGGTGGCGTTGGCGTACCGCTGGGATCGGTCGGGCGCCAGGCAGCGGCGGACGACGGCGTCGAGATCGGGCGGGACCTCGGGCCGGACAGCTCGCGGCGAGGCGACCACCCTCCGACGCTCGTCGGCGGCCCGCAGGAGAGTCTCAGTCACCGTCCGGGCCTTGCTGGCCGAGGCAAACGGCCGGGCTCCCGCCAGAGTCTCGTAGAGCAGGACGCCCATCGAGTAAATGTCGGATCGGGCATCGACCTCGTCGGGCAGGCCGTCGGCAAGGGCCTCCAGGTGTTCCGGGGCCATGTAGTCGAACGTCCCGCCGAGGGTCGCGGGCCCCTCGGCGTCGTCCGCGACCGACTCGCGGGCCAGATTGAAGTCGAGCAGCATCGGAAGGCCGTCGCCGGTCAGCAGCACGTTGGACGGCTTGACGTCGCGATGCAGCACACCCCGGTCGTGCGCATGTTCCAGGGCCTCGGCCATCCGCGCGGCCCACCAGGCGACGGCCCTCGGGTAGGTGCGCCTGGCCAGCGCCGCGCGGGCCGTCGACCGACCCGTTGCCGCCGCCCCGGTCTGATGGGCGATCTGGTCGAGCCTCGCCACCAGATCGCCGCCCGAGCGTACCGGCTCGTCCGCCTGGCTGGCCAGGAGTCGGGCGAGCGTCAGCCCGCCGAAATAGGGCATGCAGAGCAAGTGCAGCCCGGTCGCTGGGTCGACCCGGTACGAGTGCACCGGCACGATATTCGTGTGCTGGAGCCGGGCCAACGTTTGGGGCTCTCGCGATCCGGTGCGCGAGACCTTCAAGGCCACCGGCCGGTCGGCGAGCTGCCGCTCGCGGGCCAGAAAGACCCGGGCGAAGGCGCCCCGGCCCAGTTCCTCGACCAGGTGGAAGCCGCCGATCGTCTGGCCCGCCTCGGGGAAGGCGACGCCGCCCGACACATCGCAGTCTTGCGTCGTGGTGGTGGTGCCCGAGCCCACCAGGCCGTGGATGTCGAGCACCCTGCGCAGGGCGGTGGAGGCCTCGGGGAATCGCGCCAGGTACTCGGCCGGCTCGGGTTCCTCGCCGGCGTCTTCTCGCAGGCAGAACTCTTCGTAGGCCAGGCCGACCAGCACCTCGCCGGCGATCTCCGCCGGGAATCGCCCGCGGTAGACCTCGACACGAGGGACTTCCCCCTCCTCGGCCTTGAGGCCCATCTCGGCCCTGAGCAGGGCGAGCAGCACGGCAGGTCGCTCGGGCGGGGAGTCCGGCAGGTACGAGGCGAGGTCGGGACGCATCCCCTCGCGCCAGGCCGCCTCGAAGCGCCGTGCCAGTCGGGCCGCGCCGGGGGCCTCGGCCTCGTCCCAGGTCCGTCCGGAGGCGACTTGAGTCATTTCCGAGCCGTCCCTCACGCTCACCTCGAAGCCGGTCGATCACGCCCCAGGCCGGACCTGTCCTAGTGCGGCGGGGCCTCGTGCTGCGCCTCGGACCGTCGTCGCAAGTCTTCCAGGACACGCTGGATGGTCCGTTCGCTGACCCCGAGCCGGTCGCCGATGTCCTTGCTGGAGAGCCCCTCGGCCTTAAGCTCAAGCACGACCCGCTTCTCTTCGGGCAGCAGGTCCCTGAGCTGGTCGTAGACCTCGCGTGCCTGGGCCAGCTGGCTGGGGCTCGCCCCGCCGTCGGCGAGGTCGCGTGGCCTGTCGCCGTCGACCCAGAGCGGCTCCTCGCGGTGCATGTCCTGCTTGCGGCTGGCGGCCTTGCGATACTCGTCGATAACCTTATTTTTCGCAGCACGGGCCAGGAAGGCGACAAGATGCCTCGTATCCTGGAACTCGGCCACCCCGGGCCCGGTGCGCACCCGGTGGAAGAAGCTGCCCCAGACGCTTTGGAGGAAGTCGACCGAGTCGAACCTCGATCGGAGCAGCCGGGGCAGTTGCCTGCGCACGACCAGCCGGACCTCGGCTTCATACCGAGTGAGAAGCTCGCGTGCCGCGTCGTCGTCGCCGGCCTGGATCCTCGCCAGGAACGCCGCCAGCTCGCCGTCGCCCTCCACCTCGACTTCGCCCACGGACATGCGAACCCTCCCCTTCGAGGCCCGACTCTCCCGCCGCCCGCTCGCTTCGAAGACTACCCGGCAGAGCAACGGTTTGCCAAGGCTAGCCGCAATCCCCTCTTGCCGCCGCCATGGCCCGTGGCCGACGATGAACACCCAGGAGCAACGGAGGGAGGCCCAGACATGTCCACGATCCAGGCCCGAAGAGCCGAGCCGGAGACCCAACCCGAGGCGAGGATCTCCCTCGACTTGGCCGGCACGCTCATGACGCCCGAAGAGTTCGACTCGATCGAGGATTGGGATGAGTTCTACGTCTACGAGCTGATTCGGGGGATCCTCGTCGTGTCTCCTTCTCCTTCACCCCTCGAACGAGGGCCGGTCGACTTCCTTGCCCATGTCCTGCTGAGTTATCAGGAACGGCAGCCCGAGGGGTTGGCCTTGGATGCGACACTCCCCGAGCACACGATCCGCGTGGGTACAAACCGCCGCCGGGCCGACCGCGTCATCTGGGCCGGCCTGGGTCGACTCCCCAACTTCGCCGAGGAAACGCCGACGATCGTCATCGAGTTCGTCTCGGCCGGAAAGCGGAATCGGCATCGCGATTATGTCGAGAAGCGAGATGAGTACCTGGGTTGCGGGGTCAAGGAGTATTGGGTTGCCGACCGCTTCCAGCGTTGCATGACGGTCTTTCGGGCCGGTGAGGAACAGCGGTTGGAAGAGGCGGAGACCTATCGAACTCCTCTCCTGCCCGGGTTCGAACTCGTCATGGCCAAGCTGTTCGGCTTCATCGACCGGATGGCGGGCCAAGCCGGGGCGTAGGTGGGACGTCAGCAATTCGACCAGGATCGATCTCCTCTTCGAGTGCATCTAGCCTACCTAGCTACGGTTCCGTTAGGCTTGGGGCGGGGCGGTGCCCGGACCGGCGTTGTGGGTCGGGGGGGCGGACCGCCCGCGGTTGTCCACGGGAGAGGAGGCCGGCACCAGGCCGGCCGACGTTGATTCGATGGTGCAAGTCAAGCTGCCGGACGGTTCGGTCAAAGAGTATCCCGACGGGACGAGCCCGAAGTCGATCGCCGAAGGAATCGGCCGGAGGCTGGCCGACGCGGCCGTCGCCGCGGTGGTCGACGGAGTGATCGTCGACCTCGAGCGCCCGCTGGAGGTGGATCGCGAGACGCCCATCGAGCTGCGGCTGCTGACCGGGCGAGACCCCGAGGCGCTCGGCGTGCTGCGGCACTCCACGGCCCACATCATGGCCAGGGCCATCCTGCGGCTGTTCCCGGGGGCGCAACTGGCATTCGGGCCGACCACCTCGGGCGGATTCTACTACGACGTCGACCTGCCCGACCGGCCGCTCTCCGAAGAAGATTTCCCGGCGATCGAGCGGGAGATGGCCGAGCTGACCAAGCTGGCCGAGCCCTTCGAACGCTTCAGCCTGCCCGCCGCCGAGGCCCGAACCTTCTGCGGCGACCTGGGGCAGGGCTACAAGGTTGAGCACATCGACGACGAGCTGCACAAGTTCGGCATCCTCAGTTTCTACCGCCAGGGGGAGTTCGTCGACCTCTGCCGCGGCCCGCACATCCCGCACGCCGGCAAGGTGGGCGCGTTCAAGCTGCTTTCCATCGCCGGGGCTTACTGGAAGGCCCACACCGACCGCAAGATGCTCCAACGCGTCTACGGCACCGCCTTCTTCGACAAGAAGGAGATGGACGCCCACCTCACACGGCTGGAAGAGGCCAAGAAACGGGACCACCGGCGGATCGGCAAAGAGCTGAACCTCTTCACCATCTCGCCCCTGGTCGGCTCGGGCCTGGTGCTCTGGATGCCCAAGGGGGCGACGATCCGCGGGGTCCTGGAGACGTTCCTCAAGGACGAGCTGATGCGCCGGGGCTATCAGCCGGTCTACACGCCGCACATCGGCAAGATCGAGCTGTACCAGACCAGTGGCCACTATCCTTATTATAAGGACAGCCAGTTCCCGCCGATCCGGATGCTCAGCGACGCCGCCATGGCGTTGGTGGATGGCCTGGAAAAGGGGACGATCGACGACGTCGGGCAGAAGAAGCTGCTCGCCGACGCCGGAATCCCGGAGAACATGCACGGCAAGGAGGGGACCCCCGCCACGTCGTACTTCGCCCTCGACCCGGCCGGGCGAGTTGGTTATGTGCAGGACCTTGGCGTGAGCGAGGAATACCTGCTCAAGCCGATGAATTGCCCGCATCACATCCAGATCTACGCCGCGCAGCCGAGGAGCTACCGCGACCTGCCCGTCAGGCTCGCCGAGTTCGGCACCGTCTACCGCTACGAGCAGTCGGGCGAGCTTTCCGGGATGACGCGCGTCCGCGGCTTCACCCAGGACGATGCGCACCTCTTCTGCACCGACGAGCAGGTTCGGGCCGAGTTCCGCTCGACCCTGGAACTGACCCAGTTCGTGCTGACGACCCTGGGCCTGGACGACTACAAGGTGCGGCTCTCGCGCAGCGACCCCGACGATCCCAAGTATCAGGGGGCTGAAGGGGCCATCTGGCAACGGG
This sequence comes from Isosphaeraceae bacterium EP7, assembly GCA_038400315.1. Classification (NCBI taxonomy): domain Bacteria; kingdom Pseudomonadati; phylum Planctomycetota; class Planctomycetia; order Isosphaerales; family Isosphaeraceae; genus Kueselia; species Kueselia aquadivae. Next base: position 1,010,985 of record CP151667.1, read on the forward strand.
CCGAGGCCGACATCCGGGCGGTTCTCGACGAGATGGGCCTGCCCTACGAAGAGGCACCAGGCGAGGCCGCCTTCTACGGGCCCAAGGCCGACTTCATCGTCAGGGACTGCATCGGCCGGAGCTGGCAGCTCGGCACAGTGCAGCTCGACTACGTCCTGCCCGAGCGGTTCGGCCTCGAGTACACCGGCGCCGACAACCAGCCGCACCGGCCGGTCATGATCCATCGCGCGCCGTTCGGCAGCATGGAACGGTTCATGGGGATCCTGATCGAGCACTTCGCCGGCGCCTTCCCGCTCTGGCTGGCCCCCGAGCAGGTCCGCGTGCTCCCCATCTCCGAGAAGGTGGCCGACTACGCCCAGACGGTCCTGGACTCCCTCCGAGCCGCCGGCCTGCGTGCCGAGATCGACGGCCGACCCGAGAAGATCGGCTCGAAGATCCGCGACGCCCAGCTCGAGAAGATCCCTGTGATGCTCGTCGTGGGCGTCAAGGAAGCCGAGGCGGGCCTTGTCTCCTATCGAGATCGCCTCGACGGCGACAAGGGAGCCAAGCCCCTGGCCGAGGTCGTCGCCCAGCTCAAGTCTGAGTCCGACTCCCGAGCCTATCGCCCGCCGACACCACCCCCCGCCGTGGACACGGATGAGCACCACGGCGAGGATCATACCTACTGATCCCCCGGGATCGCCTCGCCTGGAGAGTCAATCGGGCGGGGCGACCTCTTTTTGGATTCGTTCTAAGTTGTTTTTGTGATGATGGTTGCTGCGTGGAGGCATGAGGCCCGGAGCGACTCGGTCGAAAGTCCGTCGGCATCGCTGCGGAGGTGACCGCAATTCTTAGTTCGCTGCGATCTCGGCGCCGTTTGCAACGACGGATTCGGCCGGCTTGCGGGGCCAGGCGGCAGCGAGAAGCGCGAGGGCTTCGGGAGTCGCCCCTCCTCTGCGGGCGAAGCGACGGGCGGCGGCGGGGTTGTGGAGGAGTGGGATTCGCTCGATTTCGGCCTGAGTTCTGAGTCGAAGGCCGCCAGGGCCGCGGACGACGGCCCGGACCAGGATGGGCTTGGGGGGTGGGCCTCCGCTGAGCACCAGGGTCAGGCCGGCGGGGCCGGTCAGGATCAGTCGAGCCCCGACGAGGGCGTCGGTCGGCTCCTTTCGCCAGGCCTCGGCTTGCTTGCGGCGTCGGGTACGCAAGGCCGGGTCACCATCGGAGGCCTTGGCCTCCTGGCGACTTTCCTCGGGGGTCGACATCAGCCGGGTCGTGAACTGGCGATGACGCATAGCAAGGTCCACCAGGCCAAGCGCCGTGGTGGCCAGGGCGAGTGCCCCCACGAGCTCGCGGGCGGCACGCGCCGAAGCGATCGCGACGCCGCCGATGCCCAGGTCGGCCAGGCTCTGCCAGGCGGGAAGCCGCCAGCAGATGAGCCAGGCCGCGGCCAAGACGATGAGCGTCGCCCGGGCCAGGCCCCAGAGCCCACGCGAACCGCGCGAGACTAGGCTCTCCCCGTGGCCCGAGAGGCGTGCGATGTCGGGCACAAGGAGTTGCGGGGCGAAGAGGCCCATGACCTGCGTCTGGTGGGCCAGGATCGCCGCCAGCCATGCGCCGCCGACGATGCCCAGCAACGGCAACATGGACGAGAGGAGCGGTTCTCGCAGGGAATCAACCAGTGAGGAAGGGTCGATCTCGGGGCCAATCGACCCGGAGAGAGGCAGGGAGATCAGCGCGACGAGGCCATTGGCCAGGGCGTCACCCCAGATTCCGAGCAGGGCTACGCCGGCGAGCAGCCCGGCAGCGGCAGTCAACTCGGGACTATGGGGGACCTGGCCGTGCTCTCGGGCCATCAAGAGCCGACGCTTGGAAGGGGCCAGTGTCCTGTCTTCGGCGTCTTCCGACACGATCAATCCTCGGCGAAAGGTCTGAGCCGGACGAAGTGTTGCGAGTGGCTTGCGTAAAGGCGTAAGGTTGACGCTTTTTTGACGTCAGCGAGATAAGGCTGTTCGTCTCCATGTGCGAATAGGCGGCGAGGTTATTCGGTCAATCCCGCCACGGCCCAATCTTGCCAGGCATTCGAGAAGGTTGCGGCGAGCGTCGCGACACCGAGGCCGACCGTCAGCAGCCCGACGAGGAAGCGGACCGGAAGGGCCAGGGCGACGAGCTGGAGCGACGGGGCGGCACGGCCCAGAAGTCCCACGGCGAATCCGGCCAGCGCGATCGCCAACGCCGGCGGGGCGGCCGCGCGGATGGCCAACGAGAGGGCGTCGCCGACGCGGGCGAAGGCCCAGGCGGCCAGGTGCTCGGTGAGCGGGAGGCCGCCCAGCGGGACGACCTGATAGCTCTCGATGACCGACTTGACCAGGACCCAGGGGCCGTCGAGCGCGAGAAACGTCGCGACGGCCACGGCGCCATAGAGGTGCCCCAGCGGAGTGAGCCAGTCGCCCGCCTCGGGGTCGAAGAGGGCCGCCGGCGAGAGGCCCGCCTGGAACCCGACGATCTCGCCGGCCTGCCGAGCACCGGCCACGATCAACGCCGCCGAGAGTCCGAGCGCGCCGCCGGTGACGACCTCGGCCAGCAGCGACGTGACTCCGGCGGGCAAGCCTGGCCACGGAAGCGCCTCGGCGGACAGTGCGCCGGCACGCAGGACGGCCGGGGCCAGGGAAAGGCCCAGGAGCCCGGCGAGGATCAGGCGCATCCTGGCACCAAGGCCCGGCGTGCCGAGGGCGGGGGCGACCGAGGCCAGGCCGAAGAGGCGCGCGGCGACCAGGGCGACGGGCCACCAGGCCTGTAATCCGGTGAGCTGAGCCCAGCTTGCTTGGGTCATCGGGTCGCTCCGTCTGGCCGCATCAGAGCTTGTCCGGGATCGAGCCGATCAGCTCGACGGTGTAGGACACCCAGCGGGAGACCAGCCAGGGGAGCGCGACCATCGCCGCGAGCAGCACCGCGACGAGGCGCGGGACCATCGCCACGACGGGCTCGTGCATCTGGGTCAGGGTCTGGGCCACACCGACGAGCAGGCCTACCACCAGGGCCACCACCAGCAGAGGCCCGCCCAGCAGGAGCGCCATGCGTAGGGCTTCGGCCGACCAGTCGACAACGAGCGAGCTATCCATCGTGCCTCCCCTCCGATCGGTTGCTGCGAGAAAGGTCTAGGAGAAGCCGCGGAGGAGCATGCCGGCGACGAGCATCCAGCCGTCGGCCAGCACGAATAGGATCAGCTTCAATGGCATCGAGACCAGCGAAGGAGGGAGCATGAACAGGCCCATCGCGGCCAGTACGGCGGAGACGACGAGGTCGACCACCAGGAACGGGAGGTAGATGGCGAAGCCGATCCAGAGGGCCGTCGTCAGCTCGCTGAGCAGATAAGCCGGGGCGACCACGATCAAGGGGAACTCGTCGACGTAGTCGGGCTCGACGCGGCCGGGCCCGGGGGGGGCGGTGAGGTCGTGCAGCTCTTCGAGGTATCCCTGATGGCCCGTGCGGACGATCTGCCGGAGCATGAACGCCTTGATCGGGGCGGAGCCGGCCTCCCAGGCCTGGGTCGCATCCAGGCGATGCTCGGCGAACGGGGTGATGGCGTGGTCGTAGACGTCGGTCGCCACGGGCCTCATCACCAGGGCCGTGAGCAGCAAGGCAAGGGCGGAGAGCACCTGGTTGCCGGGGACCTGCGGGCTGCCGAGGGCCTGACGCAGGAGAACGAGCACGATGTTGATGCGCACGAAGGCCGTGACCATCAGCACCGCCGCGGGCGCCAGTGACACAGCGGCAAAGAGCGGCACGCCTTGCAGATTCTTGAACCAGTCCGTCGGCTGCATGGCCGGCGACCCGGTCGATGCCGAGGCAGCCGGAGCCTGGGCCTGCTGGATCGAAGGATCAGCGGGACTGATCGCGGGTTGGACCGACGAGACGCCAGTGACGGCTGGCGGTACCGTGACGACTGGCTTGGCCTTCACGGACTGAGGGGCTCGGTTGAGGCGAACCTGGGGCGGTTGCTCCTCGGGGCCGGCCCCGAGGATCGCGAAAAGAGTCGCGACACTCAGAGCGAGGACGAGCGAACGTGACGGATTCTTGAGGAGGTTCATGCTCATGCGCCTTCCCCCCGCCGGGCGTCCCGGGTGGCGAGGGTCGCGGCACGCGTCGAAGCCAGAAGTGGCGTGACGGCGGGCCGCCTGCCGACGCCTGCGAGCCGGCCGATCTCGTCGGCATCGTCGATTTCTCCGAGCAAGGATGGAGCCCCCTGGGCGCCGGTGCCGACAATCAGAATACGGTCGCCGACTTGCACCAGAGAAACCGCTTGCTTGGAGCCGAGGGACGTGCGGCCCAGCACCCGCAGGGTCGCCGGATCTCCTCCGGGCCGATAGCCGCGAGCCGCCAGGCTAGCCCATCCGAAGGCCGCGAGGGCCAGGCCCACCCCGGCCGTTCCCAGCCACCAGAACCCCGACGAAGCGGGCTCGGCGACGCTGCCGCGGGCCCCTTTGTTCGTCCGAGGGATGCGCCCGGCGGGTTCGTGATCGCGGGCCGTCGAGGGCAGGGCGAGCGTCGCCGGAGGCTCAACGGCCTTCGCAGGCGTAGAGATCCCGACGCAGACAAGCCACGTCAGCAGGACGAGGCGGGCCGCGACGGCTCGAGGTGTCGCGGGCGGTCCCGCGGGCCTTCGCAAATGCATCGGCGGATCCTTGCCGGGCCTGGGTGTCGGTTCGTGGGCTGTGGCCGCGCTCCGCGCGTCCGTTCGTGCCGAAAACGGCCTCTCGCCCGTCCCCTTGGATGGAGGCGGGCGGGAGGCGAATCGGTCGGGTCAGGCGACCATATCGGCCATATCTTCGGGGTCGTCGAAGGCGACCTGGCTGAAGCGGCTAAGTCGACAGAGCGCCTCGACGACGGCCCTCTGTGCCAGGCGGACGGACTCCAGGGAGACCGGCCCGTAATCCTCCATCGTCCGCTCGATCTGAGCGGCGAAGGCGGCGGGAAGCTTGGTGAGGATTTGCTTGCGGACGAAGGCGGGGGCACCGATGAGGGCCTCCAACACTTCGCCGGGGGTCACCTGGTTGAGGACGGCCCGCAGGTCGCCCGAATCCAAGGAGCCGAGGTCTTCGATCTCGACGAGGTCAGACAAGGATTTCCTCCTGGCCGCTCGGGTCCGGAAGCGTCAAGAGACCGAGGTCGTGGAGCTGGCGGAGCCGATCGGCCAGCTCGGACTGCGCGGCCTCCGCGTCGTCCAGCTTGAAGTGGCCCACCCGCGCGAGTTCGAAGGCCAGGGCGTCGGCCGAACCGGCCGGGAGCGCCCTGAGCAGCTTTTCACGCGCGGGCCTGGCGGCACCGGCCAGGGCCAGGGCCCAGGTCGCGGCATCTTCGTCATGGAACGCGCTGCACAAGTCTCTATCGTCCATCGTGACCACGTCATCGAACACGAATCGGAGCCGCCTGAGACCCAGGCCGTAAAATTCCTCAAGGACGGCTTGTTGTTCAGCGGGTGCGATGCGATCGAGCCGTGCGATTTCGAGGGTCACGGCCTCGACGGACGCCCGGTCGAGCTGCGCAAGGAGAAGCTGGGCAAGGGGTTGCTCCAAGCTGATGACGAGGATGGCCGCCTTGCGGATCTGCGACGAGCCATCATCGGCGGATTCGACGCCGTGGAGGTGCGGATCGGGGACGGCCTGGCCGTTGGTAGGGGTCCTGGCGTCGGCGCGGATCATGCGACCTGTCCCCCTTCGCCGATCCAGCGTTGGAGCACGCCGGCGGCGGCCTCGGGATTGTTGCGGATCAGGTCGCGGACCCTACCCGACGGTCCGGGGCCGGTGCCTGCGGCGTCGGTCTCGGCCAGGTCGAGCCCGGAGCCACCGCGCCTCGGCTGTGCGGCCACGATCGGGGCGGGCCTGCGGGCGAGCCGGCCCAGCAGCAGGGCCCCCAGCAGCGTGGAGATGGCCACGCCCAGGCCGAGCGCCACCGGGAACCAGGGCTCCGACCTCCATCCCGACGGTTGCGACGGGGGAGCGGTTACCGTCGCGTTCTCGGCGACCTGATCGGGGATCGTGATGATCTTGATCTCGCCGAGCTCGTCGGCCGGTACCAGGGCGGCGACGGCCGTCTGGATCAGAGACGAGGTCTTCTGGAGGTACGGGAGCAAGTCATCGGCCGAGGGAGAACGCCTCGGGACCGCGTCGCGGAAGCAGGCGACGTAATAACTGCGGGGAACCTGAATCAGGACCGTGGTCAGGCCTGGCCTGCGCGGTGCCGGGGCTTCGGCCACGGGGCCGGTCTCGGGCTCAGACTCTTCGTCGAGGCTAATCCCACGGTTGGCCAGTGCCCTGGGAGCTTCGGTCCCGATCGGGGCGACTGCCGGGGTCGCGGCGACGGGGACGGGGGCATCGACCCGGACAATGACGCGTAGTTCGCGAATCCAGTCGAGCCGAGAGGCGATGTCGGCCTCAAGCTCCTCCTGGCGCGCTTTCGCGAGCGAGAGCTGGCCGATCGATGGGTTGCCCGCGGCGAGATAGGGGTGGCCCTTGGTGTCGATGACGCTGACGGCGTCGGGCTTGAGGTCGGGCTCGTAGCCGACGAGGAGCTGAATTGCCTGGATCGTCTCGGAGCCGAGCTTCCGGTCGTGGGTCGTCTTCAGCCAGACCGACGCCCTGGGGGGCTCCCAACCGCGGAGACCGCTGCGTGTCCTGGGCCGGTTGATCGAGACGTGCGCCGAGTCGATGCCGTCGAGTTGGTTGATCTTCAACTCGAGGATGCGCTCCTTGATTCGGTTACGCTTCTCCTCGTGGGCGGCCGACGACTCGAAGATCGAGGAGTCCTGGAGCTGCTGCTCGAGGTCGGCGATGGAGATGGGGCCGACCTTCTTCTTCTCGATGGTGTCGGTGGCTTCCTTGATTTTTTCGGAACGGACGCCGATCCGGCCTCGCTCGTCGGAGCGGTGGGCGATCGACTTGGCGTCCAGGGCCCGGGTGATGGCCATGGCCTCATCGGAGTTGAAGGAACGCCCGTCATACAACCAGACCACGCTCTCGGCGGGCTGACCGTTGGCGAGGTATCCGGCGACGAGCGCCAGGGCCAGCGGGGCGATGAGCAGCCCGAGCCTGGCGGCGGGCGGCAGGGCCGCGGCCCAGCGTTTGGCGCGGGCGGCCTGGCCGCGGACCCGGCCCGGCAGCGAACCCGAGTCGGGATTGTCGGTCCGCATTGGCGTCCCCCTCCTGGCGACAGTTCCCCGGCCCGCGTCGTTCGACGACGCAGCCACTCCGGGCGCAGAGAAGGCGGGAATGGCCCGGCCGCGGGCGTCCCGGTCCGACACCGAACACCGGGACGAGGCCCGCCCGCCCGAAGGCAGTCAGGCACAGAATCCCCGATCCGGCTCGCCCCCGTCGTCCCTTCCTTGGGACCGCGGGGCCCTCATCGCTGCGAGTCGGGATTGGGCCACAATTCGTTCATCCTGTCAACGTGACAGGGCGAGGATGCCGGGGGGCCACGACACTGGCTCAGTGGTAGAACACCGGGCCCGCTCCGTCGCCGCCGGCCAGGCGGGCGCGCTCCTGGTCGGCAGGCAGGTAACGCGAGCCGATCGAGAAGAAGATCGAGCCGAGCGCCAGCATCGGCACCAGCGTGAGCATCCCCACGATGAGGTTCGTTGGGCCCGCAGGAGAGGGGACCGCGCCGGCACCCACAGAGGTCAGCCAGATGCCCAGGCCCGAGCCCGTGATCGAGGGCTTCCCGAACAGGTCGGAAAGGAAGCCGATCATCAGCGGCGAGCTGATGTCGCCGAAGAGATGCATCAGGAAGATGCTGATCGCGTAGCCCGCCGCGCGGCGATCGGCCGGCACGACGTTGGCCGTCACCGTGTTGCAAGGGCCGAGTACCGACGACATCACCACCGACGCGAGGAACAGCAGACTCAGGCTCGCCACCCTGTTCGGGTCCATGATGGCGCCGATGCTGAGCGGCAACGCCAGCGCCACCGCCGCCCCTCCCCAGATCATGTAAGCCCGGCGCATCCGCCGCTGGAGTCGATCGGCCCCCCAGGTGCCCAGGCCGATTCCGACCGCGCCGCCGAGCCCCATCAGAACGCCGATGATGCCCGTCTCACCGGGCGACATCCCGCGGACCCGCTGGTAGAACACCGCGCCCCAGGCGGCGAAGGCGCCCGTGGCGAACGTGACGGCGGCCAGGCCCGCCGTGTTGTAGACGAAGCTGCGGGTCTTCAGGATGCTGAGATATTCAGGCCAGCCCGGCTTTTTTGAGCTGTCCGATCCGGCGGAGCCCCCCCGGCCCGGGTCGTGGATCACGAGCGCGGCCAGCGACGCGGCAAGGCCGGGGAGGCCAACGATCCAGAAGGCGTGGCGCCAGCCGTAATGCTCGCCGACCCAGCCGCCGATCCCGTAGCCGACCGCGCCGCCTAGCGGCAGAGCCATGAAGTAAACGCCCATCGCGCGACCCCGCCATTTCGGCGGGAAGAGGTCAGCAAGTAAGGTCGGGGCCAGAATTCCATAACTGGCCTCGCCGATGCCGAGCAAGGATCGCCAGAAGAAGAGATGGCTGAAGTCGGTCGCGAACGAGGACCCGACCGTCGCCACGCTCCAGAGCGCCACGCCGAAGGCCATCAGCCGTCGCCTGTGGTAGCGGTCGCCCATCCAGCCGACCAGCGGCGACGCCAGCGTGTATACGATCATGAATGAGACGTCGAGCCAGCCCAGGCGCGTGTCGTCGAGGTTCAGGTCGCGGGCGACCAGCTCCTTCACGGAGAAGAACACGTAGCGGTCCACATAGTTCAGCAGGTTCATGCCGAACAGGACGGCGAGAGCGAACAAGGCCGCTCCCCGCGAAAACGCGGGCGTGGAGCCCGCCATCGGCCCCCGGGCTTCGAATTGAACGGGTTGCATCAAGGAGGGTCGCCAGGGCCAGCTCGGGGGGACATCCGCGAACGAGCCGGCATTCTACGCCACTGCCCCGCCCCCGACGAGTCGACCCGCCGGAGGAGCCTCCGCGTTCGGATCAGTCTCGCCTTGGCCGCGTGCGTTCCATCGGCTCGGCGCGGAGGAACAGGAGCAGCTCGGTGGTCGAGGGAACCGTCCCCGGCAACCGCAGGTTCATGAACCCGTTCTTGTTCGGGTGGAGGATGCCCGGCAGGATTCCGGCCGAGATCATCAACGTCTGGTTGAGCGGCCAGGCCTTGACCGTCTGGCTGAGGCGGGTGCCGCAAACCTCGGGCACCTCGACGGCCGCCTCGTTGGGCCCGACGTCGCGTGCGGCCAGCACCCGGGTCGAGTGCAGCCGGCGAACCGTGTTCGCGGTCAGCTCGATGGCGGCGTCCACGGCGTCGCCGTCGTAGGTCAACAGCGGGCTGATCTTCAGCTCGATCCCCTCGCGGATCGCCTCGGCCTTTGGCTGCGCCCCGAGCGCCGCGCCGCTGTCTCGCTGGAGGCTGCCGTTGTAGGTCTGCGAAGTGAACCGCTCGAACGTGAGGGTCTGGCCGTTGATGAGCTGGATGGTCTGGTCGGCCAGGTTGAGGAACCCGGGGGTGTCCTGCATCCGGGTCACAAGTTGAGTGGCCACGTCATGCGGCACGGTCCAGAGCCGCTGTCCCTGGGGGCCGGTCCCGATCAAATTCAGGCGGGCGAACTGGAGGTAACGCCAGCGGCTATCGCCGGCGGCGACCATCTGGACGCGCAGGGAGAGGATGTCGAACTCGGCCTCGGTGAACCGCTCGACGACCTCCTGGACCTGCTTGAGCACCTTCTCGGAGTGGTAGGCGGCCACCCGGGCGCGGCTGGCGCTTAGGGCGGCGATCTTGTCGTCGTGCCAGGGCCCGACCTCGGTTCTTCGGAAGACCCAGTCGACGATGGCCGACTGCGGCGCCGTGGCCTTGTGGGGAAGGGCTGTGTATCGCTTGATATCGAAGGTGCGCCAGTGCCGGCCGCCGTCGGTGCCGAAGTCGGCGGGGGGCTGGTCCTCGGTCGCGGGTTCTTCGGCCGTGTCTGCGTCGAGATCCTCGTCGACTGGGTCGCCCCGCTTCACCTTCTTGCGCGGCTCGTCGAGCTGGTCGGTGTCGTCGGAGACGGCGCGAATGCGGCCCGCCTTGGGCGACCCTGCCTTGCGCGGAGAGACCTGCTGCCCCAGCGCCCGGAAGGGAGCCAGTCCGCCCATGAGCATCGTCAGCCAGAGCGCCGAGCGTCGGTTCATCGCCGGGGGCCTCCTTGCCCAGATCCATCCAAGATGCCGTCTCCACCGACCCCGGGGAGAATCCTCCGCCCCGGTTTCAACCGGACCCTAACAGACCCCCAGGGATCGCTCAACCCCAATGCATCCCCGTCTTGGAATGCGACAATCGGGACGGGGCCGCCGCCCGGGTCCCGATCGTCGCTCGTGGTTGCTTCCTGGGACCGATGTCCGGTGGTCGCCTTATTTCGCCTCGATCTCACGCAAGCGAGCCTCGCTCAAGGTTTCGCTGTGAAGGTCACCAAAGAGGGCTGCATAGGTCCCGTCGTCGAGCTTCCAGCGGAGGAGGATCTTGTCCTTGTCCTTGGGACCGACGGACTTGCCGTGATAGGCGGCGTCGGAGTTTTCCCGCAAGATCACGTTGAGGTGGCCGAAGCCCATGCCGGCTTCCCGGATCAGCACCGACCTCTTGTCGCGGATTTGCTCGTCTGTCCTGGGCGGGAACTCGGCGAGCCCGCTCAGCTTGACCATCTCGTCGCGGGTCACGTCTCCGTAGACCATCTTGCCACGAGGATAATGCCCGCCGCTCAGCACCGCATAATTCGAGAGCGCCTTCGTCAGGTGGCCGATCTGCTCGGCGAGCGAAGGCGGCTTCGGTGTCGCATCGGTGTAGCCTTTAGGTGGCGTCGTATCGAACAGCCCGGGATCGATGGGCTGATTCCATCGGAAATTGTCCTCACGAATCAAGATATTTTGGCCTGATGTGTTCGTAGTGAAGAGCACGAGGACAGGGAGGCTGGATCGCGAATCGACCCAAATTTCGACGGGGCCGGGATAGGAGTCCGGGTCGATTTTTTTTGCATCGATGACGAAGCCGATGGCCGGCTTGCCGTCGATCTTCTTGGTGCCGAGCTGCCGGTCCGCCTCCCCCGAGTATCGGGCCAATTTCGCCATGACGAAGAGCGGAGAAACATAGCCTCTCCTTGGGCTGACACGGTCGTAAGTCTTCCTCCGGCGGTCGAGCCTGAGGCCTGGCCGATCGGAAGGCAGGATTTCCAGGGAATCTTGAAACGCCGGATCCTTGGAATCAGTCACGTAAGAATTCGGCGCCTGCCATGTGATCTCATCCCTGTGAAGGACTTGGCCCCGCGTTGCGACGGGCTTGCCCGGCTCTTGGACGGGCACCAGTTCTAACGAGATCAACATTTGGTACGAGGTCGCTTGTCGGATGCTCTCCGTAACCTTCTCCAGAGCGAACGCGGGCTTCGCGGTCATCCCCAACCAAAGCATCACGACCGCAGCCGCGGCCAGGACTCCAGTCCCGCTCAATGCAAATCGTTGTCTCATCGTCAGCCTTCCTATCCAGTGTGAAAGTTGACACTTGGCGACATGACGATGTGATGCTCGGATCGTCGGCAGGTTGGCGAGTAGCCGCCCGCGAGCCTCGTCGTGGCCCGGCTCGAACCGGGAATGGGCCTCGTCGAGCTCTCGGATGAGCGACTGCATCGCCTCGACCGCGGCCCGGCAGTTCGGGCACGAGGCCAGGTGCGGGCTTTCTTCGAACCCAAGAGCGATCTGCGCGAGCTGTTCTTGCGAGGGGCAGGCCATTGGCTACGCCTCCTTCTCGGCCCGGCCGACGTTGGCCGCAAGCCGGGCGATGGCCCGGCTCAGCAGCGCATAGAACCCGGATCGCGACAGCCTCAGGAGCGTTGCCGCCTGCCCTGCGTCCTTCTCTTGCAGGTAGAACGCGTGGATGGCCAGACGTTCACGCTCGGGAAGGCAAGCCAGCCCGCGAGCGACCGACTCGTGTTCCTCGGCGACTTCGAGCGACCCGTCCTGATCCGGATCGGACCAGGCTTCGGGCGATTCGGAGCCGGGGAACCTGAGCCGGTCGCGGCGAGAGGCTCGCCGACGCTCTCGCGCCACTTGCCGGGCGATCCCAACAATCCAGGCTCCGAACCGATCCGGTTGACGCAGCCGGCCGAGGTTGCGGTAGGCCCGCAGGAAACAGTCCTGCGTCAGATCCTGGACGGCCGCATCGCCCCTCGCCGAGCCCTGAAGGACGGCCCGGACGAGGCGCGCGTAACGGTCGTAGAGGTCGCCGAATGCCTCGGCCTCACCCTCCAGGACCCTGGCCACCAGAGCTGCATCGGTCGGATCGTCGTTGCCCATCGTCAGCAGAGTAGTGGCCGCGACGGGCGAATCGTCCAATTCTTGTCGATGATTTTCGGAGAGGAGTTCGTCGCGGCGATGAGACCCGGCGATGGCCTCCCGCTTCCCGTCGTCGCAGCTGCCAACTCAGAGCGGCGAAGAGAACGGCTCGGCGGTGACGGGTTCGGGGCGTGGTTTCGCTTCGATGGCTGCTTCAGAGGATGCAGGTGCGACGGCAGCGGCTGCGGGCTGGGTGGTTCGCTTCCTGGAGACGATCCGGCGCCGTTTGGGAGGGTCGAAGATGGTCCAGATCAAGGTGCGGGACTTCAGGTCGTCAATGTAGGCGGTCGACAGGACCTTGACCTTCTCTTCGAAGACCGTGCGATGGATGGACTTGTAGACCTCGGAGAAGGGCCGGGGGCCGGCCGCGCGGCGACTCTCGACCCGGACGATGTGCAGCGAGTCGGGTGCTTCCAGGATGGGGCTGATCTGGTTCAGGGGGAGCCGTTCGAGGGCATCGTTGACCGGCCCGATCAGGTATCCACCGGGGGAGGTCTCCCAGAGGCCTCCCTTGGAGGCGGTCACCCCCTGGCTCTCTGCGGTGGCAAGCTTGGCGAAGTCTTCCCCCTTCGTCAGGCGGTCGAGGAGCGCCTCGGCCTTGGCCTTCGCCGTGGCCCGATCGGGGAACTTGGTCGTGTCGACGACGACCTCGCGCCAGGTAATCAACGCCGGCTGTTCATAGCTTGCCAGGTGTGCGTTGTAGTAGGCCTGCATCTCGGGCAGGTCGACCTTCATCTTGCCCGCCAGCTTCTGCCTGAGGGTGGTCTGATAGAGCAGGTTCTGGCGGAACGTCTCGTACATGTCGTCGAGCGACTTGCCGCCCTCTTTGAGCTTCTGCTTGAGCTCGGGCTCGTCGACGGCCTTGTATTTGGCCAGGAGCGGGGTCAGCTCTTCCTCGGACCAGATCTTGCGGGCGTATTCCTTGAACGCTTCCTTCTGCTTGGGAGACTTCAGCTCGCGCTTGGTCTCCTGGAGGACCATGTTCCGCTCGATCATCTCCTTGAGGATCATCGCGCCAATCTCGCGCATCTGCTCGGGCGGGGGCCTCTGCTCCGCGGAGACGGCGAGCAGGCGCTCGGTGATGAGCGTGTTCAGCTCATGCATGGTGATGATCTCGTCGCCCACCCGGGCGGCGGGCCCACCGGCCGGGAAGATCCCTTCCAGGTCGATCTTCGGCTGCTTCATCACCACGGCGGCTTCGGTCGCCGACGGGATCGCGGTCGCGGACGCCTCGGGCGGAGCTGAGGTCGGCACGACGGCCGGGTCGACGGGAGACATGCTTGTCTTGGCGTCGGGCAGTGGCGCCGCCGCCGTCGGCTCCGGGCCAAGAGGCGGAAGCGGCTCTGCGGCCGCGGCCAGGGGCTCGGCGGGCATTGGCGCGGGGGCCTGGACGGCTTCCAGGGGCGCAGGTGTGGGCGAGGCCACGACAGCGGTTGCGCCGGGCGCCGTCCGCCCGGGGGCCGTGCGGAATTCCCCCTGGATGGCGTTCTGGATCGGCGTCAGCTCGCCCATCTCGGCCGACGAGCCACCCTGCTTGAGTGGGCCGGGCATGGCCGATCGCGATTGAGCACAGCCGGACATCGTGGACAGTGCCAGGAGCACCGTGGCGAGTCGCCGATCCATCGGCTGTTCCCTTCCGTGGTCCGATCCGTCCCCTCCGTTTCGCATCGGCCCGTCGATCGGGCCGGTGCGCGCGGGGTCCTTCCCGGTCGGGGCGGAGGCTACCCGCACCTCACTCGGGCCGCAAGAGCGATTTCAACGCATGCGCGATCGCCGAGGCACGCGGCTTCTCGTCCAGCGGCACGTACGCCGTCCGGTCGTCCACAACCCGGATGTGCCCCGGATGCCTGCGGGCGAGGGCTTCAATGCGCCTGGCGCTGTGATAGGTCAGCACGACGTAGCCGTCCTCGACATGCACCCGGCCGATCTGCCAGTGCTCGGCCATGATCCGCAGCTCGACCTCGCGCAAAAGATTCTCGCCCATCAGCGGGATCGGCCCGAAACGGTCGACCAACTCCTGCCGGAAGTCGGCCAGTCGCTCCAGGGTGCGTGTCCGACCCAGGCGACGGTACAGCTCCACCTTCTGCTTCGGGCCCGGCACGTAATCCTTGGGTAGATAGGCCCGCCAGCTCAGCTCGACGGAGACGTCCGAGGCGACCTCTTGCGGCTTGTTGGTCATCGACCGCACGGCGCTCTCCAGCAGCGAGCAATAAAGCTCGTAGCCGACGCTCTCGATATGCCCCGACTGCTCGGATCCCAGGATATTGCCGGCCCCTCGAATCTCCAGGTCACGCAGGGCGATCTTGAACCCGGCACCGAGCTCGGTGTACTCCTCGATCGCCTTCAGTCGCTTGACGGCATTCGGAGTCACGGGCCGGTCGGATTCGAGCAGCAAATAGGCATAGGCACGATGCTTGTACCGGCCGACTCGCCCCCTCAGCTGGTGTAGATCGGCGAGACCGTACTTATCCGCATCATTGATGAAGATGGTGTTGACGTTGGGGATGTCCAGGCCGCTCTCGATGATCGTCGTGGCCAGGAGGACGTCGAAGTCCTTGCGCAAAAATGAGATCATCGCCTTGTCGATCGCGTCGCCGGCCATCTGGCCGTGGACGATGCCGACTCGGGCCTCGGGCACGATCGAACGGATCCGATCGGCGATGGTCTCGATATCGAAGACCTTGTTGTGGACGAAGTAGACCTGGCCGTCGCGGTTCATCTCGCGGCGGATGGCCCGCTTGATCGTCTCGGCGTCGAACCGGAGGATCCGGGTCTCGATCGACTTGCGGTCGGGCGGGGGTGTCTCCAGGTTGGAGATGTCGCGGATGCCCAGCAGGCTCAGGTGAAGCGTGCGCGGGATGGGCGTGGCGGAGAGGGTCAGCACGTCGACGGTCGTCTTGAGCGACTTGAGCCACTCCTTGTCCTCGACGCCGAAGCGTTGCTCCTCGTCGATGATGACCAGTCCCAGGTCCTTGAAGGAGACGTCCTTCTGGACGATCCGGTGGGTGCCGATCAGGATGTCGACGCCTCCCGCGGCCGTGCGCTTCAGGGTCTCGCGGATCTTCGCCTTGGGCCTGAAGCGGTTGACCACGTCGACGGTGACGGGGAACTCGGCCATCCGGCCGCTGAAGCTGCGGAAGTGCTGCTCGGCCAGGATCGTGGTCGGCACCAGGATCGCCACCTGCTTGCCGCCGTCGACCGCCTTGAAGGCGGCGCGCATGGCGACCTCGGTCTTGCCATATCCCACGTCGCCGCAAATCAAGCGATCCATCGGTCGGGGCATCGCCATGTCGGCCTTCAGGCTCTCGATGGCGGTGAGCTGGTCGGGGGTCTCGGTGTACGGGAAGGCCGCCTCGAACTCGGCCATGTAATGGCCATCTTCTGCGGGAAAGGCGTGGCCCGGCTGGCTGGCGCGTGCGGCCTGGATATCGATCAGCTCGCCGGCCAGGTCGACGACCGCCTCGGCCACGCGTTGCTTGCGCTTCTCCCAGCTCGACGTGCCGATCTTCGACAGCGGGGGCTCGCCCCGGCCGCCGCCGACATACTTCTGCACCAGGTCAACCTTGGCGATCGGGATGTACATCTTCGTCTTCTCGGCGAACTCGAGCACCAGCGTCTCTTCGCTGTGGCCGGGTCCGCGCTCGACGAGTTGCAACCCTCGATAGCGGGCGATCCCATGGTTGACGTGGACGACCAGATCCCCCTCGTTCAAGTCGAGGAAGCTGTCGATCGCCCGGCTCTCGTATCGCCTGCGCGTGGTCGACCGCCGCACGTCGGTCCGGGCGAACAGCTCGTGGTCGCCGATGACCAGCGTGCCGGCGTCGACCATCCGGAACCCCGACCGGATGCGGCCGACGGTCAGGTACAGCCGCCCTTCCTCGGCCAGCGTGGAGTCGGCGAAGACCTCGCGCAGCCGCTGGACCTCGGCCGGGTTGTGGCAGGCGATCAGGACTCGCTCGCCGCCGGAGGCCCCTTCCAGCTCAGCCTTGACCTTGGCCAGCTCGCCCGAGAACCTCTCGACACTCTCGATCCGCAGGTGGCAGGTCGTCTCCAGCGAGTCGGCCGCCAGGGTCGAGAGCGTGACCGAAGGCCGCTCGATCAGCCGGGCGAAGGTCGACTCGACCGTAAAGTGGCCACGCGGGTCCTCGACGCGGGCGAGGTATTGCTTGCCTTCTTCGCTGAGGTCATTGGGTTCGAGCAGCGCGATCCAGGTCGCCGCGGGCAGGTAATCGATCAGGCTGGCGGTCGCGGCCGAGCCGGGCGCCAGGTCCGGGGCCGCGGCGGTCAACTCGAAGGAGTCGTGCTGGCCGAGCGAGCGCTGGCTCTCGACGTCGAAGGGGCGGATCGACTCGACGTCGTCGCCGAAGAACTCGATGCGGACGGGGTCGGGGGAGTCGGCCGCGAAGACGTCCAGGATCCCGCCGCGCAGGCTGAACTCGCCGGCAACCTCCACGACCTCGGCCCTGGCCATCCCGTGGCCGACGAGCCAGGCGGCCAGTTCTTCGACGGCGATGACGTCGCCGACCTTGATAGTCCGGGTCACGCCTGCGAGGGCCTCGCGGCTGGGCACCGGCTGGAGCAGGGCGGCCATCGGCGCGACGACCAGCTTGGGGGGCAGTGCGCCGGCCAGCCGTTTCAGGACTCGCAGTCGACTGCCGCCGATCTCGTCGCCCGCTGCGGCCTGCGGCGGTGAGCCTTCCCAGGCGGGGAACGACTCGGGGCCGACTCCGGCGAAGGTGCCCAGGTCCTCGCGGAAGTCGTCGAGGTCGCCGACATGGGGGATGACCACAAGCAGCGTCGACGGGGCCTCGCGGCCGACGGCCGCGGCGACGAGCGGGCCGGCCGAGCCCCAGGCCCCATCGAGCGTCCCCCCCCGGTTCTGGCGGAGGGCATCGATTACGCCGGAGAATCCCGGAGCACCTCGGATCAATCCCGTGAGGTGCTTCAGCTCCGTCGCGGGGGCCGGCTCGGCCGTCTTGGTCTTGCGCATAAGCGTCGGGTCGGACCGGTGGCGACTGGACGGCGCGGGCGCCGACCCTTTAGGTCTTATCCCGCCTATTCTAGGCAGATGCGTCGCCGACGGCCAACGCCCGGCTCGGCTGGCTTCGTCTGGCCGACGCCGGAGCCGGCGGAACCGCCGCCTCGGGGCCATCCCCACGCCCGGGGGACGTCGAGGCCGACGATCGCGGGACCGCGGGGCGTTCCAGGTCCTGAGTCAGCACCCAGGCGAGGTCGAGCGGGTCGCAGGGCCAATCCAGGCAGGCCGAGGCTCCCCTGCGGCGAGCCTCTCGCACGGTTGTCCGGTCGGCGAAGGCGAGCAGGCAGATGACACGGCGGCCGGCCGATTGGCGGGCGAGGTCGTCGGACCAGCCCGGCTCCAGAGTCGGCACGTCCCAGAGGGCGGGCAGGCCGGGGGGCACTTCGAGCCAGTCGCGGCAGGCGATGGCCAGGGCGCCAGCCGCCTCGACCAGCTCGACCAGAATCCGGCGCACCTCGAAGTCGGTGCTGACCACCGCCAGTTGCCGGGCTGGGGCGATGGAGGTGGCAGGAGCCGGGTTGCTCAGTTGTCGGGCGAGTGTCGACGCGGCGGTGGCGTCGGTGAGAATCAGGTCAACGTGCCGCGACCAGCGTGCCAGCTCGACCGACTCGGCGTAGGCTCCCGCGACGAGGATCACCCGGGGGCTGCCAGGGCCGCGAAGAACGACGATCCTGCGGAGGTCCGACTCGGTCAGCGTCGACCGATGGATCACGATCAGGCGTGCCGACTTGCAGGCCTGCGGCCAGGTCTGGGGCAGGTCTCCGGCGCAGTGCCAGCGAGCCGCAGCCGAGGGGAGCGCCTCCGCCAGGTCGCGGACCCAGGGGTCTCCCAGGTCGCCGATGAACCAGGTCGATCGCTCGGTCGCGTCCATTTTGTCCGCCCCCTCGCACTCGTTCTGGACCCGGGAGAGCATGCCCCCCAAACCGATCGATGTCCAGCCCGAACGCACCCACGGGCCGACTTGCCTTCACCCCAACGCCTCTCGCCGTTATGATCGCCACGCCGCCGGCCCGGTCGTCGGCGGCCTGGGAGTGTCGATGGACGATTACGTCTTCCGTTATCAGCCGATTTGCTCCGCGGAACGCTGCGGGGAGAAGGCCCTGTTCAAGGTGGCCGCCCCCTGGAGCGACGGCACCAGCCGTGAGCTGAAGAATTACGGGCTGGCCTGCCAGACGCATCGAGACCTGGTCCTGGCCCGGGCGCAACTCCACCGCCACGACCTGGCCCTGGCCGAAGGGGAGACCATCGGCCCGGTCGGCCTGTACCACCTGGTCAACGGCAGCCGCGACGCTGAGCTGGCCCGACTCCCCGATCGGGCCCACTGAACTTGCCCCGATTTCTCTCCGCCGATGCCCCGCCGGGAAGGAACCCAGGCCATGACCGGATCTCGCACGACGCCCCTCTGGGCGCTGAGGCTCGCCGCCGTCATGGGCCTGATCGCCCTGACCCTGGGGGCCGCCCCTGCCGACGACCCGTTCCGCGACATTGAGCTTCCCGACGCCTGGGAAGCCCGCTTCTGGGCCGATCCCGGCGTGAAGGCCCTGCTTGCGATGGAACCGAAGGCCGTGACCGATCTCGTGCCTAGGCAGGCCGGGTTCCGCTACGCACGATGCCCGGCCTGCGACTCATCCGAGGCCGAGGACACCCTGCAATGGTCGAGCGAGCACCCCGAGACCCTCGCCTGCCGCAAGTGTGGTGAGAAGTTTCCGAGTGAGAAATTTCCGGCGAAGGTCGACGCCAAGATCCCGGAAGAGACCATCGAGGTACGTCGTGGGATCCTCCACCGCTACCCCTACCACTCCGTCGAGGCGGTCAAGCAACGCTACCCCGACGAGCGGATTTACCTGGCTGCCAAACGCGATTACGAGGTCCGGGAGTTCCTTGCCAAGGCCGCGCTCTATGCCGCGGTGCGCAACCGCGAGCAGCCCGATCCCAAGCTGGCCCGGCTGGCTTGCTTGATCCTCGTCCGGTTCGCGCAGGTCTATCCCGACTATGCCGTGCATTATGACCAGCCCGGCGAGCCCAAGTTCCTCCAGCCGGCTGACATGACGCCCCCCTATCGGCGCGGCTATCGCTCGGGCAAGTGGGACTGGAGCGGGGCGCTCGATGTCCCCCTGAATCTCCTGATGGCTCACGCCCTGGTCCGCGCCGATCCCGCGATGGCCGAGGCCGGCCGCACGCTGGGCGTGCCCTCACCGGCGACGGTCGTCGAGCGCGACCTGTTCCTCGCCAGCGCCCGGTTTGTGGCCAATCAATCGGAGGAGTACGACGAGAACTCGCTGCAAGCCTATCGGGGGCTGTTCGCGGTGGGACGCCTGCTGGGAGATTCGAGACTTCTGGCCTTGGCGGGCACCCGGCTCGACGGATTCATGCAGCTCGGCTTCTATCACGACGGATTCTGGCGCAACGGCGACCTGAACGGGCATCGCCGGGTGGTCGCCCTGCTGGATTCCTGGATCGCGCCGATGCTTCCCGGAGGGGGGGCCAAGGCGCCGGGAACTGGGCGGGTGCCGATGCTCGATTTGGCGCATGTCGCGGGGGCGATGCCGCTGAGCAACCCCGCCGCTGCGGAGGTCCAGCTCGTCGCCTGGCCCGTCGTTCCGGCCGTCGACTTGCCGCGCAAGGCGGGGCTCCTGGGCGGCGCCGGGATTGCTCGCCTGGCCCTGGGCGACGCCGGATCAGGGCTCGACCTGGAGTTGAGCGGCCTGGGCAACTGGGGACGGCCCGCCTCGCACCGGCTTTCACTGAGGCTGGCCGTTGGGGGTCGGATCGTGCTGGGCGACCTGGATGAGCTGCCCCCGACACGCGACGGGCTCGACCTGGCCACTGCCAGCCACAACGCGGTGATCGTCGACGGCCTGAACCAGCGCGAGGACCCGATGACAGCCCAGACCCGGGCGCCGGGGGGTTCCGTCCGATTCTTCGCCGCCGACGAGGATTTCCAGGTCGCGTCGATCGACGACCCGGCTGCCTATCCCAAGTCGACGACCCGCTATCGCCAGACCATCGTCGCCTCCTCGACCCCGTCGGCTCGCTACGCCGTCTCGATCTTCGAGGTCCACGGTGGCCTGCGGCACGACCAGTGGTTCCACGCTGCATCCGGCCTTGCCGCCCGCTGGGAGACCTCGGTCCCGCTCGAACCCGGCTCCGAAACGCTCCTGCCGGCCGGGCTGACCTATCTGCCCAATGCACTTGCCGAGGATGGCCGCTGGTTCGTGCAGGCCTATGGAGCCTTCCAGCCGATCGGCCGGGGATTGGCCGATCGCCCCTGGACGGCCCGACTCGACGCGCCGGGGGGCGCATCGGTGCGGCTGCACATGCTGGGCGACCTCCCCGGCTCGGTCATCACCACCCAGAGCCCAGACCCTTCCCGCGCGGGCGACCCCTCCGGCTCGATGCGGCCGTCCCTGATGGTCAGCCGACGATCGGCCGACGGCTCGACCCTCAAGAGCACATTCATCACGGTCTTCGAGCCCACGGGCGGAGCTTCGACCCTCAAGCGGGTCGGCCGGGTTGAGGCCGGGCCCGATGCCGCAGTCCTGGTCATCGAGACGGCGCAGGGGACCGAGCACCTCGTCGTCAACCTGACCCCAGGCGGCACACGCTCGGTCACCCTCGCCGACGGCCGCTCGCTGAGCACCGACGGCCTGGTCGTCCGCGTCAGCGCGTCGGGCCTGGTCCTCGCCGGCGGGACATTCGCCGAAACCGACGGTGCCCGCGTCGAGCAAGTCGCCACCGGTGGAACCGTCGAGTCGTCCTCCAGGACCCCGACGGCGGGTGGGCACGGGCGGTTCACGGTCGAGACCGACGACCAGGTGTCGGACGACCTTATCGGACGGACCCTGCTGATTCGACACGGCGACGACGTGACCCGAGGCTGGACGATCTCGGGTGTGACCCCGCTGGACGGGACGAAGCGGCTCGAGTTTGCCGTCCGCGAAGATCCCGGTTTCGCCATCAAGCCGGGCATCCGCGAGGCGCAGTATCACCAGTTTCCCCACGACAGCCATCCCGGCCCGCATGCCTTCCGCGTTGCAAAAATAACACGTCGGGCCGCTCCGCCACGCGGCCAGGATGCGGCAGTCGAGCAGGCCGGATTCGCCGACTCGGTGAAGAACAAGTCTCGTCGTCTTTTTCGATTACGTCGATCGCCCGTGGCGCAAGAGAAGTCGATCTCTGGGCCGGGCCGGCCCGAGACTGCCGCCGAAGCGTCCCCCTGACCGGCATTCTCGAGACTCCTTCATTGACTCGACCGCCGATGCCGATAGACTACTCTTGTTGCCGGTAAAGCAAATTCCAAAGTGCCCCGGGCGACCGAAGCATCGGCTTCGCTTCATATGCTATCTTCCATACCGCCCCGCCTCTCGCAATCGCGAGACGGCGGGGTTTTTTTGCGTCCCCGGGGTTGGCACCGATCATGACGCGGCAATGGAACGGCCAAGGCACCGATTACACGATCGATTGGGCCGGCAGCAGCTGGACGCTGAGGCTTGCTGGGGAGGAGCGTCCCGGCTTGTACCTTGCGGGCCACGATGAGACGCCATGCCTCGTGCTTGCGGGCCTCGCCTCTGAGGGGCGCCTCTCGACGGACCCTTTCCAGGGCACGTCGCTCAGTCGAGTCGAACGCCGCGGGAACCGGATCGAGGCAACCTATCTCCCGAACGGATGGAATGGCCTCAGGGTCAGGGCCGCATGGCAGCCGCACGCTGATGACGCGGTCGACCTCGAGATCACGACCTGGACCCGAGATCCTGAGCCGACCCGATCGTTGGAAGTCTTGCTGGGCGATGCATGGTCGTCGGTCGAGGACGGCCCACGCCATGTCGAGCCCCGCGACCGATTGGCGGCCGGGTCGAGCTACGACGGCCGCGAGTCCAATCTGGTTGGCCTGACCACCGGGCCGGTGCACGGCGAAACGCCCCTCGACCCGCTACCCTCCGAGATTGCGGGCCTGAGCTACGTCGAACTCGTGAGTTCACAGGATGTTGCGCGACGTGTCGGCCGCTGGACGCCGAATCTCGGACTCGCCCTCTTCGGCTTCGATCTGGAGCGTGGCGTGACCTTGCGAGGTCGTATCCGAGGCGTCCTGCTTCAACCTGGCGCGGACCTCGAGTCCAGGATCGACGCCGAGGCCGACCGCTTCTTCCACGAGCCGCCCCCCTTGGGCCGCTGAGCGGCTCAACCCCAGGCCCATCGACCCTCGAACGGCCCGACGGGGAGATCGACGGTCCAGGCGAGGCCGCCGTTTGAGCGATCGAGGATCGGCTCGGCTCCTTCGGGGTCGGACTGCCAGGGGCCGAGGGAAGTCAGGCCGATGCAGGTCAGGTGGATATCCAGGCGAGCAGGGGTGGTCAGGTCCGAGGTGAACGTCAATTGATGCACCGTCCCGCCGATGGGCCGGTCGAATCGATAAGAGATCGGCCCGCACGGAAGCACCTGGGACATTCCGACTTGCGGCCACGAGGGGGGGAGAACCGGCTTGAGGCTGATGACCCCGTCGATTGCGTCGTAGTCGAGCCCGGCCAGATCGAGGATCGTCTCCAGGATCATCCCGTGCAGGCCCCAGACGCCCGCCGTGCCGGCCACGCCCCTGCGGCCGATCTCGCCGACCCGCATCGTCGGCCTGAGCAGCACACCCAGCGGGCCGAGGCGGTTGAGGATGCTGTCGAGCATCGCCAACGCCCGCAGCCAGTATGCCGCCTGGCCGGTCTCGCGGCCGAGTTGGAGCAGGTAGCGGGCCATCCAGAGCGTGGCCAGGCTGGAGACGTCCTGACTGGGGACATCGATCGGGACGCCAGATCGCTCGGGTCGGAAGGGGTCCTGCGACCAGCGAGTCAGCAGGTTCGGGTCGACGGTCAGGGCATTCTTCTTGAGGATCGCCTCGACCGACCGGCGAATCCTCGGGTCGGACGCCGGCAGCAGGCCGAAGGGGATCACCGCGCCCAGGACGCTGATGTCCGTGTCCATCGACCGATCGACCAGCGATTCGGGGCGATCCGTCCACAGCCCTCGGAAGGTTGAGACCCTGCGGGCGTTGAGGAACCGGCCGGAGACCGGGTCGACCAGGCCGGGCCCGGGGTCGCCCGGTGAACTCTCGCGCAGAATTCCTTGCTCCCAGATCCGATCGGCCAGCCCTTCCCAGGCCTCGGCTTGCTCGGCCCGGTCCAGGATCCGGGCCAGGCGAGCCGCGGCGCGGAGGCCGGCGACGGCGGCGCAATTCGAATAGAAGAAGGCGCCGAAGCGGATGTCCCAGATCCCCGCGGAGCTGAGCAGGTTCAGCTCCTCGATCATCCGCAGGCCCGGGTGCGCCGACTCCCCTCCGCAGACCGACGCGGCCTGCTCGATCATCGGCCAGTTGGCCGAGACGAAGCCGAGGTCTCCGGTCCTGCGATAGTGACGTTCCAGGCCCCAGGGGATCATCGCGGTCTGGTCGACGGCCGGGCTCTCCCACTCGGGCCAGCCGTCGATGGTGTATTTCTGATACCAGTACGAGTAGGGTCGGTTCTGGCCTCGCACCCGCGAGAGCCAGCGATAGACCCCGCGGCCGATCTCGGGATGGCCGGCCCGATCGAGCGCGGCGCCGGCGCCCATCGCGTCGCGCGGCCAGCAATAGGCGCTCAGGCCACGGTCGAACCCGGCGGCGATCGCCCCCCACTGGGCGTCGCAGTGCAGGGCGGCGACCAGGGCCGAGCGTCGGAGGTTCACCGCGTAGCCAGGCTTGGGGAAGTTCGGGCTCGGCAGGGGCTCGACGTAGGCGTCCCACTCCTGCGCCGTGGCCTGCTCCACGGCGTCGAGGTCGGCCGACCGGAACCAGTTCAAGGCCGGCCGGAGCCAGTGCTCATAGGTCCCCAGGTCGCCGCGCCAGCCGGTGAACGCGCCGCTGACGAGCAGGTCGACCGTCACGCTTTGCCCGGCCGGCAGGTCGAGCCGGCGGAGCAGCAGCGCCTCGTTGGGGCCGGTCGGCTCGCAATGCACGGCCCCCCGGTCGTCCAGGCCAAGTGAGAACTCGACCGTTGCGTCGCGTGCCAGCTTGCGATTGGCGTGGCCGTGGCCGCGGTTGGAAACGAGCAGCGCGCGATCGCCGTCGTGCCATGAAAGGCCCGGCTCGCCCACGCCACCGTTGACCTCCGCCTGCACGTAGAAGCCGAAGGTGGCCTGGCGGGGCTCGTCGCCGTCATTGAAGACGCGAAATCGCTTGACGTACTGGCCGGGCGACTCGGTGCCGCCCGCGGTCCTGGGCAGGTCGTGGCCCATCGCGACGAAGTCAGTGGCGAGGACCCGGATCGGCCCGTGTCGCCAGGTCAGCTCCGTCATCAAGACATTCGTGGCCCCCAAGTAATGCTGGAACGCGTGCCAGGTGTGGCGCTCGGCGAACCATTCCAGCCGCTGCCCCAGCGCCAGCCCGGCGACGATCGATCGGAAGTTCGACCGGCTCTGCGGCTGCTCCCCCTCGGCCGGCCTGATGTTCGAGTGCAGCCCGACCGTGGGGAAGTAGAGGTCGTACGTCGAGCCTCGGTCGTCGATGCGCGCCGTCATCATCCGGTTGCCGGCCAGCCCCTCGGGGGGGGCCACAAGCACCTCGCCCGTGTCGGTCCGGTCGGGCAGGTTGGGCCGCACCATCGTGTCCTGGTAGGGGCTCGACGTCGTCTCGTCGCCGCCCCGCTTGGCCGAGGCCCGATAGTGCAATCGCGAGCCCACCGCCTGAGGCGGGATCGGCACGTGCCAGAGGCTATTGACCCCCTTGTTCTCGATCCAGTAGGCGGGCAGGGGGCCGACCTCGACGTCGTCGATGGCCAACTCGAGCCAGACCTCCTGCCCGGTCTCGATCGGGTGCGTCCCCACCACGGCCGACGACCAGATCCCCGAGCGGACGGGCCCGCCGTGCCGCCCCTTCGCCGCCGATTCGATCCAGGTCGCAAGCATCAACATCGTCCCTCGCGACGACCCGTCGCGGATAAAGACCGCACCCGCAAGCCCACGACCCTCTCACGCCGGCCGGCGCCCGTCAGTCCGCCTTCATCTCGGTGAGGGCCAGCAGGGCGTCGACCGACTTCGGGTGGTCCCACTGCGCCCCGCCTTCCACCTTGCCGACGATCTTGCCCGCCGGCGAGATCAGGAAGGTCACGGGGATCATCTGGGTGGCGAAAACCTCGGGCATGGAGTCGGCCCGCAGGATCGTCATCCCGAGGTCCCTGCCGGCGAGCCAGCCCCTGAGGACGGCCGGATCCGCGTCGGTGGAGACGCAGACGACGGCCATGTCCTTAAGCTTGGGGTTCGAGGCCACGTTGCTGATCGAGGGCATCTCGGCCACGCAGGGCGGACAGTAAGTGGCCCAGATGTTCAGCAGGATCGCCTTCCCCTTGAAGGCCGAGAGCGACGTGGGCTTGCCCTCGAGGTCTTGCAGGGGCCAGTCGTACTCGGCCATCCTCGACCCCGTCTCGAGGATGAGCTGCGGCGGCTCCAGGTCTCCTGTGGCCTGCTCGGGGCCGAAGAATCGTAGGAATAGCAGCCAGGCCACGACCAGCCCCGCGGCGATGGCCAGCCAGAATGTGTTACTCAAGGGTTGCGGCGTGGCGGTGCTCATCGGCGAAGTCCCCTGTCCTGGCCCCGCTGCGGGGCGTCACTCGTCTTCTCCGCGGGTCTTCGCCACGGGGGCCAGCAGGTTCTCGACCGGGGCGTAGTCGTCGGTCAGGACGATGCCCAGCGAGCGGACCTCCAGCTCCTTCATCTCGGTCGGGCCGTAGGGGCGCGGCTCGAAGAGCTTGTCGTCGTGGAAGAACCGGGGGTCGGCGTCGCGGCCACCCAGCTCGGCCAGGTCGAGCGGCTTCTTGGAGACGACGACCACATAGGTCTCGCGCAGTCCGCGGCCGGGGACGTCGTCTGTCCCGTAAATATAGACGTTGGGGAAGGTCTTCTTGGCCGTTTCGACCCAGGCGGCCAGGAATCCGCCGATCGAGCGGGCCCGCTTCAGGTTCTTGGCCTTCAGGACCTCGACCTCGGCCGGATCGGCCTCGGCCGAGTCGCGGGCCAGCTCTGTCTCGTCCTCGGTGGCCGTCTTGCCCTTGGCCTTGGCGGAGGCCTCGACGGCGACGACGGCCCGCCTGCGGGCGTTGGAGCGCCCCTCGGCCTCGGCCCGGCTGATCGCCTCGGCGTCGCTCTCGTACATGTCGATGATGTTGATCATGTACACGCCGTCCGGCCCCAGCATCGTCTCCAGCTTCCGGTTGAACTCCAGGGTTGTCAGGTGCCATGGGACGGAGAAGTCGTTAAAGGCGTCGCCGAAGATGATGTCGTACTGCTTCTTCGTCTGGTTCCGCTCGACGAACGTGCGGGCGTCGCCCCAGATCGTCTTGATGGGCGTGTTGGCCGGAAGCCCCAGGGCCGCGTGGTTCGCCCGGGTCACGGCCGGGTCGATCTCGGCGACGTCGGCCTCGGTGCCGTGGTAGGTGTGCTGTAGGTAGCGCGGGAAGGTGTAGGCGCCACCCCCAAGGAACATCGTCTTGAGCGGCATCACCTCGCCGGCCGGCTTTCCCGCAGCCTTCGCCTTCGACTTGCTGACCCGGTCCGATACCAGGGCGTAGATGTGCTCATACTGGTAGTCGACGCGTTCCGGGTGATCCAGGACGAAGTAGCCGTGGATCAGGTTGTCCAGCACGAGCGTCCGCTTCTGTCCCTCGGCGTCGGGCTCGTTGGTCACCTTGATGTAATAATAGTTGCTCTCGTCAACATACGCGTTGGCGTCCTCGACGGTGTCGAGCTTGCCCGCCTCCTCGCGGATGCCCCAGGCCACCCCTTGCGCCTGGAACCACGGGTGCGGCATGAACGCGATGACGCAGAGTCCCAGCGGGATTCCCGCCCAGGCCGCGTGCAGCACGCTGCCCAGGAAGGTGGCCGAGAAGGCGAGCAGCGCCGCCAGGACAAGGATCACTCCCTTGGTCCCCAGGACGTCGATCAGCACGAACCCGGTCAGGAATGTCCCCAGGATGCTGCCCACCATCCCCCAGGCGTAGACCTGCCCGATCGCCGCGCCCGTGCGCTTGCTGGCGCGGACCCGGTCGACGGCCAGCTTGGCCACCACCGGGCTGACCGTCCCCAGCGCGATCGCCGGCAGCAGGAAGACCAGCGAGGTCACGAACAGCACCCGTGTCGGCCAGGTGAACGACGTCATCGAGATCGCCCGGCTGAGCACCGGCTGCACGCTGCCGAAGAGCGGGTCGGGCGGCTGATTGCGGAACCAGTTCTCGATCGGGTTCCAGACCAGGCGCTTCGGCGGAGTCTCCAGCACGATGATCGACAGCACCATCAGCGAGGCGACGAAGAAGAGCCAGCTCGCCTGCTTCTCGCGGGTGATCCGGTTGGCGATCCGGCCCCCCAGGTAGTTGCCCAGGCTGAGCCCGCCCAGCAGCACACCGATCACGCTCGTCCAGCCGTAGATGCTCGAGCCCAGGTGCCGGGTCACCATCCGCCCCGCGTCCATCTCCAGCGCCATGAACGCCATGCTGGCGATGAACGAGAGCGCCGACAGGTCGCCCAGCCGCGGCATCGGGGCGTCGGCCACCATCCCCTGATTGAAATGGTCCTCCGCCAGCTGGGTCGCGGCATATCCGCGGCGTGCGGCCATTAGCTGGACCAGGCCCACGATCCCGAGCAGCAAGGCCAGCACGTGCCCGACCAGGGCCAGCGGATTCAGGAAGTCGATCGGGGCGGGAAGGGGGGGGAGGGACCTCGTCACCGGTTGCATCGAGCCCAGGGCCAGCACAGCGGCGGTGGCCAGGGCAAGCAATCGCGGCGCAGCACCCTTCAGCAGTCCGATGGCGAGAATCGACAGGCCCGCCGCCACAAGCATCACGATGGTCGTGGTCGTGGCCAGATAGATCAGGTAGAAGCCGGCGATGAACGTGCCGACGATCGAGCCGACGGCCCCCAGGAAATAGACATTTCCCACGGCGCTGCCGGTCTTACGCGACTGCTCGACGGCCATCTTGGCGACGAGCGGGCCGATCATCCCCAGCACGGTCGTCGGGATCAGGAAGTCGGCCACGACCACGACGATCGTCCGGAACAGGGGAAGCGACTCGAAGTCGGGCACCCAGGCCACGGCCAGATTGACCCACAGGCAGAGCACAGTCAGCGCGGCCGAGATCGCGTAGATCGGCCCCACGGCCGACGACGGCTCGACCCGGTCGGCCAGCCGACCGCCCAGCACGTTGCCCAGGCAGATCCCGCCCAGCATCACGCCGATCACGCTCGTCCAGACCGTCAGCGAGGCGCCGACGTGGCGGGCGACCAGGCGGCTGGCCACAAGCTCCAGGATCATGATGCATAGGCTGCCGGAAAAGGCCAGCGCATATGGCAGTAGACGACCGGCAACGCCCTTCATGCGAGCGACTCTCCAATGTCACGGCGGTTCATCCAGCCCCAAGCCCTTGGGCCCAACCACCCTAGCGGACCCGCCGTCGGGCGACAACCGGGGACCGGTCCCGGCGAAGGGGCATCGGGCCTCGGCCCCTGCGGGGCGGCGTTGTGCCGAGGCCACGCCGCGACAAAAGTCGTGGGGAAGGGCTTGCCTCGCTCGGATTCGGTCAAGTAAACTCGATTCAGGTGGCCATGCAGCCATGCGCGTCAACAGGGATTGGCGCATTCGCTCCTCGACACGACGTCCCAGGGTTGGGGTTTGAACGCATGCTGTCGGAAGCCCGCCAGATCGTTCGGGTTGCGCTTGGGTTGGCGTTTGCCGCCGCCCTCGTCTCGACCATGCCCCACGCCGCATCGGGCGGCTATATCATTGCCGACATCGGGCCCGGTCCGGCGGGCGGAGCCCTCTCCGTCGGCGGGATCAATCGCTCGGGCGCCAGCGCCGGCCTGATCACGGTGAACACCGGCGGAACGACCGCATTCCGGGCCGACGGTCGCGGCGGGGTGGAGAGCCTGGGCCTGCTCAACGGCGGGACGTACACCGAGGGCAGGGACGTCAACGCGGCGGGACGGGTCGTCGGCACCGGCAACACCCTCGTCAACGGCCGGATCGTCACTCGAGGCTATTACACGGACGGTCCAGGTGCCGCTCACATCCTCGATCCGCTCTCGGACTCGTGGGGCAGGCAGTCCGTGGGCAGCGTCGGCAATGCCATCAACGACGGCAACCAGATCGCCGGCACGGCTACCTTCCAGGGCGGCCAGAGCATGGCTTTCCGCGCCGACGGGCTCAGCCCACTGATCGGCCTGGGGACCCTCGGCGGCGTCAACTCGCAAGGGTTCGGGATCAACAACAGCGGCATGGTGGTCGGGGTCTCGGACACCTACTCGGGCACACGGCACGCGTTCGCCTCCTCCGGCAGCGGCTCGATGATCGACCTCGGCATCCTTGCCGGCGGGACTTTCAGCCAGGCCCGGGCGATCAACGACGCGGGCATCGTCGTCGGATCGGCCGACAGCATGGGCGTCACCTACGCCGTGCGGAGGTCACTGACTTCCGGGGGCTGGCAGAGCCTGGGGACGCTGCCCAGCGGCGGCTCGTCCTATGCCAACGCGATCAACGCGGGAGGTGACATCGTCGGCGCGGTCACCGTCGGCCCCAACCTCTCAGCGGCCTTCCTCTTCACCGAGGCCCACGGGATGCTCGACCTGAACACGCTGCTGGATCCCGACAGCGGCTGGTCGCTCACCTCCGCCTCGGGAATCAATGACCACGGCCAGATCGTCGGCAACGGCTACTACCTCGGCCAGAGCCGCGGCTTCCTGCTGACCCCGAGCGAGTTCGCCGCGATCGTGCCCGAGCCGCCGGCCCTTGCCCTGCTGCTCACTGGCCTCGTGTCATTGGGCGTGATGCGGACCCTGCGTCGTTCATCACATTAGCAGCGGCTGAAGCAGGGGCCAGGCGAGCGTCGAACGAGCCGGCGCATCTCCAGCACGCTGAGGGTGGCGACCACCTGCGAGGTCCCCAGGCGAGAGGCTGCCACAAGCTCGTCGATGCCAACCGGCGTGTCGCCCAGCCTGGCCAGGATCGACCGTTCCAGGTCCGACAGCGAAAGCTCGGCGGGATGTCGGACGCCTGGCGAACCTGGCGAGGCCTTGACCACTCGGGCGAGCGGTCCCAGCTCCTCCAGCACGTCGTCGACCGTCTCGACCAGGCGGGCACCGTCGCGGATCAGGCGGTGGCAGCCCTGGCTGGCGAGGCTGTCCACCGGACCCGGCACGGCGAAGACCTCGCGGTTTTGCTCCATCGCGTGCTTGGCGGTCGACAATGAGCCGCTCCGCGCCGTGGCCTCGACCACGATGACACCCAGGCTCAGCCCCGAGATCACCCGGTTCCGCTGCGGGAACAATCCGGCCAGCGGCCCCTGCCGGATGGGCATCTCGGAGACGACCGCGCCGGTGTAGGCGACCTCGACAGCGAGCTGTTCGTGCTCCGGGGGATAGATCTGCGAGAGGCCGTTGGCAAGCACGCCGATCGTCCGGCCACCTGCCTTCAAGGCGCCGCGGTGCGCCGCCGCGTCGATGCCCCGGGCCAGGCCCGAGACGACCGTGATCCCCACTCGGGCCAGTGACGCCGCCAGCCGCTCGGCAATCCGCAGCCCGTAGGGCGTGCAGCGTCTCGAACCGACGATGGCCACGGCGAGCTGGTCCACCGGCTCGTAGGTCCCCAGCATGTAGAGCAAGGACGGCGGGTCGGGGATGTCCAGCAACGGCGGCGGATAGCCGTCCGTCCCCTTGGCCATCACCCGGGCGCCCACGCGAGCGCACTCGGCCAGCTCGTCGTCGACGTCCAGCTCGCGCCTGGCCGCGACAATCCGCTCGGCCAGCTTCGCCCCCACTCCCGGCACGTCGCGCAACGCCGAGCCCGATGCATCGAGGGCCTTTCCCGGGGTACCGAATCGCTCCAGGAGTGCCCTCGTTGTGCTCGGCCCCACGCCGGAGACCAGGCTCAGGCAGAGTGCATCACGTAGCTGGGCGTTGGCCGCTCCTGACTCGGGACCTTCCTCAGCGGCGTCAGACATCGACACCCATCCCTTTCGGATCGCGCAGCGCCGATCCGGGCGAGTCGAACTCCCCACTCAGCGTGCCGGTCTGCTCCGGCAGGGCCGGGGGCGTGCTTGGGCCGACTGCGGAGTCCAGGCTCAGGCAGAGCGCATCTCGCTGGCTGGCGTCAGTCTCTGATTCGGGCCCGACTTCGTCTGGCGGGTTCGCATTGGCTGCGTGGAGATCGCCGATGAACTTTTCCATGGAGGAGACGTATCGGTCGAAGGCGGAAACGCGTTTGATGGTGCCGGTGCGGTCGGCAATGCCGACCTGGCTGCCCTCGATTCCAAGGCCAGGATGCAGGCGAAGCACGAACCCGGCACGCTCGAAGCACGCGATCAGGAACTCGGCCGACCAGCCGCTCTCGAACCAGCCGTATTTGCGGATGCAGTACACCGAGATGGCATCGAGGCGCAGACCCCAGTGCTTCCACCACAGCGCGTTGAGCGGCTCGCCGGCGAACGCGATCAGACCCTCCGGCTTGACGTGCCTGGCGGCGAACTCCAGCGCCACCCACGGGCGGATGGCATGGTGCAGGCACTCATAGTAGAAGACCATGTCGAAGGGCTCCGCCGAGCTGAACCCCTCGAACGTCCCGACCTCGGCGGTGATCGGCAGCCCCAGCCGCTTGGCCCGCTGGCGCACCAGGTCCACGAATAGTGGATTGATGTCCACGGCCACTACCTCCGCTCCGCAGTAGGCCAGAATTTCGCTGGTCTGCCCCCAGCCGCAACCTAGATCGAGCACTCGCGCCGCGTGCGGCAGGCCGGCCAAGGCAATCACGTTGCTGATGGCTGCCATGTGCTTGGCCGTGACGGACAGGTTGCGATCGTTGAGAGGGTGCGCGGCAGCCGCGTGCAGCTTGACAGCGATTTTATACTGCTCGGTGTCAACCGGATCGGGGTCGCGGCCGACGATCTCGCGATAGAGCGCCAATTGCTGCGAGACATAGGCCTCTGAGAACGGATCAAGCGTCTGGTCGATCTCGGTCTCATATTCGAGGATGAACTCGTTTGTGTAAGCCGCCATGGCTGGTTTATTCGGGCCGCCAAACGCGTCGATCTCCTCGACAAGGCGCCCAATCTCTCGTGCGTGGAAAACCTTGGACATTCGTCCCTCTGAAGAAGTGGCAAGATTGGCGCCAGACATCGACACCCCTCTCACGATGACTCGAGATCAGAGGGTCGCCAGCACGTCGCGGATCGTGGCCTCGTCGGGTGCGTCGGTCAGCTCGACCTGGCCGATTCGCCTGGGCAGGACGAACCTCGTCCGGCCCCCTTTGTTCTTCTTGTCGCGACCCATGGCCTCGATCAAGGCGTCGGGGGCCAGGCCGGGGGCCGAGACCGGCAGGCCGAAGCGGGCGAGAAGGGCCGTCAGCCGGGCGGTCGTCTCGGCATCGACCCACCCGAGACGCTCGGCAAGTCGGCTCTCGGCGACCATCCCGACGGCCACGGCCTCGCCGTGCAGGTAGCCGCCGCCGTAGCCCGCGACGGCCTCGATGGCGTGGCCGATCGTGTGGCCGAAGTTGAGCACCGCACGCAGGCCGGTCTCCTCGCGCTCGTCGCGCGAGACCACGTCGGCCTTCAGCCGGCAGCAATGCGCGATGAGGTGCCGCAGCGGCCCCGGCTCGCCGGCCGCAATCGGAGCCGCCTGGCGCTCCAGCCAGGCGAAGAAGTCGTCATCCAGGATCACCCCGTACTTCACCACCTCGGCCAGCCCGCACTTCAGCTCGCGGGCGGGGAGGGTGGCCAGCGTGGCGGTGTCGACCCAGACGCCCACCGGCTGGTGGAAGGCGCCGATGATGTTCTTGGCCCTCGGGTGGTTCACCCCAACCTTGCCACCGACCGAGCTATCGACCTGAGCCAGCAGCGTCGTGGGGACCATGACCAGGGGCAATCCCCTCGCGAACGTCGCCGCGACATATCCCGAAAGGTCACCGACCACGCCGCCCCCCACGGCCACGACGCACGTATGACGGTCGGCCTTCATCTCGATGAGCCGGTCGTAGAGCGTCCAGGCGGTCTCGGCGCTCTTGGAGGCCTCGCCGGGCGGGACCGTCGCGACCTCGGCCCTGATCCCCGCGCCGGCGAGCCCCTCGACGTAGGGCCCGACGCGTCCCGACAGGTTCTCATCGGTGACGACCAGGGCCAGCTTGCACCCGCGGCCGGCCCACGTTTCGTTAAGGGCCTCGGCGGCGAACGGGCCGAACTCGGCGGCGCGGTCGCTGACGACGCGAACTTCGTACGACCGTGGCCCCAGGTCCACCGGCACCCTGGCCGTCGCCTCGAGTTGGGTCTCGACGGCATCATCCGTTCGATCATCGGCAGCGGGCATGGCGTCGGCTCGTCCACGGGCGTTCGAGGTGCAGGGCGGCCTGCCCGGCCCCCATGGCCCGATCATAACACGCGGGCCGCGGGGCGGGGCGTTCGCCCCGGGCAGCACGACGCGGCCGTTGCGTTGCGGGCCCAGGGCGCGGTTGCTACACTGGAATTTCACGGACGTCGGGCCCGGTGTTGAGTTCCGAAAACTCGCCGCGGATGGCCGCCAATGACCGATCCCTTGACGTGGACGATCGACCTGGGGCGCTGGGCGGGCATCCGGGCCCGCATTCACTGGTCGCTCCCCCTGTTCCTCGGCCTGAAGCTGCTGAGCTCGGCCCTGTCGTCGGGCCATCCCGTCCTGGAGACCGCCTGCTGGGGCGGCCTTCTGCTGCTGGCCCTGGCGGTGCATGAGCTGGGCCACATCGCCGCGTCCTGGTGGTTCGGCGTCGAGCCGGACGATATCCGCCTCTGGCCGCTGGGCAACCTGACCTCGCCCTCGCGCGAGCCCCGTTCTCCCGAGGCGATCTGGGTCGCGCTGGCTGGCCCGCTCGCCAGCCTGATCGCCTTCTTCGTCGGGGCCGTCGCGGTGAACCTCTCGGCGGACGCCGAGGCGATCTGGAGCCCCTTCGGCAACGGCCTCGGCTCCGGGGGAGCCCCGCTGCTGATCGCCAAGGCTGGCGCCGCCCGCGCCGCGGTCCCCGCGTTCAGCGTGGCCTGGTTCGCCGGCTGGTTCGCCTATCTCAACATCGTGCTCTTCTGGGCCAACCTCATCCCGGCGCTCCCCTTCGACGGAGGCCGGGCCTTCCGGGCCTTGCTCGCCAACATCTCCTCCGTCCCCTCGCGCGAGAGTTCCTACGCCCCCTACACGTCGCGCGTGGTGGTCCTGCTGCTGACGGCCGTGGGGCTCATCAAGCTCCTGCTCTACAGCCAGAGCCAGGCCGGCGCGGCGTTCGCCCTGTTCTCCCTGGCCCTGGTCGTCGAGTGGATGTTCCGCCTGGAGGCCCGCTTCCTGGAAGACGGCGGCTTCTTCGACGACACCCTCTTCGGCTACGACTTCTCCGAGGGCTATACCAGCCTCGACTCCGCCTCCGCCAGGGTCCGGCCTCATCCGCAGTGGGCCATCACCCGCTGGAAGTCGCGGAGGACCGAGGCCCGGCGCCTCCGCAAGGCCGCCCTCGAGGCCGAGCAGGATCGGCGAGTCGACGAGCTGCTCCAGAAGATCTACGACGGCGGCCGCGAGTCTCTCAGCGCCGACGAACGCCGGTTTCTCGAACGCGCCAGCCGCGACTATCGCAAGAAGACCGGCCTCACGTGAACGAGCCGTCGGCCCGCCGCCTTCTCCTCGACCGAGGAACGCTCCTGCTCGACGCCGCCATGGGGACCCGGCTCATCGCGCGCGGGCTCGACCTCCGCGATGACGACCCTTGCGCCTGGAACCTCAGCCGTCCGGACGACGTCCTCGACATCCACCGCCGCGACGTGGCCGCGGGGTCCGACGTCCTGCTCACCAATACCTTCGGCGCCAATCGAGCCTGGCTCGAACGCCTGGGCCTGGCCGATCGGTTTGTAGCGATCAACCGGGCCGCCGTGGCCCTCGCCCGCCAGGCCGCCGGCCCCGACCGCCTGGTCTTCGGCGGCCTCGGTCCGACCTCGGTCTCGAGCCCGGACCTCGGTGCCTGCCGCGACCAGGCGGTGACCCTCGCCGAGGCGGGCGTCGACGGCCTCATCTTCGAGACGATGGACCTCCCCGCAGCCCTGGTCGCTCTCGATGTCGTCGCCCCGATCATCCGGGAAGGCCTGCCCGTGGTCGTCAGCTTCTGGACCTGGCCCGATGATGCGGACGCCGCCATTAAGATCGAGAACCTGGGGGCCTCGGCGATCGGCCTGAACTGCGTCTGGCCGGCTCGCAAGGTCGTCGAGATGGTCCGGACGCTGGTGGGCTCGACCCGGCTGCCCGTCTGGGTCAAGCCGTCGGGCGCGATGCCAGGCCAGCGTCCGGCCACGCCGGAAGAACTCGCGAGGGTGGCCGTCGAGCTGTCCAATCTGGGGGCCCGGTTCGTCGGGGGCTGCTGCGGGACGACCGAGGTTCACCTGGCCGCGATGCGCCGGGCGCTTGACAGCGGGGTCGCACCGATCCAGGCTTGAGGGGCCAGATCCGACCCTTCGCCCCGCCCGCCCCCGGCCCGATCCCGAGAAAGTTCCCTTGGCCGAACGAACCCAAGTCCAGCCCCCGCGCGAGGCGATCCCGCCCGGGGCCTGCCTCTGCGACTTCTGCCCCGGCAAGTGCTGCCGCTACTTCACCGTCGAGATCGCGACCCCGCGCACCTGGGACGACTACGACGAGACCCGCTGGTACCTGGCCCACGGAGACACAATCGTCTACGTCGAGGACGGGACCTGGTACCTGGTCGTCATGTCCCGCTGCCGCTACCTGACGCCCGAGAATCGCTGCGGGATCTACCACGACCGCCCCAAGATCTGCCGCGAATATACGACCGACGAGTGCGAGTACGACGACGACTGGACGTTCCAGAAGGTCTTCGAGGTTCCCGAGCAGCTCTGGGAATACGCCGCGGCCATCCTGCCCCCGCGCCCGCCCAGTCCGCCGCCCAAGCCGCCGAAACGCCTGCCGGGCCCGCCGAAATCAGCCGGGTTCGTCGCCCTATCCACCCTGACGGCCCCGCCCGTGCCGACCCAGGCGGCCGAGCCCGCGTCGCCGTTCGAAGTCGTCAAGCGGCGTCGCAAGCCGAAGGACTGACGCGAAACGCGGTTGCCAAGGGCCCCCGGCGCGGCGACAATGGGGACGCGGCGACGGCCCGTGTCCGACCGGCGGAGCGACGATGGCCAGGCGGTCCAACCACTACGAGGCGGCATTCGAAGCCCACGTCCGGTCGCTGCGCATCCCCTGCGTGGCGGTCGACGAGGCCAAGCGCGCCCTCACCGAGGACGGCGGTTGCCTCAAGAGCCCCGACTTCCTGCTTTATCCTCGCGGCGGCTCGAACCTGGTCGTCGAGGTGAAGGGAAAGCGGGCCAAAGACGCCCGGGGGCGACGCCCCTGGGAGAACTGGGTGACCACCGACGACCTCGACGGGCTTTCACGCTGGCAGGACCTCTTCGGCCCCGGCTTCCGCTCGATCCTGGTATTCGCCTACGCCGAGGCCCCTCCGCCGTTCCCGCTGCCCCCGGGCGACGGCTCGTTCAGCTTCCATGACCTGTCCTACCGCTTCTGGGCGGTCGGGCTGGATGACTACTTGCGGCATCTCCGCTCGCGCGGGCCCGCCTGGAAGGCCGTCGCCATGGCCCGGGCCGCCTTCCGCAAGCGGGTCCGCCCGCTCGAAGAGTGGATCCCCCGGCAGCCCAGCGCCGCAGTGAGCCGCACACCGACCCGCGTCGCCGCGGCCGTCGGACCCGGACGATTCGAGACCCAGTCCCCGTCGGAGAGCGACCGATGACGACCCGTATCCTCCGCCATCTTGCCCTGCCGGCCTTCGCCCTGACGCTGCTGCTGGCGCCCGGCTACGCCCTGGCCAAAGACCCGACCGACGGGTTTTTTGACGTCCCCGCCCGCGAAGGGGCAGACGACGGTAAGGGGAGCACCGCTCCTGGCTACCTGGTCACCTCGCTGCTCGCCGGCGGCGCCATCTTCGCCCTCTGCAAGCCGGCCCGCCGCTGAGTCGCGGCCGGTCCGTTCATTCCCGCTTGACCCACACGAGACCGCACG
Source organism: Isosphaeraceae bacterium EP7 (assembly GCA_038400315.1). Classification (NCBI taxonomy): domain Bacteria; kingdom Pseudomonadati; phylum Planctomycetota; class Planctomycetia; order Isosphaerales; family Isosphaeraceae; genus Kueselia; species Kueselia aquadivae. The sequence continues at coordinate 1,048,429 of CP151667.1, forward strand.
GGTCCCCCCCGCGCCGCCCCACGGACGAGAACGACGCGATGCCCAACGACCGTGCCGCGACGGCCGAGTACACCCGCTGGACCACCGACGAGGTCGACCGGATCTACCGGACTCCCGTCCTGGAGTTGATCTACCGCGCCGCCGAGGTCCACCGGGCGCACCACGATCCCTCCAAGGTCCAGGTCTGCGTCCTCCTTTCGGTGAAGACCGGCGGCTGCCCGGAAGACTGCGGTTACTGCCCGCAGGCCGCCCGCTACCACACCGCCGTGAAGGCCGAGCCCCTGCTCGACGTCGCCGAGGTCCTGGACGCCGCCACCCGCGCCAAGGAGTCGGGCGCCACCCGCTTCTGCATGGGGGCCGCCTGGCGTGAGGTCAAGGACAACGCCCAGTTCGACCGCGTGCTGGACATGATCCGCGGCGTCAAGCAGCTCGGTCTCGAGGCCTGCTGCACCCTCGGCATGGTCGACGCCGACCAGGCCCGGCGGATGAAGGACGCCGGCCTCGACGCCTACAATCACAACCTCGACTCCTCCGAGTCGTTCTACGGCGAGGTCATCTCCACTCGCGGTTACACCGACCGCCTGGAGACCATCCAGCACGTCCGCGACGCCGGCATCACCGTCTGCTCGGGCGGCATCGTCGGCCTGGGCGAGACGGTAGCCGACCGCGTGGCCATGCTCGCCACGCTGGCCAACCTCCCCGTCCCGCCGGAAAGCGTGCCCATCAATGCGCTGGTCGCCGTCCCCGGCACCCCGCTCGCCGACCGCCCCCGCGTCGACATCTGGGACATGGTACGCACCATCGCGACCGCTCGGATCCTGATGCCCGCCGCCATGGTCAGGCTCTCCGCCGGCCGGCTGGAGATGACCGAGAGCGACCAGGCGCTCTGCTTCCTCGCCGGCGCCAACTCGATCTTCGCCGGCGACAAGCTGCTGACGACCCCCAACCCGGCCGTAGACCGCGACAAGCAGATGTTCGAGCGCCTGGGCCTGACCCCGATGCCCGCCGCCGTCCATGCCGACTGACACTGAGATCGCGGGGACGCAACGCCCATGAGCGACGCGCCCGCCGTGGTCATCACCGGCATCGGCCTGATGACCGGCCTTGGCCCCGATCGAGAGTCGACCTGGTCGGCCGCATGCGCCGGCCGTTCGGCCGCGCGCTGGCTCGACGTCCCAGGCTTCGGCCCGGTCGTCGGCTGTCCGGTCGACCTGCCCGACCCCGGCGGTTCCAGGGCCCTCCGGCTGCTCGACCTCGCCGCCGTCGAGGCCTGGGCCGACGCCCGGCTCGATTCCGCAGGCGCCGATCCCGAACGGATCGCCACCCTCATCGGCCTGAGCAAGGGGTGCATCGATCGCCTGTCCGCGGCCCATGTCGGCCTGGTGTCCGGGAACAAGGGGCACGCGGCGGCGCTCTGGGCGGCGGCCTGGCCCGATGTCGGTGCCCGCCACGTCGCCCATCGATTCGGCCTGCTCGGCCCGAACCTGGCGCCGATCGCGGCCTGCGCCACCGGGCTCGTGGCCGTCCTCCAGGGCCGCGACCTGATCCTCCGAGGCGCATGTGACGTCGCCCTGGCCGGCAGCGCCGATGCCTCGCTCGATCCACTCATCCTCGGTGCTTTCCGCCGGATGAAGGCCCTCGCCCTGGCCGCCGCCGACTCCGACCCCCGGATCCTCGCCCGCCCCTGGGATCGCGGTCGACGTGGCTTCGTCGTCGGCGAAGGGGCCGCCGTCCTGGTCCTGGAGCGAGCCGACCTGGCCCGCGCCCGAGGTGTCCTCCCCTACGTCGAACTGGCCGGCGGGGCGCTCGGCGCCGACGCCTATCATGAAACCGACCTGAATCCCGACCCGACCGGCCTCGCCCGCCTGATCACCCTGGCGCTGGCCCGATCCGGCGTCTGCCGCGAGGAGGTCGACCACATCAACGTGCACGGCACCGGGACCCGGGTCAACGACCCCCTCGAATGCCGGGCGATCCGTAGGGCCTTCGGGGCAGACGCCGACCGAATCTCTTGCTCGGCCAACAAAGGCCAGATTGGCCACGCTCTGGGGGCCGCCGGCTCGGTCGAGCTTGCGTTGACCGCCCTGGCGATGCGCGACGGATTCATCCCGCCGACCCTGAATCTCGACGACCCCGACCCCGCGTGCGACCTCGACGGCACCCCACACGTCGGGCGATCGAGACCGATTCGCGCGGCGTTGAAGCTGTCGATCGGCTTCGGCGGCCACCTGGCGGCGGCGGTCCTCAAGCGTCCGGAAGGGCCGAGCCGTTGAACGACCCGCTCGCCTGGATCGATGATGAGCTGGCCGCACTCTCCGCCAAGGGGCTCGACCGCCACCTCCGCCCGCTCGGCGGCGGGGCTCCTGGCCGAGTCGTCCACGACGGCCGGACCCTGATCAACTTCGCCTCCAACGACTACCTCGGCCTAGCCGCCGACCCCCGGCTGGCCGCCGCCGCCAACGAGGCCGCCGCGACATTCGGCTGGGGGGCCGGGGCAAGCCCGCTCGTCACGGGCTGGCGCGAGCCGCACGAGAAGCTCGCCGCCGATTTGGCCGCCTTCGAGGGCGCCGAGGCCGTGGCCCTCTTCCCCAGCGGGTTCGCCGCCAATCTCGGCACGATCGTGGCCTTGGTCGGTCCGGGGGACGCCGTTTACCTCGACCGCCTCAATCACGCCTGCCTGGTTGACGGAGCCCGCCTTTCGGGAGCCACCCTCCGCGTCTACCCCCATGCCGACGCCGACCGCCTGGCCCGCTCCCTTTCACGAGACGTAGGCCGATTCCGCCGGATCCTGATCGCCACCGACGGCGTTTTCAGCATGGACGGCGACCTCGCGCCCCTGCCTCGCCTGGCCGACCTGGCCGACGAGTTCGGGGCGATGCTGCTCGTCGACGAGGCCCACGGCACCGGGCTCCTCGGCCCGACCGGGCGCGGCTCCGCCGAGCTTCTGGGCGTCTCCGACCGCGTCTCGATCAAGGTCGGCACCCTGTCGAAAGCTCTGGGATCGGTGGGGGGATTCGTCGCTGGCTCGGGGCGGCTAGTCGACTTTCTCATCAACCGGGCCCGGCCGCTCATCTACTCGACGGGCCTCCCCCCGGCCGCCGCCGCCGCCGCGAGCGAGGCCCTCTGCATCTCGATTTCCGAACCCTGGCGGCGTGCTCACGCGCTCGAACTGGCCGATCGGTTTCGCACCGCGATGGTGGCCCCGGGCCAGAACGTGGGCGACTCGCGGTCGGCGATCGTCCCGGTCTTGATCGGCGACGAGCGCGAGACGCTTGCTCTGGCAGGCCGCCTCAAGGAGCGAGGCCTGCTCGTCGGCGCAATCCGCCCGCCGACCGTCCCGCGTGGCACGTCACGACTCAGATTGGGTTTCTGCGCCTCGCACACCGATGGCGACCTGGCCGCCCTCCTGGGCGCCATCGGCGCCATATGATCTGATGGCGAGCCTGCCACGCCTCGAAATTTGCACCCGGAGTGACACGCAATGGATTGGGCGGCGATCCGCCGAGATGAGTTCCCCGTGGCCCGCAAGTGGGCCTACTTCGACCACGCCGCGGTGGCACCCCTGCCACGCCGGTCGGGCAACGCCCTGCGCCGATGGGTCGACGGGCAGGAGACCGACGCGGTGGTCCTGTGGACCCACTGGCAGAAGCACCTCGAAGAGACCCGCCTGCGTGCCGCACGACTCATCAACGCCGACGCCGGCGAGGTCGCGTTCGTCGCCAGCACCACGCTGGGCATCGGCCTGGTCGCCGAGGGATTCCCCTGGCGCGACGGCGACAGCGTGATCTCGGCCGCCGACGAATACCCGTCCAACGTCTATCCCTGGATGAATCTGGCGTCGCGAGGAGTGACCCTTCGCAGGGTGGCCGCGCGCGACGGCCGGATCCAGCCCGAGGACATCGAGGCGGCCATCGACGGCACCACCCGCGTGCTCGCGATCAGCTTCGTCGAGTTCTCCACCGGCTTCCGCAACGACCTGGACGTCCTCTCCGAGATCTGCAAGAGGCGCGGCGTCGCCCTGCTCGTCGACGCGATCCAGGGGCTAGGGCCGCTGACCCTCGACGTGAAGCGAACGCCGATCGACTTCCTCTCTGCCGACGGCCACAAATGGCTGCTCGGTCCCGAAGGGGCCGGAATCCTCTACGTCCGCCGCGAATGGATCGAACAGCTCCGATGCCTGGGCACGCTGGGTGCCCACAGCGTGGTCGACGCCCATGCGTATTCCGGCGACAATTTCACCCTCAAGCCCGACGCCAGGCGCTGGGAGGGGGGGTGCTACAACATGGCCGGCATCCAGGCGTTCGGCCAGAGCCTCGCGCTCTTCGAGGAGATCGGCTTCGACGCCGTCTCGGCCCGGATCCTCGACCGCGCCGACGCCGTCCGCGAGGTGGCCCGGGCCCGGGGCTGGACCGTCTTCGGGTCCAGCAAGCCGGCCGATTGCGCGGGCATCGTCTCGCTGTCCAGGGCGGGTGTCGACCCCGAGTCGATCGTCCGGCACGGGCGCGAGACCGGCGTGGTCGTCTCATGCCGGGCGGGCCGGCTCCGCGTCAGCCCCCACATTTATAACGACGACGACGACCTGGGCCGGCTCGGCGAGCTGCTCGGGAGTTGACGACGCGGACCGATCGAAGCACGAACCAGGAACCAAGACCCATGCGCCCGACGTCCGCACGAACGGCCGTCTTCACCGGCACGTTCGACCCCCTGACCCTCGGCCACCTCGACGTCATTCGCCGGGGACGACTCCTCTTCGACCACCTGTTCGTTGGCATCGGCGTGAACCCGAGCAAGCCGACCCTCTTCGATGTCGACGAGCGAGTCTCGCTGGCCACGCGCGTGGTGGCCCCCTACGACAACGTCACGGTCGAGGCCTTTGAGGATCTGGCCGTCCACTTCGTCCGCCGCCTGGGCGCCCGCGTCATCCTCCGCGGGGTGCGTACGCTCTCCGACATGGAGTATGAGTTCAGCATGTCGCTGACCAACGCCCGGCTCGACCCCGAGGTCGAGACGGTCTTTCTGATGGCCGACGGCGAGTACTCGCACGTCTCCAGCTCTCTCATCAAGCAGGTCGCTCGCCACGGCGGCGGCGACGCCCTGGGCAAGTTTGTCCCCCATGAGCTGGTCTCGCCCATCCTGGAGCGGATCCGGCTTACTTCCAGTCGCGGGGGATGAGCAGGTCGCGCGACCACTGCTTCACCCCGAGCTGTTGTGCGTGCAGCGCCTCGCGGAAGCTCCGGAACGCCATCCAGGCCTGGTCGGCCGTGGGGTAGGACAGCCAGGCGCTGAAGTCACCCTCGTCGATCCTGGACAGAGACGACTGGCTGCGCGTGGCCACGATCATCTCGTCGAAGATCGTGTCGAGGATCTCGAGCGTATCGCCCCGCTCGTCGGGGGGCACTGCGGCGGCCGGGTCGGGCCAGGTGACGTACAGGCAGCAGCTCAGGCTTCGGCCGTCGACCTCGTTGGGCTGGAAGATCCAGGAATTCAGGGCGTCATACCGGGCCCAGAGGATCTCAATGCCCACCACGTCGGCCGGGTCATCCATCTTGTCGGCGAGCCCGTGGCGCACCGTCTCGCTGGACGACCTCCGCTCGGTCCGGGCCGGCTCTTCTGGCGCGGGCCTCGTCGGGGTCGGCCTTGAGGGGGCTCCCGGCTGCTGGGTGGCCCGCGTCACCCGCGCGGCGCTCATGATCTCGTAGGCCTGGTAGAGAACCCGGAAGGCCCAGGCTTCGCCGCCGACGTCGGGGTGATGGATCTTCGACTTCAGCCGATAGGCGTCGCGAATCTCCTGCAGCGAAGCATCGGAGGAGATGCCCAGGATGTCGCTCGGGTCGAGCTGGAAGCTGTGGATCGGCACTGCGTGACGCACTCCTCATCATCCGGCCGAACGGGGGGATGTCGGGCCCCCGTCGGCGTCGGTTCACTCGGTTTCGGGGAGCCGGCCGTTGCCTAGCTTGGTGCGGAGATATGACGCCCGGGCGATGTTACGCTCATCGCTGCTCAGCTCGGCCCCCTGGAGCCGCTGGAGGTGGGCCGGCTGCGTGTGGATGAACAGCTCGTTGACGGTCGGAATTTCCAGGTCGTCGATCAAGCCTAGGTTAATTCCGAGCCGGACGCTGGAGAGCAGCAGCATCGTCTCCTCGCTGGAGATCTGGTGCGCCGTCTTAAGCTGGCCGTAGGCGCGGCTCACCTTGTCCAGCAGCTGGTTCCGCTTCTCGCCCAGCAGCGCCTGCCTGGCCTGGCGCTCGTAGGTGATGATCTGCGGGATGACGTCGTTGAGGTTCCTGATCAGCTCCAGCTCGCTCTTGCCCAGGGTCTGCTGGTTGGAGATCTGATAGAAGTCGCCGAACGCCTGCGTCCCCTCGCCGTAGAGCCCGCGCACCGCCAGGTTGATCTTCTGCAGTGCCCGGAAGACCTTCTCGATCTGCTTCGTCTCGACCAGGCCCGGAAGGTGCAGCATCACGCCCACCCTGATCCCGGTCCCGACGTTGGTGGGGCAGGCCGTCAGGTAGCCGAGCTGCGGGCTGAAGGCGTAGTCGAGCCGCGCCTCGATCTGGTCGTCGAGCCGGTTGATCCGGTCCCAGACGTCGTGCAGCGAGAGGCCCGAGAGCATCACCTGGATGCGGAGGTGGTCCTCCTCATTGACCATGATCGAGATGTTCTCGCGCGGGCCGATGGCCACGCCACGCGGCCAGTCGGCCGCCTGGTGCTCGCGGGAGATCAGCTGCCGCTCGACGAGGAATTGCCGGTTCAGCGAGCTCATCCCGTTGACGTCGAGGTACGACAGCTCCAGCTCGCCGGGCTGGATGATCTTCGACTTGAAGGTCGCCTCGATCTCGGCCTTCTCGCCGCGGCTGGCGCGGTTGATGAACGGGAAATCGGCCAGGTTCCGGGCCAGGCGGATCCTCGAGCACATGACGATGTCGCTCTCGGGGCCCGAGCCCCTGAGCCACTCGCCGGAAGTCCCTGTCAGGTCATCCAGGTTCATTCGTCGCCGTCCTCGAGGCGGAGTTGGTCGCGGAGTCGCGCGGCCTGTTCATAATCCTCGCGGGCGATCGCCCGACGCAAGAGGGATCGCAGCCGGAGCCGGTCGACACCGCGGGCCGGCCGCCTCGGCCGTTTGCCCACGTGACGGGTGGCCCCCTGCGTGCGACCCAGGATCGGGATCAGGCCGATCGAGAACGCCTCGTAGTCCCGCGGGCAGCCGAGCCGGCCGCCGCGGCGGAATTCCATGAACTTCAAGCCGCAATCCGGGCAGGTCAGCGCGGCCACCTCGCCGACGAGCTCGCCGACGTGCGCCAGGATCAGGCCCTGCACCACCCCCTCCAGAGGGAGCGGGGGGACTTCCTCCGCGGCGATCAGGCCCGCCCGGCGGGCGCACGGGCCGCACAGGTGAATTTCGCGCCGCCGGCCCTCGACGGTCTCGGTCACGTGGACCGTCGCCGTCTCGGTGCAACGCTGGCAAGTCGTCATTTGGTCGCGCCGTCGGCCCTGGAAGGGGGGAGGGGGGAGCGTTAATGGGAAGCTCAGCGGCCCTGCTCCCGCTCAATTTCCTTGATCTTATCGCGTAGCCGGGCGGCGGCCTCGTAATCTTCGGTCTCCACCACCCGCTTCAGGTCGTTCCGAAGCTGGATCAGCTTGACCTGGTCCTGGTTCGACCGAGGAGACCGCCTGGGCACCTTGCCCGCGTGCCTGGTCTCCTCGTGGATATTCTCCAGCAGGGGCATCAGGTCGTCGCGGAAGACCACGTAATCGTACGGGCATCCCAGCCTGCCGGTATTGCGGAACTCCTGGAATGTGATCTGGCAGACCGGGCACGTCTGCTTCTCCTGCGCGGGGGCAGTCCCCATGCCGCCCGGGGCGATCAGCTTCTGCGCCACCTTGCCGATGTCGGTCAACTCGGCCGCCTCCTCGGCGGGCGCCAGATGCTGCTTGGCGTGCTCATCGCAGAAATGAAACTCGTGCGCCTTGCCCCGCTCGATGTCCGTGATGTGGAACGTGGCGGACTTGGAGCATTTCTGGCACTTCATCCCCAGGTTCCTCCGGCCGGGCCCGGGGCTCCACCCCGACGCGACCCAGGCCCGACGCGTCCCCGGGGACGCACGCCGGGCCAGCCCACAGTCGAGCGAGGAGGCCGCAAAGCTCCGAGTCCCTATTCTAGGCCCCAGGCCCATCTTCAATCAACCGGATGGCGCCCGCCCCCGCGCGAACCTGCCCGCAAACGTGGCCATCCGGAATCATCGGACCACGCCGCAGCAGGCACCTTGCCGCTCGGTTGCCGCCCCCCCTCGGCCCCTGCTATCATCGCCCGGCCGTCCGACCCCGCGCGGCCGATCAGTCAGTTCGGGAAGGACTCGCCTCGATGAACCCGCCCGGCCCCGCTCCCGTCGCCCCCGGCAAGCCCATCCACCGGCCCAGGCTGCCCGAGTTCCTTGACCTCGCAGGCCAGGCCCGCTGCATTCCCGTCTATCGCCAGCTCAGCAGCGACTCGCTCACGCCCGTCTCGGCCTTCCGCAAGATCGAGCGCGGCGACCAGTCGTTCCTGTTCGAGAGCGTCGTCGGCGGCGAGAAGGTCGGCCGCTTCAGCTTCCTGGGCACCGACCCCTTCCTTAAATTCGAAGCCCGAGGCCCCGAAGTCGTCATCCGCCACCTCCGCCCCCACGCTGAGGAAATTCGGACTACCAGCGACGACCCCTTCCGCGAGCTGCAAGCCCTCCTCGACCGCTACAAGGCCGCCCCCATCCACGCCCTCCCGCGCTTCTCCGGCGGTGCCGTCGGCTATGCCGCGTACGACTCGGTCCGCTACACCGAGAGACTCCCCGACGCACCGCCCGACGACCGCAATCTGCCCGATCTCGCCTTCGCCTTCTATGACGCGATGGTCATCTTCGACCACATCCGCAAGACCATCCTCGTCGTCGCCCACGCCTTCCTCGACGACCACACCGACCCCGCCGCCGCCTACGACGATGCCGCCTGCCGCGTTGACGCCCTCGTCGACCGCCTCTCCGCTCCGGGCTCCGAGCTGCCGCCGGTCGACCTCGACACCGACGCCCCGTCCACGCTTCAGTACCAGTCGAACATGACCCGCGACCAGTTCGAGTCGGCCGTCCGCCACTGCCAGGAATACATCAAGGCCGGCGACATCTTTCAGGTCGTCCCCAGCCAGCGGCTCAAGGTCGAGACCACCGCGCAGCCGTTCGACATCTACCGCGTCCTGCGCGTGGTGAACCCCAGCCCGTTCATGTTCTACCTGACCTTCGGCGAGACCCGCCTCATCGGCAGCTCCCCCGAGATCCTCGTCCGCGTCGAGGACGGAGAAGTCACCATCCGACCCCTCGCCGGCACCCGCAAGCGAGGCGCCGACGACGCCGAGGACCGGGCCCTCGCCGAGGAACTCCTGGCCGATCCCAAGGAACGCGCCGAGCACATCATGCTCGTCGACCTCGGCCGCAACGACGTCGGCCGCGTCGCCGAGTTGTCCACCGTCCGGATCAGCGAGATCATGGCCGTCGAGCGTTACTCGCACGTCATGCACATCTCCTCAACCGTCATCGGCCGCCTGGCCGCCGGTAAGACCGCCTTCGATGCCCTCCGAGCCGGCCTCCCCGCCGGGACCGTCTCCGGGGCCCCCAAGGTCCGCGCCATGCAGGTCATCGACGAGGTCGAGCCCCACCGCCGGGGCCCCTACGGCGGGGCCGTCGGCTACATCGACTTCACCGGCAACATGGACACCTGCATCGCCCTGCGGACCATGGTCCTCCAGGGACAGACCGCCTACATCCAGGCCGGCTGCGGAGTCGTCTACGACAGCATCCCCGCCGACGAATACGAGGAGACCCTCAACAAAGCCCGAGGCCTCCTGAAAGCCATCGAGATCGCCCAGGACCAACTCTCCCCACCGCCCGCCTGACCCCTCTCGGGTGCCATGCTCTCGCGAAGCGTGAGCATGAAAACACAAAGCCCCGCCGATGCATTCCTGGGCCCGGTCCCCGCACCATGCCCGAAGCTCATTGCAGCCGCTCCCAGAAGCAGGCCCAACGTAGCCGCGCGGAAAAGCCCAGGGGCTGTTGAATCGAAATAAACTTGCTTGAAAGTTGTCCCGCGGCCATGCTGAGTTTCGATGGCTTGTCGGCGTACAGACTCCTGCAAATCAGAGCACGCCTATGTCACTCACTGCGGTTTTCATCGAAGTTCCAGAGGGCTACGTCGCGTTCGTCGAGGAATTGCCCGGCGCAAACACTCAAGGTGCGACCCTGGATGAGGCTCGCGAGAACCTCCATGAGGCCGTGGCCCTGATCCTGGAAGCCAATCGACAATTGGCGGAGCAATCGATTGAGGGGTGTCGGGTGACACGCGAGCCGTTCGTTTTGCCGGCATGAAACGCCGCGACCTCGTCCGTCACCTGGAAGCGAATGGTTGCTTACTCCTTCGAGAGGGCGGCCGCCATACCGTGTTTGTCAACCCGGCCATCCCTGTCACGTCGACGGTCCCGCGACATAACGAGATTCATGAGTTTTTGGCCCGCAAGATCTGCCGCGATCTGCGTGTTCCCGAGCCCTGATCGCCGGCCACTTTTCCTGAGAGATCAATGGGAAGGCGAGGGACGATTTCCGTCGCTCTGACCATGGCGTCCTTCATCGGGAACCTTCTCAGCTTGAAGATCTCCTGAAAATCGTTGTAGGATCCCCATCAGCCACTCGATTGGAATGGAGAAGTCGGAGCCCGCGTAGATTCGAAGCTGAAGTTGCCCCGACTTGTCCTGAATGATCCTCGCTCGGAAGTTTCCATTCTCCTCCAATTCAACATGCAGTTGATGATCTCGCATCGGGTCAGTCATGATCTCCGCTGTCCAATTGATAGTAAACCTCCTTTTGTTTTGGCATGGTCCGTTCAAGTCAAATTAAGGCCGTCGCGGATCATGCCGCGATCGACTGGCCATTTCAAGGGGCGCCGGGCCTCGAAATAACGATCAACCACGATCACCAGTTGCTCGCCTTAACGCTTCCAGTGGCGGGCTGAGGGATCGTCGTCCAGGCCTGTGATGCGGTTGACATTGTGCTCGCGGACGGCGGCGTCGGTGCCAAGCCGGCTTTCGTCGAGGGTTTCGGCGTTGCGGAAGGTCTCGGCGGTGGTCCCCTCGGTGTACCAGGTATGCGGGCCGTACTCGATGTCGCTCGATTCGCCCGCCCTGACGGGATTCCAGGCCCACCCTTCCTTGGCTGCGATGAGGGGCCCCATGCCGTAGGGCGCCGCCCCACGTTCGAAACGCAATCGGCCCACTCACAATAGAGCGGGCCGATGCGTGGTTGAAGCGAAGCTGATCCGCCTCAGTAAGAGTCTGAGCTGATGACCTCGCCGCCGGCGATCGAGCCGATCCCTCGCCAGACCGGCATACTGATTGAATTCTTGACAAACTGGACGTGGCCGTCGGCGAAGGCCGCGTTCACGCCGCCGGCGTGCTGGCTGCGGGCCCCCAACACGGTGTTCTTGGCCAGCGATTGGATGATGCAGGGGGGAGCGCCCCCCAGATTGGCCGGGTTGCAGTAATTCGACCAGAGGACATCGGGGAGGCGGCTATTGGGCGACAGGTTGGTCTCGAAGGCCGCCGCGTAGCCCCAGTGCACGAACCCTCGCAGGTCGCCAGGCTGCTTTCCCTGGATGATCTCCGAGATGACCATCGTGTTGCTCGTGCCATCGGTGATCGATGCGAAGGTCACGGTGCCGGACTGCGAGACCGTGTACCCCTTGGGGCCTCCGTTGACGGCCGTGGCCGGCCACATATCCGTGAACGGGGCCTTCTGGAACGACACCAGGTCGTCGCCGGTCCCGATCGTGGGAAGCTGATACATCGTCGTGTTGCCGAAGTTCGCGGCGTAATTGAACGAAGGAATCCCGGACAGGGGTTTGTTCGGCTGGTCGCTGGGGCAGAGATAGACGTTAAACAGTGTCTGCGAGATCGTGGTATTGGCGGCGCCGCTGTAGCGCAGGACCGTCGCGTTCGAGCCGCCGGCCGCCCCCGCGGTCGAGTTATCCCCGGCGAAATTCCAGCCGTTGAAGGCCGCGGTCTGTTCCATGGCCGGGAGCACGAAGACGACCCAGGTGCCCCAGCAGCATCCCTTGATGCCGGCCGGCAGGCTGCCTTTGGTCGACTCGTAATTGGCCAACCCCAGGCCGATCTGCTTCAGGTTGTTGGTGCACTGCATCCGCCGGGCGGCCTCGCGGGCCGATTGCACGGCCGGCAGGAGCAAGGCGATCAGGACCGCGATGATGCTGATGACCACCAGCAGTTCGATGAGGGTGAAACCCCTGCGTTGAGCGTTGCGCATCGGAATCCTATGAATCAAGGAAGGATCAAGCCGGGCGAGCGATTAGCGTCCGCGAAGGCGGGGGGATCGGGCTTTGCTCAGGCCGAAGTCGAATCTGTTGGCATGGCCCGAAGCGATGGTCGCGCCAAGGGCCGAGATCGGCGTGTAGACCGTCCCCGTCGCGAGCCCGGCCTGCCTGGGTGTCGGCTCGCCGGGGGCCTGATCGACCTGCCCGGCCGGCTCGACGGCCTCCTCCGGGGTGATCGAGACGCCATAGTCGCCCGCGGCCGGGCCGTCGGATGCGGGGATCGAGTAGGCCCCGGCGACGATCTGGCCCCAGGCCGCACCCCTCGAATCCCCACCCCTCGGGATGAACTGAATCGTGCCCCGAGCCATCGGCTTGCCGTCGAGCGTCACCATGCCGGAAACCGCCTCGCGGGCCAGGCCGTCCCCTGCCGAGCAACCGCCGCCGGCCAGCAGCGCGAGGGCCACGAATCGGGCCACCGGCCGCGTCTCAAGTCTAAACATCAACAAGATCCATCGTTCTTACTTCTTCCGAGGCGCGTTCGGGATTGTCGCTCGGTTGAAACCGTCGCCCGATGCTGCAGCACGCCCCGGGCATTCATCACTCGTTCCCAACGAGAGTAGCCGGCTTCCGTGAATGTTTAATGAATGAATTAAGAGATTCCAGGAATCGCGTAAAATGTTCAATCATCAAGGGTTGCCGCGACGAGCGAGACGGAGCCTCCTTTGACGTCGTCTACGACAGCATCCCCGCCGATGAATCCGAAGAGACCCTCAACAGGTCCCGAAGCCTCCTGAATGCCTCCGAGATCGTCCAGGGCCAGGTCAGCCCGCTGGGCGTTTATGTCGACTCCGGTTGCATGCCAACCATCCTTTCAGGGACGTTGTCGATGCGATTGGGCCGATCGAACTGATACCCAACGGGCCGGAACCGGGGCGCACGCTTTTGATCGTGGTCTCCATGTTCTTGCTGTGTCCGTGGCCCAGGCCGCCGCGTTCACGCCATCCTCGCGGAGCAGATGCCGCCTTCTGCGGCAACGCCCGATCAGGCCCCGACGACGGGGGTCGGCACCGGCCCCGAGTAGTTCGCCATGAACGTGGGTACGGAAACCCCGGCCGACGGCAATGACGCCCAGCTTCTCATCCCGGGGCGGGTCTGGACCATGTAGGCCCAGTGGCCGATCTGGGTTCCGGACGATGTCGTCGTGAACATCTGGTTCTCCATCGTCCACTGGCCGCGTTGCCGATTCATGGTCCCGTACCCCTGGACAACGCCGGTCGACGACGTGAACGCGAGCAAGACCCGCCCCTGGGGCGTCACCGACCCGAGCAATGCCGAACTTGTCGGATTGCCTTGTCCCAGTTGCGTGACCGTCTTCCCCCAGAAGTAGCCGTTGCGATAGCCGCTGATGTGATAAACGGTCTGGTCGCGCACCGGGACGATGGCACCGGAGTCCGAGTTGTAGATAATCGCGGAGAGGTTCGGCTTCGGCACGATCCAGTAGGTATTCGCCAGCCAAGCCCACCTCTCCGCAGAGGCCGCCGCTCCCTGGCGCAAGGCGGAAACTTCTGTGGCCCGGTGCAAGACGGCCGGGGAAGCCGCCATGAGCATCCGTCCCTCGAGAAGCTCGAGCCCGAATCCACGATTTCTCCGTGAGCGAAGTTCATCTGCCATGGTCGTAGCCCACGAGTGGTTCGATCCGAGGCCCGTTATCATTTGTGGGCCATCCATGGCAATCTAGGACATGGGGAGAATCGGCGGCGAACGTAAAGTTGTAATGCAGATATGGATTGCTGGACTTGCCCAGGTGAGCCGTACGGGGACGCTACGCAGGCCCCTGAGACGACGAGCGCGATTCGAGGTGCGAGCTTGCAAGGACGACCTCGTGCCCTTTGAATGGCCATCTCGGCCAGGGTGGCCGATCAATTCCTACTTACACGAGATGCCGACGCGGCGGAGACGTCAGCCAGTCTTTTAACCTCGATAGCGCTCGTTCGACCTTTGCTAGCTCCCCTGCCTGCAATTTTCCGTGAATCTCGTGGCAGGAGGCTTGGAGCGCGAAATAGGTCTTCAGGGCCGCCGGGTGGACATCCGACGCCTCGTCCTCGATGGCATAGGCGATCGCCAGTTCCTCGTCCGTGAGCCCACGCCATAGCTCCTCGCTTCGGTCGTACAGTTCGGCCATACGCAGGAGTTGCTCCCGTGCCGGATGCGAGGCCCCGGCCTTCAGTCGGTCGACGTTTTCCTGTCGGCGACCGGAGCAGATCGCCTCCACGGCCGCACCGTCGTCCGACGCGTAGGGATAGAGCGTCGTGCCGAAACGATCGAGGAACCAGGCCGGAAGGTTGGGCGGCTCACCACCGTCGCGGTCGAATGGCAACGCCGGGTCGGCACGCCATAAGTAATCCAGATGACCGAACCGTTCGCGATACAGGTCAGTGCAGTTCTCGCCGGCGCCCAGCCTCGGATGTCGCAGGGGGTATCGTGTCCCGGCGTCCTGGGCGAGAAACACGACGAATTGCCCGCCCGTCAGAGGCAGATGCTTGTACCAGCTATGGGCGGCGCAGATGTGCCTCGCGAACCCGGCATATTGTGCCGCCGATGGCTGGGGGAGCGAGGACATCATTTCGTGGAGGGCCATGTGTTAGCGACCCATGCGTTATCACTGACCGATTGGTGGAATCTGGCCAGTTCCGGGATGAGGCACCAGGAGAGAGCACTTTGGACTGCCCATGACTTGAGCCCGGAAACAGTCCATCAGGAACTCCGACACGTTCCGGCCCTGCTGACGGCACGTCACCGCCACGCTCCGCACCCGCTCGACGAACCTGCTGGCCCACTCGCTCGCCATCCCCTGCTCGACTTCCGCCATGACACGGCGAGACGATGTGCCCGCGCGGCCACATGTTCGTCGGCTTGGTTCCCGGCAACCTGAAGAAGGTCCACAGGTGCCCCTCGTTCTCCGGCAACATCCTGCACGTCGCCGCCGTCTCCTCGCTGACGTTCGCCGCGCCCCGGTCCAACGCCTGCCGGACGCCCCACCGGATCGGACCAGAGAGGTTGATTCTACGGGCGTACTGCACAGAAAGCTCGAGCCCGTGAACGGCTAGGTCCTGAGAACTCAAGGTGAGATACGGGTCGCCCCGTTCAACTCAATGGCCTCGAAGTAGCGGTCGAAGACGACCGCGAGCTGCTCGCCATAGAGCTTCCAGTGGCGGGCTGAGGGGTAGTCGTCGAGGCCGGCGATGCGGTTGACGTTGAATTCGTGGACGGCGGCGTCGATGCCGTAGCGGGCGAGCCAGCCTTCGCCCAGGGTCCCAGCGTTGCGGAAAGTCTCGGCGGTGGTCCCTTCGGTGAACCAGGTGTGCTTGCGCAATAAAGATTCGAAGGTCTTCATGCGGGCGAGAGAGCGATCGAGGTCGGGGATGGGGGGGCGGCTGAGGTGGAGCTGGCCGTTGCCGTCGTTGTGCAGCTCGAGGGCCAGGTGCGGGCGTTTGCCTTGCTCGATCATCGACTCCAGCCAGCGCTCGAGGGCGTGGTTCTCGGGCGAGAGCGCGGGGTCGGCGGGGCGGTCCCAATTGCGGTTGAGGTCCTTGCCTCGCAGGTTGAAGCGGGTCCGGCCGCGGGCCACTCCGTCCTTGTTGGCCATCGGCATCAGATAGACGCAATAGTGGTCGAGGAACCGTCTCGACTCGGCGTCGTCCTTCAAGAGCCGGTCGACCAGGCCCTGCGCCACCCAGTTGGTCCCCGCCTCCCAGGGATGGGCCCTGGCCCGAAGGAAGACGCGCCTGGGGGCGTCGTCGCGGCCAATTCTGACGATCTCCAGCCCTCGCCCTTCGACCGTCTTGCCGATCTGCGTCACCTGGACGAGCGGGTTGCCCGCGATCGTCCCCAGCCATTTGTCGAGGTCGGACAGGCGATAGGGCTCGACGCGGGCTACGTCCAGCCGCGGACCCGGCATCGTCACGGTCAGGCGCACCCGGGCGTCGTCGACCCGTTCCAGCGGGACCGGCTTCCAGTTCAGGCCGTCCTCGGAGACGACCACCAGCTTCAACTCGCCGGCGACCGACGCCCGCCGGCCGTTCCAGACATTCTCCAGATTCCTGAACTCGAACGTCAGCTTGGACCCCGTCGCCGCCTCGACCCGGAAGTGGAGATGCCCCGCGGCCCGATTCGGAGAATCCCGCTCGTGGTCATACAGCAGTTGGACCAAGA
This sequence comes from Isosphaeraceae bacterium EP7, assembly GCA_038400315.1. Taxonomy (NCBI): domain Bacteria; kingdom Pseudomonadati; phylum Planctomycetota; class Planctomycetia; order Isosphaerales; family Isosphaeraceae; genus Kueselia; species Kueselia aquadivae. Next base: position 1,064,977 of record CP151667.1, read on the forward strand.
TTGTGCCGTCGGGGGCCGACTCATACCAGAGCGGCGACGCATTCTCGAACCCCGTGTCGATGAACGCCAGCCCAGCACCCGGCCGGTCCGGCGCGGGCGGGGCCTGCGCCGCCGCATTAAGGGCCGACCAGCCGAGCGACGCGGCGAGCGCGAGGCATCGAATACGCATGAGTAACCCCTGATCCTTCCGTCGCCGAACATCGTCTGACAGTCCGCTCGATTCTCGCGCAGGCGGAGCCCCCGGACCAGTGGCCTCGAAGGCCCGATCGAGGTTCAACGCGCCCTCGCTCCTCCCATTCCAGCGAAGGACCTCGAAGCCGCCCCGGTCCCGGTCGGCCACATCAGTTCGTTCGGACTCTGTCCTCAAACCAGGACGTTCTCAATAGGCAACAGATTGCCCAGAAGATTGTTGCCGGTTTTTCGCCGCGATCGCAACTGAAAGAGCGTGCTGCGCCCAGCGATTAATCTCGATCCGGCGTGCCAAGCCTTCTTTGGCAATTCGATCTCAAGGGATACCCTCCACGCCACCCTACATCCGGGTTGCGAAGGTGCGATCTCCAGCGTACAAGCCGCGTCCTTTAACCGGGCACGCGATCGTAACTCAGATGGGGATGACGCGCAATCATTCCTGCAAGACGAGGCTCAAATTGCAGTAAGTCTTGTTGTGAAAATGATTTGCATTAGATTTTTTGGCGAATGTCGATCCGCCAGTCTTCCAGTTCAGTGCGGAACGAAGCCACTTTCTCTGCGAAACGAACCCAAAACTTAAAAAACGAAACGAACCCGGCGCCGGAGCGAAACGAACCCAATCGTAGCGAAGGTCAGTTTCCTCCTCGGGCTTCTCAAGGAGTCGCGGGACTGCCTCAAGAGAATCGCGCGAGAGGAGGGGCGCCTCGGTAATCGACCGATGATGCAATTTTGCAGCACCTCGATCGATGCCTTCAATCGAGTCGTTCGAGCGAAACTTCAGGTTCAAGGCGGGCGACCGCGGCCGGCTCGATTGCCCCGGCGTCCCAGACCTCAGCGTTGGCCGAGGCACAGGCGATGCCTCGCCTCAAGGTGTCTTCGACATCGAGGCTCGCGATGAGGGAGTCGGCCAGTCCGGCGAGCAGGCTGTCGCCGGAGCCGATCGGATTAACCACCCGGATGGTGGGCGGCTCAATGCGGTAGCGGGCACCACTGGCGCGGGCCAGGACCGCACCCGGCCCGTCGGTCACCAAAGCGAGTCGAACGCCTCGGTCCGACCATGACCCCAGAAGCTTCCAGAGATCCTGATCCGAAGGCTCGGCGATGCCCAGGAATCCGCCGGCCTCGCGACGATTGAGCTGGAGGACGTCGGGCCAGGCGTCGCCGAGGGCTTTCAGCGGCGGGCCGTAGGTGTCCAGCAAGCCCGGGATTTCTCGGAGCCGGGCCAGGCCGATCAGCTCGGCGTAAGTTGTGTGGGTTTCAAGGGAAGGGCTCGATCCGGAGAGGGTCAGGGCCTCGATTCCGCCGCCGGACATGGCGGCCTCCACCAGGCTCAGGAGCCGTTCCGCCTCGTCCTCGGAAATCGCCGGGTCGGGGTCGAAGAAGGCCGTCTGGTCGGCGGTCCCCTCGGACAGCACGGTCAGGATCTCGCGGGTTGGCGAGGCGGTCGGGATAACCAGGGGGTCGAATCGGTCCTGGACCTCGAACAGGGTGCGGCAGCGATCGCCGACCGACCCGCCCAGGAAGGTCACCGGACGCGCGACCCGCCCCAGCCGGGCCAGGGCCCTGGCCACGTTATTCCCCTTGCCGCCGACGACCTCTCGAACGGACAACCCGCGCACGTTCTGGCCGGACGACCAGGGAGGCACGGTCAGCGTCTTGTCCAGGCACGGATTGAGGGTCACGCACAAGATCATCGCCGCCTCGTCTTCCGCAACATCAGCGATGGAAATAGGTTGCGGTCGCCAGTTCGGGATCCTGGGCGACGGCCAGCGGCTCGGTCGGGCTGTCGATGCCAACCCGTCGCCGGACTACGTAGAGCGGTCTGCCGCGGACCTGGTCGAGCATCCGGCAGAGGTATTCGCCCAGGACCCCGAGGCAGACCAGCTGGGACCCGCCCAGGAACGCGATCAGAAACGCAACCCAGGCCCATCCGGGGACTTCGGCCTGCCCGGTCAGGGCCAGGGCTCCAGCCAGAATCGCCGCCAACGAGGCGCAGAACGCCAGGGCCGCCCCGGAGACGCTGGCAAGCCGGGGAGGGGCGTCGCTGAAGCCGATCAGGCCGTCGAGCGCCAGCCCGATCAGCTTGCCCAGCGTGTACTTGGGTTGACCGCCCGCCCGCTCGGCCCGGTCGACCGGGATCCCACACTGCCGGAAACCGACCCAGGCCCGAAGCCCACGGACGTACCGCCGATGCTCGGGCATTGCGTTGATCAGGTCGACGACCCGCCTGGACATGACGCCGAAGTCGCCGGCGTCGCGGGGCACATCGATCGACCCGGCCTTGCTCATCAGCCGGTAGAAGCCGGAATAGGCCAGACGCTTAAGAAGACCCTCGGCTCGGCTGGCCCGCACCGCGTAGACGACATCCCAGCCCTGAAGATACGCATCCCAGAGCGAGTCAAGGGCTTCGGGCGGATCCTGGAGGTCGCCGTCCATCACCGCGACGGCCTCGCCGCGGGCCGCGACCAGCCCGGCCGAGATTGCCGCCTGGTGGCCGAAGTTGCGGGAGAGGCCCAGCACACGGAACCTGGGGTCGGCCTGATTGGCGCGAGCCAGGGCCGCATAGGTGCCGTCGGTCGAGCCGTCGTCCACCACGACGACCTCGGCATCCACCCCCAGCCGATCCAGGACCCGGGCGAGTCGGCGGACCAGCTCGGCGATGTTGGCCTCCTCGTCGTAGACGGGCACTACCACCGACAGCTCGGGGCGAAACGAGGCCCGACCGGCGCCGCCGAAATGCGGCCTCGTCGTCGAGGGTTCATCGTGTCGCATGGCTCGTCCTCGTTTTTTCATGGCTCAGGCGGCCTCGGCCAGGGCCGAGTCGGGCGTGTCGTCTCGGCGGGCCAGGGCGATCAGGCTGCCGCCCACAGGCCATCGAACCAGCCGCCCGATCGAGTGGTCCAGCCTGCTCAGAAGGTCGAGCGCGGCGTTGATCGGCCTCGGTGGGATCGAGACCCGATACTCCGACTCATCCGTGGCGGGGGCCAGCCATCGGCGGGCCAGCAGCGGGCCGACCGTCCAGGCGAACGCATGGCGTACGTCCACAACCCTCAGACCCGCCCCCTCGATCACGGCGGCCAGGTCTCGCATTCGATAGCGCCTGCGGTGCTCGTTGACCACGTCATGACGGCTCCAGAGCGAGGGCATCGCCGGCACGGTCAGCAGCAGCCAGCCGCCGGGAGCCAGCGCCGACCGAGCGGCCTTCAACGACCCGAGATCGTCGTCCAAGTGCTCCAGCACGTCGAGCATCACAACTAGGTCGTAAGGGGTCGTCGCCCGGAATTCGGGGCCGAAGGGGACGACGCGGATAGCACCGGGATGGGTCGCTTCGGCCGCCAGTCTTGCGTCGGGCTCGAGCCCCTCGGCCTCGCCAAGATTGGCCAGGGCATCGAGGACGACCCCGGCGCCGCAGCCGACGTCGAGGATGCGGGCACCCTCGAGGCGGGGGAGGGCGGCCAGCCGTTTCAGGACCAAGGCCTGGCGCGAACGCCACCACCAGTGGCGGCGGGCAAGCTCGGCATAGGCTCGGGCGTAGTCGTCGCGCACGTGCGGAATCCGGCCGGCACGCCGGCACGCCCGGGGGCAGGGGGGAGATCCATCTCCCCGCCTCAACTGCGGAATGGGCCGGGCGCGGCGGGCCAGCGGGATGGTCGCCGAGCCTGCCCGCGCCGTCAAGGTCGACCGTCGGAGGTTCAGGCAGGGGGCCGACGCCAGGCCCAGGTCCAGTGCCGGTCGGAGGTCATCTTGACCCCCGCGGGATCGTATCCCAGGCCGGCCACGATCGACCGAATCTCGGCGAGCGTCAGCGACGCATTCAAGGAGTCGCGGAACAGGTCGCGAGCCTCGGCCGACTCCAGCGAGTTGTACAACTCGACGAGGAGGTCGACCTCATAGGCGGAACCGGGCCGGAAGAGATCCCGGATAAAGAGGGTGCCGCCGGGGGCGACCGACCGGGCCATCTCGGCCAGGGCCGGGGCGGGGTCGGGGATGTGGTGGACGATCGAGTTGCTGAGGACCGCCTCGAAGAGCCCTTCGTCGCCATCGAGCCGCTTGGCGTCGGCGAGCTGGAGTCGGATCCGCCCGGCCAGGCCCGCGGCCTCGACGTTCTGGGCCGCCAGGTCGAGCATGTGCCTGGCAAGGTCTACCCCGACGACGCGGGCGGCGGGGTCTGCCAGGCAGAGCGCGATCGGAATCTGGCCGGGGCCGGTCCCCACGTCGAGGATCTCTCCCCCCCGGCAAGGTCCGTGGAACGCGAGGAAGTCGGCCACGAAACGGAGGTTGACCGCCGAGTGGTCCATCGCGTCGTAATTTCTCGCCTCCTCGGGCGAGTCCATCGCTTCGGGCTCGAGCACTCGCGGAATCATGGCAAACACCGTGGCCAGACGGGACGGGGCGTGACGGGGGAGCCGGCCCTGTTGGCGGCCGACTCCCCGACGGTGGACATGTTAGGCGCCTTTGATGGTCGCCGTAGCCTTGCGGAGATTGTCGAGGCAGGCCTTAATATCGGCCATCGGATGCTCGGGGTTCTCTTCGTATTCGAGCGCCACGCAATAGGGGTACTTCACCTTGGCCAGTGCCTGCACGTACTCGGCGAGCTTGAGGTCGCCCTCGCCCAGAATCGTGAATGTCTTGGCGTCCTTGACGTCCTTCAGGTGGACGCCGTAGGTGCGCTTGGCGAAGCGGTGGATGGCCTCGACCGGGTCCTGGTTCGACCGCAGGAGGTGGCCGGTGTCGTTGCACAGGCCGATCCAGTCGCTGTGCCCCTTGATCGCCTTCTCGACGATGTCCAGGGTGTTGTAGCGATGGCCCGGCCCGTGAGGGTGGATGCCCACGCCAATCTTATACTCCTCGACAAGCGTGTCGAGGTTGTCGAACGAGTCCGGGTCCGGGTCGGCCGAGATATAGTCGACGCCCAGGGCCTTGGCGAACTCGAACGTCTTGCGGTTGGCGTCGATGTCCTTGCCGAAGTGGACCACGCCGTAGCCGATCACCTTGACCTGGGCGGCCTCGGCGAGCTTGCGCGCCTCGCCGATCTTGGCGCTGTCGTCGGCGGTCGGGATGTGGGCGTTGTACGATTCCCAGTAGTGCAGGCCCAGCTCCCTGGTCCTGGCCAGGGCCTCTTCGAACTTGAAGTGACGCAGGGAATAGCTCTGGATGCCCACCTTGAGAGGGCCGTATTCGCCCTCGTGGAAGGTGCGGGCCAGGGCATTCCGGCCCAGGGCCAGTGTCCCGGCCAGGGCCAGGCCGCTGGCGAGGAAATCGCGTCGGTTCGATCGAGACGCGTCGGCATTCGGTCGCATGGCAAGTCGCTCCGTGGGTCCCGTCGAGGGCCGACCCCCCGGCATCTGCTCGGCGGGCCGGAGGGCGAACGTAACCCAATCGGCGGCCAGTCGCCAGGGGCCCGCGGCGGACGCTTGAGGGCCGCCGGCCGACTGTGCTAGGTTGGTTGCGTCGCGATTGCGGACCCCCCTCGCCTTCGACTCCTGCGGAGGACTCTCCGATGCCACCGAGCCACGGCAACCTGGGCATCCTCAGACCCGTCGGCGGGGGAGACCCCGTCCAGATCGAGAAGGCCGAGCTGACCATCGGCCGACGGGCCTCCAATGACATCATGCTCGACTTCGAGAACGTCTCGAGCAAGCATTGTGTGATGCGCCTGATCAACGGCGTCTGGAACGTTCGCGACCTGGGCAGCACCAACGGGACCACCATCAACGGCTTGCGCATCAACAGTGAGCAGACGGTGATGCCCGACGACGAGCTCGGCATCGCCTCGCACCTGTTCAAGATTGACTATGAGCCGAGCGGCCAGGCCGTCATCGCCGCCAGCTCCCTCTTCGACGAGGAACTGGCCGAGGCACGCGGTAAGCGGACCTCGCTCCTGGAACTCGCCGGCCTGGCCGACGAGGACAAGCCCAGGCGCACCCGGCCTTCGAAGGCCCCCGAGAAGATCGAGCGGCTTGCCGCCGATGAGGGAGACTTCGAAGAAACGATGCCACGCGACTTCAAGCACGGCAAGGTCGCCGCAGACGCCACCAGCGACGAGGACTTCCTCAAGTTCATCGAGGATGAGCTGAAGTAGACTGCCGCCGAGGGAAGGCCGCCCCAACTCCCGCGGGGCGGCCCGTTCGTCATTTGATGAGCCTGGACAGCACGGCGTCCAGGTTCTCGCCGCGAAGGTCGATCCTCGTGATGATCCCCTCCGGGTCGATCAGGTAAGACGCGGGGATGTTCACCACGCCGAAGGCCTCGACGAGGTCGCCGTTGCACGTCGGGTTGTGCACCTGGGTCCAGGGGAGCTTCTGCTCCTTGAGGAAGTCGGTCACTGTAGACTTCGTCTCATCCAGACTCACGCCGACGATCTCCAGGCCCTTGGCGTGATAGGCCGCATAGGCCGCCTGAAGCCTGGGCAGCTCCTCAAGGCAGGGCTCGCACCAGGTCGCCCAGAAATCGACCAAGACATACTTGCCTCGCAGTGCGGTTGACCGGACGGGCTTGCCGTCCAGGTCCTTCACGTCGAAGGCGGGGGCCGGCTTGGTCACGCGGTCGAGGCGGGCCAGGTCCGCGGCCACCTTCTGGGCCAGCGTCGAACTCTCCTTGAACCGGTCCCGGACCAGCTCCAGCACCCGGCCGGCCACTCCGTGCTTGCCCGCGGCGACGGCGGAACCGGCCAGGTTGTCGGCGAAATTGACCGCGAACTCTTCCTGATCATCGCCGCTCAGGCCTTCCAGGAGCTGCTGGTATCTCACCAGCGCCCCGTCGAAGTCGGCCGCCTGGGCCCGGGCCATGGTCGACACGATGAGCGCCAGGCCGCGCACCGCCCCATCGGGCCTGTCGGTGACATAGGCATTTGCCGTCGCCTCCTGATCGGCGAACCAGTCGTGGGCGATGGTGACGTCGAACAGCGTTGCGTACGCCTGGTCCAGGTCGTCGGCCTTGGGGTCGGCCTTGGCGTAAGCGAGCAGGTCGGCGATCAAGGCTCGATCATGCCTGGACTTGATCGCGGCGACGCCCGTCTCGGCGGGTGCGGCGGGCTCGGCCGCCATCGAGGGCGAGGCCAGCAGCAGGAGTGCGAGCAGTTGCGGCTTCAAGCTTCGGTCCTCCCGTTGAAATCAGTCGATCCCATGACGTGGGCCCTGCTCCGGCGGGCCCCGAGCAAGAGCCGGGACCACCGGGCTCGTGCGCGGACCCCGCCGGCCCAGGGCCCGCGAGTCTCACACTTGAATGATGCCGGGACGACGCCGGGCTCAGGCGCCGCTGGGGATGGCTCCGGCCTGGGACTGGGCCCGAACCCTGGAGGGGCGGGCCCCGGCGACGACGGGGACCAGGTTGCCGATGAGTTGTTCCCAGCGGGTGCAGCAGGCGTCCTTCTCGTGCCAGTCCAGGAACGCGGCGCGGCCGCTCTGGCCCTGGCTGGCGGCCTCTTCGGGGTTCTCGGCCAGGCGGATGAGGCCGGCGGTCAGGGCGTCGGTGTCGCCGAGCCTCACGGTCAGGCCGCAGTGCGACCGCCGGATGGTGTCGGCGCTCTCGCAGTGCTCGGGGCCAACGAAGATGGTGGGCCGGCCCGAGGCCATCGCGCCGTAGAGCTTGCCGGGGACCACGATGCCGGTCATCTCGCGCCTCATCGAGATCAGGTGGACATCCGCCACCGTCAGCGACTCGTGGAGTCGACCGCGGGGGAAATAGCCCATCAAGCGGACGTTATCGAGCCCCTCGCGCTCCTTCGCCTCGACGACCTCGGCGAGCCTGGGGCCGCCGCCGACGAAGAGGAAGACGATATCGTCGCGGTCGCGCAGCCGGCGGGCGGCCTCGAGGAAGTCGTCGAACGTGTGGGCCAGGCCGAGATTGCCCGAGTACATGGCGACGAACTTGCCTTCGAAGCCCAGCTCACGCCGGAGCGCGTGCCCTTCGCGCGGGATCGGATAGATCTCGTCCTTGCGGCTCCAGACGGGGATCTGCGCAATCCGGTCGTCCCTCACTCGCTTGGCACGGATCAGGTCGGCCATGTAGGGGCCGAGGACCACGACCTTGTCGGCCTGCCGATAGACGGCGTTGCTCAGCCAGGCCAGGCCGGCGACCACCGGGTTTCTGATCGACATCCGCCCCAGCGCGATGCTGGCGTCGGGGTGCAGGTCCATGCTCCAGAAGACGTGTCTCGAGCCCTTCAGTCGCCTGAGAATCGTGCCGATGAGGCCCAGAATCGGCGGGGTGGTCAGGGTGACGACGGCATCGAAGCGGGGGAGCATGATCGCCGCGAACGCCGCCCGCAGGTAGAAGCTGAGGTAGTCGAGCATCCGGGTCAGCGTGCTCTTCCGCCCCAGCGCGGTGGCCGGCACCCGATGAATGTGTACGCCGTTGTGCGTCTCGGACCGGGGGGAACGCGGCTCGCCCGGCTTGTAGCCCCCCTGGCTGCACAGGACGTGGCAGTCGTGCCCCTGCGCGGCGAGGTGCTCGGCCAGGTCGGTCAGGTGCTGGGCCGTCGACGCGTGGTCGGGCCAGTAATACTGGTTGATGAACAGCAGTCGGCGCGGGCCCTCGCCGTGCGACGCGGCCGAGACGACGCCGCGCCAGGCGGTGGCGGCCCCGAGGTCGGAGGGGGCATCCTCGATGCGCCAGACCCGGCCCCTGGACCCAGCGTGACCGGAGCCCAGGCCGACCCCGATTCCCTTGGGAATGTTCACCACTTGGAATCCGCCTGAGCCTTGTTGGCCCGGTACCAGGCGATCGTCTTGGACAGGCCGTCTCGCAGGCTCGTGGGCGGCACCCAGCCGTCCAGGGCCCGGGTCATCCGGCTCACGTCGAGGACCTTCTTGAGCGCCCCGTCAGGCTTGTCGACGTTCCAGGTCATCTTGCCCTGGAAGCCCGAGACGTCGTGGACGGTCTCGGCCAGCTCGCGGATCGTCGTGCCGACGCCGGTGCCGATGTTCAGGGGGAGGGCCGTGTCGTCGTACTTCTCGGCGGCCAGGACGATGGCGTCGGCGCAATCTTCAACATAGATGAATTCGCGGATCGGCTTGCCCGTGCCCCAGACCTCGACGCTGGGCGCCTTGGCCAGGTCGGCCTCGACCCACTTGCGCACCAGGGCGGCGACGACGTGCGACCTCTCGGGGTTATAGCTGTCGCCGGGCCCGTACAGGTTCGTCAGGATCAGGTGGATCGAGTCCAGCCCAAACTGCTTCTTGTAGGCCACGCCCTGCACGGCGAGCATCTTCTTGGTCAGGCCGTAGTTCACCACGCTGGCGTGGCAGGGGCCGGCCCAGAGGTCTTCCTCCTTCAGCTCGCCCTCGAGATAGCCGGGGTAGCTGCAGGCGGTGCCGATGTTGACGACCTTGCCCACCTTGGCCAGGCGGGCGGCCTCCATGAGGTTGGCCCCCATGACGAGGTTGCGGTAATAGAGCGTGGCGGGCTGGGAGACGTTGATGCCGATGCCGCCGTAGTAGGCCGCGGCGTGGATCAGGACATCGCAGGGATGCTCGGCCAGGCAGGTCAGGCACGAATCCAGGGCGGTGAGGTTGTAGTCGCGCTGGCGCGGGACGAATACCTCGGCGCCGTAGCCCTGAAGTCGCTTGACGACGTGGATGCCCAGGAAGCCGGCGCCGCCGGTGACGGTGACCCGTTTGCCCGACCAGAAGCTATGCATGGTTGTTCCTCCCTGAATGATCGAGATGGGTGCACCCGGCCTCGGGGGAAACCCCCCCGGGCCCGGCGCGGCGGGCATCCCCTGCCGGATTGGGCGGTCGCAGTCGGGACGGGTCGCCCCGAGAGCTTCGCCGCTCAGATCGGGGAAACCCCCCATCCTGCGCGGCGGCCGCCTCGATGCCGGCGGGTGTCGACGAACGATCGGATTTTCGAGGTGCTGGTTCAGCTTCGCCACACGCGGTGGGATGGCCACGCGGTCGGTGCGGCGGGCCGGGCTGCGGCCCGCCTCGTCTCGCCGGTCTGCGATCAGACGTTGGCGTACGGGTTCTGGAACTCGATGAGCTTGGCGGCGCTGACAAGCTCGGCCACGCCACGGTCCAGGTCGACGGTGGTCTCGAAGCCCTTCATGCGGATCTTCTCGTAGGAGACCTCATAATTCCGCTGGTCGGCGTCGCTGCCCACCTCGGCGAAGTGGAGGTAGTAATTCACATGCTCGAGGATCTTGCGGGCGACGTCTTCCTTGGTGAAGTTCATGCTCTCGTGGCCGACGTTGTACACGTCGTCCTTGATCGAGCTCCAGCGGTCCAGCGCGAACATGATCGAGCGGGCCATGTCGCGGACATGGACGAAGGTGCGCTTGAACCCGCCCTCGTAGACGATCAGGTTCCGGTTCTTCACCGCCTGGTAGGTGAAGTCGTTCGGCATCAGGTCGAGCCGCATCCGGTTGCTGACGCCGAAGGCGGTGGCGTACCGGTAGGCGACGCTGTTGCCGGCCTGGAGGACCATCTCCTCGGCCGTCGCCTTGGTCTCACCGTAGAGGGTGATGGGTGCGGTCGGCGTGTTCTCATTGCAGACGTAGTCGGGGATCGATCCGTAGATGCTTCCGGTCGAGGCGAAGATGACCTTCTGGTCGGGCTTGCGCAGCTCGAGCAGGGTGCGAGTCCCCTCGACGTTGGTCTGCTGGGCGACCTGCGGCTCCTTCTTGCACGCCGGGTAGCCGACGATGGCGGCCAGGTGCACGATGGCCTCGACGCCATCGAGCGCGACCTTGAGACCGGCGGGGTCGGTGACGTCCCCCTTGATCAGCTCGAACGAGCGATTCGAGCAGCACGGCAGCAGGCCATGGCCGCCGAACTTGAGCGAGTCATACACGCGGACTTTGTGCCCCTGCTCGAGCAGCATGGGGACGAGCGTGGAGCCGACATAACCGGCGCCGCCGGTGACGAGAATACGCATGGCGACCATCCTTGGTGTAACTGGGGCAGTCTCGAGTGGTGAAGTCGTCAGTCATTGACGAAGGGCAGGCGAGACGGGCGGGCGCTGGTGCAGGCCCCGTCCTTGCGGCCCTCGGTCGAGTTGCGTCGTGGGGCCAGGCTCGGAGACCCGTGCGTCTCGATCCGAAATCGCTCGGCCCGCCTCCGCGGTGCCTCGCCCGGACCCTACCGACAAGCCTGACGTGGAGCATGATCGAGAAGTCATCGAAGCCTGTCAACGCCAGTTTCCCCGACATCCGTGCCGGGCGTCCCGCGGAAGACTCACGCCGATCCGTCGCAAAACCGCCGCGGGGCCCGACACGAGTCGCGTCATACGTGGGGGAGATCGTCCTGCTCAGCTCCGTTAAATGTCCGGGACTTCGGGACCCGCACATGTAAGTCAGACTCATTCGATTGTGCAGATGGGTTGGCGCCACCGTCCATCACGCCGAGCCGCCGCTCTTGCAAGGGGGGATGGCCGATCATCCCCCGGCGCTCGGGCCGCCCCAGAGTTCAATGGGCCGATGGAGCATCATCTCAAAGCCATGCGCAGTAGAGACGCGGGCGCACGCGCCATCAAAGCGAATTTGCGCCAGCCGTCGATTCGCCAGGCAGACCGACTCGGTCAGCCTCCGCCCGCGTCTTCGCCATCTGCGAGTGCCGCGGGCGAGACCTCGGCCCAGCCCGCGACTCGTCGCCCCTTGGCGTCGATGCCGACGACCTTGAAGACGAGCGTCCCCAGCGATCGGGCGACGCCGGGCAGGGGGATCGGCCTCGATTTGAGCGTGCCGCCCGCCGACAGTTCGGAGGTGCCGAACGCCGAGGCGATCCCCAGGGCGTCGAGACCGTCTCGTCGGAACGCCGCCGAGCGGGAATCGTCGGCCGGCACCAGTGGTTCCCATGCCAGGGCCTGAATGCGGACAGCGACCCCGTCGCGTTCGCGGAGCGTCGCGCTGACGCAGAGCTTGCCGTCGGCGCCGGCCACGGCTCGGACCCGGAGATCGACGCGGGCCAGGTCAACAGGGAGTGTGAGCGCGGTGACTTGCAGCCTGGCCGCTTCGGGGCCCTCGACCGTGAGCCGGATGGCTCCGAGGGAACTCCCCTCGACGACTGCGTAATGAGTCGACGTCCCCGCGGCCTCCCAGACATCGGTGAGCCCGCCAGGTGTCACGTTTGTGGATCTCGGCCCCGCGAGCATCCAGTCGTCCAGCGGCCCCCTCAACGCAAACGCCCGGAACAGGCCATCGGCCTTCGCCTGGGGCTCGAGCCCGCTGAGGAAAAGGGCAACCGACCAGCGGCGGAAGAGCGACGCGAAGGTCGCGCCGGTGGCGGCCTCGAGATTGTCCATCCCGCGCAGGCTCGAGCCGACGAGCCTGGTCACCAGATCCGGGCCGTGCAAGTCGGCGCACCAGCGGAGAAACAGGTAAGTGCCCCCGCGATTGCCATGGCTGCGCAGCAACTTGGCGGCGAAGTAGTCGGGCACGACCAGCCGGTATCGCTCGGGATTCGACAGGAAGGCGCTGATCCGATAGTCGAGGTTCGACCTGGAGAACCCGTGGAGGTCCTCGGCCAGATGGGCGATCGCCTCGTCGAGCCACGCTTCTTCGTCGGGGCCCGGGCGGCCGTCGATCGGGTGCGCGAGGGCCTTCCGGCAGAAGGTGGCGGCGTGGGTATATTCGTGCGCCACGACGGTGCGCAGGTGGGCCCCCGGCTTCATCGCCGGATTCAGGTACATCATGTCGCATCGATTGCTGAACGGGGCGCCGAGGCCCCGGTCGAAGTCGGCACCCCGGACGAAGCCGTCGAAGCTGTGGCGGCCGCCTCCGAATCTCGACAGCCAGCTGGACATCAGGACCGTGAATCGGCCGTCGCCATCCAGATCGGTCACACGCCCCAGGAGACGGGTCGTGGTGGGCTCGATCGAGTCGTCGAACGTGGCGACCAGGTCGCGCAAGGTGTCCGGATTGATGTTCCTGGAGTCGTCGCGGTCGGCATAGACCTGGATCCGGTGCCCCACCGCCTTCAACTCAGCCTCGATCGCACGGTAATTGCTCGGGCTTGCCGGGTCGCCTTCCCGCACCAGTAGATAGAACCGGCGTGTCGAAGGGGGTGCGTTGACGACCTGCGGGGACGGCTCCGACAGGGCGGTCGGTGGGTTGGGATGCGGAACCACAGCGCCATCATCGGCGATCCGGGCCGGCTTCAGTTCGGCCGCCTTGATTCCGGCCGCCGTCAGTTTGACCGAATAGGGGCCGGGATCAGCGGCCAGGGCCGACACGACGACGAGCACCTTCGACGCCGGGGTCCGCGTCGGGACGTCGATCTCGGCCTTGCCACGATCCACCGCGACCGCGACCGGACGCCCTTCGGTCCAGCTTGGATTGGTCGCGGCCTCGGTCGAACGGCTGAGGCCCATCGCCCCGAGTAGCAGCCATGCCCCGAGTCGCAATCGATATTGGCAACTAGATTTCCGTTGTTTTCGGGCCTCAGATCCCTGCATCGAGGCCCGCCTCCGACCCTGCCAGCCCCGAAGGGCCCGCTTGACGTACCAATGACCCGGCCCGACTCCCATCCCATCGACCTGTTCGGCCGTTCGGCTTGAGTCGACGATGATGGTGCGGGCCGTCGTGCGGACTTGCGAGATCGTTCGGATTGTCGGAATCGGGTGGTGGCGATGGCCTCTCGCCGAGCGTGGGTGTAGTCTGTCAGGGGTGACGATCGGCCGCTGGTATTATCAGGCCAGGCTCATGTGATCGAGGAGCAATCGAGCGATGACCATGCCCGAGCCAGGTGCCGACGAGGCGACCGCAATCCCTGCCCTCCCGCCGACCAGGATGCGTCGTGGATTGATCCTCGCCTCGAAGATCGCGGCGATCACGCTGGTCGTGTGGCTGCTCGCGGCGTACCTGATCTTGCCGGCGATCTGGCGGCATTACGAGCATCAGCCCAAGCTGGCCAATGCCCCCAAGACGACCCTGACTTCGCAGGGAATTCCCGGGGATCCGCTGAACGTGGGGCTCATCGGCCAGGAGGCCGACGTCGTCGGGGCGATGCTGGCCGCGGGGTGGAATCCGGCGGATCCAATCACGCTCGTCAGCAGCCTGAAGATCGCCGGCAGCGTCGTGTTCAGGCGGCCCGACCCACGCGCTCCCGTGAGCAATCTCTTCCTATTCGGCCGGAAGCAGGACCTTGCCTTCGAGAAGGCGGCGGGCACCAGCGCGAGAAAGCGCCATCATGTCCGGTTCTGGAAATCGGTCGACCTCGGGACCCGGGATACGCCGCTTTTCCTCGGCTCGGCCACCTTCGACGTCAGCGTGGGCCTCAGCCACCTGACGGGCGAGGTGACCCACCACATCGCCCCCGACATCGACGCGCAGCGAGACTCCCTGCTCGCCGACCTGACCCGGGCCGGCAAGTTGGCCGAGATCTATCAGGTCACCGGCGTGGGCGCGACCCTCATCGGCCGAAACGGCGGCGGAGACCGCTATTTCACCGATGGCGAGTTGTCGATCGGGGCCCTCGGCGAGGGCCGAGGCGGTGACGGGAAACCGACAATCCTCCCCAATCCGACCGTGGTCGACCTCAAGAACCAACTCTGGGACGCGATCACGCCGCTGCTCAGCACGCCCGAGCCTTGAGACGCCGTGGTTGAGGCATCGACAGGGCTCAGATCGCAGTCTACGATGTTTAACAGGTGCGTGGTGGAACCGGCTCGATGACGCGTCGACCGGGACCGCGATCGGACCCTCTCCCTCCTGCGAGGCCTGGCTCGGCATGAATCTCATCAGGATCGGTCATCCCGCCGCCGGGGCATTCGCCCTGCTGCTGGCCCTGGGGGCGACGTCGGTCGCCGGCGGTGACAAGACGCCGGAGCGGCCCGATTTCACGAGCGAAGTGGCTCCGATCTTCAAAACGTGCCTGCATTGC
Organism: Isosphaeraceae bacterium EP7; assembly: GCA_038400315.1. Taxonomy (NCBI): domain Bacteria; kingdom Pseudomonadati; phylum Planctomycetota; class Planctomycetia; order Isosphaerales; family Isosphaeraceae; genus Kueselia; species Kueselia aquadivae. Next base: position 1,079,985 of record CP151667.1, read on the forward strand.
CACGGCGCGACCGACCCCAAGGGCGAGCTCTCGCTGTCGACCGTCGCGCACCTCATCGAGGGCGAGTACGTCGTCCCGGGCAATCCGGCCGAGAGCCCGCTGATCGAGGCCATCTCGCCGGGCCCCGACGGCAAGCGTCCGAAGATGCCCAAAGGGGAAGATGCACTCTCGGCCGCACAGGTCGAGACGCTCAGGAAATGGGTCGCCTCGGGGGCCGAATGGCCCCAAGGGCTCGTCCTGGAAGAACGCAAGAAGGCCGATCGCAGTTGGTGGTCGCTCCGACCGCTCGTCGACGCCCAGCCCAGGACCGAGGCCGAGCTGCGAGCCCTGACGACCCGCGCATTTCCCCATGGCTGGGGTGAGAACCCGATCGACCGGTTCCTGCTGGCGAAGCTCGACGAGGCAGGGCTGGAGCCCTCGCCGCCGGCCGACAAGGCGACGCTGATCCGCCGGCTCACGTTCGACCTGACCGGCTTGCCGCCGACCCCGGGTGAAGTCCGGGACTTCCTCGACGATCGGGCCGCCGATGCCTATGAACGGCTGGTCGACCGACTCCTGGCCAGCCCGGCTTACGGCGAACACTGGGGACGACACTGGCTGGACGTGATCCGGTTCGGCGAGAGCACCGGGTTCGAACGGAACGTCATCCTCGACACCGTCTGGCCGTTCCGCGACTACATCATCAAGTCATTCAATGACGACAAACCGTTCGACCGACTGACTCTGGAGCACCTGGCCGGCGACATGCTGGCTCCAGGCGACCCGGCCGTCGCGGTGGGCACCACGTTCCTCGTCTGCGGCCCGTATGACAACGTGGGCAACCAGGACCTGGTGCAGCAGGCGCAGATCAGGGCCGACACGCTCGACGACATGATCCGGACGACCTCAGAAGCCTTCCTGGGCCTGACCGTGGGCTGCGCCCGGTGCCACGACCACAAGTTCGACCCCATCGCCCAGGCCGACTATTACCGGCTTTACGCCACCTTCGCGGGCGTCTACCACGGCAGCCGCCCCCTGGCCAGCGCCGAGCAGCAGAAGGAGCGGCGCGACCGGCTCAGGCCGCTGGAAGAGAGGCGCGACCGACTGGTCAAAGAGACTGCCGAAGTTCGTGCGGCCATCGATCGCCGGGGCGAGGCGAAGGCCGCGACGTACGAGGCGGCCTGGACCCGCCCCAAGTCCCTGCGTGCCGGGACCGAGGAGCGATTCGCCCCGGTCGAGGCCCGCTACGTGCGGCTCGTCGTCGAGGGGCTCGACGTCGACCCGCGGCGGCGAACCGGATGCCAGATCGAGGAGTTCGAGGTCTGGACGGCCGGCGAGTCGCCCAGGAACGTCGCTCTGGTAACGGCCGGGGGGAAGGCCGAGGGATCGAGCCGGGTCGCGGGAGACTTCAATGGCGCCTATTCCGCCGACAACGTCAACGACGGCCGATATGGCGATCGATGGATCGCGGCGACCCCCGAGCTGAACATCACGCTGGGCTCGCCAGAGCGTATCGACCGCGTGAACTTCAGCAGCGATCGGGCAGGAGCATCCGACGCCGTCTTCGTGAGCGACTATCGGATCGAGGTCTCGACGGACGGTAAGACCTGGGCCGTCGCGGCCGACTCCCACGACCGCAAGCCGGTGAACGAGGGGCATCGCCGGGCCCGGATCTTCGACCGGGAGATCACGCCCGAGGAGCAACAGCGGCTGGATGAGCTGGCTTCCCAACTCGCCGAGACGAACGGGAAGATCGCGGCCCTGCCCGGCTTCCCGGTCTGGTGGGTTGGCGTTTTCGACCAGTACCGGGACCCCGTCTTCCTGTTCAAGGGGGGCGACCCGCAGAAGAAGGGGCAGGCTGTCGTCGCGTCGAGCCTGTCGATGCTCGCCGATTCGACGCGGTCGTATGAGCTTCCGGCCGATGCACCCGAGGGGGAGCGCAGGCTTGCGCTGGCACGCTGGCTGGTGGCCGCCGACAACCCCCTGACGCCGCGCGTGCTGGTCAACCGGATCTGGCAAAACCACTTCGGCAAAGGGCTGGTCGAGACCCCCAGCGACTACGGCATGATGGGGGTCGCGCCCAGCCATCCCGAACTGCTCGACTGGCTTGCCCGGCAACTCGTGGCCGACGGCTGGAAGATGAAGCCGATGCATCGGCGAATCGTCACTTCACGGGCCTATCGCCAGTCGGGCACGTTCCGCGAGGGGCCCGCCCGCAAGGACGGCAGCGACCGCCTCCTCTGGAGATTCCCGCCCCGTCGGCTCTCTGCCGAGGAGTTGCGCGACACGCTCCTTGAGCTTGCCGGCAAGCTCGATCGGGGTCGCGGCGGTCCCGGGTTCCGGCTCTACCGCTACCTGGAAGACAACGTGGCGACGTATGTTCCGCTGGATGAACCCGGTCCTGAGACGTATCGCCGGGCTGTGTATCACCAGAATGGTCGGGCCGCTCGGGTGGACCTTCTGAGCGACTTCGACTGCCCGGACAACGCGTTTTCGTCCCCGGCGAGGGCCGCCACCACCAGTCCGCTCCAGGCCCTGACCATGCTGAACCACAAGTTCACCCTGGACATGGCCGGAGCCTTCGCCGATCGCCTGGGGCGGCAGGCCGACCCCGATCGCCAGGTGAGGGACGCTTACCTCATCGCCTACGGACGTCCCCCCGGCGACGCGGAACTCTCGTCCGCGGCGGCCTTCGTCGGCGAACATGGGCTGCGGGCGTTCGCGCGGGCGGTCCTGAACTCGAACGAGCTGCTTTTCGTCCGATGATTCACATTCTTCCTCGAGCCTGGACATGAGCATGAATGCGTTTCAGCGGGCGATCTCCCGGCGGGCCTTCCTGGGCGACGTGACCTCGGGCCTCGCCGGCGTCGGCCTGGCCCAGTTACTCGCCCGGGACGCGAGTGCCGACGACCGGCCCGGCTGGATGCCCGGGCTGGGGCAGACCCACTTCGCCCCCAAGGCGAGCCGGGTTTTGCAAATCTTCTGCCCGGGGGCGGCCTCCCACATCGACCTCTGGGAGCACAAGCCCGAGCTGGAGAAGCGCGACGGCCAGCCGATGCCGGGCGGGGAGAAGCTGGTCTCCTTCCAGGGCAAGAACGGCAACCTGATGCGACCCCCCTGGGCGTTCGTCCCCTCGGGCGCGTCGGGCAAGCGGATCACGTCGATGCTACCGCACCTGTCCGGGCACGTCGACGACATCGCATTCTTGCATGGGATGACGTCCAAGACGAACACGCACGGGCCGGGATGCGTGTTCATGAACACGGGCCACTCGACCGAGGGGTTCCCCGCCGCGGGCGCCTGGACGAGCTATGCGCTCGGGAGCCTCAACGAGAACCTGCCCGCTTATGTGGCCATCCCCGACGTGCGCGGCGAGGCCCCGAACGGAAAGGCCAACTGGAGCAACGGCTTCCTGCCCGCCCAGCACCAGGGGGTCATGCTCTCGGCCGACCGGCCGATCCGCAATCTGGCCTCGCCGGTCGCGGTGAAGGCCGGCGAGGAACGCGCCACGCGCGACTTCCTCGCCTCGCTCAACGAGCGCGATGCCGGGCTGCACCCCGGCGATTCCGAGCTTCAGGCGCGGATCGCGGCCTATGAGCTGGCGGCCCGGATGCAACTCTCGGCGCCCGAGGTCTCGGACCTCGCCTCCGAGCCCCAGTCGATCCACGACCTCTACGGGACCGGCGACCCCAATCCGCTCAAGGCGTCGTACGCCCGCAATTGCCTGCTCGCCAGGCGGCTCATCGAGCGAGGCGTGAGGTATGTCAACCTCTACTGCGCATCGAGGGCCTCGGGCGTCGACGGATTGTTGAACTGGGACGCCCACAAGACTCTGAAGGCCGATTACGAGCGGCATTGCCCCGTCTTCGACCAACCGACGGCCGCCTTGATGACCGACCTGAAGCAGCGCGGCCTGCTCGACGAGACGCTGGTTCTCTGGACCACCGAATTCGGCCGGATGCCCACCTGCCAGGAGGGGACCACCGGCCGCGACCACAATCCCGATGGCTTCACCTGCTGGATGGCCGGGGCCGGGGTCAAGGGGGGGATGAGCCACGGGGCGACCGATGAATTCGGCCGACGGGCCGTGGAGTCGCCCACCACGGTCTGGGACTTCTACGCCACCGTGCTGCATCTGCTCGGATTCGAACACACCAAGCTGACCACCTATTATAACGGACTGGATCGCCGGCTCACCGACGTCCACGGCCGGGTCATCCGCGAGATCTTGGCCTGACGCGTTCGGGGTCAGGCCGAGATCAGGGCGAGCAGCGCGTCGTAGTCGACCGGCTTGACGAGATGGTGGTCGAAGCCGGCGAGCTTGGACTTGCGGCGATCATCCTGCTGGCCGTAGCCCGAGACGGCGATGAAGGTGGAGTCCTTGCACCCATCCTGGAGGCGGATTCGCCGGGCGACCTCGTAGCCGTCGAGCCCGGGCAGGCCGATGTCGAGCAGGACGAACTCGGGCATGAAAACCTCGGCGATGTCCACCGCCGATGGCCCGTCATGGGCGAGCTTCACCTTGTAGTCGAGCAGGGAGAGCAGCCTGCCAAGGCTGCGCGCCGAGTCGACATTGTCGTCGACGACCAGCACCCGGGCCGATCCGCCGTTGAACTTGGCAGGTCCCTCGTCGTTGGCCCGGGTGGCGGCCGGGGCCTGGGTTGCGGGGAGCCTGAACGTGAACTCGCTCCCCTTCTCCAGCCCGTCGCTGACGACCGAGATGGAGCCCCGGTGCATCTCGGCCAGCGCACGGACCAGCGTAAGACCGATACCCAAGCCCCCCTCGGCCCTGTCCAGCGACCGGTCGACCTGGGTGAACAGGTCGAAGACCTTGGGCAGCATCTCGGCGGAGATCCCCACGCCGTTATCGCGGACCGAGACGACGATCTCGGATCCTTCCAGCGAGGCGTCGAGGCTGATCCGACCGCCGGACTTCGTGTACTTGGCGGCGTTCGTCAGCAGGTTGACCACCACCTGTTCCAGGCGCGTGGGATCGCCGTGGACGGTCAGCCGGTCGGTCGAAATCGAGACTTCCAGGGTATGCTTCCGGTCTTCGATGAGCGGGCGGACGGTCTCGACGGCGTGGGCTAAAATCGGGGCGAGGTCGACGTATTCAGGCCGGATCTGGATCTTTCCGCGGCTGACTCGCGAGACATCCAGGAGGTCATCGATCAGGCGGCTGAACGTCTTGACCTGCCGTGCGATGACCTCATCTGCGAAAGCCCGGTCGACGGGCTCGCCCGAGCGGATGGCCAGCGAGACGGCGTTGCCGATGGATGCGAGCGGGTTTCTGAGCTCGTGGGCGAGCATGGCCAGGAATTCGTCCTTGCGGCGGTCCTTGTCGCGCAACTCCTGGTAGAGGCTGGCGTTCTCGATTGCGATGGCACCCATCCGGGCGAGCTGGAGAAGAATGGCCTCGTCGTCGTCGCCGAATTCTCCGTCGAGCTTCTGTGCGAGTCGGATTTGTCCCAGACTACGCCCCCCGCGGCCGACGATCGGGGCGCTGAGCCAGCCGTCGGGAGGTGACTCGTCGTCCGATGTAGGATTGGCGGACCCTCGATCCGGCGATCCCTGGGCTTCTTCCCTCTTCTCGGTCGTCGCGGGCCGGTCAGCTCGATGGGTGACGCTGGTGGCCCGTTCGTCGGCCTCGAGGCTGGTGATGGCGTACTCGGCGCCGATGAGCGAGCGACCTTCCTCGGCGATGACGCGGAGAACCGAGTCGATATCGCTGGCCACGTGGATACGGGCGGCAATCTCCGCCAGATTCCTGAGCTGCTCCGACGTCCGACGTTCCTTGAAGAGCGCCCGCTCGCGGTCTTGCTCGAATCGCACCCGATCGGTGGCGTCTTGAGCCATGACGAAGAAGCCGCGAACTTCCCCGGCGATGATGTAGGGCGTGTATGTGGAGTCGAGCTGGCGCGTTCCGAGCCGCTGATGTCGGATCTCGCCCTCGTGCTTCGACATCATCCCCGCCAGGGCTTGCTCCATCGCGTCCCGCCTGGATTCGAAGGCGGCGTTCCCGAAGACCTCGCCGATGTGCCGGCCCGAGATCTCCTCGGCCGGGATGCCGACCCATTCCTCATAGGCACGGTTGATGAACCGGTAGCGGAACTCGGTGTCGACGAAGCTCACCAGGGCGGGGAGCGTGTCCGAGACGGTCGAGAGCCAGGCCCGGCTCTCGCGCAGGGCACTCTCGGCCTCCTTCTGCGAGGTGACGTCGACGATCGCCACCGGGAGGCTCACGACCCTGCCCGAGGCGTCTCGGTGGGTCGTCCCCCGGGCGATGACCCACCGCGGCGGGCCGTCGGGCTGGGGGATGCGATATTCGGACTCGAAACTCCCCCCGGTCTCGATCGCGGCCTTGATATCCAGGAGGACATGCTCGCGGTCGTCGGGGTGGACGGCCTTGATGTAGGCCTCCAGGCGACCGCCCGCGGCGTCCTCCGCGGAGACTCCGAAGACCTTGGCCAGCCGGCCATCGGCCACCACCCGGTTCGTGAGGATGTCGTACGTCCAGGTCGAGACCGAGCCGGCGGAGAGGGCCGATTCGAGCCTCAGGCGTGCCTCCCTCAGGTCGGCCTCGGCGCGAGCCCTCGCGATGGCGATCGCCGCGGTCTGGGTCGTGACCTCGGCGAGCTTCAAGTCCTCGGGGCCGGGAACGCGCGGGTGGTCGTGATACATCGCGAGGGTGCCCAGCACCTCGCCGTTGCTCGACAGGATCGGCTGGGACCAGCAGGAACGCAGCCCGTGGAGGAGCGCCAGCTCCGCAAACTCGGCCCAGTTCGGGTCGTTGGCAATGTCCGAGAGGTGGATCGGTTCGCTGGGGAGGGCTGACGCGAACGAGGTGCCGATCGGAGACTGGACGGTGATCCCGTCCAGGGCCTTTTTGTAAACATCCGGAAGACTCGCCGCCGCGCCATGGCATAGATTCAGGCCGTCCCGATCCAGGACCAAGATCGAGGCGATCATCCCCGAGCCGGATTGCTCCTCAGCGAGCCGGCAGAGTGTCTCGAGCACCTCGGTCAAATCTGCCCCTCGAGCGAGCAGCTCGAGCGTATGTTTCTGACCAGCGAGCATCGCCTCATCGCGCTGGCGGTCTGTGATGTCCCGCGTGGTCCCGGTGACCGCGACGACCTGGTCATCGGGGCCTAACACGGGGACGAAGATGTAATCATAGATGCGCCGGCCGTGCGTCCCTGAGAAAGGGACGATCCCGCGGATCGGTGCCCGGGTCGCCACCACCGTGTCGATCTCTCGCTCGTGCATTGTGGCGTGCCATTCCGGGTAGCCAAGCTCCTTAAAGCTTTTGCCGATGACCTCGCCCTTGCCGAACATCTGCGCGAGCGCCTGGTTCGCGTAGGTGAAGCGGTGGTCAAGCCCGAAGACATAGACGAAGTCGGGCGTGTTAGAGAGGATTGCGTCGAAGAGCCTTGCCTGCGACTCGACCCGTCTGGCGAGCCCCAATCGAAGCTCTTCCTCCTCCATGCGTCTGGAAATGTCGCGGAAGACCAGGACCAGGCCCGAAACCTCTCCCATCTCGCTTTGAATCGGTGAGCCGCCCTGTTCAATCGGCCGACGCGTGCCATCACTGGAAACCAGGATCGAGTGTTGGAAACCGCCGGGGGCGAGGCCGCCCAACTCCATCTCGGCTGGGTCCGTGTCGAGAAAGTGAGGCGGCCCCCCCTCGACCCGGAAAATTTCGCCCAAGGGCCGCCCGATCGCCTCCCCGGCCGTCACACCACAGAGCGTCTCGGCCACTCGATTGATCAACGAGACCCGGCCGGCGGCATCAACCGAGATGACCGCCTCGCCGAGGCTCGCGAGCGTCACGTGCAAGTCACGCCTCGACGCCTCGACCTCCGCGCGATCGGCTCGCAGTCGGATTTCTGACGAGACCACCTCGGCCAACTCGACCAGGGTCTCGACGTCCTGGTCGGCCCAGGTCCGGGGCTTACCGTCGATGACGCAGAGCGCACCTAATACATGTCCGCCAACGCGGATCGGTGCGCCAAGATAGGCGATGACGCCCAGGTCGCCGATCGCAAGATTGGTCGCAACCAGCGGATGGGGCCGAGCGTCTTCGATGACGAGCGGCTCGCCCGACTCGACGATATGCCGGCAGAACGAGTGTGAGAGCGGGGTTTCGCGGCGCGAGGCCCAGGGCTGGGGAAGGCCGACGCAGCTCTTGAAGAATTGCCGGTCGGCATCCACGAGAGACACTAGGGCGACGGGTGCATTGAGGAATTTCGAGGCCAGCCGGGTGAGCCGGTCGAACGACTCCTCAGACTCGGAATCGAGGAGCCCTGTGCGAAGGAGGGTCGCCAGCCGTTCGGGAGAGAGAAGGGGGGAGTCCAAGGATGTCGCCCTCCCGGGCGATCGGTTGCGAGGGGCGATTGCGTGCGTTCCGGCGCTGCATTCGGCCGGCCTCGACGGCCGATCGTCGCGTTTAAAGCGACCTGGACCCGAGTCAAAGTGAGCGGGGCGTCTTCGCCAGTTCGGGGAGACACTATTTTGAACCTCCGAGGTCACTGTTTCAAGTCAAACTCCGCGGCGTCAGAGATTGCGGTTCGTCTCTGGAGACGATCGAAAGGTCAGGGTTTGCGGGCGTTGAGGAGAGTGTAAGGCGTGAGAAGATTCGAGGAGGAATAAACTCGGTTAGAAGCAGATGCCGGAGGTGCAAACCAATCGGTTCAACTTCCTGTCAAGCGTTCGGGCTTCTCGAAACTCGAGGTCGGCTCTCGCGTTCGAATTGGGCTGGATCAATTGGCGAAATCGGCCCATCCTCTCGGATCGCGCGGGTCGCGTTCATCCGGGCAATCCGCCTCGGGATTTCGCGAGGAACTCTCGGGCAATCAAGCAGGCTTGACTTGCGGGTCGAGATTTGATCTTAGCCCGATGGCCAGGACTCTCGTCCGGCCTTTCCGACCTTCGCGTGCAACCCGGGAAGGAGCCCGTGCATCCATGGAAGAGCCAGGCATCGACGAGACGCCTCAGCCGAGGCGTTTCAGGCGCATCCTCAGGTTGATTGCGGGCCTCGCAATCCTCTTCGTCCTCGTGCTCGCGTCGATGCCGACCGTGCTCAGTACCTCCCCCGCGCGACGCCTGCTGGTGCAGGTCGTCAATAAAAAGTTCAGTCCAGGGCGGATCGAACTTGGCGCGATGTCACTCTCATGGACAGGCTCGCTGACCCTGGACGATGTCGTCCTGGTCGACCCCAGCGGCAAGAAAGTCATCAAGGCCAAGTCGATCCAGACCGACCGGGGCATCCTCGGACTGCTCGCCTCGCGGCCCAACTACGGGACGATTCGAGTCGATGGGGCCAGCGTGGATGTCGAGCGTCACGCCGACGGCTCGATTGATGCAATCGACGCACTCGGCGGTTTGATGAACGCCGGCGGCGACTCTCAGGGCGATCCAAGTCTCGCCCTGTCGGTGGTCGTGAAGGGGGGGCGTGTACGCATCGCCAGCCCCGAGCTTGCCGAGCCGATCTCCGCCGTCGCCTTCGACGCCTCCGCGACGATCGTCCCGGGTAAGCCGCTCGACGCCGTCATGACAATCGCCGAGGCGGGGCGTTCCCTGGAGCTACGTGCCGGATATGAGCTGTACCCCGCGAAGGGGACCTCGGCCGATCAGACGCTCTTGCTGACGGGCAAAGACTGGCCGATCGCCGTGCGTGAGGCGGGCATCACGGCCAAAGGGAACCTCGTCGGCACGGTCGGGGCCGATCGCAGGAAAGGGCTCTGGTCGGCCCGAGGCAACGCAACGCTTCGCAAAGTCGTCGCCGACGGACCAGTCCTGGCCGGTGACAGGCTCACTCTCGAGAGCGTCGAGGCCGGCTGCGACCTGATGCAGACCCCCACCGGTTGGTCGATCCGCATGCTTGACCTGAAGTGCCCGATCGGCGAACTGACGGCGAGCGGCACCGTCCCTGCATCTGCGACGACGCCCACCTTGCTCGAAGGGCACGTTGACCTGGCCGCGGCTTCGAAGCTCCTGCCTTTGACACTCCACCTCCGCGATGGGATCGTGATCGACCGTGGCCAGGCCCGAATCGAGGCCCGCCTGACCTCGCAGGGCGGCGCCGACCGACTTGCCGTCTCGGCCAATATTGCCGATCTGGCCGCGACCGAGCGAGGCCGCCCGATTGTCTTCCACAACCCCGCATCGCTGTCCGCGGCCCTGGTACGCACCAAGGGAGTGTTGGCCGTCGAGACCTTCGTCCTGAAAGCAGCGGGGGTCGACGCCACCGTAACGGGCGACCTCGAGCGAGGCTTGAAGCTCTCGGGCACCATTGACCTCGCCGTGGTGCAGGCCCAGTTACGCGACCTGATCGACCTGGGGACGCTCGACCTCGCCGGCAAGGGGAGGGTGGCCGCAGACTATCGCCGCGACGGCGAGACATTCAAGGCGCGGTTCGCGGCCGAACTCTCGGGGCTCAAAGCCACGGGAGTTGCCCCACAGCCGATCGTCCACGACCACGTCCGCCTTGAAGGAACCGCCGACGGCCCTCGGGGTGAGAATGGGCTGCCGACCGGCTGGCACGCGGCCCGGCTGGGTATCCACGCAGGTGAGACGACGGCCAACCTGCACGCCAAGATGGCCGGCGAGGTGACGTCGATCATTCTCGACGGCTCAACCTCGATCACCTCTCCCACCCCGGCGCGAGCCGGGGGCAAGGTCTCGGTCCGCTGGTTTAACCGGGTTTATGACATCGACGAGCTTCAACTGTCGGCGATTCCCACCGATCCGAAGGCCGTGGCGGGCTCGATTTCCTTCGCCGCGAAGGGTCGGCTCGACCTGACCACGGGCGACCTGAGTCTTGTACCGATCGGGGTCCAGCCTGCCGTGGGAATCGGCCTGGCCGCCGAAGGGCTCAAGCTCGGCGGCCTCGGCAAGTCCGACGCCCCGATGACGCTCGACGCCGCACTGGTCGGCGAGCTGGCGGCCCTCGACCAGTTCCTTTCCGCATGGATGCAGTCCCCCCCGCGCGGCCTGGGCGGCGGCTGGTCCGGGCGAATTGCGGTGGCCCGCAGGACCGACGGCGTCCTCGACTTCAGCGGTCGGATGGCCGCGGCGAATCTCGTGATGACCACCGCTCGGGGACCGGTCGCCGTCGCGTTGAAGGGGACGTACGCGACCGCCACCGATGCCCTGGACCTGGCGAGCCTCGACCTGGCCACCGCCTTCGGCCGGATCGTCGTCGGCGGCAAGGTTGCCGAGGCCACCACGAAGCGGATCGCCGACATCTCGGGCACCCTGGAACCGCGCTGGGAGACGCTCGATTCGTTCGTCGCCTCGGCCGTCGAGCCGCATGCCCAGGTCCGAGCGACCTTCAAGCCGTTCCACATCAAGGGATCGCTTGCCGGTGCGTCGGCGTCTCAGGTCCTGAAAGGTCTCGAGGGTGAGCTATCGCTCGACCTCACCTCGGCCGAGGCTTTCGGCATGAAGGTTGGCCCAACCCCGATCGTCCTCCGGCTGGCCGCGGGCAAGGCCGCCTTCGACCCGATCTCAACGACCGTCAACGAAGGTCCGGCCGCGATCGACGCCGACCTCTACCTGGACGACCCCGAAGGCCTCTGGCTCAGGCTGGCCAAGGGGACCAAGATCGACGGCGCGGTGATTAATGAGACTGTCTCCAACGACGTCCTCTCCTACATCGCACCGGTGCTGAGCAAGGCCAGCAAGGTTACGGGCAAAGTCTCGCTGACGATTGAGGACGCCGCGATCCCCATGATCGGCGAGGGCGCACTTCGCGTGGACGGCCAGCTTGTCTTCCAAGACGTCGTCTTCCAGCCCGGTCCATTCGGTGCCGAGATCTTCTCCCTGTCCGGCAAGGTCGTCCCCAAGATGACCCTGCACCAGCCCTTGCAGCTCCAGATTGCCGATGGCCGCGTGAGGCAGAGCGGTCTGTCCATCCCACTATCCGAGACCGCGAAGGCGAACCTCGAAGGGTCAGTCGGATTCGACAAGACCCTGTCGATGAAGGCGATGATCCCCGTCACGGCCCAGATGATGGGCGGAGACGCGACCGTCAAGCAGATCGTCGGCGACACCCAGATCACGGTGCCCATCGGCGGCACGATCTCGCGTCCGACCATCGACCGGGCGGGCTTCCGCCTCGCCGTGAAGGACGCCGCCAGGTCGATGGTCAAGCGAGGGGTCAAGGCCCAGGCCGGCCGCCTGCTAGACCAGGTCATCCCCCCCGCCGCAGCTGCCGGCGACGCCACGACGAATTCCTCCCGCGGGGCCCGCGGGCAGGATGCGTTCAAGTTGCTCGAAGGCGTGGGTCGGGAACTCTTGCAGCCCAAGCCTCGCTGATCCTGGATATCGATCCAATCGGACGCGGCCCTCGCTGACAACAGCGAGGGCCGCGTCGCGCGCGACCGACGCATTCAAGGAATCCCGCGCGAGTGGGGCTCGCCCGGCGTCGAGAGATTCCAATCGCCCCGTTGCCTGGTCGATTCGAAAGCCTTGATATTCTTCTAAATTGATCGACATAATCGTCATTAAGGCCGAGGCGACCTGTACAAGGCATGTGGTGAGGAGACTTCAGTGCGATTTCCCACGAGGTTTGCAACGTTCAGTCTCACGGCCGTTGTCCTGGCCGGCGCTGTGACCAATTCGATCGCGGAAGAGCCGAGGGTACCTTCGCTGATTGGCTTCGAGGCCCTGCAACCGAAACTCGGCTCGCCGGGCTTGCGAATTCTCGACGTGCGATCCCGCGAGGATTACGAGAAGGGACATTTGCCCGGAGCCGTCTGGGTCGATTCCAAGGCCGTGCGGACCCTGACCTCGAAGCCTGGTGCCTTGACAGACTCAGGTGCCTGGACGGCCTGGATCGCGCCGCTGGGGATTACCGAAGAGCTTGAAGTCCTGATCTCCGATGGTGAGCGACAGTTGGATGCCGCTCGCCTCTGGTGGCTGCTTCGCTACCTCGGGGTCGAGAAGGTCGGGCTGATCGACGGCAATGTCGGACTCTGGAAGGCCGAGGGGCGTCCTCTTTCGACCGAGGTTCCGAGCGTCAAGGCGACTGCGTTCCCCGTCCGCCTGCGTGCGGATCGGTTCGCCAACCGCGACGACGTTGCCGCGGCCCTGAAGGGTGGAAGTGCCCAGGTCGTCGACGCCCGGAGCCTGGCCGAGTACGTCGGCGAGCGTAAATCGTCGAAGCGAGGCGGCCACATCCCGACGGCTTGCAGGCTCGAGTGGTCGGATCTCGTTGACAAGAACGGCCGATTCCTGAGCAAGGCCGAGTTGAAGGCGAAGGTCGACGGCCTCGGCCTGAAGGCCGGCGAACCGGTCATCACCCACTGTCAGGGTGGGGGTCGGGCCTCGGTCGACGCATTCGTGCTCGAACGCCTCGGCTTCCCGGCGCGGAATTATTTCCTCGGCTGGTCCGATTGGGGCAATGCCGAGGAAACACCGATCGTCGAGGGCGAGAAGGCCGGTGAGAAGCCCGCCAATCGCTGACTTGGGTATGGCGACCGGCGGATCCATGCCTTCATCTCTGTCTGAGGCTCATCGCACGAACGTCGATGGGCCTCAGACATTAATGAGTTCATCTCTGGTTCCGGTGCTCGGTGTGTGGCATTTTGCGGGGGTGGGCCTCGCTCCCCCGATGGGCCGCCAACACTCGAGAGATCACCATGAATCGCCCCTTGAAGCCCTCTCCTCGACCCTGTACGGCCAGTCCGGGCCGGGCCGTCTTGTCCGTCGCCTTTCTCGTCGGAATGGCCTGCCTGACGGCGGACCACGCAAGGGCCCAGGTGCCGGCCGCAACCGCGACTGGAATATTCGACAGTAGCGCGGACATCGGCGCAGTCCGAATTCCTGGCACCGTCGAATTCGACCAGCTCAAGGGAACCTATTCCGTCGTCGGCAGCGGCGAGAATATGTGGAGCGCCAAGGATGCGTTTCATTACGTCTGGAAGAAGTCGACCGGCGACCTGACCCTGGCGGCCGACATCGCGTTCCTCGGAAAGGGGACGAACCCGCACCGCAAGGCTTGCCTGGTGATCCGGCAGGACCTGGACGCCGACTCGGCTTATGTCGACGTAGCGAGGCACGGGGACGGCCTGACCTCGCTCCAGTTCCGCGACGCAAAGGGGCAGCCGACCAATGAGGTCCGCTCCAACGTCTCGGCCCCGAAACGACTCAGGCTGGAGAAGCGAGACAAGTACGTCACGCTTTTTCTATCGGGCGAGAACGGCGAACCCATCTTCTCGGGCGCGGCCGTGCGTATCGAGCTCAAGGATCCGTTTTACGTCGGGCTGGGGGTCTGCTCGCACGAGGCCGACGTGGCCGAGCAGGCCGTCTTCTCGAAGGTCGAGCTGGGCATCCCCCGGCACTCGGCCTCGCTGAAGCCCACGCTCTACAGCACGTTGGAGACGCAGTCGCTTAGCTCGAAGGACCGGAGCGTCGTCCGAGTGACCGACACTCACATCGAGGCCCCCAATTGGCTGCATGACGGCAAGACCTTGATCTACAACAGCAAAGGTCGGATCTACCAGATCCCGGCCATTGGAGGGACGCCCGAGGTGATTGACACCGGTTCCGCCATCCGCTGCAACAACGACCACGGAGTCTCGCCCGACGGCACCTTGCTGGCGATCAGTGACTCATCGGGGATCGGCCGGAAGTCGCGGATTTACAACCTGCCAGTGGGCGGCGGGTCGCCCAGGCTCGTCACGGAGCAGGGCCCCTCCTACTGGCATGGCTGGTCGCCCGATGGCTCGACGCTGGCCTATTGCGCCGAACGCGGCGGCGAGTTCGACATCTACACGATTCCCGTGATGGGCGGGAAAGAGACGCGACTGACCACCGCGACGGGCCTGGACGATGGCCCCGAGTATTCTCCCGATGGCCGCTTCATCTACTTCAACTCCGACCGCACCGGCACCATGCAAATCTGGCGCATGGAGATCGACGGCAGCGGGCAGCAGCCGGTGGTCGCCGACGAATACAACAACTGGTTCCCCCACCCATCGCCGGATGGAAGGGCCCTCGTCTTCCTCTCCTACGAGAAGGGCGTGACCGGTCACCCGGAAAACAAGGACGTCACCCTCAGACGGCTGACCTTGGATGGACTCAGGATCGACGTCCTCGGCCGATTCTTCGGCGGCCAGGGGACCGTCAATGTTCCTTGCTTCTCGCCCGACGGTAAGCAAATTGCCTTCGTCACCTATCAGCTTCTGCCATGAAGATTCCCTTCCTCTGGCAAATGTAAGACTTTCTCGGCACGGTGCTTGAATCACGCGGCCGATCTGGCGACGATGGCAACTTCTTTTCGAGATGCCCCTGGGAGTCTCCCCATGCGTCGCCAGCCAGGCCGCGGGTTCACGCTGATCGAATTGCTGGTTGTCATCGCCATCATCGCGCTTTTGATCGGTTTGTTGTTGCCTGCCGTGCAAAGTGCCCGCGAGGCGGCCCGGCGGATGCAATGCATCAACAACCTGAAGCAACTGGGCCTGGCGATCAACAACTATGAGGCCTCGCTGGGAGGCCTGCCGCCCACCTCGGTCATCGTCCGCAGGCCTGGCGGTGCGATCTGGACGTCTAACTGGGGTCCGCACGCCAGGATCCTGCCGTTCCTCGAACAGTCTTCCACCTACAACGCGATCAATCTCGATTCGGCCTATGGGCTGCTGGACAATAGCACTGCAACTGGGCAGGTCATCGAGGCCTATCTCTGCCCAAGCGAGATCCGTCGCGAGCCCATCGTCCATGCGACGTTCGGGCGAATTGGCGGTGTCAATTACGGCTTCAGCATGGGGGACTGGTACGTCTGGCAGGGGCCGGATGGCGGCCCGATCACCCGCTCGGCGTTTGGCGTGAACCTCAGCCGCAACTGGGCGTCGTTCTCCGACGGCACCAGCCAGACGATGCTGATCGCCGAGGTGAAGAACCAGCAACCCTACGTCCGCGATTGCGGTAGGCTCTCGCTCATCAACGATCCGGCAACGATCCCGGCGCCAGACGCCGATCCTCTGACCATCGCCCCGGAATATCTCGCTGGAGGATGCACCTTTCTGCTGAATGCGCACTCGCAATGGGCCGAGATGACCGTGCATCACAACGGGTTCACGACTGCCTGGCCGCCGAACAAGCGGACCCCGGGCGGGCCGAGCAGGTCGTTTCCCGACGTCGACCTGAACGGCAACCGCGAGCGCATCGGCGGGCCGACCTTCGCGGCCGTGACGTCGAGGAGCTACCATCCTGGCGGTGTCAACACCCTCTTCGGCGACGGCTCGGTCAAGTTCATCAAGCAGACCGTCAACGGCTTCGTCTGGCGGGCCCTGGGCACCGTCGCCGGCGGCGAGGTTGTCAGCTCGGATGCCTACTGATGTCACGATCGATCAGAGGGCAGTCGATGCGGACCCTGATTCTCTGGCCAGCGTTGATGGCAGCCCTCGCGGCCGGCTGCTCGGGCGATGCCGGGTCGGCCGCCGGCAAGTACGATTCCGCCCGCGCCCGCGAGGTTTTGACCGTCGCGCTCGACGCATGGAAAGGGGGAACGGCCCGCGACCTCACCCGCCTCAGACCGCCGATCCGGTTCGTCGACGATGACCACAAGGCGGGATTTCGCCTGGAACGTCATCAACTGGCCGAGCCCGACCAACCGATCCAGCCCTATGCGAGTGTTCCAGTCGACCTGACGCTCCGCGATGCGAGCGGTGCTTCGATCCGCCGCCGAGTGAGCTATCAGATCGGCCTCGAGCCCGGCCTGTCGGTCCTTCGCGGCGACTGAGTCGCGTCGTCCGGCTTATGGGGTGGTCCTGGGCTGCGGGCTGGCATCCCCGGGAATGAGGCCCATCGACCAGAGCACCGATTCCCGCCACATCTCCTGAAAATCGGGCCTGTCCCAGACCTCTTTCGAATGGCCCAGGCCGTTGTACAGAACTCGCCCCTTGCCATATTGGCGGGCCCACGCGACGGCGAAGTGCTTGTCCTTGCGGTGGATGCTCTTCTTCGAGAGGTCGACCTTGTCGGCATCGAGCCGCACCAGGACCCGGACGTCATCGCGCAAGAAATCTTTGATTTGATAGATTTCATCTTTGAGGGTGAAGCTGCGAGGGAGGTGCTTCATCCCCGGGAAGGACGGGTCCTCGACGATCAAAGGGGCCTCGAACGTTCCCCAGGGGTGTCCATCGAAGTAGCCACCTAGCATTTTGCCATACTCGGGCCAGCCCATGAACGTGATCGTGGCGCTATGGATGCCGAGGAAGCCCTTTCCGTCATCGTGCACGAACGAGATCAGGTCGGCCTTCTGGGAGTCGTCCATGTCCAGATTGCCGTCGGTGAAGAAGGCGACGGCGTCGTAGTCATTCAGGTTCTTGACTTCGTATTTCAGCTTCTTCTTGGTGATGTTGGTGCAGTCGGTGCGGAGGTCGGTCTCCCACTTCCCCGAGCTGCGCCCGAGGTTGTAGAGCGTGACCATGGCGGCCGAGACCGACTCGTGCTGATACCCTTTGCTCTGGCCGACGACCAGAAGCCGCTTCTTCTTCTCCTGCGCCGAGGCCGGGATGGCCAATCCCACGACCAGGCCCACGAGCATGATCCATCGCGTCGAGTTCATGAGAATCTCCCGATCGGTGATTCTGCCTGTGTGCTCGATCCTGCAACGGGCGGGCCACACCCCTCGCGTCACCTCGGTTGAACCGACGCGAGGGGTGTCCTGAATGGCTCAACGGCCGCTGACGGCGACGACCTCGGAGTCGATCAACTGGCGCATGAACTCGGCGGCGAGCTCGGCCTGGGTGTCGGCGTAATCGATGCCGACGGTCTGGCCGTTGATGACGGGGAGTTGATGGCAGAGCTCGTAACCGATGTAGCCGTCGTAGCTGATCTCGGCCATAGCGCGGGCGAAGTCGCGGTAGTACCGGTTCGTCTCCTCGCCGACGACGCCGTCGTTGCGTTCGAAGCCTCGGATCGATCCGTCGGCCTGGCGCTCGAACTCGCCGCCGAAGTGCGAGAGGGCCTGGAGCGACCCGACGGCGCGGGCCCCTTCGAAGATCCCGCTCGTGCTCCGGTCATTCATCAGCGGGGCGTCGAGGCAGAGTTTCAGGTGGGGCGAGCCAACCTCGCGGACCATGCGCAGCAGGTCGTGGTGGTCGGTAATCAAGGGCTTGTGATTCTGCAACGCGAGGGTTACCCCGGCGTCGCCTGCATAGCGGGCGCACTCGATGAGTGCCTCGCGGCACCAACCCCAGATCTCCTCGGTGGAGAACTTCTCGTGGACGATGGGCCAGTACCCCTCAGCGATGTCGTAGGTGGCGAGTTGCGGGTGGCGGGTGATACCCCACCAGGCGAGGAACACGCGGAGGGTGGGGGCTCCGAAGTCGGCCGTCATCTTGATCAGGTCGCGCACCGATCCGATCGCGGCCTCGCGGACCTCGGGCACCGGATTGCTGAAGTCGTTATTGGCCGCGACGGCGAAGATGTCGAGCCCTTCGCCCTCGGCGCGGGCTCGCAGGTCCTTGCACTTGGCGGGGGTCCAGTCGAGCGGGCAGCCGTGCGGTCGTTTCCCGTCGATCTCGATGCCGTCGTAGCCGTACTGCTTGGCCTTGGTGATCATCTGCGGCAGGGTCAGGGCCTCGCCGCGATACCAGAGGCCCATGTAAGTAATGCTATAAAGACCCAACTTCATCGGAGATTCCTCGATGGAATAAGGGGAAAGAAGCAAATGATGAGGCCGGTGGACGACCCGGTTTTCAGGCGAACGACCGGATCAGTCCGCCTTGCCGGCCGCCCAGAGGACGGCATTGTGCACCAAGCTCCGGTACGTGGGATGGCCGAACGCCGTGTGGCCGTGGCCGAGCTGGATCGCGACCACCTTGGCAGTGCTGCATGGGCCGATCCAGGCGACGTTGGTCTCGCTCGCGGGATTCTCCGTCGTCAGGAGGACCTTGATCTTGGGCGACATGAAGAGCTTGTTGTAAGCCTCATCATGGATGTGAAAGGGGGCGATTCCGGCCAGCACGGGGTGGTCGGTCGCGGGTGTTACGAAAAGTTCCTGGCCGTCCTTCACCCCCGAGCTAGGGCTGTCCCCCTCGCGCTGGAGGCGGTATCGTCCGCCGACGACCTCCTCGGACCACCACGCCCATTTCTGGAAGTTCAGCAGGGCGTGGTGCAGGACGACAACCCCGCCTCCCGCCTCGACGTAGTCGCGGAGGTTCTTCCGGCAGGTGTCGTCCAGCTCCCGGGTGAAGTCGTACATGATGACAACGTCATACTTGCCGCGGATGTCCTTCTTGAACGCGTTAGCGGCGGTGTCGACCGGCAGCCAGCCTAGGTCGTTGTGGCCCGCGAAGAGCGAGTAGAATTGGGCTTCGTGGTCGTGGCCGCCGGTGATGACCAGGCCCTTGACCGCGTCAGAGGTCGGGCGCGGGGGCGTAAATTCTGCGGGAAGGGTCACGGTCCCCGTCGCAGCCCATTCGGCGGCACGCGCCAGAGTGGCGATGACCTGCGGTTCGTGCAGTGCCGAGACATCGGAACCAAGGGCCAGCGTGATGACCCGACCCTTGCCGACCCTGGACACTGCGAGGACGGGTTGGTCCTTCGCGCCTCCGTCGGCCGTGGCGATCACCTCGGCATCGGGGCGGACGCTCAGGCCGCGCGGAAGGGAATCCGGCATCAGGAACCCGGCCTTCATGCCTCGGACGATCGGATGGTCGGGAAGGGTGATCTTCACCTCGACGAAGCGGATTGGTGTGGACGACCCGTCAGAGTCGATTGGCGACGAGGCCGGGATCGGCGTGCCGGCGAGTGCGCCGCGGGTTACGAGTAGGCCCTTTCCGGACTCGACGAATCCGGTGATGACTTTGTCCGCATCGGGGGCGGCACCGTTGACCACCACGAGGTCGAACCCTTCCAGGGCCGCGGAGGTCAATCCGGCGGATGTTTCGTTCACCTTGACGTCGAACCGGCCCGAGTCGTCGAGGATCCGTCGTAGGATCGGGGCCGTCTCTCGTACTCCAGGGTTCGCGTCGCCGCCCAAGATCAGGACCCGGACGGGACCTTCGGCCGAGGCCGTTCCGGGGTGGCCCACCAATAGGCAGGTGACCGCCAGAAAGGCCAGCATTCCGCGATTGATCCGCACGGCCATGAAAATCTCCTCTGACGAGCGGACGAATCCTGATCCATTGACATGAATCGCTGATCGGGCTTCCATGCCCCTGAGAGGCTCGTGACGGTGGAGTCCATGCGTCGGGATTATCGCCCTCCGTCAATCCAGCTCTTTGATGCTGACATTCTTGAACTGGACCAGGCTGGGGGGGCCGACCCAGACCCCGTCCTTCTTCGATCCGTGATGTTGAAAGGCGATCTTCCCTCGGGCGGGAAGCTGGGGGATGGTGGCCCCGGGGATCACGGTCACCCCATTGAGGACGACCTTGACCGTCTTGCCCTTCACGGTGATCTCGAAGTGGTTCCACTCGCCGACCGGCTTGTCGGCCTGATGGATGGGGGTGGCGGCTGCCTTCAACTCGGGCGACGACTTGGAGTCGGTCCGGATGCTGTACATCTCGCCCGAGCCGATGGGCCAGCACCAGATGTTGGTCTGGAAGAATCCGTCGCCTCGGAGGTAGACGCCCGAGTCGGCGTCGGGAAGCGGGACCCTCAGCTCCTTGCCCTTGATATCCTTCGCGTGGGTACCATCCGGCAAAATGTAAGGGATGCTCTTGTTGATGTACGGAGCTTCCTTGATCTTCCAGTCGAGCTGGAGGACGAAGTCTCCGTACTCCTTGTCGCTCCAGAGGGCCTTGTCCCCCTTCGCCTCGCTCTCGGCATCGTAGTCGATGACGCCGTCGACGACCTTCCAGTGGCCGCCGTCTCCCTCGGGAATCACCCAGCCCGTCAGATCCTTGCCGTTGAAGAGCGAGGTGAAGCCCTCGGGCGTGGGAGAGTCGGCCCCCCATGCCAGGGAGGCGGCGAGAAGCCCGGCAGCCGGGAGCATGGCGAGGCGCAATTTCATCATGGACGAGGTCCCCGATCGACTCCGGGGCGGCCCCAGCGCCGCCCGTCGGACGATCTGGACTATAACGCCGCCAGGCCCGGCGATTCTTGCTCGTCTGCGGCTAGATTTGGAACAGGAGCGGCAGCGCCTCCGCCCCTCGAGTAATGCTCGCGATAGTCGCGCGGAGTCCGTCCAAAATGGCGGCGGAATTCACGGGTGAAGTGGCTCTGATCCGAGAAGCCGCAGCCGCTGGCCACGTCCGCCAGCGGCTGCCTGGAGTAGACCAATGCGCGGCTGGCCATCCGCATCTGGAGCTTGCGCAGGTATCTCTGCGGGGTCAGGTGGAAGCTCGTCTGGAACTTGCGTTCGAAGGCACGGACCGACATGTGCGCCAGCTTCGCAAGCTGCCGGTTGGTGATCGGAGCCTGGTAATGGTCTCGCATGTGCGCCAACACCGGGCCGAATTCGAGCCCCGGGGTCGTCGCCTGCCCGGGTGCGACCAGCCGTCGCGTCAGGCCGGCCGTGCCGATCACCTTGCCGCCATCGCCCACGAGCGGGATCTTGTTGGTGACATTCCAGACGGCCAGGCCGCCGGGCTGGCCGACCTGCTCGATCCGATTGACGATCCGCCGGCCGGCCAGCACGTAATCGTCGTCCAGCCGAAACTGATCGGCCAGGAACGCGGGAGAGAGGTCGTAATCGGTCTTGCCCAGGACGTCCGAGGGCCCGGGGGCTGCCGAATCGTCGCGATCACGCAACGAGAACTCGACGAGGAACGCCCGGTTGACCCAGCAATATCGACCTGCGCAGTCCTTGACCCAGACGACGACGTCGTCGACGCAATCGAAGAGTTCCGCCAGTTGCAGCAAGGAATGGTTCGGCTTCATGGACCCGACCCCGGGCGTCCCGAGAAGCGCTCGGGCGTGGACCTGACATCATCGCGCACGGGGACCGACGACGCCAGCACTCGCCCTTGTTCGCCTGCCGGTCATTCGCCCAGGACCGGGCCGTGCGCGTCGATCAGGTGATGGATGGCCGCCGCGACCGCGCCTTGACGCTTGCCCCAACGTGCGCGGAGGATCCGGCAATCGGCCAGGGAGGGGGCTAGCGCCCTGCGTCGGGTCAGCTCCCGGACGCGATCAAAGAGTCCCTCGCGGACGTCGAAGAGGCGGCCGTGTATAAACAGGGTCGCCGGGTTCCAGAGATTGATCGCGGCCGCCACGGCGATGGCCAGGTACTCGCAGGCCAGGTTCAATTCCGGTTCGGCGTCGAGGGTGCCGGCCTGAATTTGTTCCCGGACCTCGTCGAGGGTGATCGGACTGCCTAGGCGTTCGGAGAGTCTCCGCGTGAAGGCGAGGTCGGTCGCGAGCGTCTCCAGGCAGCCGCGATTGCCGCACCCGCACGCCGGCCCGTCGAGGGCAACCGTGACGTGGCCAAGCTCGCCGGCCAGGCCGCTGTGCCCCTCCATCAGGCGGCCGTTCATCATGACCCCCACGCCCAGACCCGTGCTGATCTCGAGCATGACGAAATCGTCAAGAGTCCCGGGGGCGCCGTACATCCGCTCGCCGAGGCAGAGAGCCCGAGATTCCTGATACATCACGCATTCGACGCCGAGCCTACGGCTCAGGTCGCGGTCGGGCGATCGACCGTCGGTGATGTGCAGATTGGGCGAGAGCATGGCCAACCCTGTCCGGGCATCGATGAGGCCCGGGATGCTGATCCCGATCGCGAGCGTTTTCACCCCGTCGCGGCCGATCAGGCGGGTCGTTTCCCGGGCGATTTCGTCCAGCAGGCCGTCGTAAGTCTCGGGGGAAGGGAAGCTGGCCGAGTCGACCTCGCGGATCGTGCCGTCGAGGCTCGCCGAGACGACGTGACACGACCCAGCATCGAGGACGACCCCGATGACTTGAGCACGATCCTGGGCCAGTCGGATCAGCGTCCCGGGTCGTCCCTGGGCACCCATCTGCGAATCGCCCTCTTCGAGGAGTCCCGATTCGAGGAGGACGCCGACGGCCTTCGAGACCGTCGGAGCGCTGATTCCGGAGAGCCTGGTCAGGTTGGCTCGTGTACATGGACCGTGGTCGCGGAGCACTTCCAAAACCCTGCGAACCGTCATCCGCCGCAGGAGTTGGGGCTGGATCAAGGACGTCATGGGCAGCCGCTCCCGGGAGAGGAGAGGGTGGGTCTGGGCCGAATCTCAGGCGAGGATCTCGCGCACCACGCGGCCGCTGACGTCGGTCAGTCGCTGGTTGCGCCCCTCGTGGAAATACGTCAGCATCTCGTGATCGAGGCCGAGCAGGTGGAGGATCGTGGCGTGGATGTCATTGAGGTGGACCTTGTCGACCACCGCTTCGAAGCCGAAGTCGTCGGTCTCGCCGTAAGCGATCCCCCCCTTCACGCCGCCGCCGGCCATCCACATGCTGAAGCCGTAAGGGTTGTGATTTCGGCCCTTCTCGCCCGGCCCCTCGCTGAATGGCATCCGGCCGAACTCGCCCCCCCAGACCACGAGCGTGCTCTCCAGCAACCCCCGTCGGTCGAGGTCGGTGAGCAACCCCGAGATGGGGTGATCGATCTCGCCGGCGTGGCGAGAGTGGTTGTCCTCGATGTTCACGTGGGCATCCCAGGTGTCGTCGAGGTGCCCGCCGCCCGAGTAGAGCTGGACGAACCGGACACCGCGTTCGACCAGCCGGCGCGCGACCAGGCAATTGCGGCCGAATTCGTCGGTCTGCGGCGTGCCCACACCATAGAGTTGCTTCGTCTCATCGGTCTCGGTCGAGAGGTCGACCGCCTCGGGCGCCTCGGCCTGCATGCGGTAGGCCAGCTCATAGGACGCCGCTCGGGCGGCAAGTTCCTGGCCTCCGGGGCGGGCGTCCAGGTGTTCCTGGTTCAG
Source organism: Isosphaeraceae bacterium EP7 (assembly GCA_038400315.1). Taxonomy (NCBI): domain Bacteria; kingdom Pseudomonadati; phylum Planctomycetota; class Planctomycetia; order Isosphaerales; family Isosphaeraceae; genus Kueselia; species Kueselia aquadivae. Next base: position 1,103,804 of record CP151667.1, read on the forward strand.
GCGGGCGAGCAGGTCGAGCTGTTCGCGCTGCGGTTTTCCGCTGAGATATCCCGGCCCTTGAAGGTCCAGGATCGGATTGCCCGTGGGGCGAAACAGGGTCCCCTGGTAGCCCGCGGACATGAAGCCGCTCGACCAGTTGGGCTGGCCGCTGATCGGGCCGCCCCGCTTGTCCAGGATCACGACGTAGCCGGGCAAATTCTGGTTTTCGTTGCCCAGGCCGTAGACGGCCCAGCTTCCCAACGAAGGCCGGCCGATGAAGGTCTTGCCCGTGTTCATGGCCACCAGGGCCGAGCCGTGAGCGTGGCTGTCGGTGTGGCACGAACGGATCACGGCGAGCTTGTCGGCGTGCTCGCGGACCTTGGGGAAGTAGTCCGAGACCATCAGGCCGCTCTGGCCGCCGGGGCGGAACTTGCGGAAGGCGGGCGTGAGGAAGCCCATCTTGCGGCCGCCCGAGTTGATGAACTTCTTGTCGGCAGGCAGCGGCTGGCCGGCGTACTTCTCGATCGCCGGCTTGGGGTCGAACGTGTCGACCTGGCTCGGGCCGCCATTCATCATCAGGAAGATGACGTTGCGTGCGGTGCCGGGGAAATTCCCCGCGCGGGGGAGCAGCGAGGTGCGGTTGGCGTCGGCCCCGGCCGCTTTGCGCGGGAAGAACCCGTCGCCGGCCAGCATTCCGGCCAGAGCCGTTCCGGCGAAGCCTCCGCCCATCTCCCAGAGGAACTCACGGCGAGACTGGCCGCAGGGGAAGAGACGTCGGTCGCTCATCGGTCTTGCTCCGTTGGCAATCGCCGTCAGTCGACGAAGATGAATTCGTTGGAGTTGATCAGCACGTGGCAGAGCGACGCGAGCGCCAGGTCGTCGGCCCTGGAGTCGCCGCCGAGCCGTCCACGCTGCCGGTCCAGATGGTCGACGGCCGCGGCTCGCTCCGCGTCGCTCGGCGTCCTGGAAAGGACAAGTCGCCAGGCCGCCTCGACTCGGGCGGCGCGATCGGTGCCGCCGAGCACGATGGCGCGGTCCGCGACGGCACGGCTCTGGTCGTGGGCGAATGCCCCGTTGAGCAGGGCAAGGGCCTGGGGCGCAACCACGCTCACGTCGCGCTGGCCGCACGGAAGGGTAGTGTCGCAGAAGTCGAACGTCGTCATCATCGGCGACAGCAGGCTCCGACGCGAGTACATATAAATGCTGCGTCGGCCCTGCTCGCTCGCGGGCGATGGCTTCGTGTCGCCGGTCTTCTGAGAAAGTCCTTCCAGGGCCTCGGGGCTGAACTCGGGGCGGAAGCTCGGTCCGCCGACGCGGAAGTCAAGCTTGCCGCCCACCGCCAGGATCGCGTCCCTCAACGACTCCGCATCACGCCTGCGTCGCGACCCGCGCCAGACGAGCGAGTTATCGGCATCCCTCACCGACTGCGTCGCGTCGTCGGGATGGATCGACGCCTGCTGATAGGCCCGCGAGGTCATCATCAGGAATTGGAGGTGCTTTGTCTTGAGGCCACCCTTGGCAAACTCGTCGGCCAGCCAGTCGAGCAGCTCGGGATGCGTCGGCTTCTGGCCTGTGAAGCCGAAGTTATCGGGTGTGCTCACCAACCCTCGGCCGAAGTGGTGTTGCCAGAGCCGATTGACGTACACGCGGGATGTCAGCGGATTGGTGGGTTCGTTGATCCAGGCGGCCAGTTGCAGCCGACGGCCGGTCGTCTTCGCCTCGGCCGGCGGCGGCGAGAACGGCTTGTCCAGCCGAGGGACCATCGCCAGTACGCCCGGCGCCACCACGGCCCCGGGTCGGGTGTGCTCGCCCTTCTTGAGCAGGTGCAGATCGGCGGGATTGCGCGAAACATCGGTCCAGCCCAGGACGTCGTACCCCAACTCTTCCTTCGTCGGGCCGCCCAGGAGCTTGCCGTCGCGAGGCTCGATCGGCCCGGACCAGAATGAGGCCGCCACGCGGTAATAGTCGGTCTGCGGGATCGGGTCGAACTTATGATCGTGGCAGCGGGCGCACTTGACGGTCATCGCCAGGAAGGCCGTGGTCGTGGCGTGGACCATGTCTTCCAGACGCTCATATTTGTAGTCTTGCGGGTCGTTCGGTTCGTCGTTCCAGGTGCCTAGCCGCAGAAAGCCGGTGGCCACGACGGACTGCTCAGTCCGGTCGCCGACCTCGTCGCCGGCGATCTGCTCGCGGACGAACCGGTCGTAGGGCATATCCTCATTGAACGCGCGCACGACCCAGTCGCGATACTTCCAGGCCCCCGGCTTCTCCTGGTCGCGTTCGTACCCGCTCGTCTCCGCGAAGCGGGCCAGGTCGAGCCAGTATCGGCCCCAACGCTCGCCATACTGCGGCATGTCCAGCAAACGCTTGACCAGTCGCTCGTAGGCGTCGGGCGCGTCGTCGGCAACGAACGCATCGACTTCCGCGGCGGTGGGCGGCAGGCCCGTCAGGTCGAAGTAGGCGCGGCGGATGAGCACGCGCCGATCCGCTTGCGGGGCGGGGGTCAGTCGTTCGGCTTCGAGCCTGGCGAGGATGAACGCGTCGATCGGGTTCTTGACCCAATCTGTGCGGCGGGTCGTGGGCTCCTCCGGGCGTCGCACCGGGGCAAGCGCCCACCAATCCCTTCCGGCCCTCACTTCGGTCGTCCGCTCGTCGCGGTCAAGCGTCCGCCCCACGGGCCAGATCGCCCCTCCCGCAATCCAGGCCTGTAACGCCTCGATTTCCGAGGCCGCTAGCTTCTGGGAATGCCCCTGCTTCTTCGGCGGCATCTCGCCGTCGACAACTCGCCCGAGCAGGAGGCTTTCTTCGGGCTTTCCCGGCTCAATGACCTCGCCACTGTCGCCGCCACGACCGAGCGACCTGGCGTCGGTGAGCACCAGGCCGCCCGCGGGCGAAGTCTCGCCGTGGCACTCCAGGCAACGCATGATCAAGATCGGCGCGACTCGGGTATCGAAGTCGACGGACTCGGCGGCCAGCCCAGGGCCGGCCAGGGCGAGGGCCATGATCCCGACGATCAGGCCACGTGGTCCACCGAAGATTCCGGCTGAATGACCCATCGGCGTCCTCTCAGGTCGGGCCGCGAGAGAGCCCGAATGGCCCGTCGAACAAGCCGCCTACGAGTTTGGAAGCTTTGTTAACGAATTGCCAGGCTAGCTCTCGACGGTCAAGGCGTCAAGCTTGTCGCGGAGCCTTCTACGACATTTTCTGTGCGATTGTTGAATCCCTTTCGGTTTCTAACCACAACGTCCGCCGTGTTGATGGCTCGCCACTGACCCTGAAGAGGGAAACGGCAACATGATTGATTCCGGGCGATGCGCATGATACGTTCGTCGTCATCCCCTCTTCACGAGACTCCAGGATCAAACACCGGTTCGGGACTGAACGGCGGCCTCCGCCTTGTTCGCCGAACGACCGACGGGACGGCATGAAACGAACGATGCGCGGCCTCCTGGCGGGTCCCTGGCTCGGAGCGATCTTGTCGCTCCTGACCGCCGGGATTGTCTCGCCCAACGAGGCCGTCGCCGGCTGTGCCGCCCACTATTTGAACGCTCACCCTCAGCTCCGCGTCGAGCTTGCCGGGCTTGAATCGCAGCTGCTCGGCGGAACCACTTCCACCGAGCGGGACCGGGCTCCGCGGCCGCAGCCTCCTGCGTGCGACGGCGCCCTTTGCTCGGGCAACCCGTCGACCCCGACGACGGCGGTCCCCTCGCTGCCCCCGCTCGGCGCCGAACAGTGGGCGTTGTCCGTCGACCGGCCTGCCACGGCCGATCCCGATGCCGGCGACCCCTTCGACGTTGTCACGACCCTTCGCTCTTTGAATCGTCCCGCCCCGATTTTTCATCCGCCCCGCCTCGCCACTTCTCCCATCACGTCCTGATCTCGCAACCCGAAATCGCACGTCGCTGCCGACGTCCGTACTCGTGAAAGCCGGCGTACGCAACGTCGCTCTGCGTTAGGCCGTCATCCCGGAAGGGACGGTCGGGACGCGAGGGCTCGCGGCGATCGCTCGGCCTGCGATTCGGGTCCGCGCCTCGATCAAATCCCCACATTTCTTGGAATTGTCTGAAATCTCCACGCCGGAGTTTCCCATGCGCCCTCATCGTCGGCATGCGTTCACGTTGATCGAATTGCTCGTCGTCATCTCGATCATCGCCGTCCTGATCGCCCTGCTGCTTCCCGCCGTCCAGAGCGCCCGCGAGGCCGCCCGCCGGGCTCAGTGCGTCAACAATCTCAAACAGTTGGGTATCGCTGCCCACAGCTATCACGACCAGGTCGGTGCGCTACCCGGATCCTACCTCGTCTACAACGTCACGTCGTTCTCGGCGCTCAGCATGATGCTGCCCCAGCTGGAGCAAACGCCGATGTACAACGCCCTGAACTTCACCTTGAACTTTGCCGATGCGGCGAACAGCACGGTGCTGATGTCCGACGTGAGCGCATTCATCTGCCCATCGGACCTTCCGAACCCCATCCGCGCCCGCGGGTCACAGACCAATTACATGGCCGACATGGGAAGCTGGATCGTTTGGCAAATGGCGTCCGGGCCCAATGCCGGGATGCGCGGGCCGGACGGTACGTTCTTCGGGAATAGCTCGACCCGGTTTTCCGCCATCATCGACGGACTGTCCAACACTGCGATGTTCAGCGAGCGGGTGATGGCCGATGGGAGCAACGCCATCATCAGTCCCAGGAGCGACGTCTTCTTCTCCCCGGCCGCCCCGACCACGCTCGACGAGGCTGTGCAAATCTGCCAGGCGGTGAATATCGCCGACCTGAGCAGCCAGTTCCCCTTGTTCATGGGCTCACCCTGGCTCAACGGCCAGCACGTCTTCCAGCACGTCAATGTGCCGAATTCTCGGTCGTGCGGGTTCTTCACCATCTTGCGGGCGAGCATGCCCCCCAGCAGTCGACACCCCGGCGGAGTCAACACGCTGATGGGTGACGGATCGGTCCGGTTCGTGAAGGACACGGTCAATCTGGCCGCCTGGCGCGCCCTCGGTACCATCGCGGGCGGGGAGGTGATCAGTGCCGACTCCTTCTAATCCCTCGATGAAACGGCCGATGCGGGCGTCGGTCGCGTACTCCACGCCGACAGCATTCATGGCGTTCGTGTTCCTGATCTTCGGCTGCAACGAGCAGGAGCGAGCGGCACCCGTCGAGCCGGCCAAGGCGCGCGAAGCCCTGGTCCAGGCGCTCGAATGCTGGAAGCGCGGCGAGCCGATCGAGACGCTGAAGTCTGCCTCGCCGCCGATCGTTGCGCAAGACTTCGACTGGATGGCCGGCAAGAAGTTGGCCGCGTATGAAGTTGCCGGCAAAGGCAAGGACGACGATGCCAACTTGCGGATCCCCGTGAAGCTCACCTTACTGACGCCCCAGGGGCAGCAGTCGACGAAGAGCGTGAACTACGTTGTGGGCACCAGCCCGGCACTCACGGTCTTCCGCGACTTCTGATCGAACCCAATCCCTCTTCCGAGGACTTGCCGATGATGCCCTCGACCAACACGGGAACCCTGATCGCCCTGGGGCTCGCGATCCTTGCGACCTTCGTCCATGTCAGCCCGTCCCTGGGCGAAGCCCCGGCCGCCCCGCAACTGACCGATGCCGAGGCCTGGGCCCGCATGCCCAAGGCGACAGAAGGGGGTGGGCAGGCCCTGCCCAGCTGGGCGAAAGCCGTCGCGGCCCGTTTGCCTCGTACCGCAGCGGCGATGCTCCAGGTTGACTTCGCGCAGCGCACCAAAAGCCCACTCGCCCCGAAGCTGAGGGCCAAGATGCGCTGGGTTGTTGCCCACGCAAACCGTTGCGCCTACTCAGAAGCCTACGCCCTGGCCGACCTCAGGCGAGCGGGTGCCGACGACGCGTCCATCGCGACACTCATCGGTGACCCGGCCGGCTGGCCCCAGTCCGATCGGGAGCCCCTCGAATTCGCCCGCCTGCATACCCTCGCCGCCCCGACCATCCCCGACTCGCTGTTCGCCTCATTGCGTGAGACTTACGGCGACAAGGGCGTTGCGTCCATGGTCTTGCTGGGGGCCTACGGCAACTTCCAGGATCGGATCGTGCTCGGCCTCGGCCTGCCAATCGAGGAGGGCGGGCCACTCGCCCCGTTGAAAGTCACGTTCGCCCCGGGGGCGTTCCAGGCGGCGCCGATCTTGCCTCCGCAGGCCGGGCTGCCGCAACTTCTGTCGCAAGGCGAGACGGTAGTCGACCGCGACCCTCGATGGTCGTCCCTGTCGTACGACGAGTTGCAATCCAGGCTCGAGAAGCAGCGTGCCCGTACGCCCCGACTACCGGTCCCGACCTGGGACGAGGTCAAGAAAGGCCTCCCCCCCGAGTTTGCCGGCCGCCCCACCCGGATCGTCTGGAACCTCGTCTGCTCGGGCTATGTCCCCGAACTGGCCGTCCCCTGGAGCACCTCGACCCGGACGATGTGGGCCGAGACGAAGGCCGACCGCGTCTTCGAGGAGAGCCTCTTCTGGGTCCAGACTCGCGCGATCCAGTGCAATTACTGCATGGGTCACTGCGAGATGCTGCTGGAGCTTGCCGGCCTGGACAAGGAGGCCGTCGCCGAGCGGACTCGCAAGCTGGCCGGCGACGACTGGTCCGCCTTCCCCCCCGCCGAGCAGCGTGCGTACGCATATGCACGGAAGCTGAGCCAGACTCCCTGGGATCTGACCCGCGCCGACTACGAGACTCTGGAACGCGACCTCGGTCCCGACCGGGCGATGGCCACGTTCTGGTGGCTCTGCCGCGGCCTGTACATGACCCGCGTCTCCGATGGGTTTCAGCTCCCGCTGGAGCGCGAGAACGTCTTCGAAGACTTCGAAAACAAGGTCCCTTCGACCGACCCGTTGAAGACACGCTGAGATCGCCAGACTCGACGAACACCCGGACGCCAATCACCACGGGAGCGAACGTTCCGATGCGAATCACCGGCTATCTGCGACTGGCGAGCCTGACGCTCGCCCTGACGGGAGCCTCGGCCTATGCCCAGCAGCCGGGCCCAGCCTCGAACCCCGAGGACGAGGCGCGGAAGGCGATTACCAGGGCTCTCGACGAATCTTACCCCGACCGACCCGAGTGGCTGGACATGCTGACTGACATCCTCCAGGGGAGCCAGCTTGGCCCCGAGGACGGCTGGTTCCGCCGCGCCGTCGCGCAGACGAAATTCGGCTGGGAAGCGACCCGGAGCCGGCTCGACGGCGACGCCGACGGCAAGATTTCCAGGGCGGAATTCCAGGGCTCCGACCTCGACTTCGCCCGTCTCGACCGTGACCGCGACGGCTCGCTAACCAAGGATGATTTCGACTTCACGCCCCACGCGCTCGCTCCGTCGCCCGGCGCCATGCTCTTCTATCGGGCCGACCGCGACGGCAACGGCAAGATCACCAGTGAAGAGCTGGATGTCTTCTTCAAGGCGACCGACAGCGGCGACCAGGGTTTCTTGTCGCTCTCGGACCTTCAGGAGGCCTTCCGCTCGCCGTCAAGGCCGGCGACCAGGGACGCAAAGCCGAAGGAGTCGAGCGGTCCTTCGAAGGAGATCCTCGTTCGTGGCTTGTTTCGACAGGAGATCGGCTCACTCCAGCCGGGCCCGGCGGTAGGCGAGTCGGCCCCCGACTTCACGCTGAAGACCAATGATGGCAAGGGGGAGATCACGCTTTCGAAACTCGTCGGATCGAAGCCCGTGGTCCTCGTCTTCGGCAATTTCACCTGCGGGCCGTTCCGAAGCCAGGCGGGGAACGTGGAGAAGCTTTACCGCCGTTACAAGGATCGGGCCACGTTCGTCATGGTCTACGTCCGCGAGGCCCATCCGACCGACGGCTGGCGGATGGAGAGCAACGACCGGGTCGAGGTGACGCTTGCTCAGCCTACGACTTACGAGGAACGTGTGAATGTCGCCCAGGCGTGCAGCTCTCGCCTGAAACTCGGCTTCCCGATGCTGGTCGACTCGATCGACGACGCCGTGGGTGCCCGCTACAGCGGGATGCCCAGCCGGCTCTATCTCATCGATGACGATGGCAAGGTCGCTTACAAGAGTGGGCGGGGGCCATTCGGATTCAAGCCGGCCGAGCTCGAGCATTCTCTCGTACTCCTGCTCCTGCAGGGCGAGAAGTCACGGCCTTCGGCGGTGCAGGGAGTTCCCCGGGCCGCCGCTGACCGGTAAATTCAAGGCCATCCCCAGTTTTAAATTCGCCGTCGACGGCTCGCCCAGGAGTTCTCCCCCCTCCGGCACTCGAGGCCTTGCCGGCAACTTCGAAGCGACCCGTTCGGCACGGTGACCCCACTCGATCTCCCTCAGGAAAACGGATCCATGCGCAATCTCGCCACGTCCATCCTCATCGGTGCCGGCCTGGTCGGCTACCAAGCGTCCAAGCCGCAGGCGCCCGCCGGTCATCACGCCGAAGGCGCCTCGCAGGCCGCCGCGGACACCTATGAGCACCTGGCCACCGCCATCATCGCGATCGAGGCGACCGAGGACGAGCTGGTCAAGAGCATTCTTATCGGTTACGAGACCGCCGCCCAAGGCCATCTCGCCGCGGCCACCCGCGACGCCCAGGGCCGGGTCGGCCACCTCGAGTCGGCAGCCGCAGAGATCACCAACATCGCCAACGAGGGGGACAAGAAGATCCAGGCCATCCGACAGCGGCTGGCGAAGGCCGGGCACACGCACAACACCGACGCCGAGACCAAGGGTGACTACCTCTTCGTGACCAATCGCGAGAAGAAGGGGCTGCTCGACCTGGCCTCGAAGGTCGGCCGCGCCGGTGCCGACACCGGCGAGATCAAGACGCTGGGAGATGAACTCACCAAGCTGTTCGGCGCCGCCATCGCCCCAGAGTGATCCGAGTCCAGCCGCCGTTACGTCCCCCGAGGCCATCGCCCGTCCTGGCGGCCTCGGGGGCGGAGATCCCGACCATGTTGCGCAGCCGCCTCGCCTTCGTGGTCCTCTTGGGCCTTCCTGCCTGTCAACCTTCTTCGGCCTTGCCCGTGGTTCCGACGGCGAAGGCCCCGTCCGGGAAGGTCGGGCCAGCCGATCCTCTGTTTGTCGAGGTCGGCAATGCGTCCGGGCTGACGACTGTGCTCCACGGCGGGGGCGAGGATAAGGACCATATCCTCGAATCGGTCGGTTCCGGCTGCGCGTTCGTCGATTTCGATGGCGACACCCATCTCGACGTCTTCCTTATCAATGCCTGGGCCCTGGACGAGGAGCCATCACGGGTCCGCCATCAGGGTCGCAATGCGCTCTATCGGAACCGGGGTGACGGAACCTTTGAGGATGTGACGGAACGCGCCGGGGTGGCCGATGAGAGCTGGGGTTGCGGCGTCTCGGCCGGCGACTACGACAACGATGGACTGGTCGATTTTTACGTCACCAACTTCGGCCCCAATCGGCTCTACCGGAATAAAGGGGACGGCAGCTTCGAGCAGGTTGCGGAGCGTGCGGGCGTCGCCGACACGGGTTGGGGCGCCGGCTCGTCGTTCTTCGACGCCGACGGCGACGGCGACCTCGACCTTTACGTTGCCAACTATATTCACGCAACGATGGACGAAGTGCTTGCGGCCCGCCGCACGACTGTTTGGCGCGAGAAGGTCAAGGTGCTCGCGGGCCCGTTCGGATTCCGCGGCGGCCGCGACAAGTACTTCCTGAACCAGGGCGACGGCACCTTCCGCGACGCCACCGACGAGGCAGGTTTGACGGACACGGCGGAGTCATACGGGCTGGGCGTGCTGGCTTCGGACCTCGACCTCGACGGCGACATCGACCTATTCATCGCCAATGACTCCAACCCGAACTACGTCTATCGCAATGATGGTTCGGGCAAGTTCACCGAGATGGGCGGCTGGAGCGGCGCGGGCCTCAGCGGCGGCGGCGTGGCCCAGGCCGGAATGGGGGTCGACGCGGCCGACTTCGATGGCGACGGCCGACCCGACATCCTCCTGACCACCTTCGCCAAGGATTCGGCGACCCTCTTCCGCAACGAGGGCGACCTCCTCTTCAACGACATCTCCGCGTCGATCGGCCTGAAGAAGATTACCTACGAGGCCCTGAAATGGGGCTGCGCCTTCTTCGATTACGACCAGGACGCCGACGTCGACATCGTCATCGCCAACGGCCATATCTACCCGCAGGTCGACCATGACCCGAGCTTGAATGAGAGTTACAAGCAGACCCCCTTTCTCCTTCGCAACGACGGTGGCCAGCTCGTCGACGTCTCGGACCGGGCCGGACCGGCCTTTCGGATCGCTGCCTCGGCGCGAGGGCTCGCGGTGGGAGATTACGATGGCGACGGCGACCTGGACCTGCTGATCACGGCGATGGACTCTCGCCCGCTGCTGCTCCGCAACGACACCCCGAATCCCGGGAACTGGCTGAAGGTGCGCCCGCTCAACCGCCACGGAAGCCCCGCCATCGGGGCCCGAGTCAGCCTGACGGAGGGGGGCAGGGTTCAGACAAGAGAGCTTCGGAGCGGCTCGTCGCATCAGTCGCAAAATGCCCTGGAGATGCATTTCGGGTTGGGCCAATCGGTCGTGGTCTCACAGCTCGAGGTTACCTGGCCGGGCGGGTCGAAGACTCTGCTCCACGAGGTGGCCACGGGTCGGGTAATCACCGTTCGCCAGCCCTGAGGGGTTGCCGCGGGGGCATGCGTGCGGGAAACTTGCGACGGGAATGCCTTTCCGACGGCGAGGCTTTCCCATCCAGCGCGTTTGCCGAGAGTGAATCCATGGCGACCGACCGAGCGGAACAACCACTTCGCATCCCCGACCGCTCGGCCATCCTGGCCATCAACGGCGGGTCCTCGAGCATCAAGTTCGCCCTGTTCGATTCCACGGATCCGGATCATCGCCTTTTCTCCGGGCGTGTGGAACGCATCGGCCTGGCCGACCCTCGTCTGGTGACGTTCAGGGGGGATGGCACATCCGAGACGAGCGCCGTCGAGGCCCCCGACAGCCGGGCCGCCGGTTTGGCGGTGATCGGATGGATCGAAGCCGAGGTTGGCTGTCGGGCCCTGGCGGCAATCGGCCATCGAGTGGTCCACGGGGGCCCCCGATATCGTCGGCCGGAGCCGATCACGGGCGAGCTGCTCGAGGAATTGCGCCGAATCCAGGCGTACGACCCCGAGCATCTCCCGGGCGAGATCGACCTGATCGAGGCGTTTCAGGCCCATGCCCCTGACATCCCGCAGGCCGCCTGCTTCGACACGGCCTTCCACCACGACATGCCCCGGGTCGCCCAGATGGTGGCGATTCCCCGCCGGTTTGAAGCCTTGGGTGTCAGGCGTTATGGATTCCACGGGTTGTCGTATGAATTCCTCCTGGAGGAATTGAGGCGAGTCGGCGGCGACCACGAGGCGGGCGGCCGTGTGATCCTGGCCCACCTGGGGTCGGGGGCGAGCATGGCGGCGGTCCTCGCCGGTGTCTCGATCGAGACGACGATGGGCTTCACCCCCACCTCAGGCCTGATGATGGGCACTCGCTCGGGCGACCTCGATCCGGGGCTCGTGCGATTTCTCATGCAGGAAGAGGGGATGACCGTCGACCAGTTCCACGCGATGGTCAACCACCAGTCGGGCTTGCTGGGGGTCTCGGAGACGAGCCCAGACGTGCGCGACCTCCTTGGACGCCGGTCGGTCGACTCTCGAGCGGCCGAGGCCATCGACCTCTTCTGCCATCGGGCGAGGCAGTGGATCGGGGCCCTGACCGCGACGCTCGGCGGCCTCGACACGCTCGTCTTCTCCGGCGGGATCGGCGAGAACTCGCCCGAGATACGCGCGTCGATCTGCGAGCGGCTTGGCTTCCTCGGCATCAATCTCGACGCCCCGCGAAACGGGCGGAACGAGTCGGTCATCTCGACGGACGACTCCACGGCCAAGGTCCGCGTCATTCGCACCGATGAAGAGCGGTCGATCGCCAGGGCCGTCGCCGGGCTCAGATTGAACCAATCCTGATCGAGCTCGAACCTCGACAGCCACGCGGAAGACCTTTGAGGGTTCGACTTGTGACCAGGAATTCCGGCACGTCCGGCCCCGCGGATCCGGGACTGCTCGCCAGAATGGACGCCTACTGGCGCGCGGCCAACTACCTCTCCGTGGGCCAGATCTACCTGTACGACAACCCACTTCTGAGGGAGCCCCTGACCCTCGAGCACGTCAAGCCGAGGCTCCTAGGCCACTGGGGGACGACGCCAGGCCAGAATTTTATCTATGTCCATTTGAACCGGGTCATCCAACGCGATTCTCTGGAGATGCTCTACATCTCGGGCCCCGGCCACGGCGGTCCGGCGCTGGTGGCCAACACCTATCTGGAAGGGACGTATTCCGAATATTATTCGAACATCACGCGGGATGAGGCGGGCCTGAAGCTCCTCTTCAAGCAGTTCTCCTTCCCGGGCGGCATCCCCAGCCACGTCGCGCCCGAGACGCCCGGGTCGATCCACGAGGGGGGCGAACTCGGCTACTCGCTCAGCCACGCTTACGGCGCGGTCTTCGACAACCCGAATCTCGTCGTCGCATGCGTCATCGGCGACGGCGAGGCCGAGACCGGGCCGCTGGCCACGAGCTGGCACGGCAATAAGTTCCTCGACCCGGTCCACGACGGCGTCGTGCTGCCGATCCTCCACCTCAATGGATACAAGATCGCCAACCCGGCGGTCCTGGCACGCATCGGCCGCGACGAGCTCGAGATGCTCATGCGAGGCTACGGCTATACGCCCTACTTCGTCGAAGGAGACGAGCCCGAGGCGATGCATCGGTTGATGGCCGAGACCCTCGACACCGTCTTCGCAGAGATCGAGGCGATCCAGGCCGCGGCCAGGGAAGGGGGCGTCTCCGACCGGCCTCGATGGCCAATGATCGTTCTCAAGACCCCCAAAGGCTGGACCGGTCCGAAGGTGGTCGACGGCCTGCCGGTCGAGGGGACCTATCGGTCGCACCAGGTCCCACTGTCCAATCCCAGGGCACACCCCGAGCACCTGACGATGCTCGAAACCTGGATGCGCAGCTACCGCCCCGAAGAGTTGTTCGACGAGGCGGGCACGCTCAGGCCCGAGCTTGCCGCGCTCGCCCCCGCAGGCGATCTGCGGATGGGGGCGAACCCTCACGCCAACGGCGGCCTGCTGCTCCACGACCTCCATCTCCCCGATTTCCGCGACTTCGGCATCGATGTCCCTCAACCGGGAGGCGTCACGGGCGAGGACACCAGGACCCTGGGCGAGTTCCTCCGCGACGTGATCTGGCGGAACAGGAACGAGCGTAACTTCCGCATCTTCGGGCCCGACGAGACCGCGTCGAACCGCCTGACCGCCGTCCTGGAGATCACCGACAAGCAGTGGCAGGCCGAGGTGGTGGACACCGATGACCACCTCGCCTGCGAAGGCAGGGTCGTCGAGATGCTCAGCGAGCACCAGTGCGAGGGATGGCTGGAGGGATACCTGCTGACGGGACGCCACGGCCTGTTCAACTGCTACGAGGCGTTCATCCACATCATTGACTCGATGTTCAATCAGCATGCGAAGTGGCTGAAAGTGACCAGGGGCATCCCCTGGCGCCGACCGATCGCCTCGCTGAACATCCTGCTCTCTTCGCACGTCTGGCGACAGGACCACAACGGATTCACCCATCAGGATCCCGGCTTCATCGACCACGTGGTCAACAAGAAGGCCGAGATCGTCCGAGTCTACCTGCCGCCGGACACCAACACGCTGCTCTCGGTGATGGACCACTGCCTTCGCAGCCGCCACTACGTCAACGTGGTCGTGGCCAGCAAGCATCCGTCGCCGCAGTGGCTCAACATGGACTCGGCGGTCAAGCATTGCACGGCCGGGATCGGCATCTGGGGATGGGCCAGCAATGACAAGGGCAGCGAGCCCGACGTCGTCATGGCCTGCGCGGGCGACGTCCCCACGCTGGAAACCCTCGCCGCCGTTCAACTCCTCCGAGAGCACATCCCGAATCTGAAGGTGCGGGTCGTCAACGTCGTCGACCTGATGAAGCTCCAGCCCAAGACCGAGCACCCGCACGGGCTGAACGACCACGACTTCGACACCCTCTTCACACGCGACAAGCCGATCGTCTTCGCCTACCACGGCTACCCCTGGCTGATCCATCGGCTGACCTATCGTCGGACCAACCACGGCAACCTGCACGTCCGCGGATACAAAGAGGAAGGGACGATCAGCACGCCTTTCGATATGGCCGTGATGAACGATCTCGATCGGTTCCATCTCGTCGGAGACGTCGTCGACCGCCTGCCGGAGCAAGACAGCGTGGCGGCTTATGCCAAGCAGGCCATGCGCGACAAGTTGACCGAGCACCGGCAATACATCACCAAATTCGGCGAAGATATGCCCGAAATCCGCAACTGGAAATGGACCGTGCCCGCGCCCGTCTGAACGATCCGAGGCGAAGTCTCGGACCTATTCGGCCGGGCAGGGCCGGGTGAATCGTTCAGGCTGGTGGGTTTGCTTCCGTCGGGGCAGACAGGTTGGGGCGAAGTCAGGGCGATCAAATCGGGGGCCAGTCCATGAGGCGTATCTTGATCCAAATGGTCGCCCTTCTTCTCGTCGGATTTTGCCAGGCTGGTCACACGGCGGAGCTCGTGGACGGGGCGGTCAAGCGTCGGATCGTCTTCGCGGAGCGAGGGAAATTCGGGGGTTGGCCGGCCAATCAGGGGATCTGGATCTGGGAAGATGAGATCCTCTTCGGGTTCAGCATCGGGACGTATCAAGACCGCGGACGTTCTCACCATATCAACCCGGAGATGCCCGAGCACTTCATGCTCGCCAGGAGCAAGGACGGCGGCGAGAGCTGGGCGATCGAGGAGCCCAGGCCCGCGGGGATGCTCGCCGGCACGGCCAAGACCCGCCACGGGAAGGTCCCCCCGGGACTGGCCGAGGACGCACCGACCGACCTGCGCGAGTCGATCAACTTCAAGCATCCCGACCTGGCCTTCACCGCTCGGATGGATGGAAATCAAGCGGGACGTTCGCGGTTCTTCTACTCTTACGATCGGGGCAAGTCGTGGCGGGGACCGTTCTGGCTGCCCATGTTCGGCCAGAAGGGGGTGATGGCCCGCACCGACATGGTGATCGACGGGCCGTCCACCTGCACGCTCTTCCTGACCGCCTCCAAGGCGAACGGCAAGGAAGGGCGGCCGTTCGCGGCGAGGACGACCGACGGTGGCCTGACGTGGAAATTTCTCTCGTTCATCGGCCCGGAGCCGACGGGCTATTCAATCATGCCGGCGTCGGTCCGCACCGGCCCGAAGTCGTTGGTCTCGGTCATCCGCAGAAGAGACGAACCGCTTAGCTGGCTGGACCTTTATGCGTCGGACGATGACGGGCTGACCTGGTCGCTGAGGTCGACGCCCGAGCCCGACCTGGGCGAAGGGAACCCCGCGGCGCTGGTCAGGCTGCATGACGGCAGGCTCGCCCTGGTCTCTGGCCACCGTTCCGAGCCCTTCGGCGTCTGGGGCCGGCTAAGCGGCGACCTGGGGAAGACATGGGGCGAGCCCATCGTGCTGCACAATTCAGACGGCCGCGACATGGGCTATCCCAGGGCGGTCGTCAGGCCCGACGGCAAGGTCGTGGCCGTCTTCTACAACTCCGATGATGACCATCCCGGCGCCCGGGTGATCGAGGCCGTGATCTGGGATCCGGGCAAGCCCTGAACCGGGGCCAGGATGATCGATATCAGGTCATTCAACGGTGAATTCATGCTCCGCTGTGATGGGCTTGGCGTTCGGCTGGGGGGGCTTCACGACGATCGTGACCTTCACCCGGCCGGGACCGGTCGGCTCGATCTCGAATTCGCGGACGTGCAAGCCGAGCGGCTTGCGGCCTCCGACCCGGCCGGAGACCGAGTTCTCGGCGACGACCTTGGCCGGGCCGGTCACCCTGGCCTCGATCCGGCTTCCGGCAATTCCCTTCGCCGCGAGGCGGACGATCTCCGAACCGGTCACGGTAAAGGGTTCCGTATCCTGCGGAACGACCACGGTCCGTTCGGCGGCGAAGCCCGTTGTGGCGAGCGTCGTTCCCATCAGCGTGACCCAGGCGAGCGAACGAATCTTGGTCATCGGTCCCGACTCGTGAGGAGGTTCGACCCGGCGGATTGACGGCGTCCGCCACTCAGACTTTAGGCCCCGTTCCGGCGATTCGCCCGAACGGGGCCCGTTTCTTCAGCGGGCGGCCCCGGGCTTGCCGAGATTGCGGTCGGCGAAGTCGAGGAAGAAGACCCAGTCCGGGGGGCTCATCGAGTGCTTCCCGGGGCGAATCACATAGCCGAGAGTGCTATCGACAAGGTGATTGACCTCGGGCATCGAGGCGGCGTTCAGGCCACCTGCTCCCATCAAGGCATATGCGGGCTCCGCAGCCTTGAGCACGCGGAACTGGCCCTCGGGATTGGCCCATGTGTCCTCGACGGCGTTGCTGAAGAGGAGCGGGCGGGGGGCGACGAGGGCCGCGAGGGCATTCTGGTCGAAGGGGAGCCTCGAGGGGTCGTCATTGTAGGTCTTGAACGCATCATTGAACCAGTGCGGGAAGACCGTGTTGATCCGCTTGACCGACTCGCCGACCGTCCCTCGGCTGGGCGCTGTCCCGCCGCATCCGGCCTGGTGGGGGATGACCGCGGCGAACCTGGGGTCGAATGCGCCGGCGACCAGGGCGGCCTTGCCCAGCCGCGAGTGGCCGACGACGGCCAGCTTCGAGGAGTCGACGTCCGGGTCGAGGGCCAACGCATCGGCCATACGCGAGAGGCCCCAGGCCCAGGCGGCCACGGTCCCCCAATCATGGCCCGGATAGTGGGGGTGGACGCCGTCGGCGTGCCCGGGGTGGTCGGGGGCGATGTCGCCGCAGTAGGCGGTGGCCAGCGCGTAGCCGCGGTCGATGATCGTCTCGACGGGCCAGGTGTCGACCTGCTTTCCTCGGCCGGCTTCGGTCGCCCGATTGTCCTTCACGCCCGGTGAGGAGGCGGGCATCCAGGTCGTCGGCAGCGCCACCTTGGGATCGGCCACGGCGCAGTGGTTGCCCGCGAAGTTCAGGCCGACGAACGCGGGAGCGGGCCCTTTGCGGTGGTTAGGAATGATGAGGAGCATGCCGATGGGGGGCGTCCCCGCCGGGCCGTAGGAGATGCTCACCTCCTTGAGCGTCGCCTTGCCGCCCAGGTATTCGCGGTCGACCCGGATGACCGCCGCCTTCAGGTTGTCGGGGGCGTCGGGTGCCTTGCCGTACATCCGTTCTTCGAAGAGCCGCTTCAACTCGGGGCGACGCACTTTGACCCACTCGTCGCGATCGGCCACGCGGCGGCCGTCGAGCTTGACGAGCGGGTCGGGAAGGGGGGCCTCTGTATCGGCGGGGGCCGGGGCCGCGATCAGGGCGAGGGCGAAGCATGCCTGGGCGAGCATGGTGTGGTTCCTGGGGCCGTGCGGGTCGGGGTTCGTCGAAAGCGTCATGGTACCGCCGCGCGGGAGACATTGCCCCGGCCCGCTGCTAGAGTGATCGATTCCCAAACGGCACACCCGGAGATTCCCCTGATGCGCATGCC
This sequence comes from Isosphaeraceae bacterium EP7, assembly GCA_038400315.1. Taxonomy (NCBI): domain Bacteria; kingdom Pseudomonadati; phylum Planctomycetota; class Planctomycetia; order Isosphaerales; family Isosphaeraceae; genus Kueselia; species Kueselia aquadivae. The sequence continues at coordinate 1,121,317 of CP151667.1, forward strand.
CAGCCTCCGCACCCGACTCGTGGCGCCGGCCGCCCTGGCCCTGGTCGCGGCCCTCGCGTTCAGTTCGACCGCAGTCGTCGGTCTCGCGGCCAACCGGCCCGTTCGTGCCCCAGAGGAGGGGTGGATCTCGCTGTTCAATGGCAAGGACCTGGAAGGTTGGACGCCCAAGATCAAGGGCTATCCGCTGGGCGAGAATTATGCCGAGACGTTCCGCGTCGAGGACGGCGCGATCAAGGTCGGCTACGACAAATACACCGCGTTCGATGAGAAGTTCGGCCACCTGTTCTACAAGGCCAAGTATTCCAGGTACCGGCTCAGGATCGAGTATCGGTTCACGGGCGAGCAGTGTCCCGGCGGGCCCGGCTGGGCGATTCGCAACAGCGGCGTGATGATCCACTGCCAGGACCCGGCGACCATCCGCAAGGACCAGAATTTCCCCGTCTCCGTCGAGGTCCAGTTCCTCGGGGGCAACGGCAAGGACCCGCGTCCGACCTGCAACGTCTGCTCGCCAGGCACCCTGATCGTGATGGACGACAAGCCCGTGAAAGAGCACTGCATCAATTCGAAGTCTCCCACGTTCACGAACGGCGAATGGGTGACGGCCGAGGTCGAGGTGCACGGCGACGGCCCCATCATTCACCTGGTCAACGGCAAGCCCGTCATCGAGTACACCCGCGTCGAGCTGGATCCGGGCGATCCCGACGCCGCGGCGCTCATCAAGGCGAGGGGGGGCGACGCCGTGCTGAAGGAGGGGTACATCTCGCTCCAGTCGGAGAGCCACCCCATCGAGTTCCGCAAGGTTCAGATTCAGCCGCTGGATTGATCGGCCGGTCAGGCCCGGGCCGCTTGCATCTCCGGTCTTTTCGGGCCATGCTCTGGCCTGGGCCTCGACTCGCGCTGCGGTCGCGCGGGCTGGCCTTAGCCGAGATGGACCGGGGAGGCCCACATGTCCGACGATTCGAGCGTGCCTCTGGGGACGACCGGGCCCGAGCCCACGCGTCGCCAGTTCCACAAGGCGGCGGCCGCCGCGGCCATCGGGATGTTCGCGGCCCCCGCCGTGGTTCGCGGCCGGAACCTCAACGACAAGTTGAACATCGCCTGCATCGGGGTGGGCGGTCGCGGTGCGTCGAACCTGGGGGACGTGACGTCCGAGAACATCGTCGCCCTCTGCGACGTCTATGATGGGGCGGTCGCCCATGCGGCCGAGGCCCACCCCAGGGCCAAGAAGTACAAGGACTTCCGCAGGCTGTTCGACGACCTGAAGGGCTACGACGCGGTGGTGGTCAGCACGACCGAGCACACCCACGCCTTCGCGACCCTGCCTGCCTTGCAGCTGGGCAAGCACGTCTACTGCGAGAAGCCGCTGACTCACGACATCTGGGAGGCCAGGCTCATCCGCGAGGCCGCCGCCAAGGCCAAGGTGGCCACCCAGATGGGGACGCAGATCCACGCGGGCGACAACTATCGCCGCGTCGTCGAGCTGATCCAGGGGGGCGCGATCGGGGCCGTCAAGGACGTCCACGTCTGGGTCGGCCGCGCCTGGGGTCGGCAATCGCCCGAGGACGCCGAGGCCAACCACGACATCGTCTCGGTGACCGAGCGGCCGACAGGATCGACGCCCATCCCCACAGGGTTGGATTGGGACCTCTGGCTGGGGCCGGTCAAGGCTCGTCCCTTCCATGAAGTCTACTTCCCCGGGCCGAAGTGGTATCGGTGGTGGGACTTCGGCAACGGCACCATGAGCGACCTGGGGAGCCACTGGATCGACCTGCCGTTCTGGGCCTTGAAGCTGAAGGCACCCAGCACGGTCGAGGCGTTCGGGCCGCCGCCGCATCCGGAGATCGCCCCGGCGACCATGAAGGCGGTCTATGAGTACGAGGCGAAGGGCGACCAGCCCGCCACCCGCCTGACCTGGTATCAGGGCGCGATGAAGCCCGAAGCCTGGACCAGCGGGGCCATCCCCAAGTGGGACAGCGGCGTGCTGTTCGTGGGCGAGAAGGGGATGCTTGTCTCCGACTACGGCCGCAACATCCTTCTGCCAGAAAACGAGTTCCGAGACTACAAGCGGCCCGAGCCGACGATCCCCAAGTCGCTGGGCCACCACGCCGAGTGGATCCACGCCTGCAAGACCGGGTCCCCGACCACCTGCGACTTCGCATACTCGGGCTGGCTGACCGAGGCCAATCACCTGGGCAACGTGGCATATCGGGTGGGCAAGAAGCTCGAATGGGACGCCGCCGCCCTGAAGGCGACCAACGCGTCCGAAGCCGAGCCCCTGATCCGCCGCGACTACCGCGCAGGCTGGTCCCTGGGCTGAACTCAAACCGTCGGGGCGGTCGGCCGGGCTCTCGACGAGGGCCGGCCGCCCGTTCCCGGTCGGGTCTCGATCGGCTCCGCCCATTCGGGCCGAACAGGGCCGAAGGTGACGGTCGATGCGTTGTGTTTCAACCGGTCGAGTGGGCAATGGATTGCTCTGACGCGGATGTGCGAGGAGTCGCTGCGATGGACTCACCTCGAATCCCCGGGTTCGTTTCGTAATCTGGTGGCCTTTGGCACGATTGAGATGGCTTCGTTCGGCGAAAACACGGTTTTGGCAGCGTAAAAGTGGGTTCGTTTCGCAATAACCGTGTTTCAAATTGCGTATCAATTGACGGACGTTCACTGGGAAGTCGATTTTCATCAGTGAGCAGCGAATGGGAGCCTGGGAATTAAGTTGCGTCCTGTAGCGGTGCGGTCAGGCTCATCGTGACAGTCGGGGCGTTGTTCGCGGCAAGGCCGGGTTCTTTGCAGGGCTGGTTCGCATCCGGCGAGCGAGTCGTCCATTGAGATAGTCCTTTCATCCGACGATTTTCTCCCCTGTATTTTCGGATACGGGAGATTTTGTCGAAATTATTTGCCCGATCCCGGGCCGGGCGGTCTTTGGCAGATCGACCAGCGGGGATGGGCCCTGGTTTCGGAGGTGATCCGATGGCATCGTTGACGACGCGTGAACTTGGTGGTTCGGGCCTGAAGGTGGCCCCTCTGGCGTTCGGCGGGAACGTGTTCGGGTGGACGATTGACGAGGCGACTTCATTCCGATTGCTGGATCGGTTCGTGGAGGCGGGGTTCAACCTGGTGGACACGGCCGACGTCTATTCGAGGTGGAAGCCGGGGAATGAAGGGGGGGAGTCGGAGACGATCCTGGGCAACTGGTTCGCCAGGGGGGGAAATCGGGAGAAGGTGGTGCTCGCCACCAAGGTCGGGATGGAGATGGGGACGGGCAAGAAGGGGCTGTCGAGGGCGTACATCCTCGAGGCGGTCGAGAAGTCGCTCAAGCGGTTGCAGACCGACGTGATCGACGTATACCAGTCGCACAGGGACGACGCCGAGACTCCGCTGGAGGAGACGCTGGGGACGTTTGCCGAGCTGATCAAGCAGGGGAAGGTGCGGGCGATCGGCGCGTCGAACTACTCGGCCGAGCGGCTGGCCCAGGCCTTGAAGGTGAGCAAGGACAACGGGCTGCCGCGGTATGAGACGCTGCAACCGGAGTACAACCTCATCGAGCGGGCCAAGTTCGAGGCCGAATTGCAGCCGCTCTGCGTGCGAGAGAATGTCGGGGTGATCCCCTATTACTCGCTGGCGAGCGGGTTCTTGACCGGGAAGTATCGGTCGGAGGCCGACCTGTCGAAGAGCGCGGGGCGGGGCCAGAACGTCAAGAAATATCTCGATGAGCGGGGCCTTCGGATTCTGAAGGCTCTGGACACCGTGGCCGATCAGCATCGGTCGAATCCGGCGAGGGTGGCCCTGGCCTGGCTCGCCTCGCGACCTGCGATCACGGCCCCGATCGCCAGTGCGACCAGTCTCGAACAGCTCGACGACCTCATCGCGTCGGCCTCGCTGGCGTTGACTGACGCGGATGTCAAGCTCCTGGATGAGGCCAGTGCATGACGGAGTCGGGACCACGATCCCGTTCGCCGGTCCGATCGATCCGAGAATCGGGCCGGTGACGAGGGGGGGCGATGGTTACCCATCTTGCGGAGATCAGGCGTCCGGGGGACTGAGCTCGCGATCGAGGAGGGTTCGTTTGCGGTCGACGCCCCAGCGGTAGCCGGAGATGCTGCCGTCGGAGCGGACGACGCGGTGGCAGGGGATGGCCACGGCGATCCGGTTTGCCGCGACGGCCCCGGCGACCGCCCTGGTGGAAGATGGGATACCCAGTCGGGCGGCCAGCTCGGAATAGCTGACGGTCTTGCCGGCCGGGATCTCGGTCAGCGCCCGCCAGACTCGCATCTGGAAGGCCGTCCCGCGCACGTCCAGGGGTAGGTCGAAGTTGATCGACGGCGATTCGATCAGGCCGACGACGCGGGCGACGTGCTGTTCAAAGTCGGCGTCGGCCCCGACGAATGTTGCCCTGGGGAACGCGTCCTGGAGCTGGCGGACGAGGGCGTCGGGATCGTCGCCCAGGAGGATGGAGCAGACGCCGGCCTCGGTCGCTGCGACGAGGAGCGAGCCGAGCGTGCACTGGCCGACGGCGAAGCGGATGGTGGCGTCGGGGGCGCCCGTGCGGAAGTCGGTGGGGGTCATCCCGAGGATCCTCGACGAGTTTGCATAGAAGCGTCCGTTGCTATTAAAGCCCGCCCCGTAGATGGCACCGGTGATCGTCTCGCCGCCGTGCAAGGCCTCCCTGACGCGGCGGGCGCGGTGGGCCTCGGCGTAGCCCTTGGGGGTCAGCCCGGTGGCGGCCTTGAAGAGCCTGTGGAAGTGGGACGGGCTCAGGTTCGCGGCGTCGGCGAGGGTTTGCAGCGTGGGCAACGCAGACGCCTCCTCGATCAGTCGGCAGGCCGCGGCCACCGCCGACGTCCGTGCCTCGCCGGGTTCCCGATCGGGCCTGCACCGCTTGCAGGGGCGGAAGCCGGCCCGCTCGGCGTCGACTCGCGTGTCGTAAAAGCGGACGTTTTCGCGTCTGGCCTGGCGTGAGGGGCACATCGGCCTGCAATAGACGCCGGTGGTCCGCACCGAGTAGACAAAGGCCCCATCGGCCCGGGGATCGCGGCTTAAGACGGCGTTCCAGCGGGCTTCGTCCTCTTCGGTCGTGGAGGTCGCGGCGGCAGGCTTCATCGTTGAGCCTCGAGAGCGGGTGATCGTGGGGACGCGGGAGGACGGTTGACTCGTCGAGGCGGGAGATTTGCCGGTCGAGCTCGCCACGATAAGCGACGGCCGAAAAAGAGGCGCCCTGTTTCTTGCGGCCGAATCGCGATCGAGGGCAGGGCGATCGGGCGCTCGGGATCGGGGGCCTTGATCCGCGTCGTACCATGGGAGGAGTGACATCTTTTTAACGATCCCCGCGGAGTGCTCGCCTTGGACCTGAAGCAGCCGAGACGACTTGGAAAATCGGACGTCGAGATCACGCCGGTGATTTTTGGCGCCTGGGCCGTTGGGGGATGGATGTGGGGCGGGGCCGAGGAGGCCGAGTCGATCGCCGCGATTCAGGCGAGCATCGACCACGGCGTGACCACAATCGACACCGCCGCGGTTTATGGGCAGGGATACGGCGAGGAGGTGGTGGGCAAGGCCATTAAGGGACGCCGCGAGCGTGTGCAGATCGCCACCAAGTGCGGCATGCGCTGGGACACCGTCGCAGGCGGCGATGGCGGCAGCGACCCCTGGAAGACCGACGACAGGCTGGGCAATCCGGTCGAGATCCGCCGCAATTCGCGGCCCGAGAGCGTCGCTTATGAGCTAGAGCAGAGCCTGAAGCGGCTGGGCACCGACGTGATCGACCTGTACCAGGTGCACTGGCCAGACACGTCCACGCCGGTCGAGGACACGATGGCCGCGCTGCTGAAGCTGAAGGACCAGGGGAAGATCCGGGCCATCGGCGTGAGCAATTATGACGAGGTCTGGCTGAAGAAGGCGGCGGCGGTCGCGCCCGTGGCGAGCCTTCAGCCCCCTTACAGCCTGATCCAGCGCAAGATCGAGCCCAAGCTCCTGCCGTTCTGCCGCGAAAATCAGATCGGCGTGATCGTCTATTCTCCCCTGGAGCGGGGGCTGCTGACGGGCAAGGTCGGCCCCGACCGGACGTTCCCCGCGGGCGACCACCGGGCCTCGCACAAATTCTTCACGGTCGAGAACCGCCGGCTGGTGGCCGATGCGCTGGCGAAGATCCGGCCGATCGCCGATGGGCATGGTGCGAGCCTGTCTCAGGTGGTGATCAACTGGACGATCCAGGAGCCCGGCATCACGGCCGCCCTGGTGGGTGCCCGCAATGCTGAGCAGGCCGTGCAAAACGCCGGCGCGCTCGACTTTTCGCTGAGCGCCGAGGAATGCGCCACGATCCGCAAGGTGTTCGACCCTGTCTCGGCGGAAATGACCAAGGCCTGACGAGTGGGTCGATCGGATCACCGATCGCCCCGGATCCGGGCCGTCCCGACCTGCGTTTCCGACCCTCGACGACCATGAACCCGATGGCTCGACGGAGGAAGGACTCGGGCGGGGCGGTGCCGCACGACGAGTTCCATCGAGCGGGAGGCATCCATGAGGCGGATCGTCCCACATCCCGTCTGGATCGGCCACGCTGGCGACGGGCGCGAATACACCAGGCTGTACGAGGCGGGCATCCGCTCGCTCGTCCACCTGGCCGTCGAGGAACCTGCGCTCCAGGTCCCCCGTGACCTGATTTACCTGCGGGTTCCTCTAGCCGACGCGACCGAGAATCGGGGCGACTCGCTGACACTGGCGATCCGGTCGGTGTCGCAACTGCTCTCCGCACGCGTGCCGACCCTGGTGTTTTGCGCCGCGGGGATGAGCCGGTCGTCTTGCGTCGTCGCGGCGGCTCTGGCGGTGAACTCGGGGGAGCCGCCCGAAGATCGCCTGCGATTCGTGATCAGCCACGGGCCGTGCGATATCTCGCCGGGGTTGTGGAACGAGGTGACCGACCTGCTGAGGTGCTGGGAGCATCGGGTCGCGACGCACGCGGGCGGACTTTGAACGCGACGCGGGGATTTCGACCGGCGTCCGGTCCCGTGCGTTCGTGAACAGATTCGTCAGATGTCGCGGGAAAAAGGGATTGGAGGGGGCCGGTCCTGCCGATCAAGGGGGATGAGTCGGGGTCTCAGTCCGCGATGGTGCGTGAGGCCGACCCGGCCGCGATCGGTCGCAAGCGAGGGGTGGTCGGGCATGGACGTTCGAGAAATTCCGCTGGATGACGTGCTGCTCGACTCGAACTTGAACCTCCGCGACAGGCTGGATGGCGAGGCGGTGGAGCGGTATGCCGAGGCCTGGGACCGGATGCCCCCGCTGACGGTCTTCGAGGTGGACGGCGACTGGCTGCTTGCCGACGGGTTCCACCGGCATGCGGCAGCGGCCAAGATGGGGAAGAAGATGGTGCCCGCCGAGGTGCGGCAAGGGACCTTTGCCGATGCCATGGACTTCGCCGCCGGGGCCAACCTGTCCCACGGCCTGCCGCTGACGCGGGCCGAGCGGAGGCGGGCGGTCGAGGTGAAGCTGCGGATGCATCACGGGTTGTCGGACCGCAAGCTGGCCGAGGACCTGGGGGTGAGCCGCGACCTGATCGCCAGGGTACGCAAGCAACTCGTCGACGGCGGCCAGATTCCGGCCGGCGAGGGGCGGGTAGGGGCCGACGGCAAGACCTACCCGGCCTCGTTGCCCAAGGATCCGAACGAGCACCTGCCCAGGAGCACCGCGGGCGGCGGCCAGGATGACCCGCGGGACCGTGGGGCGAGGGAGGCGGATGGGGCGCCGTGGGACGACACCACAAGCCCGATGCCCGGCGCAAAAGGCCCATCCGGGGGCGCGATGACGGCCCCCTGGGATCACGAGCCGGCCAAGGCGGCGGCGCTGGCCGACCCGGTGGACGTGGCGGCACCTACCATCGAGGAGATGCTGGACATGATGGCCAAGCAGGTCGCGGAAGTCCTGTCGTGGACCGAGGCGGAAGGCTTCGACGAGGCCTACGGCACGGCTTCGGGCAAGGTCCGGAATGCATTCGGTGGTGCGGTGAAGCGGCTCGCGGGACGTGTCGAGGGCCTCGAACGCGGCGCGGCGTAGCTGACGGAGCCGCGACCTTCAGCGATTTCGATCGGCCAATCCGCGAGGACCTCGACCGAGGTCGCTTGTCTCCGGCGGCCAGGGGCGGAGAATGTCACCTGGGACCGTCGAGCGTCGCGGAGGCGGATCAGCCCATGCGCATCCTGATCGTGGACGACGAGCCGAACATCCGGCGCACCTTGCGCGTGGCCCTGGAATCGATGGGCCACGCGGTCGAGGAGGCGTCGAGCCGGATGGAGGTGCTCAGGATCCTCGACGTGGCCGACTTCGATGTCGCGTTCGTCGACCTGCGGCTCGGGGGCGACTCCGGCCTGGACTTGCTGGAACCGATGATCGCCCAGATGCCCAGGCTCGCGGTGGTCGTGATCACCGCGCACGCGGGCATCGACACGGCCATCGAGGCGATGCGTCGGGGGGCGTTCGACTACCTGCCCAAGCCGTTCACGCCCGCGCAGGTGCGGGGCTTGTTGATGAGGGTCGCGGAAGTCAGGGGCCTGCGCGACCGGCTGTCCGGGTTGCAGGAGCAGGTCCGCCAGGAGTTACCCGAGGTCGACCTCCGTGGCCGCGACGTTGAGATGGGCAGGCTGCTGACGCTGGCCAGGAAGATTGCGCAGACCGATGCAACGATTTTGATCCGTGGCGAGAACGGCACCGGCAAAGGGGTGCTCGCGAGGGCCATTCACGACTGGAGTCGGCGGGCGGGCGGTCCCCTCGTCACGGTCAGTTGCCCCAGCCTGAGCGCCGAGTTGCTGGAGAGCGACCTGTTCGGGCACGTGAAGGGGGCGTTCACGGGGGCCGTCCGCGACGCCCAGGGTAAGGTCTCGGCGGCCGAGGGGGGGACGCTCTTCCTCGACGAGATCGGCGACCTGCCGCCGTCACTCCAGCCGAAACTCCTGCGGTTCCTCCAGGAGCGGAAGTACGAGCGGGTGGGCGAAGTCAAGCCGCGGTCGGCCGACGTCCGCCTGATTGCGGCGACCAATCGCGACCTTGAGGCCGCCATCGCGGCAGGCACATTTCGAGAGGACCTGCTCTATCGGCTCAACGTCGTCGAGCTGACCCTGCCGCCGCTGAGGCGCAGGTCGGACCTTCTGGACACGGCCGACCACCTCCTGGCCTTCTTCGCGCGGCAGACCGGCCGCACCTTGACGGGCTTCACGCGTGAGGCGACCGAGGCCCTCCTGAAGCATTCATGGCCCGGGAACCTGAGGGAGCTTCGCAACGCTATCGAGCGGGCGGCCATCCTCGCCGAAGGGCCAGAGATCGGCTTGGCCGATCTGCCCGAGCGAGTCGGAGCGGTCGCCGTTGATGGGACCGCGGCGGTCGAGGTCGGCGGAGCCGTCAGCATCGAGCAGCTTGAGGTCGAGCACATCCGGCGGGTCCTGGCCACCGCCCCCAGCCTGGAGGATGCGGCCAAGGTGCTCGGCATCGACCCCAGCACCCTCTATCGCAAGCGGAAGCAATTCGGACTCTGAGCCCGAGGCCCCTTGCATTCTGCACGATCGACCTTGCGTCGTGCACGATCCTCGAACCGACTGATGCCACCGATCGATCGCCAGTAAAAGCGATAAGTCATGAGCTGATCGCAACTTAGATTTTCTGGATTCGCCTTGGCGCGGCCCTTGCTATAGGTGTCTCTCGTCGTGAGGACGACCGACGCCTACCTCAATCCGGGGGGCCTCTCGGATCGTCATCGGGCGACCAGGCTTGCATCCAGGAATCGAGGTTCGCTTATGTCGGGCTTCATCGAACTGAGGCGGTGCACTGACCACGGGATTTTTGCGATCCCTTTTCGCGACGGCATGGCGCTCCGGCCGGTGCAGCTCCCGGATGGGGCGATCGTCGAGGTGCGTCCGGACGAGGAGCTGGGCGACTCGCGCATCGAGGTCCCGAGTTGCTTCGAGGTCGGCCACGGGGGAGTTCCCGCCACGAGGCACCATGCGAGCCTCGGTCTCGTCATTGCACATCTGCCGATCTCGGGAATCTTACAATTGCTGGACGGGCGCATCGCCGCGATTTACGGGGCCGAGGTCGTCCCGATCGCCGCGAGTCACGTCTCCGTCGGCTGAGCGATGGGCCCGGTGGCCTTCCGCATGCCCGGCGATGATGGCGAGGGATTCATGCTCAGATCACTCAGGTCGAGACTTCTTCTCGGGATCGCCCCGCTGCTGGCCATCATCGTCGGGCTCGGACTCTGGGCGGTCGTCATGTTCTCGAGGCTGGGCGGGGACATCGACGTAATCTTGCGGGAAAATTATAAGAGCGTCCTGGCGGCTCAGAATATGAGAGACACGCTCGAACGCATGGATTCGGCGTTGCTGTTTGCGATCGGCGGCCAGGAGGAGGTGGCGGCATCGCAGTTTCGCGGGTCGCGGCCGGGTTTCGAGGCGAATCTTAGGTCCGAGCAGGGGAATGTCACCCTTCCCGGCGAGGAGGAGCTGGCCGAAGAAATCGCCGCGCGTTATGCCGAATACCTGGCCCTGTCCGAGGAGTTCTTCGCCATCCCGCCCGTCGAGACGGCGCGGCGCACGCGGCTCTATTTCGGCCGGATCTTGCCCGAATTCAAGCGGATCAAGGACCGCGCCGACGACGTCCTCAGGCTCAATCAGCGGAATATGGAGGACATGGACCGGCGTGCGCGGGCGTCCGCCTCGAGCGCGGTCCGGTGGATGGTGCTCGCGGTGGCCGGATCGGCGATCGTCGCAACCCTGATCGCCGTGCAGCTGAGCCGGTCGATCCTCGAGCCGATCCGGGGGGTGACGGACGCAGCCCGCTCGATGGCCCGTGGGAATCTGGAGCAGGTGGTTCCCGTCCTCTCTCGCGACGAGCTGGGAGAGCTTGCCTCGGCGTTCAACACGATGGCCCACACGATCAGGGACTTCCGGCAGGCCGGCACCGCGCGGATCCTGAGGGCCCAGAAGACGGCCCAGGCGACGATCGACTCGTTCCCCGACCCGGTGGTTGTCATCGATCCTTCGGGGTCGATCGAGCGATCCAACCCGGCCGCGCAGCGGATCCTCGGGATCTCGCCGGCCGGCGAGGGGAGCCCCTGGCTCGCGCCCCGGACCTTACGAGACCCGCTGGCCGCTGTGCTGGGGGGTGACGCCGATTATCTCCCATCGGGCGTCGAGAATGCGATCTGCATGCGGGACGACGGGCAGGAGCGATACTACCTGCCGCGGATCCTGGCGATGCGTGACGACGATGAGCCGATGGGCGCCGCGCTGGTGCTGCACGACGTGACCAAGTTCCGCCTGGTCGACCAGCTCAAGAGCGACATGGTGGCGACCGTGAGCCATGAGCTGAAGACCCCGTTGACGGGCCTTCAGATGGCGATTCATCTACTGCTGGAGGAGGCCGTCGGACCGCTCGAGCCCGGTCAGGTGGAGATGCTGCTGTCGGCGCGACAGGACACCGACCGGCTGCTTGCGATGGTCAATGATCTGCTCGACCTGACCCGGATCGAGCAGGGGAGCGTGCGGCTCGACCTGCGGCCCGTCTCGCCCGCAGACCTCGTGTCCGGGGCGGTCGGCCGGTTCGAGTCGCAGGCTCGCGACGCGGGGATCGAGCTGGCTGGCGTATGCGAGCCGGGGCTGCCCCCGGTGCCGGTCGACGTCGAACGCTTCGAGCACGTCTTCGACAACTTGATCGTCAATGCCCTGGCTCATACGAGTCGCGGGAAGTCAGTTCGCGTGTCGGCCCGGGCCGAAGGGCTATCGGTGCGATTCGAGGTGGCCGACGAAGGGGAGGGCATCCCGTCCGAGCACCTGCCGCGCATCTTCGAGCGGTTTTATCGGGTCCCAGGAGGACGCTCCGGCGGCGCGGGGCTGGGCCTGGCCATCGCCCGCGAGATCGTCATCGGGCACGGCGGGCAGATCCAGGTGAGCAGCGATCCCGGCCACGGCGCCACGTTCACGTTCCTGCTGCCGGCCGCTCGCGGTGAGGTGGCCCCGCAGCCGTTGCAGCTTGCGTCATCGAATTCGGACGCGATGACTTCGTGATGTTTGACTTCTTCCGGACCTTCGAATCGGAGCAGCCCATGATGGCCATCGCAACTTTCACGCTCGGGTTGGCCCTGTTCGGGCTCTTTTACGGGCTCGTCGAGGCTGCCGATCGGTTCTGATCGTCCCGAAAGAGTCCGTGTGTCGGGCGTGGTCGAATCAAAACAATCACTGATATTAGGGGATGAATCGTGCTGTATCTGTCCGCAGTGCTCACTCTGGCCGCGCTCGTCTACCTGAGCTACGCCATGATCCGACCCGAGCGATTCTGACCAGTTCCGAACCGGGGCCCCGGCCGGCCGGGGGCAGTCGCGTGCCGAAATGTCCGGCCAACGAAGGGGCAGGGCGGCATCTCGTCCCAGATGAGTTGTTGCATCGGCTGCCCCCGCCCGGGCGGGGCCCCGCAAGCAATTTTTCGATTCGATACGCCGATTTTGCCATGGAGAGTCTACCCGTGGAATGGCCGTTGTCCTGGCTGCATCCGACCTGGGCGTTCGCACTGCCCATCGCGTTGTCGTTCCCCCTCGGCTGGCTGATGTGGCGATCGTTGGACGTGCCCGAGGGCCGCGCAGGCCGCGGACTCGACGCCCTGCCGAAGTTCCTCTGCCGCCTGGTCGGAAGGCCATCGCCGTCGATGATGGATTGGAAGCGATATGCGTTTGCGATGCTCGCGTTCAATGCCATGCTCTTCGTCCTCTCGTTCGCGCTGCTCTCCGTCCAGGATAAGGTCGGGCCGCTGAATCCGGACGGGAAGGGGTCGCTCGCAGCCCTGGGTTACAAGGACACCGACGGTGTCCAGCATGACGGCGCCAACACGGCCTTGATCTTCAATACGGTCTGCTCGTTCGTCACCAACACCAACCTCCAGCACTACTCGGGCGAGCAGAACCTCTCGTATTTTGGCCAGCTTGGCGCGATCGTCTGGTTGATGTTCGTCACCCCGGCCTCCGGCCTCTGCGTCATGCTGGCCACGCTTCGCGGGCTGAGGGGCGATCGGGACATGGGCGACTTCTATGTCGACCTGATGCGCGGACTGGTCTTCGTGTTGGTCCCCTATAGCCTCATCGTGGCCGTGACCCTGATCGGGCTCGGCGTTCCGATGACGTTTGAAGGGGCCGCGACGGCGACCACGGTCGACGGCTCGGCGACGGGGATGCAGACCCAGACGATCGCGCGGGGACCCGTCGCGGCGCTGGTGGCGATCAAGCAGGCCGGGACGAATGGCGGCGGGTTCTTCGGACCGAATTCGGCCCACCCGTTCGAGAATCCGTCGCCCTGGAGCAATATGCTGGCGCTGGTCTCGATCATCGTCTTGCCCATGTCGTCGATCGTGATGGCTGGATTGATGCTGAAGAATATGAAGCACGCGATGGTGCTCTACGGCGTCATGCTGACATTCCTGCTGGTAGGCGTCGTCGTCGCGATCATCGCCGAGTCGCGGCCGAGCGTCTCGACCGGCGGGCTGCCGGTGGTGCAGGGGCCGAACATGGAGGGCAAGGAGGTGAGGCTCGGGCCCGTGGCCGCCGCGACCTGGGCGGCGATCACGACGGCCACATCCAACGGGTCGGTCAACAGCATGCACGACAGCCTCAACCCGATCGCGGGCGCGGTGCCCATGACGCTGATGATGCTCAACGTCGTCTTCAGCGGGATCGGCGCCGGTTTTGAGAACATGCTGATGTACATCATCGTCGCCGTGTTCATCGCGGGGCTGATGGTGGGACGCACCCCGGAGTATCTCGGCAAGAAGGTCGAGGCGAAGGAGGTGAAGCTGGCGATGGTCGCGATCCTGATCCATCCGCTCCTGATTTGCTGCGGAGTGGGCCTATTCGCCGCAACGGCCTGGGGGGCCAAAACGACGGCAAATCCCGGTGCGCACGGTTTCAGCGAGATCCTCTATGAGTTCACCTCGGCGGCCGCGAACAACGGTTCGGGCTTCGAGGGCCTGGCGGACAACAACCCCGCCTGGAACATCGCGACGGGCGTCGTTTTGCTGCTCGGCCGATTCCCCGCCCTGATCCTGCCGCTTGCCGTCGCTGGGTTCCTCTCAACGAAGAAGCGCGTGCCCCAGACCACGGGCACATTGAGGACCGACAACCTGACGTTCGCGGGAATGCTCCTGGGGACGGTTCTCCTCGTCGGTGCCCTGTCGTTCATGCCTGCGGTCGTCCTCGGCCCGATCGCCGACCAACTGTCGGTCCGGCCGTAGCGCGTCTGGTGTCGTCTCGCCAATCCCGATCCAGGACCACGCAAATTCCGAGGGATCCAATCCGATGAGCCTTGATCTCGAGGTCGGAGCGCCCACACGAGACGCCTCCGACGCCCAGGCCCTCAAGCTCCAGCGACGCGGCACGCGGGCGCTCCGCCTCTTCGAGCCGGCCCTCGTCCGGATGGCGGCCGTCCACTCGCTCAAGATGCTCGACCCCCGGGAGATGGTCCGCAACCCGGTCATGTTCCTGGTCGAGGTCGGCACCGTCCTCACCGCGATCGTCACGGTGCAGTCGATCGTCCAGGGTGCATTGATCGGGCAGATCGTCTATCAGGCGGCCTTGACGGTCCTGCTGTTCCTGACGGTCGTGTTCGCCAACTTCGCGTCGGCCCTGGCCGAGGCCCGAGGCAAGGCCCAGGCCGACAGCCTGCGGGCCACACGTGCCGATACACCGGCGCTCCGCTTGCGCTCTCAGCGGGACTTCGACGGTGAGATCGTCTCATCGACCTTACTGCGAACAGGCGACTTCGTGGCGATCGAGGCCGGCCAGGTCATCCCCACCGATGGCGAGGTCGTCGAGGGGGTCGCATCGGTCGATGAATCGGCCATCACAGGGGAGAGCGCACCGGTGATCCGCGAGGCGGGGGGCGACCATTCGGGGGTCACCGGCGGCACGCGCGTCCTCTCCGACCGGATCGTGATCCGCGTGACGGCCGAGCCGGGGCATAGCTTTCTCGACAAGATGATCGCCCTTGTGGAGGGGGCCTCGCGGCAGAAGACGCCCAACGAGATCGCGCTGACGATCGTCCTCGCTGCGTTCTCGCTCATCTTCGTGATCGTCACTGCCAGCCTCTACCCGATGGCTCGCTACTTCGGCCTGACGCTGGACATCCCGACCCTCATCGCGCTGCTGGTCTGCCTGATCCCCACGACGATCGGGGCGCTGCTCGCGGCGATCGGCATCGCGGGGATGGACCGGGCGCTCGCGGCGAACCTGATCGCCAAGAGCGGCAAGGCGGTCGAGGTCGCCGGCGACATCGACACGCTGTTGCTGGACAAGACGGGCACGATCACGATCGGCAACCGCAGGGCCACCCATTTTGTCCCCCTGGGAGGTGCCAGGGCGCTCGACGTCGCGCGGGTTGCCGGGCTGGCCTCGATGGCCGACAGCACGCCCGAGGGGAAGAGCATCCTCGACCTGGCGCGACAGCAACAGGCGGTCGTCGGCGAGGCCCCCGATGGTTCAACGTTCATTGATTTCACCGCCCAAACGCGCATGAGCGGCGTGGACCTTCCCGGCGGATCGAGCCTGCGTAAAGGCGCACCGAACACCGTTTCCAAATACGTCCAGGACATGGGAGGCGTGATCCCTGACGGTTTCCAGGCCGCCGTCGACACGATCGCCGCCCTGGGTGCCACGCCGCTGGCGGTGGCGGACGGCGACACGATCGTCGGCCTGGTGAGGCTGGAGGACATCCTCAAGCCGGGCATCCGCGACCGGTTCGCCAGGCTCAGGCAGATGGGCCTGCGCGTGGTGATGGTGACCGGCGACAACCCGCTGACGGCCAAGGCTATTGCCGAGGAGGCTGGCGTCGATGACTTCATCGCCCAGGCCACACCCGAGGCCAAGCTCGCTTACATTCGAAAGGAACAGGAGGGGGGAAAGCTCGTTGCGATGATGGGCGACGGCACCAACGATGCCCCCGCGCTGGCCCAGGCCGATATCGGCGTGGCGATGAACTCGGGGACGCAGGCCGCCAAGGAGGCCGGCAACATGGTCGACCTCGACAGCGACCCGACCAAGCTCATCGAGGTCGTGGAGATCGGCAAGCAACTGCTGATGACACGGGGGGCCCTGACGACCTTCTCGATCGCCAATGACCTGGCCAAGTATTTCGCGGTGATCCCGGCCATGTTCATCGTGGCGCTGCCCGAGTTGAAGGTGCTCGATTTGATGGGCCTGGCCACCCGCGGCGGTGCGAACTCTGCGATCCTGGCGGCGGTGATCTTCAATGCGATCATCATCCCGATGCTGATCCCGATCGCGCTGAAGGGGGTGACCTATCGCCCGGTGGGCGCCGGCGCCCTATTGCGCAGGAATCTCTTGATCTACGGGCTTGGCGGCGTGATCGCGCCGTTCATCGGCATCAAGCTCATCGACCTCACCATTGACCCGCTCCTGGCACTGGTCGGCGTCCGGTAAGTGACGGCCCGATCGACCTTTGACGAGGATTGAACGAGATGATCCGCGAGATTTTGAACGCCCTGATGGCGTGCGTCGTCACCTTCGCCCTCTGCGCCGTCGCCTACCCGGCGGCTGTCTACGCCATCGGCCACACGCTGTTTCCCGCCCAGGCCGAGGGGAGCCTGATCGTCCGCGATGGCAAGGTGGTCGGCTCTTCGCTGATTGCGCAGCCATTCGCTTCGAACAAATACTTCAGGCCTCGCCCCTCGGCGGCCGGTGCCACTGGCTACGCCGCCGACGCGGCGAGCGGCTCGAATCTGGCGACGACCAATCCGGCCCTTCGCGACCGGATCGCCCTGGAAGCTGCCCGTCAGATCGGTCACAAGTCGGGGGACGCGACCCTGAAGGGCCACCTCTCCAGGCTTGACGCTCTGCAATCCGATCCGACTCGCGAGGAGGCTGCGCAAGTGCTAGCGAAGATCCTCGAACGCTCGGCGGAGCTCGGGAAAGCGGATGGCGTCTCGGTCCCGGTCGACCTGGTGACGGCCTCGGGCGCCGGGCTCGATCCTGATATCAGCATCGAGGCTGCCCGGTATCAGGCACCGCGAGTCGCGGCCGCACGAGGCTTGTCCGTCGAGAGGATCCTGCATCGGATCGAGGCGCGGGGCGACCGCTCGGGCGCGATCTTCGGCGCGCCGCCCCGTCTCAACGTGCTCTTGCTGAACCTCGATCTTGATGAGCTCGCGGCCACAAGTCCCCCCCATCCTTGAGGCGGGGAGAGATGCGGTGATCTTGATCTTCCGACAGCGGATGAACCCGGGGAGGACGGCCGCATTTGGCCGGTGAACGATGCCCGCCGAGACCGCCCGCCCATCGCCCGAACAGTTCCTCCAGCTTATCCGTCGCCAGGAGCGCGGGCGGCTCAAGGTTTATCTGGGCTCGAATGCCGGCGTCGGCAAGACCTATGCGATGCTCCGCGAGGGGGACCGCCTGAAGAAACAAGGCGTCGACGTGGTCGTGGGGATCGTCGAGACTCACGGCCGCGCCGAGACCGCCGCGCAGATCGGCGACCTGGAGATTGTCCCCCCCAGGCAGATCGAGTACCGGGGTGTCACGCTGCGCGAGATGGACCTCGACGCAGTCCTCGCCAGGCATCCCACCATCTGCCTGGTCGACGAACTGGCCCATACGAATGCGCCGGGGAGCCGCAATCCGAAGCGTTATCGCGACGTTGAGGAACTCATCCGCGCCGGGATCCACGTCATCACGACGGTCAATATCCAGCACCTTGAGAGCCTCTACGACGAGGTGGAGCGGGTGACCGGCGTGAAGGTCAAGGAGCGGCTCCCCGACTCGGTCCTGGGAGAGGCCGATCAGATTGTGAACATTGACTTATCGGCCGAAGACCTCCTGGAGCGGATGCGGGGAGGGAAAATCTACCCGCCCGACCGCGCCGAGCGGGCCATGGAGAACTTTTTCACGTCCTCCAACCTGACGCGCCTGCGCGAGTTGACCCTGACCGAGATCGCCCACCTGATCGACCGCCGGACTCGCCGCGCCGAGGCCGACCGTGCGCCCGTCTCGGTAACCGACCGTGTGATGGTCGGCCTTTCCAGCCGCAGCCCGAACGCCCCGGCCTTGCTGCGAAAGACGGCCAGGCTGGCCGATCGCCTGAACGCCCCCTGGTACGCTGTTTATATCCAGACGCCTCGCGAGGATCCAATCCAGATTGAGGCCGCGACCCAGCGCGTCCTGTCCAAGAACATGGAACTGGCCCAGCAGCTTGGCGGTATCACGATGAATTTCCGCGGCAAGGATGTGGCCAGCACGATCGCCGCATTCGTGCGCGAATATGAGATCAAGATCGTCGTCATGGGCCGATCGCGAAAACCCTGGTATCGGCGGATCTGGGAGCGGTCGGTGCTCGATCGCGTACTCCAGCAGACCTCGGGCGTTGACGTACTCATCGTCGACGCGGCCTGGCTGCACAAGGAGTAAGAGGCGAACCGACGCGAATCAACGTCCGGAGTTGCCGGGCGGCCACGACTGTGATCGACGTGGATCTTCGACCACGCGAGCCCGACGGGAAGTCAGAACATAAAAGGGCGAAGTCGCGTGCGGTCGATCGAGCTGCGCCGTCGGTCACATTCGGCGAAGCGAACACTGGTTGCTTGCATGGCGATCGATCAGGGTTCGATCTTTGAGTCTTTCGCGATCCGGGACTCGGACCGGGGCTGCTAGGGAGCCGATTCTGCTGCCAGATCGGGATCGGTCGCGGTGGGACCGGATCCTTATCCGTCGAGGCATGCGGCCCTCGCGCGAGCCGAACAGCTTGGCGGAGCGTGGGGCTGCTACGCGCTCCAGGCCGCAATTGCCGCCTGCCAGGATCGGGCGGCCTCGCATGAGGAGACTAACCGGGTACAGATCGCGGCACTCTACGCGGCGCTTGCGCAGGTGCTTCCCTCGCCCGTTATCAAACTGAATCGCGCGGTCGCAGTCTCGATGGCGTATAGGCCGGCCGCTGCCCTCGAACTTGTCGAGATGCTGGGAACAGACCGATCCCCGGAAGGCTTTCACGTCATGTCCAGCGTGCGGGGGCGATCACTTCGCAAGGCTCGGACGCCACGCCAAGGCCAGACGCGAATTCGAGCGTGTTGCGGCGTTCACGAGCAACGCCCGAGAACGCGAGCTCATGCTGAACTGGTCCAGCGAATTCGCGGTTGCCCCGATGCCTCCCGAGGCTCTCTGAGGGGCCGAGGCCGAACGACCTGCCGGAATTGGGATACGCCCGTAGTCGATCGGGCGAATCGTCGGATTGCTGAGACGTGATCGATTTCGCGGGAGGGGATTCTGGCCGGGCCGGCTGGTGTTACATTCCACTGGATCGTGATACGATGTCGGCGGTTTTCATCAGTGATCCAGACTCGCATTCGCCGTAATGTCTGTGATTGAGGTCGTTTACATTGGGCATCGAATGAGGAACGACGGAGAAGGCCTCGGCCTGGGCTTTCCATGATCCTGAGCATCGTCCGCAAGGAATTCGTCGATCTGCTGCGAGATGGCCGATTCCGCTGGGCTTCGGCGATCGTCACGCTCCTGCTCGTGGCTTCGATGGCCGTCGGCTGGCGCGGTTGGCGTGAGGTTCGCGAGGAGCACGATCGCGCTCAGGCCGAGGCTCGCGAGCATTTCGAGGGTCAGGAGGAGAAGAACCCTCATTCCGCGGCGCACTATGGCCTTTATGTGTTCAAGCCCAAGCCGACCCTGTCCTTCTTCGATTCCGGCGTCGACCCGTATACGGGCGTCTCGGTGCATCTCGAGGCCCATCGCCGAAACGAGCTCCGGAACAAGCCCGCCCGCGATGCCACGGCCTTGCAGCGATTTGGCGAGCTGACGGCGGCGACCGTCCTCCAGCAGTTGATGCCGCTCCTGATCATCTTCCTCGCATTCCCCGCCATCGCTGGCGAGCGAGAGCAGGGGACCCTCAGGCAGCTCCTGAGTCTTGGCGTGCGGCCGTCGGTGCTCCTCGCCGGAAAGGGCCTGGGGCTGGCGGCTGCGCTCGGCCTGATCGTCCTGCCCGCGGTGGCTCTGGGGATTTTACTCCTGGCAATGGGAGGCGCCGGGTCGTCGCACACCTGGCCGGCTGCCCTCGTCCTGGCGGCGGGCTATCTGCTGTATCTGGGCATCTTCCTCGCCGTCTCGCTGCTCGTGTCCGCCCATGCACGGTCGTCGCGTGCCGCATTGATCACGCTCCTCGGATTCTGGATCATCAATGCGATGCTCGCGCCTCGGTTGGCGACGGATCTCGCCCGTGGTGCCGTCTCGACCCCCTCGTCCGTCGAGTTCTCCGCCGCCATCCAGCGCGACATCAAGGGGGGAATTGACGGGCACAATTCCGAGGATAAGCGGCTGGATACGCTCAGAAGAGAGCAGATGCAGAAGCATGGCATCGACACGGTCGAGGAGCTTCCGATCAACTTCCAGGGGGTGGCGTTGCAGGCGAGCGAGGAGCATGGCAACACAGTCTTCGATCGACACTATGGCACGCTCTGGAATTCCTTCGGGCGACAGGACTCGATCCGGAAGGGGCTCGGGCTCGTCTTCCCGACGCTGGCGATCCGCGAGCTTTCCATGGCGCTGGCAGGGACCGACAACGCACACGCACGCCACTTCGCCGATTCCGCCGAGTCCTACCGCCGCGACCTGGTCCGAACGCTGAATCGGGACCTGGAGGCCAACGGCGCCGACCTGGGCCTGATGTATCAGGCCGGCCCGGAACTGTGGAAGAGCATGCCCCAATATCGGTATCAGCCGCGTGGCCTGGCCGAGACACTGGCGACCCAGTCGCTCGCCTGGGTGTCGTTAATCGCCTGGTTGATCGGATCCACGCTGCTCGTTCGCCGATCGACCCGTACGCTCAGGGCCGACTGATTTTCCCACCGGAAGAGACGCCATGCCCCTTCGAAGCATGATCGGCCACGAGGCCCGCCAGATGGTGGTCGACCGGACGCTGGCCGCTGTCGTCGCGGTCCTGGCGACGGTCGTCGGCTACGGTGTCTACAACGGAGCCTCCTGGGCCTCGTTCCAGCGAGCGGTCCTGAGGGAGGTGAGCCGCGAGGAGGCCGCCCGCCTTGATTCGCTGAGGGCGCGGCTGGGCTCGGCCAGCGATAGCCGGGGCGTCCCGGCCGATCAGATCGGCATGTCGCTCGGGACGAAGGAGGCTGTGATGCCTCCCGGTCCGCTCTCGTCTCTGGTGATCGGACAGAGCGATCTCTACCCGTATCATTCCAGGGTGACGACCTCGGGCCGCCAGTCGGGAACTGGCGACGACGAGATTGAGAACCCGACTCACCTCCTCTCGGGGCGGTTCGACCTGGGATTCGTCGTCGTCTCGCTCTATCCGCTGGTCATTCTGGCGCTCAGCTACAACATGCTCTCGGCCGAGAAGGAGCAGGGCACGCTCGTCCTGCTGCTCTCCCAGCCCGTCCTGCTGCGAACACTCCTGCTGGCGAAGGTGCTGGCTCGAGGGGTTGCCGTGCTGGGCCTCGCCGTCGCGGTCTCCCTGATCGGATTTACGCTGGCGCGAGGGCCAACCGATGCGGACGGCCTTGTGCGGCTATCGCTTTGGATCGCGATCGTTTCGGCTTATGGGACGTTCTGGTTCGCGCTGGCCGTCGCCGTCAACGCGCTGGGCCGAGGGTCGGCGACCAACGCGCTGGCCTTGGCCGGGATCTGGTTGCTTGTGGTCGGCGTCATCCCGGCGCTGGCGAACGTTGCCGTGAGGGCCTCATACCCCGTCCCGTCACGCGTCGAGTTGATTCAGTCGCTTCGAGAAGCCTCGGATCGGGCCCAGGCCGAAGGGCCCCAGCTCGGCGCGAAGTTCCTGGACGCACATCCGGAGTTGGTCCAGGGCCACGATGAGGCCAATGAGTTCGCCGTCCAGTCTCTGGCCGTGCAGGACGCGACCGAGGCGGGGGTTGCGGGGGTCCTCAGCCGGTTCGAACTCCAGCTCGTGCGTCAGCAGGCATTGGTCGACAAATTCCGCTTCGCCTCGCCGGCCATCGCGACTCTGGAGGCGCTCCAGGACGCGGCCGGGACTGGGGCGGCCCGGTATCGGCACTTCCTGGATCAGGTCGAGGATTTCCACGGCCGCTGGCGAGACTACTTCCGCCCCCGGATTTTACGTCGAGAGCCGATCCGTACCGAGGACCTTGGCCAGCTCCCTTCGTTCTCATTCCGGGAGGAGCCACTGGCGGCGGTCATGGCACGGGTCGGGGTCGGCCTGCTCGGTTTAATCGTGCCGACGCTGATCGTTGGGCTTCTGGGTCGAACGGCGATCCGTCGATTTTCGGTCGTCGGCCAGGGATGACAACGCGAGGAGAGACCAGCGAGATGCGCGTATTTTCCATTCGGACGAGGACGGCTGCCGGGCTACTCGTTGCCGCGATTCTCGCGCCGTGCATGGCGGACGAGCCTGGCGCCCAGGCGGGACGAGATGCGTCGGCGTTGGTCGACGCGTCCCGGTTTCGCGAGGCCGTGGCCCTTCTGGAGTCCAGCCCGCCGACCGAGGTGTCGCCCGTGTCTCGGATCTTGCTCGGTCGGGCGTATCTGGGGCTCGGTCGATATGCGGACGCCGAGGCGAAGCTCTCCACGCCGGGGCCCGCCTCGGCGGAACCAGCCCGCCTGGAAGGGCTCTCCCGCGTCGCGGAAGGCCGCGGCGACCTCGATCGTGCCATTTCGATGATGACCGAGGCCGTCGAGGCGCGGCGAAAATTGGTTCCCGTACCGGACGACCCCGATGGGGCGAGTCTGCTGGCCAATTCCCAGTCCAGTCTGGGACAGCTCGCGTTCCGGGCCGGCCGGCTCGACCTGGCGAAGGATCAGTTCCAGAAGGCCATCGCGCTGGTCAGCGAGGCGCACGCGAAGCTCCATGAGTTGGATGTTCCCCACGACGAGCGCGATCCGAGGCTCTATGCGGGAGGTGCGACCTCCGGCCTGGCTAGGGTCTACGCGGCCCAGGGCAATGCCGTGAGGGCCGACCGAAGCTGGCGGGGCGTGACGGCCCGGACCGACGATCCGGAGATTCTGGCGGCTCTGGCCGCATTTTACCGGGCGCGTGGCGACGAGAAGTCGGCTCGCCGTCACCTCGACCGGGCCTTGAGCCTCACGGCGGGAAAGCCCGCCCACCGGCGGATCCGCGCCCTTCTGCTTGCGGACGTAAAGGCGACCCAGGACGAGGCCCTCGCCCTGGCCGAAGCCGCCCATGCGGATGCCCCCGATCTCTCTTCAATCGACACGCTTGCATGGGTCTTCCACCTTCGGGGCGACGATCGGAGAGCAGCCGAGGTCCTTGCATCGGCAATCCGGCTGGGGACCAAGGACCCCACGATCCTGTACCACGCCGGGATGATCGCCCGGGCGCGAGGCAAGGCGGATGAGGCGAAACGCCACCTGACGGGCTCGCTCGAACTCAATCCGGCGTTCGACCCGATCGCCGCGCCCGATGCCCGTCGGGCGCTCGATGAGCTTCGCTGAGATTTCCCCTATCGTCCGATCCATTTGACGGCACGAGGTGATTGATGAAAATGTTCAGGAACGTTCTCTTGCCGATGCTCCTGGTCGTCACGCCCTTGCTCGCGGCCCAGGCCCACACCTTGCGAGTCCTGGTCACACGGCCCGTCTCGGTCAAAGGCTTCAAATCCACCGTCTATCTGTCCTACGGGCACCTGCTACCCGTGGACGAGCTGATCCCGGGGAACGAGGTCGGCGCCTACCTGATTCACGCCCCCGACGGTTCGACCAAGCCACTTGAGACGTCGGGGACTTCGCTCCACGCCAACGAGGTCAGCTTCGACCAGCCCGGGCTCTACCAACTCGCCGTCACGCGGCTGCCCATCACCTACGTCGCCTACACGGACGCCTCGGGAGCGGCCCGGTTCGCCAGGCTTCCGAAAGATCAATTCAAGCTGCCCGAGGGGGCGAAGCTGACCGCCTCGGCGCGGAGCTATCAGTTCTCGAAGGCGGTCGTGCTCAACGATCTCACGGAGAGTAAGGCGACCCCTGCGCTGGGTCATGCCCTGGAAATCGTCGTGGAGGGGAAGCCCACGAAGGACGGTTATTCGGCCGATGAGTCCGTCCGTGCACGCGTTCTTTTCAAGGGGAAGCCCCTGGCGGGCGTGAAGCTCTCCGCGGCCAGCACATCGAGGAATCCCGACGGGATCCCCGAGGTCGCCGGCGAAACCGATTCCGAGGGGCGTGTCGCCCTGGACCTGCCCGAGCCGGGCACCTGGGTCCTGGACGTCCTGCACCTGATCGAGTCGAGCCCCGACGTCCGTGCGTCCTACGACAACGAGCGTTTCGTGGCCACGATGGCGATTCCCGTGGCCGACAAGTGATCCAAGACGTGGATAAGATCGGATCAACGCTGGGCCCGCGTCGGCCCGCGGGATTGCCCTCAATCTCGCGGGCCGACGCGGGGCAGTGACCGCCCCAGGAGGCTCCGGCCCCAATGCTTCAGGCGATCGAACTGACCAAGGAATACGATGGGCGGACCGCGCTGGACCGGCTCAACCTGACGATCGAGCCCGGCGAGATCTTCTGCCTGCTGGGCGCGAACGGCGCCGGCAAGACGACGACGATCAACCTCTTCCTGAATTTCCTCCAACCGACGTCGGGCACCTGTCTCGTCGGCGGGATGGACGTCACGACGCATGCGTTGGAGACGAAGCGGTTTCTCGCTTATATCCCCGAGCAGGTGATGCTCTACCGCAATTTCTCGGGGCTGGAGAATCTCCGCTATTTCGCGACCCTCGCGGAGAAGGGCCACTATTCGGGCGCCCAACTGGCCGAGTTCCTCGACCGCGCCGGACTGTCCGAGGAAGCATCAAGGCGACGGGTCTCGACGTACTCGAAGGGGATGCGGCAGAAGGTGGGCATCGCGATCGCGCTGGCCAAGGAGGCCAAGGCGCTCCTGCTCGACGAGCCGACCTCGGGCCTCGATCCCAAGGCCTCCAATGAATTCTCGAGGCTCATCGAGCAACTCAGCGGCGAAGGCGTCGCCGTCCTGATGGCCACGCACGACCTCTTCCGCGCCAAGGAGAGCGGCACCCGCGTCGGCATCATGAAGCACGGCCGGCTCGTCGAGACCCTCCGGACCGAGGAGATCGGCCATGCCGACCTCGAGAAGCTCTATCTCGATCATATGACGGATTGAGCAAGCTGGCACGACTTCGAACGCCCCAGGTGACATCGGCGTTCGGCCAGCCCGTGCCTCGCAACGTCCCGCTCCGGGCTAGCGCTCGAGGCGTCGGGCGAATGACTCGATTGTCGAGCTGACGCTCGTGAAAAATTCTTCGATCTCGCTCGGTGTTACGAAGTCATTTTTCATGTTATTGTCGACCTCGCGAGGATTTTCCGGTCTGAATCGAACGTCCCGGGCTCGCCACGTCCCGCTGATACTGATCCTTGAGAGGTCACCACGATGCCAGGATACTCAGGCGGTCGACCGCGCCGGGCCGGGTTCACGCTGATCGAGCTTCTGGTCGTGATCTCAATCATCGCGGTGCTGATCGCCTTGCTGCTGCCGGCCGTGCAAGCCGCTCGCGAGGCCGCACGGCGGATGCAGTGCGTCAACAATCTCAAGCAGCTCGGCATCGCCCTCCACAACTATCACGACACCTTGGGACGCCTTCCCTACGGGGCGATCGTCGCCCAGAAGGGCAACTTCTGGTACCCGACCGGCTCCGGAGGGGAGCACTATCGCTACTCGACCCTGGCGATGCTCGCACCGTTCTTGGAGCAGACGGCCATCTTCGGCGCGCTCAATTACAGCTATCCCGTCTACATGCCGGACGGCACCATCGCGCCGGCCAACACCAGCATCCTCAGCATCAAGGTTGGCCTCTTCCTCTGCCCCAGTGACAACGGCCGGAACGTCCAGGACGGATTCGCCCCGGCCAACTACATGGCCAGCGCCGGCGACGGACTCCCGGGGGGCTCGGCGATCTACGACAGCCCCAACGGATGCTTCTTCTTCAACTCGGGCATCAGCTTCGCCATGATCCAGGACGGGCTGAGCCAGACGGCCATGATCGGCGAGAGCATCCTCGGACCCGGCGGCTTCAATGTCCCGGCAGGGTCCGCGATCAACCCACAAGAGATCATGGCGCAGCAGGTCGCCGTCCCCATCAGCGCGCCGGCCGTCAATCTGACCATCGCTGAATGCCAGTCCGCCGGGGCGGGCACGTCCGGCTACTTCAACGGCCAGAGGGGCGGGAGCTGGGCCCAGGGCGACTTCCGTCACGCCCTCTACACCCACTACGACACGCCGAATTCCAAGTCATATGACTGCCTCCGCGGCAGCGACTACGGCTGGAAGACCGGTCGAAGCCGCCACCCCGGCGGGGTCAACGAGCTCTTCGGCGACGGCAGCGTTAAGTTCATCAGAGAAACGATCAATGTCGCCGCCTGGCGTGCTCTGGGGACACGCTCAGGCGGCGAGGTGATTTCCGCGGACGCATATTAACCCGAGCTTGCGCGGGCGAGTTGGCAGTCCATCCGGCCTCGATGAGACCTTGGATCATCCATTGTCCGCTCCGACCGTGACGGCCAGGTTGTCGCGATTGGTCGCACCGAGACCGATTCTCTCCGGATCGATCCAGGTCGGGCGGGTCTCGTCGGGCCCTTTGCCGAAGAGAAGGTAGAGAACGGGCAGGGCCAACATGGTGAGGAAGGTGTCGCACACCATCCCGAAGAAGACGACGGTCGCCAGCGGCCTCTGGACCTCGGCGCCGATGCCGGTGGAGAGCATCATCGGCAGGAAGCCGAGCGCCGCGACGGTGCCGGTCATCAGGACGGGCCGGAGGCGGGCGAGCCTCGCCTGCTCAATGGCCTCTCGCTTCGGCAAACCCTGGGCGATTCGATCGCGGATCGCGGCGACGAGCACCAAGCCTTCGAGCATCGAGGCCCCGGCGAGGGCGACGAAACCGACGCCGGCCGAGATCGTGAACGGCAGGTCCATGACCCAGAGGCCGAAGACCCCGCCCACCCGCGCGAAGAGCACGCCGCTGAAGATCATCAGGGCGTCGCGGACCGAGTTGAACGTGAGATAGAGCAGGCTCAGGATGAGGGCCAGGGCCAGCGGGACGACGATGTAGAGCCGCTTCTCGGCACGCCTCATATTCTCGAACTGCCCACCCCATCCGAGGTCGTAACCCTCGGGAAGCTTAACCTCCGAGGCGACCCGCGCCTGGACTTCTTCGACGAATGAGCCCATGTCCCTTCCGCGGATGTTCGCCTGGACGACAATCCGGCGCCGGCCCCACTCGCGTTGGATCGTCGACGGGCCGGTCGTCTCCTCCAATCGTGCGAGCTTGCTGAGCCGGAGTCGCTGGCCGGTCGCGGTCGGGATCAGGATCTTTTCCAGGGCCTTCGGGTCGTTGCGATAGGCCATCGGCAGCCGGACGGCAAGTGGGAAGCGTCTGCCCGGCTCGAGGATCTCGCCCACCTTGATGCCGCCCGCTGCGTTGATGGTGTCGAGCACCTGCCTCGCGGCAATGCCGTAGCGAGAGAGGGCGTCGCGGTCCACCTCGATGCGGAGCACCGGCAGGCCGCTGATCTGCTCGGTCGAGACGTCGGCCGCGCCCGGGATGGATTTCACGACTCGCTCGATCTCGGCGGCCTTCTCCTTAAGCACCTCCAGGTCGTCGCCGAAGAGCTTGATGCCCAGGTCGGCCCTGATCCCGGCGACCATCTCGTTGATGCGCAGTTCGATCGGCTGGCTGTAGACGGCCCGCATGCCGGGGAGGGTCCCGGTCACCTCGGCCATCGCCGCGACCAGCCCATCCTGGTCCTTCGCCTTCTTCCAGCCCGCCCGAGGCTTGAGGGAAATGTAGACGTCGGTGACTTCGAACCCCATCGGATCGGTCGCGACCTCGGCCGTCCCGGTCCGGCTCCAGATGGTGTCGATCTCGTCGGGGAACTGCTCCTTGAGCATGGCCTCGATGCGCCCGCCATATTCGAGCGATTCCTCGAGGCTCACGCTGGCGAGCCGGATGGTGTTGATGACGATCGTCCCCTCGTTCAGACGCGGGACGAACTCGGAACCGAGGCTGAAGCCGAGCAGGGTCGTGGCGACGGTGAGGGCTCCGACGAACGCGAGCGTTGCCTTGGGGAACCGGAGTCCGAGGTGGAGCAGGGGCTTGAAGAACGCGTGGGCCAGCCGATCGACGAACGTCTCCCGGTCCGATGTCCTCCGCTTGAGCCCCAACGAGGCCAGCGCGGGCATGAGTGTCAGGGAGAGGATCATCGAGCCCAGCAACGCGAAGATCACGGTCAGGGCCATCGGCCGGAAGAGCTTCCCCTCGACTCCTTGGAGAGTGAGGATGGGAAGATAGACGATCATGATGATGAGTTCGCCGAAGAGGGTCGGCTTGCGGACCTCGACGGCCGCGTCGCGGATGATGTCGAGCTTGGGGCGATCCGTGCGGTCGTGCGCGAGGTGGCGGACGCAGTTCTCGACCATCACCACCGAGCTGTCGACGACGAGCCCGAAGTCGATCGCACCCAGGCTCATCAGGCTCCCCGCGATGCCGATTCGCTCCATCATCGTGACGGCGAAGAGCATCGACAACGGAATCGCCGAGGCGACGATCAGGCCGGCACGCAGGTTTCCGAGGAATGCGAAGAGCACGGCGATGACGAGCAGGGCCCCCTCGGCCAGGTTCCGCTCGACGGTCATGAGCACCTGGTTGACCAGATGCGTCCTCTCGTAGGCGACCGTCACGTTGACGCCCGCGGGAAGCGTCAGCTTCACCTCACGCATCGCGCGGTCGAGCGCCATCGTCACGTCGCGCGAGTTCTCGCCCATCCGCATGAACGCGAGCCCTAGGACCACCTCGCCCTTGCCGTTCGCGGTGACCCCCCCGCGGCGGATCATGTGGCCGATGTCGACCTCGCCGACGTCCCTGATCCGGATCGGCACGCCGTCGCGCGCCGTGATGACGATCTTGCCGATCTCTTCCAGAGTACGGGCACGGCCGACCCCCTGGATCAGGCTCGACTCGTCGGCACGGACCACGTAGCCACCGCCGACGTCCTTGTTGTTCTCCTTCAAGGCGAGGATCACGTCGTCGAGCGTGAGCACGTACTTGGCCAGCTTGGCCGGTTCGGCCCGCACCTCGAATTGCTTGGCCAATCCGCCCCAGGAGTTCACCTCGGCGACCCCTGGCACACGCCGCAGCCTGGGCCGGACGACCCAGTCTTGCAGGGAACGCAGCTCGGTCAGGTCGTAGACATTGCTCGAGAGGAAGTAGTGGTAGACCTCACCCAGCCCTGTGGCGACCGGGCCCATCGTGGGCTTCTCGACCCCTTGAGGGAGTTGCGCCTCGCCAAGGCGCTCGTTGATTTGTTGGCGGGCGAAATAGATGTCGGTGCCATCCTCGAAGATGGCGACCACTTGCGAGAGGCCGAATTTCGAGAGCGAGCGGACCTCTTCGAGGCCCTTGAGGCCGCCGACGGCCTGCTCGACCGGGAACGTGATCTGACGCTCGATTTCCTCGGGGGCAAGCTCGGGCGCGACGGTGTTGATCTGCACCTGAACCGGCGTCGTGTCGGGGAAGGCGTCGAGCGGCAGCTCGCCCGCGGCACGCACTCCGAGCGCCACGAGGATGCATGAGAGCAGGATGACGACGAACCGATTCCTGAGGCTGAAGTCGATCAGTGCATTGAGCATCGCGAAGGTCTCCCATTGGGCCCGGTTACTCGCAGCAACCGGCCCCGATGGCCCCCTTCATGATCTCGGTCTTGAGCAGGAATGCTCCCTTGGTCACGACCGTCTGGCCGGGCGTGAGGCCCCAGGTCACTTCGAGGATGTCTGAGTGATCAGTCGGCTTCGTCGTGACACGTTGCGGGCGGTAGGTGGCATTGCCCTGCGGGATGAAGACGACTTCCACGCCGTCTTTCCGTTGCACGGCATCCTTCGGGACGATCACCGCCTGGTGTTCGGGGGCGACCTGAATCGCGGCCTCGCCGAACTGGTTCGCCCTGAGCTGGCCGCCTGCGTTCGAGAGCTCGGCCCGGACTCGGGTGGTCCTGGTCTGTGCATTGACCTCGGCGCCCACCCAGGTTACCACGCCGAGGTTTTCGGTCCCTTCCCCCGGGCTCTCGCCGGAGATGACGAAGCTCACGGCCTGGCCGGGCTTCACCTTGCGAATGTCGCCCTCGTATAGGTCAATCCAGAGCCAGATTCGAGACGTGTCCGCGACCGCGAACAACTGGGCCGTCGCCAGCACGGACTCGCCTTTCACCGCATGTCGCGCGACCACCGTCCCATCGATGGGCGACGCGACGTCGAGGAGGTTTTTCGTATCTTTGGCCTTGAGGATCTCGGCGAGATCCGGGTCGCCGAACCCGAGGTTCCTGAGCCTTTGCTCGGCGTCCATCGTGGTCGCCTGCGACTGGAGCAGCGCGGTCGAGACTTCGAGTTCGGCCTTGCCCGCGACCATCCCCGTACGTGCGAGCGCCTGCGTCCGCTCGGCCGTGGCTTGCGCGAGCTTCAAGGCGGACTGGGACGTGAGGAACTGGGCCTTGGCGGCGCTCACCTCGGCCGAGTCGACGACGGCGAGTACCTCACCTTGAACGACCTTCTGGCCGAGGTCGGCCCTGACTTCACGCAAGAAGCCCGACACCCGGGGGCTGACTTCCGCGTAATGGTTGGCGTCATAGGCCGTCTCGGCGTTCGCGACGAGTTGATGGGCGTGCGTCTCCTGTCCGACGATCGCCGTACGGATCCCGATCTTGGTGGCGAGCATCGTCGAAGCGAGCCGGACCGTGGGGAGCGGGTCTCGGCAAACCTTGTCGGTACCGTTCGTCGTGACCGGGAACGGCTTACCTTCGGCCTTTGCCTTCAGGCACTCCGCGCAAAGCGACTCGGGCTTGCCGTGTAAGGCACACCAGCCGTCGTCCGGCTGGATCAACGACGCGGAGGGCCCCTTGCTGCACTTGTAACAGAAGCTTGCGGGGAGCCCATGCTCCTTGCAAATGACGAGGTTGTATTTCGCCTCGACCTCGGGGTGACAGAGTGTGCAGATATCCTCGGGAATATTCCCGTGCTCTTTGCAGAGCATGAGTGTCTTCTGGAGTTCAACGTGGCAGATCGTGCAGAACTTCTCCGGCACCCCGTGTTCGTTGCAGAACAGGCCGGCGTCCTCCGCCTTGGTCGCCGTAGGGATCGGACGTGCCCACGAGGGGAGGCGAGCGGGATCAATCCGCGCCTGGACCGGCATCCAGCCCGGTCGCAGAACAGAAATCGCGACGCACACGGTCGTGAGGACGAGCGCAGCCGCGAACCCAAGAATCAATGGGCGTTTCATCAAACGAACTCCCGCTGCTGGTAGAAACGGTCGAGACCGACGCCGTTCACCCCGGAATGATCCGGGACGTGACGGGCTCAGATCTGAATGAATGGGGGATTGACCGTGCGCCCGCGGGGGCGTGCTCGAGGAGTCTGCGGAGTAAGTCCGAAGAGTGTCCCGAAAGGTCTGCCTCGCCCGATTTCAGCAGCGGAAATTCTGGAGGAGTGCCCGCACCGTCGACGAGCTTCCCCAGCCCGCGAGGCCCGTGGGAGAGCCATCGGGGGTCAGGTTTGCGTGCGGGTGGGGCAGGGGCCGGGCGGGGCCGAATGAGAATTCGTCCAGCCAGTGGGACTCGATCGCGAAGGTCAGGTCGGGGACGCGGACGTCGGGCGACTGGACGGCACCCCGGCAAACGCAGTCGTCCGATTCCTCGGGGCAATGGGCCGGGGCCGGTGCGTCCGCCTTTCCAGAGGCGTGCTCCTGATGCGCATCATGGCAGGCCTCGGCCAGCCCGCAGAGCAGCGGACAGGCCAGGATGATGCCGATCAGGATTACCATCGTGGCGACACGCAACGTGGACGACCCTCTCTTCTCGAAGACGAACCAACTCTCATCTTAGCTCAGGGCCAATCGCGGTCAAGCGGGCCTTCATCCGTATTGATCATCGGCGATATCCCCCCGCTTCTCCATCTTACGGTCTCCCGGCAAGTTCAGCGAAGCGGCGGACCGGCCAGGGGAGTGCCGTCGGTGTCGAGGATCTGGAAGTGGTGAATTCCCGGCATTCCCCGGCCCTGATGGGTCCAGACGAGCCGCTTGTCGCGCGTGACCTCGCTGAGCTTGACGTCATCCGGGCCCGCATGGTGGCTGGTGATGACGGTATTCCCGTTGGGGAGCCGCTGGACACCGCATGCGTCGTTAATCGGTCGACCGGGCAGATCGTCATTCGTCACCTGCCAGACAATCTTGCCCGACGGGGCGACCTCGATGACCAGGTTGCCGAGCGTGCATCCGATCAGGGTGTTCCCATCGGGCAGGCGGATGGCCGTGAACGGCATGTCGGGCGTGGCAACTTCCCAGATCACCTCGCCCTTGGCGGTGTACTCGCGGACGACCTTATCCAGCAACTGAGGGACGAGGTAATTGCCGTTGGACAGCTTGCGGGCCATCCGGGTCTGTAGGTGATGGTCCTTTGTCTGCGCCTTCAACGGCACCTCGACGACCACCTTCCCCGAACGGTCGACCTCGATCAGGCGTGGGTGATCGCCGGCCTCGCTCACGAGGATCCGACCACCGCCGACGTCCTGGACGGTGTTGACCTCGGACTGCGTCCCCTTGAACGCGAAGAGAATCTTGCCGTCGGGCGTGACCTCGACCGCCGAGCCACCGGGTTCGTCCGCGTTCTTGTTGAGGGCAAGCAGAAGGTTGCCGCCCTGCAAGACCCAGCCGTCGCGAGATGGGCGTGGGTAGGTCCAGGTCGCATGACCGTCGGCATCAAGGATGTACGTCTTTCCGCCCATTGCCAGCAAGCCGTGGCGGATCGGCTTCGGATCCTCGGCCAAGGCAGGGACCGTGGAGGCGGCGATCAGGAGGAGAAGTGTCCGCATCGGCCTGAACATGGGTCTATTCGCCATCGGAGCGTTCTCTTTTGACAAGACGGATCGTGCACGCCCCGAAGGATACCCGACGAGAGTGGCGAACACCCGCACGACCCCGGGCCTAGAGTCGGACCCGCAGGCCGAGTCGGGCCAGCAACCCCGCCGCGCCGCAGACGAAGACGGCCATCGCCGCCGATCCTCCGACGACCGCCCAGGGGTCTGGCGACCCGGTGTAGCCGAGAATGGCCGATCCGAATCCGGCGAGTCCGATGAGCCAGATGGTGATCGGGTGGAGGAAGTAGGCGAGCAGCGGATTCGCGCCGGCCGGCCGGAAGAGGAATGTCCAGGCGCGGAACCCCGCGACGTCGATGATCGCAAACAGGAGGATCCAGGCCGATGTTGCGATCGCGGCCGACCAGAAGCACCAGGTCGGTGTCGCGCCGATCTTGTTGATTCCTTCGAACGTGTCGGTCAGTGCTCCGGCAAGGACGAGGCCGACCACGAACGTCGAAGCCCAGGCGATCCGTTCCTTGTGCGACCTGACGGTGCTATCTCGACGCAGGATCGAGCCGAGGAGGCACCCGGCCATTGTCACCGCGGCGAGCGAGCCGGTCGCGTCGCCCAGCCCGACGTACCCCTGAATCCCGTCGAATCCTCGCGCGAGCAGGTCGACCGCGCCTCGAACTGGGTCGAGCCAGGCCTTGTCGTCGACCCGGTCGAACAGACCACGGTCGTGGGTCGCCAGGTGCAACATCATGAGCAGGCCCATCGCGCCCATCAACCACTCGCGTCGAGAACCGATCAGGAGGGTCAGCAGCGCCACTGTCAGATAGGCCCAGCCGATCAGGCCGAGGATGCCCCACCACGAGGTCCGGAGCCAGACCCAGCCGTCCACGGCCCCGTAAAATGGCAGTGATGTCGACTCTGGCGAGCGCCGGTAGATCGCCAGCAAGCCGATCATGCCCGCCACGCCCAGCACTTTCAGGCCAAGTAGGATGTTCCGCTTCGGGCCGTGGTTTCGAGGCAGGGAGCACCAGGCCAGGATCACGCTGAGGAAGGCGAGCAGGCCCCAGATACGGCCGCCTAGCGTCGTGTCGTCGTCATGATTCAGCTCGATGACGCCCAGCAGCAGAAGGCTGGCGGACCTGCCAAGGATGTGTCGAAGCTGTTGCCAACGAGAGGCGCCCAACTCGGCGGCCCTTTCGAATGCCAGCGGGATTGAGACCCCGACGATAAACAGAAACGACGGGAAGACGATGTCCGCCAAGGTCATCCCATCGGCCCTGGGCGGCCTGATATGGTGGAGCCACGAGGGCGCGGCGCGTCCCAAGTCGTTGACGAAGATCATCAGGAAGATGGTCAGCCCGCGAAGTACATCGACAGAGTCAACTCGAAGCCCCGGCCTCACGCCTGTGAGCGGTGCGTCGAGGACCACCACCGGCCCGCGGTCCACGTCTTGCTCGTCCATCTTCGCCGGAATCGTCGTCATATCCATCCCTCGAATCGAGGCATCGTGGGCGGGAATCCGCCAGGCGAAGGGGGCATCTCAGTTCGCCAGTGCGCGAGGCCCGGCGATCGGAAAGTCACCGAGATGTCGTCCCCAACTTCCGCGCCCGTCAGGGAGCATGGTACCTCGGCCGCGGCCCCGAAGGCATGATGCAGACGGTCATTCCCACTCTTCACCCTCCCGGCTCCATCCGCCGAAACCGAAAGATCGTCCGAGTCTGAGACGTACTGGACCAGGTCGACGCATCGGCCCCTCACCACTTGCGAAAGTCACGGATCAACCGTCCTCGCCGGGAGTTTCTCCCCACTCGCATGATGAGCATTTCGAGAGGGAGGTTCATGCGAAGATGTCGTGCATCAGGCGAAACCGGGCTGTAGACTCTTTGAATGCGTGTCCAGGCCGAGACTCGATCTCGAGTCTCCGACTGGGGTGAGGACAGACGGCTCCATCCGACACGTCCCAGGTGCCTGCCCATCGGAGCTTGGAATCATGATTCGATGGGGAGCGAGAATCGGTCTCGGCATTCTGTCCCTGCTCATGGTCGGCGTCGCCCCCACGCACGGTGCCGATCGAAGGTCGGAAGTTCCCCCGGCCCCGCTCGGGTCGCCCGAGGATCGCGAGTCAATCCGCCGGTTCGCGAATTTCTACTGCGTCTCGTGCCACGACGGCGACGAGAAGGCCGGCGGGCTGGACCTTGTTCCCATGGTTGCGGGAGATCTGGCCGGAAACGCGAGGGCCTGGGAGAAGGTCGTCCGGCGAGTTGCGGCCCGTCAGATGCCGCCTGCGGGGGAAGTTCCGCTGTCCGAGCGGGCGTACGAGTCCTTCGTGGGAACGCTTTCCGGCGCGCTCGATCGCGCGGCAGCCGATCAGCCGGACCCCGGGCGGACCGGCACGTTCCGGCGGCTCAATCGGACTGAGTACCGGAATGCCGTTCGCGACTTGCTCGCGCTGGACATCGACGCCGAAGCATTGCTGCCGACTGACGAGTCGAGCCATGGGTTTGACAACGTGACGGTGGCCGACCTGTCGCCAACCCTGCTGGACCGCCTCATCACCGCCGCGCAGAAAATTAGCCGCCTGGCAGTCGGCGGGACGGGCCGATCCCCGGGAGGAGACACCTTCCGCATCAAGGCCGACCTGACCCAGGAAGAGCACATCGAGGGCCTGCCGATCGGCACTCGCGGCGGCGCCTTGATCGATTACACGTTCCCGCAGGGGGGCGAGTATGACGTGCAAATCCTCCTGGCGAGGGACCGCAATGAGCATGTCGAGGGGCTCCGAGAGCCGCATGATCTGGAGATCTTGCTGGATCGCGAGCGGATGGCTTCGTTCAGAGTGACGCCGCCCCGGTCGGATCGTGAGCACCAAGTTGTCGACGCCCAGCTGAAGGCACGCATCTCGGTGGGTGCCGGCCCACACATGCTCGGGGTGACATTCCTGAAATCACCCTCTTCACTCCTGGAGACAAAGCGTCAGCCGTACCAGGCCCACTACAATGCCCACCGGCATCCCAGGCTCAGCCCGGCGATCTTCCAGGTCTCGATCACCGGCCCTTACAACTCCAAAGGTCCGGGGGATACCCCAAGCCGACGCCGGATTTTCGTCGTCAGGCCCGAGAACGAGGGTGCGGAGGATGACTGCGCCAGCCAGATCCTGTCGACACACCTACGCCGGGCCTATCGGCGGCCGATCAACGCCGCCGACCTCAAGAAGCCGATGGAGTTGTTTCGGGAGGCACGCGCGGAGGGAGATTTCGACTCGGGGATCGAGACAGCTCTGAGCGCGATCCTCGTCAATCCTCAGTTTCTCTTCCGCATCGAGACAGATCCGCCCGGGGTCAATTCTGGCGCGGCGTATCGCGTCCCCGACGTCCAGCTCGCCTCTCGGCTGTCCTTCTTTCTCTGGAGCAGCATCCCCGACGACGAGCTGCTCGATCTGGCCGAGCGCGGGGAACTGGGGCAGGCTGACGTCCTTCGGGCCCAGGTCCTGCGAATGCTGCGCGATCCGCGCTCCCGGAGTCTCGTCGACAACTTCGCGGCGCAGTGGCTACACCTACGAAACCTCGATTCAATCACGCCGGACCTTCGCTTGTTCCCGGACTTCGACGAAAACCTCCGGATCGCCTTCCGGCGTGAGACCGAGGCTCTGTTCGAAGAGGTCATGCACGAGGATCGGAGCGTGCTCGAACTGCTCGACCCCGGCCACACGTACCTGAACGGACGCCTGGCCAAGCACTATGGCATCCCGCACGTCTACGGCAGCCAGTTCCGTCGCGTGGAGCTGGGCACTGATAGCAAGCGGGGAGGCCTGTTCCGCCAGGGGAGCGTGCTGACCGTGACGTCGTACGCCACACGTACTTCGCCCGTCATTCGCGGCAAATGGATCCTGGAGAACCTGCTCGGCACTCCACTCCCTCCCCAGCCCCCGGATGTTCCGGCTCTGAAGGACAACACCGTCTCTTCGTCGCTGGCGATCCGAGAGCGGCTGGCCGAGCATCGAGCGAACATTGCCTGCGCCAGCTGCCATGATGTGATGGACCCCGTCGGCTTCGCGCTCGAGAACTTCGATGCGGTCGGCCGATGGCGTGACATCGAAGAAGGCCGCCCGGTCGACGCGTCGGGGGGACTGCCGGACGGCAGCCGGTTCGACGGTGTGGCCGGGCTCGAACAGGCCATCATCGGGCGGCCCGATGTGTTCGTCGGCGCGCTGACGGAGAAGCTACTCACCTTCGCCCTGGGTCGGGGCGTGGAGCATTTCGACGCGCCGGCCGTCCGCAAGATCGTCCGCGACGCTCGGGCCAACGACCATCGGTTCTCGTCGCTAATCGTCGGGATCGTCTCCAGCACTCCGTTCAGGATGAGGAGGTCGGAATGATCGTCACGAAGAAGGCCCTGCCGCGCCGGACGTTCCTCCGTGGCCTGGGGACGACGCTCGCCCTCCCGCTCCTGGACGCGATGGTCCCCTCGATGACGGCCCTGGCCGCGACCTCGGCCGCGCCTGCCAGGCTCCGCCGGCTCGGTTACGTCTACATGCCCATGGGGTGCGACACCGCCCGCTGGACTCCCCCGGGCTCGGACACGCTCGACGAGTTGTCGCCGATTCTCAGCTCGCTGGGAACGCTGAAGCGGCACGTCACGGTGGTCTCGAACCTGGAGCTGCGCAACGCCTATCCGGGCACCCACGCCACCTCCAACGCCGCCTTCCTCAGCGCGGCGCGGGCGAAGCTGACCGAGAGTGCCGACTACTACCTCGGGACGACCGCCGACCAGATTGCCGCCAGGCAGATCGGCCAGGAGACGCAGCTCCCCTCGCTCGAGCTGTCGATGGACCTGATGTCGACGGTCGGCCAGTGCGATAACGGCTACGCCTGTGTTTATCAGAATAATCTCTCGTGGTCCTCGCCGACCTCGCCGCTGCCGTCCGAGGCGCACCCGAGGGTCGTCTTCGAACGCCTTTTCGGCGAGGGCGGGACTGCCGCGGATCGTCGAGCCTCGCTGAAGAAGAGGGCGAGCCTGCTCGATTCGGTGGTCGATGAGATCGGCCGGCTGCAGAGTCAGCTAGGCCCGGCGGATCGGGCCAGGGTCGGCCAGTATCTGGAGTCCGTGCGCGAGGTCGAACGCCGGATTCAAAAGTCTGAGGCCGACGTGAAGGACGGCGCCCTGCCCGATCTCGACCGCCCCGAAGGCGTGCCCAGCTCCTATGCCGACCACGCCCGGTTGATGTTCGACCTCCAGGTCCTCGCCTTACAGGGCGACGTCACCCGCGTCATCACATTCCAGCTCGCACGCGAGACGAGCAACCGGAGCTACCCGGAGATCGGCGTGCCCGACCCGCACCACCCGCTGACCCATCACGGCAACGACCCCGAGAAGGTCGCCAAGATGGCCAAGATCAATCAATACCACGTCTCCCTCTTCGCCGAGTTTCTTGCGAAGCTGGAGGCCACGCCCGAGGGTGACGGCTCGCTCCTGGACCATTCGCTGTACCTCTATGGCAGCGGCATGGGTAATCCCAATGTCCACGATCATATGAACCTGCCAATCCTCATCGCCGGGGGAGCGGCTGGCAAGATGAGGGGGGGGCGGCACATTCGATTCACCAACCCGACGCCTCTGGCCAACCTCCACCTGACCCTGCTCGACAAGGTCGGCGTCCGCCTCGACTCCTTCGCCGACAGCCGTGGCAAGGTCGATGATCTCTTCGAGCCGCTCTCGCTCTGACCACCTCTGAGCTGGGCAGTAGACCCGGAGTTGACCTCGATGAAACGGAATCGGTTCGTCGCGTGCGGCCTGGCACTCGCTTTCATCGCATCCGGCCCGGTCCTCCGAGGCGCCGAGACGCCCCTGGCCGATGCGGCGGAGCGGTCCGATCGGGACGAGGTCCGCAAGCTGATCGCGGGGGGCCAGGCCGCGAGCCAATCTCAGGTCGACGGCATGACGGCCCTGCATTGGGCGGCCTATCACGACGACCTGGAGATGTCGAGGCTCCTAGTTGATGCCGGGGCCGACGTGAAGGCCGCAAATCGGTACGGAGTTACGCCGCTCTCCATGTCCTGCACGAACGGCAACCGCGCTCTGGTCGAGTTGCTGCTCGACGCGGGTGCCGACCCGAACACGAAACTCAGGGGTGATGAGTCTGTCCTGATGACCGCCGCGCGAACGGGGAGGCTCGGCCCCGTGCAGGTCTTGCTCGCGCGTGGTGCCGACGTCAATGCCAGGGAGCATCGAGGCCAGACGGCCCTGTTGTGGGCGGCGGCCGAGGGTCATACGGAAGTCGTCAACGAACTCCTCCGAAAAGGGGCCGATTTCCAGACGCCTCTCCTATCTGGATTCACGCCGCTGTTTATGGCCGTGCGCGAGGGTCGAACGGATGTCGTTCGCGTGCTCCTGATGGCGGGGGCCGACGTCAACGGGCCCATGCAAGTGAAGAAGGCTTCGGGCCGGGCTCCGGCTCGCGGGACGACCCCGCTGATCCTGGCCATCGAGAACGGGCACTTCGAACTGGCGGTCGTGCTGCTCGACACCGGCGCCAACCCGAACGACCAGCGATCCGGCTTCACGGCGCTGCACACGCTGACCTGGGTCCGCAAGCCGAGCCGCGGCGACGACGAGAGCGGTGACCCCGCCCCCACCGGATCCGGGAATCTGGACAGCCTCAAATTTGTCGATTCGCTGGTCGAACGCGGGGCCGACGTCAATGCAAGGCTCGAGCGAGGAGCGTCGGGGCGAGGCGTCCTCAATCGGGCCGGCGCGACACCGTTCCTGCTGGCTGCAATGACCGACGATGTCCCCCTGATGCGCAAGCTGGTCGCGCACGGCGCCGATCCCTGCCTCTCGAACGTCGACCGTTGCACCCCGCTGATGGCCGCCGCCGGCATCGGGACCCTCGCCCCCGGCGAGGAGGCGGGCACCGAGGACGAGGCCATGGCGGCCCTGGAACTCGCGATCGAACTCGGCAACGACGTGAATGCGGTCGACGACAACGGAGAGACCGCAATGCACGGCGCGGCCTACAAGAGCGTCCCGAGAGTCGTGGAATTACTGGCCAAGAAAGGGGCCAAGATCGAACTCTGGAATCGCGAGAACAAGTACGGCTGGACACCGCTTTCCATCGCGGAAGGCAACCGGCCAGGCAACTTCAAGCCGTCTCCCGAGACGATCCAGGCCATTCAACGGGCGATGCAGGCCGAAGGGCCCCCTCGACCTGGAGCCAGGCCGATCGAAGATCGTCGCCCAGCCCCGGCCGTCGAAACGACGAAGAGCAAACCGTAGACCCGACCCATCCATCGCCCAACTTGATCGCTTGACCGGGGTGGCCGGCTCTGCGAAGTTCGTCCCCGATGCCATCGCGTGAGGCGATGTCGGGCCACGAGATCTCGCCACGTCCCCATGCATAGGAAGAGCCCGTGTCGACACTTATCAACATCACTCCGCTCGGTGGCAAGCCTGCGGTCGGCGCGAAGCATCCGCTCGAGCCGTTGTCGGCCGAGGAAGTGCGAGCCGCGGTCGATCTCCTCAAAGTCGCAGGAAAAGTTACGCCCACCACGAGATTCGTCTCGGTCGCCTTGAAAGAACCCGACAAGGCGTTTGTGCATGACAGGAATGGGGGCGATCCGCCACGCGAGGTGTTCACAGTCCTCTTCGACAACGCTCTGAACGCCTGCTATGAGGCGAGTCTTTCCCTGACGGAAGAGAAGCTCCTGTCCTGGGACCACATCCCCGGCGTCCAGCCGACGATGACGATCGACGAGCAAGCGGAGTGCGAGCAGGCCGTCCTGAACAGCCCCGAATTCAAGGCGAAGTTGAAGGAGCACACGGGCGTCGACGACACCAGCCTGGTGATGGTCGACATCTGGAGCGCCGGCAATTACGGAGATCCCGAGGACAGCTCACGCCGCCTCGCTCGCCCGCTTTGCTTCCTTCGTACCGACCCGACCGACAACGGCTACGTCCGGCCGATCGAAGGACTGCGACCTGTCGTCGACCTGAACACGAT
This sequence comes from Isosphaeraceae bacterium EP7, assembly GCA_038400315.1. Classification (NCBI taxonomy): domain Bacteria; kingdom Pseudomonadati; phylum Planctomycetota; class Planctomycetia; order Isosphaerales; family Isosphaeraceae; genus Kueselia; species Kueselia aquadivae. The sequence goes on from CP151667.1 coordinate 1,162,201, forward strand.
GCAGGTCCTCCGCGTCGAGGACCACGGCCGTTGGCCGATCCCGCCTGGTGAAGGCAATTACGCCGCCGACCGCATGTCCGACTTCCGGTCCGACATCAAAGCCCTGGAGATCGCCCAGCCGGAAGGGCCCAGCTTCGAAGTGGACGGCTACCAGGTGTCCTGGCAGAAGTGGAAATTCGTCGTCGGCTTCAACGCCCGCGAGGGGCTCACGCTCCACCACCTCCGCTACGACGACGGAGGCCGAGAGCGATCGGTCCTGTATCGCGCCTCGCTCACCGAGATGGTCGTCCCCTACGGCGACCCCGATCCGACGCAGAGGAGGAAAAACGCCTTCGACGTCGGCGAATATGGCATGGGCATGTGTGCCAACAGCCTTGTGTTGGGGTGCGATTGCCTCGGCCTGATTCGATACTTCGACGCCCACCTCTGCGACAGCCGGGGAGAGTCCCTGACCATCAAGAACGCGGTTTGCATGCACGAGGAGGATTACGGCATCCTCTGGAAGCACACCGACCGACGCTTGCCCGATACCCCCGAGGTAAGGCGCTCACGGAGGTTGGTGGTCTCCTCGGTCTCCACCGTGGAGAATTACGAATACGGCTTCTTCTGGTATCTCTACCAGGACGGCACGATCCAGTTCGAGATCAAGCTCACCGGCATCCTCTCGCTGGCCGCGTCCCATCCGGGAGAAACGCCGAAGCACGGGAATCTAGTCGCGCCTCAGTTGTACGCGCCGAATCACCAGCATTTCTTCAATATGAGGCTCGACTTCGACCTCGACGGCGTGAAGAACACCGTCCACCGCGTCGACGTCGTGGCCGACCCAATCGACGAACTCAACCCATTCGAGAACGCCTTCCAGGCGCGGTCCACCCCGCTGACCACAGAGCAGGAAGCCCGGGGTAACCTCAGCCTGGAGACGGCCAGGACCTGGAAGGTCGTCAATCCGGGGGCGCTCAATCACGTCGGCGAGCCGGTCGGCTACCGCTTCCTCCCCGGAGATAACTCGGTCCCCTTCGCATCGCCGAATGCCTGGTGGCGAAAGCGGGCGGAGTTCGTGGAGAGCCACGTCTGGGTCACGCCCTACCAGTCCGGCGAGAAATATGGTGCCGGCGACTATCCCAATCAGTCACGCGGAGGCGACGGTCTGAAGACATGGACGGATGCGAACAGGCCGATCGATGGCGCGGACGTCGTCTTCTGGTACACCTTCGGCCACACGCACATCCCCAGGCCCGAGGATTACCCGGTCATGCCATCCGCCTACATTGGCTTCACGCTCAAGCCGGCCGGATTTTTCGCCCGGAACCCGGCCAATGACGTCCCCCCATCCTCGAAGAAAGCCGGGATGAGCTGCTGTCACTGAAACTCGAGGCGGGAGGCCCATTGCGATTTGACTGGGCGCTCAAGATGACCGGTCAGCGCCCTAGCCACTCCTGCGGGACTCTCCCTTCCCGCCGCCGAAAACCGTCGGGTTTACTTAAGCGGGACGCCGGTTCGTCGCGGTGCCATTCGGGGCTTCTGCGGGCTTTGGTCGGGGAGTTCGATCATCTTGATGAGGGCGGCCTGCGTCAGGAGGTTGGTCTGAATATCGCCAATAAACCGACGACCGTCGGGGCTGAATGAGCCGAGTCCGGCCCAGACGGGCTTCCCCATGTCGTCGCGGCTGCCTGGCTCGTTGAAGTAGGTGAGGCGTCGCTGGTTGGTGCCATTGGCATCCATCATCCACCAGTCGGTCCCACCCCTGGTGCTCTGGCGGTTGCTCATCCAGACGATCGTCCTGCCGTCGGGAGTCTCGAAGGCGTGCTCGTTGTAGTCCTTCTGCGTGAGTTGGCGGACGTCTCCGGAGCCGAGATCGATGGTGTAGATTTGCTGATCCCATGAAGAGCGTTGATTCATGCTGCTGCAGAATAGGACGCGGCGGCCGTCGCGCGAGAAGCCGTAGGTTTCGTAGAACGCCCGACCGCCAGGCTCGTAGACGCGGAGGTTCTGGAGCGCTGGTCCCACCTGTCCCTCGACGAAATCGGCGATGTTGATCGCCCAGTAGCCGAAGTGCTGCTTCAGGTCGAAGAGTTTCGGCCGCTCGACCCGGGCGCTCCAGACGAGTTGCTTGCCGTCGGGCGAGAACCTGGGAATGATCACGCCGTGGTCGGGGTCGGCAGGCAGGTCGGTCAGGCGGATCGCCTTGTCGCCCGCGACGCTCAGACACCAAAGGTCGGAATAGGCGCCGAAGCCGGGCAGGGCGTCGAACGAGGTCCCTGGGTGGACCGGCTTCTCGGCGACGACCACGATCCAGCGCATTGAGGGATGCCAGGCCGGGCTGCCGACGTGTTTGCCGGGTAGGCCGGGCGTGTTGCACGTGAGGCAGATGTCGTGCGAGCCGTCGGGGGCGGCCGAATGGACGTCGTAGTAGCCGTCTCTCCCTCGGCTCGCGTAGAGGATTCGATCCTCGCCCCGCGGCGACCAATGGACCTGGCCCCCTTGGTCGCGGAAGGCACGAATCGTCGGCGCAGGAGATTGGCCTTCGGCGACGGCGATGAACGTCGCGAGCAGACTGGCCGCCGCGGCGCCGAGCGGGCCGGCTCGCAGGCGGCGAGGCGAGAGGAGCTCTTCCCGCTGGCACATCGGAGTGTCCTCGATTGAAAGTCCGGATGGGTGAGAGTCAGTCGCCCTCCACCACCTTACCCCCGAGGGCAACGGCCCTCGTCGCGATGAGAGCGATGATTGCAGTGCCGCAGAGCACAAAGGTGCCCGGCTCGGGGACGACGGTGATGAAGCCGTGGGTGATTCCTCCCGCAGTATAGCTGCCGACGATCAGCCCACCGCCATTAATACCCTGCCCGGTCGAGGTGTCTGCGCCCGGGACGTTGAAGCCGACGAGCATGCCCGTCGGACCGCCGAGGAGGCCCGAGCTGATGAGGGTCGGCCCACTGCTGTTGAAGTAACCGATGAGCCCGCTGCCAATGACGTCGCCAGTGATATTGATCCCATTGATGAAAGAGGCAAGCGAACCCGGTGCGTCGAGGGTTTGGATCGTCCCATCAGGATCGCGCAAGTAGCCATGGAAGGAGAAACCGTCGAAATAGGATCCGACGACCTGGCCGCTGGCATTCACCCCCTGAGCGAAGGTCCAAACAGCCCCGGGGACGTCGAAGGTGGTGAATGTGCCGTCAGCAGCCCGGATGAACGAGTGAAAGTCGAGGCCGGTGGAGAGTGAATAGGTGCCGGCGATCGAGCCGTCGCTGCTGATCCCGTTGCCGAAGGTCGATGTGCTCCCCGGGACGAAGAACGTGGCGAAGGACCCATCGGCCTCGCGTATGTAGGCGCCGGTCGCCGCGCCGTCGAAGTAGGAGCCGACGACCCTGCCCAAGTTGTCGATTCCGTTGGCATAGGTTGCCGTGCTATCCAGGATGGAATAGGCCGAGATGACGCCCGCTGTGCTGCGAGTGAAGGCGAAGGTCGATGATCCCACGACGAACGACCCGGTTGAATCGCCCAGGTCATTGATCCCGTTAAGCGTCGTCGAGCTCGCGCCGGGGACGTCGACCGTGATGAAGGTTTCCGCCCTCGCCGTGGCGGGAATTGTGATGAGCGTCGTTGCGAGGAGTACGGCCGCCAGCAGATAGGTTGTGCAGGTCGCGAGCGATTTCATCCTAGACATCGGTCCTCATTTCTTTATAAAGCCCCGTCACGCCGGGGAATCATCCTTGGGCTCGCCTGTTTTGCGCATCCATAATCCCATCGACGTCTTGGTCCTGCAATGAGGTCTTAAATTCGCAACGCGCAATCCCCCGGCGTGTTGGGGCACCGGGTCGTCGAGTCGAACTGTTCCGGTTCGAGGAGTTTAGATCGTTCTCCCCGCGGGGGTTAGCTCGCGGCGGAGGGGCCGATCGAGCCAAAGTCGGTGAGAAGCCTAACTAACACGGGCCCGATTGGGGTGCGGGGCCGGGGGCGAAGCCCCCGCCCCGGCAAGGCTGCATGAATGAGTGAATGCATATATCATGAGCCGTGTTGAGAAATTTCACTTATTAAGTTGCTATCTATGTCCCCGCTGGTTATGTGTATTCGTGCCTTGGGTTGGGGTCGCTCGTGTCGAGGAGCGTGTGCTCGGGGCCGAGCCGCCAGCAACACGAATCAAACGAACCGCGATGCCGCGCCGCCGGGCCGCGCATCCGCCGAGTTGCGCCGTCCGCCAGGGACGATCGCCGAAGGTCCTGAGGCCGGTCGCCCGTCGCCGTCTCTTCAGCCGTCCCTCGCAGTCCCCGAGTGCGGCACGGGCCGCACGAGCCAGGCCTCGCATCCGAAGGAGTCGGTGCGGGGGCGTTTTTCGCCGCAGGGCCGGGGACTATCTCCGCATGAATTCGTTGTAATTAGACGCATAAAGCGTCGGCAGATCATGAATTGACGAACACCAGGAGACGTCCTCCATGTCACACGACTTGCGAGCTCTGGGGAAGAATCGGGCCACGAGACGGGATCGACGCGAGGGACGACGGGCGCGGCGGCCGGACTGGCTCTGGTCCACTCAGCCGGGCTTCGGGCTGGAAGACCGGACGTTGATGGCCACCCTGATGGTCACGAGCCTTGGGGACAGCGGGACCGGGACCCTGCGCAACGAGATCGCCGCGGCGGCGGCGGGGGACACGATCACATTCAGCAACTCGTTGATCGGCCGGACGATCGTGCTCACGACCGGCGAACTCATCGTTTCCAAGAGTCTGAGTATCATCGGTCCCGGGTCGAATCGGCTGGCGATCAGCGCCAACTTGAACTCGCGGGTGATCGACATCACCGGGTCGGCGAGCACGGGCAACCTGCTGAACGTGACGATCGCGGGCCTGACGGTCACCCAGGGACGGGCGATCTCGACCTCTCCGCACGGCAGCCAGGGTGGCGGGATCTATGCGGGGCTTTCCAACCTGACGCTCAACGACGTGATCGTCAGCGCCAGCGAGGCGAAGGGCCTGCCGGGGGCGAGCGGCTCCAACGGCGCCGACGGGCTCTCGGCGCCGGCTAACCCGACCGGCAGCGGCGGAAACGGGGGAAACGGCGGTAACGGCTCGGCTGGTGGCAACGGCGGCGCCGCGATGGGGGGCGGGGTTTACTTCGCTGGCGGCTCGCTGACGCTGTTGAGCAGCACAGTGACGGGCAATCAGGCGGTCGGCGGGCCGGCGGGCGACGGCGGCAGGGGGGGGAACGGTGGCAACGGCGGAGCGGGAACCCAGGCGATCACCACGGCCGCCATCGGCGGCAATGGCGGCCAGGGCGGCAACGGTGGCCTCTCCGGCGCTGGCGGCGTCGGCGGCGATGCCATGGGCGGCGGGCTCTATTTCGTCGGCAGCAACCTGACAATCGCCGGCACCAGCATCTCCTCGAACAGGGCCATAGGCGGCCCCGGCGGGCTGGGCGGCAATGGTGGAAACGCGGGAAATGGTGGCGACGGGACGGTGTCCATCAGTCTGGCGAATCCGGTCAATGGTGCCAAGGGGGGGGGCGTCGGCGGCAATGGCGGCACCGGGAGGAGCGGGGCGAATGGTGGGGCGGGCGGATCGGCATTCGGCGGCGCCATTTACGCCTCGTCGGGGGTTGTTTCCCTCAACGCCAGCGTGATCTCGACGAACCAGGCGATCGCTGCGCTGGGCGGGCTCGCCGGCAACGGCGGCAATGGCGGCAACGGAGGGGGCGGCTCGCTGACCGCTTCCAACGGTGACGGCAGCAATGGCGGCAATGGCGGAGTCGGCGGCAACGGCGGTAATGGCGGCAATGGCGGCAGCGGCGGGTCTGCCTTCGGCGGCGGGATCTTCGTTGGCACGGGCTCTCCGACGATCACGAAGAGCCAGTTTTTCACGAACTCGGCGATCGCGGGGATTGGGAGCTCAGCAGGCGTGGGCGGGAACGGGGGCGCAGGTGGCTCGGGCACTCGGTTCAACGTGGGGATCCGCGTCGGATTCTCCGTCTTCGTGGGGGACTTCACCGCGGGCATCAGCATCGAGACGCCGTTCGGGGACTTCAATCCTTCGTTCGACATCCCGATCAACGCCACGCTCTTCTCGACTTCGAGCGGCGATTCGACCGACACCGGGGTCGGTGGCAATGCCGGCGTCGGGGGGACGGCCGGGGCAGGGGGCAACGGCGGCTTCGGCGGTAGTGCGTCGGGCGGCGCGGTCGCCGTTGTCGCGGTCGCGCCGGCGATAGCTGGCAGCACGTTCTTCGGCAACCAGGCCATCGCCGGGGCAGGTGGCGCTGGCGCGGCAGGCGGTAATGGTGGCTCGGGCGGGGTGGGCCTTCATTTCTCCTTCCTCGTCGATTTCCAATTCAATTTGCGCATCGACTTCGCGGTGACGTTCGTCATCGACCTCGATCCATTCTCGCTTCTAAGGACGCCTCAGGGCGCAACGACGCAATCGTCACTCGTCGCGGCTTCGGCTGCGGGGCTGGGCGTCATGTTCGCCCCGGGGCCGATCAAGCTGGCGGCCTTCTCGAGCAATGGAGGCAATGGGGCCGCCGGCGGCGCCGGGGGTCGCGGAGGCAGTGGAGGTCTGGGAGGCTCGGTCTCGGGCGGCTCGATCAGTGTCGGTCAGGGCGGCCTGTCGATGACCGATGACTCCGTGTCGTCGAGCACGGCGATCGCCGGGGCCGGGGGGAGTGCTGGTCCCGGCGGGTCGGGCGGCGCGGGCGGCTTCGGCAACTCGACAACGATCGGGGTCCAGATCGGTGGCGGGGTTAACAACCCCAGCAACACGAATCTGACGCTCAAGTTCGAGCTGCGGATTCCCGACTTACCGCCGATCGTGATCACCCCGAGTGCGGTCGTCTTGAACAGCGCCGTGAATACGTCGTCGACCTTCACGACGGCGCCTGGCGGGACGAGCGGCACGGGCGGGAATGGCGGTGACGGTGGCGACGCCTCGGGCGGCGGTGTTTACGTCGCATCGGGCAGGTCGAGAGGCGCCGTCAGCGTCTTGCGCACTCAGGTCTCGCAGGCCACGGCCACAGCCGGGTCGGGCGGCGGCGGCGGCGGCGGCGGTGCAGCGGCCAACGACGGGCTGTTCATCGACCCGACGCCAACCTTCGGGGTTCAGGCCGCCGGGGCCAGCGGGATCGGCGGCAGTGGCGGCGACGCCGCCGGCGGCGGCTTCTTCGTCGGTGGGCTTAATCCGGCGGGCTTCAGCGCGACGACGGTCTCGGCGTCGCAGGCCATCGGCGGGTCGGGCGGAACTGGGGGCGCGGGAGGGGCTGGAGGACTTGCTCTGAATGCCAGCCCCGCGGCGAGTGCCGGCGGAAGTGGCGGCTTCGCAGGGCAGGCGGACGGCGGTGGCATCTTCTACTCCGGTCCGCAGCTCTCGATCGTCGGCTCGACCCTCTCCGGCAATGCGGCCACCGGCGGCAACGGCGGGGACGGGGGAGTCGGTGGATCCGGTGGGATCGTGGTCGTCGTCAGCGGGCTCAGCCAGACCGCCAACAACGGCTCCGGCGGGACCGGGCGAGCGGGTGGGTTCGGGCTCGGAGGCGGCCTCTATAATAACGCGACCGTTGCCGTCATCGACAACACCGTCGTGGACGGCAACTCCGCCACCGGCGGCAGGGGGGGGGCAGGCGGCGGGGGCGGCTCATTCAGCCTTTCGACCGTCTCGGGCACGCCCGTCACACTCCCCGCGGGTTCCGGGGGGAGCGCCGGAGCGAGCGGCGCCGGTGGCGACGGCCGAGGCGGCGGAATCTACACCACCTCGGGGCTTGAGCAAGAGCAGGGTCGGGCGCTCACCTTCAACTTGCCCGTCTCGATTATCAACAACTCGGCCACTGGCGGGGCCGGCGGAGCGGGCGGTTCGGGCGGTGCGTTGAATATTAAGGTGAATGCCGGCGCGGCGACCGGGACGAATGGTGGCGCAGGCGGTCAGGGCGGGGCAGGCCTGGGTGGCGGGCTCTACCTTCCTGATACCGACGTCACGTTCTCGACCTCAACCACCTCTCCAGTGACCTCACAGGTCACGACACCGATCGTCTTGACGCTCACCGGGAACAAGGCCACCGGCGGTGCCGGCGGCGCGGGGGGCTCGGCCAGCTTCGTCGGGGGCGTGGTGGTCGCCTCCACGAGCAACGCCCTTGGCGCCACGGGAGGCGCGGGCGGTGCTGGTGGCGTTGGACAGGGAGGCGGCATCTGGGATGCGATCGACGAGTTCAGCATCCCTTCATTTGCCGTGATCAAAAATAACTCGGCCACCGGCGGGGCCGGCGGCGGAGGGGGCCTCGGCGGCATTATCAGCAGCGTCTCGCTGAGCACCGCCAATGTGACGCCGGGGCTGCTAGCCACCGGCGGAAATGGCGGCGCCGGGGGCCAGGGCGGGGCGGGCCAGGGCGGGGCAATCTTCAACCTCGGAGCGGGCCTGCAGATCCTGGCTGGAAGCGGTCGGACGGGCAACTCCGCCACCGGCGGCGCGGGGGGCGCGGGCGGTGCGGGCAGCCTGATCGGCAGCCTCATCGCCACACCGCTGCTCACGGCCCTCGGGGGCAATGGCGGAAAAGGCGGGGATGGCGGCGACGGCCAGGGCGGGTTCCTGTTTAACGTGGGGGTGGGCCTCGTCGTCGATCGTAATGAGCTGACCGGAAATGCGGCGACCGGCGGAGCCGGCGGGGGTGGCGGCCTCGGCAGTTTCGTCGGCGGCATCATCCTCACCCCATTCAGCACCGTACTCGGCGGGCTCGGAGGCAACGGCGGTGCCGGCGGCGATGGGCAGGGCGGTGCGATCTTCAACTCGGGCAGTCGTGCCGTGATCAGCGCCAGCACGCTGACGAACAACCTTGCGAGCGGCGGAGCCGGTGGTGGCGGCGGCGTTGGCGGTGGCGGAGGTCTGATCAACCTCGGGACGTTGGGGATTGGCGCCTCGGGCGCGATCCTCGGCTCAGCAACCGGCGGGGCCGCCGGCAACGGCGGTGCCGGCGGCGACGGGCAGGGGGGCGCGGTTTACAACTCGGGCACAGGCTTCTTGCTGAGCCTCGACCTGATGACGGGCAATCGGGCGACCGGCGGTGCCGGCGGCGCAGGGGGAACGGGCGGCTCGGGCGGTACGGTGAGCGTCACCACGCAGGTCGGTAACGCCAGCGGCGGCAGTGCGGGCGGCGGCCTCGGCGGCGCAGGCGGCTCGGGCGGTAACGGACGTGGCGGTGCCCTGTTCAACACAGGCAGCTCGGCCTTCGTCCTGCTCACGCCCATGAATAATAACGTGGCAACCGGCGGTGTGGGGGGCGCCGGGGGCCTTGGAGGCACGGGCGGCACCGTCTCCATCACCGCGATCCGCGGCAACGCAGTCGGCGGTTCGTCCGACGGCGGCAACGGTGGCAGCGGCGGGGTCGGCGGTGCCGGACAGGGAGGTGCCATCTTCAATACGGCCTCTGGCACCGGATTCATGTATGTCATCGCGTCGCCCGCGTCTGGATTCCCATCCCCGGGCAGCTTGGGGACGACCGGGGCGCAGCTCAGTCCGTCCAACCTTGTCTTCCTGGCCGGCAATTCCGCCATCGGCGGAGCTGGTGGCGTCGGCGGAGCTGGCGGGAGTGGCGGATTACTCACCGTCCAGTCCTTCACAGGGACGATCACGCGGGGGCACACGAACGGCGGTGCAGGTGGAAACGGCGGTGGCGGTGGGGCCGGGCAGGGGGGGGCAATCTACAACTCGGCCTCTTCGTTCACGGTTTCGGCGTTCACACCGTCCGCGGACTCGTCGGCTGTCCCTCCGGGAAGCCTCGGATCGACGATCAACCTCAGCCTCTTGAACGGCAATTCGGCCATCGGCGGCGCCGGTGCTCTGGGTGGGGCGGGGGGCGCCGACGGGAGCCTTAGCTTCCTGGGAACCGAGGCCAGCGGGGCCTTAGGTGGGGCTGGGGGCAACGGCGGCGCGGGTGGCGCGGCCAACGGTGGGGCGATCGCCAACACCGGCAGCTCGTTCTCGGTGCTCGGCTTCAGCCTCCTGACAAGCAGCGCCGGGATTCTCTCGGGCAACGCGCTGCTGTTGCTGGAAAATCTCGCCAACGGCGCATTCCTGAACATTCAGTACAACGTGCTGAATGACAACTCCGCCCTCGGCGGCGTCGGCGGCGCAGGCGGGCCCGGCGGCGGCAATGGTGGGGTGACACTCTCCGGCGGGAACGCCAACGGCCATAGCGGCGGCAATGGCGGCAACGGCGGAGCCGGCGGTGCAGCCACCGGCGGGGCCGTTGACAATCGTGGCGCCGGATTCACGTTCGCCGCCTTCAGCACCCTCAGCCTCAATTCCGGACGCCTTCAGCTCAAGGCTGATGGCGGCACCGACACTGTGGCCGAGAACTTGCTGTCGTTCCTCACCCTCGGTCTGCGAGATTTCTCGGGCAATAAGGCCACCGGCGGGGCGGGTGGTGCCGGCGGCGCAGGGGCCGGTAACGGCGGCCTGACGGCGAACATCGGCAATGCCGATGGCGGCGTGGGCGGAGACGGGGGCAACGGAGGCAATGGAGGCAGTGCGGCGGGGGGCGCGATCTGGAACTCCACAGGAGGTTTCCTCGTCTCGGTCTTCAGCACGATCTCGGATGGAACCTCGCAGGGCCAGAGCACCCCGGCCGCTATCCCGCTGCTCGACATCTTCGCCGTGAGCATCAACGTCACCTCCATGTCCGACAACTCCGCCAGCGGAGGAGCGGGCGGTGCGGGGGGAACCGGCGGAGGCAATGGCGGGCTCGCGGTCGTTGGCCGTGCCCGCGGCGGCCTTGGCGGCGATGGTGGCAACGGTGGAAACGGCGGCCAGGCACGCGGCGGTGCGATCGAGAATACGGGCGACCGCTTCCAGTCGTACGCCTTCAGCGCGGTCAATCCTCAGGTGGCCGGGTCGCCCGCGGCGACGAAGATCTTCCTCCATTTCCCGACGATCAACCTTCGCGAGCTTTCGGGCAACACCGCCAACGGCGGTGCGGGGGGGATCGGCGGCGCAGGGGGCGGCAACGGCGGAACCTATCTGACGACCGTGGGGGGTGCCCCGGTGGGCCTGCCGGTCAACCTGGAAACACCCGGCGGTCTCGGGGGCAACGGAGGTAACGGGGGTAACGGCGGCGCGGCGTATGGCGGTGCCGTTGACAACTCAGGAGACGGCTTCCTGATCGCCGACTTCAGCACCGTGAGGACCTTCAGCTCGGCTGGTTCGTCCTCCCCCATCGGGCCCGAGATTTTTGTCGACACCCTCAACATCCAGCTCACCCTGCTCTCGGACAACTCGGCCAACGGCGGGGCGGGCGGTAAGGGAGGCAACGGAGGGGGCAACGCAGGGGCCAGCCTCGGGACGGCAAACGCCGATGGCGGGGTCGGAGGCGACGGTGGCAATGGGGGCAGCGGCGGCGGGGCTTTCGGCGGTGCCATCAACAACGCCGGCGACGGCCTCATCGTGGCGACCTTCAGTGCCCTGGCCGTTTCTCCCGCCGCAGGGCCAGGACAGGGGATTTCCCTGGTCAACGGCAATGCGACGCTCCGCATTCTCTCCGGCGACCGCGCCAATGGCGGCGCCGGTGGCATGGGCGGCGACGGCGGCGGTAACGCCGGCATCGGAGACGCCGACGGCGGGATCGGCGGCGATGGCGGCGATGGCGGCAACGGCGGAGAAGCACGCGGCGGCGCCATCGAGAACAACGGCCAAAGCCGCAACGATGGCCAGCGCGAAACCACGGCCGACGGGGTCGTCATCGCCTCGTTCAGCTCCGTTGTCCTCGTCGTCTCCGACGGCCTGGTCGTCGCCGGTAAGGTGGACGGCACGCTGAACACGCCCTTCTTCAACGTCACGGCCAACTCGTTGAATCTCAACATCACCAACCTGGTGAACGACAGCGCCAACGGCGGCGCCGGAGGAGCCGGCGGCCTGGGCGGCGGCAATGGCGGCCAGAACTTCGGCCTGGGGCAGGTGCTCGGCGGGACCGGCGGTTCCGGGGGAGCTGGAGGCAACGGCGGCGCCGCATTCGGCGGAGCCATCGATAACACCGGCAACGGGTTCGTCGTCGCGACCTTCAGCACGCTCACCAATGCCGTGCCGACCGAATACATCGGCGTGGCAAATGTCCTCCCTCCCTCGATTAACCAGAGGGTGAACCTGACGGTCAACCTCGTCCAGCTCACCGATGACTCCGCCAACGGCGGGAAGGGGGGCGCTGGAGGGCTCGGCGGCGGCAACGGGGGGTTCACCCTCGGTGGCAATGCCAACGGAGGCGCGGGCGGTGCCGGCGGCGACGGCGGCGACGGCGGTAATGGGCAGGGCGGTGCCATCAACAATATCCCCTCGATTGATACCACGCCCCTGGCGCTCGTCGTCGGAGACGTCATCACCGCGTCCGCCAGCGGGAACCCGGTCAACCCGTTCTATCCCAAGGTCTTCAACATCAACGCCAAGTTCGACTCGCTTTCACGCGACAAGGCCACGGGAGGCAACGGGGGACTGGGCGGCAATGGCGGCGGCAACGGAGGGGTCACCTTCGGGGGCAACGCCAACGGATCCCTGGGGGGCAACGGAGGCAACGGCGGTGACGGCGGATCGGCACTCGGAGGCGCGATCGCCAACTCTGCGGCCCGATTCCTCCTGCCGGCGTACTACACCCTGACCGGCGACAGTGCCACGGCCGGCAACGGCGCCAACGGCGGCAATGCAGGGGGCAACGGTGCGCCAACGCCCAACGGAGGGAATAACACCCCGGGAATCGGCGGCAACGGCGGCAGCGGCGGCAATGGCGGGAGCGCGCAAGGCGGGGCCCTCTACAACCAGGGTGCCAACTTCACCGTCGGGACCAAGACCAACTTCACCGATGACAAGGCGACCGGCGGAAACGGAGGCGCAGGCGGTAACGGCGGGATCGTCGCCTTCCGGACGAGCAGCACAGGGGCCGGCGGCGCCGGCGGCGATGGCGGCTTCGCGGTCGGCGGGGCCATCGCCAACTTCGGCGACGGCTTCACCCTCGTCGGGCCGCACGCCTTCAACTCCGACACGGCCAGCGGCGGCAACGGCGGCGCGGGGGGCAACAGCGGTCTCGCGCCGAACTACATGGCCAATGGTGGGAACGGCGGCAACGGCGGGGGCGCCTCTGGAGGCGCGATCATCAACACCGGCCTGTCCTTCTCCGCCTCCAACGTCAGCTTCTTCCTCGATTCGGCCACCGGAGGCAACGCTGGGGCCGGGGGCAAGGGGAGCGGCGCGGGGGTCGGCGGCAATGGGGGCAACGGCGGCGACGCCCTCGGAGGCGCCATCGCCAACGCGGGATCGATGACGCTCTCCACCGGCTCCATCTCCTTCACGAGCGCCACAGGCGGAAGCGGCGGAAACGGCTGGGCGGGGGGCAACGGCGGGACCGCATCCGGCGGCGGGATCTATTCCGTCAGCATCCGCGAGCGCGGGGGCATCACCGTCAGCAAGTTCTCCGTCAACTACAACACGGCCAAGGGGGGGACAGGCGGCAACGGGTCGATCCTCTCCGGCGGCAACGGCGGCAGCGGCATCGGCGGCGGCATCACCATCCAGTCGGGCACCGGCTTGGTCTCCGACACCACGCTGAACAACAACCAAGCCCTCGGCGCCGCGGGAGGTTCCGGAGGCGCGGGCTACGCCGGAGGGGCGGGCGGTTCGGGCATCGGCGGGGCAATCGCATCGGGGGGGACCGTCTCCCTGACGAACATCGCCATCGGCTCGAACCGGGCCCAGGGGGCCAACGGCGGCAACACCGGCACAGGGGGCACCGGCGGAGCCGGAGGGAACGCACTGGGGGGTGGCCTGGCGGTCACCGCGGGCAAGGTCACCCTCACCGGCGGCAAGGTCACGTCCAACGTGGCACAGGCCGGCAACGGCGGCAGCTCCTCGTTCAAGGGGACCGGAGGTGCCGGCGGCAATGCCCTGGGAGGCGGCGTCTTCGTCGCCGACAACGCACTCCTTGACGCCATCGATACCGTCATCGGCGGCTTCTTCGCCGGTAACCAGGCCATCGGTGGGTCGGGCGGCTCGGGCGGCCTATTCGGGACCAACGGCGCGAACGGTGGGGGGGTCGGAGGCGGGCTTTATGTGACCGGGGCCGGATCACGGCGGAAGAACCTGGTCGTCACGTTTAATTCGGCCAGCACGGCCGACAACGATATCCACGGGACGCTGGGCAATTTGCCCTGATCTCGGCCCGCGAGTCGTACTGCCCCCCGCCACCCGGCCGGGGGGCAGTACATCACGCACGAGTGCAAGCCTCTTAATTTGTACCGATTCGCGATCCAACGAACCCGTTAAAGTCCTCGGAATAAAAAATACCACTGCAAAAACAACTTTTGTCTTGTAAAGGAGGCTTCCCAAATGAATACTCTGATCCGCGACGTCAAATCGCAATCAATGCCCGTTCAAGATATCTAGTTAATCAGGTTTCATGACGACGTCGAGTCTGCTCCCCCAGGCACGAAGTCGACCCGCGGGAGCCTGGAGCCTAGGCCCATGACGGTCACCCTCCCGACTCGCATCGCCGCCACGGACGGGACGGCATTACCCGATCGGTTTCCGTCCGGCGTGGGCCGGGGCGATGCCCGCCTTTCCACTCGCAGGTCGCCGGCAGGGACCGACGGCCGGCCGACTCCGACACGCCCCTGACCAAAACGCTTGGAATGATTCTGATCCTGCCCGCATCTCATGCCGGGCGGCCGAGGTCGAGGCTCCGCGCCCCGACTCCGGCCATGCCGTCGAGATTCATCCCGAGACGAGTGGTCGGTCACCCCGGCCGCGACGTGCAGAAGGAGGGGACCTTGGGCGATCCGGCAGACTTCGACCTCATCGTGCTGACGCCCCCGGGCTCGCCCGATCCGTCGCTCGCCATCGCGGGGAGCCGGGCCGGCGCGATCGGCGTCCTCAACCTGGAGTTCGCCGACGATCCCGACGCCGCCTTGGCGGCGCTCGCCCGACTCGGTCGCCATGGCCGCGGACGCATCGGCGTGCTCCTGGACGGGGCGGACGAGATCTTGCTTGCCGCCGTCCTCGGCCTGGCGCCCCCCGGCCTGCACGCACTGCTGCTGGCCGGCACGCCCCCCGGTCGACTCCGCCGGGCGATCGGGCTCATCCATCAGGCCGGGCGGAAAGCTTACATCGTCGTTTTCGGGGTGGACGAGGCACAGGCGGCCGAGGCCGCAGGCGCCGACGCGTTGGTCGCCAAGGGGCATGAGGCGGGCGGATGGGTCGGCGAGGAGACCACCTTCGTCCTGCTCCAATCCCTGCTCTCACGCCCGACGATCCCCGTCTGGGCTCATGGGGGCGTGGGGCCCCGCACCGCGGCCGCCTGCCGGGCGGCGGGCGCCGCCGGTGCGGTGCTCGACAGCCAGCTCCTCCTGGCCCGCGAGTCGCCCCTGCCCGAGGCCGTCCGGGCGCGCATCGGGTCGATGGACGGCAGCGAGACGGCCTGCCTCGGATCGGGACTCGGGGCCGCCTTCCGCTCCTACTCTCGCCCCGATCTGGGTCCCGCCAACGACCTCAGGCGCCTCGAGGCCGAGGCTCTCGTCGCCGAACGGCCCCGCGAGGCCGTCCGCCTCGCCTGGCGAGAGGTGGTCACCCGTCAGGTTGACTGGCGACGAACGTCGACCTCGCTCCTCGCCATCGGTCAGGACGCCACATTCGCCGCGGGGCTTGCGTCTCGCTACAAGACCGTCGGCGGCATCGTCGATGCGATACGTCGGGCATCGGCCGAGTTCGGGGCCGCGACCGAGGGGAGCGGTCCACTGGCCGAAGGGTCGCCGCTGGCCCGCTCCCACGGCACCAGATACCCCATCGTGCAGGGCCCGATGACCCGGGTCAGCGACCGTGCGGAATTCGCCGCCGCGGTCGCCGAGTCGGGCGCCCTGCCCTTCCTGGCCTTGGCCTTGATGCGGGCCCCCGGGGCCAGGACGCTGCTCGAGGCCACCGGCCGGCTCCTGGGCAACAGGCCCTGGGGAGTGGGGGTCCTCGGATTCGTCCCGCCCGAGCTGCGCGCCGAGCAGCTCGAGGTCCTCCGCGCCTTCCGGCCTCCCTTCGCCCTGATCGCGGGGGGGCGGCCCGATCAGTCCCGGGTTCTGGAAGGCGATGGAATCGCTACATATTTGCATGTCCCGTCGCCGGGTCTGCTCCGGATGTTCCTCCAGGAGGGGGCCTCGAGGTTCGTGTTCGAAGGCCGCGAATGCGGCGGCCACGTCGGCCCGAGGACCAGCTTCGTGCTCTGGGAGAGCATGATCGAGGTCCTGCTGGCTCACCTGGACGCGACGCCCGCTGCCGACCCCACAGCCTGCCACGTCCTGTTTGCCGGCGGCGTGCATGACGGGCTCTCAGCGGCGATGGCGGCCGCGATGGCCGCGCCGCTGGTCGACCGAGGGGTCAAGATCGGCGTCCTGATGGGCACGGCCTACCTGTTCACCGACGAGGCGGTGCGCACCGGCGCGATCGTCGACCGCTTTCAGAAGGCGGCCGTCGCGTGCGGCCGGACCGTACTCCTGGAGAGCGGGCCGGGCCACGCGACCCGCTGCGTCCCCTCTCCGTTCGTGGACGACTTCGCGGGGGAGAAACGCCGCCTGATCCGCGAGGCACTCCCCTCCGACGAGCTGCGGCACCGCCTGGAAGTGCTGAATATCGGCCGTCTGCGGGTCGCTTCCAAGGGGCTCGACCGCGACACGAGCGACCGGGGAGCTCCGGGCGAGTCGAAGCTCGTCGACGTGTCCGACGACGACCAGTGGTCGCGTGGGATGTATATGATCGGCCAGATTGCCTCCCTCAGAGCCGCGGTTTGCTCGATGGATGAACTCCACCGCGACGTCTCCGAGGGGGGGGCACGGATCCTCGGGTCTGCGGGCGCGAACGCGGTCGATCTAGGTCCGCAGTCGCCGCCTCCTTGCGCCGTGGCCATCGTCGGCATGGCATGCATCCTCCCGGGCTCGCCCGACCTGAAATCGTACTGGTCGAATATCCTGGGCAAGGTCGACGCGATCACCGAGGTCCCCGCCGACCGCTGGGACTGGAGGCAGTACTACGACGCCGACCGATCGGCGCCCGACAAGATCTACTCACGCTGGGGCGGGTTCATCGACGAGGTTGCATTTGATCCGGCGACCTACGGGATCCCTCCCAGCTCGCTCGCCTCGATCGAGCCGTTCCAGCTCCTGGCCCTGGCCGTGGTCCGGTCGGCTCTGGACGACGCCGGTTACCTGGACCGGCCGTTCTGCCGCGAGCGGACATCGGTGATCCTCGGGGCGGGTGGTGGCGGCGCCGACCTGACGGCCGGATATATGTTCCGATCCAGCCTGCCCGCCTTCTTCGGCGGCGACGCGTCGGCCGTCACCGAGAACCTGGGCAGTCACCTCCCGGGTTGGACCGAGGACTCATTCCCTGGCCTGCTCATGAACGTGGCCGCGGGCCGGGTGGCGAATCGTTTCGACCTCGGCGGGGTGAATTACACCGTCGACGCCGCCTGCGCCTCGTCGCTGGCCGCCGTCTATCTGGCGGTGCGCGACCTCGAGGCGCGCACCAGCGACGTGGTGGTGGTGGGCGGGATCGACGCCATTCAGAACCCGTTTTCATTCCTCTGCTTCAGCAAAACCCAGGCACTCTCGCCGACCGGCCGATGCCGGACATTCGACGCGCAAGGCGACGGCATCGCGATCAGCGAGGGGTTTGCCGCAGTCATCCTCAAACGCCTCGACGACGCCGAGCGTGATGGTGACCAGATCTACGGCGTGATCCGGGGCGTGGGCGGGTCCAGCGACGGCCGCGACCGGAGCTTGACCGCCCCCAGGCCCGATGGGCAAGTCCGGGCGCTCCGCCGGGCCTATGCCCAGGCCGGGATCCCGCCCGCGTCGGTCCAGCTCGTCGAGGCCCACGGGACCGGCACAGTGGCAGGAGACCAGGCCGAGGTTCAGGCCCTCTCCGCGTTCTTCGGCAAGGCGGGTGGGAGTCGTCAGGGGTGCGCCGTCGGATCGGTCAAATCGATGATCGGCCACACCAAGGCCACCGCCGGAGTCGCCGGCCTGATCAAGACGGCTCTGGCGCTGCATCACAAGGTCCTCCCGCCCACGCTCAACGTGACCTGCCCCAACCCGAGGTCGAACTTCCCCGAGAGCCCATTCTACGTGAACACCGAAGCACGCCCCTGGATCGACCCCGGAGGCCATCCCCGGCGGGCCGGCGTCAGCGCCTTCGGCTTCGGCGGCACGAACTTTCACATCGCCATGGAGGAGTACTCCGGCCACTACCTGGATGGGAACGCCGCTCCGGTCGACGTCTGGCCCGCAGAGCTTCTTGTCTGGCGAGGCGACTCGCGACGGGAGATCCTGGATTCCATCAAGGACCTGACAGGGCGCCTCGAGAAGGGAGCAAGGCCCGCGCTTGTCGACCTGGCGTTCACCGTGGCCCGGGCGGCGAACGCGGCCCAGGCGGGCCCGTTCAGCCTCGCCATCGTCGCGTCGTCGATCGACGAGCTCATCGCGAGGCTGCACCTCGCCGAGAGGGCCCTGGGGGACGGACCCGACCGATCACACCCGTCACGGGGGGTCTACTTCTCGGGGAAGCCCCTTTCTCAAGAGGGCATGGTCGCCTTCCTCTTCCCGGGGCAAGGATCGCAATATGTCGACATGGCCCGCGATGTGACGCTGGCCTTCGAGGCGGTCAGGCGCTGCTTCGATCGCGCCGACCGCGTACTCGCCGGCCAGCTCGATCGTCCGCTGAGTCGTTTGATCTTCCCGCCGCCGGTTTTCACCCCAGAGGATGAGCTCCGCCTGAAGGCCGAGCTGACCGAGACGAGCGTCGCCCAGCCCGCCCTTGGGGTGACCGATATTGCCTACTTAAGCTTGTTGCGTGAGTTCGGCGTCGAGCCCCAGATGGCCGCAGGTCACAGCTTCGGCGAATTCGTCGCCCTCCACGCCGCGGGTTGCTATGGCGAGGAGGAACTGCTTCATCTTGCCGCGGCGCGCGGGCGGTTCGTCAAGGAAGAGACGACCGAGGAGAGTGGCGCAATGGCCGCGGTCGACGCCCCGCCCGAGGCCTTGATGGAGTTGCTCTCCGACCCAGGTCTGACGCTGGCTAACCTCAACGCTCCCCTCCAGACGGTCCTCTCGGGATCGAAGAGCCGCATCGATGCCGCGGTCGCCTGGTGCGAGGGGCGAGAGATCCGGGCGCGGCTCCTCCCGGTCTCATGTGCCTTCCACTCCCCCCTGGTCGCGCCCGCGCAATCGAGGCTCGCCGAGTTCCTCCGGGAGATCCCGATCGCACCGCCCCGGATCCCGGTCTACTCGAACACGACGGCGGGCGTTTACCCGCAGGATCCAGGGGCCATCGCCGGCCTGCTTGGCGAGCACCTGGTCCGCCCTGTCGAGTTCGTCCGCGAGATCGAGGCCATGTACGAGGCTGGTGCCAGGATCTTCGTCGAGGTTGGCCCGCGAAACGTCCTGAGCGGACTCGTCGGCCGGATCCTCGGCGATCGCCCTCATCTCTGCTCACCCTTGGACGTCCCCGGCCGATCCGGGGTGCCACAACTCCTTCACGCGCTTGCCTCGCTCGTGGCGGAGGGGGTGCCGGTCCGACTCGGACGGCTCTTCGAAGGCCGGACGGCCCGGGCTCTGCACCTCGGGTCGCTCGACCAGGAGACGGGCCGGCCCAAGCTCACCCCGACAACCTGGATGGTCAGCGGTGGGAAGGCGAGACCGGCGAATCCCAGGGCGGGTACGGCCGAACCGCCCACCTTGCCGCTGGCCATCCGGGTGGCGGACGGCCACCAGGCTACGCCCAGCCCCACCCGAGAAAACCCGACGATCGTCGGCGAATCCTCTCCCCGTTCGGACCGAAATGGCGACGGAACCGGCAACGGCCACCCGTCGCCCGGAAAATCCGGATCCGCCGGCCGAAACGGTCACGTGGCCGCGACGCCGACGCCCGTCCCCCATCCGCACCAGGCCTTGTCCGCCAGAAACGGAGGGAGCATGACTCCAACGACCCGACCAAGTCCCAGGATCTCCGGGGAGGCGATCCCGCAGAACCGACTCGCCCCTTATCTGGCAAGTCCGCCTTTAGCGCCTACCCCGGGGCCGGCCGCGAACGGGCAGGGGACAACGGACATCGTTCGGCAATTTCAACAGGTGATGATGCGTTTCCTCCAGACCCAGGAAACGGTCATGCACGAGATTCTCACCTTCTTGGGAACCGGGGCAGCGGCCCTTCCCACCCCGAATGTCGACCATCGACCGGCGGGGGCGGGCGCCGACGGCAACGGATTCGCCCTCGATGCTCCTCCCGCGATGGAGCCCGTCCACGCTCCGCAACCGCAACCTCAATCGCACGGCGGGGCCTCTGCTCCGGCCGCACCCGCCGACATTCAGGCGACCTCACCGGTCGTGGCCGTGGCCCGCGTCCCTGTCCCTCCTCGGGAGGAGGCACCCGCACCTCCCCCACTCGTGCCGGGCCCGAAGGCGTATATGCCGCCCAGCCGGGCTCAGCTCACGCAGGATCTGCTCGCGGTCGTCAGCGAGCGTACCGGCTATCCCGAGGAGATGCTCCTGCTGGAGTCGGACATGGAGGCCGAACTGGGGATCGACTCGATCAAACGAGTCGAGATCGCCGGCACGATCCTCCGCGCACTGAAGCTGCCAGCCGGGCAGTCTCCCGACGTCGAGAAGCTGACCGCCAGCCGGACCCTTCGTCAGGTGGTCGACACCCTGGTCTCGATCGTTGGTGATGTGCCAGGGCTTGCGACCTCGGCGTCATCGGGATCACCCGACCCCGTTGGGAAGGGGGGAGAAACCCGCCCTTTTGAAGGTGCGCGGACCGGTCACGGAATCGGTCGGTTCGCGCTCAACTCGACCCCCTCGCCCGCCGTCGGGCTCGCCGTCGGCCTGGCCCCCGACGGTCTCGTCGTCTTGGTAGACGACGAGACCGGTGTGGGACATGCCCTGGCCGCTCGTCTCAAGGGCGCGGGATACCGCGTCGTCCGGCTCGTCCGAGACATCGACGCAACGCAAGGAAGCCCCCAATGCCTTGCGGGCGACCTCGGTCATCCCGAAGAGGTCGCCCGACTCGTCGAAGACCTTCGAGCCAACCACGGCACGCCGTCGGGCCTCATCTTCCTCTCTGCGTTGCGCGAGGAGGTATCGAAGGACGAAGATAACCTGATCGCATTGTTCCTCACGTCCCAGGCCCTACACGCCGATCTCGAGCGATCGGCGGCCTTGGGCGGCGCCGCAGTTCTGGCGGCCACACGGATGGGCGGAGCCTTCGCGACGGATCGCCCCGGCTCGACATTCGAGCCGATTCATGGAGCCCTCGGCGGCTATCTTAAGTCCCTCTCCCAGGAATGGCCGACTGTCCAAGTCAAGTCCGTGGATGTCGGACGCGAAGCCCCCGAAGTCCTTGCGAATCAGTTCTTTGGCGAGTTGATGGCAGCCGACCACCTGGTCGAGGTCGGCTACCTCGACGGGACCCGTACCGTCCTCGAGCTGGTTCCTTCGCCTCTGCCGGCGAACCCCGTTGAACGCCTGCCGCTGGACGCCGACTCGGTGCTGCTCATCACCGGCGGGGCCCGGGGGATCACCTACCTGGCGGCCCTGAAGCTGGCCGAGGTCGCCCGCCCCACGCTCATCCTCGTCGGTCGGACTCCCGCGCCGGAAGGCCCCGAATCGCCCGAGACGGCAGGCCTGACCGATCCCCGGGCCCTGAAGTCGGCGATCATCGCTCAGCTCAAGCGCACCCATGAGTCGGTCACCCCCGTGATGGTCGAGGACCACTATCGGCACCTCCTCAATGGCCGCCAGATCCGAGAGAATCTCGAACGGCTCCGCGGGACCGGTGCCCGCGTCGAGCTCCTCACCTGCGACGTCCGAGACCCCATCGCGTTTGGCATGCTCATCGACGAAGTCTATCGGGCACACGGGCGGATCGATGGGGTCATCCACGGCGCTGGCGTCATCGAAGACCGATTGGTCAAGTACAAGTCCCTCGATTCCTTCCGCCGTGTCGTCGAAACCAAGGTGAACGGCGCCAGGGTCTTGGGCGAGAAGCTCAGGCCGGCGTCGCTCCGCTTCCTCGCCTTCTTCAGCTCCGTGTCGGCGCGATTCGGCAATCGTGGCCAGGCCGATTACGCCGCCGCGAGCGAGGTGCTCAACAAGCTCGCCCAGCAGCTCGACAGGACCTGGCCGGCCCGAGTCGTCTCGATCAACTGGGGCCCCTGGCTGCAAACCGGGATGGTCTCCGCGGAAGTCCAACGTCAATTCGCCGAGCGTGGCGTGGCGCTCATCCCCCCCGAAGTCGGCTGCTCGATGCTCCTGGACGAGCTGACATCCGGGCGAAAGGGCGATGTCGAAATCCTGATCGGCGGCGACACGAGCACCGCCGCCGGGCCCGTCCCGAAACACCCTCTCCTCGCGGTCGCCGGCCCGTTCACACGAGATGCCGACGCCGTCCATCTCGTCAGGCCACTCGATCTGGAGATTGATCATTATCTCAATCATCATTGCATTGATGGTCAGGCGGTCTTCCCATTCGCGATGGCGATGGAGCTGGCCTCCGAGGTCGCCGAGGCGGGATGGCCCGGCCTGAAGGTCGTGGAGCTTCGGAACATCCGCCTGATGAAGGGGATCGTGGTCGACGGCCCCGGCCGGGCGGTTCGCGTCACCGCTCGCCCTCGAAACGAAACGAACCCGAGCCATGCCGACCTCCATCCGGAGGTGACCCTTGAGGTGAGCATCGCTCATCCGGACGACCCGATGCGGGTCCACTATCGGATGGAGGTCATTCTTGCCCACGAGGCCGGAGGGCCAGGGCAGTGGGGGTCGCCAAGACTTCCGGGCCCGCTCGCACCGATCGAGGGTGTCGGGCAGAAGTCCCTGAGCGTGGGCGAAGCCTACCGGGATCTCCTCTTCCACGGACCTCTTTTCCAGGGGATTGCCTCGATCGAGGCCATTGGTACCAACGGAGCGCGTGCCCTGTTCCGACAGTCGTCTCCGGCGGACTGCCTTCGAGGCGGGCCAGCGCAAGGCTGGGTCATCGACCCGGTGCTCGTTGACTGTGCCTTCCAGATGCAGGTCCTCTGGGCTCGCCTGCACTGGGACGTCACCCAGCTCCCCGCCGGGGTTCAGAGTTATCGCCAGTTCGGCCCGTCGGGTGTCGAAGGCCGAGGTACCGTGCGACACGAGCTGCGTGTCCGGCCCGAGAGCCAGGACCCGATGTGCTTCTGCGACCACACCTTCCTGGACCCCGAAGGCCGAGTCTTCGCGGTGATGACCGGGGTCGAAGGCAACGGAAGCCGTGCCCTCAATCGCTTGGCGGGGGCCGACCGCCAACGAGGTCTTCTGACCGCAGCAAATCGTCCCGGAGAGCGACCATGACCGCCCCCCACGGATTTCCGAATGGCGAAGACAGGTCGGTCACCTACCGTCCCGGTAACCCACCAGCGACGGGCCAGCGCCCGCGTCGCAAAGGGGTCGCCATCATCGGGATGTCGTGCCTATTCCCCGGCGCCCCCGACGTCGACGCTTACTGGCGGAACATCCTCGGCAAGGTCGACTCGGTCACGGCGCCGCCTCCCGAGGCTCGCGAGACGGCCCTGTATTACGAGCCCAATTCGGCCGAGCCCGATCGTGTCTACTGCCAGCGCGGTGGCTACCTCGGGGCGCTGTCGACTTTCGATCCCCTGGCCTTCGGCGTCCCGCCGGTCTCCGTCGGCGGCGAGCCCGATCAGTGGCTGTCGCTCAGGCTCGCCCGCGAGGCGATGGCGGATGCGGGCTGCCTTGATCTCCCCGAATCGGTCCGGCGGCGGACCTCGGTGATCCTCGGCAAGGGGACGTACCTCAACGCCGGCAATGCGATGGCCATCCAGCATGGGCTGGTCGTCAGCCAGACCCTTGAGATCCTCGGCGCACTCCACCCCGAATACACCGGCGCGGAGATCGAGGCGATTCGACGGGAGTTGAAGCGGGCCCTGCCGCCGATCGGGCCCGAGACGGTTGCAGGGCTCATCCCCAATATTATCGTCGGCCGGATCGCCAATCGGCTCGACCTGATGGGCCCTAGCTATACGGTCGACGCCGCCTGTGCCTCGTCGCTGATCGCCGTCCAGCAGGCGATGCGCGACCTCGCCAGCGGCGACTGCGACCTGGCAATCGCCGGTGGCTCGCAGATCTGGATCCCGATGCCGACTCTCAGCATCTTCTGCCAGCTCGGGGCACTCTCCCGCCGCCAGCAGATCCGACCCTTCGACAAGGACGCCGATGGAACGCTGCTCGGCGAGGGGATCGGCATGGTCGTCCTGAAGCGGATCGAGGACGCCGAGCGTGACGGCGACCGGATCTATGCCGTCGTCCGTGGGGTCGGGGTCGCCAGCGACGGCCGGGGCATGAGCGTCATGGCGCCCCGCGTGCAGGGCGAGGAACTCGCGCTGAGACGTGCGTATGAGGAGGCCGGCGTCTCGCCCGATTCGGTCGGGCTGATCGAGGCCCACGGGACTGGCACGCCGGTCGGAGACGCCACCGAGGTGCAGGCCCTGACCAGGGTCTTCGGCCAACGGATCGGCGAGATCCCCCGTTGCGCCATCGGGTCGGTCAAGTCGATGATCAGCCACACAATCCCCGCGGCCGGGGTCGCCGGGATCATCAAGGTGGCCCTCTCGCTCTACCACAAGGTCCTGCCGCCGACCCTGAACTGCGAGGCGCCCAACCCCAGGCTCGAGCTGGAAAAGACCCCCTTCTACATCAACACCGAGGCTCGACCCTGGGCACACGGCGGCCGGGAACCCAGGCGGGCCGGGGTCAACTCGTTCGGCTTCGGCGGGATCAATGCCCACGCCATCCTGGAGGAACACGCACCCGCAGGCCGGGTGGCCTTGCAGGCGGGCTTTGAGGACGACACGCGGCGAGCGGAGGCCCGCGCCGACCATCGGCCGGAGTGGGAATGCGAGGTCTGTATCCTCGGGGCCGAATCGCCGGCGAAGCTCCTGGCAGAGGCCCGCCGTCTCGTCGCGGCGCTCGATGCGGTCGATTCGGATGAGCCCATCCGCATCAAGGATCTTGCGGCGACCTTGAATCGAGATCTTATGACTTCGGGATCCAGCTCCCCCTTCCGGCTGGCCGTCGTGGCGGCGTCGGCCGCCGACCTGAAGGCCAAGCTGGGGAAGGCCGCGAAGAAGCTCGGCTCGCCGGGATGCCTCCAGATTCGGGACGTCTCGGGGATTTATTACGCCGCCGAGCCGCTCGGGCGGTCGGGCAAGCTGGCGATCCTCTTCCCCGGAGAGGGTGCTCAATATCCCAATATGCTCGCCGATCTCTGCCTGCACTTCCCCGAAGTGCAGGCGTGCTTCGATGAGATTGACCAAATCTATTATGATCACCCGCGCGGATATGTGCCGAGTGACCACATCTTCCCGAGATCATCGCCGATCCCGAGCGATGGCGGTGGGGTCGCCGAACGCCTCTGGCAGATTGCTGGCGCGGTCGAGGCGGTCCTGACGGCCAATCGGGCCATGCTCACGCTGATGGAACGGCTCGGACTGCGGCCCGACGTGATCCTCGGCCACAGCACCGGGGAGTACTCGGCCATCCGTGCGTCCGGGATCTTCGACCCGGCGAGAGATAAGTTCTCCGAGCTGATCCTCACGTTCTTCCGGAATTACGAGGTCGCATCCGGGCCGGAACTCTCGACAGCCGTGTTGCTTGCGGTGGGTGCCGGGAGGCGGGAGGTCGAAGCAGTGGCCCGCGAGACCGGCGGCGAGATTTATGTGGCCATGGACAACTGCCCTCACCAGGCGGTCCTGGTGGGAGAGGCGGGAGCCGCGGCGCGAGCGGAGGAGATTCTGCGACGTGACGGGCTGATCTTTGAACGACTCAAATTTGACCGGGCGTATCACACGCCCCTCTTCATCCCGTATGCGGCGCACCTCAAACAGATCTTCCAGGACGCCCCCATAGTCGCTCCGACGACCCCGATTTACTCGTGCACATCGGTATCTCCCTATCCTGACGACCCCGCCGCGATTCGCAAGCTGATGCTGGATCACTGGCTGGAGCCGGTCGAGTTCCGGCGGACCGTCGAGAGGCTGCACGACGACGGGGTGAGACTCTTCGTCGAGGTCGGGCCGAGGGGCAACCTCACGGCGTTTGTCGAGGACATCCTCCGCGACAAGACCTTCTGCGCCATCCCTTCCAACGTCCAGCGCAGGTCGGGCATCGCCCAGCTCAATCACCTCGTCGCCATCCTCACCGTCCATGGGATCGACCTCGACCTGATGGCCCTCTCCCGGGATCGGTGCACTCGACGGATCGATCTCGATCGCATCGCCGCGCATCCGACCCCGGGACGGCCATCGGGAGAGATGAAAATACGGACCGGATTCCCCTCGATGAGCCTTGGGACGGAGGCTGCCCGTAGGCTCAGGGCTGTCGCATCAGGCCCGATGCCGGGAGAAATGAGGTCGGAGATTGCCGTCGATGACACGATCGAATCGGGCGAGGCGGGCGATCTCGAAATCGAGCGTGACGAGGTCGATCCCGAGATCCAGGTCGTTTCGGATCAGGCCCCACGGTCCGAGCGGAATTCGACCCCCGGGGAACTCCAGGAGACGGCGCCGGGCGTCGGCTCGTCGGCGGTCGGTGTAGGCCCCGGCACCTCCATGGTCGAGGATTTTCTCCAGACCATGGAGCGCTTCCTTGCCGTCCAGGAGAGAGTCATGCAAAGCTGCCTCGATCCCGGTGCAGGTGCGGAACTCCGATCGGCGGACGACGCTCGGGGACAAACGATTCCCCTTAGCGATCCGTCTCAAGGAGGAGAGGCACCCTTCGCGCTCCTCGGATCCGTAGTGGCGTGGACGCCCGAGGTCGAGTTGACGGCCAGGCGCACGTTCGACCCGCTCTTCGACCTGGCCTTGCGCGATCATACGCTGGGGCGAGAGATTTCCAGGCATGACCCGGATCTGCTCGCACTCCCCGTGATGCCCCTGACAATGAGCATGGAGATCCTCGCCGAGGCCGCGGCCGCGCTGATGCCCGGGAGGACCGTGACCGGACTCCGCGACGTCCGCGCCCACCGCTGGATCGACTTCGGTGACGGCCCCCAGGAGCTTCAAGTGACGGCCCTTCGTCGCCCCGGTTTCGAAAACCGGGTCGATGTCCAATTGCGGAATCTGACCGAGGAAAGGCTCGCGGGATCACGGCCTCTCGGGCCTGTGGTCGAGGCTTCGGTCGTCGTTTCCGCGGCCTATCCGCATCCCGATCCCGAGATGCCGCCCGTCTCCCGTCCTCTCAATGGAAAAACGTCGGGGCTGAGGCCCGGACGCCTCTACGGGGAATCCATGTTTCACGGGCCGACCTGGCAGGGGGTCGAATCCCTGGATGAGATTGGAGAAGACGGCGCTGTCGCGACGCTGCGAGTATTGCCGCTCGACGCGTTGCACGGCGGGGCGGAACGCGGACGCTTCGTCCTCGACCCAATCGCCCTGGACGCCGCCGGCCAGGTGGTCGGGTTCTGGACGGCGGAGCGTCTCGACTCGGGGAAGGTCGTCTTCCCATTCCACCTGGAATCGTTGGAGGTGTTCGGGCCCCCCCGTGCAGCTGGCGAATCGCTCGTCTGCGTGGCTTCGATCGGACTGATCGGTGACCAACTTGTCCGAACCGACATCGAGATTGTCACGGCCGATGGACAACCCTGGATGCGATTGACCGGCTGGGAGGACAAACGATTCGAGCTCCCGGATGGCTTCGAGGCTCTGATGCGTCCTTCGCACGCCGAAATCAGCGAGCCCTGGGAAGGGCCCATCGCGGACCTCGCGCCTGGCATGCCCGTCGAATGCCGGCGACTCCGCGCGAAATTTTTATCGAACCACGAGTTCTGGAAGCGTATCTGGGCTCATCGAGTCTTGAGCCGATCCGAGCGCGAGGACTTCCGCTCGCTGAGGACGCCGCTCGTTCGACAGCTTGAATGGCTCGCGGGTCGGACCGCGGTCAAGGAAGCCGTGCGCCGACTGCTACTGGATCACGAAAACCTCGACGTGAGGCTCGCCGATCTCGAGATCAAGCCCGACGAACGAGGACGTCCGATGGTCCTCGGCGCATGGGCGGATGAGGTCGCCGAGATGCCGGTCATCTCCATCTCCCACTCGGACGGTCTCGCGGTCGCGATCGCCGCCTTGCCGGATCCTGGAGGCGATCGTCCCCTGCGTCTGGGTATCGATGTCGAGTTCATCAAGCCTCGCCCCGAGGGGTTCCTCGACGTCGCGTTCGGCGGCGAGGAACTCGAGATGTTAAGGACCCGACCCCACTCCGAGCGGGATGAGTGGGCCGTCCGGATGTGGTGCGCCAAGGAGGCCGTCGGCAAGGCGACGGGGGAGGGGCTCGGCTGGTCGACGCGCTCGACGGAAGTCGTGGGCATCGATCCGGACGGAGGGATCGTCGAGGTAAGGCTCTCGGGCGAACTAACCTCGCGTCATCCCGACCTCAACGCAGCAGCCATCGCCGTGCGCACCATCTCCATCGATCGTCTTGTCGTGGCGACGACCTTCGGCATCCCCTCCCACGTCGATGTGGCGGGCGAGCGGGCATCCATCGGCTCTTGAACGGCGTCCGACCGATTCGACAAGGTCCCGGAGGTAGCGAACATGTTGGCGAATCATCAGCAAATCCAGGATGAACTGCTCGAGTTGATGACCCAGCTGGCGGGCGACTGGGAGTACGACGGGGAGGTGAACGCGGGCACGCGACTGCTGCGCGACCTGGCCATGGAGTCGCTCGGCCTGGTGGTCCTCGGGACTTCAATCCAGGAGCGGTACGGACGGCTGCCGTTCTCGGAATTCCTCGCCGAAGTCGGCCAGCGTCCCCTCGAGCAACGAGATGTAACCATCGGCGAACTCGTCGATTTCGTCTGCCAGCATCGCCGTCATGTGGCGGGCGAGGGGGTGCCGCGATGAGCAAGACCATCCTGGTCGGCCTCGACGGCGCGACCTTCACGGTGCTCGATCCCCTCATGGCAAATGGGACCATGCCGTTCCTCCGGGACCTCGTCGCCAACGGGGTCCGGGCCTCCTTACGGTCGGTCATCCCACCGCTGACGCCGCCGGCATGGACGACCCTGATGACCGGCAAACGGCCGGGCGGTCACGGAGTCTTCGACTTCTTTCAGAAGGAAACCCCGGAGAGCCGTTTCTTCCGCTTCGCCTCCTCGAACGATATCCAGACGGCCACCATCTGGTCCCTGGCCAGCGACGAAGGCCGACGGGTGACCGCGTTGAATTTCCCGCTAATGTTCCCCCCGCCCAATGTTAACGGGAGCGTCGTTCCGGGCGGATGGATGCCCTGGAGGCAGCTCCGCCTGGGGTGTCATCCGGCGGGGTTATTCGATCGCCTCAAGACCTTGCCTAGCTTCGACCCCCGCGAGCTGTCGCATGACGCCAGCCTCGAGGAGAAGGCGCTCGAAGGCTGTGCGGCGGAGGAATACGCCGACTGGATCGCGCTGCACTGCCGGCGTGAACAACGCTGGACCGAGGTCTTGCTTTACCTGATGCGAGAGGAGCCGGCCGACCTGACCGCCGTCCTCTTCGACGGCGTGGACAAGCTCCAGCACCTCTGCTGGCGATTCATCGACCCTGCGTTCCGTACCGACGATCCGACGACCTGGGAGCAGGAGATCCGTCGGCTCTGCGAGGGCTATTTCCGGCAGCTCGACGGCCTGATCGCCCGGATTGTCGAGCAAGCCGGGCCCGAGGCCTCGGTCGTCTTCGCCTCGGACCACGGATTCGGCCCTTCCTCGGATGTCGTCTACCTGAATACGTGGCTCGAGCAGCAAGGCTACCTGGCCTGGGCCGACGACCAGGCGGTCCAGGACGGAGCGTCCAACCGTGTTGGGATCAGTCAGATCGCGCGACATACGTTCGAAATGGACTGGTCCAGGACGATCGCCTACGCCGCGACGCCGAGCAGCCAGGGGATCCACATCGTTGGGCGAGATGCGGCGAGCGACGTCGGCGTTCCTGTCGAGTCCTACGACCGCGTCCGTGGCGAGTTGATGGCGGCGCTGAGGCAGTTCCGCCATCCGGTGACGGGGCGGCCGGTCGTCGCCGAGGTCTGGACGCGCGAGGAGGCGTTCCCAGGGCCGCATATGGCGATGGGCCCCGACCTGACGGTGGTCCTGGAAGGAGACGCGGTCGTCTCCATCCTTCGCTCCGACGTGACGGTGAAGACGCGGCCTGAGCCGGTCGGGACGCACCGGCCCGAGGGCGTCTTCCTCGCAGGCGGTCCGCTCTTCCGCCGAGGGGCCCGCCTCCCCGAGATCCACATCGAAGACGTCGCCACGGTCCTGCTGTACTGCACCGGCGTCTCCCTGCCCGCGGAGCTGGACGGGCGACTTCCCCTCGATGCATTCGACCCCGAGGGGCTAAGACTCAATCCGCCGCGATTCGAGGCGTCCCGGGCGCCAGGACCCGAACCTTTCACGTCCGAGCAAACGACGCCCGATCTGGCCTACGACGCCGAGGAAGAGGCCCTGGTGCTGAAGCGCCTGGGTGCCCTCGGATACCTGGAATAATGATCTGCGGAGACGGTGATGCCAAAGGTGACACTCCCCGGCGGTCTGAAGCTCCATTATCAACGGGTCGGGCAGGGGCCGGATCTCGTGATGATCCACGGCCTGACCGGCAACCTCGCGGTCTGGCACCTCAAGATCGTCCCGCTGCTCTGCGAGCACTTCCGGGTCCTGACCTACGACCTGCGCGGGCACGGTTTCAGCGGGATGCCCCCCACGGGCTACACGGCCAACGACATGGCCGGCGACCTCGAGGGCCTGCTCGACGAGCTGGAAATCGAGCGAGCCGACATCGTTGGACATAGCTACGGGGCCGACACGGCGCTCTATTTCGCGCTCCGTAACCCCGAGCGGGTCCGCCAGGTCGTCGCGATTGAGGCCGCCTTGCCGGCGCTCATCGACTTGCGGACGCGAGAAGACTGGGTCGGGTGGTCGTACTGGGCCGAGGTGCTGGAGGCGTCCGGGTTAACCGTCCCCCCCGAGAAGCGATGCGACACCGATTACCTCCTGCGCCTCAGCCTCGCCCTGCCCAAGAAGTGGGGCCCTCTGAAGGGACTGCCCCGCGAGCCGAAGGCGTTCCTGAAGCTCCTGGATACCACGACGCTCGCCCGTGACTACGAGAGCGTCGGTGATCTGACGCTGGAGAACGTCCCCAAGATCGAGGCCCCCACGCACCTCATCTATACCGACGGCACGGCGTTCCTCGACACCCAGCGGTACCTACAGGCGCACTTGCCCAACGCGCGGTCGATCCTGCTCCCGCCATCGGAGTGGGGCCACTTCGGGCCCCTCGAGCAGCCCGAGATCGTCGTGGGTCACCTGCTCGACGCGCTCGCCCCTCCGCGGGCGGCGACGGCCAACGGATATGCCCTGGGGACGGCCTGAGATCGACACGCTTGCACCCGGAGTCGTCTTCATGGATACGGTCTTGATCACCGGCAGCTCGACGGGCCTGGGCCTAGAGACGGCGCTTTACCTCGCCGGCAAGGGTTTCCACGTCTTCGCCTCGGTCCGCGACCCGGGCCACCGCGAGGAGGTCCTCGAGGCGGCGGCCCGACGCAATGTCACGCTCGACGTGGTTCGTCTCGACGTGAACGACCCCGAGAGTATCGACGAGGCCGTCGGATCGATCGTCGACCGAACGGGGGGCATCTTCGGCCTGGTGAACAACGCAGGGATCGGCTTGCGAGGTTGCTTCGAAGACCTCACCGATGCCGAGATCCGGCGTGTGTTCGAGGCCAACGTTTTCGGGACGATGGCCGTGACCAGGCGTGTCCTTCCTTCGATGAGGGAGGCGGGGCGAGGCCGGGTCATCACCATCACCTCGGTCGGCGGGAAGATCGCCACCTTCGGGCTCAGCGCCTACTGCTCGACCAAGTTCGCCCAGGAGGGTTTCGGCGAGTCTCTGGCGCTCGAGCTTGCCCCGTTCGGGATCCAATCCATCCTGATCGAGCCGGGAATCATCAAGACGTCTCGCTGGGCGGAGAACAGGGGGACGGCGGCCAATGCCCTCGACCCTGAGAGCCCCTATGTCGAGATGTTTCGCCGTCACGAGGAGATGGCCGACAAGTTCGTGAACAGCCGAAAGACGCGGCCGGTCGACGTGGCCATGACGGTCCATCGGGCGCTGACGGCCAGGAAGCCCCGCATGCGATATGTGGTCGGGCGTCCCGCGTCGGTCGTGCTGTCGCTGCGGCGACACCTCCCTGGCGAGTTGTTCGAACGTCTCTATTTCGGCGCATTGCTCCGCAAGATCACCGGCGGGGGTCGTCCCTCTACCGTGAGATCCGCGGTTCCTGTGCGGGCCACGACGGTCCCATAGGTCGGCGGCCCTTGAGGGCGATCGCGCGGGAGATGCACGGAGCTGGACTCGGGGAAGGGGGGGCGGCATGTCGCGATTCTTGCTCACGGTCTGGCCGCTGGTTGGCCACATCAATCCATTCATGAGCGTGGCCAAGGCCCTGCAGGCCCGTGGGCACTCCGTCGCCTTCTATACGAGCGAATCGGTGCGGCCGATCCTCGAGGCCGAGGGGATGATGGTCCTCCCCTATGTCCTGGTGGACGATGGCCCGATGTGGGAGATCGTCCGGGACGCGGAGTCGAGGGCATGGCTGGGCTGGAATGCCCCTAAGATCCTGATGCGAGCGGTCCGCGAATGGATCGCGGGGACGATGCCCGGCCAGGTTGCCGACCTCAGACGCATCAGTGCCGAGTGGAAGCCCGATGTCATCGTCACCGAGACTGGCATGTGGGGGCCGATCGTGGTCCTCAACGAGGTCGGAACCGTTCCGGTGGCGATCCTGACGACACTGATGGGCTGCCTGATCCCTGGCCCGGAGGCGCCGCCGGGGGGATCGGGCTTGCCGACGCCGCGCAACTTCAGGACAAGGCTGCTATCGAAGGCCGTCACACGATTGAGCGACATGCTCGCGGTGGGCGTGCGGATGCGCGTCAATCGGGTCCGAGCTGAGAACGGCCTGCCGCCGATGGCCGGATCAGTAAACGCCCATATGGCAACACTCCCTCTCTACCTCGTCCCGAGTGTGCGCGAGCTGGACTACGGCCGTCGTGACCTTCCGTCGTCGGTCCACTACGTGGGGCCCTGCATCTGGAACCGGCCGTCGGGCCAGGCCCCCG
Organism: Isosphaeraceae bacterium EP7; assembly: GCA_038400315.1. Lineage (NCBI taxonomy): Bacteria > Pseudomonadati > Planctomycetota > Planctomycetia > Isosphaerales > Isosphaeraceae > Kueselia > Kueselia aquadivae. Next base: position 1,195,356 of record CP151667.1, read on the forward strand.
ATCGCTGGCTTGAGGGGCTTCCCGGCGGCCAGCCGTGGGTTCACGTCACCGAGGGGACGGCGCACTACCAGGACCCGTTCGTGCTGCGAGCCGCGGCGTCGGGGCTGGCGGGGCTGCCTTTGCAGGCGATCCTGACGACGGGCTCGCAGCGCGACCCGGAGGAGATGGGGCTCGGCGCGGTGGCGTCGAACATCCACGTGCGGCGCTGGGTCAGCCACAGCGAGCTGCTGCCGCGGTGCGCCGCGTTGGTCACCACCGGCGGCGCGGGAACCATATTAACGGCCCTCCATGCGGGTTTGCCCATGGTCATTGTGCCGACCCACTGGGACAAGCCCGACAACGCCCGCCGCATCGTCGACGCCGGCCTCGGCCTGAGCTTGTCCCCCCGCAGGTGCACACCCGAAGCGCTCCGACACGCGGTCGAGCGGGTCCTGGCCGAGCCCGGCTACCGCGAGAATGCGAGGGGGCTTGCGCTGAAGATGAACGCAACTTCCGGGCCCGAGCGGGCCGCCGACCTGCTCGAAGCGCTGGCATTGAAGTCGGCCCAACGCGGCGAGGATTTCGCCGAGAAATCTCGGGCTTCCACCGCCCAGCAAGAGGTTTGTGGCCCGCTCGAATGGGCGTCGATCGACCCGTGAGATTCGACCCGATCCGTCTTCAGTCACGTTCGATTGATCGCTCGTCAGATCAGAGAGAGGGGAGGGAGGCGACGATGGCAAGGATCCTGTTCACCGTCTGGCCGTTCCCGGGGCATGTCAATCCGGCGCTCGGGGTCGCCAAGGCCCTCCAGTCCCGCGGTCATGAGGTCGGATTCTACACCGGGGCTCGAGCGGTTTCCCTGGTCGAGGGCGAAGGTTTCGCCGCCTTCCCGTTCCGCCGCATCGATGAGGAGCGGATCTGGGGCCTGATCCAGGGGCTGGAAGCTCGATCTCCGATCGACCGGACCCCGCTCAAGCTTCTTCGGGCGGTGTTCCGCGAGTGGCTGGCGGGGACCATCCCCCAGCAAGTGGCCGACGTCCGCGAGGTGATCGCCGCCTGGGGGCCGGACGCGGTCGTCACCGACCCGATGATGTGGGGGCCGAGCCTGGTCCTCCGGGAGGCCGACCACCTGCGGATGGCCGTCATGGCGTTCTTCATCGGCTGTCCGCTGCCGGGGCGCGAAGCACCCCCCTGGGGCCCCGGGCTGCCGCCCCCCCGCAGCTTCGGGACCCGGTTGCTGACCCGTGTGGCGAACTTCGCGAACGACATCCTGGCCACCGGCCTGCGGCGCGAGCTCGATTCCATACGCGCCGGATATGGGCTCCCCCCGATGGGCTGCTCCGTGAATGCGTTCAGCGCCCGGCTCCCCCTCTATCTCATCCCGAGCGTTCGCGAGCTGGACTACGGCCGTCGTGACCTTCCGTCGTCGGTCCACTACGTGGGGCCCTGCATCTGGAACCGGCCGTCGGGCCAGGCCCCCGATCGTTGGCTTGAGGGGCTTCCCGGCGGCCAGCCGTGGGTTCACGTCACCGAGGGGACGGCGCACTACCAGGACCCGTTCGTGCTGCGAGCCGCGGCGTCGGGTCTGGCGGGGCTTCCGGTGCAGGCGATCCTGACGACGGGCTCGCAGCGCGACCCGGAGGAGATGGGGCTCGGCGCGGTGGCGTCGAACATCCACGTGCGGCGCTGGGTCAGCCACAGCGAGCTGCTGCCGCGGTGCGCCGCGTTGGTCACCACCGGCGGCGCGGGAACCGTGATGGCGGCGATCCAGGCGGGCGTGCCGCAGCTGATTGTGCCAACCCGCTGGGACAAGCCCGACAACGCCCGCCGCGTGGTCGAAGCCGGTGCGGGCCTCCGGCTCGCTCCGGGGAAATGCACACCCAGACGGCTGCGGGAGGGAGTCGAGCGTTTGCTCGCAGAGCCGGAATTCGGCCGCAACGCAAGACGCCTTTCGAAGCTACTCGCGGAGGCACCCGGGCCGACCGGGGCCGCACAGTTGATCGAATCGCTGATCGGCGAGCCATCGGTCGCCTGTCCCGCCTGAACGAGAGTGTTCGTCGAGCCGCGTCGCAAACCGAGACAGGGGGAGACTTCGATGACGACCGGATTGGCCACGAACGCCGCGAGCGAGACGGCGGGAGGGATTCGCATCGAGGACGAGACGCGATCGCGCCAGCAGAAGTGGGCGCGGGAGCGTTTCAGGATCCTCTCCCATGTTGGCCGCTGGGGTCGAGCACGGCGATGGCTCTCGGTGGATGCGACGAAGGTGCTCGACGTCGGCTGTGCCTTCGGCTACGGGACTGTGGCGATCGCGAGTGGTCGTGAGGGCAAGCGGTGGGTCGCGGGCGTCGAGCGGGACGAGTTAAACATCAGGATCGCGTGTCGGGCCTATCCCTGGCTGCCGATGGTGCAGGCCGACGCGACGACCTTGCCGTTCCCGGACGAATCCGTCGACGCAGTCCTCATCCTCGACGTGGTGGAGCACCTGGACAATCCCGAGGGGGTCCTCGCCGAGGTCCGTCGCGTCCTGAAGCCCGGCGGCAGCCTGGTGCTCAGCGTGCCGCACAAAGGCCTCTTCGCGGCGATGGACTCGAACAATGCCTACGAGGCGCTCCGCCGCCGTTTCCCGTCGTTCCTCCCCCTGGAGCCGTGCGAGGAGTCGGCATCCGGGACACACCGGCATTATTCGATCGATGAGGTGCGTGCCCTGATCGGCCCGGGCTTCGATATCGACCGATCCTCGCGCACGGGGGTGGGCCTGGCGGAGGCACTTCACCTCGGGATCCTCGTCGTCTTCAAGGGGCTCCTCCGCTGGCGGGGGGGATACATGGTCCTCCGACACCTCTATTTCACGGCCTTCCTTCTGGAAGACCTCATCCCGACCGGGCCGCTGGGGTACAGCCTCACCGTCCGCGCGCGGGCCGTCTAGCCGGCCCGTCCAGACTTCGCCGCCAATCTCGCGCGATCCAGGTGATGGATCGAACTCTCGAGACTCTGAACCGCCGGGGAGCAAAGTCATGAGCGACGACGTCGGGGTCAGCATCTCGCCTCGCGCCGCATCGAATGGCCGCGGGGCTCTCGATGGCCTCTATGCCGCGATCCACCGGATCAGGCCGGTGCGCAGGGCCCTGGACCTGCTCAGGCGGGTCGCTCCCGGGCTCCCTGGCCAGTGCACGCGGCTCAGTTACGAGGCGTTCTGCACGCTCGACAAGAGGCGCGAGATCTTGTTCATGAACTACGGCTACGCGGCGCCAGGGCCCGACGGCCACCTCGTCGACTTGGGCGATGACGACGCCGTCAACCGGTTCAGTATTCAGCTTTATCACCGCGTCGCCGGGGCCGTCGACCTCGCCGGGAAGGATGTCCTCGAAGTCGGATCCGGGAGAGGGGGCGGTGCGTCGTATGTCGCGCGATGCCTAGGACCTCGCTCCGTGACCGGGGTCGACTTCGCCCACAAGGCGGTCCAGTTCTGCACGGATCAGTACAAGTCCGAGGGGCTCTCGTTCCGGCGGGGCGATGCCTGCCATTTGCCCTTCGATGCCGGCACGTTCGACGCCGTCCTCAACGTGGAATCCTCCTGCCATTACCCGTCCATGGACGCGTTCCTCGGCGAGGTTTCGAGGGTGCTCCGGCCCGGCGGCCATCTCCTGTTCGCCGACTTGCGGCACCCCGACCATGTGCCCGAGCTTCGCGAGCAATTCAACCGCTCTGGGCTGGTCGTCGTGCAGGAGGAGCGGATCACCCCCAATGTCCTCCACGCCCTGGACCTCGACAGTCGGCGAAGGCTCGAAGCCCTCCAGCGACAGGTCCCGCGACTCATCTTCCCGCTCGTGAAGGACTTCGCCGGCATCAAGGGGAGTCCGGTCTATGAGTCGTTCGCGAGCGGGGAATGCGAGTATCTCCGGTTCGTCCTCCAGAAAACTCCTCGACCGACATGAACCGGGCTCTTCCTTCCCTCATCCCTCCCGATCCGCGGGTAGCCATGGCTGGCGAGGCCGGATCCCAACCGTTTCGACATCCATCAGGATCATCAGGAACTCTCCGCGATGAATCATCGACGAATTTCCCCACGTCCATCACGACTCGCCCGGGCGATGCTGCTGGCTTTGTCTTGCTGGCTCCTCCCTGCCTCGACGTCCCCCGCGCAGACCGTCCCCCTGAAATTCGTCCGCACCGCCCCCTCCGGCTTCGGCGACCGTCAGAATAGCTACCCCTGGTCGATGCAGTGGTTCAAGGGGAGCCTCTACGTCGGCACGAATCGGAATTTCCAGTGCGTCGAGAACGCGACCTCGGCCTTCTATTTCCCCATCCTAAAGCCGCTGCAAGCGATCTTCGCCGACCCCGACACCCCTTGCCCGGGCGATCCCACCGACCTGGATCTGAGGGCCGAGGTCTGGAAGTACACCCCGGCCACCGCGGCCTGGACTCGCGTCTATCAGTCGGACACGCTGCCGAACCCGTTGGCCCCCGGAAAGCAAGTGGCCCGCGATATCGGCTACCGCGATATGGTCACCTTCCGGGAGAAGGACGGCACCGAGTCGCTCTATCTCGTCGGCTGTAGCGCACGGGAATACACGCCGGGCTTGCCGCCGCCGCGGATCCTTCGAATGACCATCGTTGGCAGCAAGGAGGTCTTCCAGCCGATTCCGCAGGACCGCGGGACGTTCATGGGCGACATCAACGCCATCACCTTCCGCGCCACCGCAGTCTATAACAACAAGCTCTATATCACCGCCAGCCCCGGCCTCACCGGAGACGGCTACGTGATCGAGTCCGACGATCCTCGACTCGGCAATAATAGCTTCCGCCAGGTCACGGACACGGCCCTTCATGTGTATGAAATGTCGGTTTTCAACGGGCGTCTCTATCTGGGGGCCGGCGACTCTCAGACGGGTTACTCGGTCTGGAGGACCGACGCCACCGGTCCCGTCCCCTATTCGCTCACGCCGGTGGTGACCGACGGGGCCGGCCGCGGCAAGGTGATGACGTCGGTTGTCAGCATGTATCCGTTCAAGGGGCGGCTCTACGTCGGCAGCGCGGGCTGGTATTCGACGCTCCTCCCCTCATCGGAACTGATCCGGATCAATCCGAATGACAGCTGGGACCTCATCTCGGGTAATCCACGGTTCACGAACCGAGGCCTCCTCTTCCCGCTCAGCGGTCTGTCCGACGGTTTCGGAAACCCGTTCAATGCCCATATCTGGCGGATGCAGGAGCACAACGGGACGCTCTACGCCGGGACGAACGACGACAGCTGGGGATTCAGGCGCACCCCGCTGGACCCTTATTTTCGCGCTGAGTACGGGTTCGACCTCTTCTCGTCGCAAGACGGGGTTTACTGGGCGCCGATCACGCGAACCGGGTTTGGGAACCTTTTCAACTTCGGGCTCAGGACGTTTGCGTCGACCCCATCCGGGCTCTTCGTCGGCACCGTGAACTATGCGAAGGGGACGGAGATCTGGCTCGGCAACCCGACGACGAGCCCGCTCGCGAGGACCGGCCTCGTCGGCGGAGCGCCGGCCCTCGCTCGGTCGGCCCAGACCATCGCCGCTCCGGCTCGGGTCGAGGCGGAACTCCAGGGCGACAGGGCCGTCCTCTCATGGGAACCCGCCGCCGACGCGGTCCGCTTCCGCGTCTTCCGCTCGACCCACCAGGTGGCCGACATCGGCCCGATGCTGGGCCTGAATCGGCGACCCGAATTCGTCGATGCTCAAGGGAATTCTGAGGAAGTCTTGAGCGAGAGTATTGAGGTGGTCGGCCCGTTCGAGCCCGTCGGCTCGACATCCCGCCCCTTCTTCCGCGACCGGATCCCGTCCGAGGAGGCTCGCTACTCGTATTACATCCAGGCGATCGACGCGTCGGGTCGGGTGTCGGCGACGTCGAATGTCGTGAGCTTCCCCGGGGTGGCCCCGCCCATCTCGTTCGACGAGACGCGGGCTGCGATCGCCGGTGTCCGGGACGGCTCGAAACGGAACGTGAGTGCAGGCGCGAGGTGGGTTGACCTCCTGGACGCGAGTCGGACGGCACTGGCCAGAGGAAATCTCGACGTCGCCCAGCGGCGACTGGAGGAGATCCGCCGTGGGCTCACCACGAATGAAGGGAATGCGCTCGACGCCCAGACCGTCGAATCCCTCGACGCGATGGTCGCGAGGCTGCTCCGTAGAGTTGGGCTAGCCAGGGCAGGGGCCCTGCCCGCGAAAATGCTTGCACGCTGATTCGATGGGGGCAATGTCGTCGCGGGATCGCGAATCGGGCGATCCCTGCGGCGACATGTTCCGATCGGGGGGAGGTCGGACGCGATGACCGGAACGATCGAGTCGGAAGCTCCGCGCGACCGGTCGGCGGGCACGATCCTGGCCATCTGGGCGGTGATTATTATTTCAATGAATTGTGTTCTATGGGTCTCCGGTGTCAAGCTTGATGGCCTGACCCACGCGGTGGAACTCGGCGTGGCCCGCGCCGAGTCCAGGGCGGTCGGTGAGGTGAGTGATGTCCAGATCCGCGAGGCGATCCATGATCAGCGCGAGACACTCTCGTTCTGGGTCACGCTTGCCATGATCGCCGATTTCGTCCTCGAGCCGCTTGCGCCCGCCCTCAGGGCGCTCGCAGTGGCGACGGCCCTGGGCGCCCTGGCGGCGCTCGTCGGGCGTCCAATTGGCTTCGGGCTCGCCCTCGGAGAATACGCGGCGTTGCAGGGGATCTGGGTGCTGGGGCTGGCCCTTCACGTGGCCCTTGTCCTCACGCTTCGAACCGATGAAATCGACACCTCGCTGGCGTTAGCCTTGCCGGCGGGGCGCTATCAGGCCGGGGTCTGGGTGCTCTTGCGGCAGGCCGATGCCTTCGCCCTCTGGGGCTGGACCGCGCTGGCGATGGCCGGGTGGCGACGGGGCCAGGCGAATCTCGCGACCTCCGGTCTGGTCTGCGCCCTGTTCGCTTTCACCGAGGCGGCGATCCGCGTCCTCATCACCATGACAGCCGGCGCGGCGATGCGCCTCATGCTGCTCCCCGACCGTCCTTGATGCGGGGGCCGCCCCCTAGGAGCCTGAGATGAGCGAACAAGGGATCGGCCACTGGGACAAGGACGTCGGACTCGACCCGCTGTTCTTCGACGACGAGGACCAATCAACCACCGAGCCCCTGACGGACGAGGCCTCAGGCGGCCCGCGATCGGCCTGCCTGTCCCCTTCGGTCGTCTATGTGTTCGTGCCTTGCGGGCCGCCCCCCCCGCTGGCGTCGATGCACCCGGACGGGACCTCGACGCCTGAATCCTCGGGGATCGATCCCGCAACCCTGATCGGTGAGATCATGAACCCTCAGGCCACTGCGAGTCGATCACGACCGGGCGCGCCGAATCAGGCGGCCGTCGATGGTCCTGGCGCGGGCGATCCGGCCTCCAAGAAACGCGAAACCCGTACCTACGACCCCGGGATCGCCGAGGGGCCGGCTCGCCGCCGCTCGGGCGCGGCCTGGGTTCGAACCCTGATCACCCTTGTGATCGGTGCGTCTCTCGTCGGGGGCTTGACGGCGGCGAATATCTGGCGAGAGCGCGGCTCGTTCGACCTCGACTGGCATCTGCTGAAGGTTCCCGCCGTCGAGCTGAGGACCGAGCTCCCGACGCGCGGGCCGATCGTCCGCAAGATCACGGCGCCGGGTGAGGTCGAGCCGATCGAGGAGGCGAAGGTCGGCTCCCAGATCTCGGGCCGGGTCGTCGCGGTCAACGTGAAATCAGGGGACTACGTCAAGGCGGGGCAAGTGCTCGTGCGCCTGGATGACGCAGACGCGCGGGCCCGACTCACATCATCGCAGGCCCGTTCCGGCCGGCTCAGGGCCGCGATCGACCAGGCCGAGACCGACCTGGCGAAGGCCAGCCGCGACCAGATGCAGTTCGGCAAGCTCGCGAACCGCGGATTCTCCGCCCCGAATGAGCTGGCCGATGCCCGTTCGCTCGTCTCCAAGTCCGAGGCGGCGTTGCAGATGTGCCGGCAGGAATTGTCCGAGAGCGAGGCCCTCTGGCAAATCAGCCGTGAGGAGTTGAAGCGGACCGAGATCCTCGCCCCGATCGACGGGGTCGTGGCGAGGGTCGACGTGGCCGTCGGAGAGATCGTGATCGCGGGCACGCCCAACCTCCCGGGCTCGATCCTGATGACCGTCAGTGATCTGACCCATATGCGCGTCTCCGCCGAGGTCGACGAGTCCGATATTCCCATGATCCTCCCCGGCCAGCGTGCCCGGGTCTTCCTCCAATCGGGCGGCCATCTGCCGATCGAAGCCACCGTGGACAAAGTGGCACCCAAGGGGAGGAAGAAGAACGACTCGGTCAGCTTCGAGACGAGGGTCAGCATCGACAAGCCCGACCCTGCGCTGCGAGCCGGGATGACCGCGACGGTCGAGATCGAGGTCCGCCGCGTACCCGACGCCTTCGGCTCGACCGTCCAGGCGGTCGTCCATCGTAAGCGAAAGGACCTGCCCGACACGCCCGAGGTCCGGGCCTGGGCCGAGCGCAACGCCCGGTCCCCTGGCGAGTCGGCACGCGACGCCAATTCTCGCTACATCAAAGTCGTCTTCGTGGCCGAGAAGGGGGTCGCACGCGCCAGGCCGGTGGAGACCGGGCTGAGCGATGAGCGCCGGGTCGAGATCCTCTCGGGGCTCGGGCCCGACGATCGCGTGGTCGTCGGCCCGTTCCGCGCCCTGGACGAGTTGAGGGACGGCCAGCCCGTCCGCGAGTCGACCGAGACGGGAGACCGTCGATGACGCTCGCCCGCCCGGTCATCCGTCTCGAGGGGATCACCAAGGAATATCGCGTGGGCGACGAGACCGTGCGCGCCCTCCGCGGGGTCGACCTCCTGATCCGCGAGAATGAGATGATCGCGATCATGGGCCCGTCGGGATCGGGGAAGTCGACGTTGATGAACATCCTCGGATGCCTGGACGTCCCCACCGCCGGGCGATACTGGCTCGACGGCGCCGACGTCTCGCGGTTCTCGCAGTCGGAGCTGGCGCGGATCCGAGGGCGACGGATCGGCTTCGTCTTCCAGACCTTCGAACTGATGCCCCGCCAGACCGCCCTGAAGAACGTCGAGCTCCCCTTGATTTACACCGGGGTGCCCGGACGTCGCGAGCGGGCCGCCGAGGCGCTCCGCAGGGTCGGCCTCGCCGACCGCATGGGGCATCGGCCGGCGCAGATGTCGGGCGGACAGCGGCAGCGCGTCGCGATCGCGCGTGCCCTGGCGCAGCAGCCCGCGATCCTCCTGGCCGACGAGCCGACGGGCAATCTGGATACCAGGACGGGTGAGGAGATTCTCGGCCTCTTCGCCGAGCTCCATGACCAGGGGCAGACGATCGTCATCGTCACCCACGAGCCCGACGTCGCCCGCCGATGCCGCCGGATCGTCCGCGTCCGGGACGGCTCGATCCAGGCCGATGTCACGGCGTCCCACCGCGAGCACTCGCCGGGCGGCTTCGCGGGGTCCATCTCATGATGGCGCTCGTTAACGTTGGCTGCGCCGTCGAGCAGCTCTGGGCGAACAAGTTGAGGTCGATGCTGACCATCCTGGGGATGGTGATCGCCGTGGCGTCGACGATCACCGTGGTCAGCGTGGTCCGCGGGTTTTCCGGCTTCGTCGGCGAGTTCCTCCAGGGGATGGGCACCAACGCGATGTGGGTCTGGCCCGAGCGGCCCGCCGGCGACCTCGGCAGCATGCTCGGGCAGATCGAGATGGACGTGCATGACATCGAGGAAGTCGAGAGCGTCTGCACGGCCCTCCGAGCCGTCTCACCCGTCGCCAGGCAGACGTCGGTCCTCGTCAGGAACGGCCGGGAGGAGGCCAAGTCCGCGCTGGAGGGCGTCTCCGCGGAATACCACGCGATCCGGAAGTTCTTCGTCGACGTCGGCAGGCCGTTCGCGCTGGTCGACGTGGAGCAGGGCCACCAGGTCTGCGTGCTCGGGCGAGAGGTCTTGCGCAACCTCAATGCAGACGACGGGCTGGTCGGCGGGACGGTGCTCATCGACGGTCATCGATTCCGGGTGATCGGGCTTCTCAAGGAGAAAGGAGACGTCCTCGGGTCGAGTCAGGATGACCTCGTCCTGATCCCCTACACGACGGCCCTGAAGATCTACCCCGCGTTCCGGCGGAAGATCGCCTTCGCCGCGATGGCGGTCTCGGAAGAAGCCGTGCCCGAGGCCCGTTCTCAGATCGTCAATCTGTTGCGCCGACGCCACGGCCTTGGCGCCTCGCAACCGAATGATTTCAGCATCAGGACACAGGACGAGATCCTGGGCATCTTCAACAACGTGAGCCTCCTTGCCTCTGCGATGCTGGCCGGGATCGTCGGGATCTCGCTCCTGGTCAGCGGGATCGGGATCATGAACATGATGCTCGTCAGCGTCACCGAACGCACGCGCGAGGTCGGCCTGAGGAAAGCCCTCGGCGCCCGCCGGCGCGACATCCTCACGCAGTTCCTCGCCGAGGCGGTGATCCTCAGCCTCGCCGGGGGGGGGCTCGGGGTCGCCCTCGGGTTCACCCTCTGCGCACTGGCGAGCGCCCATCCGAGGATGGTCGACATCATCGTCCCCTGGTGGGCCGTCGCGCTCGGCTTCGGCATCTCGGCCGGGACCGGGACCGTCTTCGGGCTCCTCCCCGCGATCAAGGCCGCCCTGCTCAATCCGATCGACGCATTGAGGAATGATTAATCGACGTCGTGCCCGCACCCCGTTGGTCTGATCGGATTTCCGGGATTCATTCGCGGGCAAACTGTCCGGGCGATTAACCCATCTTCCTTTGACAGGGAGGTCGTCCTGCGCATCGAAGCCACAAGACCGCCGAGCAGTTGGCCGAGCGCATCCGCGCCGAGCCGAGGACTCGCGTCGGACGTCGACTAATGGTCAGCCCGCCGTCCAAGTCGTTCCCCGCGTGCTCCTGTCCGAGCGCTAAGGGGCAGGCCTTGGTCGCTCGCGACGATTCCGACGGGCCCTGTCGCTTTGGACGACCGCCCCGGACGCTCTACTCCGACGAGCAAGAGTGTCAGGGCCCGGGCCGAGGGCGTCCGCCGCATCCGGGGACAGGAAGAGCGAGCCGAAGACCCCGTCGATCCCCTCATTGTGAGAGGGTCGAAGACGGGGTCGGGCACGGTTTCCTGGGGTCGGGCCATTCGATTCCGGTCGCTCAAATTTCTTTGAGAGGCTCGGTGGCATCGCCGAAGCGGTCGAGCTTGACGTCCATCTTGTTCATCATCGACAGGTAGAGTCGGCACATTTGCCGGTTCGACTCCTTGCTGTAGTCGAGGACCTTGCCGGTCACGATCTTGCCGCCGCCCCGTCCCAGCATCACGACGGGGAGCTGGGTGGCGTCGTGGCCGCCGCTCATCATGCTGGAGCACATCATCAGCATCGAGTTGTCGAGGGCGGTACGTTCGCCTTCCTGGATGGCGTCGAGCTTCCGGGCGATGTAGGCGAGCTGGCTGACGAAGAACTGATTCACCTTGAGCCAGTCGGCCGTGTCGGAGTGCGACAGGAGGTGATGAATCATGTAATCGACGCCCAGGTTCGGGAACCGGAGCGACGAGTGGTCGTTGTTCAGCTTGAGCGTGGTGATGCGCGTGGTGTCGGTCTGGAAGCCGAGGACGAGGATGTCGCACATCAGCCGCATGTGGTCGGCGATGTCCTGGGGAATGCCCTCGGGAGGCCGGGGGATATTGGGCTTGTCGAGCGTCGGCCGCCAGCCCTGAAGCTCTCCACGCTTGCCCGCCCCCTCGATCCGACGCTCCACGTCGCGGACCGATTCGAGGTATTCATCGAGCTTGATCTGGTCGGTCGTGCTGACCTGGCGGCGGAGGGCGCTGGCATCCTCCAGGACGGCGTCGAGGACGCTCTTGTCGCCCCGGCGCACCTCGTCCTTGAAGAGGCGATCGAAGGCGAGGGCGGGATAGAGCTCGAGCGGCGTCGGCGTGGTCGGAGAGGTCCACGAAATATGCGAGCTGTAGAGCATCGAATAATTCTTGTGGACCGACGGATTCGACTTCTCGCATCCGAGGACCAGGCTGGGCACCTTGGTCGACCGGCCGTAGGTCGCCGCGAGCCACTGGTCGACGCTCGTCCCCGAGCGAATCTCGCCGCCGGAGGCCAACGGCGAGCCGGAAAGGATGTTGCCGGTCTGCGAGCTGTGGATGTTCCCCTTGAGGGCCTGCTCGTTATAGAGGCCCTTGATGAAGAGCATCTTCTCCCGGAAGTCATTCAGCGGGGCGAGCACCTGGCCCAGTTCCATCCCCGCGCCTGAGCCCTTGGCCCACCACTCCTTGCTGTGGAACCCGTTGCCCGCGAAGAGGACGGCCAGGCGGACGGGGGCATCGCTGCCTCCGCCCTTGATGACCGGGACATCGCCCCAGACGGGACGCGACTCGAGCCAGGGGAGGGCCATCGAGACGCCGAGCCCTCGGAGCATCGTTCGGCGGCTGAATCGGTGGTTCGTCATCCGGGGCGACTCCGGTCGGGAAGGGTGTGAGATTGGGAATTCAAATCCGTGTCGGCGGTCTCGCGCCGGCGTCAATCTGTGTAAGCGGTCTCGCGCCCGCGGATCTCGCGGAACTGGCGGCTCTTGACGATCACGTCGATCGCCGAGCCGATCCGGTAGCCGTTCGATGCCAGGGCGGACTGCATCTCGTTCAGGAGGACGTCATCGGAAAGCTGCGTCGAGCGACCCAGCGCGAAGCCGAGGAGCTTCCGGCAGGCTTGCTTCAGGAAGGCGTCGCGGCGCGTGGTCAGGAGATAATCCGCCAGGCCTTCGAGCCCTTCGAAAGTCTTCCCGTCCATCGCCTTCGCCTTCGTGTCGATCGGCCGGTCGCCCAGGTCCTTGTCGCGCCGGCGTCCGATCGCGTCGAAGGCTTCGAGCGAGAACCCGAGCGGGTCGATCCGCTGGTGGCAGACGACGCATTTCGCGTCATTGGCGTGCTTCTCGACGAGTTGGCGGACGGTCAGTCCGTCGGTGGCCGCCTCATCGTCGGGGAGCTGCGGGACCCCCTTCGGCGGGCGTGGCAGGCGTTCGCCGAGGAGGACTTCGCTGATCCAGTTGCCCCGGAGGGTCGGGCTGGTCCGCGACGCGCCCGATTGCTTGGCCAGTGTGGTCGCCTGGCCGAGGATGCCGCCGCGGCCGTAACGCCTGATCCCGTCGACACGCCGCCAGTCGTCGGCCTTATCGGTCGGTTGCCTGGGAACTCCGTAATGCTCGGCCAGCGGCCCATTCAGGAATGTGTGATCGGCGTCGAGGATCCCGAGCACCGATCCGTCGTTCTGGAAGAGGTCGGTGAAGAAGCGGACCGACTCCTCGTACATCGCGCCGCGGAGACCCAGGAACGTGGGGAAGTGCCGCTCGCTCTTCTCGTCGAGCTGGTCGAAGTCGGCAATGTGGAGCCACTGGCAAGCGAACTCCGTCGCGAGTCGCCGGGACTTCTCATCGCGGAGCATCCGTCGGGCCTGTTTCGCGAGGATCTCGGGGTCGCCGAGCCGGCCGGACTCGGCGAGCTCTCGCAGCTCCTCGTCGGGCTGCGACGACCAGAGGAAGTAGCTCAGGCGGGTGGCCAGCTCGACGTTCGAGACCGGACCTTGCCCGGTGCCCGGGACCGGCTTCTCGGATCGATAGAGGAACGCCGGCGCGACCAGGATCCGGGCCAGAGTCAGTCGGAATGCCTCGTCGTGCGGGATCTCCTGCGCCCGCAGCCCCTTGTAGAGCACACGGAGCTGAGTCGATTCATCCTCAGTCACGGGTCGTCGGTAAGCCCGTCCGGCGAACGCGATCAGAGCGTCGAGCTGCCTGGGCTCGGACTCGACCAGGAGTCGCTTGAAGGCCTCGGCTCGGTCGTTGATCGGCTTCCTGAGCGGTTCGAAGACCTTGGGGTCGGCATCTTGCGAGGCATATTCCATCAACTGGGCGAAGGCGTCGACCAGGGTCAACGCGTCGAGGCTGGAGAAGTGCAGCTCGTCCCAGAGTCGGTCGAGCTCCTTTTTCTGCGTCTCATCGAGCATGAGTCGCGCGAGGTGCTGATCCTCCCGGTAGAACAGCGTGAGCGTGACGACCTCGTCGACCGGGACGATCTTGACGTAGCAGAGCGCCGCGGGGAACAGGTTGCGGAACTCGTCGAGGGCGGCCTCGATCCGCTTCCGTCTCGCGCTCCCCTCGTTGACGATGATCGGCGATCCGAACGACGTCCGGCGGTTGTCCGACGTCCAGGGGCCGGCATCCATCGTCACCGTCACCTGGCTGGGATGCAGGCCGGAGTCGCGGGGAGGCGCGCCGGCGGTCACTCCGAGCTGGACGCTCCCCTCCGCACCAGAGGCGTGGTGGAGGGTCCCGGTCGTGACCAGCTCGGCCCCTTCGGCCAGTTCGGCCGGGAGCTGAAACGAGATCACGGACGGTGCCTGGACGCAGAGGCTGGCGGCTTCGACGGTCCCGCCCTTGGGGTGCTTGCCGAAGAGCCCGGGATCGAGTCCCCAGTCCGGCCCGGCGGTCGGGTCTCCCTCGGTCATGGCGGCTCCATCGGGGCGGGATCGAAGGATCGTGCCGAGCAGAGGGCCGCCGAGCGACCGGAGTTGCTGGCGGAGAGTCGCGTCGGGGCTGTCCTTGGGCGCGAGAGCACCCGTTGTGAAGAGTCGTTGCGCCTCCTCGGCGAGCCGATGCTTGTCGTCGGCCCCCTTCGCGTCCTGCCATCGGGCCAGGACCGAGCCGACGGGAACGCCCGTCCCGGCTTCGACTCCGCCCTTGTCAGGCTCGGTGTAGAAGTGCCAGACGCCCGGATGACCCAAGCGGTCGGCATGGGGGTTGGCGGCCAGGATGTCGCCCGAAACGTCGGCGGCGAGGTCCCAGGTCCGCGCGGCCTCGCCGGCTTCGGAGATCTTGAGGTCGACCGCCGTCAGGTCGCACGAATGATTCCCGTCGCGCGGGCCGATCGAGAGCGAGACGAGGTCGCCCTCGTGGATGGAGAGCCCGTCAATCGGGCCGACCTTCCATTCCTTGCTCCCCGTCGCTGTGCCCTGGGCGAGCTGACGACGGTTCGTCCCCCTCCGGAGTTCCAGCGACCAGGTCACACCGTTGCCGCATTCGGGGTGGGCGTGTTGCACCGAGGCCTCGACACGCACCCGGGAAGTCACGGGGCTCTGCCAGCCGATGGCCGCCCGGAGGGTGATCGACGGGTGGACCGCGACACCGTGCGGCTTCATGTTGCCGGGAATCCGGACATGCTGGTCGGACGAGTTGGCCAGCAGCAAGGGCGTCTCATCCTTGCCCCAGCCGTTGATGAAGTCGTAGTCCCCGGTGCGGGCGAGCTTCGTGGTGAAGTGGCCGGTCAAGGTCAAGGCGTCTGCCGGGATAATCCCCAGGTAGTCGAGCCAGCCCCGGAGAGCGCCCTGGTCGAGGCCGCGAGCCTGGGCCAACGCACTGACGTCGGCTTTGCCTTGACTGGCCTCGACCTCGGCCGAGGCGTCGAGGTACTTCGCCGTGTCCGCGAAGAGTCGATCCCGCCTCGTCGAGAGGTCGCGAGCGACCCGGCGGATGTCTCGCAGGGGGACGTCCGGTCGGCCGGGAGCGACAAGTCTCGGTTGTCCCCAGACGACGAAGTCGTGATCGTTGCCGTCCCCGGCGTCACGGGCGACGAGTGAGAGGGTCACGTCCTTGCCGTCGGTCGAGTGCGGAATTTTGAACCGGACTTCCTGGCTGGCGATCAGCGGGCTGACCGGCTCCATCCACGCCTTGGGCCCGTTCAGCTTGCCGATGTGGCCGACGCTGGCGAACTTCCAGAGCCCCTTCTGCCAGGCGGCAACCTCGGCGACGAGCGCGGGGACGTCCTCGGGCTTGGCGGCCCGCCATCGGGCCTGGAGTCCGCCGAGCAACATCGATGGCTTGGGCTCGGTCAGGCTCTTCCAGAGCGTCCCCAGGTACCTGGCATTCAAGCCGCGGGCGCTGGCGACGCCTTCGATGGTCTTCGCCCCCGAGGTCAGGGCCTCACGCTCGGCGACCGTCGCCGCGAAGTAGCGTTCGAAGGGAAGGCGTCCGCCCTGGTTCGTGTCGAAGACGATGCCCTGGAGATTGACCTGGTCGCCGCCACCGCGCGGGTCGGTGAACTCACGGTAGAAGTCGCGGATCTTGGCCAGGGTCTCCTCGGTCCAGTCGCGGGAGGTCGTCCCGGCCGAGAATCGGAAACCGTCGCGCAGGAGGACCGCGTGACCGGCGACGTCCTTCGCCGCGTCCAGATACTTCGTGACCAGCGAGGGCGACATCACCAGCGCATTGCCGGTGTTCGTGAACCCCTCGCCCGCCGCGCCATCGACCGGGAATTCGCGGGCCGGATCGAGCGAGGTGACGCCCGTCAGATCGCGGAGCGTATACGTGTACTCGGCGTTATTCAGCCGCCGGAGGACCACTCGCCCGGGGTCGCCGGCCAGCCGGGTCGCCTCGGTGGCCAGGAAGCCCCTGACCCATTGGCGGAGCCGGGTCCGTTCGGCTTCGTTCGGCTGGCGCGCCTCCTTGGGGGGCATCTCGCCGTTCTCGATCAACTCGGCAACCCGTTGCCAGACCCGAGGCGCGTTCCGGACCTGGTCGAGCTTGGTGAACCGTTCCAGGTCGAGGTCGCCTTCTTGCTCCTCGGTCGAGTGGCACTCCAGGCAATATCGCTTCACGAGCGGGACCGTGGCCGCTTCGAATTCTTTGGTGGCTTCGTCCGTCGGAGCCGGCCCTCCGGCCAGCGCAAAGGTCGTGGGCGCGAGTATCGCGAGCACTAGATTGAGGAAAATCGCGCGCCAGTTACCCATTCCTCGCTTCTCCCGTCACACGGACTCGACGGTCCGACTCGGACCGATCAGCCGTGGCCCATCGAATCCATTCGCGGATGGGTCGAACGAGGAAGATCCTCGGTCGAGCCTTTACCTAATGCTTCACGTTAAACATCCTACAAACTTTTCGCTCTCGCAAAATCGTTTTGTTCCCGAGCCCGGGCCAATCCTCGCTGAAATCGCCCGGGAGGATCGGAAATCCGCACCTGGACGAGGTGACCCCCGGAGGCGGCGACGACGAGCAAGTGGTCGGGGAGGCAGGAGCGGATCTCGCCAAGATGCCGGGCCGGGCGCTGGAAGTGGCAGTCGATCTTCTTGAGCACCTGAGCCTGAATCGTCCCGTTGCCCTGAGTCTCCGCGTCGCGGTCGCGAAGCACCGCCAGCGAGGTCTCTCCGCGAAGAAGCGTCGCGCCGACTGCCTCGGTCGGGGCGGCACCTTCGTTCACATCAGCAAGTCATCGCCCTGGCCAGACTCGGTGCCGGCCTACGACTTGGGCAAGCTTCCGACACTGAAGGCCCATCGCTTACGCCGGAGGTTGAAGTGGATCCAGACGCTGCCGTCCCGTTCCTGGAGCGATCCCATGTCGCCCCCTCGCCGGCCAACGTCAATTCCGTGCGTCGAGGGCGAACCGACCAATTTCTCACCGGGAGGGCAGGACGGGCTCCTCGCTCATTTCCATAACTCCATTACCGGCGGTGGGATTCGAACCCACACGGGGGTTCCCCCCGGGGGATTTTAAGTCCCCTGATGGTCCAGCTATAAATTGCGATCAGGTAAAGGCTTCGCATCATATCGGCGGTCGCAAATCCCTTCCCTTTCCCTTCGGGATTCGAGAGACGCCCCCAGACCTGGCCGAAGTCATCGTCGCTTGGCCTGAACTCCCCGAGCCGATCAGGGCCGCCACCTTGGCGATGATCCGGTCGGCACTTGGTCAGGGGAGCCGCAAGGGATGATGAGTTTTACTCCCACGGGGCAGTTCGGTCGCTCGTCGGCCCATGAGGGCGGGAGGACTTTCGATGAAGCGCATCCGACACTCGCCCGAGCAGATCATTCGCAAGCTCCGCGAGACCGACGCCTACTTGCCACCGGGAGCCCCGGTCCTCCCGCTTCCGGACAAAGGCGCGGACATGCTGAAGCTCGACCTGGCCGCCGCGGGGATCGCCTACAAGGGCCAGGGGGGCCTCGTCTTCGACTTCCATGCCTTGCGGTGCCAGTGCGCGACGCTGGCCGATCAGGCCGGGGTCTCGCCCCGAGTCGTCCAGAAGCTCATGCGTCACTCGACGCTGGAGCTGACCGGACGCTACACCCGGCCGAGGATGGTCGACATCGAGAGTGCGGCCTCATCGCTTCGCAGCCTCCGCCCGGACAGCCCGAGCCGCGAATTCATGGCGGCGACAGGGACGGACGGGGGACGCATCAACAATCCCCTTGACCACCGGAGGGGACGGATCGGGCCGGACGGTGGCGGATGCTGACGCGAAGGGCGTACAGATGGTCGGCGAGGAGATCGGCCGTAGAGCCATGACAGTGGCGGGGTTTGACGGCCTGGAGCGGGACCTGGCGGTGAGGGGGGCGAATAGCGGCGTCCGGACTCGAACCGGAGACCTGCGGATTAAGAGTCAGCGAACTAATAACCCTAATGTTATTTGCGTTAATGCCTTGCGCATGGCCGACCCGTCCGTTGCCCACCATTTGCCCACCGACACCCGTCCGATATACCCAGACCTTGCGGAGGTCATCGACGTCTGGCCGGCCCTGCCCGAGGCCGTCCGGGCCGGGATCGTGGCAATGGTTCGGGCCGTCTCCCAAGCGGGGAGCTGTAGTATTGAGTGAAAACCACATCCGAGTGGCCGGACCGCCCTGAGCCCGGGATACAAGGGCAGGGCCACCCACGGCCTTCCGGTCCGGTCTCAGCTTTCCGAGGCTTTGAACGACAGTCGGTGTAGTTCGATCGGTGGGCGGGTCGAAGCATAGGGAGGCGGCCCCGCCTGTTTCGATCGTTCGTTAGGAGGCTGTTAGGCCCACGGCCGCGGCCTGGAGAGAGCCCGTCGAGCAATGGATCTACGACCATCGACTCGGGACGGGTGACCCGGCTTTCAAATACCCACAATTCTCCCACCTCGAGCGGGACACCGGCACCAAGAGTCCGACCCAATCCAGTAACGGCTCAACCGCGGACCGCACCAGGTTTCAAGCCGGATCGGTATAACCATGTGTCTGCGACGCCTCGTACGGTGGATCAGTTCTTGACTGATGCTGAGAAATTCCTGGGCCCCGGCTATAAACAGGGAGCAGACGACCAGTTCTATTCAAGTGATTGGAGCCGGCGAGTGCGATTTACGCCTTCGGATCTGGCCGGCAGTCACGGCGACGTTGGTCCACACGGCCACTTTGAGTTTAACGGAGGGCGGAACATCCATATTCCGCTGACGGACCGATGAAACTACGGTACGGATTTCCCCCTGACAAAGTACGGAAGGGTATTCGTTGGCTCGAAGTGGAGGAAGGCGATGGCGGCGCGTATGTCTTCCAGTACGAAGACATCGACTCGCCATGCAAGTGGGACAGCTTCTACGACAACATCGAGGAGGCGTTGTCTGACTGGGAAGACGCGGGCGTGAGCAGGTCGGACTGGCACGAAGTCGCGTGACGCGGCGCGTGCGGAAAAATTCGTCGCACCTGGGGTGTCAGACGTGCGGCTATTGTCGCTGTGATGCCACGGACGGCCTCATCCCTTCGGACGGGGCCGAGGTCATGGGATCATAGGTCGATCGGGAGTTGGCCGGCTGTCAGTTCGCCGACGCCCGGCTCGGCAAGCGGATCGGGATTCTGATGGAACAGTTGTCGCAGGGCATCGGCCGGACGATCCCGCTGGCGTGCGGCGACTGGGCGGCCACCAAGGCCGCGTATCGCTTCCTCGACAATGACCGCGTGAACGAGGGCGACATCCTCGCCGGGCACTTCGCCGCGACGCACGAGCGTTTCGCGGCGGTCAACGGCCCGGTGCTCGTGTTGCACGACACCACCGAGTTCTCCTTCACGCGCGAGGACGCCGAGGCGATCGGCCTCACGCACAAGGTCGCCAGGGGGCAGAAGGACGGGCACGGCCGTCAGCGGATGCACACGGTCTGCGGCATCCTCATGCATTCCAGCCTGGTCGTGACGACCGACGGCCTGCCGCTGGGGCTCGCCGCCGTCAAGCTCCGGACGCGGCAGAAGTTCAAGGGGACCAACGCCCTCAAGGGCAGGACGCTCGACGCCGGCAAACACTCGGTCAACACCACGCGGATCCCGATCGAGGAGAAGGAGAGCATCCGCTGGCTTCAGAACGCCCGGCAAGCCACCGCGACCCTCGGCGACCCGAACCGGATCGTCCACGTCGGCGACCGCGAGAGCGACATCTACGAGCTGTTCTGCGAGTGTGAATCGTTGGATGCGAAGTTCCTCTTCCGCACCTGCGTGAACCGCCGGGCCGGCGACGGCGGCGAGACGACCGTCTCCGAGGTGATGGAGGAGCGGCGTGCCCAGGGCGTACATCGGATCGAGGTACGCGACAGCCAGGGCAAGCCGTCCGCCGCGACGCTGGTAGTCAAGTACCAGAAGATCAGGCTCCAGCCGCCGCTGGGCAAGGAGAAGCGTTACAGCGAGCTTGAGCTGACAGTGATCCACGCGACCGAGCGGGGCACGCCGGATGGTCGCGAGCCGATCCAGTGGAAGCTGTTGACGAACCTGCCGGTCACCTGCAAGGCCGACGCTATCGAGAAGCTGGAGTGGTACGCCTTGCGGTGGAAGATCGAGCAGGGCTACCAGCAGATGAAGGAGGAACTCGGGTTGGACCACTTCGAGGGGCGATCCTGGCGAGGTTGGCACCACCACGTGACGCTGGTGATGATCGCCTTCGCCTTCCTCGTCTCCTTGCGGGCGGATGGGGGCGAAAAGGGGGGCGCCGGGGGTCGTCACGGCAACCATCCCGGAGGTCCGCCGGCTGATCCAGCACGTGCTCTGGCTGTGGTCGGGATGGTGCCCGTTCTGCGAGAGGACGGTCGAGTTGTCGAATGAGCTAGATTCTACATGACGGAGTAATACTAGTCGACCACGGAACATTCCCGTCCGGTTGGGTCCAACGATTTCGATGAGTATCTAGGGTGCAGGTCCCGCCGCGAGATCGAACACGGTCAGAACCCCCGCATACCCCTGCCGGCTGTGCCAGTCTTGCACGGCTACATCGGAGTGTCGGACGATGCGCGGCATCGCTGGATCGGGCACGGACGATGTCGCAGTCGAACCCGACGGTGATCGCGGGAGGCAACGCCACGGGAGGACCATGGCCGTGCCGCGGGCCCTTTCGACGCTCATTTCCCCGATCCTGGCGGCATGGCCCGCCGCAGCACAGCGAGCCTGGCGGCATGGCGCAGCGGCTCGCTCAGCGTGGGGTCGGCCCGGAGCATCTCGATGACCTCGGCAGGGTCGCCCTTCGGCTTCCACGACCGCTCGACGAGCCGTTCGGCCTCGCGTCGCAGGGCCGCAGCCTCACGGCGCGCCCGGTAGCGCGCCTTGAGCGGCGTCGTGTCCCACAGTCGGACCGTGAAGTCGCCCGATCCGGACGCCAGCGTCGCGCCGTCGGGGCTGAAGGCCAGCGACCAGATGTAGCTCGTGTGGCCCGGGAGACGTGCCACCTCCTCGCCGCGAGCCAGGTCCCACAGCCAGACCGCCCCGTCGCGGCCGGCCGTGGCCAGGCGAGTCCCGTCGGGGTGGAAGGCCGCCGCGAAGACATCGTCGGTGTGCCCGCGCAGCACCCGGCACGCGCCGCCGTCGATCGGCCACAGGCGTACGGTGCGGTCCAGGCCGCACGAGGCGAGGCAACGGCTGTCGGGACTGAAGGTGGCCGACACGACGCCCTTCTCGTGGCCGAGGAATCGGCCGGCCGTCTGATACGTCCGTGCATCCAGGAGGAGTACGGTCGTCTCATCCGCGGCCCGGACGGCCAGCCAGCGGCCGTCGGGGCTGTAGGCCAGGGCCGCACCTTCGGCCGCGAACAGCCGCTCGCCGGACGCGAGGTCGCGGACGCCCAGGTGAAACTTGGCCTTGTGGTCGTACGCCGTCGCGGCGGCTCTCCGTCCGTCCGGACTGACGATCACCATGTCCTGGATCAGCTCGCGAAGGACCCGCGGCGAAGTGCTGTCTCGGCTTCCGTCCGGACTGGCAGTCACGAAGGGGAGGGACCCGGCGGGATCCGGGATCTCCTTGTGGACGCGGGCCGTCGCCGCGTCCCAGATCCGCAACCGGCGATCTCCGTAGCTCTCGCTCACCAGCCGCGTCCCGTCGGGGCTGTAGGCCAGGCTGGACACGATGCCGGGGTGAGGCAAGGCCGCGCACGGCTCGCCGGTCGCCCCATCCCACAAGCACGCCGTGCCGTCCCAGCTCCCCGAAGCCAGCCAGCGGCCGTCGGGGCTGAAGGCCACCGGGTAGACGTAGCTGGTATGGCCGCGCAACACCGGCAGGGTCGCCCGGGGGTCCAGGTCCCAGAGCCGCACCGTGTCGTCCCCACGATAGCCGTGCCCATGCTCGATGCTGAGCGAGGCTAGCCGGCGGCCATTCGGGGCGAACGCCAACCCGACCACGGCCCCCGTGTGACCATTCAGGACCGCCAGATCCTGCCGGCCCGTCGCCCACCACACCCGGATGGTCCGGTCCGCCCCCCCCCCCGAGGCGACCCATTGCCCGTCCGGGCTGTACACAACCGCGGCGACCTCGCCGGAATGACGATCGTAAGGCGGTTCGACTTCCCGGCCCGTCGCCGCGTCCCACTGGCGCACCGTCCCGTCCCCCGAGCTCGTCACGAGGCGCGCGCCGTCGGGGCGGAACGCGGCGTCGAGGAGCTTGCTCGCATGCCCCCGACACGTGGCGATCAGCGCGCCGGTGGCCGGGTCCCACAGGCACGCTGTCTGGTCTTCGCTGAAAGAGGCGAGCCGCGTGCCGTCCGGGCTGAAGGTGTAACCATAGATCCCGGCGCGGTGGCCCTCGCAGACCGCCACCGGCTTGCCGGAGGTCGTGTCGAACACCACGAGGCGCCTCCACTCCCCGTCATCCCAGTGACACGCCAGCCGCGTGCCGTCCGGGCTCACGACGACGGGATGGGGCTCGCTGTTCCCGGGCCGTTCCACGCGCACGAGGCGCCGGCCGGCTTCGTCGAGCAGGTCAAAGGCCGTGTTCCCGACCCACGCGGCGACCCGAAGGCCGCGGCGGGTCGGCGTGACGGTGAAATCCGGGAAAGGCCCGCGTGCGAGGCGGATCGGCAGGGTCCGGTCCTCGCCGCCCTCCAGGTCGTCGAGCCGCAGGCCGTCGGATGTGAAGGCTCCAACCCGGAGCCGGTCCGGGGCGCCGAGCAGGAAGGAGAGTCTCCGATCGGGCAATGGGATCACCGACGAGCTGTCGTCGAGCCGGCTGTGCAGGTGCCGCCACTCCCAGCCGCGCAGCTCCTCCGGCGCCGCGTCGAGCTGGCGCGCGGCACCGGCGACGTCGTGCGCCGACAGGGCCGCGACCGCGGCGGCCAGCCGGGCGCGGTACGCCTGGGACATCGCCTCACGCTTCTCGCCGAACGCCGCCCGGGCGTTCCGCTCGGCCTGGGTGCGCTGCCGGGCCTCGCCGACGGCGAAGAGGAGCGTGCCGACCAGCCCCAGGACCAGGGCCGCCACGGTGGTAAGCACCCCGCCCACCAGGGCCGCGTTCCGCCGGGCGAACTTGCGCAGCTGATAGAGCGCCGACGGCGGTCGCGCCCGGATCGGCTCGTGGGCCAGCCAGCGGCGCAGGTCCGCCGCCAGGTCCGCCGCCGACGGGTAGCGCCGTGCCGGGTCCTTCTCCAGCGCCTTGGCCACGATCGTCTCGACGTCGCCGCGCAGCTCCGGGTCGAGCGAGCCGAGCCGCGGCGGGTCCTGCTCCAGGATCAGCCGGGCGGCCTCGGCGAGGTTCCGGTCCTCCAGCCGATACGGCAGGCGGTGGGCCGCCAGCTCGAACAGGATGACCCCCAGGGCGTACACGTCGGCCCGCCGGTCGATGGCGGCGGGGTCGGCGGTCACCTGCTCCGGGCTCATATAATTCGGCGTGCCGAGGACCTGGCCGGTGCGGGTCAAGCCGGCGCCGGTCAGCAGGTCGGCGTCGGTGGCGCGGGCCACGCCGAAGTCGAGCACCTTCGGCTGTCCGGCCTCCTCGACGAGGATGTTGGCGGGCTTGAGGTCGCGATGGATGACGCCCCGGTCGTGGGCGTGCTGCACCGCGTCACAGACCCGCGCCACCAGGCCCACGCGGGCGTCGAGGTCGAGGCCGTGGCGGTCGGCGTACTGGTCCAAAGGCAGGCCGCGGATGAACTCCATCGCGAAGAACGGCTGGCCGTCGTCGGCCAGCCCGGCCTCGTAGACCGGCGCGATGCCGGGGTGGTGCAGCCGGGCCAGGATCTGGGCCTCGTGGGTGAAGCGTTTGAGGAGGGCGGGAGAGGCGAGGCCGGGGCGGATGACCTTGACGGCGACGGTGCGGCGCGGGCTGTCCTGCTCCGCCTCGTAGACGGCGCCCATGCCGCCCTCGGCGATGCGGCGCAGCACCCGGTAGCCGCCGACCCGCACTGGCGGGCCCGGGGGCCACGCCGCGGGCGACGACCCGTCGGCCCCCGGTGTCGCCGGCGACAGCGCGTGGACCAGGGGGCTCTTGAACACGCCCTCGTCGCCGTCTCCTTCGGCGAACTCCGCGTCGCACGCCAACAGGCCCTCCACCTCGGCGCGGAGGGCGGGCTTGTCGGCGCAGGTGACCGCCAGGAACGCCGCGCGCCGCTCCGGCGACAAGGCGATCGCCCGGTCGAACAACTCCTGGACAGGGTCGCCCGATCGGTCATTCATCGACTCGTCCTACCCCATTCAGCGCGTCGCCCAGTCGGTGGGCCAGCCAGGCACGCGCGAAGCGCCACTCGCGCGCCAGTGTGCTGGCCGAGATCCCGAGGACGGCGGCCGTCTCGTCCACGCTCAGGCCGGCGAAGTACCGGAGCATAATGATCTCGGCTAGGTGCGGCTTCTCCGCCTTCAGCTTCCGGATCGCCTCGTCCACGGCGAGGAGCTCATCGGCCGGTGGCTCGATGATGGCCAGGCCCTCGATCAGCGCGACGCGGTGGGCCGCCCCGCCGTGCTTGTGGGTTGCTTTGCGCCGGGCCTGCTCAACGAGGATGTCCCGCATCGCCCGCGCGGCGGCGCCGAAGAAGTGGCGGCGTCCGCTCCAGCCGGGGTCCTGATCGTCCACCAGTCGGAGGTACGCCTCGTGGACGAGGGCGGTCGGCTGCAAGGTCTGGCCGGGCGGCAGGCGTGCGGCCAGCGCGGCGGCCAGCCGGCGCAGCTCGGCGTAGACGACCGGCAGTAAGTCCGCCGCCGGCTGCCTTTCCGGCGGGGCACCCTCGCGATCCTCGTCGGCCACCGCGCCGCCCCCGGGCTGTCCCGAGAAGAAAATTCAAGAATTGTTGACAGCCCGCAGCGTCCATTATCGGACTTGTATACGGAGGACGCAAGAGCCGGGCCCGCCGGGAGGCCGCTGACGCCGCCGTGCGTGCGAGTCGGACACTCGCATTGTCGTGCGATGGAGTGGCGAGGTTGCCGCACCGTTCTGGGTTACGGCCACGATCCGCGACCGACGGGGCCATGCGTTCCGGTCGTGTCTTAACGCCGTTGGCCTGACCTACATGAGTCGGCGACACCATGGCTTCACCAGATCCCGACGCCGACCCGACGCCCTTGCAGGCTGTCCACACGCCGAACTTCCCCGCGCTGTTGCGGCAGCTGGGCGCGTCGCTGCTGGTCACCACCTACCAGGCCGGCAAGCTCGTGCTGATCCGCGAAGAGGGGGACCACCTCAACGCCCACTTCCGCGGCTTCCCGGCGCCGATGGGCATGGCCCTCGACGGCGACCGGTTGGCCGTCGGCACCAAGATGCAGGTCTGGGAATTCGTCAACGTCCCGGCTGTGGCCGCCCGGCTCGAGCCGCCCGGCCGGCACGACGCCTGCTACCTGCCCCGTTCCAGCCACGTCACGGGCGATATCCAGATCCACGAGATGGCCTGGGGTCATGCTCCCCTCGCTCGTGGGGGGAGAGGGGCTGGGGGTGAGGGGGAACTTTGGGTCGTCAACACCCGCTTCTCCTGCCTGTGTACGCTCGACCGCTCGGCCAGCTTCAGGCCCCGCTGGCGACCGCCCTTCGTCTCCGCACTCGAACCGTCCGACCGCTGCCACCTCAACGGCCTGGGCATGGTCGAGGGCAAGCCGAAATACGTAACCGCGCTGGGTGAAACCGACACTATAGGCGGCTGGCGAGAGAACAAGGCCCGGGGCGGCGTCGTGATCGACGTGGACTCGGGCGCGGTGCTGGCCCGCGGGCTGTCGATGCCCCACTCGCCGCGCTGGTACGCCGGCCGTCTTTGGGTCTGCGAGTCGGGCGCGGGCACGTTCGGCTTCATCGACCTGAACACCGGCAAGTACGAGCCGGTTGCCGGGGTGCCGGGCTTCACGCGCGGGCTCGACTTCGCCGGCAACCTCGCCTTCGTCGGCCTGTCGCAGGTGCGCGAGAGCGCAGTCTTCAGCGGCATCTCGATCACCGAGCGGTTGGCGGAGCACGAGCGGAGCTGCGGCGTCGTCGCCATCGACCTGAGCTCCGGGCAGGTGGTCGCGTTGCTGCGCTTCGAGACAGCCGTCCAGGAGGTGTTCGCCGTGACCGTGCTCGGGCACCGCTTCCCCGAGCTGATCAACGACGACCAGCAGCTGATGGAGAGTTCCTTCGTGGTTCCCACCGAGTGTCTCGGTGACGTGGCGGCGACGGTCCGCGCCGCGGGACCAGCGTGACGCGATTGACTTTTAATCTAATTCTGCCCCAGGGGGCGGTCGGTTTATATCCTGAAAGAAAGATTCCCATGAAGATGCGTTCGCTGTTCAGCCGCCCCACGACCCGCACCATTCGCAAGGCGACACGCCGGGGCCGCCTGGCCCTGGAAGCACTGGAGGGCCGCTGCTGTCCGTCCACCATCACGGTCCTCACCAATGGCGACGCCGGCGGGGTGCTCACATCGATGGGATCGGACACCTACACGGCGCCCACACTCCGCGCGGCGATCGCCGGCGCCAATGCCATGGCGGGCGCCGACACGATCAACTTTGACAGCACCGCGTTCAGTACGGCGCAGACGATCGCCCAGACCGGCTTCCGGTTCTCGCTGACCGACAAGAGCGGGCCGACGACGATCACCGGCCCGGCGGCGGGCGTGACGATCGACGGCGCCCGCCAAGACGCAGTGTTTTCTATCCGAAAAGGCGTCACTGCATCCTTGTCCGGGCTGACGATCACCAATGGCGTTTCGCACTTTTCTGGCGGCGGCGTGAGGAACTTCGGCACGACCACGCTGACGAACTGCACCATCAGCGGCAACGAGGTAATCAATGGCGGTGGCGGATTCCCCGTCAATGAATATGGCCAAAACCTTTGGGGCGAGGGCGGCGGCCTGTACAACGCTACCTTCGGGGTTCTCACTCTGAACAACTGCACCGTCAGCGGCAACGGCGTCGGCGGCGCTTATGGTGGCAACGGCGGCGGCCTGGCAAACAATGGCACGGCGACGCTGAACAACTGCACCATCAGCGGCAACGCCTCCAGCAGGGGCGGCGGCGTGTTGAACAACGCCGCGAACGTAGCCGTCGCCGGCTACGGCAGGGTCACGCTGACGAACTGCACCATCAGCGGCAACCGGGCTCTCGCCAACGTTGGCACCAGTCTCGGCGGCGGCGTGGAAAACTTAGGCAGTTACTCGCTGGTCCAGTTGCTCAACTGCACCATCAGCGGCAACTACGCGGGCGGTCAGGCGACCGGCGGCGGCTCCTACACCGGCGTCGGCGGCGGCCTGAGCATCAGCGCCGGCAAGGCCTACCTGACCAACTGCACCGTCAGCAGCAACGACGGCGGTGGCCTTCGCATCGGCTTCGGCACCGCCAAGTTGAGCAACACGATCGTCGCGGACGGTGTCAACGGGGCTATTTCGGGCTCGAACAACCTGATCGGTGGCAACCCGCTCCTCGGCCCGCTGGGCGATTACGGCGGGCCGACGCAGACCATGCCCTTGCTGCCCGGCAGCCCGGCCATCAACGCGGGCACCAGCGTCATACCGAGTGCGGTGGCGTTGGACCAGCGCGGCAAGGTCCGGGTCGGCGCGATCGACATCGGCGCCTTCGAGAGCCAGGGCTTTACGCTCACGGCTGTCGCCGGCAGCACCCCCCAGACCGCTGTCACCAACAGCGCGTTTGCCAACCCGCTTGCCGTGAACGTGACGGCCAACAACCCCGTCGAGCCGGTCAACGGCGGCGCGATCACTTTCACCACGCCGGTTTTCGGCGCGTCGGCCACCCTGTCGACGTCTGCGGTCACGATTGCCGGCGCCTCCGCCTCGGTGACCGCCGCGAGCAACGGCAGGAGTGGCAGCTACACCGTGACCGCGACGGCCGCTGGTGCCAGCACGGCCTCGTTCAGCCTCGTTAACCTCGCGAGCAAGGCACCGCCGGTATCGTACGTTGTGAATACGACCAGCGCTTCCATCGTCCCGGGGACAGGCCTCCTGAGCCTGCCGCAGGCCATTCTCCTGGCCAACGCCGATGACGCGGACAGCTCCATCACCTTCGACCCGGCCGTCTTCACCACCCCGAAGACGATCACCCAGACGACCCGCGCGCCGTTTCTGTCCTTCGGCACCAACCAAGGCGGCAACCTGTTCTCTAATGCCAACTACTACTACCGCGTCAGCGCGGTGACCCCGAACGGGGCGGAGACGGGTGCGTCACCGGAGGCATACGTCAGGACCGGGGCCTCCTTCAGTAGCACTGGATATTCTGGGTCGGTCTCCTGGCAGCACTTGGCTGGGGCGCAGTACTACAACGTCTACCGCGGGTCGACGAGCGGTGGCGAGCAACTCCTTGCCAGCGTGAACGCGCCGGCGGGTGTGAGGGTGGGGGATTTCGTGTCCTTCCAGGATGATGGCAGCCGGACGATCGCGGCCAATGCACCGTTTGCACCCTCCTGGATCACGTTCAAGGATATGGTCGGCATGGATACGATCGCGGGCCCGGCCGCGGGCGTGACGATCAGCGGCGGTCTCCTGAGCGCGACGGAGAATGCGACCTTCGAGGTCGCTGCGGGCGTCACCGCATCCCTTTCGGGACTGACGATCACGGGCGGCACCATCGGCGCGGTCATCGACCCCACCGCGACGCTGACGCTGACCACCTGCACCCTCAGCGGCAACACCAAGTTCGGCGTCTCAAGTCTTAACCTCGGGAACTCGTCTTCGGGCGGCACGGTCACGCTGACCAACTGCACCGTCAGCGGCAATGGCACTGCCGCTCCCGCCGGCCTCGGCGGCGTCAGAGTTACCAACGGCACGGCCACGATGACCAACTGCACCGTCAGCGACAACGCCGGTGTCGGCGTCATTACTACGAACGGCACGGCCACGCTGACCAACTGCACCCTCACCGGCAACGCCGGCGGCGTCAGTACTACGAACGGCACGGTCACGCTGACCAACTGCACCGTCAGCGGCGGCATTACCCGCGGCCCCGGCGTCAGTGTTAGCAACGGCACGGCCACGCTAACGGACTGCACCCTCACCGGCAACACCTCCGGCGTCCGCGTCAGCTCCGGCGGCACGGCCACGCTGACCAACTGCACCGTCAGCGGCAGTCGCAATGCCGCTGCCGCCGGCAACTCCGCCGGCGTCCTCGTCATCTCCGGCGGCACGGCCACGCTGACCAACTGCACCGTCAGCGGCAATCGCGATGCCGGCGTCTCGGTGGATAGCGGCACGGCCACGCTGACCAACACGATCGTGGCCCAGAACGCCGCGGGCGGCGCGGACTTCAGCGGCGCTGTCACTTCTCTCGGCAACAACCTGATCGGCAACATCGGCACCAGCACCGGCTGGGTCGACACCGATCTGACGGGCACCGGCGCGGCGCTGATCGACCCGCTGCTCGGCCCCCTGGCGGACAACGGCGGACCGACCCAGACGATGGCCCTGCTGTCCGGCAGTCGGGCCATCAACGCGGGCACAGCCGTAGGGGCGCCGACCACGGACCAGCGCGGCGTGATCCGGTCCGGCAACGTGGACATCGGCGCCTTCGAGTTTGGCGGGGCCGCCATGCAGTCGCAGACGATCACCTTCGGCCCCTTGACGGACGTGACCTACGGCGACCCCGACTTCGCGATCAGCGCGACGGCGGATTCTCACTTGTCGGTCAGCTTCACCGCCAGCGGCGACGCCAGCGTCTATCAAGACGCCAACGGGTGGCACGTTCACATCACCGGGGCCGGCAGCGCCACCATCACGGCGCACCAGGCCGGCGATGCCAGCTACGATCCCGCGGAGACCGTGGATCAAGTCCTCACCGTCGCCAAGGCCAATGCGGTGATCGTGGTCAATGGCTACAGCGGCGCCTACGACGGCCTGGCGCACGGGGCCACCGGCGGCGCGACCGGCGTCGGCGGCGCGGCCCTCCCCGGCCTGGACCTGGGCGCGAGCTTCACGGACGCCCCCGGCGGGACGGCGCACTGGGCGTTCGCCGGCGGCACCAACTACCTCGACCAGGCCGGCGACGTCGCCATCGCCATCGGCAAGGCGACCTCGACGACGACCACCCT
Organism: Isosphaeraceae bacterium EP7; assembly: GCA_038400315.1. Taxonomy (NCBI): domain Bacteria; kingdom Pseudomonadati; phylum Planctomycetota; class Planctomycetia; order Isosphaerales; family Isosphaeraceae; genus Kueselia; species Kueselia aquadivae. Next base: position 1,225,850 of record CP151667.1, read on the forward strand.
GGGCGCCGGGCCGTTCACCTACGACGCGACGACCCACGCGGGCGGCTCGGGCACGGTGGCCGGGGCGGGCACGGTCACCGGCGCCGCGACGCTGACCTACACCGGCGACCGGGTCAATGCCGGCACCTACTACGTGACGGCCCACTACGCCGGCGACGCCAACCACGACGCCAGCGACGGCCTGGCCGTGGCCGTCGTCATCGACAAGGCCACGGCGTCGGTCGCCGTCAGCGGCTACAGCGGCGCCTACGACGGCCTGGCGCACGGGGCCACCGGCGGCGCGACCGGCGTCGGCGGCGCGGCCCTCCCCGGCCTGGACCTGGGCGCGAGCTTCACGGACGCCCCCGGCGGGACGGCGCACTGGGCGTTCGCCGGCGGCACCAACTACCTCGACCAGGCCGGCGACGTCGCCATCGCCATCGGCAAGGCGACCTCGACGACGACCACCCTGGGCGCCGGGCCGTTCACCTACGACGCGACGACCCACGCGGGCGGCTCGGGCACGGTGGCCGGGGCGGGCACGGTCACCGGCGCCGCGACGCTGACCTACACCGGCGACCGGGTCAATGCCGGCACCTACTACGTGACGGCCCACTACGCCGGCGACGCCAACCACGACGCCAGCGACGGCCTGGCCGTGGCCGTCGTCATCGACAAGGCCAGTTCCACGGTGGTCGCCACCGGCGGCAGCTTCACCTACGACGGCACCACCCACGCCGGCGGCTCGGCCGTGGTGGCCGGAGCCGGCACCGTCACCGGCTCGGCCGTGCTCAGCTACAGCGGCGACCGGGTCAACGCCGGCAGCTACACCGTCACGGCCGCCTACGCCGGCGACGCCAACCACACCGGCAGCTCCGGCAGCGCCACGATCGTCATCGCCAAGGCGACGCCGACGGTCACCGCCACCTGGGCCGGCGGCACCTATAGCGGCACCGACTTCACCGCCACCGGCACGGCCACGGGCGTCAACGCCGCCAGCCTCAGCCCGGTGACGTTGACCTACTACGCCGGTGCGACGGCGACCGGTACGCCCCTGGCCGGTGCCCCGACGGGTGCGGGCACGTACACCGTGAAGGCCGCGTACGCCGCGAGCACCAACTACCTGGGCGGCCTTGACACCAAGACCATCGTCATCGGCAAGGCCAGTTCCACGGTGGTCGCCACCGGCGGCAGCTTCACCTACGACGGCACCACCCACGCCGGCGGCTCGGCCGTGGTGGCCGGAGCCGGCACCGTCACCGGCTCGGCTGTGCTCAGCTACAGCGGCGACCGGGTCAACGCCGGCAGCTACACCGTCACGGCCGCCTACGCCGGCGACGCCAACCACACCGGCAGCTCCGGCAGCGCCACGATCGTCATCGCCAAGCGGGCGATCACCGTAACGGCCGACGCCCAGACCAAGAACTACGGCAGCGTTGACCCGGCCCTGACCTACAGGATCACCATCGGCTCGCTGGTGGGCAGCGACGCCATCGGCGGCTCCCTGACCCGCAACGCGGGAGAGGGCATCGGCACCTACACTATCCAGCAGGGCTCACTGGCGCCGAACAGCAGCAATTACACGCTGACCTACATCGCGGCCGAGTTGAGAATCGTCAACGCGGGCACCGTCAAGTCGGGCCAGACGGCGGGGATCGGGTTCTGGGCCAGCAACAATGGCCAGACTCTCATCAACGACCTCGGTACGGACAGGGCGGGCATCAGCAATGTCGGCAAGTGGCTCGCGGCCCAGTTCCCGAACCTGTTCGGGAGCCTCGCCAAGGCGACGCCCAATGGGGTCTGGAATTACTGCCAGACACAATTCGGCACCTCGGCCACTCCGAAGCTGGAGGCCCAGGTGATGGCGACGGCCTTGTCCGCCTTCACCACCAACACGGCCACCCTGAACACGACCGCCCTCGGCCAGTCGACCGCGAGGAGGTACAACTTCCGCATCGATCCCAACTCCAGTGGGCTGGGGACGCAAACCTGGTATCTCACGAAGGCGGAGGCGACGGCCCTCGGCCTGTCGACTCCGACCAAGCGGGAAGGGCTGTACACGGTCCTCGATCTGCTCAAGGCGGCAAACACGAAGGCGGTCAGTGGTCGGCTGTTCTACTCCGACGCCGCCAGCCGGGTGCTGGCCTATCAGGTGTTCGAGCCCTTGAACCGGTTCGGTGACATCGTCAAGCCGTGAGAAAATGCTGGGACACACGGGTGGTCGGGTCTGCTCCCCGGCCATCTTCCCCTCTAACTGGGGCCCAGCTGGGTCTAGCACCGCCGGCGGTCGAGATACAGCCCGTTCTGGTAAAGCTTGGCGACTCGCCGTCCAAACGGCCGGCCGCCGACTGTCTGGGTGCGACCTCCTTTAACGCGACGTCCGCAACGTTCGCTTGACGAATCCCAGATCCAGGCCGGTGCTCTGGGCCAGCGCGGTAGCCAACCGGCCCCATTTGTGGCTCTCCTGGCATGTGACTGCCGGCGAGGATTCCAAAGTAGGTCCGATCACGGAGGCAGGCGGCGGGGGCGTCCAGGAGAAGCAGAATGCCTCCTGAACGAGATCATCCAGCGAGTGAACGACTAGTGGGTCACTTGGCTTGCCCATTGCCATAACACCCGATCCCGAGATATGTTGGCGGCTTCGCACCCCGAGGAGGCCGCCATGTCCCGTCACAAGAAGGACCCGCTCCGCGAACTAACCGAACCGGAGCGCCAGGAACTGGAGCAACTCAGCCGCTCGCATGCCGCCCCAGCCGCCGAGGTCACCAGGGCGAAGCTCCTCCTGGCCGTCGCCCGGGGCGACGACTATCAGGACGCGGCCCGCTCGGTGGGCCGCCGCTCCGGCGACGCCGTCTCCCACCTCGTCGCGCGCTTCAACGCCGAGGGGCTGGCGGCGCTGATGCCCCGCCACGGCGGCGGGCAACGGCCGACCTACGGCCCGCAGGAGCGGGCGCGGATCGCCGCCGAGGCGGCCCGGGCGCCGACGCCCGAGGCCGACGGCACCGCGACCTGGTCGCTCTCGGCCCTGCAAAGCACGCTCAGGGCAGCCCCCGACGGTCTGCCCAGGGTCTCGACCCATACCATCCGCCGCGTCCTGCACGAGGCCGGCTCCAGCTACCAGCGCACCCGCACCTGGTGCTCGACAGGCCGGGCCCTGCGCCTCCGGAAGGCCGGGCCCGTGGTCGTCTCCGACCCGGATTCCGATGCGAAAAAAAGTTGATCGAAGACGCCTACCTCACGGGCGAGGCGGTGGGGCTGCCGGTCTGGTGCACCGACCAGGCCGGGCCCTACCAGACGATCCCCTATCCGGGCCAGTCGTGGCGGCCCGAGGGCGACCCGGCGCGGCAGCCGCACGAGTACCTCCGCGAAGGCACGGCCAAGGCGCTGACACTGTTCCGCCCGGCCGACGGCCACGCCCATGTCAAGGGCGTGACGGCCTGCCCGAACTCCGTCCTGCACCCCTGGCTGAAGCGCGAGATGGCGGCCATACTCGCCGCGATGCCCGACCCGCCGCCCGAGCCCGCCACCGGCTGGCTCCCGGCGTGGGAGCGGTGGCAGGAGGGCCTCACGGTCAAGCCGACGCTCCCGGACGAGCCGCCGCCGCTGCGGATGCTGCTGGTCCTGGACGACCTGGCCGGGCACAAGACGCCGGAGTTCGTCTGCTGGCTCTTCGATCACGGGATCATGCCGCTGTACACGCCGGTGGGCGGGTCGTGGCTGAACATGGCCGAGAGCCTCCAGCGGATCCTCAAGCGGCGCGCCCTGGACGGCCAGTACCCGACGGCCACGTCCCAGATCATCGGCTGGTACGAGGCCGCCGGCGAAGCACTGGGATGCGGCACAGACGCCGTTCGTGTGGGGCGGCAAGCGGGCGGCGCGTCGGCGTCGGTACCACGAAGCCCGGTCCCGCGGCACGGCGATTTATGGCAATGGGCAAGCCACTTGTCCCACTAGTTCGAAGGCGATCTGACCGATCAAGACAAGCTGGTTTACGTGAACAACGTGATCATGGGGAAGTTGCTCGAGTCCGAGAAGCTCAGGCAGCAAGCGACGAGTAACACCAAAGAGCAGTTTGCCAATTCGCCCGATCTGGCAACCGAACTCGAAAACGCCATCATGGCCGCCTTGGATGCCCACACCGCGATGAGCACTCAGGCACTCGACAATAAGGCGGTTCAGAACGGGATTAATGATGTTCTTCTACCGTCGCGACTCTATGAATCCTTGAGAGAACGAGCCGCTAGCAGACGATCTATGAGGGATGCTGCACAAGGGCCCGATCCTCTGCTTTGATCGATTTGATTCGTCAGATGTTGCCTCTTCGACGGCGCACCCACCCCCCGCGCGAGGGGAGAGTCAAGGCGAACGGGGGGCGTTTTGCCCACTCCGACCTTGCTTCTCTCCTGCGTGGCCAACGGCCCGGAGCCGCCGATAACGAAGACCCATACCCAAAATATGGGCAGACGACGTAAATTGGACTTTCAAGTCCAATTTACGTCGTCCGATAGCCGGTCGTCAATCCTCATTTCACCAACGATGGCATCGCTCGCCGATTTCAAAGGTTTTCTCCTCAACTTCCCGGGATGAGGGATGGCAGAGGGATCACAACAACCTGATCTCGTCGTCAGGGCAGGCATTATGCTATTATGTCCACTACTGGCCGGCTGATCCCCGGTCTTCGGGTCTGGCGGCGTCGCGCCCCTACCGCGGCGTCCGCCAGGCCCAGCCTAACTCGTAGGGGGAGCAGGTCATGAGTTCAGAGATCGGCCCCGCTATAGATTTCGTTTCCGACGATTGCCGTCAGAGTCGGTACAACGCGAGGATCCGCCGTACCGCCCGGGATGCGATTGGCTACGACTTGTACCGATTGATCGCGTTGGTCGAGAGTTGGTTGGAAATGCCGGAATTGGTCCAGGGTCTTCGGCAGGGAGAGGATACCGCCGCCGAGCTACAAGGTAAGGCCTCTACCCTTATCCGGAGATTGAAACAGGTCTCAAGAGTCCACTCGCGAGTAGGATTCCTGCCGCCTGACGTTTACCTTGATCTCGCCAGCGTACTTCGTGAATCAGAAGCAGACCGCTGGCCGTTGGGTCTCGCTTTGCGGCACCTGGAAGCTTTGCGATGGTTCGGAAGGAACGAGCTCAAATTCGATCGAAACGACGAAGCACGCCGATTCATGGTCCAGTTCGCAACACGACAAGTCGTTGTGCATCCGATTCATGATAGTCGAGAGATTTTTGTCTCCATCCCGTTTCGGGGTGATCCGAGTTTTGATGCGTCCAATGTCGATTCATTGACCGGCTTGACAACCTCGCGGCCTTCAACTCCCCCGATGGACGAGCCGTTTTCTCGAAATGATAGCCCGGCCAAAAAGGCACCTAAAGCGGTCGCTAAGGCTGTCGCCGCTGCGTACGAGCTGCTGGCAGAGGACAAGCCCCTCTCTGTGAATGCTGCATGTAAGCGGGCCGGAGTGGACCGCAAAAACTTCGTGAAGAGGTATCCTAAGGAGGCCGCGTTGATACGGGCTATGGCGGCTCCTGATAAGAACCTGCCTCACGCGACTCGGGATTGGCGGACGGGGAACTGGGAGACGATCGACGACGACACCGAATAGAAGCCCCACACCCCAAGATTCGACCCCATCGAATTCTTTTTTTCCCCTAGTTTACTAGGGTTTGGTTCACGCCCCACACCCCACTCGCACCCCACACCCCCCGATAGTCCAGAGCCGCCGCGATTGTGCGAGCGGCCCGAGGGCTCGGGAATCATGCCAGAACACAGTCAGACCGACCGTGACTTCGAGCGATATTGGAATTCCCCAATCGCATGGTTCGGGGAATTGTTCCTCGCGAAAGCCAGGGGAGATTTCCGCCGGGCCACCGAGGCGCAAGATGAGCTGTCACGCCTCGGGTGGGTCGTCCGTTTCAAACCGGCCCGCCGACCGGAAGGGGGTGGCCGATGAACCGTCGCCCAAGCCACGCCTCCGGGGCGAAGCCGGAAGTCCAAGTCGAAGTGCCGGCCGCCGACCAAGCCTTCGCGGGACGGTTGACACTGCGCCTCGAAGATTTGGTAGGAGCCTTCGGGGTCAGCCGCCGGACTATCGAGCGTGAGCGTTCCGCCGGGAGGTTCCCAGCCCCTGACCTCCACATCGGCAAGGCCCCGCTCTGGAAGCCCGAGACGATCCGCCGTTGGATCGACGGGGGTGGCCGATGATGCTTCACCCCTACAACGCCTGGACCCTCGCCAGGCTCGTCTACGGCGATCCCGCCGATGAGGATCGGCTGACAACCCTTCCTGGCCCCTTCTCGGCCATCGCCCGCCGCCTGATAGGCCTTCCGCCGGACGACCGCCTCGCTTGCTGGGAAGCCTTTCTGGACGGCCGCGACGATCGGAACGCGATCAGCCGGGCTCTGGATGATGTCGATCCGGATGAGCCGTCACCCGGAATGCCCGGCGAAGACATCGGAGGCACTGGCGACGGCTGGGGGCCGATTGATCGAGGGTTGGAGACTCGCGTCGAGCCGTTCCCGATCGATGTCTTTCCCGAGGCGATCGCGCGGCTCGTCCTCGAATGCGAGGAGTCGATGGGGTGCCCTCCGGACTTTGTCGCCTTGCCGGTCTTGGCCGTGGCCGGAGGAGTGATTGGGCGCTCCGTGAGCCTGTTGCTGAAGCCGAATTACTTTGTCTCCGCGTTGCTGTACACCGCTTGCGTTGGGGAGCCCGGAGACTCGAAGACACCCGCGTTCAAGGTCGTGAGGAAAGCCGTGAGTCGGATCACCGAGCCGTTCATGGAAGAATTCCTTCTGGCTCTTCAGGAGTGGAACAAAGGCAAGAAGGATAAGCCGGCCCCGAAGCTCAAACGGATCGACATTGACGATGCCACGATGGAGGCGACGGTCCGAATCCTGGCCGCCAACCCGCGAGGGCTCGTCAAACTCTCGGATGAATTGAGTGCCCTCATGCTCGGGATGAACCAGTACAAAGGAGGCAAGGGAAGCGATCAGCCGATCCTCCTGAAAATCTGGTCCGGGGATGAAATTGCAGTAGACAGGGTGACCAACGTCGATGGCATCCCGATTACGTGCAGGCACCCGTTTATGTCGATCTCCGGCGGGATTCAGCCGGCCATGCTGGGGACGATGGTGGACCAGAACGGGAGAGTCAACGGGTTCCTCGACCGATTCCTCTTCGCCTACCCGGATCCCCGGCCGCACCGCGATTGGTCCGAGACCGGCGTACCCGGCCATATCGTCGACGACTGGTGTGAACTCGTCTTCCGTCTCTGGTCTCGGCCCATGAAGGTCAAGGCTGGCCGAGTGATCCCGAACGTCCTTCACTTCACGGATGAGGGCAGATCGACCTGGATCGAACACTACAACGCCCACATCAGGGAGATGAACGATCTCGGGTTCCCTCCTACGCTAAAGGGCCCATGGGGGAAGCTGCGCGAGTACGCGGGCCGACTAACGCTGATCCTGGCGTGCCTCGATGATGCGTCCGATCCGACCGCCGACCCCGCCGCGATCCCCTCGGTTGGCAGTCGAGCCGTCAGAGACGCCTGGCGACTCGTGGCCTACTTCAAATCCCAGACTCGCCGCGTTCATACCTCGATCGACGCCGTGCCGGGTTCCGGCGGCGGAGTGTGCCGGGCGATCGAGACTTGGGTTCAAAATAAGGGCCTTTCCACATTCTCCACCCACGACCTGAAGCAAGCCCGAAGATGGATCAACGATGACGACCTGGCCAAAGCGTTGCCGACACTGATCCGCCGGAACGCGATCCGTAAACGCGAAGTCGCCGACGACGGCGACTGCAGGGGAGGCCGCCCGCCATCAGCCGTTTATGACGTCAATCCGGCGTTACTTGTTACTCAAAACCCTTGAAAGGCTCGCACGGGTTCCGAGTGTTTTGAGTAACAAGTAAGGGGGGGGTGAAGATGTCGCACGCGAATGCAAAGCCCCGGATCGACTGGAAGACTCAACGCGAACGCATCGACCTGGCCGACGTGGCAACCCGCCTCCTCGGCCCTCCGCCGGGACGACGGGGGGAGGGGGGACGCAAACTGTGGTGGCCCTGTCCGTTCCACGAGGATGCGAACCCGTCCTTCTGCATCGAGCCCGGTAAGCCGGGTTGGAAGTGCTTCGGTTGCGGCGTCTATGGGGACGCGGCGAACCTCGTGATGAGGATCCAGGGCGTAACGTTCCGCGAAGCGATCAACTTCATGGTTGGGGGAGATGCGATCGTTCCACGGGTCGATCGCCCCGCATCGAAACTTCTGGCAAGACCCGAGCCGAGATTGGAGGGGCCTAAGGGGCTGCCTTTCGTGGAGGCACTGAGTCTCGTGGCGGACTCTGTCGCGCGGCTTTGGACCGCCGAAGGATCACGAGCCATGGCATATCTCACCGAACGGCGGTTCTTGTCGCACGAGACGATCAGGGCCGCGTACCTCGGCTGGACTCCCGGCGTCCGCCTGACCACGACTGACGGCCGCCCCTACTCAGCCAGGGGGATCGTCATTCCTTGGGTCGAACGGGACCGGCTGACGCTGGTGAAGATCCGCCAGCACAAGGGAGACCGGCCGAAATACGCCGAAGTGTTCCGGGACCGGCCTTTCCTCTATCCTGATCCCGAGGCGATCAGGTTCCGCTACCCGCTCATCATCGTTGAAGGCGAGTTCGACGCGTTGCTTCTCGGCCAGGCCTTGGCCGGCCTGGCATCCGTCATGACGATGGGCAGCGCATCCGCACGCCATGACCACGGGACCGTATCGGACGCGTTGCGGCCTGCTCGCCGAATCTACATCGCGACCGACGCGGACGACGCGGGAGACAGGGCCGCCGAAGGGTGGCCCGCGCGGGCCCGACGAGTGAGGCCGCCGGACCCGTTCAAAGATTGGACCGAAGCCAGGCAAGGCGGGGTGGACCTGGCCCGTTGGTGGGCCGACCTCATCGAAAAGGACGCCCGCGAGTTAACCTGACCGCCTGGAGCCTCCACGCCAGATTGCGCCACGATTCGTCAGTATGCGACAATCCTGTTTCGGGATGTCGGGAGCACATAAGGGGGGAACCGATGGCGTCGTTCCGCAAGATCGGCAAGAACTGGTTCTATCGCTTCACCGACGGGAGCGGCAAGCAACGCGAGCGTAAGGGATGCACCGACCGCCGGGAAACCGAGTCGATGGCCGCCGCCGCCGAAGCTGAAGCCTCCAACATCCGGCACGGGTACATCGACCCCAAAGCCCGGAATTATCGCGACCATGAGTCGAAGCCGCTTGCCGATCACCTAGCCGACTTCCGGTCCGCCTTGATCGACAAGGGTGGAAGACGCAAGCACCCACTCGTGACGAGCAACAAGGCGGCAAAGGTACTGAGGCTGGCGGGCATCCGCCGGATCTCCGAATTGTCGATGTCTCGGGCGCAAGGGGCATTGGCGAAGCTCCGGGGCGAGGGCCTCGGGGCCGAGACGATCAATCATCACGTCCGCGCGGTCAAGGCGTTCTCACGGTGGCTTTGGAAGGACGGACGCGCTCGCGAGCATCATCTGGCCCATCTGGCCACCTCGAACCCCGAGGCCGATCGCCGCCATCGCCGCCGTGCCCTGACGACCGAGGAAGCCGAGAGCCTGATTAGGGCCGCCGAGCATGGCCCCGTGGCCAAGGGAATGACCGGGCCGGAACGCGCCCGATGCTATGAACTGGCGATGGGAACCGGGTTCCGTGCCTCGGAACTGGCGTCCCTGACCCCCGCGCGATTCGACCTGTCCGCCAATCCCCCCACCGCCACCGTGCCGGCCGCCTACACGAAGAATGGCAAGGAAGCCGTGCAACCGCTCTCCCCGGCCCTTGCCGCTCGCCTGGCGCCCTGGCTTGCGACCTTGCCTGCCGGTCTCCCGATCTTCAGCATGCCCGACCGGACGGCCGAGATGATCCGGATCGACCTCAAGGCCGCCGGCCTCCCCTATGAGACGGCGTCGGGGTTGGCCGACTTCCATTCCCTCCGGGGCATCTACATCTCGAATCTCGTGGCCTCTGGAGCCTCGGTCAAGGTCTGCCAGACTTTGGCCAGGCACTCGACCCCCAGCCTGACCATCGGCCTTTATGCCAAGGCCAGCTTGCACGACATCAACGGGGCCGTCGGGGCCTTGCCCGATCTGAACCCGTCGGGCCCGAGGCCCGAGGCGATGGCCGCGACGGGGACCGATGGCCGACGCGCAAGCAAACGCCTTTCCCATTCCTTTCCCTTCGGAGGGGACGGATCGGGGCGGATCATGACGGACGGTGTCGTAAAAGAGGTTGAGAGTGTTCAAGCGACTTCGGCTCGGGATGAAGGTCGCAAGTCGTTGTCAGAAAGGGATTTAGACACCCATAGTCGTGTCCAGTCGGACCCTGTCATCGAGTACCGGCGGTGGGATTCGAACCCACACGGGGGTTCCCCCCCGGGGGATTTTAAGTCCCCTGTGCCAGCGGCTTGGTTGGTGCTGTGCTGGCATCGCTATAGTGCAGAATCTCCTATAAATAATGGGTTTCCAGCCCTTCTGCGTTGTATTTTACACTCGGTGGTGTTGGGCTAACATTTCCAACACTCTTCCCAAATTCTTACCAACGGACCCACCGGGTACCGCGCTTATCGGTCGCGTGCAGAAAGGCTACAAACCCGCCCACCAGAACGGCGGCCGACCTCGATCGTGCCGGATGACCGTTGATCCCGGGTACACCATTCGTGGGGTAGTCCGTGCCCGCCAATTACTCCGCAGCTCGACCCTCGGGATGTCGTTTTACGGATGAATTCGGGAGATCGCTCGCTTGGACCGATGAAATTCTGCCTGGAGATTCTCGGGGGCCTGCAGGCCCCCGAGAATCTGGTCCTGCACCCAGGCCATCCAGCTTTACCCAGGCCATCCTGCGGCCGATCTCGGCCTCGGTCGCCGGGTCGGCTACGCTGTTCCGATAGGCGTCCATATCCGGTCCCAAGGCCGCAGGCAGCGACTTGCTACCTCGGGGCTAGAGCGGTTTTCAGGTTGGTGTAGCGCCCTGGCTCCCGATTGGGTATGACTGAGCGACGAGTCGTCCCTCGGGAGTCGCGGTGTGAAGCCGTATTGGCTGGATCTCAGGGAACGCGTCCTGGCCGACTGCGACGCGGGCATGCCGGCCAAGCAGGTCGCCCAGCAGGACCGCGTCTGCCCGGCCTGGGTCCGCCGCCTGAAGCGACGGCGTCGCGAGACCGGATCGATCGAGCCCAAGGCCCAGCGTCATGGGCCGCTGCCGCGCAGGCCCGAGCAGGCCGGGCCGGTCGCCGAGGTGATCGAGGCGACGCCCGACGCCACGCTGCGGGAGATTCGCCTCGGCCGCGGCTTGCCCCTGAGCCTCGCCACGCTGTGGCGCCTGGTGCGCGACCTGGGGCTGACCTTCAAGAGGAAGTCGCTCCGCGCCGCCGAGCAGGACCGGCCCGACGTCAAGGGGCGTCGCGACGGCTGGCCGGCGGAGGTCGCCGGCGTCCCGGCCGAGAGCTGGGTGTTCCTGGACGAGACCTCGGCCAGCACGAACATGACCCGCCGCCACGGGCGGAGCCGTCGGGGCAAGCGGCTGGTGTGGCGGCGCCGCACGGGCATTGGAAGACGACCACGCTGGTCGTCGACGGGGCGATGGACGGGGCGACGTTCCTGGCCTCCGTCGAGCAGCAGCTGGTGCCGACGCTGAGCGTCGGCGACGTGGTGGTGATGGACAACCTCTCATCGCACAGGCGGGCCGGGGTCCGCGAGGCGATCGAGGCGGCCGGGGCCCGCCTGCTCTACCTGCCGCCGTACAGCCCGGATTCGAACCCGATCGAGCTGGCGTTCTCCAAGCTCAAGGCCCTGCTGCGGAAGGCCGGAGAGCGGACGGTCGAGGGACTGTGGCGGCTGATGGCCGACTGATCGACGAAATCAAGCCCGAGGAATGTCGGAACGACTTCACCCATTGCGGCTATCACGCTACACCAACCTGAAAACCGCTCTAGCCTGGACAATCGCGAAGCCCGAGGCGAAGGATTGGGCGATCTCGTGGCGCGATTGGGCGAGAACGCAAACACGCCGGAGCAGAGAGCCGGCCGATCGACCGTCATCGACGCCCGTCGCCATATCGGCCGGCATCTCACGGCGGCGGTCTCATTCTAAGGAATTCATTATTTCTGACGATTCGTGCCGATTCCGAAAGATCCAACCCGGTCGGTGGAACATGCCGTTGTTCGACTCGAATTTGCAGTCGGGGTGCCGATGACGAGGCACTCGAACGCGCCATCCGGCCCGCCTTGGCACCAGGAATGGGCCCTGATCGCGGGCAATCGGGTTCGGGCTGTAGGGTCGGTCTGAGTCCCCGGCGGGAGGGTGACGCCGATGTTGGCGTTCCGAATGGTGACGATCGGTGTTGCGTAGCCCCTCGGGGTGGAGGATCAGTTCCGCAGTATCGAGGCGAGCCAACTCACCGAATTCCCCGTCAGGGTGGACGCCCGCGTGATGTCCCGCTCGAGAAGATTCGCACGGTCGAAGTGTCGGGCAAGTGGCTCGGTGGCATGGTCGTGCCAGCGAGCGAGAGCAGGCCGTGACTATTGTCTGCGGTTTCGCCGGGCACCGATCGGTGTGAATGCGGAGGATGTCCACGACACTCCATCAAGCCAGGAAATCCGCCGCCCGGTACTTCTGAGTGTTCCCCACAACGAGAATCGTCTCGCTCTCCCTCACGACCTCCAGATGCCCCAGCACGCCGACGTGCATCGCCTCCCATCTCGGAGGGGCGCCCCAGCATCCGGCCGGGACGTGTCACTTCGAGGTCGCCCCCACGTCATTCGCCCGCCGGGACCTCCCCCCGGCAACCCGCTCCCGGGCCTGATTCGCCGGCAATGACCCGCACTCTCGCTGCGCGATGGCCCCTGGACACGCTCCCGGTAGGGGAATAGGCTTCGAATAGATCGGCAACGGGAGGCGTAGGGCGGGGGCTGGATCGCGGCGAGTCCCCCCGGGAGGGCGACCATGCATGCCATCCACCAGGCCGCCGGCAGGGCCATCGACGAGCACCGTGTGGCGCTGGCCGAGGCCGTCGTCGCCCGCCAGTACTCGCTGCGTCCGGAACTCGTAAGCCGCTACGGCCCCGACGGGCGAGCCAGGTGCCTCCAGGACACCGAGCACCACCTCGCCAACCTCTCGGCCGCCGTCGCGGCGTCCAGTCCGGCCCTCTTCGTCGACTATCTCGAATGGGCCAGGTCGGTCCTGGCCGCCAGCGACGTCCGCGATGAGGACGTCGAGGGTAACCTGGCCTCGCTGCAGGAGGTGCTCGCGGCAGCGCTGACCGGGGAGCATGCGGAGATTACCGGCCGGTTCCTGAAAGAGGCGATCCAGTGCTCCCGTAGCCCCGCTCGGTTCCCGCCCTTCCTGATCTCCGGCGATGAGCCCCTCGCCGCCCTAGCCGGTGATTATCTCCGTGCGCTGCTGGGCTACGACCGCCGGGAAGCGACCCGGCAGATCCTCGACGCCGTGGCCTCCGGCGTGCCCGTCGCGGACATCTACCTGCACGTCTTCCAGCCCTGCCAGCGCGAGGTGGGCCGCCTCTGGCAGGCCCGTCAGGTCAGCGTGGCGCAGGAGCACTTCGGAACGGCGGTCACTCAGTCGCTCATGGCCCGGCTGACCCCAGAGGCCGGCCCCGACCGACGCATTGACCGCCGGGTCGTGGCCGCCTCGGTGGGCGACGAGCGGCACGAGGTCGGCCTTCGGGTCGTCACCGACTTCTTCGAGATGTCTGGCTATGAGACCCTCTTCCTCGGGGCCGGCACGCCCGCGCCGGACCTCGCCCGGACCGTCGCCGACCGCCGGCCGGACCTGCTACTGATCTCGGCGACGATGGTCGCCCACCTGCCGGGAGTCGGGGCGCTGATCGCCGCCGTCCGCGACCGGGAGGAGTGCCGGGGGGTGACGATCCTCGTCGGGGGGCATCCGTTCGATGTCGTTCCGGACCTCTGGCGACAGTCCGGGGCCGACGGCTACGCCGCCGACGCGAAGGGGGCACTCGTCGAGGCCGAGAGGCTCCTGGCGGCCCGCTCGGTCGGGGAGCAAGCCGACACGCCAAGTTGACACGTCCTCGCTCGAACGCCCCTCGCGGCGGATCGGACGCCAGCCTTGAAGGCCGTGTTCTCCGCCGTGACGAACCCAGTCGAACCAAGATCACCCCGATGATGTGGTGAGGGGCCGGAGGGAAGCGCCGACCGGTAGGGATCGATGGTTGGCATCAATGCTCTAGATTTAGAGCATCTAAAATAATCATCCGAAGACAACATTCATACAGGCATTGATTTATTTTATGAAGAGGAACTCTTGATGGACTTCCGGACGTCGCTCATCCCTGATCCGGAGCCGCCGGTTCTGGTGAGCCCATGCCAGCGTCCTCTCCACCGGCCAGCGGGTCTCGCCCAGCCCCTCACGCTCGTCGATCCCCCGCTCGGGCAGCACCGGCTCGATACCGATCCCACGTAACCCTTGCCGGTGCGGCTCCGAGTCGTAGGCCAGGCCCCCCTGCAACGCATCCGGCTTCCGCCTCGGGCGTCCCACCTTTCCGGCAACCTCGGGGAGCGAGTTGACCAGCGGAGCCATCTCGGTCACGTCGTGCAAGTTGGCCGCCGTCACCGAGCCGGTCAGCGGGATGCCCGAGGCGTCGGTGAAGACGAGGTGCTTGGAGCCCGGCTGGAGCCGGTCTCCCCGCCGCCGTAGGCCGCCCGCACCGAACTGCTGTCGATCAAAGCCCGAGACCAGTCGATCCTGTCGGCACCCCGGAGGCGGGAGAGCAGCTCCTTGTGGATGTTGCCCCAGGTGCCGTCGGCCTGCCAGTCCCGAAGCCGACGCCAGCAGGTCATGCCGCTGCCGCAGCTCATCTCGCAGGGCAGATCCTCCCAGGGGATGCCGGTCTTGAGCACGAAGAGGATGCCGGTGAATGCCCCCCGGTTGCCGACCGGAGGGCGGCCCCCTTTAGAGCGGTTTTCAGGTTGGTGTAGCGCCCTGGCTCCCGATTGGGTATGACTGAGCGACGAGTCGTCCCTCGGGAGTCGCGGTGTGAAGCCGTATTGGCTGGATCTCAGGGAACGCGTCCTGGCCGACTGCGACGCGGGCATGCCGGCCAAGCAGGTCGCCCAGCAGGACCGCGTCTGCCCGGCCTGGGTCCGCCGCCTGAAGCGACGGCGTCGCGAGACCGGATCGATCGAGCCCAAGGCCCAGCGTCATGGGCCGCTGCCGCGCAGGCCCGAGCAGGCCGGGCCGGTCGCCGAGGTGATCGAGGCGACGCCCGACGCCACGCTGCGGGAGATTCGCCTCGGCCGCGGCTTGCCCCTGAGCCTCGCCACGCTGTGGCGCCTGGTGCGCGACCTGGGGCTGACCTTCAAGAGGAAGTCGCTCCGCGCCGCCGAGCAGGACCGGCCCGACGTCAAGGGGCGTCGCGACGGCTGGCCGGCGGAGGTCGCCGGCGTCCCGGCCGAGAGCTGGGTGTTCCTGGACGAGACCTCGGCCAGCACGAACATGACCCGCCGCCACGGGCGGAGCCGTCGGGGCAAGCGGCTGGTGTGGCGGCGCCGCACGGGCATTGGAAGACGACCACGCTGGTCGTCGACGGGGCGATGGACGGGGCGACGTTCCTGGCCTCCGTCGAGCAGCAGCTGGTGCCGACGCTGAGCGTCGGCGACGTGGTGGTGATGGACAACCTCTCATCGCACAGGCGGGCCGGGGTCCGCGAGGCGATCGAGGCGGCCGGGGCCCGCCTGCTCTACCTGCCGCCGTACAGCCCGGATTCGAACCCGATCGAGCTGGCGTTCTCCAAGCTCAAGGCCCTGCTGCGGAAGGCCGGAGAGCGGACGGTCGAGGGACTGTGGCGGCTGATGGCCGACTGATCGACGAAATCAAGCCCGAGGAATGTCGGAACGACTTCACCCATTGCGGCTATCACGCTACACCAACCTGAAAACCGCTCTAGGCGAAATTTTTCGATCGAAAACGACTCCAGGCTCCCACTCAGCGAACGGTTTCCAACCATCCGCACTTGAAAATTAGTCGTGATGCCTTCTTCCGGTTCCATCAAGGCTGGTCCACTCTCGGCCGGACTCCGCTGGCCTGAGGCGAGCTGGAATGCCCTTGCGAGAGGTCCATGAGAGCCGTGGTCCCGCGACGCGAGGGTTGAGAGGGCGGCGGCGGGGATGGGGAAGATTTCATTCGAAGGAGATCGGTCCCACCGGAAGTACCAAAATGGCGGACTTATGAGAGTGGCCGCCAGATTTGCAACAGTCAGCCAGCCTTGATCCACGATCTCGGAGCAATCCCAATAGTGCCCCCAGGCGAGCGAGATTGGCGACCCCCGGATCGGTCGGAAAAATTGGGGCTGGCCTGGGAAATCACACCTTCCTAGGCTGGTCATATGCGGATCAAGTTCAGTAAGCTCTCTGAGGCTCAGACCGCGGAACTTATGAAGTACTTCGTCGCGGGCGTCACCGCACGCGCCGCCGCTGACCTAGTGGGACCGAACCGCAACACCGTCACGGCCTTCTTCGACCGCCTGCGCGGCACCAGGAGCGGCAGCTCGCCGAGGCGTTCGACGGCGAGGTCGAGGTGGACGAGAGCGACTTCGGGGCCCACCGCCGCGGCGGCAAGCGCGGCCGGGGGGCGCCCGGCAAGGTCCCGGTCTTCGGCATCCTGAAGCGCGGCGGCAAGGTGTTTACCGAGATGATCGGCGACACGCGGCGAGAGACGGTCCTGCCGATCATCAAGCGGAAGGTGGCCCCCGACAGCGTGGTCTACTCCGACATCTACGCCGTCTACGACACCCTGAGCGTCGAGGGTTACCACCACTGGCGGGTCAATCACGACGAGCGATTCGCCGAGGAGGGGCGGAATCACATCAACGGAATCGAGAACTTCTGGCGGCAGGCGAAGCGTCACCTGACTAACTGAATGGCATTCGGCTTGACTCGTTTAAGGGGGCAGGTCAGTTTACATGCATCTACCCAATAGGGCCACTTCCTCGCGATGCGCCTCGGCCCTATGGGGCGGCCGGTGTCAAGGAAGAAAGTACCTGTCCTTGTCGCGCGCCTGCCGCCGCATGAGGTCGTCCCATTCCTCGAGGCTGAGCATGTGGAGCGACCCGTCGTCGCGGAGTTCCATGCCGGTGGCGACGCGGATCGAGCGGCCGAGCGAGGGGGTGGGGGTGTTGATGACGGCGGGGACGTCCCAGAGGTGGGCGGCGTACTCCTCGCCACCGGAGAGGACGCTCCGGCCGCCGGGAGCGAAGGCAACGAACCAGACCTGACTCTCGTGGCGGAACGAGGGGCCGATGGGACGTCCGGTGGACTGATCCCAGAGCTGGGCGGTCCGGTCGTAGCTACCGGTCAGGACGGTCCGGCCGTCGGGGCTGATGGCCAGGGCCCGGAGCTGGCCGTCGTGACGCAGGGGCCGTGCGATGGGCCGGCCGGTGGCGACGTCCCAGAGCCGCGCCGTCCGGTCCCAGCCGCCGGTGATCGCCGAGAGCCCGTCGGGGCTGAAGGTGGCGACGGAGACGGGCCCGCCGTGGTGCAGGGGCCCGACGAGCAGGGTGCCGGTCTCGGCGTCCCAGAGCCGGGCCTCGGAGTCGTCCGAGCCGGTGAGGACAGCCCGCCCGTTGGGGCTGAAGACAACCGTGATCACCCGACCTCGGTGGGCCAGCGGCCTGAGCCGGGGCAGGCCGGTGGCAGCGTCCCAGAGCCGCGCCGTCCGGTCGTCCGAGCCGGTCAGCGCGGTCCGGCCGTCCGGGCTGAAGGCGACCGAGCGGACCGCGTCTCCGTGGGACAGAGGGCGGCCGATGGGCAGGCCGGTGGCGGCGTCCCAGAGCCGCGCCGTCCGGTCGTCCGAGCCGGTCAGCGCGGTCCGGCCGTCCGGGCTGAAGGCGACCGAGCGGACTCCGGCCCCGTGCCGGAGCGGGGGCCCTAGGGCGGTCAGCGTCGCGGCGTCCCAGAGCTGGGCGGTCGCGTCGAGGCTGCCGGTGAGGACCGACCGGCCGTCGGGGCTGAAGGCGATCGATTCGACCGCGTCGTCGTGGTGCATCGGCGGCCCGATTGGTTCGCCGGTGGCGGCGTCCCAGAGTCGCGCGGTGTGGTCCTGGCTGGCCGAGAGGATCCTCCGGCCGTCGGGGCTGAAGGTGACGGCCCGGATGAACCCGGCGTGGAGGAAGGCTCGGCCAGCGGCCCGCCCGACTTCCCAGACCCGGGCCTCGCCGTCGAAGCCGCCGGTCATCAGGGACCGGCCGTCGGGGGCGAACGCGACCGAGGAGACCGTGTGCTGGTGGCGAAGTAGGGGCCCGACGGGCTCTCCGGTGGCGGCGTCCCAGACCCGCGCGGTCCCGTCGATCGACCCGGTGGCCAGGCGCCGGCCGTCGGGGCTGAAGGCGACCGACGCCACGCAATGCTGGTGAAGTATCGACGGCCTCAGTGGGAGGCCGGTCTCGCGGTCCCAGAGTCGGGCGGTATGGTCGTAGCAGCCGGTGAGGACGGTCCGCCCGTCGGGGCTGAAGGCCGCCGCGCAGACCCAGCCGTCGTGCGCCATCGTCTGGCCGAGCTGGACCCCGGTGGCGGCGTCCCAGAGCCGCGCGGTGCGGTCCCAGCTCGTGGTCAGGATCGCCCGCCCGTCGGGGCTGAAGGCGACCGCGGCGACGCGTTCCTGGTGCCGGAACGGCTCGAGGAGAGGTCGGCCGGTGGAGATGTCCCAGAGCCGCGCAGTCCCGTCGGTCCCTCCGGTGAGGGCGGTCTTGCCGTCGGGGCTTAAGGCGACCGATAAGATCGAGCTCTCGTGGGCCAGGGGCGGGCCTACCCGCCGGCCGGTGGCGAGATCCCAGACCCGGGCGCTCGAGTCATCACAGCCGGTCAGGAGTGTCTTGCCGTCTGGGCTGAAGGCGACCGAGCGGACCCCCGAAGGGTGCTCCAGGGCCGGGCCGGCCGGCTCTCCTGTGGCCGCCTGCCAGATCCGGACCGTCCGATCCTCGCTGGCGGTGGCCGCGAGCTTGCCGTCGGGGCTGTACGCCACCGACTGGATCGGGCCGGGGTGGGCCCAGCGGAGCCGGAGCGGGTGGATCCGACCCCACCACCCGGCCAGATTCCGGCGGGTGGCTTGCTCAAGGGCGGCGTCGCCGACATGCTCGGCGCCGGCCAGGCCGCGGGCCAGCCAGAGCAGGCCGTGGGCTACATCCCCCCGCTCGGCCAGCGCCTGGCCGTGGTCGTAGGCGAGCTGCGCGGCCATCTGGTCGACCTGCCGCCGGCGGGCCCGAACCTCGATCGAGGCCTCCTCGATCCGCCCGGCGGCCCGGTACTGGTGGACCCCCAAGCTGATCGCCAGCCCGATCGTCGAGGCGACCGCCACC
Source organism: Isosphaeraceae bacterium EP7 (assembly GCA_038400315.1). Classification (NCBI taxonomy): domain Bacteria; kingdom Pseudomonadati; phylum Planctomycetota; class Planctomycetia; order Isosphaerales; family Isosphaeraceae; genus Kueselia; species Kueselia aquadivae. The sequence goes on from CP151667.1 coordinate 1,245,213, forward strand.
GCCGCCAAGCCGGCGGCGAAGGCCAGCGAGGTCCTCCGCCGGCACCACCGCCAGATGCGCTCGGGAGGGGCAATCGGCCGGGCCCGGATCGGGTCGTGGTCGAGGAACCGGCCGAGGTCGTCGGCCAGATCCCCCGCGGTCGGGTAGCGACGGCGGGGGTTCCGCTCCAGGCACTTCAGGCAGATCGTCTCTAGGTCGCGCGAGACCTTGGGCTTGAGCCTGCGGGGGCGGACCGGGTCCTCGCTGAGGAGCATCGACAGGGCCTCCATCGCGCTCTCGGCGTGGAACGGCGGGGCCCCGGTGAGCATCTCGTAGAGGATCGCACCGAGCGAGTAGACGTCGGCCTCGCGGCCGACCTCGCGGACCTTGCCGGAGGCCTGCTCCGGTGCCATGTAGCCGGGCGAGCCCAGCACGGTCCCGCTCCGGGTCTGGCCGGGGTCGCCCCCCAGGTGTTTGGCCAGGCCGAAGTCGGCGACCTTGGGGAGGCCCTCGGGAGTCAGCAGGATGTTGGAAGGCTTGAGGTCGCGGTGGATGATCCCCCGCTCGTGGGCGTAGTGCATCGCCCGGGCCAGCGACTCGGTCAGCTGGGCGGCCCGCCTCGGGGCCATCAGCCCGCGGGCCAACTCACCCGCGAGGTCGCCCCCCTCGACCAGCTCGAGCGTGAAGTAGGGGCGGCCTTCGAACTCGCCGATCTCGTGGATCTCGGCGATGTTGGGGTGGTGCAGGCGGGCGGCGGCCTCGGCTTCCTTCTGGAACCTCGCGGCGCGTTCGGGGGCGTCGCCCTGCCCAGCCAGGACCATCTTCAGGGCGACCCGCCGCTTCAGGCCGACTTGGTACGCCTCGTAGACCACGCCCATCCCGCCGACGCCGAGCTGTCGGAGTATCTCGTAGCCGGGGAACGAGGGGAGGTTGTGAGGGGCACCGGCCTGGGCGGGGGGGGGATCGTCCTCCTCGGTCGCGATCGCCTCGACCGGCCCTAACGCGAGGTGGAACTCCGCCTGCAGCGAGATCCGACCGGAGAGCCGGGGGAACCGCACGAGGTAATCGCGTACCTCGGGCCGCTCGCCGGCCGACTCGCGGAGCAGGTATTCGCTGAAAATCAGGTCGAGCGCCCGCTCAGGGTCCGAAAGGAGCCCGGGGAACCGCTCGAAGTACCACTCCGCCGGGGCCGGACGACCGGCCCGAATCCGCCGGCGCTGGTCGGCCCGAAGGACCGCGACGGCCTCCTCGGCCGGGAGCCCAGGCTCGGAATCCAGGAATGCGACGACATCGGGGCCGCCCTCCTCAACAAGATTGTTCATGCCGGCGCAGAGGCGGAGGAATCGCCGGGCCGCCGAGCCGGACCACCGGGCGACCGGGGGCGCGGGCCGGTTTGCTTCACTCATCGCCCGGCCTCTGCAGTTCCATCTCGCGGGCGACCCGATTCACCGCCCGGGCGAGCTGGACCCGACGCGCCTGCGCCGTCCCGCCTAGCCGTGCCGCGATCTCGGGCCACTCCCAGCCCTCGGCCCGGAGTTCGACCAGCCGCCGCTCCTCGACGCCGAGGCGGGCCCGGACGGCCTCGAAAAGGTCCTGGTCGGAGGCCTGCTCGCTTGGGCCCAGCGAGGGGCTGGCCAGACCGATCTCGTCGACCGGCCGGGCGTCGGTCTTCCGGCTGTCGCGACGGAGAGTCCGATGACGGCGGACTTGGAAGGCGACTTTGTTCCGGGTCATCTGAATAAGAAGCCCGACCAACTGCTCGGGCGTCTCCAGGTCGAAGCCCCCCGAGCTTGCACGCGTGAAGAAGCTGGCCAGGACTGATTGCGAAATGTCCACCGAGTCGAAGAGGCGGTAGAGCCTCCGGTCGTCGAGCCGGAGGTGGACCTCGCGGCGGATGACCTGTTCGAAATGTCGGACCAGCTCTCGCGCGGCGTCCTCGTCTCCCCCGCGAATTTTCGCGATGAAGTCGTCGAATTGGACGGTGCCGATCATGGAGCCGGGCTCCAAAGTCGTCTCTCTGTAAGTTGGGATTGTGTTGACAGATAACGGATTGCGACCCGGGACGCAAGTTGTCTCGAAGAGTTGAGGCATTGCGACAACATCCTCCACGGGACCTCGGCCGGGGAATTTCCGGGGAATCGATCCATGAATCTGTGCGCTAGGGGGCGTCAACCGCAATAGGGTCTATTGGCGAGGCGTGCGTGTCGGAGTCTATCGGGAATCGGCCTACACCGCGGCACCAGCAATGGTCCCGTCGGAGTAGCCCCCGTCACGGCTTCCGGCCGAGTAGCGTCATTTCATGATCGTTCAATTTTACGGATCTTAACGTTTGCCGCTGGCTTCGCCCTCATCAGGCTACGCCCGCCGGGTTGCTTCGCGCCCGCCGGGGGCCTCATCGTCGAGAGCCGGTTTGTTCCGAAGGCGATCACGAATGGCATTCATGTCGCATCGCCGGTGTTTCTGGTTCGTTGGATCGGCCGTTGTCATCGCAGCATGGGGGGCCGCCCATGCGTACGATGCCTGGCGATTCAGGTCCGACTTCGAGGCCGCGAAGGAGGCAATCTCGCAGCGATCGACCGGACGCGCCCTCGAGCTCCTGGAGCGGGCCTCGGCCCGTCACCCGGGGGATGGGGAAGTCCGGTTCCTCATCGGCGCCTGCGAGCAGGCACTGGGCCGTCCCGAGGCCGCGGCGGCGTCCTGGGCGCGGGTCGACGCGGCCTCGCCGTTCGCCCCGTCCGCGGCGATGCTGGCGGCCCGCCTGGCGCTGGCACGCGACCGGCTCGCCGAGGCCGAGCCGCTGCTGGTCAAGGCCCTGGGTGGCCAGGGCAAGCTCGCCGTCGAGGCCCGAGAAACGCTGGTGAACCTGTACAAGATCCAGGGGCGGTTCATCGAAGCTCGGGCGGTCGTCTCGGGGGCCTGGGGCACCTACCCGGACCCGATGGGCCTGCTCAAGGAGCTGGAGAACCTCGGCTCGACCAGCCCCATGTCCGTGGGGGTCGCCCACGCCGCCCTCGAGAAGGCCTCGAGGAACGCCCCCGAGGACGACCGGATCTGGCTGGGGCTGGCCAACCTGGCGACCCGGACGGGCCGCTTCGACGAGGCGAAACGACGGCTCGAAGCCTGCCTCCGCCGTCGGCCGGACGACCCGGCGGCCTGGCGGGGCTGGTTCAACTGGGCCCTCGCCACCCAGGACGAGGCCGAGGTCGTGCGGGCCCTCCGCCACCTCCCCGAGGACGCGGTCCCCCCTCCCGAGATCCTCACGCTCCAGGCCTGGTTCGCCTCCAGGGCGGGTGATCTCGCCCGCGAGCGGCGGGCCCACCAGGGGATGATCGACAGGGAGCCCGGGAACCTGCTCTCCCTCGCGCGGCTGGCCGACCTCGCGCTGGCCGCCGGGGAGTCCGACACGGCCGCCAAGCTGCGCGAACGACGGGGCGAGCTGAGCCGGGTCATGTACCTATACGAGCGGGCCCTCCAGAACCTGATCCCGCTCGACGTCCCCGAGGCGGCCCGCCAGGCGGAGGCCCTCGGCCGCTTCTTCGAGGCCCACTCACTCTGGTCGATCGTCGCCAGGCGAGAGCCCGGCAACGCCGAGGCGCGGGGGGCCATGGCCCGGCTCAAGACGCTGGACGACCGCCGCCCCCCGGGGCCGTTCCTCCGGGATCTCCTCGCCGAGCTCGACGCGGCCCCGAAGGCGAACCGTCCGGCGAGGCCTGTGTCGCCCGGCGTCACCCCCGAGTTCGAGGACGATGCCGAGGCGGTCGGCCTGCAATTTGCATTTGCCAATGGGGCGTCGTCCCTCCATCACCTGCCCGAGACGACCGCGGGAGGGGTCGGGATGCTCGACTACGACGGCGACGGATGGCTCGACGTCTACCTGACGCAGGCCGGGTCGTTCCCCCCCGACCTCGGGTCGCCGCAGACCTCGGGCGACCGTCTCTTCCGCAACCGGGGCGACGGCACGTTCGAGGACGCCACCGGGTCGTCGGGCCTGTCCGCGTTCGCCCGGGGTTACGGCCACGGGGTAACGGTCGGGGACTTCGACAACGACGGTCGGCCGGACCTGTTTGTCACGCGCTGGAGGCGTTACGCCCTCTACCGGAACAAGGGGGACGGCACGTTCGAGGACCGGACCGAGGGCGCCGGGCTGGGCGGCGACCGCGACTGGCCGACCTCGGCGGCCTTCGCCGACCTCGACAACGACGGCGATCTCGACCTCTACGTTTGCCACTACCTGGCCTGGGACACGCAGGACCCCACTCCCTGCTGGGACGAGATGCGAAAGCGCTACAGCTACTGCGCCCCGCAGCACTTCCGGCCCCTCCCCGATCACCTCTTCCGCAACGACGGCGGCCAGTTCGTCGACGTCTCGGCCGAGGCGGGGATCGTCGACACCGACGGCCGGGGCCTGGGCGTCGTCGCGGCTGATCTCGACGGCGACGGCCGGGTCGACCTCTACGTGGCCAACGACCAGTCGGCCAACTTCCTGTTCCGGAACCTGGGCGGGATGCGGTTCGAGGACATCGGCCAGGAGTCCGGGGTGGCCAGCAGCGGCGATGGGTCGTTCCAGGCGAGCATGGGAATCGCCTGCGGCGACGCCGACGGCGACGGCCTGCCTGACCTGGCCGTGACCAACTTTTTCAACGAGTCCACGACGCTCTACCGGAACCGCGGCCAGGGCATCTTTGCCGACGCCACCGCCGAGGCCGGGTTGGCCGCGGCGACCCGCCACCGGCTCGGCTTCGGGGCCGCCTTCCTCGACGCGAACAACGACGGTCGACTCGACCTGGCCACGGCCAACGGCCATGTCGACGACTTCCGGCCGGAGATCCCCTACCAGATGCCCGCGCAGCTCCTGATCGGGGTCTCGGGGGGCCGGTTCGTCGACGCGACCGCGGCCGCGGGGGCCCCCTGGCAGGTGCCCCGGGTGGCGCGGGGCCTGGCCGTCGGGGACCTCGACAACGACGGCCGGCCCGACCTCCTGATCCACGCGCTCGACTCCAGGCTCGCCTACTTCCACAACCGTACGGCCGGCGGCCACTGGCTCACGGTGGGCCTCGAAGGGGCCGCGTCGCACCGCGACGCCGTCGGCGCCCGGGTGGAGGTCGTTGCCGGCGGGCAACGGTCCGTGGCGTGGAGGATCGGCGGCGGGAGCTTTCAGTCGGCCTCCGACCCGAGGCTGCACTTCGGGCTCGGCGACGCCGGACTCGTCGAGAGGATCGAGGTGACCTGGCCCTCGGGGCGGGTCGACCGCTTCGGCCCGATCCCGGCCGACGCGGGGTATAGGCTCCGCGAGGGGCATGGGACGCCCGAGCCGCTGCCCGGCTTCCGGACCGCGGGGATGGCCCGCATCGCGGGCGACGCGGGGCCGGGGGCATCGTCGGAGGCCGCCCCCCTCGGGAACGTCGCGATTCCTTCGCCGCCACGAGCGGTCCCCTGAAGCATTCCTTGACGAACGAACATACGGAGGTTTTCCGATGAACTGTGGTCGCCCGAGGTTCTCCGCCCCCCTCCTCCTCGGCCTCGCCGGCGCGATCGCCTGCTCTGGCGTGGGCTGCGGCTCTGGCTCCGGCAGCGGCACGACCGTCCAGATGGAACCCGAGGAACAGAAGAAGGTCGACAATTACCTGAAGAACTACCAAAAGCAGATGTTCGACCAGCACAAGAAGGGGGCCCAGAAGAAGGCCCAGTGACGGGGAGCGCCTCCTCCCGAGCGGCCTCCGCCCCGGCCCCCATCCATCGTCCGTCCTTCATCCCCATTGTCCCGCTGCCCTACATCCGATCGAGAGGTATCCGGAATGAATCTCAAGTCAAGGCGTGGTTTCACCCTGATCGAGCTGCTCGTCGTCATCTCCATCATCGCGGTGCTCATCGCCCTCCTGCTGCCCGCGGTGCAGTCGGCCCGCGAGTCCGCCAGGCGGATGCAGTGCACCAACAACCTGAAGCAGATCGGCTTGGCGATGCACAACTACCATTCCGCCATCGGGAGCTTCCCGTTGGGCAATTCGCTGAATGTTCAGGGGGACACCCCGGGAGACCTCGCCCTCTGGAATTCCTGGAGCACCCAGGGCATGCTGCTGAGCTACTTGGAGCAGACGCCGCTATACAACTCGATCAATTTCAACTTCGGGCCCTACCCCACCGGCCCATTTAGCAACCTTAATTCGACCTCCAGCAACACGGTCCTGAACACCTTCCTCTGCCCCTCCGACCCGAACTCGGGCGCGGGCAAGGCCGGATCCGGCGGCAACATCAACAATTACGCCGCTTCCTTCGGCGCGACCACGACCAATGGCTCCGGCTGGGAGGACTCCGCAACGCCGCGTAATCACCAGACCGCCACGGGCAGCTCGGGCATGTTCACCTTCTCCCAAGCCTACGGGGTGCAGGACTGCACCGACGGGACCTCGAACACGCTCGCCTTCGCCGAGTGGCTGGTGGGCGACGGACGCCAGTCGGCGGGGAGCAAGTATCGCGGCAACATGGAGATGGGCGACACGTCGCCGGGCACCGGGTACCTCAACGCCCTCGGCAACCTCGTCCAGGTGCAGTCGAACATCGCGACCTGCCGCACCAAGTTCCAGAACGAGCCGAACACCGCCGACAGCACCATCTCCGATCTCAAGGGCTGGCGCTGGGCGCTGGGCTGCTACGGCTTCGGCTCGTTCAACACCGTCCAGATTCCCAACGACACCGTCGGTGGCTGCCGGACCGGCTCGGGCCCGCAGGCGTGGGCTGACGGCGGATGGGCCGTCGGGGCGTCGAGCTCGCACCCGGGGGGCATCAACACGCTGTTCGCCGACGGGAGCTGCAAATTTGTCAAGAGCACCATTAACCATGCGACCTGGATGTCGATCGGGACGAGGAGCGGTGGCGAGATCGTCAGCTCCGACGCCTATTGATCCCCCCACGCGATCCTCCGCCGGATGATCGAAGAAGAAGACCGCCGCCGATCGGGGTACCCCGATCGGCGGCGGTCTTTCGCGTCCCCCGGACGCCCCGATCAGCCCGAAACCCCCGACTCCAGCCCGCCGTCTCGCGCGGGCGTCGGCCTGTCCCCGGCGCCGCGTTGCCCTGTCGACGAGGCGACCGACCCGGCGAGCCCGCCGACCAGGAGCCGGGCTATGAGCCGGGTGTACCAGGCCGAAGAGAGGGGGCTGGTCGTCCTGTCACTCGGGAACAGCATGAGGCCTAGGATCTCGTAGAGGACGGCGCCGATCGCCGCCCCGATCAGGCCCCCCAGGGCGGCATTCACCAGGCGCGACCGGCCCGCCTCCAGGCCGACCCCCAGCGCGATCCCGCCCGCGACCCCACAGGCCGACCAGATCCCGGCGTGGACCAGCATCGGAAGGATCACCGCGTGCGACATCTCCTCCGGGGATCGGCTCAGGGCCCGGTCGTAGGCCGGTAGGATCACCAGGGACGAACCGCCGCCGAGCACCAGGCCGAGCATCAGCCCCAGGGCCCCCGCCCGGATCCCCCCGCGGGTCGAGCCCCGGGCGAGCCCGCCCGCCACCCCCAGCGCCAGGCCGAGGGCCCCGCCGAGCAGGGCGAACGCCAGGGTCGCGTTCCTTGAATCCGCCAGGACCTGGTCCTCGAATTTCGCCTTGAGCAGGGTCTGACCCATCATCTCGTACTGGAAAAGCGGCGGCTTGAATGCGTACAGCACGCCCTCGCCTACGAGCCAGGAGGCGAACCCCGCGAGCAGGCCGGCCCCCAGGGCCATCGCGGCGAGCGGCAAGCTTCGCGGCGGCGGAGACCCCGGTTGGGCGGGCTCTAGTTGGCCCTCGAAACGTCCTCCCTCGGGGGCGCTGGTCGTGGCAGGCAATGCTTCCGGCTTCTTCGGATCGTCTGAAGATTCCATGGATGCCCTCGCTAACCGCGCCGAAGCCTTCGCGATCGACGTCGGTCGGGGCCTCGATAAGATGTGAGTTGAAAGGATAATCCAGATTACACGCGATCTCCGCCGTTTGCCATTCCGATCGTCCCGGCCAGCGGGGCAAAATCAGGTCCAATTCCGCCCCGGTATGTCCATCTTCTCGGACATGCAAGGACTTGCAGGCAATCCGGGAATGATCCGAATGTCATTAAGGACCGGCTAGGAAACAACTTTCCGAAGTGGCGACCTGGCTTTACGATCGTAGTTCGAGACACTCGCCAGGCTACGGATCGGTGCTCATGACATTCGGCTTCGAGATCGCCCACTCGATGCGGATGTTCTACGACTCGCTCTCGGAGAAGGACCGCCGACGCTACGCCGCCATCGAGGCGGCCAAGCTCGGCTACGGCGGCACCCAGGTCATCGCCGACCTCCTGGAGTGCGACCCGAAGACGATCCGCCAGGGCAAAGAAGACCTCGCCCATCTGCCTGACGACCTCGACGGTCGCATCCGGATATAGGGGGCGGTCGGAAGGCCGACCTCGATACGACGCCCGAGTTGAACGAGAACTTCCGGCAGTTCCTCGACGACCACACGGCGGGCGACCCCATGCACGAGGACGTCCGCTGGACCGACCTCACCCAGGGGCGGGTCGCCGAGGGACTGGCCGAGGCCGGGACGCCCGTCAGCGTCCCGGTTGTCAAGCAGCTCCTCCACCGCCACGGCTTCCGCCGCCGCAAGGCGCAGAAGTCCACGGCGATGGGGCATCATCCGAGTGGCGCACTACCCGCCGTACTGCTCGAAATACAACCCGATCGAGCACCGGCTGTTCCCGCACGTGAGCCGGGCGTGTCAGGGTGTGAACTTCGAGAGCGTCGGGTTGGTCAAGTCGTTGATCGAGCGAGTCGAGACGAAGTCGGGCCTCTGGGTATCGGTCGAGTTGCAGGTGAAGTATGACGAGATCAAGCGGAAGGTCGCCGAGGGTTTCAGGGAAGCGATGAAGATCATCTTCGACCCGATCATGCCACGGTGGGATTATCATGTGAGCCAAGGCTGATCACTCGATTCGGAAGGTTATTCTCTCGCCGATCATAAGCTAGTAATACAGTTACACTTCGCGTTTTGACGCAAGTAATTCAGATCGTTCCGTTTGCGGCTCGGATTGGGTTGAGCCATCGCACTCGTCCCAAGTCGCTTCCCCCGGTCACGGAATTCACTTCCCTGCGGAATGCCCCGCCCGCTACTCCGCACGACCGGTCGGCCCCGGCCGGACGTGCGGGTGGGCGTGAATCGCAAATGAATGGCCTATCATCGCTTGGGGCAAAGTGCGAAGTGCAACTGTAGTACTAGGCTCTGTCGGAAAACCGTCATCCAGAGCACAGACGTAGATAGCGTTGGATGAATGCCATCTTGATCATGCCACCGAAGTTCTTCGCCGTCTTCTCGAACCGCGAGAACACTCGCCGACACTCCTTCAGCCGGCCGATCAGGTTCTCCACGATGCTCCGCCGCCGGTAGGCGTCCTTGTCGAACTCCACCGGGCGAGCCGAGCGGTCCTCGCCCTCCTTCGACGGGATCACCGGCGTGGTTCCCATCTCGATCAAGTACTCGTCGATCCAGTCGGCCCGATACCCCTTGTCGCCGGCCAGGGCGACCGGCCACGCGATCGGCTCGCCGTCGCCATCGACGACCCTCTCCTCGGCTCCCTCCAGGGGTGGGACCAGGCCGGTCGTCTCGTGGGCCTGCCCGGGCGTCAGATGGAAGTCCAAGGGATGGCCATGGCCGTCGCACAGCTGATGGATCTTGGTCGAGAACCCCCCTTGGGAACGCCCCAGGGCGTGATCGGCGGGCTCCTCGGGATCTTCGCCCTTGCCGCCCCCGCCGGCACATCGGGCGGCACGGATGACGGTGCCGTCGATGCACCACGACTCGCGGTCGACCAGGCCCGCGTCGATGGCTGCCGATCGCAATCGGGAGAGAATCGCGTCGAGCGTCCCGTCGCCGTTCCGGGTGTCGAAGAGGTCCCAGACGTTCGCCCAAGGCCCGAGCTCCGTAGCCAGGTCGCGCCAGGGGGCTCCTGTGCGGAGGACCCAGAGGACTCCGTCGAGGATCTCGCGACGATCCCGCCTGGGACGGCCCGTGCGAGAGGGCGGGGGAAAGAGGTCCTGGACGAGCTCCCATTGTTGATCGTTGAGTCGGTGCCGCACCATTTTGAAGCCGCCTCGTTGATGTGTGTCTCCGTACACACAATCCTGGGAGGCAGGTCAATCGTCGCGAGATAAGGGCGGTTTTCCGACATAGCCTAGTCTGGTTCAATTCCGATAGCCCGGTCCGACGAGGCTTCCGACGTGTTAATTCTGCGACAGTACCTCGGCTCCCGAAAATTGACGATGGCTAAAGAAAAAGCCCCGGACCACGGCCGAAGCCGTGGCTCGGGGTCATCGCCGGCCTGAGTCATCGTCGCCGGCGTGCCGGTCGGATCTCGCCGCCGGCCAGGCAGGCGGCGAGCATCGCGACGAAGGCCAGCATGCCGATCCCCAAGCTCGAGGACATCAGGCCGATCAGCGATGACAGCAGGAGGCAGTCGTTGACGTAGGCGGCGTTCGGCTTGGTGCGGGCGCTCACGGTCTTCCTCCCGGTGCGAGGTGTGGCCGATGGATCGGGGTCGTGCCGCTCAGGAGGAGATCGCCGGCAGGGCCTGGAGCTCGTCGATCAGCCGGCCGGCCTCGGCGTGCGTGAGACCATCCGGCTCGTCGTCCCCCGACCAGTCGGCGACGAGCCGGCGGAGGTCGATTCTGCGACGGCCGCAGAGGACGCTCAGGGCGCGGAGCTAGGCGGGGGAAGTCGGGCGACGCGGGGGCGCCTCGTCTTCGTCCTGGCGAGTGATCCCGTCGTCAGGAGCGTCGGCCGGATCCGGTCGGCTGACGGTGGTGGTCGAGCTCCTCCGAGACGGCCCGCTCGCAGGCGGCGAACGCGGCGCGGGCCCGGCGGACTAGGTCGTCAGATTCAAGGCCAGCGGAGAGCTCAAATTGGATTTCAGGGAGCCGTCGTTGGTCAGGCCGACCTTCTTGCTCAGGCCGACGGACTGGGTCGGGGGCATGGCGAAACTCCGGGGTGTTCGATGGGTGAGGCAGGGGACTCGGAGATCAAGGGCGTGGCGGCCGGGACGGCACTCGAACCCCATGGCTCGGCTTCGCCGCGAAATCGTGCAAAGGGCGTCGGCCCGCAGGCTGATCAAAACGGCCTCGTTTCCTTGCCGAAAGGAAGCTGGAGAGGGTGTAGTTTGGGGGCGGACGGGCCAAGAAGTTCCGGACCCGAATCCGCTGCCGATTGCCGGCAATCGGTGGAAACTTTGGGCTCGCCTGGAAACTAAGGTCGGTTACCGACCGGCGAAATCGGCTCGTGAGGCCGCGGGTTTGCCCGTGTAGCTCTCTCGACGAGGACAGCCTGCGGGGCAGGATCGGCGACGCGGCGATCGAGCCGGGATCGGGTCACGATCAGGTTCCTTGATAGTTGGGGATGCGACCCGACGCCTGGGAGCCCGGCGGCCCGGGTAGTCGCCGGGGCGGGTTACTTCGCGGATGGATCGCTGCGTCTTTTGACGACGGGGCGGCCCGAGCGACCGCCGTTCGGGCCGCGGCAGGTGGCCCCCTGGCCGGGCGGATGGGAATCATCCGCCGGCACCGATCCGGTGAGTTGAGAGCCGGGCAACCTCGGCCCTGATCGCCTCGCCACGGAGGATGAAGGGGACAAGGATCGGCCCGCGGTCGGCCGTCCAGGGGCCGGCGTCGTCGGGCTCGAGGCGGCTGGCACGGCGGATTTGCAGGGGGCCCAGGGCGGCCGGGTCGATCACCTCGGCGTAGATCGCCCGCACCGTGCCCGGCGACTTGCCGGCGGGGCGTGAGGCCCGTAGGCCGTTCGGGGGATGGATCACGTGCGGGGTCCTCGAGCTTATTGATGTTCAGGTAGCCCGGTACTTGTCACGCCCGTCGGATCGACTGTCGCATTCGGGGATGAAACCCCGGGGATCCGCCGCCGAACTGGAAGCCCGACGCCGACTGGCCGTCACCCGCGTCAACGAGGGCTGGAAGCAGAAGGATGTCGCCGCGTTCCTGGGCGTCTCGCTCAAGGCCGTCGGCAAGTGGATGGCCGCCTATCGCGCCTCCGGCGACGGCGGCCTGGCGGGCAAACCCCACCCGGGGCCCAAGCCGAAGCGATCGGGCCGCCAAGAGGCGGTGGTCCTCTCCTGGCTGGCCGCCAGCCCCGAGGCCCTCGGCTTCAAGACCCGGCTCTGGACGACGCGGAGGCTGGCCGAGGTGATCGCCAAGCGGTACGGCGTCCGCTTCAACTCCAACGACCTGGCCGCGTGGCTGACGGCACGCGGCCAGTCACCGCAGAAGCCCGCGGTGGTGGCGGTGGAACGCGACAACCCGGCCATCGCCCGCTGGGCCGCCGAGGACTGGCCGCGCCTGGAAAAAAAGCCCGGGACGAGCACGCCCACCTCGTCCTGATCGACGAGAGCGGGTTCTTCATCAACCCCACGGTGCGCCGGACCTGGGCCCCGGTGGGGCGGACGCCGGTGCTCACCGGGTTCGGCCGGCACCGCGACAAGGTCTCGACGATCGCCGCCATCAGCGTCGCCCCGGTCCGGCGGCGGGTGGGGCTCTACTGGCGGACCGACCCGGCGCATTCCATCGACGCGGCGGCAGTCGTGGCATTCCTGGGGGGCCTGCTGCGACACCTGCGGGGGCGGGTCATCGTGGTCTGGGATGGTGGGAGCAATCACAAGGGCCCGCTGATCCGGGCGTTCCTGTCCCGCTATCCTCGCCTGCATCAGGGGCGGCTGCCGGCCTACGCCCCGGACCTCAACCCGGTGGAGTTCATCTGGGGGCACCTGAAGCACGGCCTGATGGCCAACTTCGTGCCCACAGACGTGCACGACCTGGATCGAGTCATCAACGGCCATCTGGAGCGACTCGGTGGCCAGCCCGCGATGATCCGGTCGCAGTCGAGGGGATCGAAACTCCCCCTCCTCGGCAAGAACCTGGCCACCTGATTGTCAATAGGAACCCACCCTCGGGGCCGGACGGAAGGTCCGTCGGCCCCGGGATCGCGAGCGGAACGGTCATGGGCGGGCCGGGGCCCCCTCGTCGTCGAGGAACTGCGGCAGGCGGCGCCCCGCCGCCCGGACGGGCATGGTGGCCCCCGCGCGGAGGAGGACGGGTGCGCGTGGTTCATCGGGAGTCCTCGATCCGTTCGCCGTCGTCCCGGGCGGCCACGGCGGCGGGCGACGTCCAACCCGGGGAGCCGGGGAAGGGGGCCGTGCCGCCGGCCTCGACGGAATGGGCGTCGGCGACTAGGAGCCCCTGGGCCACGAAGTTACCCGCGCCGGCGACCCCCAGGTGGAAGACCAGGCAGTCCTCGTGCGGCGCCGGCGCGTACGGCCGCGCCGACTTGATCGCCGTCTCTTCGGGCCATCCCCCTCCGGGTCGCTCCAGGCCCGACCACGCCTCGCCGCAGGCCTCGACCCGCAGCTTGTAGCCGAGCATCGGCGGCACGTGCGGGCGGATCAGCTCGGACCAGCGGGCCAGGTTGCCCTGGCCCTTGTTGTTCGGCGTGCCGTCGCCGTTGCCCAGCGTCAGGATCGGGTAGACCCCGTTCTGCAGGTAGCGTCGCCAGGGCAGACCCGAGAGCCTGGATAGCTCCGCGGCCAGGCGGTCTACCTCCTCGGGCGCGAAGGCGTTGGTGTGGAAGCGGAAGGCGGAGATCCTCCGGGCCGCGTTGCTGTAGATGCAGCCGCCGTCGTCGCCGAACCAGATGCCCAAGCCGGGCCAGCCGGCCCTAGCGACGATTCCCGCCGGGGGCCGCTTCACGCGGCCGCCGTAGAACTCGGCGGCGCGGGCGGAGACCCGCGGGTGCGCCCGCGTGGTGAAGCGGCTGGTTAGAGCAGTTCCCTATTGAACGTGGCGATATCCCGAATGATGAAACCATCCAAGGATATTGGCCGCTTTGTCTGACCTCAGGCCGTCTCCCATCGCGCCGATCAGGTCGTCCACGCTCCTCGCCTCGGCCGATCGCAGGGACTCCTTGAGCTTGCTGAACATCGCCTCGATCGGGTTCAGGGCGGGGCTGTAGGCCGGCAGGTAGCGGACCTCGGCGCCGGCGGCGGCGACCAAGCGGGCCACCTCGGCAGTCTTGTGGCATGAGAGGTTGTCCATCACCACGATGTCACAGGGCCTGAGTGTCGGGGCCAGGCACTCGCCGATGTCGGCCTCGAAGCAGGCGCTGTTCGTCGCCCCGTCGAAGGCCAGGCAGGCCCCGATGCCGCCGAGGCGGACCGCCGCGGTCAGGGTGAGCACCTTCCAGTGGCCGTGCGGCACCGCCGCGTCGACCCGCTTGCCGCGCGGGGACCGTGCGTACCGCCTGGTCATCGCGGTCGTCGCGCCGCTCTCGTCCAGGAAGACCAGGCGGGACGGGTCGACGCCGGCGAACTCGGCCCGCCAGGCCACCCTGGCCTCCTTCAAGTCGGGCCGGTCCTGCTCGGCGGCCCGGGTCGACTTTTTTTGCGCGTGATGCCCAGCCGTCTCAGCGCCCGGTCGGTGGCCGAGGTGCCGCGGGCCACGCCGGCGGCGGCCGCCAGTTGCCTGAGCGTGGCATCGGGATCGGCCGCGACGGCGTTGCAGAGCCGCTCGGCCGCCTCGCCGGAGAAGGCCGGGGCCCGGCCCCCGCCGTGCGGCCTCGGCGCGATCGAGCCGGTCTCCCGGCGCCTCTTGAGCAGCAGGCGGACCCAGGACTGGCTGACGGAGAATCGTTCGGCGACCTCGGCGCGCGTCTGAATCCCCTCATCGCAGGCGGCAATGACCCGCTCCCGCAGGTCCATCGAGTATGCGGCCATTCTCCGTGCCCTCCTATCACGGAGAATCGGAGAAAAGCACGCCACGTTCAATGGGGAACTGCTCTAGATTCGCCGCCCCCTGAGCGACGACCCCCGGTGGCGGCAACGATGGACGAGATGTGCGAGCGTCTGGAGCGGATCGAGCTGATGCTGGCGAGACTACTGGAGCGCGAGACTATCAAGGACCATTACTCCACCGACGAGTTCGCCAGGCTCGTCGGCAAGGCCGAGTTCACCGTGCGCGAATGGTGCCGCCTGGGCCGGATTGAGGCGGAGAAGCGGCAATCGGGAAGGGGGGCTTACGCCGCGTGGGTGGTCAGCCATTCGGAGCTCCTGCGTTACCAACAGCATGGGCTGATGACGCGTCCGGCCGCTCCGAACCCTACTTGAAGACCGACCGGATGGCGTCGCCGATGATCGCCGGGTAGAGGTGCCTGTATCGACGACGCTGCTCCTCAGACTGGTGGCCGACGACCTCTTCGATGATCCGCTGGTCGATCCCCGACGAGGCCAGGGCGGAGATGAAGCTGTGACGCAGCGCGTGGAGCCCTCGGACCATGGCCCACTCGCCGCCTGCTAGGGTTCGCTTGAAATGCCAGTGGACCTCGTCGTCCGTCAGGGGCAGCAGCCCGGGGCGTTCCCGCTCGGTGACCCCCCCCAGCCTCTCCACGAGCGTCCCGGGGCGATCCTTCTCCAGGTGGCCGGTCGTCAAGCTCCGCTTCTTGCTCCCCTGGACCTCCTCAGCATGGGCGAACAGGAGCGTACCGCCCGGGTGGACCTTGATCCATTCGGCCAGTGTGGCTGCAAGAGGCGCAGAGAGCGGCACCCGGCGGGTCGTGCGCCGCCCGTGCGCCCGCTTCCGCTCCTGAATACTGACCATCCCGCCCTCGAAATCCACGTCGCCGATCCGCATTTTCAGCAGCTCACCCTTGCGGGCGCCGGTGTGGGCGGCGGTCGCCACCAGGGGGTGGATCCAGGGATGGAGCGCATTCACGCGGACGTAGTCCAGCAGCTCCACTTCCGGTAAGGTGAGGTAGAGCGAATCCCAGAGGTCGGCGACCCTGGAGGGCGAGAGGCCCGGAATCTGGCGGCGTATCTCGGCATGTGTCTGGAACGGGGGCTTCTCGTCGGTCTTTCCATACCTCAGGCCGTCGCAAGGGTAACGGCCCGAGACGAGCTTCATGCGGACGCCCCAGTTCCAGGCGGTCCGGAGCGTGACGATTTCCTTCCTGATCGTGGAGGGGTTGTGCGGGCCTCGGCGGCCCTTAGCCTTGGCCCGCTTGTCCGCATAGCCCTGGAGGTCGGCCAATGTTAGGTCGCGGATCGGGAACCGCTCGCCGAGCAGGCGGACGAAGTGCCGGAAATGGCGGTTGATGCCGCGTAGGGTCTGGGCCTCCAGCGTGCCGTTGCCGTGCGTCTCCAGATAACGGTCGCGCAGGTCGGCCAGCGTAAAAGTCCTGCTGGCCTCGACGGATCCTTCCTCGCCGGCGGACTTCGACGGCATGACGCCGTCGTTCCTGAGGAAGCTGACGATGTCTGCCTCATGAGGTAGGGCGTCGAATCCCTGTTCGATCCGCATCAACAGGTAGCCGACCTGATCGGCCTTGGCCTGGGCCTCATCTCGGGTCACTTTGCCGACGCCGAGGGCCTTTTGCTTCCCCTTGTAATTGAAGAGGATGCGAAAGCACTCGTTGCGCTCTTGCATTGCTGCCATATCGCCCCCACCAATTCCAGTCCAATGTGGCGAGGGCAATCTCACCAATTTCATACCAGGGCGTCGGTGCTCCTCCCTCCAAAATTCTCTAACTCATTACCGGCGGTGGGATTCGAACCCACACGGGGGTTCCCCCCCGGGGGATTTTAAGTCCCCTGCGTCTGCCATTTCGCCACGCCGGCTTGATCGGATATGTCGGTCTCTGTCTCACTTCCGCCTGGGCAGGGACCACCAGGCCGAGTCGAGTGCCGATTTGTCCTCTTCGGTCAGGGTCAGGGTTGTCGCCGCCAGGCTCTCGGCGAGTTGCTCGGGGCGACTGGCTCCGATGATGGCCGAGGTCAGGCCCGGCTGCTGGAGCACCCAGGCGACGCTCGCGGTGGCCAGGGAGATCTCTCGGGCCGCGAAGTGAGACTTCAGTGCTTCGACGGCGTCGAACTGCGCGGCGTGCCAGTAGCGGCTCCGATAGAGCTCGCCCGCCTCGCCCAGGGTGAAGCGGGTGCCGGGGCGGGGGGGCTCGCCGGGCTGGTATTTCCCGGTCAGGAGGCCTCCTGCCAGGGGGTTATAGGCAATCAGTCCGATCCCTCGGTCGCGGCAGAGGGGCATCAGCTCGGCTTCGATGTCGCGGATCAGGACATTGTACCTCGGCTGTGCGCAGTCGTAACGCGCCAGTCCCAGGCGATCAGCCGTGCCGTCGGCCAGGGCGAGCTGCCAGGCCGCGTAGTTCGAGCAGCCAACATACCGGACCTTGCCCGACCGGACCAGGTCGTCGAACGCCCTCAGGCTCTCCTCGATCGGCGTCTCGGGGTCGGGGCCATGGGCCTGATAGAGGTCGATGTAATCGGTCTTCAGCCTGCGCAGGCTCGCGTCGCAGGCCGCCATGATGTGCCGTCGCGACAGCCCCTGGTCGTTCGGCCCGTGACCGACCCTCATCCGGCACTTCGTCGCCAGCACGAATCGGTCCCGACGACCCCCCTCGGCGAGCCAGTCGCCCACCACCTCCTCTGTCCGGCCGGCCGTCTCGGGGCTGACGGGCAGGGGGTAGCAGTCGGCCGTGTCGATGAAGTTGATCCCACCGGCGGCCGCCGCGTCCATGATCCGCTTGCCCGTCGCCGCGTCGCTCTGGCCGGCGAACGTCATCGTTCCCAGGCAAAGCTCCGAGACTTTCAGGCCCGTTCGCCCCATTCTTCGCTGCTGCATCGTCCAAACTCCCTTGTCTGCCCAGGGTTCGCAAAATCGCCCGTCATCCCAGGCCGCAATGTTTCTCGCGTGGTAAACTTAGACCAGTCCTCCGCCCGTCGGATCCACCCGCGCGAGTTGCTTTGCCATGGATGACGCGAAGAATCCGCCGCTGACGCTGGCCGCATGGAAGGCCGACCAGGTCGCCCTCACGATGGCGTTCGCCTCGCGTAAGCGGTTGGGCCTGGCCTTCATGGCGATGGGTTGGGCACACCTCGGATGCTTCCTGTTGCTTCAGGCCCTCTATAACCGGGGGTTCCGCCAGCCACCATTGTACATCGGGATCTGGGTCGCGGAGCTTGGCGCTAACCTCTGGCTGATGCGCCAGTTCTCGGGGCCCGGCTGGGCGAAGTCGACGGCGATCCTCAGCCTGCTCGTCCGCATCTGGGGGACGTTCCTGCTGCTCTCGTTCACCCTGGTCTCGCTCAACCACCTGATGACGTTCTCGATGGAGTGGTATCGCTCGGCCTGGACGACCCTGAGCACGTTCGGCTTCGCCATGACGGCCTACCTGACCACCCCCTGGTTCTTCGTCCCGGCCGTCCAGATGTACTTCACCGGCCTGCTCCTGGCCATGTATCCCCGGATTGGCTTCGTCGCGTACGGCGTCTCCTGGTGGGCCGCCCTGCAAGGCATCGGCCTGGTCCTGGAGTACAAGCGGGCGCGGTCGATGGCCCCTGAAGCGTCGACCGCCGGCCTGCTCCGCGCGGGTCGCCCTGGAATCGATCCGGACTCCACCCCCTCCCACGCCAAGGGCCGCTGGCCCGCCCATGCCGAGGGGCTGAGCTGAGCCGAAGGGCTTCCCGTTTCGATCGGTTCAGACGCCCGGCAATGTCGGATCCCAGTCGTGGAAGTGGTTCCTGGCGATGATGGCCCGGGCCCTCTGTCGGAACAGGAGCGCGAAGGCGAGGCCCGCGCCGGCCCCCCCGACGTGGGCCAGGTAGGCCACGCCGCCGGTCTCGCCCGCCTCTTTCAGCGCGCCGTAGCCGCTCCAGAGTTGCAGCCCGATCCAGAGCCCGATGACGAACAGGGCGGGCATCTCGGTGACCATCCGGAACATCAGGACGCGGATCCGGTGGTGCGGGAACCAGATCAGGTACATCCCCATCACCCCGGCGATCGCCGCCGACGCCCCGAGCGTGGGGATGAGTGAATTCGGATTCGCCCCGATCTGAAGCGCCGAGCCCGCCAGCCCGCAGGCCAGGTACACCAGGACGTAACGGCCCGTCCCCAGCACTTCCTCGACGTTGTCGCCGAAGATCCAGAGGTAGAGCATGTTCCCGGCCAGGTGCATCGGGCTGCCGTGCATAAACATCGCCGTCAGCAGCGTCATCCAGATGGGAATCGCGACCGGGGCCTGGGGCAGTTCCAGGGGAGGACGTTCGTCGTCGAGGTCGACGTTGCCCGCGCGGGTCGCCGCGACCGTCGGGCCCTGCAGGTCGATATTGTGCGTGATCTCGTAGGGAGTCGCCGCGTAGGCCACGGTGAACACCTCCCCGCGGTCGATCTGCACCATGTAAGCGATGACGTTCAGCGCGATGAGCACATACGTCGCGATCGGGAAGATGCTCGTCTTCTCGACATCCCCCAGCGGAAAGACCATCCCAGCTCCCTCTCTCGTTCGGGCACGGACCTCGGCCCATCCTCAGCCGCTCAGCCGCTCAGCCGCTCAGCCGCTCGGGCAGGGCCAGGCCCCGGCGAGTCGCCAGGTCAGCCAGTCGCTCGAGCGCGTTCGCCTCGACAACCACTCCTCGCTCGCGGACCAGGCGCCTGGACGCCTCCCAGGCCGCAGGGGCCAGCCGCCCTGGCGCCTTGGAAGACAATCCCGCGCCCCCGACTCGCCCGTGCAGGGCACCCAAGTCTTCGATGGCGTGCACCGACAGGGCGAGCACCAGCCAGCCTCCGTCGGGCACCAGGGCACCAATCCAGGGGGCGATCGGCCCGAGCCAGTCCGGCGCCCCACCTTCTTCCCCGTCCTTGTGCGCGAGTGCGGAGTCGAACACGGCGGGCAGACCCTCGCCGGCCGGCAGGGCCATCGTCCAGCTCGGCCCGGGGCCCAGCACCACGGCGATCGTCGGGCCCACCGCAAGCTCGGCGGCCACACCCGCGGCGGGCCCCGCGGGGCCCAGGTTCACCACCCGGACCAGGCCCATCCCCACCTCGCGGGCCTTCTCGCCGGCCACTTCGGCCGCACGGGACAGGATCAGGGGGGGGAGCCCATTCTGGCCATCGAACACACCCGTTGCGGCCTGCTCGCCCAGGAACCGGCCCCGGGCGTCGACATTCACGCGGCCTTGCTCGGCCCGCTCCAGCCAGTCGACCAGAGTCGACACCCCGAACCGCCCTGCGCCGGCCGAGTCGAACCAGAGAAGATGCGACACCAACCCCGCGGCATGCGCCGGCGGAACCCCCGAGCATTCGGCCAGATCCGTCGCGAAACGCCGCAACCCATCAAGGCTAAACCGAGCCTCATCCTTCGACACCGACCCGCCCCCCTCGCCACTCGCGTTCCGATCCCCTCAACCCCCCAGATTGAACCACGAAGGACCCGCCCGCGGATAGATCCGGGTGGCGTGCGACCGCGAAGGGTAAGCATGACCTTATTGGATGTCGACATCCCTGGCGTGCTCGCCGCTCGCCAGCACCAAATTCGCACACAAGGTCGAAACATTGTGTCGCGAATAAGTTCTTCTTACGCGATTCCGTGGGCGAATAGGGCGATGGTGGCGGCGAGTTGAGTGAGCGGTTTGCGTCTAGCTCGCCGACGCTGCGGCCGCCACCCCGGGCAACGTCCCGAAATCTGGGTGATCCGCCGCATGCCGCGGGACGTGCCTCCAGACGACCTTGGCCCCATCCAGCACCAGGAACGCCGGCATCTGCATCACATCCCCGATCGGCTTGCTCCCCAGGTGCCCCTTGGCGATCGCCCGTATCCCGCACGCCCAGACCTTGGGCCCGAGCAACTGACCGAGCCCCGCCCTGGGCACGTCGAACGCCCGATACAGCCGCTGCTCCGGGTCCGAGACCACCCGAGCCCCCGGCCAGAGCCCTTCCGCGAACGATTCCACCTCTGCCGGGTTTCCCATCGCCACGAACAAAACCGGAGGGAACCCAGCGTCCCCCTCGGCCCGTCCCTTCAAATCCGTCAGCAGCTCCCGGCTGAACGGGCACCCCAGGTGCCGCAAGAACACGACGAGAGTAGGCCGGCCATCGAGTTGATCCCCGAGCGAGCCCGGCCGCAGATTCACCCCGTCGACGGTGGTTTCAAGCGTGGTTGCAAGAGTCGTCATGCGTGGACCTCCATGAAGAGCTTACCAAAAAAACAGGGGGGGCGTGCAGGTGCGAGGACGCCTCGATGTCCACCCATGCGATTCGATCCGAGTCGACATTGTGGTCGCACGCGTCAGAGGATGCCAGGATGCGTGGGTTCCGCTAAATCCAGCATGCTATGCGTGGGTTCCGCTAAATCCAGCATGCCTTGAGAATTAACTCTAAAGATTCGCATCCATGGAATCGACGTGGTTTATGTAAGGTAAGAATATAACAAAATAGGATTGGTGGAGAATTGACGTGGGTAATGTGGCTCAATAGGATGTGGCGACTCTGCGGATGATGTCGATTGTGGCGCAATCGGGACGCTGGCGGCGATCACACCAACGGCGTGGTCTGCGGGGGATGCGCTGCGCACCGAGATCTGGGGATGTGTCGCACGTCTTACGAGTCAAGCTGCTGGAGAATCATCATGAAGCGATTCGGTTTAGGAATGGCCGGGCTGCTCGCTGCATTGCTGCTCGCCGGTACCGCACGCGAAGCCAAGGCGCAGAATTTCTTCGGCTCGGCATTGGTGAGCATGCAAGCTCCCGCACAGGCCAGCCCCCAGACTGAGGCCTGCTATCCGGCGGGATGCCATCCCCCGGCCTGCCTGCCGACCTTACCCGACCCCTCTCCCAATGCGATCGTCCCCCACCCCCATCCCGGGACGCCCGGCTCCAGCGACCAGCACTGCATCGTCATCGTGAACGGCTGCCCGGTGGTGGATAAGACGTATTGCGTGAACAAGTTCTACTACGTCTACTACAAGATCAAGAACGTTGACGTCAAGTACGACAAGATCGACGTGAAGTACTATCCCCTGCCCAAGGTCTGCTCCGTCGATCATCCCTGCCCCCCCTGCGTCGCCGCGGGCGGTTACGGCAAGGCGGATCATGCCGGCACGATCAAGGACGAGTCGGAGCTGGCCGCGATCCAGCAGACACTCCCGAGCCCGTCGGCCACCCCGGCGCCCGCCACCTCGGACCCGGCCGCGACTCTGGCCCCCGCGCCCCAGCCTCCCGTCGTGCAGGAGCCCGCCGCCGCCGCCACGCCGACGGCCGCCGCCTCGCCCGCCAAGCAGTGGATCTGGCTCTCGGCCGAAGGTGTCTACGGCTACGGCTACCAGCGCACCGACGGCTATTGGGAGATCGACGCCGGCAGCAGGTCGGCGACCTTGCCCCAGGCGACCACCGTCGCCGCTAACAAGTAATCGTCCACGCACGGCCCGGGCGGGCGATCCTCGCTCGGGCCGACTCCGGCGAGCGTCGAGAGGGACTCGCATGAAGCGGCACGAAAACGCGCCCATCCCCTGTCCCATCGACGGAACGCACGCCGCCCCGCGAGTCGAGGGTGCCTGGTCGCGTCCCTCGATGGCCGCGGCCTCGGCGTTGATCGCCTTCCATTTCCTGGCCCTCCTCTCCGCCGAGCTGGCACCACCCCCATCGTCCTCGCTCGTCCGGGCCATCAACGACCGCTTCCGCCCTTATCTCAACCCGATCCACAGCAACTATGCGCACCGATTCTACTCGCATCTTGACCCTTCGGGTGACCTGGGCGACTCCTCTCGCTGGTCGACCCCCATCATCATCGCCGAACTGGAGGGGGGAAAACTGACCGAGCCGACGACCCTCCGGTTCCCCGAGCCCGGCGCATGGCCGCACCTGAAGCTCCAGCGCCAGCTCGCATTGGCCTTCCATCTCGCGGCCGAGCCACGCTGGGGGGCATCCTACGCGCGGCACCTCTGCTCCTCGACCGGTTGCCGCCGGGTTCGCCTCTCCATCCGCGAGCACTCCATCCCGGGGCTTGCCACCGCTCGTGCTGCGGCCATGGAACATCGGCGTATCGCGGCCGACGACCCCTCCAACTTCTCTGAACCCAGGCTCATCGGGGACTTTCGGTGGGGAGAATTCTGAGCGACATCGGCTGCAACGTCGGCGCTCTCGCCGAGCGCCTGGCGCGAGCCTGGGCCCGTTTCTTCTTCAGCCCGGCCGACCCGACCTCGCTCGGGCTCATCCGCATCCTGGCCGGCTCGCTGTTGACCTGGCAGATGGCCGTCGTCGGTCTCGACCTGAATGAGTCGCTCGGGTCGACGGGCTGGGTCGATCCTGGCGCCTCGGCGGAATATCTCCGAGCGATGACCCCGGGAGCATGGACCTTCTGGCCCCATGTCCCCGACCGCCTCCTCGGGCCCGCCTGGGCCGCATGCATGCTGATCTGCGTCGCCTTCACGGTCGGCTACCGAGCCCGCTACGCCGCGCCGCTCGCCTGGGCCGTCGCGGTCTCCACGGCCAACCGATCCCCGGCCCTGACATTCGGATTCGACCAGATTCTGGCCACCCTCCTCCTCTACCTCGCGGCGACCGGTGCGAGCGGTCAGGCCCTCTCTCTCGACTCGCATCGGGCCACGAGACGGGCGACCCGACCGACCGGCCCATCAATAAACGCGACTGCACGTTTCGACTCGTGTCGGCCTACCGTCTCCGCGAACCTATCGCTCCGAATGATCCAGCTCCACCTCGCGTTAATTTATTTGGTGTCCGGACTGTACAAGTTGCCGAGCCCTGAATGGCGGGATGGCTCGGCGATGGAGATGATCGTCCTGACGCCCGAGTTCGGGTTCTTCGACCTCTCCTGGCTGCTCGCCTACCCCACCTTGCTCCACCTCGCCGCCCAGTCCAGCGTCGTCCTCGAACTGTCTTACCCGTTCCTCATCTTCGTCCGGCGCTTGCGTTACCCGACTCTCGCCGGAATCGTGCTGCTGCATCTGGGAATCATCGCAACCCTCGGCCTCGTCGAGTTCGGCCTGACCATGATCGTCGCCAACCTCGCGTTCATCCCGGGTGGATCCCTGCGAGCCTTGTTCTCCGAACGGTGGCAAGGCTCCCGAATGCGGGGCATCGCAGGGGCCAACTCATCCTCGAGTCGCGAACGAACTCGGGCCTCCGCCCGAGCGTCATGAGCGAGAGATCCTCCGGCGAGCCTCGACCGAGATAGCAAGGTTGACCGATCTTCCCGCCGGCTCTGCGTGCAGCGGCGTGCCATTGAGCGCTCGCCCTTTGATCGCGACTCGGCTCACGCCCGGGGCCGAATCACCCTGCAAGCAGCGGCCCACGATGCGGCCGACCTTCGTGGCGTTCCCACTCCCGCCTGACCCGGGAGAGGCCGAAGGCGCAGAGTTCGAATTCGTCGCTGAGGCGTCTGAGGACGGGGGCACGCTCTCCGTCGAGGGTGCTGGCGACGTAGTAGGAATGCTTGCCCTGGCGCTGGAAGTTGATCAGGCCGTCGACCGACCCGGGGGGTCTCTTGCGGGCGAGGGCCTCGGGGTAGACCCCGGTCCAGAAGAGGGCGTAGTCGCCGACGTGCTGGTGGCACTCGCGGCGGCGGTCGAGGTCGTCGGTGGACTCGGCCTCGAGCAGCATGTGGGCGACTTCGGTCAGGCGGGTGCCGCTGGCGTCGCGGATCGACCAGAGGGCGGAGGCGGCGACGAATCGGGCGAGGAGGCCGGAGACGTAGCCCACGAGGCCGGGGTCGCCGATGCCCAGCTCGTCGAGGAAGGTGGACTCGGTCAGTCCCCGGAACATCCGGTGGAGGGAATGGGATTCCGGCAGGCCCATGGCGACATCCATGTCGGGCGCTCCTGTCCCGGGCGGCCGCGGAGTGGTCGGGGTCTTCAGGCCAGGATGCTCGTTCAGCCTCGGCAGCGTCGCCCAGGGCAAATTACTCCGGGACTCACCCCCGAGCAAGCCGAAAATGGCCGGACTTCGATCGATCGGCGAGGCCGGACGACCCAAGCATGATGGCGCCGGGGGCGGGCGCTCCCTTGAAGTTAAGGCGAAAACACGACACACTCTAATGATAGACGAACAGAGACAAGAGCGCCCGGGTCACGCCCTCGGAGCGCGAGCGATGTCGACGAGCTCACGTCCCGCCCGGTGCGGACGGCGCCGCGACCGACGTGCAGCCCCGGGACGGTCCGGGGCGATGCGTCGCAAGGTGGCGGGAGGACGGTCGTTTGCGAATCACGTTCCATGGGGCGGCTCAGCAGGTCACGGGTAGCGCTCATCTCCTCGAATTCGGCGACAAGAAGGTCCTGCTCGACTGCGGCCTGTTCGATTCCAACCGGATGGAGATGGACAGTCCCAACCGGCGGTTCACCTTCGATCCCCGTGAAATCGACGCCCTGGTCATCTCGCACGCCCACAATGACCACATCGGCCGGGTCCCGCTGCTCGTCCGCGAAGGCTTCCGCGGCCCCATCTACGTCCACCCCGCCACCGCCGACATTACCAGCGTGATGCTCCGCGACAGCGCCCGGATCCAGCGCGAGGACGCGCGAGGCGGCGGACCCCGCGACAAGGCGCCCGCCGAGCCCCTCTTCGAGATCCACGACGTCGAGTCGGTCGTCGACCAGTTCCAGAGGATCCCCTACGAGACGACCATCGAGCTCTTCGACGGCGTGAACCTGACCCTCCACGACGCCGGCCACATCCTCGGCTCGTCGATGGTGCAGCTCGACTACCGCGAGCACGGCCGCGACCGGAGGTTCCTCTTCACCGGCGACCTAGGCCGCCGCAACACCGGCTTGCTGCCCGACCCGACGATCGTTAAAGACGTCGATATCCTTGTAGCCGAGAGCACTTACGGCCACAAAGAGCTCGATCCCAACGACAAGTTGATGAAGCAGCTGCACGCCATCGTGGCCCGCGCCACCAGGCTCGGCGGCAAGGTGATCATCCCCGCCTTCAGCCTGGGCCGGACCCAGCAGATGGCCTACTGCTTCCAGGAACTGTTCACCAACCACAACGTCCGGCCGATCCCGGTCTTCGTCGACAGCCCGCTCGCCTCCAGGCTCACCGACATCCACCGCGAGCACCCCGAGTCGTACACCCCCGAGGCCAGGGCCCTGATGGACCCCGACCCGATGTACTTCGGGTCCAAGTACGTCGAGTTCTGCCAGTCGTGGGACGACTCACGCCGCCTGAACTACCAGACGGGCCCGATGGTCGTCATCGCCTCGTCGGGCATGTGCGAGGCCGGCCGGATCCGCCACCACCTGCGCCACGCCGTGACCGACCCCGACAACGCGATCGTCATCGTCAGCTATCAGGCCGACAAGACTCTCGGCCGCCAGCTCGCCGACGGCGTCGAGCGCATCACGATCATGGACCAGTGGCTCGACCTGAACGCCGCCGTTTACGTCCTGGACGGCTTCTCAGGCCACGCCGACCGCAATGACCTGGCCTGGTGGTTCGCCCAGACCGGAGGCCACATCGAGAAGGCCTTCCTCGTCCACGGCGAGACCCAGGCCCTCGAAGCCCTCAAGCCCGTCCTCCAGACCCAGGTCGACAGCGAGGTCATCGTCCCCTCGCTCCTCGACTCCTTCGAGGTCTGACCGAGCGGAACTCAAGTCTCTAGTGAACATATGTGAGTCGCATGGTGCAGCCCGGCACCATGCGACTCGGCATTTCGAAACGAACCCGGCGTGCCGCAACCTCAGTCCAGTGCGCGGGCTAGCTCGCCGACGAACTTGGCGATCCCGTCGACCATCGCCTTGGGACGGACGTCGGGCTCGCCCAGCCGGCGGACCAGGGCGCTGCCGACGATCAGGCCATCGGCCAGCGGGGCGAGGGTCCTGATGTGCTCGGGCGTGGAGATGCCGAAGCCGATGCAGATCGGCAAGTGGGTCTGCTCTCGGAGCCAGGCCACGTCGCGGGCCAGCTCGGGCGGGAAGGCCTTCCGCTCGCCGGTAATCCCCTCGACCGAGACGTAGTAGATGAACCCGGTGGTCGACCGGGCGATCTTGAGGATCCGCTCCCTGGGGGTCGTCGGTGTGACGAGCTGGATCAGGCTCAGATTGCGGGCCGTGGCCAGCTTCGAGAGGGCCTCGGCCTCTTCGACCGGTAGGTCGGGCACGATCAGGCCGTCGACCCCGCTCTCGGCCGCCTTGTCGAGGTACGACTCGGGCCCGGTCCGGTGGATGATGGCGTAGGAGCACATCGTCACGATCGGCGCGACGCTGACCGGGCCGTCGTAGGTCTCGGCGCGTAAAGTCCGCAAGGTCTCGAAGATATGGCTCAGCCTGACCCCGCTCGTCAGGGCCCTGTGGTAGCTGGCCGCGATGACGGGCCCGTCGGCGATGGGGTCGGAATAGGGGATGCCCACCTCGACCATGTGTGCCCCATGCTTGACCATGGCGGTGATCAGGGCGGCCGTCGTGGCCAGGTCGGGGTCGCCCGCGGTGATGAACGGCATCAGGGCCTTTCGGCCCTCGCCCTTGAGGCGGGAGAATAGCGCGTCGATCCGGTTCATCTCGGTCTCTTTGTCATGCGTCAGAGGCCAGCGGCGGGACGGGGGAGTCGGCTTGGCGGGGGCTCAGATCGCCTCGCCGCGGAGGCGGGCCACCTCGAATGCATCCTTGTCCCCGCGCCCGGACAGACAGACGATCAACACCTTGCCGGCCCCCAGATTCGGGGCCTCCTTGATGGCCTGGGCCACGGCGTGGCTCGATTCCAGGGCGGGCAGGATCCCCTCAAGGCGGGCGAGCGTCTGATAGGCGTCCATCGCCTCGGCGTCGGTCACGCTCTCGTAACGGACTCGGCCCGCGTCTTTCCAGTAGCTGTGCTCGGGTCCCACGCCGGGATAATCCAGGCCCGCCGAGATCGAGTGCACCACGTCGGTCTGGCCGTCGTCGTCCTGGAGCACATAGCTGAAGCTGCCGTGCAGCACGCCGGGCCGCCCCTGCGTCAGGCTCGACGCGTGATCGCCGGTCAGAGGGCCCCGACCACCGGCCTCGGCCCCGACCATCGCGACGGTCTTATCCTCGACGAACGGGTAGAACATCCCGGCCGCGTTGGAACCCCCGCCCACGCAGGCGACCAGCATGTCGGGCAGGTTGCCCGTCTTCTCAAGGCACTGGCGGCGGGTCTCACGCCCGATGATGGCCTGAAAGTCGCGGACGATCATTGGGAACGGGTGGGGGCCCACCACGCTGCCGATGGTGTAGTGGGTCTGCCTGGAGGTCGCCATCCAGTCCCGCATCGCCTCGTTGGTCGCGTCCCGCAAGGTGCGCGAGCCCGACGTGACGGGCACAACCGTCGCGCCCATCGTCTTCATGTTGAAGACGTTGAGCTTCTGGCGGCGGATGTCCTCCTCGCCCATGTAGACCGTGCATTCCAGGCCGGTCAGGGCGCAGGCGGTCGCCGTGGCCACGCCGTGTTGCCCGGCGCCGGTCTCGGCGATCACGCGGGTCTTGCCCATCCGCTTGGCTAGCAAGACCTGACCGAGGGCATTGTTGATCTTGTGGGCGCCGGTATGGTTCAGGTCTTCCCGCTTCAGGTAAATCGACGCCCCTCCCGCCAGCTTCGTCAGCCTTGAGGCCAGATAGAGTGGGGAAGGGCGGCCGACGTAGTCGGTCAGAAGCAACGAGAGCTCGGCCTGGAACTCCGGATCCGCCTTCGACTTCTCGTAAGCGGCGGCCACCTGATGGAGGGCGTCCATCAGGGTCTCGGGCACGAACCGGCCACCGTATGCGCCGAACCGACCGAGCGCGTCGGGGAGTTGAACCTTGACCGATTCGGCGGCGTCGGCTGCAGACATGGAGGGCTCGCTCTCTGAGATCATCGTGCGGGGACTGGGCCGTTATTGTCGGCCGTCGAGGAGGCCAGGGTCAAGGGGCGATCGGCCGCCACCGAGCATCTTGGAATCGACGGTCGGGTGCCCGATACTGGCGCCGAGACCCATCCCCGATTCGAATCGCGGAGGACCGGCAATGCGAAGCGTCCTGGCCATCCTGTCCCTACTGACACTCGCCGCCCCGGCCGTGTTCGCCCACGACCCGGTGCCGCTTGCGATCGGTTCGAAGGCCCCCGACTTCCGCCTCCCGGGCGTCGACGACAAGGACCACGCCCTGGCAGACTACGCCTCAGCCAAGGTCCTGGTCGTCTATTTCACCTGCAACCACTGCCCGACCGCCCAGGCCTATCAGACGCGAATCGCCAAGCTGCACGATGACTACAAAGCCAGAGGGGTGGCCGTCGTCGCCATCTCGCCGAACGACCCCAAGGCCCTCACCCTCGATGAGCTCGCCTATTCCGACCTGGGCGACACGTTCGAAGAGATGAAGATCCGCGCCCGGGACGCTCACTTCTCCTATCCTTACCTCTACGACGGCGAAACCCAGGAAACCGCCAAGGCTTACGGCGTCCTCGCCACGCCCCACGTCTTCATCTTCGATGAAGGCCGGACGCTCCGCTATCAAGGCCGGTTCGACGACGGCGAGTTCAAGGCTCCCACCACGCACGAGGCGATCGACGCCGTGGAGGCGCTGCTCGCAGGGAAGCCGGTCAAGGTGGCCACCACCCGCGTGCCGGGCTGCTCGACCAAGTGGTCTGACAAGCGGGCCAACGTTGCCAAGGTAAACGCCCGCTGGGATGCCGAACCTGTTGAACTTGGGCAAATCGACGAGGTTTCCGTCGCCGAACTCGTCAAGAACGACACCCAGAAGTACCGGCTCATCAACCTCTGGGCGACCTGGTGCGGCCCCTGCGTCGAGGAGCTTGACGATCTGGTCTCGATGAACCGGATGTATCGCGGCCCCAAGTTCGAGATGATCACGATCAGCCTGGACGAGCCCGAGAAGCGTGACGAGGCGCTCGGGGTCCTCCGCGAACATCACGCGTCGACCAGGAACTTCCTGATCCATGCGGAGAACCGCGACAAGTTCGCCGATGCCCTGGATAAAGACTGGCCGGGTCCGGTTCCTTACACCATGCTCGTCGCGCCCGGCGGCCGGGTGGTCTACCGCAAGTCGGGCGCCTTCGACTCTTTGGAGCTGAAGCGGGCGATCGTCAAGGCGTTGGGCCGGACTTACTGAGCCGGCCCGGGGTCAGTCCTGCTCCATCGACGAGAGCGCCGATTCCTCGATCTCGTTGGTATAGAAGTCGAAGAAGTGCTGGCCCGCGAAGTAGTCGGTCATCGCCCGCCGGAGCGCCTTCTGCTGCTCCAGGAAGTGCGAGTACTGCGAGATCAGCTTGCGCCTCTGCTCGGGCTCGAGCTGGGCGATGTCGTGATAGGCACGCTCGCCATTGCCGCGGTCTCGCAGGCTCCAGAGCCGCTTGACCTTCGCGCCGGTCTCGTCGTCCTCATACATCAGCATCCGGGCGAACTGACGAGCCTTCATCTTCTTGGCGAAGGAGATCAGCTCGAAGTCGGACTCGTATCCCCCCTGGCGATCGATCCAGGTGACGATCTGGCTCGTGTTGAGCCTCGGACCGACCTCCTCGCAGAGTTCCTTCAGGCTCATCACGATCTCTGCGGGTCCCATCGGCATGGCATTCCCCTTCGCATGCAGGTCCAGGGCGCAACCTCGGCCGGTCGCCCATGTCTCGCCCGATTGCCGAAGTTTAGCCAACGAAATGGCCTCTGTCGATGGACCTCCGTTCAGAAGGCCAGAATTCCACCCCTGGCAACCCTTTCACGTGATACAACCGTTCTTTTTCAGCAGCCGGATCTCGCCCTGACCTTGCCCTACCGAGTACAACGGAATGGGATCGATGATCGAATAGGATGCGGGGAGCGGCGGCCATGCGGCGACTCGGACTTCAGCAGAAGTGGTTCGCGATCGGCTTCTGCTTCCTGTTTCTGGTTGAGGGCCCTTCGATCGCCGCCGACGTCAAGAACCCTCCGCTCGACACGGCCGCGGTCGAGCGTGGCCGCGATGCGCTGCTCAACCACGGCTATCTCAAATCGGCCTGGGGCGATGACGCCTATCGCCGCGTCGGCAAGGTCGCCTGGGGCCCCGACGCCCCCGATCCCGACCGCGAGCCCGAGGCCTACGCCGCCGAGTTCGCCCGCCGTTATGGCCTGCACACCGCCCCCTATCCCAACGACGGCCTGCCGATGGGCCTTCGCAAAGGGAAGGGGCCCCAGGGGACCAAGCTGGGGATCCAGATCGACTGCATGGCCTGCCACGGCGGCTCGATCGGTGGCCAGACACTTCCCTATCTGGGGAATAGCACCCTCGACCTGAGGCGACTTTTTACCGACCTGACCCGTGCCGATGGCCGCGTGATGCCCCCCACGTTCTTCACCATCAACTCGTCGCGCGGGACCGTCAACGCCGGGATGTTCTCGGTGGTCCTCCTCTCCCTGCGCAACACCGACCTCACAAAGCGCATCTTCCCTGTCGTCACGGGCGCCTCGTTGCCCGAACTCGACACCCCCGCCTGGTGGCACCTCAAGCGCAAGGCGACCATGTATCAGGACGGCCGGACCGACGCCCGTTCCGTCCGGACCAACATGCAATTCATGCTCGGCGAGCTAACCGCCCAGGAATTCCGCGACCTGGAACCGACCTTCCGTGACATCCGAGACTATCTCCTCAGCCTGGAAGCCCCCAAATATCCGTTCCCGATTGACCAGTCCCGCGCCGCCCGGGGCTCGGCAATCTTCCAGGCCAGCTGCGTCAAGTGCCACGGCACTTACGGGCCCGACGGCAAGTACCCCAGCAAGATCGTCGCCCTCGACGTCGTCGGCACCGACCCCGCCCGCGCCAAAGGTCTTAGCGACCGCTTCGTCGCCCACTACAACGCGACCTGGTTCGGCGAAGACTACCCCGTCAACGAACTCGCCGAAGGCTACCAGGCCCCGCCCCTCGACGGCCTCTGGGCCACTGCCCCCTACCTGCACAATGGCTCGATCCCCAACATTGAGCTCCTCCTCAAATCCACCGACCGCCCCGCCAAATTCCGCCGCCCGCCTTCGACCGATTTCGTCCATTTCGACCAGCAACGCCTCGGCTGGAAGGCCGAACCCGCCCCGACAGCCGAGGCCAAGACCGTCGACGACCCGTTCCTCGTCGATACGTCGCGCTTCGGCATGGGCAATGGCGGTCATACCTTCGGCGATAAACTGACCGACGGCGAGAGGCAGGATCTCATCGAATATCTGAAGACGCTTTGATCGTGGGGCCCTTGGCAATCCGGTCCGACGACCCATCGTCCATTCGGACGCGGGCCAAGACTCACCTTACGAACGGCCATGGTCGCCGCCGCGATGATGGGCGTTACACTCGGGATACCGACTCATATCAAACGCGTCATCAAAGTCGAGGAAGATTTCGATGCATCAAATAAGGTAAGAGGCGTTGTTTCGATGAATGATGATACGAATAGCCCGGCCACTGATGCGGACCTAGCGGACCAGTGGGCTGCCGAACGCTGCCCCCTGATCGACGGCATCGTGTTCGGCGACGGGCGCGTCAAGCATGTGCTAGCGGCATGGAAGAAACAAGAGAACGGCAGGCTTGGGCTGGTTGTCGAGACGGGTGAATGGACGACACTGAAGGATTTCCGTCGGAAGGGCTCGTTAGACTGGACCGAGATCATGGAGCTCTGTACCACCGAGGACCCCGCCAGGGGCATTCGGATCCTGGGCGGTGCAGGCGGGCTAGGGGGGGACGGATTTGTGGCGGCCCTCCGTACCGATAGCGGAGAGATCAGCTGGATCGCATTCTTCACGGCCAGCAACCCGTTCGAGGTCGTTCAGATACGCGGGGACTTCGTGATGGCGAGGACCAACCTGGGGATGTGGTGGCGATTTCCGCTCGATGCCCCCGATCGAGTCACCCTCCAGTAGGGACACCACAGTTCGAGCCACGATCCGCCGCCCTGACTCTGGAAGCATTCGCAGCGACGACTTTGCTTGCGATCATGCTGATCATTCGATTGATCCGCCGCCTCTTACGTGACGATCGCGATCACGCAATTCGGCTGAGTCACAACGATGTTCCGACTCGATGCCCCTGGATTCCGGATGGGGCCGATTCGCCAGATTCGGTGCCATCCAATTGTGCGCACTGATTTCGGTTGAGACAGGGTGATTTCCCCCGGACTTGTCTCTGAGCGATCATCCGAGAAGCTTTCGATTCAGATATGAGGGCCGCCCCTGCGGGACGACCCTCAAGCGGGCTCATTACTCCTTAGCATCCTTCAACTGATCCACCTCAGGCTTGGTCGTCCGCTTCAGCTCTTCGGCCACCTCGCCCGCCTTGCGGAAGGCACGCAGGACGTTGCCGCCGTTGATCTTGAGGATGTCAGCCTCGGAATAGCCCCGCTTCAACAGCTCGTCAGTGAGCCTGGGGTAGCAGGAGACGTCTTCGAGGCCGACCGGCCAGCGGGTGATGCCGTCGAAGTCGGAGCCGATGCCGACGTGGTCGATGCCGGCAACCTTGACAAGGTGGTCGACGTGGTTGGCCACGTCCGAGATTGTCCCGCGCGGGGCGGGGTTGGCGTTGGACCAGTCTTCGACCGCCTTGTTGTAGGCCTTGGGGTCGTTGGGGAACTCGGCGCGGAACCGCTTGCGGGCTTCGGCCCCGGCTTTGGCGGCTCCGGGAACGATGAAGCCCGAGTAGAAGTTGACCATGATCACGCCGCCGTTGGCGGACATCTGCTTGAGGATGTCGTCGGGCACGTTGCGTGGGTGGGGCGCGATGGCGAAGGCGCTCGAATGGCTGGCGATGATCGGGGCCTTGCTCACTCGCAGGACGTCGGCCATGGTCGCGGGCGAGACGTGCGAGATGTCGACGAACATGCCCAGCCGGTTCATCTCGCGCACGACACGCTCGCCGAACGGAGTGAGCCCGTCGTGCAAGGGCTTGCCGGTGGCGGCGTCGGCCCAGTCGAGGGTGACGTTGTGGGTCAGCGTCATGTACCGGGCACCCTGTCGCGCAAACCCCCTGAGCTGCGCCAGATCGTCCTCGATGGCAACGCCCCCCTCAATGCCGATCAATGAGGCGATCTTGCCCGCCTTCACGATCCGCTCGACATCGTCGGCCGTCAGGGCCAGCTCCAGGTCATCGGGATAACGCTCGATCATCCGGTGCACGATGTCGATCTGCTGCGTGACGGTTCGCGCGGGGTTGGCGTGCTCGCTGGGGATGTACACCGACCAGAACTGCGCCTTCAGGCCCCCCTCGCGGGCCCGGGGAATGTCGGTCTGCCCCGAGTCGAGCCGCTTCGACAGGTCGAGCGTCTCGAAGGTGACATCCCCGTCGGCCCGCAGCCGCCAGGGGAGGTCATTGTGGCCGTCGAAGACCATGCCCGAGGCGTGGATCTTCTTCGCCCTGTCGGAGATCGGCGGCAGGTCGTCGGCCGCGAACAGGGACGGGGCGATCAGGCCGGTCAGAGCGACGACGATGGATGGGAGTCTGCGGGCGATCATCTCAGGTCCTCGGGTCGGCTCGGGGCGACAGGGGAGAGGCCCGTCGACTTGGACGTCAGGGCCTCATTGTGAACAAGACCCCGCGTCCGAACAACGTCCAGGTGGATGTCCCTCTCTGCCCACGCCTTGCCCCGCGAGTTGGAATCAGCGAGACCCATACTTGAGCATCCAGGCGGCATACGCGGATGCCCAGGGTAGGTAGATCAGGCCAAGCAAGGCGATCAGCGTGAGCACTCCCTTCCAGCCACGGGATCGGATCGCGTACCAGGCGATCGAAACCGGAAAAAAGACGGCCGTCAGGAACCCGAAATCGTAGCAAGGGGTGATTCGCCGACTCTGTGCGTCGGCGACCACCCAGAGTACCAGCGATAACGACAGCCCCAATTCCGTGAGTCGCAAGGCTTCCGCCGAAGGAGCCGTGCCTGCGATGACATGGAGAGTCTGGCTGACGGCGAACGCGACGGTGGCGGCGAGGAAGATTCCGAGCGGGCCTGGTCGTCTGATCATTTCTGCATCCGCCAAATCGAGGTAGTCAAGAGGACGAACGCATCGGTGCCGTCCGGGAGCCGTTACGGGGAAGGGAGGCGCGAGGAATTCGAGCTCGACACTCGATCTCCTCGCCCCATTCGATTCATGAGCGACGCGCTGGAATGGCCTCAATCGACGATCGTGTCCCGGGACGTCCCCGATCAAAGTTGGCAGCCAAGCCCCGACGGCATTGCCGCATCGCGGGAGGGTCGGCTCACACGCCAGTCGTCCGATCATCTTGCCTCAGCGTTATTCAACGTTCGGGGTTCCGACCCTGGATTGGAGTAGGAAGTTCGGGATCTCGTCGTTGGCATCCAGCACGATGTTCGCCGCAAGGACGTGTGTTTGCAACAACTGTTGCATGCGATCGAGAAGCCGCTCGCATTGCCCGAATGTCCCGGTTGTTCGATGTATGGCGGATCTGAACCGCTTCGCGCTCACCCGACGAATGAGAGCCCGGGGCCAGCGATGAGTTCGGCCACCCTGGCCGAACTCGACCCTGCCAGGCGGACCTGCCGTCCGGCCCCCGCGGCTTCGTGGCGAACTGGAATCCGACTCGAAAAGCCGGTTAGACTGAGTTCCCGACGCGCCGAGATTGCGCGCACTCCCAAGGACTATCACCCGGACGAGGGCCTTCGATGAGCACGAGCCGGATTGCCGCCACGCTGGCAGGAGCTTTGATCGCGATGAGTCAATCGCCGAACGCCGACGCGGGCCCGCCCGCCGATGCACCTTCGAAGTCCCTGGCGTACCCCAAGGCCGCCAAGGGGGGAACCGTCGAGGATTATCACGGGACGAAGATCGCCGATCCATTCCGCTGGCTGGAAGACCCCGACTCGGCCGAGACGCGCGCCTGGGTCGAGGCCGAGAACAAGGTGACGTTCGCGTTCCTGGAGTCGATCCCCGAGCGGGCGGCGATCAAGACACGGCTGACCAAGCTTTGGGATTATGAGAAGTACGGCGTCCCCAGCCTCGATGGAGGCCGCTACTTCTTCTCCAAGAATGACGGGCTGCAGAACCAAGGGGTGCTGTACTGGGCCGCCTCGCTCGATGATGCGCCCAAGGTCCTGCTCGACCCAAACACCCTGTCCGCGGACGGCACCGTCGCGCTCTCGGGCACGTCGGTGAGCGACGACGGCAAGCTCATCGCCTATGGGCTGGCCGCCGCGGGGTCGGACTGGGTTGACTGGAAGGTGCGGGACGTCGAGACCGGCAAGGATCTGGACGACCTGATCAAGTGGGTCAAGTTCTCGGGAGCCACCTGGACCAAGGACAACAAGGGGTTCTTCTACGGCCGGTTCCCCCAGCCCGAGCCGGGGGCCGACCTGAAGGGGGCCAACTACTTCCAGAAGCTCTATTACCACAAGGTGGGAACCCCTCAGTCGGCCGATGCCCTCGTCTGGGAAGACAAGGAGCACAAGGACTGGCGGGCCGATGCCACCGTCAGCGAGGACGGGACCTATCTCGTGCTGACGCTGGGCAAGGGGACCGACGACAAGTATCGGGTCCTCTACCGCAAGCTGGCCGAGACCGCCGCTGCGCCAGTGCACCTCGTCGGCGACTTCGACGCCGAGTACACGTTCCTCGATAACGAAGGCCCGGTCTTCTACTTCAAGACGAACAAGGACGCACCCAAGGGGAAGGTCGTCGCCATCGACACCCGCTCGCCCGAGCCGGCCAAGTGGACGACCCTGATCCCCGAGGTCGCCGAAACGTTGGACTCGGTCAGCCTGGTGGGCAATCGCTTCATCGCGTCGTACCTGAAGGACGCCCACACGCAGGTCCGCGTCTTCGGTCTCGACGGCAAGGCGATCGGCGAGGTGGAGTTTCCCGGTCTGGGGACGGCCGCGGGGTTTGGCGGGAAGCGGACGGACGAGGAAACCTTCTACGCCTACACCTCATACACCACGCCCACGACCATCTATCGCTACGACGTCGGGGCGGGCAAGAGCACCGTCTACAAGGCGCCCAAGCTGACCTTCGACCCGGCCGAGTACGTGACCACGCAGGCCTTCTACGCCAGCAAGGACGGCACCAAGGTGCCGATCTTCCTCAGTCACAAGAAGGGCCTGAAGAAGGACGGGCAGAACCCGACCCTGCTGTACGGATACGGCGGATTCAACATCAGCCTGACCCCCTCGTTCTCGCCGTCGAACCTGGCCTGGATGGAGCTGGGCGGCCTGCTGGCAATTCCCAACCTTCGTGGAGGCGGCGAGTACGGCGAAGACTGGCACCAGGGGGGGACCAAGCTCAACAAGCAGAACGTCTTCGACGACTTCATCGCCGCCGCCGAATACCTGATCGCCGAAAAGTACACCAGCACCCCAAAGCTGGCCATCAGCGGCGGATCGAACGGCGGACTGCTGGTCGGTGCCTGCATGACCCAGCGGCCCGACCTCTTCGGCGCGGCCCTGCCGGCCGTCGGCGTGCTGGACATGCTCCGGTTCCACAAGTTCACCATCGGCTGGGCCTGGATCGACGACTACGGGTCGTCCGACGACGCCGGCCAGTTCAAGGCGATCCACGCCTATTCGCCGCTGCACAACCTCAAGCCCGGCACCGCCTATCCGCCGACCCTGGTGACCACCGCCGACCACGATGACCGGGTCGTCCCGGCGCACTCGTTCAAGTTCGCCGCGACTCTCCAGGAAGCGCATTCAGGCGACGCCCCCGTCCTGATCCGAATCGAGACCCGCGCCGGCCATGGCGCGGGTAAGCCGACCACCAAGCAGATCGAGGAAGCCGCGGACAAGATCGCCTTCCTCGTGAAGGTGCTCGGCGTCTCCCCACACTAAAGGCACGCCCGGGGCCGCCCCTCGCCGAAGTTCCTGCGAGCGGCGGCCCTCGATGTGCAGGTTGAATCACCCGGACCCGAGGGCAAACTTGGCGACTTTGTCAATCTCGTGACTTATTGTCAATTAAGCTCGGACGGGCTGCTTAAACGCGATTTGGGGATTTAGGCGAGATAGCCACCTGGTGGAGGCATTCATGAACTATGAAGGCTGCGTGAACCGCTCGAGGTCATGATTGCGTTTTCCTCGAGACTTCAAGGTCGATTCGATCTCCCGACACCACTCGAAATTTTGTCACTCCGGTCAAAAGAGATCCTTTCGGAAATCGAGCTAAACAGTTGATTTTCAGGGGGTTAGTCGAAGTTCTTGACCGATTGTCCAATCTTTTTTCGGTCATTTTAAGAAAACCACTGTCCGTGTCTCTAAAACACACCGTAATGCATGCTGGAAGGGGCAGGGTCGAGGATTCACGATCGTTCGGCACGCGGTTTATTCAGGAGGCGAGGCACGATGGGCCTTCCGAATATCGGGTCTTCGAGATGAATCGAACTCATCCCGCATTGGCGAACGAACCAATCCAAAACGATCCATTTCGGGTAATTCTCGCCTCGATTAGAGAATCCGTCCGATGGAGCAGGAAGAGCACGTTCGTTCGGCCCTTGGATCGGGATAAACTCTCGGGAACGTCTCTCGACGATTCCGGAGGCCCCCCGAGGCCGACCAGACAGGGTCTTAGAGGCTCGGTTTGCGTCATGCATCCATCCATTGCTGCCTTCCTGAACTATCTCCGTCGCGAGCGTCAAGCGTCGCCGCACACGCTCCGGTCGTATGAAGACGACCTGGCCGTATTCCAGCGATTCCTCGGCGAGACCAATGCGAAGGGGGAGCGGACGGATGCCGGGGTCGATGAGGAGTCGGCCGCGAATCCGACGGAGGCCGACCCGCGGCGACTCAGGCGCTATGCGGCCTGGCTGTCAAGCCAGGGTTATGCCCCGAGCACGGTCGCACGCCGGCTGGCAAGCCTCCGGTCGTTCTTCCGCTACCAGCGTCGGCAGGGCGTCGTGTCGGCCGATCCGTCGGGCGGCCTGCGGAACCCGAGGCAGCCGAAGCGGCTGCCCAAGCTGCTCGGGGTCGACGACGTCATCCGCCTGCTCGACGCGATCGAGACCGGCACCGACCTGGGTCTGCGGGACCGCGCGATGTTCGAGACCCTTTACGGCGGCGGCCTGCGGGTCGGCGAGTTGGTGGGCCTGAATCTCGACGACCTCGACGAGGATCGCGGCCTGGTCCGGGTCCGCGGCAAGGGGCGACGAGAGCGGCTCAGCCCGATCGGCAAGACAGCCCTGGCCTGGATCGTCCGCTGGAGGTCCGCCCGCCGCCCCGAGCGTCTCGACGAGCCGGCCCTGTTCCTCAATCGATACGGCAAGCGGCTCTCCAGCCGGAGTGTCGGCCGCCTTCTGGAAGACCACACCCTGAGAGTGGGGCTCGACCCCGCCTCCAGCCCGCACACGCTCAGGCACAGCTTCGCCACCCACCTGCTCGACCGCGGCGCCGACCTGAGGAGCGTCCAGGAGCTGCTCGGTCATCGGAGCCTTGCCACCACCCAGATCTACACCCACGTGACCCGCGAACGACTGCTCGAAGCCTACCGAGGAGCGCACCCGCACGCCCAATCCGCCACCCAGGAGCCCTGATCACGGTCCCAAGCTGGCCGAGACCGCGCGAGTGGGAATCGGCCCCGACGTGTCTTCATGCGTGAAAATTGACGACACGCCACCCGCGATGTATATCCCCATCGTTGCACCCACTTCGAGCTTGCATCCAATGCGACCGAAGGGCATGCGGCCTGGGTCGATGAAGACCCCGTAGTCGCCCTTTCGACCGCTTTACCGAGGGTCGTCCGCGACAGCTCATTCCTCATGGATGACACCTCGGCCCACGTGTGCATCACGCCGGGCGCCATCGAGAGAGACTGACATGAAAGCCCGCATCCTTATCGTTCTCCCCGAGCCGAGCGTGCACGCATTGCTGGACTCCATGCTGCGTGCCCTCGGACATGAGATCGAACAGGCCCCGAACGACCGCGTCGCCGTCCGGCGCGTCGAGCGGGGCGGGGTCGACCTGGTGGTGGCCTGGGCTGATCCGGACGAACCCGACGCCCTGGAGCTGCTGAACTTCGTGCGTCGCAAGTTCGCCAGGATCCCCGTGATCTTGATGTTCCCGAAGCTCAACCCCGAACGGACTCGCGAAGCCGTCCGCTACGGCGCCTCGGCGGTCCTCCGCTATCCCCTGTCGGCCGTCGAGCTGCGTGCCGCGGTGACCCAGGCGCTCGAGTCCTTCGGCGATTCGACGGACGAGCCGGCGGCCGTTTCCCGCCCGCCGGTCGTCCAGGCGAGGCCCGAGGCGCTCCCCCCCCTGGTGGCCGACTTCGCCAAGCACTTCGCCCAGGCCCAGCCGGCCCCCGCGCCGATGACGTTGGAATCGCCCCGTCCCGACGGCTCATCGCTGGTGGGCGAGGACGCGAGCTTCCGCCAGGCGGTCGAGCTGGCATCGTCCATGGCATCGTCCCGCAACCCCCTGCTCATCGTGGGCGAGCGGGGCGTGGGCAAGAGCAGGCTCGCCCGGAAGGTCCACGAACTAGGTCCCTGGAAGGATCGAGCCTTCATCGAGCTCGGCTGCGGTTCCCTCGGCTCTGCCCAGCTGGAACGCGAGCTGCTCGGGCACAAGACGGGCGGCAACGGCCTGGACAACGGGGTCTACCGCCCGGGCGCCCTCTCCCTGGCCCAGGGGGGGACGATCTTCCTCGACGAGGTGGCCAGCCTCTCGCCCCATCTCCAGTTCCAGCTCCTCAGGGTCATTCGCGATTCCGAGTTCGAGCCGGTCGGGTCGACGAAGGCGGTCCGGGCCGACGTCCGGATCATCATGTCCAATCGGGAAGACCTCAGCGTCCTCGTCGAGCAGAACCTGTTCCGGCAGGACCTCTACTATCGCCTGGGCGGCTGCCTGCGGCTCCCCCCCCTGCGTCACCGAGGCTTCGACGTCGAGCGCCTGGCCGAGGCCTTCCTCGCCAGGATCTCCGAAACGGCCGGCAAGCGGATCGTCGGC
This sequence comes from Isosphaeraceae bacterium EP7, assembly GCA_038400315.1. Taxonomy (NCBI): domain Bacteria; kingdom Pseudomonadati; phylum Planctomycetota; class Planctomycetia; order Isosphaerales; family Isosphaeraceae; genus Kueselia; species Kueselia aquadivae. The sequence continues at coordinate 1,285,869 of CP151667.1, forward strand.
TTCACGCCCGACGCCCTCGACCGGCTCCGTCATCACGACTGGCCCGGCAACGTCCAGGAGCTCGAGTCCCTGGTCCAGCGTGCGGTCAACGCCTGCCAGGGTGGGCGAATCACCCTGAACGACCTCGGACTGACACAGCCGATTCGCGACATCTTGCCCCCCCAGACCACGGCCACGCTCGTTCCCTCGGCCTTCCCCGCCGCGAAGCAGCAGGAACGGATCAGGCCCCTGAAGGAAGCCCTCGAAGAGCCCGAGAAGCAGCTCATCATCCAGGCCCTCACCGCCCTGAGTTGGAACCGTCAGGAGACCGCCCGCGTCCTGGACATCAACCGGACGACGCTTTACAAGAAGATGAAGAAGTACGGGCTCCTCATTGACGAGCCCGCCTGGGTGAACTGAGTCAGCTCAGTTCACCCGGGCAAACGCGAGACGACGAAGGCCCCCGGCCATCGAACCTGGTTCGATGGCCGGGGGCCTTCCGCATTTGCAACGCGGCGAAATCTCCCGGGGACCGCGTTCGTCCGCGGGAGAGTTCGCGTCGGTCGGTGGGCGTTCAGCTCTTGATGATGTCGCGGTAGGTGCCGCCGGAGGGGATCATCGGCAGGACGTGCTCCTGATAAGGGACGAGCACCTCCAGGATGTAGGGCCCCTTGGACGCGATCATCTCGGCCAGCGCGCCGACGACGTCCGCCTTCTTGCGGACCTGGCGGGCCGGGACGCCGAAGCCCTTGGCGATGGCGACGAAGTCGGGATAGGTCACCTCGGGAAGCTCGCCGCTACCCTGGCCGGTCGCCTCGGGGTGGTCAACCGGGCCGAGGTAGGTGTGGCCGCGGTTGCCGGCGTGGAACCGGTCTTCCCACTGCACGACCATGCCGAGGTGCTGGTTGTTCAGCAGGATCACCTTCACCGGCAGGCTCTCGCAGAAGACGGTGGCCAGCTCCTGGATGTTCATCACCAGGCTGCCGTCGCCGTCGACGTCCACGACCAGGGCGTCGGGGAAGGCGGCCTGAGCACCCATGGCGGCGGGGAGGCCGAAGCCCATCGAGCCGAGGCCGCCGGAGGTGATCCAGCTCCTCGGGTTGACGAACTTGGTCCACTGCGCGGCCCACATCTGGTGCTGGCCCACGCCGGTGCTCATCAGGAACTGGCCCTTGGTCAGCTCGCTGAACTTCTCCATCACATACTGGGGCAGAATGGCGTCGTCGCGGTCGGCGTAGCTCATCGCCTCCGTCTCGCGCCAGTGGTCGATCTGCTGGTGCCAGGGGCGCCAGTCGCCCTTCTCGACGAGCGGGTTGATCGCCGTGAGGAACTGCTTCACGTCGGTGTTCAGCGAGATCTGGGCCGCCTTGTTCTTGTTGATCTCCGACGCGTCCACGTCCACGTGCACGATCCGGCCGTGCTTGGCGAACTCGGACAGCTTGCCCGTCACCCGGTCGTCGAACCGGACGCCGAGGGCCAGCAGTAGGTCGGCCTCGTTCACCGCGTTGTTGGCGTAGACGGTCCCGTGCATCCCCAGCATGTCCAGCGACAGGTAATGGTCGCTAGGAATCGAGCCAAGGCCTTGGAGGGTCATGGCGACGGGGATGCCGGTGGCCTCGGCGAACCGCCTCAGCTCGGCCGCCGCGTCGGCACCGATCACGCCGCCGCCGCAATAGATGATGGGCCGCTCGCAGGCGCGGAGCGCCGCCAGGACGGCCTGGAGCTTCTCGGCGGCCGGCGGGCCGGGCAGCAGGTACCCGGGCAGGTCCATCGCCACGTCGTAGTCGGGGTTCGGCACCAGGGTGTTCTGCACGTCCTTGGGCATGTCGATCAGGACGGGCCCGGGGCGGCCGGTGCCGGCGATGTGGAACGCCTCCTTCACCACCCGCGCGATGTCCTTGGCCGACTGCACCAGGTAGTGGTGCTTGGTGATGGCCCGGCAGACCTCCACCATCGGCGTTTCCTGGAACGCGTCGGTGCCGATGACATGGGTGGGCACCTGGCCGGTGATCGCCACGATCGGCAGGCTGTCCAGCTTGGCGTCAGCAAGGCCGGTCACCAGGTTCAAGGCGCCGGGGCCGCTGGTGGCCATCACGACGCCCGGCCTGCCGGTGACGCGAGCGTAGCCCTCGGCGGCGAAGATCCCGCCCTGCTCGTGGCGGGGGAGGATCGTTCGAATCAGGTTTCGCTGTCGGGTCAGCGCCTGATGCATCGGCATGCTGGCGCCGCCGGGGTAGGCGAAGACGACATCGACGCCATGCCGCACCAACGATTCGACCAAGACGTCGGCCCCGGTCGTCGGTGTGCGTTGGGTGGTCGTCTGGCGATCGTCGATGGTGGCCACGGAATTTCCTCGCCTCTGCGCAACTCGCCCCCGGCATTTGCAGGTTGCCGGACGGGCCGTCCTAGTGTACGGAATGGACGAGCGGGCAACAACCCGATGCGCCACTTCGCCCCGATCCGACACCCCGCATGCCCCGGAAGTTCGCCCCGCATGAACGATCAACCGCCCCGGTTCGCCCTCGTCACGGGCGCCTCCTCCGGGCTCGGCCGCGAACTCGCCCGACAGCTCGTCCTCGAGCGGGGTTACGTCGTGCTGGCCACCGCCCGCCGCCGCGACCGCCTCGACGAACTGGCCGCCGGCCTCCCCGCGGGGAGGGTCAGGGTGCTCGACGGCGACCTCGCTCTCCCCGGGTTCCGGGGCCAGCTCTGGGAATGGGCCGACGCGGAGTCGGGCGGGCTCGACCTCCTCGTCAATAATGCGGGGCTCGGCCATTACGCTCCGCTGGCCGACGAAGATCCCGCCATGATTGGCCAGATCATCGAGGTCAATCTCGTGGCGGTCGTCGACCTGACCCGGCGTGCCGTCGGGCACATGCTCGGCCGCGGGCGGGGCCAGGTCGTCCAGGTCTCGTCGGTCCTGGGCTCGATCGGCATGCCCTACTCGGCCACCTATGTGGCGACCAAGCACGCGGTCGACGGGCTCGTCAAGAGCCTGCGGTACGAGCTGGTCGGGACGAACGTCCGCGTCTGGGCGGCGCAGCCGGGCCGCACCGAGAGTGAATTCCACTCCACGGCGCTCGGGCAAGGATCCTCGAACCAGGGCCGCACGCCCCACGCCGCGGCTGCAGGGCGTGTAGCCAGGGCGATCCTCCGCGGGCTGGATCGCGACGTCGCGATCCTCGCCCCGACCTGGGCCGCCTGGGGAACCCTGGCCGCGGCCCGCCTGTTCCCGCGGACGTTCGATCGGGCGATGTCTCGTTGGGCAGCCGGCTACTTCGGCCGCGAGATCGACCGGGCCCGTTGATCGACCCACGACGTGTTCAGGATTAGAGCATCTCCTGCTTCACCTGACGGACGAAGTGCTCACCTTTGCCCCGGGCTTTCAGGGCCTTGGCGGCGGCCTCCGCGTCGGCTTTCTGCGGGAAGTCGAAGGTGACGATCGTGCGCCCGCCAATGTCGCAGACCGCCCAGACGATCTTCATCCGGGTCGATGACGAGGATTTGGGCCGGCTCTCCGTCGACGGCGATCGCGGAGACCTCGGGCGCGTCTCCGCGGGCATCATGCCTCGCGCCTCGGCGGCCTCGACCTCCGCCCGCAATTCAAGCCGGTTCCTGGGACGCTTACCCATGATCGCCTCGGTGGACTGGCCGCGAAACCGGCGACTTCGACATCCGGCCCCCCATCGCGGGAGGAGCGTGGCCGAGTCTCGTGAATCATAGCGACGATCGGTCCCCGCCTCCAGATCACTCGGGCCGCGCGGCGAGGCGCGACCCTGGGAACTCCGGGACCGGGAGTTCCCAGGGTCGCTGCCAGTCGGCTCACTCGGCGGGGGGCAGCAACACCGTGTCGATGATGTGAATGACGCCGTTGGACGTCTCGACGTCGGTGGCGATGACCTTGGCCTTGTTGATCATGACGTCGTCGCCGTGGACCTTGATCGTGACCGAAGGGCCGGCGACCGTCTTGACCTTCTTGCCGTCGAGCTTGGCCACGTCGGCCTTCAGCGCCTTCGACGGGATAACATGGTAGGTGAGAATTTTGACGAGCTTGTCCTTGTTCTCCGGCTTCAGCAGCGACTCGACGGTTCCCTCGGGGAGCTTGTCGAAGGCGGCGTCCGTCGGCGCCAGGACGGTGAACGGGCCTTCGCCCTTGAGGGTGTCGACCAGGCCGGCGGCCTTCACCGCGGCGACGAGGGTCTTGAACTTGCCGGCGGCCACGGCCGTGTCGACGATGTCCTTCTCGGCGGAGAAGGCGGGGGTGGCGAAGGCGACGGCGGCTGCGAGTCCGAGCAGGTAACGCATCGTGAGAGCCCTTCGAGGAGAATTCGTGCGCAAAAAAGGGTGCGAAGATCTTCACATCTGAGATGAGAGTGATCTTCATTCCTTGCCAGGCCGATTGTAGGCGCGCCCGGCGGGCCGTCCAGGATCGCATCGGGAAAATTCGCGGGCCCATCGGTGCCCCGAGGATTCGGCCCTCGCGGGGGCGGAAAGGCCCGCGCGGAAACGTCCGGGTCGGCCTCGGCCACCCCACGGCGCGAATCCGCGAATTTTTCGGGAAACCATGACCGGTTTTCCGGCGCGATTCCAACTATCAGGCCGGGAAGCCCCGCGATGCCGGCGAGGCCCGACCCTCCGCCCGATCTCGTCCGGGCGGGGTGGCCCGTCGTCGCCGGCCTCGAGCGAGACGGACGGCCCAACGTCACTCCGGAGGTCCCGGGCCGGAACCCCGAAGCGTCTGATTTCAAGTGCGCATTTGTTCCAATGCTTGGTGGGCGTCATTTAACGATCTGGGGGCAGGCATGTCGTGGCCATCGCAGGGATCAGGTCCTTTCTCGGTGCCGCCGCGTGGCGAGGCGTCGAGGCTCGAGGAGAGCGGGAGGCTTGCGCTGGTGGCCCGGCACACCGACAACGCCGTGCTCATCACCGACCGAGATCGGCGTATCGAGTGGTGCAACGACGCCTTCACCAGGCTCTCGGGCTATACCCTCGACGAGATCCTCGGGCGGACGCCCGGCTCGTTCCTCCAGGGGACCTCGACCGACCCCGAGATCGTCAACGCCATGCGAACCCGGCTCGGGCAGGGGCTAGGTTTCCGAGTCGAGCTCGTCAACACCCGGAAGCAGGGCGGCTCCTACTGGGTGGAGCTGGAGGTCGAGCCGGCCCGGGGCGCCACCGGCGAGGTGACCCACTTCATCGCCATCCAGCGCGACATCAGCGGCCGCAAGCACAAGGAGCGGCGTGACGAGGTGCGGCACGAATGCCTGCGCGTGCTCTCCGGCCCCGTCGCCGCCGACGGGGCGCTCCCACGCCTGCTGGATGTGATCGGCGAGGGCCTCGGCCTTTTCCGCGGCGAGTACTGGGAGGTCGACGGGGCCGCCAACGTCCTCCGCCTGGCTCGCGGATGGTCGTCCAACGGACTCGCCGCCCAGCTCGGCTCATCGACCACTTCGGCCATGCTCCTGCCGCTCGGGAAGGGCCTTCCGGGCGAGGCCTGGGCAGGTTCCCGCTTCGTCCGCCACGCCGTCACGCCACGGGCTCTCGCCGCGGACGGTGACCCCGAGCCCGGGACGGGCACCCCCATCGAGCCTTCCTTCGCGTTCCCCGTCCGCGGCGAGGGCCCGGTCATGGGCGTCATGCGCTTCTTCGGCCGGCCCGCGATCGAGGACGACGCGAACCTCGTCGAGCTCGTCGGCCGCCTCGGCCGCAAGATCGGCTACTTCCTGGAGCGAATCAAGGCCGAGCAACGCCTCCGTGAAGCCGAGGAGCGTTCGCGCGTGATCCTCGAGACCTCCGTCGATGGGATCCTCACCCTGAACATGCTCGGCCGGATCGAGACGGCCAACCCGTCGGCCCTCGCCCTCTTCGGCTACGAGGCCGCGGAATTGCTCGGCCGCGAGGTCGGCATGCTCATCCCGGGCCTGCCCTGGTTCGGGTCGTCTCCCGAGTCGGCCCAGGGCGAGGCCGGGCAGTGGGGCGTCCGCCGGTTCCAGGCCAGGCGCAAGGATGGCACCGAAATTCAGATCGAGCTGTCGGTCAGCAAGTTTCGCCTGGCCGGCCGGTCGATGTTCACCTACATGATCCGCGACGTCCGGAAGTGCCATTGGGCCGCGTCGCCCCTCGGGAACATCGAGGAATGCTTCCAGGCCTTCATGGCTCGGATGTCGGTGGCCGCCTGGATCTGCGATCTTGAGGGCAACCTCGCCTTCCGCAGCCCGTCGATCGAGCGGGCCGGCGGGCCCGATTTCCCCGCGGGGGTCGGCGAGAACATCCTCGATGCTTCGCCCGTTCGGTTCTCAGAGGCCTACGCCGAGAGCATCCTGAGGGCCTCCCGGTCGGACGGGGCGGACCGGATCGTCGAGGATGCCCCAAGGCTGGACGGCTCCTCGGGCCGATTCGTTCTTGAGACCTTCGCCCTCCCCCACGAGCAATTCCGGCCTCCCATGGTCGGCACGATCGTCGTCGCCCTTTCCGACCGCGCACCTCAGGGGGTGTCGACCGAGCCTGCACGCTGCGCCGCCTTGTCGATCAACTGACCGGTCGGAGCGGCCACGATCTCAGACACGACCTCGCCCCCTTCGATCCGCCAGGATCGAAGGGGGCGAGGTCGTTCGGCCGTTTCGTTGCGCGGGCCTCAGGAAATCAGCCAGCGCACCAGCGTCACGAATCCGAGCAGGGACAGCCCGACCGCCCCCAGCAACACGACTGCGATCGGCACGATCAGCTTCCAGGAGGTCCCCCGACGCCGGGGTGCCGCCGGCGCGCCCAGGGAACCCCGCGGATGGCCGGAGCCGAGGACTTCGGCATGCGCATCGATCGTCCGGTACGGTTCCAGGAGTCTGAGGTTCCTGGTGTTCGCCTTGAACACAACGTCGAAGAGGTCGCCCGCGAACGGAATGGCCCCGATGCCGATGTCCAGCAGCACATTGCCCGCCATCCGCGCGGCGACCGTCTTGGGGACGTGATAATGACGCAGGGCCACCAGCACCAAGGCCGCCTGGATGAAGCCGGTGAACACGTCTCCACCCACCGGCAGCAGGCCCAGGAATGCATCGAGCCCGACCCTGTACTTCGTGCCGGGCACGGCGACGGCCCGGTCCATCAGCCAGGCGACCTTCTCCAGGAACAGCAGGACCGCGTCCTCGTGGCTCAGCTTGGGACCGGCGGAGTCCACGGGCGGGCGTATGCGACTCATCAGCGAACCCCAATCCAAGGATGCGGCCAATCCGGACCGGTCACCGCGCTGGGACCGGTCGAACCCACCGCAACCCAGGAAATTTCGTGCCGCCCGCGAAACGAAACGAACCCGGGAACGCTCGCAGGCGGCGGGGAATGCCCGGATCAGACCGCCCCGCCGATCGCCCGCCGGAGCAGGTTGTGGGTGATCGTCTGAACGCGGTCGTCGGGCCCGTGCGGCCTGGTCCAGTGGGTCCAGGGCAGGGTGTGGCCGGGGGGCGAGCTGAGCCCCTGCGCCCAGAAGATGGTCGCCGCGTTGAAGACGAAGTTCCCCTTGGGCCCCGGGTAGATCGTCGACGTCCAGCGCTGGGGTGTGACCCCGCCGACATAGGCGATCCCTTCGCCCACGATCTCCAGCCCTGGGATGTCGGCCGGCGGGTCGCCGTGGTACTCCCAGCCGATCAAGCCGGGGATGTGCTCGCCCCGCTTCATGCCCGTGCCGGCGAAGATCCAGTGGTCGGGCTTCGTGCAGATCCAGTCGCCGCCGCCGTTGACCGGCTCGACGTTGCGTGCCCCGATCAGGTAGCCCTCGTCGGGCCCTCGGTGCGGGAACGGCCCGTGGAGGCGCTCGCGGAGCACGGCGTGGTCGTGCTCGCCGCCGTAAGGGCCGCCGCGGAACATGACGCGGGCGGGTCGTCCGTCGCTGGAGGGGGTCAGCGGCGTCACCCAGCAGACCGAATTGCCCGACAGGAACAGCAGATTGACCCCGGCGTCGCGCATGGCCAGAACGCTGTTGTACTGGCGGATATCCCAGTACTCATCGTGGCCTACGCTGATGAACGCCTTGCAGCGCAGGCCGCGGTCGGGCGTGATCATATCGCTGTTGCAGCAATAGCTGACGTCGTAGCCGTGCTGCTCCAGGAAGTAGGCCAGCGGGAACTCAAACGGCAGGAACTCGCCCGAGCCGACGGTCAAGGGGTCGCTGACCACCGACTCGTACTGCGCCTCCTTGCCGTAAGGTCGGTCGAAGCTGACCTTCGACCAGGGGCCCTGGGTATCCTTGGGATTGGTGTAGACCGAGTAATGGGTCGGCCAGCGGTTGTAGGCCTGCCAGGTGTTGTCGGAGCACTGGACCAGGATGTCGGCCGGCCGTTCGTCCCGGACGACGAAGACGACGTAGCTCTGCCAGGGGACGCCCACCTCATCGGCGACGACCAGCGAGAGCCGGCCGAGATAGACCCCACTCGGCCAGTCGTCGGGGATGGTCAACTCGGCGGTCGTCTCCCAGCGGCACTCGTGCAGGTCGTCGGGCCCCGGCTGCGGGGTGGGCTGGGTCTTCCCTTGGAACGGTCCGAGGGTGGTCATCAGGCGTGCCCCCCGGCCGTCGTAATAGCCCATCCGGAAGACTTCGATGCCGAACCGCCCGGGCGGGTTGGTCGAGACCTTCAGCTCGATCGACTCGCCGGCCTTCACGCTCTGCTTCGAGCAGTAGCCCTCGATGAACGGGCTGCGGTAGCCGGTTGGCGAGTCGAGCCTGAGCCGGGTGAGCTGCCAGTCCCTGGCCCCTTCACGCTCGTTCTCGCGGGGAATGAGCGTCGGGTCGGCCTGCGGCCCGGCTTCGGGGTCGGCCGCTGCCGCCGCCTGGGCGCGGAGTTCGCTCGCGAGGAGCCCGATCGCGCCAACCTCGAGCATCCAGGCCCTTCGTGTCGATTCATGCTCGTTCATGGGGTGTCTCCGCGGTCGGGTGGGACGGGTGGCTCGGCCCGGGCAACTCTAGCAGACGGGCCTGCGCGATGCACCGACGCACCCTCCGACCCGAATGGGGAGGCACGCCGGGCGGTCGACTCGATAGAATCGGCGACTTGCCGTTGGCTCGACGATCCGAGGCGAGGCGAGTCCGAGGACGCTTCCGATGAGTTCCGTGCTGAATTTCAACGCCGGCCCCGCCATGCTCCCCCCCTCCGTGCTGGAGCAGGTCCAGTCCGAACTCCGCGACTACAAAGGTCGCGGGATGTCGATCATGGAGATGAGCCACCGCTCCAAGGAGTTCGAGGCCATCGACGCCCGCGCCGAGGCGACCCTGAAGCGGCTGCTCGGCGTCGGCGACGGCTATCGGGCCATCTTCGTCCAGGGGGGCGCCTCGACCCAGTTCGCCACCCTGCCGATGAACTTCCTGCCCCAAGGGGGGACGGCCGACTACATCGTCACAGGCTCCTGGGGCGAGAAGGCGGTCGAGGAAGTTGGCCTCTTCGGCGAGGCCCACATCGCCGCGACCACCAAGGCGTCCAACTACGCCAGGGTGCCCAACGCCGACGAGATCAAGCTCTCGGCCACCCCTGCCTACGTCCACTACACCACCAACGAGACCATCCAGGGGGTGCAGTTCCAGTCCGTCCCCGACGTGGGTGGCCGCCACCTGGTCGCCGACATGAGCAGCGACATCCTGTCGAGGCCCATCGACGCATCGAAGTTCTCGCTCCTCTACGCCGGAGCCCAGAAGAACCTCGGCCCGTCGGGCGTGACCGTCGTTGTCCTCCGCGAAGACTGGCTGAAGCAGGCCAACGCGAAGGTCCCGACGATGCTCAGGTACTCGACCCACGTGAAGAACAACTCGCTGTACAACACCCCGCCCAGCTTCGGCATCTACGTCCTCGACCTCGTCCTCCAGTGGATCGACGGCCTGGGCGGCTTGGAAGGCGTGGCCGCACGCAACGCGACCAAGTCCGGCTCGCTGTACGCGACGATCGACGGCAGCGGCGGCTACTACAAGGGGCACGCCGAGGCCGGCTCACGCTCGTCGATGAACGTGACCTTCCGCCTGCCGACCGAGGCCCTGGAGAAGCAGTTCATCGCCGAGTCCCAGGCCGCCGGCATGGTCGGACTGGCCGGTCATCGCTCCGTCGGCGGCATCCGCGCGTCGATCTACAACGCGATCGGCGAGGACGCTTGCAAGAGCTTGAGCGCGTTCATGACCGAATTCGCCCGCAAGAACGGCTGATTCGGGGGGTGGAGCGATGCCGATTGGGGCATCGCTCCACCGGTTCGGTGTCAGTGGGCCGCGGCCGGCCGGACCTTCACGGCCTCGGCGGGGAAGTCGGCCGCCAGCGGGAGGGTCACCTTCCCGGTGGCCGCCCATTCCGCGCCGCGGGACAGCAGCGACTGGAAGCCGACGCAGCGGATCGCCGTGGTGTCGTCGCCGTTGACGTGGCCCAGGACCGTGGTGAAGACGCGGCCCTTGCCGACCGGGATCGTCCAGGCCATCGGTTCGTTAGTCCCGGTCCCGCCCTTCGCCTTGTCGGAGTAGGCGGTCGCCAGGATGTGCATATGCTCGACCGGCCCGCGCTGGCCGTGGTAGAGCTCGTCGGTGGGATGGGCCCATCGGGCGGGCATCCCTTTGGTGATCGGATGGTCGGCGTCGCGCACGACGACCGGATAGGCATGCGCCGGGCCGTGTCCTGCCCCGGGGCCCTCGCCCTTGGCCGACTTGACCACCTTGCCCGAGTCGTCGACCGTCAGCCGCTCGCCGAACTTGCTGTCGCGCCAGCCCATGCCGATCATCTCGTTCCAGGCGGGCCACTCGGCGAAGGCGTTGTTGGCGGCGTGAACCACGACCAGCCCTCCGCCCCCGGAGACGTACTTCTCCAGCGAGGTCTTCAACGGCTCGGGCCAGGCCTCGCCGTTGTAGTTGCTGACCACGGCGGCGTACTTGGAGAAGTCGGGTCGGAACGAGTCCCATGCCGAGGCGGGCGACTTCGGCGGCGGGGTCGTCGCAACGTCGACGTCGAACCTGCCGGTGGAGGTGAGGGCGTCGACCAGAACGGGCTGCATCGCCTTCCAGTTGTGGTTGTTCTGCCCGTCGATGAGCAGCACCTTCAGCCGATCGGCGGCGTCCGCGGTCGCGGCGAGGCCGGCGACGAGCAGGGCGGCCAGGGGCAACGTTCGCCAAACGCGATTTCGAGCCTGCATCAGATCACTCCTGGAGTTGGGCGGGGGCCCGAACATGCCGGACCCCCTCTCTGCCTGGGGCAGGCTCAGTGACTGTTGGCGGTCACGCCCGGCCAGTCGTCGGTGCGGAAAGGGTTGACGGGTAGGCCATTCTGGCCGTAGACGTTGCAGATGGGGTTGTCGGCCCAGGCGTATCGGACTGAGGCCGGATCGCTGATCTCATCGGACCAGACCTCGACCTTGTTGGGCCCGATGATCTTGGCCTTGGCCGCGACGAACCTGCGGTCGGAGCCGGCGATCGAGAACCCGATCGGTTCGGCCACGTCGAACGTCTTCAGGCCAGGTTCGGCATGGTCGAGGGTCAGGACGACCTTGTTCCCTTGCTTCTCCATCGACTTGTAGGTCGGGCTCTGGCAGGCGATCGGGATGCCGTAATCCTTGGCCAGTGCCCAGCGGGCCAGGCGCTTGGCGACGTCCTGCTTGTTGGTCGGGTGGATGTCCTTGGCTTCGCCCAGGTCGATGATGACGGCCTCGCCGGTCTTGGGCAGCTTGAGGGTCAGCGTCTGGGCTTCGCGAAGCTCGGCCCAGGAGCTGTCGCCGGGCTCGGGCTTCTCGGGCAGGAAGTCGGCGAGCTGGACCCAGTAGAACGGGAAGTCGCCGATCTTCCACTCGTCGCGCCAGCTCTGGATCATCAAGGGGAAGAGGTCGCGGTACTGGTAGGCCCGGCTGGCGTTGCTCTCGCCCTGGTACCAGATCGCGCCCCGGATGCCGTAGCCGATCGTCGGCTTGAGCACGCCGTTATAGATGTTGCCCGGGCGTGCGTTGCCGTTCATCAGGCCGTCGGGGTTGGCCAGAGGCTTGAGCTTGGGGTCGGCCTTGGCGGCCTCGACCGACTTGTCGTACTCGGCCTTCTTCGCCGGGTAGTCAGCCTCGATCTTCTCCCAACGCGCCATCAGCTCGGCATACTTGGGGTCGGCTTTGAGGATGTCGCGGCGGACCCAGGCCTCGCAGGCCGAGCCCCCCCAGGCGTCGTCGATCAGGCCGATGGGCACGTCGAGCGTCTGGGCGAGCTGGCGGCCGAAGAAGTAGCCGACCGCCGAGAAGCTCTTGACCGTCTCGGGCGTGCAAGCGGTCCATTCACCCTTGAAATCCGTCTTCAGCTCCTGCGTGCCGACCTGCGGCACCGAGATGAAGCGGATGTTGGGGAACTTGGCCGTCAGGCTCTCGAGGTCGGGGTCATTGGCCCGAGCGACTTCCCACTGCATGTTGGACTGGCCCGAGCAGACCCAGACCTCGCCGACGAGAACATCATCGAACGTGACCGTGTTCTTCCCCTTGACCGTCAGGGTCAGGGGGCTTCCCCCCGACTTGAGCGGGTCGAGGTTCAGGGCCCAATGACCCTTGTCGTCGGCTTTGGTGGTCTTGGTCTGGTCGGCGATGGTGACCGTGACCGCCTCGCCCGGCTCGGCCCAGCCCCAGACCTTGTCGGGAAGGTCGCGCTGCAGGACCATGTGGCTGCCGAAGATGGCCGGCAGCTTGACATCGGCGAGGGCGGCTTGGCCCCCGCCCAGACAGGCCAGCGCGGCGATGGCCGTGCGGGCCAGGCCGAGACGATCGATCGACGTTGCTTTGCGCACGTTAGAGCACCCCGTGAGTTGCCGCTTCTGGAATCGAGCCTCGCGCGAAGGCCGATAGTCTAGCGGCGCCCTCGGGGTGAATCTACGCCCGGGTCCAACCCTTGTTGGATCTCCGGTCAGGCAAGCAGCTCGGTCCGCACCTTCGCCTCACCCTCGGGGCCGATCAGGCGATTCTGCAACCCCTGGAACGGATAGGTGAACTTCCAGGGGTCCAGGCCCATCAGGTGGAGAACCGTGGCCTGCAAGTCATGGACGGTCATCGGGCTGTCGACGATCCGCGTCCCCAGGTCATCGGTCGCGCCCAGGTCGGTCCCCGGCTTGATCCCGGCCCCGGCCATCCAGATCGTGAAGCATTGCGGATGATGGTCGCGGCCCAGGAACTTCGATCCGTCCCGCGCCTCGTTCATCGACGTCCGACCGAACTCACCCCCCCAGATCACCAGCGTCTCGTCCAGCAGCCCGGTCCGCTTCAGGTCGGCCAGCAGGGCGGCGATCGGGCGGTCGACCTCCTTACACTTCGCCGGAAGATGCGTGACGATGTCGTTGCTGGCCGCGGTGCCGTGGGTGTCCCAGCCCCAGTCATAAAGCTGGACGTACCGGACGCCGCGCTCGACCAGCCGGCGGGCCAGCAGGCAGTTGTTGGCAAAGGATGACGCGCCAGGCTGGGCCCCGTACTCTTCCTGCACGCGGGCCGGCTCCTGGCGGATGTCCATCACCTCGGGCACCGACATCTGCATCCGGAAGGCGAGCTCGTATTGGCTGATCCGCGTCAGTGTCTCCGGGTCGCCGTAGCGCTCCAGCTCGGTCTCGTTGAGCGCCCGGAGCGCGTCCAGGCTCCGGCGACGGGCTTCGCGGTCCATCCCCTTCGGGTTCGACACATACAGGATCGGGTCGCCCGACGTCCGGCACTGCACCCCCTGGTAGACCGAGGGGAGAAATCCGGTGCTCCAGAGCGCCTTGCCCCCGGTCGGGTCGGTCCCGCCGCTGATCAGGACGACGAACCCAGGCAGGTTGTCGTTCTCGCTGCCCAGCCCGTAAGTCACCCACGACCCCATCGCCGCGCCGCCGTTGCGGGCGCTGCCGGTATACAGGAACAGCTCGGCCGGGCCATGGTTGAACTGGTCGGTGTGCATCGACCGGATGATGGCGAGCTCGTCGGCGTGGTCGGCCAGCTTCGGCAGCAGTTCGCTCATCCAGGTGCCGCACTGGCCCCTGCGTTCGAATTTATAGGGGGAGCCCAACAGGACGGGGTGACCCTTGATGAAGGCGAACTTCTGCCCCTTCAGCAGCTCGTCGGGGCAGGGCTTCAGGTGATGCTTGACCAGCTCGGGCTTGTACTCGAAGAGGTCTTGCTGCGGCGGGGCGCCGGACATATGCAGGTAGATGACCCGCTTCGCTTTCGCCGGGAACTGAGGCGGACGGGGCGACATCGGGTCGCCGGTGGAAGGCCTCGGCGCGAGATCGGCGGCGCGGCCGAGCTTGCCGGACAGCGCCGCCAGGGCGAAGGCGCCCAGGCCCGCCTGTGAATCGACGAGGAACTGGCGTCGGGTGGCGGCGCGGGCTCGCTGGAGCGGGAATTCCATCGGATCAGCCTCGGGTCAGGACGCCGTCGAGGTTCAAGAGCACGTTGGCGATCGTGGTCCAGGCCGCCAGCTCGTCGGCCGCCATCCCCTCGGGGAGAGGGCCAAGCGGCTCGGTGGCCAGTGCCTTCGCGTCCTCAGAGTGGGACCGATAGTGGTCCCGCTCGCCGCGATAGAGTTGCTCGATCCGGTCGACCTGATCGTCGGTGGCGGGCCGACCGAGGCAAAGCTCAAGCCCGAACCGGGCGCGCGACCGATCGTCGGAACCCCCTTCGCGGACCATTCGACGGGCGAGCGCCTGCGACGCCTCGACGTAGACTGGGTCGTTCATGGTGACGAACGCCTGCAAGGGGGTGTTCGTCCTGATCCGCCTGATCGCGCAGGTCTCGCGGCTAGGGGCATCGAAGGCGGTCATCGACGGGTAGGGGGTCGTCCGCCGCCAGAACGTGTAGAGGCCGCGGCGATGCCGGTCCTCGCCGTCGCTGGTTGCCCAGGTCCGCTCACCATTGAACGCGGCCTGCCAGAGCCCGCCGGGTTGGTACGGGAAGACCGACGGGCCGTTCATCTTGCGGCTGAGCAGGCCGCTGAGGCTGAGGGCCTGGTCTCGCACCGTCTCGGCCTCGAGCCGATAGCGGGGCGCCCGCGCCAGCAGCCGGTTTTTGGGGTCGCGGGCGATCAGTTCCGGGTTCACCTTCGATGACTGCCGATAGGTGGACGACGTCACGATGGTCCGGATCAGCGCCTTGGTATCCCAGTCGAGCCCGATCAATTCCAGGGCCAGCCAGTCGAGCAGCTCGGGATGGCTCGGCAGCTCTCCCTGGGTGCCAAAGTCTTCCTCGGTCTCAACCAGGCCGGCGCCGAACAACTCGCCCCAAATTCGATTCACCTCGACACGCGCGGTCAACGGATTCCTGGAATCCACCAGCCAGCGGGCCAGCCCCATCCGGTCGGCCGCATCGCCGGGATTGAGCGGGTGGAATGCACCCGGGACACCCGGCTCGACCTTGTGGCCTGGGTCGAGGTGGTTGCCCTTGACCATCAGGTGAGTGGTCCGGCGCGTGGCCGAGGGCAATTCCGCCAGGATCGGCAGCGTAGGGACGGCAGGCCTGGATGCTTCCAGGCGAGCGATCTCGCCACGAATGGACTTCGTCTCAGGGGCGATCGTCCGGAAATAGGTAAACAGGCGATCGACCTGGGCCGGGCTCCGATCCGCCGGGGCGAGGTCCGCCGCCGCCAGCACGTCGGCCGGCGTCGCGACGCGACTGCCGGGGTCTGGCTCCGCGCCTTCCGCGAGCACGAGCGTCCGTTCCCAGCGGTCCTGCGAGGCGGCAAGCTCCGGTGTGCGGGCGGCGAGCATCGCTTTCTGCTCGCCGATCTTCGCGTCGAGTTCCCGGATTCTGTCGAGAAGGGCGGGGGAGGGCGCCGGGATGGTCGGGGCTTCGTTGGGCTGATCGTTGTCCTGGGTCTGGTTGAAGACCGCGTAGGTCCGATAGTAATCGTCGTGAGTGATCGGGTCATACTTGTGCGTGTGGCACTTGGCACAGCCCATCGTCAGGCCCATCCAGACCTGAAGGGTCGTGTCCACGCGGTCCTTGACGGCGGCGACGCGGAATTCCTCGTCGTCGGTCCCTCCCTCGGTATTGGTCATCGTGTTCCGGTGGAACGCCGTGGCCATCGTCTGAGAGAGCGTGGGGGCGGGCCGCAGGTCGCCGGCGATCTGGTCGATCGTGAACTCGTTATACGGCTGATTCCCGTTAAAGGCGTCGATGACCCAGTCGCGATAACGCCAGATCGTCCGGAGCGGGTCGGAACCAAAGCCCGACGAGTCGGCGTAGCGTGCCAGGTCGAGCCAGTGGCGCGCCCGGCGCTCGCCAAAGGCGGGATCCTGGATCAGGCGGTCGACCGCACGCTCGTAGGCATCCGGCGCATCGTCGCGGGCGAAGTCGGCCACCTCGGCGGGAGTCGGCGGGAGCCCCCGGAGGTCGAGGCTCAGGCGGCGGAGCAGGGCGAAGCGATCGGCCTCGGGCGACGGGGCGAGCCCTTCGCGTTCCAGCCGACCGAGGATCCAGGCATCCACTCCGTTCCTGGGCCAGTCCGCGCGTTTGACCGCGGGGAGCGGCCGGGCGACGGGGGCGGTGAACGACCAGTGCTCGGCGAAAGTCGCCCCCTGCTCGATCCAACGCCTGAGGGTTTCGACCTCCGCTGTGGCCAGGCGATCGCCCGACTTCTTGGGCGGCATCCGCGACGTCTCGTCCTCGTCGACGATCCGGGCGAGCAACTCGCTTTCGTCTGGCTCTCCCGGGACGATGGCGCGGGCGCCGCTCTTGAGTTCCTTCGTCGCGTCGGCCAGGTGGTCGAGCCTGAGCCCACGGGCCCGCTGGGCGTCGTCCTGACCGTGGCAGGCGAAGCAATGCCTGGAGAGGATCGGCCTGACGTCTCGGTTGAAGTCGACCGCCCTCGCTGGCTCGGCAGCGTGCGCGGGGCTGTCCGCGCCGATCCTGAGCGTGGCGATCAGGGCGAACGTGACCAGGAGCCGGCCGAATTTCGGACTTCGAGCCTCTGCCATCGGGGGACCCCACGCGGCCTGTCCGGTTCGGCCGGAAGCCGGGATTGCTCCCCGACCCGACGGACGCTCAACAACAATTGTACCATTCCCGCCCGTCAAGCATACGACCCAGCCCCGTGGCCCGGCGGCGCTCAACGAGGCATCCGCCACTCCAGGCTCCTGAGGAGGAGTTGTGCGAGGCGGAGTCGGTCGTCGTCGTCGTCGTTCGATTCCTCGATCATGGCGAGGATCGTCTTCCGGCTGCCATCTCGCATGATGACGAAGGGCGAGACTTCGTGAATCGGCAGGTAGCCGATCGGCCTGCGCAGAAGGTCCTCGTACTCGCCGGCGACCCGGCGGAATCGCGCCAGGGCCGGCTGGTTGTCATCGCCGCCCAGACTTCGCGCGGCTGCGAGCAGGATCCGGGCGGCATCGACCCCGATCTGCATGTCCGGCCGAGTCTCGGGAGAGGGAGACAAACTCGGGTCCGTTGATCCATCGTTGTCGGTCATGAGGAAGCCAGGAGCCATCGGCGCGAGTTCGTGGTAGGAAGGGCTCTCGCGAAGCGCTGGGAGAGGCTCGAGAGTTGTCATGACTCTAACTTGCGGACGAAATGCAGCCAGGGAGAGGTCGGGAATTTTGGTCATGTTTTTTCGATTCATCATCCGAGTCGCTCGCGGCGTCGCTCAACCTGTCCCAGGCGGACTGAATTGTAACCCATGGCATTCATCCGGCTTGCGGCGAAGACTCGCGAGCCGCTGGAGAGAGATTCACCCATTTCCCCGAGCGCACGCATGAACCTCCCACATGTGGTCTACGGACAATGACGTCAGGAAATGTCGCAAATCTTTCAGTTAAGCCTAATCGACTCATCTGAGCCAGGGGCCATCCGGCGTCCCAGGGTATGACCAGCCTGCCCTCAGACGGCAATGCGGCCGCGACCGAATCGGATCGACCGACAGAATTAAGAGATGACGCATGCGCGATGTCGGCCGAAAATGCCCTCGACTTGCGGTGCGGATCGGCTACCCTGAGATCGGGCAACTCGACGAGCGAAGTTGCGCGCGGCGGTCGGGGAGATGGGTCGAATGACCGCGAATCGCCGAATCGCCCTGATCGTCTGTTTGATCGGCTCCCTGCTCCCGGGAGGTCGTCCTTGCGTCGACTTCCTGCGGCCGAGCGTCGAGACGCCGGCATTCCGCGAGATCACTTCGGTTTGCCACGTCCGAGCCTCGCGTCCGGCTAAGTTCCCACTGATGCCGCAGTTCGACGCGAGCGAGCTCGGAGATGAGGTTCCGGACCCCGAGGATGGGGACGGCCACGAGGTCAACGCCCTTCGCGTCGGATCCCGGTTCGTCGCGAGACTTCACGACTCCGACCTGGCCCACGACCTCCGAACAGGGGGCGTGATTCATCGGCGCAATTGGTTGATCACGAACCACTTGCGTTGTTGAAGTTGGTCCGTTCTGTGTTCGTCCTCGACGGCGTATTCCTCACGACCCTCGCGCGTTTGCGGGGGGTCGGTCTGGTCAACGGTCTGCGATCAATCCCCTTGCTCGGGGCTTGATCCGCGACGTTCGGCTTTCCATCCTCGGTGCTCCTCCCCATCTCCCTCGCTGCAAGGGACTTCGCGCCCATGGTTCGTGCCATTATCTCGTGGGCCTTGCACAATCGCCTGATCGTGCTATTGGCCGTCTTCGCCCTCATCGGCGCGGGGATCCACTCGGCGATCAATCTCAACGTCGAAGCTTACCCCGACCCGACCCCGCCGCTGGTCGAGATCATCACCCAGAATCCCGGGGCAAGCCCCGAGGAGATGGAGCGTCTGATCGGCATTCCGCTGGAGACGGCGCTCAACGGGATGCCCAACCTGGAGGACATGCGAAGCACCTCCGTGGCCGGCCTCAACGACATCAAATGCCAGTTCGCCTACGGGTCCGACTACTACGCGGCCCGTCAGGAGGTCATCAACCGGATCGGCGCGCTCGACAGCCTGCCCAGGGGGGTCATCCCCGTCCTGTCGCCCTGGAGCCCGACCGGCGAGATTGTCCGCTACGTCCTGGAAGGCCCCGCTTACACCACGAACCAGCTCAAGGCCGTTCAGGACTGGGTGCTCAACCGGTCGCTGAAGCAGGTCCCCGGCGTGATGGACGTGACCGGCTACGGCGGGACGATCAAGCAGTATCAGGTGCTCGTCGACGTCCGCCTGATGAAGCGGTATGGCGTGACCTTGAATCAGGTTGAGGACGCCATCGCGCAGTCCAACGCCAACGTCGGCGGCGACGTCCTGAGCCTGGGCGTCCAGTCGCACAACGTCCGGGTCATCGGCCTGCTCGGCGGCGGCGTCGACCCGCTCGACCCAGCGCTCTCCGATCGGGCGGCCGAGATCGAGAACCGCAAGCTCGAAGACATCGGCAACGTCGTGGTCGACTCCAACGCCGGTGTGCCGATCTACGTCAAACAGGTGGCCCAGGTCGTGGTCGGCAATCGCCCGAGGCTCGGCATCGTCGGACGTAACGCCGAGAATGACGTGATCGAGGGCATCGTCCTGATGCGGAAGTACGGCAACTCGCTGGCGACCGCCGAGGCCGTCTCCACCAAGATCAAGCAGATCCAGTCGGGCGGGATGCTCCCCAAAGGGATGCGGATCAAGGTCTTCAACCAGCGGACCGACCTGGTTCACGTCACCACCCACAACGTGCTGCACAACCTCGTCGTGGGGATGATCCTGGTCGTGGTGGTGCTGCTCGTCTTCCTGGGCGACTTGGCCAGCGCCGGGATCGTCGCCATCATGATCCCGCTGGCGCTCTTGTTTTCGGTGACGGTGCTCTACCTCCAGGGGAAGAGCGCCAACCTGCTGTCGATCGGCGCGGTCGACTTCGGGATCATCGTGGACAGCTCGGTCATCATCGTCGAAAACATCTTCCGCCACATCACGTCGCACTCGGCCGACCGCTCCAAATCGCTCATCCAGCGCATCACCGAGGCGTCCCACGAGATCGAGCGGGCGCTCTTCTTCTCGACGGCGATCATCGTCTGCGCGTTCCTGCCGCTCTTCGCCATGACCGGACCGGAGGGGGCGCTCTTCGGCCCGATGGCCAACACGTACGCCTTCGCCATCTTCGGCGCCTTGCTGCTGGCGCTCACGCTGGCCCCGGTGCTCTGCTCGTTCTTCTTCAAGAACAAGACCGAAGAGAAAGAGACGTTCGTCGACATCTTGATGAAGCGGGGCTACCTGAAGCAGCTCAACCGGATCCTCAACCACCGATGGCTGACGCTCGCCGTCATGATGGGGCTGCTCATTTTCACGATGACCCTGGTCCCGACGCTGGGCGGCGAGTTCATGCCCGAGCTCGAAGAGGGCAACCTCTGGATCAGGGCCATTCTCCCGCGCACCGTCTCGCTGGAAGAGGCCGCGCGAATGGCGCCCCGCCTCCGTCGGGTGATCGCCGAGACTCCCGAAATCCGCGGTGTGATGTCGCACGTCGGCCGGCCCGACGACGGCACCGACGTGACCAGCTTCTTCAACCTGGAGTTCAACGCGCCCCTCTTGCCCATGGAGCACTGGCGCAAGAAGCCGTACATCGTGATGGGCCGCCACCTCTGGGATCGGCCGATCACACGGCAGGAAATCGAAGAGGAGATGACCAAGCGGTTCGCCGAGTTCCCAGGCGTCGACTTCAACTTCTCCCAGCTCATCCGCGACAACGTCGAGGAGGCCCTCTCGGGCGTGAAGGGGGCCAACTCCGTCAAGCTCTTCGGCAACGACCTCCAGACTCTGGAGGCCTCCGGCCAGCGGGTCGCCAACGTCCTCCGGAAGGTGCCGGGCATCACCAATGTGGGCCTTTTCCACATCCTCGGCCAGCCGAACCTGGAGATCCACATCGACCGCGCGGCGTGTGCCCGCTACGGGATCAACGTCGACGACGTCGAGGCGGCGGCTCAGGTAGCAATCGGTGGCCGTGCGTTCTCGCGGATGGTCGAGGGGGAGAAGCTCTACGACATCGTCCTGCGCCTGCCCGAAGACCTGCGAAACGACCCCAACATGATCGGCCGGATTCCGATCGATGTGCCGACCACGAAGGGGAAGACTCAGGCCTCGCTCCCGCTGGCGCAACTCGCCCGAATCGAGCCGCATACGCCGGGGGCCTCTTATATCTACCGCGAGAACAACCAGCGCTACATCCCGATCAAGTTCGCCGTCAACGGCCGCGACCTGGCCTCGGCCATCGACGAGGCCCGGATCAAGGTCGACGATCCTAAGACCGGTGCGAAGCTCCCGCAAGGCTACCGCATCGAGTGGTCGGGCGAGTTCGCCCAGATGCAGGAGGCCAATGCCCGCTTGATGTGGATCGTCCCTCTGTCGATCGTCCTGATCATGGTGCTGCTGTACACCGCGTTCAACTCGATGAAGGATGCGCTCCTGGTCATGGCCAACGTGCTGGCCGCGACGATGGGAGGGATCTGGGCCCTGAAGTTGACGGGCACGCCGTTCTCGATCTCGGCTGCGGTCGGGTTCATCTCAATCTTCGGCGTCGCGGTGCAGGACGGGGTGCTGCTCATCTCCTACTTCAATCAGATGCGAGCCGCCGGACTTCCCGTGCGCGAGGCCGTGATGCGAGGAGCCGAGCTGCGTGTTCGGCCCGTCGTCATGACTAGCCTGACTGCCGCGCTCGGGCTGCTGCCGGCGGCCGTCGCCAACTCGATCGGCTCGCAGGCCCAGAAGCCGCTGGCCATCGTGGTCGTCGGCGGCATGCTCGTGACCCTGGGCCTGACCCGATACCTGATGCCCGTCCTCTACAGCTTCTTCCCAGCCCCGAAGGGCGAGGGAGGGAACCTGGCCGACCTCGTCGCGGGCTCCCATTTTACCGACGGCATCCTGGGCATCCACCGTGATGTCCACGCCGACTCGCCGGCCGATGAAGGCGGCGGGATCAGCTGAGCCAACCGAGCGTTCGAATCGAACCCGCCCCGCGGAAATGCTCCGCGGGGCGGGTTCGATTCGAACGCATTCCCGGTCATCGATCAAGGGTTGGCAGCTTCGTCCGGCGTCGATGGCTGCGTGCGGATGACACGGGGCAGGACCAGGATCAGGTCCTCTGGCTGTCCTGCCGAGGCGTTCATCGTCCCCTGGTTCCATTGTCGATCCGGGCCGAATCCGATGATGAGCGGGTAGCCCGGCTTCAGAGGTTGAAGTAGCTTCCGCGCATCGGGATACCTTTGCTCGAAGAAACGGCCTGGAGGCGGATATTGGGAAGGCAGCAAGGGGGGCATCGCCTGACCGGGATTCGATTTGTCGGACTCGGGAATTCGATCGAGTGGGCCGAGCGTTCCGTTGCTCAGGAAGACCCGATACGGTTCGCCCGAGAATGGATCGATGGACAGATCGGGGAGGCATCCGGGCACAAGCAGGTCCAGCGACGAAGGCATCGTCCCATCGTGTCCGAGTCGCCAGGCCTGGATCGCCATCGCCATCGTGAGCATCCGGCGCCGGTTCAACTCGAGATCGCAGCGATCGATGATCCAGGATTCGTTAATCCGCAAGTATTGGAGTAGGGGAGTACTCATGAGGGCCCACTGGAGCGTTTTCCAGTCGGGCTGTCCGGGCATCGTCGGGGGCGGAATCGGACCCCCTAGCCAATTCTGATTCTCCCATGCGGAGTGGCTGTTTCTTCGATATGGTTCGACCGCTGCGACCGCGACGTAGGCGGTGTTCTGGAGCCGCATGGCCCGCCTTGCCCTCTCTCGTTCCCACGGAAATGAAAGTGCCGGCAACTGGATGGTGCTCTCGAATGAGCCCCGATTCTTCAGATCCCCGAAATAGCCGCTGGACACGAGGAGATCTTTGAACTCCTCCTTCGGCAGGCCGAGGAAGAGGTCCTGGGAGGCTGCCTGCGATTCAAGGGCGATCACGGCGGAAGGCGGCGCGGGAAGCGATTCGAGTTCCTTCAATTTGCCCTGGAGTCGCTCCTCCGTCTGATCCGGGGCGAGCGTCCAGTCGAGCGCCGCCTGACAGGCGACTGCATGGATCTCCGCGGCTTCGAGGGTCTGATAGAACTGAGGCGTGGTCTGCCCGAGATGATTGGCCATCCTGAATAGCGTCATGACATCGTTCCAGGCCGCACCCAGATCTTTGCGTTCGAGATGGGTCTTGAATTCGTTTTCAATCAGGGCCTGGAGCTGCTGCATCGGGATTCGATCGGGATTCCCCTCGAAGATGCGGGGCGAGACCTTACCGAACTGGGAAAGCGGCATGGCCGCCGCTTCGCGAATGAGCCCGAGAACATTCGAATGCCGCCGGATCCCTTCGGCATCCGGTGGTTGGGCCTCGTTCTCCGCCTTGGTCTCGACGACCGATTCATCCTCGGGAGCCGCCATGCCCATCATGGAATTCATGCCACCCGGGAGGTTCGCTCCGGAGTCGGCGATCAGGGCAAGGTACGCGGCGCGGTAGACCTCGGCGGCGTTAGCCTCGGGCGGGAGATTCGTGGAGACCAGAGCAGCCGTGGTCGGCAGCGGGCCGATGTCTGGTACGCCCGTCGCCCGGTCGATCGTATAGATCACGCAGAGACTGACTGTGGGAACCAGGACAAGGGCCGCGAGCTTCGACCAGGACCGGATTCCTCTCCGTCCTTCCACCCAGTCGCGGCTCCAGGCCAGGCTTGCACCGAAGAAGACGAGCGGGATGAGCGGGAGCATCCACCCCGACATCAGCCGGCCAACAATCAAGGCGATCGGGAACGCGACGAAGGGGATCAGCAGCAGCAACGCGCAGAGCCACGCGGTGATCCCACGGGGAATCACCATCGCCAGCAGTTGGCCGATCGAGAACGTGATGAGCCCTACGAGCACCGGCGAGAGGAGATACAAGAGCACCATCAACGGGAACCAGATCGGCTGGCTCTGAATGATCTGGAGGAGAATCGGCAACGCTTTCCCGGCGGGAGGCGAGCCCCAAATCCATCCGGAGAACAGGAAGCCGTAGAGCAGGAGGAATGCTCCGAAGGCCGTCAGGGGAAGCAGCCAGAACCTCAGCTTGTTGAACCAGATCCACCAGGGCCGGACCCCATGATGGGCCAGGAATCGATAGGTCCGGCCGCGATTCTCCGGCTCGAAGGTGGCGATGCCTGTGCTCAGCGAGGCGATCATCCAGGGGAGGAGGAGGACGATCCAGAGGTCGTTCGTCCTCCAGTCGACGTAGAAATGCAGCAGCGGGACGCAGAAGGCCAGCACGACCAACCCGAGAAGAGTCCTCCTGCCTTCTTGCCACGACTGCCAGCGGATCGACCGGGCCGTCGCTTTCCAGCGTGACGATTTCTCCATCGGGTAGGACGCCAGCCTGGCGCCGCCGATGGACTCGTCCGAAGAGAACATCGTCAACTTATCGGTGGCCCGACGGTTCATCAGATACCATGAGAGGCCCAGTGTCAGCAGCGAGATGCCCACCCGAATGAAGAACGTCGTCCCATGGAAGAGGTCCAGTGAGTTGTTCAGGAATTGTTGGTCGAGGGCGGTGATCTTGCCCTGGATTGTCAGCGTGGCGGAAAGGCTCACGATCGTCCCCAACGCGGCGCGGAGCGCGGTTGAGCAGAGGGCCGACCAGAACAATCCCCAGCAGATGGCCTCGACGAGCATGAAGGCGACGCCCCCGACGAGCCCCCAGCTCAGCTTGTCGAGGGTGTCCGGATGGCTGCCCAGGGCGGCGAATCCGAGCAGTGCCTGAGCAAGCACGATGGTGCTGGCGACCGAGAACAGCAGCTTGCCCGTCCAGAGATGCGGGCGGTCGACGCCCATCGCGTCGAGCAGGCTGAGCGTTTGCACCTCGCGTTCGGCGGCGAAGGCGGCCGCCGCGGCCGTGCAGGCATAGATGACCGAGGAGAGGATGGCCAGCCAGTAGAGTCCGCCATGCCTGATCTGCTCGTTGCCGAGGTAGAGCATGAAACATTCGAGCACGCAGACCGCCAGGAGCACGGTCGCCCAGAGTGGCCCGATGGTGCGCCACTCCTTCCAGATGAGTCGCTTGAGCATCGGCCTTGTCCCCGATTTGGAGTGTTCTGGAAGCGTCAGGCGACGTGGACGGCCAGGGAGGGGCGCGGGCCTTGATTGGCCTCGTTCCGACCTCTCATGTACGCAATGTAGATGTCTTCCAGCGTGGGCATCTTGATCTCCAGGCCGATCACGCTGGGGATGCTCCGCAAGGCTTCGCACGCGGCGCGACTCGGGGCGTGGACCAGCCATCGAGCCTGCCTCGGCTCGTCGTCGGCGTCCACCAGTTCCAGGGGAGAGTTGGGCGGGGGGGAGAGCGGGTGATCGCGGTCGGCGAAGCTCAGTTCCAGCAGGAACGTGCGAGCACGCAGCTCGTCGAGGGGCTCGGCGAGGATGAGCTTCCCCTTATGCATCAGCGCGACGTGGCTGGCGACGCGCTCAACCTCGCCGATCTGATGGCTGGAGAGGAGCACCGTGCGGCCCGCGCCGGCCAGCTCCACCATGCTCTGGAGGAAGTCGCGACGGACGAGAGCGTCGAGCCCCGAGGTCGGCTCATCGAGGATCAAGAGGCCCGGCTCGCCCGCCAGGGCCAACGAGAGGGAAACCTTCGCCTTCATTCCCTTCGAGAGGGCGCGAATCTTGCGGTTTCCGGGGAGGCCGAACCCAGCCGCCAGTTCGTTGAACCGCGTCTGGTAGCCGTAGACGCCCCCGGGGCATTCGGGGTGGAAGCCGGCGGCGAACCAGCCGATCTCGCCGACGGACATCCACTCATAAAGCGCCGGCTGCTCGGGCACGTAGCCGATGCGCCGCCGGACCTCGATGCCTTGCCTGGTGGAATCGATGCCCAGGACGCTGATCGAGCCGAAGTCGGGGGTGACCAGGCCAATCAGGCTGCGGATGGTCGTTGTCTTGCCTGCGCCGTTCTCGCCGAGGAGGCCGAAGACCGAGCCGGCGGGGACGACCAGGTCGAGGCGGTCGACGGCCACGTTCCCGCGGTAGATCTTGGTCATCCCCCGGATGACGATTGCGTCGTCGGCCGGCCTGCCGATGGCCATGCTATTCATGCGCGTCATCGCCGCGTCCCCCCCTGGTTGTTGGCCGTCGCCGCGTCGGCGTCGTCCCGGTTGATCTGTTCGTAGCGTGCCCATTCCTCGCGCCAGACGGCGTCGATCTCGCCCGCGTCCAGGCCGCTGCGCCTGGCTTCGTCAATGGCGGCACGCAGCCGCCCGCGGACGAAATCGATCCTCTCCTCCAGGCAATGCGCCAGGGCATCGGCCGCCACCTGAAGGCCGGTCCCGCGCACCGGCGAGAGGACCTCCTCGACCTGCAAGTCGCGGTAGGCCCGCGCCACCGTGTTCGGGTTGACCACGAGCTGCTTGGCGACCTCGCGCACCGAGGGGACCAGGTCCCCCGGCCGCAAGATGCCCGCAGCGATCGCATATTTGACCTGGGCCGCGATCTGCGCGTAGAACGGCCGCCCGTCTCCCGCCTCAATGTGGAAGAGCATGGTAGAGCCCTGTCTACTGTGTTGGTTGACTGATACAGTGTCCCGGTCAGTTGTCGGATCGTCAAGTGCCATCCGGCGATTTTTGCGGGCGGCGGGGGATGGATCGTCGGACGTTGATGTGAACGGGTGTCGGGCGGAGGTTGCGGCGTGGGGCCCCCATCTTGTACGGTCGTGGGATTGGGGCGGCGTCACGGGAGGTCCCGGGGGGTCGCTGCGGGCAGCTTCTTGCGGACGTCGAGGCCATCGGATGTTGTTGCGACCTGGGCAGCGATCGGGCGGGATGTTGTTCGTGGTCTTGGGGCTCCTGCTCGGCGGGATCGACGCCGAGGCCGCCCCGCCCGAGCCGCCTGGCGAGGTGGGCAAGGCGAAGGTCGGGGCGGGGCGGGTCGTAGGCGCCTCGGATGAGGGGATCAAGGCCCTTCGCACGATCCGCGTGCCCGAGGGCCTGAAGGCCGAACTGGTCGCCGCCGAGCCGCTGCTGGCGAATCCGGTGGCGTTCACCATCGACGAGGCCGGCAAGATCTACGTCGCCGAGACGTTCCGGCACACCGACGGCGTCACCGACACGCGTAGCCACATGAACTGGCTCGATGCCGACCTCGCATCCAGATCCGTCGAAGAGCGCGACGCGATGTTCTTCAAATATCTCTCCAAGGAGGTCCTTGATGGCTTCCAGGTCGAGAGCGAACGCGTCAGCCTGCTGGTCGACACCGACGGCGACGGCAAGATGGACCGCTCGACCGTCTTCGCCGACGGCTTCGGCAAGCTGGCCGACGGCATCGGTGCCGGCGTCCTGGCTCGTAAGGGGGATGTCTTCTATACGTGCATTCCGTCGCTCTGGAAGCTGCGGGACACGAATGGAGACGGCGTCGCCGACGTCCGTACTCCGCTCCAGACCGGCTACGGCGTGCATGTCGCGTTCCTGGGCCATGACCTCCACGGCCTGAGATTCGGCCCCGACGGGCTGCTCTACTTCAGCGTGGGCGACCGCGGCATGAACGTGAAGACGCCCGATGGCAAGTCGGTCATACGCACCGACACCGGGGTTGTCCTGCGATGTAACCCCGACGGCACGAACCTGGAGATCTTCGCCACCGGCCTGCGCAACCCTCAGGAGCTGGCCTTCGACGAGTTCGGCAACCTCTTCACCGGCGACAACAACAGTGACTCGGGCGACAAGGCCCGCTGGGTCTACCTGGTCGAGGGCTCCGACAGCGGCTGGCGCATCGGATATCAGTACATCGAGGTCCCGAATAGCCGCGGTCCGTGGAACTCCGAGAAGCTCTGGTATCCCCAGTTCCAGGGGCAGGCCGCCTACCTCGTGCCCCCCATCGCCAACCTGGCCGACGGGCCCTCGGGCCTGACCTATCACCCGGGCACCTCGCGGTTGGGCGAATCGGCCCGTGGTAAGTTCTTCATGGCCGACTTTCGCGGCGCGAGCGGCCAGAGCGGCGTGCGTTCCTTCGGCGTGAAGCCCAAGGGAGCCGGCTTCGAACTGGTCGACAGCAAGCAATATGTCTGGTCGATCCTGGCGACCGACGTCGATTTCGGCCCCGACGGGGCCCTCTACATCAGCGATTGGGTGCAGGGGTGGAGCAAGCCCGGCAAAGGCCGAATCTATCGGATTTCCGAGACCTCAACCGTCGCCGAGGCCGAGGTCAGGGAAGTTCAGACCCTCATCCGCGAAGGATTCGACGGCAAGTCCGCCGCGGAGTTGGTGACGCTGCTCGGCCACGCCGATATGCGAGTGCGTCAGGAAGCCCAGTTCTCCCTCGCCTCGCGTGCGAATGAGGCGATTCCCGCTTTCGCCGGCGCCCTGGCCGGAGATCGTCGGATGGCCCGCGTCCATGCGGTCTGGGGCCTGGGACAGGTCGGCCGAGAGAAGCCCGAAGCCCTGAAGCCCGTCGTCGAGGTGCTCAAGGATGCCGATCCGGAGATCCGAGCCCAGGCGGCCCGCGTCGTCGGCGATGCCCACCTCGGCGACGCGACCGATCCGTTGATTTCTCTGCTCGCCGACCCGAGCGACCGCGTCCGCTCGCTCGCGGCGATCGCGCTGGGCAAGCTCGGCGGTGACCATCGGGTCATCGCTCCCGTCCTCTCCATGTTGAAGGTGAATGGCGACAAGGATCCGGTCCTCAGGCACGCGGGTGTCATGGCCCTGGCCGGCGTCTCCCAGGCCGATGCACTCGCAGAGGCCGAGGCTGATCCGTCGGCCTCCGCACGGATGGGCGTCTTGCTCTCCTATCGGAGGAGCGGGAATCCCAGGATCGCAGCCTTCCTCGGCGACAGCGACCTGTTGCTCGTCCTTGAAGCCGCCCGCGCTATCAATGACGTGCCGATCCCGGGGGCCACCGCACCGCTGGCCGCCCTCGCGGCGCGGCCGACGAACTTCGAGCTGGCTTCCCGTCGGGTCGTCAACGCGAACCTGATGCCCATCACTCCCGAGACGGACCTCGCCCGCGAAGCGCTTTTCCGCCGGGTCGTCAACGCGAACCTGACGCTCGGAACCAGCGAGGCGGCCCTTGCCCTAGTCGCCCTGGCTGCGCACATCGGGACGCCCGAGTCGATCCGGATCGACGCCATCGAGGCGCTCGGCGTGTGGGCCAAACCTTCGGGCCGAGACCGGGTCACTGGCCTCTGGCGTCCGATTGCCGAGCGGTCGGCCGAACCTGCGTCCAAGGCCCTGGCGTCGAGTGCGGCCGACCTGCTCCGTGACCGCTCTTCGAAGGTCGTTCGTGCGACGGCCGAGGCCATCGGCCGCCTGAAGATCCGCGGTAAGTCGTCCGCGCTCGCGTCCCTGGTGACCTCCGGGAAACCGCCTGCCGCATCGGACGAGGTCCGCGCCACGGCTTTGCGGGCACTGGCGGAACTCGACGGCCCTGATCTTGGTGCCGCCGTCGCATTCGCGGTCGCCGACCCTTCGGACGTTGTCCGATCTGAAGGGATCGCGCTTCTCGGCCGGCTCTCCCCCGATCTCGCGGTGGAGACCCTGGGCGGCGTCCTGGAAGGCGGCAAGACCTCTGACAAGCAATCCGCCATTGCGGCCCTCGGCCGCCTGAAGACCCCCGAGGCCTCGAAGGTGCTTTCGGGCTGGCTCGACCGCTGGGACACGGGAAGGGTCCCGGCCGAGCTTGAGCTGGACCTGGCCGACGCCGTCAAGCAGTCGGGAAATGCGGCCCTGGCCGAAGCACTGGTCCGAATCGACGCGAAGCGGTCGAAGGACGACCCCCTATCCGCTTATCGCGAGTGCCTGGTTGGTGGCAACTCGGGGCGTGGACGCTCGATCTTCCTCCAGAAGGCGGAAGCCTCCTGCCTGCGTTGCCACAAGGTCGAGGGGGGCGGCGGCGAGGTCGGCCCGAATCTCGACGGGATCGCCAAGAAGGTCGACCGTCGGCACTTGCTCGAGGCCATCGTCCTGCCCAACGCCAAGATTGCCGAAGGGTTCGAGACATTGGTCGTGGCCCTGGCCGATGGTCAGGTCGTCACGGGCATCCTCAGGAAGGAAGACTCGACGACGCTGACGCTCATCACCCCCGAGGCCAAGCTCGTCGACATCAAGAAGGCCGACGTCGAGGAACGCACGCGCGGGGCCTCGGCGATGCCGACCGACGTCGTCACCAAGCTCTCCAAGGCCGAGATTCGCGACCTGGTCGAATATCTCGGCGGCCTGAAATAACAGCTCGATTACGCGACTTGATCGGCCAAGGACCTGGAAGGACTGATGATGACATTCGCTTGCGCGGCCATGGTCTCGCTCCTCGTTTCCGCCCCCCCCGGTGCCGGCGCCCCGGCCCATCCCAAAGGGTACGTCTGCCGGCGCGCCGCCGAGCCGATCGTGGTCGACGGCAAGCTCGGCGATGCGTCGTGGGCCGATGCCCCGTGGACCGATACCTTCGTGGACATCGAGGGGGACAAGAAGCCAAAACCCCGCTTCAAGACCCGGGCGAAGATGCTCTGGGACGACCAGTACCTCTACATCGCCGCCGACATGGAAGAGCCCCACGTCTGGGGGACCTTGACCAAGCACGACTCGGTCATCTTCCAGGACAACGACTTCGAAGTCTTCATCGACCCCGACTCTGATAATCAGAACTACGGAGAGCTGGAGATTAATGCGCTCAACACCGAGTGGGATCTCTTTCTCCCCAAGGCCTATCGCGATGGCGGCCCGGCACTCAACTCATGGGAGATTCCGGGCCTGAAGAAAGGCGTCAACGTCCGCGGCACGCTGAACGATCCCAAGGACACGGACGAGGGCTGGTCGGTCGAGATGGCCATCCCCTGGTCGGTCTGGCGCGAGCACACCAAGCAGGCCCTTCCCCCGCGCGAGGGAGACCAGTGGCGCATCAACTTCTCACGCGTCGAGTGGCACCACGAGCTGGTCGACGACAAGTACCGCAAAGTGCCCAACACCAAGGAAGACAACTGGGTCTGGTCGCCGCAGGAGGCGGTCGACATGCACCGGCCCGAGACCTGGGGCTACCTCCAGTTCACCGGCAAGTCGGGCAATGTCCCCTTCAGGCCCGATCCGACACTCGCCGCCCGGAATCTGCTCATGAAGATCTACTGGGCCCAGAAGCCGTATCACGGCGAGCACAAGAATTGGGCCGAGACGCTGAAGGATCTGAAGATCGAACTGCCCGAGGGTGTCCCCGCGCCGACGATTCGCCTGACCAAAGACGGATATGAAGCCACCATCCCCCTAGCGGCCGAGATCGGCGGTCCGCTGACGATCTCGCAAGACTCCCGCTTCGGCTCCGGCATCGCGAAGTAAATTCGTTGAACGAGACCCCGATCGCGATGGTGGCGCGATCGGGGTGGGGGGGGTAGATCAGCTCTTGGCCGGCTCGGACATGGCCGCGAAAATACCCTTCATGAATTCGGGAAGGTCATCCG
Organism: Isosphaeraceae bacterium EP7; assembly: GCA_038400315.1. Classification (NCBI taxonomy): domain Bacteria; kingdom Pseudomonadati; phylum Planctomycetota; class Planctomycetia; order Isosphaerales; family Isosphaeraceae; genus Kueselia; species Kueselia aquadivae. Next base: position 1,317,120 of record CP151667.1, read on the forward strand.
GGGTGCGGCTGGTGACGATGTTGCCGTCGCGGACGCAGGCGGCGTCTTCCCAGACCCCGCCAGCATTGACGACATCGTCGCGGATCGCGAAGAAACCGGTGACGCGCTTGCCCTTCAGGCAATGCGCCGAGCAGAGCATCCAGGGGCCGTGACAGATTGCCGCGAGCACCTTACTCTGCTTGGCCGCTTGGGTGACCAGGTCGACCATCGACGGATGTCGGCGCATGTGGTCGGGAGAATACCCTCCCGGGATGACGATGGCATCGAAGTCGTCGGCCGTGACTTCTGTGGAGGCGGTGTCGGACTTGGCCGGATAGCCGTGCTTCGAGGCATAAGTCTCGCCGGCCTTTGGCCCGACGATCCTGACGTTGCAGCCGGCCTCGCGGAGCCGTAGGACCGGATACCAGAGCTCCAGGTCTTCGTAGAACTTCTCGACCAGAACGGCGACGCGCTTGCCTTGGACCGCTTCCATCGTCGGTTAGCTCCCTGATGCCGGGCTTGTCGAGGCGATCAGGTCGGCGACCGCCGCCTTGAGCCCCGCTTCGGTGGTGAATTTCGGTTGATAACCCAGCACACGCCGGGCCTTCTCGATCGAGTAGTCCAGATTCAGGCCCAGGAATTTGTACCGCGCCTTGTTGACCAGCGGGGGGTGGGGCGATTTTCGCCGCTTGGCCCCGCGCTCCATCAAGACGGCCAGGGTCCAGGCCAGCCAGAGCGGAATTTTCCGTCGCGGCGGCTTCAGGCCGGCCAGTGTGGCGACCGTCCCCACGAATTTACGCTTGCTCACGCGGACGCCGTCGGTGACGTTGAAGACCTCACCGATCGCACCTGGCGTCTCGGCGGCCAGGAAGATCGCCTGCACCAGGTTCTTCACGTAGATGCAGTTGAGCGCCTGCTCGCCCGACCCGAAGTAGGCGAACCGGCCATTTCGAAGGTTGGTCAGCAGCTTGGGGAGCACCGTCCGGTCACGCTCTCCGTAGATGAAGCCGGGGCGGACCACGGCGACCGGCAATTTCCTCGTCTTGAAGAATTCCAGCGCGAGCAGCTCGGCCTCGGTCTTCGACCGCGTGTAGGGGTCGAGCGACTGCGCAGCCGGGGGAGTCGTCTCGTCGGTGCCGAAATGGTCGCGTCCCTCGTAGACTCCCAGCGAGCTGACATGGACGAATCGCTCGACCCCTTCGTCGGCGGCGGCCTCCAGCAGGAGCTTGAAAGCGTCGACGTTAATCTTGCGGAATTCTTCCAGGGTTCCCCAGTCGCCGACCTTGGCGGCGCAGTTGAACACCCAATCGACGCCCTTGACTCCTCGACGAAGGGCGTCCGCGTCGGCCAGGTCGCCCTCGATCTTCTCGACGCCCCATTGGTCGAGCAGCTTGGTGTCGCTCGATGCCCGCACCAGGGCCCGGACTCGATGGCCTCGGGCTAGGGCCTCCTCGACAACGTGGCTGCCGACCAGGCCGGTCCCCCCGGTGATGAAAATCGTCTTGGGCTCGCTCATCTCGGTTGGCCTCGCCACGATCGGGTGCCTGAGGCCCGCTCGACATGGGTCGGGCGATGACCTGCGGCTCGATCCGATCGCGTTAATCATGACACACGGGCGCGGGCCGCGGGGCGAGAGGCCGGGTTCGTCTCAATCTCCAACATGGGGTGGCCAAGGGACTCGAGGCTTCCGTACACTGTCTGGTCTCGTCCGCGCGGATTGGGAGATGGTCCCGACTGGTACGCGGCACGGATTGACAGCCTGGTCGGGCCGGCCTAGCATGCCATGGCCCGTTCCGGACGTAGGGCACGCCGCTCGCGCGGGGTGAGACAGTCATGGCCGGGGCCCTGAAGACCGAAGAAGTCGAGTCCTTTCGCAAGGCCCTCACGGATTTGCGTTCCAGGTTGCGCGGCGACCTCGACCAGATGACCGATGAAGCCCTGATGCGTAACCAGCCCGAGAGTTCGGGCAACCTCTCCAACGTCCCGATGCACATGGCCGACGTCGGGACTGAGGCCTACGATCAGGAATTCACGCTCAGCCTGATCGAGAACGAGCAGGGCACCCTCGAGCTGATCCACGATGCGCTGGCCCGCGTCGAGGCCGGCACCTTCGGCCGATGTGCCGAGTGCGGCCAGCCGATTGCCAAGGCCAGGCTCCAGGCGATTCCCTACACGCCCTATTGCATCGAATGCGCCAGGGCCCAGGAGGAGAGGCAAGGATGAGGTCAGCCGTGCCGCTCTCCCGTTGGATCTTGTTCTGGACGATTGCACTGGGGGGCGCGGCCTTCGACCTCGCGACCAAGGCGGCCATCTTCCGCAGCGTCGGCCCGCCCGGCTCGCCGCCGGTCCAGATCGTGCACGATATCCTGGAACTGAGAACTAGCCATAACCCCGGTGCTCTCTGGGGCTTCGGGCGTAGCATGCCTTACAGCAGCCTGGTATTCGCCGGCCTTTCGGTCGTCGCCGCGGCGGCGATCGTCTACTGGCTTTTTATCAAGGGGCACGCGACCGACCGGCGGCTGACGGTGGCCCTGGCGCTCATCATGGCCGGCGCCCTTGGCAACTGTTACGACCGGATCAGGCTGGGATATGTCCGGGACTTCGTCTACTTTCACGTCGACGCGATCAACTTCGATTGCGCCATCTTCAACTTCGCCGATAACATGCTCGTCGTGGGCGCCTGCCTGCTGATGCTCCTGGCGCTTCGACCCGAGGAGCCGGTTCCGGCCGAGGCTGCCGAGCTGGTGGCCTGACGGATCCCGGCGACGGGTTTTCATCTCAGGCATCGTAGTAGAGCATGAACTCGTACGGATGGGGCCGGATCCGCATCGCCTCGATCTCGTACGTCTTCTTGTACCAGACCCAGGTGTCGATCACGTCGGGCGTGAAGACATCGCCTTGAAGCAGGAAGTCGTGGTCGGCCCGCAAGGCATCGAGCGATTCTTCCAGTGACCGGGGTGTGGTGGGCACGTGCTCGAGTTCGTCGGGCCTCAGGTCGTAGACGTCTTTGTCGAGCGGGTCTCCGGGCCTGATCTTGTTCTGGATCCCGTCGAGCGCCGCCATCAGCATGGCCGAGAATAGCAGGTAGGGATTGGCCGCCCCGTCGGGCCCGCGATACTCGATCCGCCGACTTCGGGGGTTCGGGCTGTAGATCGGGATCCGGATGATCGCCGATCGATTGCGTCGACTGTAGCTCAGCTTCGTCGGCGCATCGAATCCTTCGACGAGACGCTTGTAACTATTCGTCGTGGGATTGGCGAAGGCGCTCAGCGCCTTGGCGTGCTTCAAGAGCCCGCCGACCGCGTACAGGCCGACGTCCGATAGCCCGGCATAGCCATTGCCGGCCAGCAGCGGGACCTCTCCTTTAAACAAGGCGAGGTGCGTGTGCATGCCCGAGCCATTGTCGCCGAAGAGCGGCTTGGGCATGAACGTCACGGTCTTGTTCAGGCGCCTGGCCATGTTGCGGATGATGTATTTGGCCGTCATCACGCCGTCGGCCATCTCCACGAGCGGGCGCTCGACCAGGTCGATCTCGCACTGGCCGCCGGTGGCCACCTCGTGATAGTGCGCAGACGTGTCGATACCGCACTCGCCCATCAGTCGGGCCATCTCCGAGCGAAGATCGGAGAGGCTATCCGTGGGAGGGCAGGGGAAGTAGCCCAGCCCCGATCCCGGCTTGTAGCCGAGGTTCCTGGCCGAGTCGCTCCCGCGGTTCCATGCTCCCTCCTCGGAGTCGACCCGATAGAAGGCTTCATGGCCGCGCTGGTCGAACCGGACGCTGTCGAAGACGAAGAATTCCAGCTCGGGAGCCAGCAGGCAGGTGTCGGCGATCCCCGTGCTCCGCATATAGCTCGTCGCCTTGCGGGCGATGTTGCGCGGGTCTCGGGTGTAATCCTGCTGTGTGATCGGGTCCTGGATGTTGCAGATCATCGTCAGCGTAGGCTGGGCGGTGAACGGGTCAATCAGTGCGGTCTCTGGCTGCGGGACGACGAGGAGGTCGGCCTCGTTGATCGCCCTCCAGCCGGCGACCGACGAGCCGTCGAAGCCGATCCCGTCTTCGAATGTCTCCTCGGTCAGGGCATCGGCCGGGATGGAGAAATGCTGCCAGACGCCCGGGAAATCCATGAACCGGAGGTCGACCGTGGTCACCTCGCGTTGACGGATCTGAGCCAAGACTTCTTTGGGTGTCACCGCTAGTCGCCCTCGCCCCGGCCCGCGTCCGGGCCCTGCCGATTGTCCCAACAGGATCGGGACATCGTCGCCGTGCGTACAGGCTACCGAAACCGTTGCGCCCATACCATATCGGGCGCGATCAAACTTGGGTGTTCGACTCCCTCGGAACTCGACGGATCCATCTCGGTCGCCTTTTCTCAACACACTGGTTGCAGACACCATCGGTTTTTGCTATTCTTCATTTGCTGACATTGAATCTCAATTGCGACGACCAAGCCGGGACATGAGTTCCGAGGGGCGGTTGATGCGAGCCAAGACCGTACTGGGAACAATCGGCGGGACCGCACCCGAGCAACGGGTCGAGGTGAGCCTGGTGGCCCGGCGCGGGGGCGGCCTCACGATCGACCTCTGTGAGCAGCATTTCGCCGAGGGAATCGGCTGGTACGATCAGCGCAGTTTCGCGCTCGATCCCCAGCAATTTCGCCAGATCCAGGCGATGCTCGGGCTGAGTTCCAGGCAGCTCGAGCAGGCCTCGCAGGAATCCCCCGCCACCTTGCCGTTCCCCGGCCCCTCCGAAGTCGGTGAGTACAGTCGCCCCGCGGTCGGCGACGCCGTCTGAGGCGATCTCGACGACTGCGGATCTGGACACTCAGTGTTTGACCACTCTTCGAAACAAGAACGGGCCGCGAGACCAATCGTCTCGCGGCCCGTTTCGTTCGTACACGGCAAGCCTGCTCGCCGCGACTGGCTCAGCCGACCTTCGCCTGGGTCGACGCCGAGGCCTTGATGGCGACGTCACGCTTCTTGAGCAGCTTCTCCATGTGGTCGACACCTTCCTGCTCGTCGAGGCAGATGTCCTCGAGCAGGACGCGGATGGCCACGTCGCGGTCGTCGCAAAGCTGGAGGGCTTCGGTGTAAAGCTGGACGTGCTTGGATTCGACTTCCAACGAGTACTCGAGCATCTCCTGGAGGTCGGTCGTCAGCTTGACCTGGGCCCGCTCGACCGTGGGGACGCCGCCGAGGGAGACGATCTTGTCGCCGACCTTGTGGGCATGGCCGAGCGCTTCTTCGCCATTTTCGCGGAACATCTTGCAGAAGACCTCGCGCCAGGTGTCCTGGACGAGGAAGCTGTATTGGGTGTACTGGACCAGGCCGGCGTACTCCCACTTGAGAATTTCGTTAAGCTTGTCGATCATCAAAGACTTATCCATCGGCGGAGCCCTTCCAGGTCGGAGGTCGAAAAACGATGGCGCCGCGGGACCTCGGCAGCCTTTGTTGTGATCCCACAGTCTAAACGGGTGAGGCGATGTCGTCCAGCGGAGAGCCGAGGCGGGGCCGGTTCGTCATCCTCGAGCACGCGTGGGATGGCGTGCACTGGGACCTCATGCTGGAGGACGCGGATTCGCTCCGCACATGGTCGATCGATGAGCCCATCGGATCGCAAGATTGCCTGACCGCGCGACCCCTGCCGGCGCACCGTCGCGTCTATCTGGACTTCGAAGGCCCGATCTCGGGTGGGCGGGGCGAGGTCAGGCGATGGGAAGCCGGAGTGTTTCGGGCCCCGATCTGGACCGACACCCACGTTGTGGCGGAGGTCGCCGGGCGTCAGCTCGTCGGGGTCGTCGAGCTTCGGGCCGTCGAGGGCTCGTCGTCAGGCGACTCGGGACGGGCCTGGCGATTGACCTTCCGCGAGGGAAATTTGGACTGGAGCACCTGACGCTTGGGCAGGACCGGGGCGAATGCCTCTTTCCCATGGTTGGAGCGGCCCGCCAGGCGGATCTCGCCGGGCTTGATCCAGAGCCGTTCCAGGACGATGTCCTCGCGATCGTCATCGGGCTTGAAGCGGAGGGTGGCGACGGGGAGGCCCTGGTCGTGGGACCAGGTGAGATCGACGCCCCGCATCTTGGCGTGCGCGGTCGCCCGAGCCAGGATTTCTTCGGACGGCACGGGAACCACGCCGGCGCGGATCCGAATGAGCGTCAGGGCCAGGACATTGTCCTCGGACACCTTGACCCTCGCGGTGACGGAGATGAGCGAGCGGAGCGGGCCGCGATCGAGCTGGAAGGCGAGGATGACCCGGTCGGCTTCGAACGAGACGCGAGGCTCGTGGACCTCGGGCGGGAGCTGATCGGCGAAGGTCCGCATCAGTTCCTCGGCCAGCCAGGCGTTCACCTGCTGGTCGGTGAAGGCCGCTTCCCAGGTCGGCTCGTTGACGATGTCGTTGCGAAGCTGCAGGCTTCGGGCGACGAAGTCCTCGACCTCGGCTTTCCGCTGAGCAGGCGGGACGGCCTCGGCGGCCCGATAGAAGGCCGGGGCATGGTTGAGGCTGATCCAGGCGATCCAGGGCAACCCGACCAGGCCCAATGCGACAAGTCCGGCGATGGCGACGCGCTTGTAAACCTGGCGCATGGCGAACCTCGTCCTCTCATCCGGGGGCCGGGACACGACCGATTCACGCGGCTGGCGCTGGGACTCGGAGAGGCTGGATTCGCCCGCGAGGTGGGAGGCCAACCTCCTTCGGGGGAGAATTGGCTGATCCGCGCGAAGCTTAGGGCGAGTTGGTGTCTGAGTCAAGATGAAGCCTCCGACGTCCAGGTGAGACTCGACACCCGTCCCGGGTCTCTTGAGGCGCCCAGCCCGGCGGCCGTATCATGGGGAGGAAGGCCCCGGCACAGACGGTCGAGGCGAGCCCGCATTTTACGCTGCCGGAGGGTCTCGCCATGCCTTCGCGACTGGCCCAGGTGGCAATCCTCGTGACCTGGGCGGCGGCGGCCGTCGCCCTCTTCACCCGCGACCTCTTGCCTGAATTCCTGATCGGCGCAGCCCCGGACCTGCGGGCCCTGGCCTCGCCGGGCACCCCTCCGGGTCCGGTCAAGTGGGTGATTTTGACCGCGGAAGGCCGGTCGACGCTGGCACTCCGGCCGGTCGGCGAGGCGACCACCGAGACAAAGCCGACTCTCGACGGGGGCGTCGAGCTGACCAGCGAAGCCTGGTTCAACTCGGGTGAACTGCTCAGGGGCACGCCGCTTGCCATCCCCCATGAGTCACGCCTGGAGATGAAGAGCGTCTACCGGGTCGACAAGTCGGGCAGCCTTCAAGGTTTCACGGCGAGCATAAGGGCCGACGACGACCGGGACGCCCTGGTCTCGATGGTCGGCCAGGTCAAACTCCGGACCCTTGAAGTGAAGTCGACCGGGCCGCTGCCGATCCTGACCTGGACGAAATCGTTCCCGTATGAGCCGAGGGGCCTGGTGCAGGCCACGATGGGGGCGATGGACCGGCTTCCGGGCTTGAAGCTGGGCCAGCGCTGGGATACCCGGGTCGTCAGCCCGCTGACCGGGCGCGTGGAGACGGTCCGAGTCGAAGTGGCCAGGCGGGCCGAACTGTACTGGGATGGCGGGATGGTCTCGACGCTGGAGGTTGTCGCCCACATGACTCCGCTGCGTGCCACGACCTGGGTCAGGCCCGACGGCCTGGTCTTGCGCCAGGAGGTGCCATTCCCGCTGTTCCGGGTGGTGCTGGAGCGTCTGCCCGATCTCAAGCGGGGCGAGGCAGGGGCGGAGGGCCGACCATGATCGAGCTGGTGGGCGTGACGAAGTCGTTCGGAGGAAAGCGGGCCGTCGCGGGGCTCGATCTCACGGTGAGGGCCGGCGAGCTGTTCGCCTTCCTGGGTCCTAACGGGGCGGGCAAGACGACGACCATCAAGATGGTCTGCGGCCTGCTGACCCCGACGACCGGCACGGTCCGAGTTGGAGGCTTTCCTGCGGCCAGCCGCGAGGCCCGGCAACAACTCGCCTACGTCCCCGACCAGCCCTATCTCTACGAGAAGCTCACCGGACGCGAGTTCCTGAGATTTGTCGTCGAGATGTACGGCCTCGAGCCCATCCACGCGAGCCGCAGGACCGAGGAGCTGATCGACACGTTCGAGATGGGCGACTACATCGACGAACTCTGCGAGAACTACTCGCACGGAATGAAGCAGAGAGTCGTCTTCGCGTCGGCCCTGGTGCACGACCCCAAGGTCCTCATCGTCGACGAGCCCCTCGTCGGCCTCGACCCTCGCAGCGCGCGGATCGTGAAGGACCTGTTCGTCTCGCAGGCCCGCTCGGGGGTCGCCGTCCTGATGTCGACCCACCTCCTGTCGATCGCCGAGGAACTGGCCGACACCATCGGGATCATCGACCACGGGCGGATGCTTTCGAGGGGCACGCTGGAGGAGATCCGCACAAAGGCCCAAATGCACGGGCCGCTGGAAGACCTCTTCCTCAAGCTGACCGGCGGCGATCGGCCGCTCACGACGCGGCCCGTCCTGGTCGAGCCCGGGGGCGACCTCGCATGAACAACCTTGCGAAACCGTCGTTCGATGGGGTGGCCTACAAGCGAGGGAAGCCTGAGGGGGCAAGTCCCGCGGGCGTCGCTCGGGCCTTCGGTCGGCTGCGCAACAGGCTGCTCGTCAACTCGTTGCGTAGCCTGATCGTGGGCTCACGGCTCCGCCTCTCGATGATACTCGTCTGCAGCTTGATCTTCTGGACCGGCCTGTTTGGCCTCTTCTACGGCGGTTTCGAGTTCCTCTCCGCCTACATCGCGCTGACCGACACGGTCCTGGAATACCTCTTCGGCGTCTTCTTCCTGTCGCTCCTGGTGATGCTCTTCTTCTCGACCGGGATCATCGTCCACACCGGACTCTTCCAGTCGCGGGAGGCGGCCTTCCTGCTCTCCGGCCCCGCCTCGCCCGACCGAATCTTCGCGCACAAATTCGTCGAGGCCATCGCGTTCTCGAGCTGGGGTTTTCTTCTGCTGGGCAGCCCCCTGATGGTTGCTTATGGCCTGACAGCGGGGGTCTCGGGGTGGTTCTACGTCATCTTCCTGGCGTACCTGCTCGCCTTCGTCGTGATTCCCGGCAGTCTGGGGGCGGTGGCGTCGGTGTTGGTGGCGAACTTCTTGCCGAGGCGGCAGAAGTCGGTGCTGGCGGTGCTCTCCGTGGGGTCGATCGTCGCGGCGGTCATCTGGATTGCCCGTGCCTGGAAGACGCCCGGGGAACCGTTCTCGGAAGATTGGCTCGACGGGATGCTCGGCAAGCTGGCGTTCAGCCAGCACGCGCTCCTGCCAAGCCGATGGATGTCGGCCGGCCTGGTGGCGTCGGCGCGGGGTGAGTGGTCGTCGGGCCTCTTCTATCTCTTCGTGCTGGTGGCCCACGCCGGCCTGGCCTACCTGATCGCGGCGGTCATCGCTCGCGACCTCTATCGTCCGGGGTATGGCCGGGTGCAGGGAGGGCGATCGTCGCGTCGGCGCGGGAGGCTCTCGCGGCTCGATGCGCCGTTCCATCGCCTCTTCCCGTTCATCCCGCCGCCGATCCGGATCCTGATCCTCAAGGACATCCGGACCTTCCTCCGCGACCCGGCCCAGTGGTCTCAGTTCCTCATCTTCTTCGGGCTGCTCGGCTTCTACTTCGTCAACATTCGCAAGCTCGGTTACGACGTTCAGAGCCCGTACTGGCGGAACCTCCTCAGCCTGCTCAACCTGTCGGTGACGGCCCTGATCCTGTCGACGTTCACCAGCAGGTTCATCTTCCCGATGCTCTCGCTGGAAGGCCGCAACTTCTGGGTGCTCGGCCTGCTCCCCCTCGAGCGTGCCTCGATCCTCTGGGGCAAATTCGCGTTCTCGGTGGGAATCTCGCTCGTGGCCAGCGAGGGGCTGGTCATCCTCAGCGACCTTCAACTGCGGATCGAGCCCGCCATGGTTGCCCTTCATATGGGTGTTGTGGCGATCCTTTGCCTCGGGCTCTCGGGCATCAGCGTCGGGCTGGGGGCCAGGCTGCCTAACCTCAAGGAAGACGACCCGTCGAAGATCGCCGCGGGCTTCGGGGGGACATTGAATCTCCTGGTCAGCCTGCTCTTCATCCTGACGATCATCGGCAGCCTGGCGGTCCCCTGCCACCTCTACTTCGCCGGCCGCGAGCACGACGGCGCGGGGGTGAACATGCTCTCGCTCGGTCAGTTTCGCGCCTGGATGGGCCTGGCAGTTGCCACCAGCCTGGTCGTCGGTGTCATGGGGATCGTCATCCCTTTGCGGATCGGCATCAACGCCTTCCGCAAGATGGAGTTCTAACCCCCCAATCGACGGCTCGGCTTGAAGGCGCAGGCCGATGGGCCTACAATTCGTTCAATGTGTTCTGAAAGGAAATTCAGGACCGAGACCATCGTTCAAGAAGGATCCGGCCGACGATGCCGAAGCCATTGCGGGTGGGGGCGGTCAGCTACCTGAACGCGAAGCCTCTGTATCACCGGTTCGACGAGCTCGCCCCCGGCGCGACCCTGGTGATGGACGTGCCAAGCCGGCTCGCCAGTCGACTCGCGGAAGGCTCGCTCGACGTCGCCCTTATCCCGTCGGTGGAATACCTGCGGGGCATGTCATCCGGCTATCGGATCTTGCCCGGCTTCGCCATTGCCGCCAGGGGCGCGGTGCGAAGCGTGAAACTGTTCAGCCGGGTGCCGCTCGGACAGATCCGCCGATTGGCCCTCGATGAGGGCTCGCGCACCAGCCAGGCGCTGGTTCGAGTTCTGCTGGCAGAGGTCCATGGAGTCTGCCCCGAGGCTGTCGAGCCGCTGCCCCTTGGCGTGCCGATCCAGGAAAGCACAGCCGACGCGATCCTGCTCATCGGTGATCGCGCGATGCACGACCCTGGAGGCCCGTTCCACACCGTCATGGACCTGGCCGAGGCCTGGCGCACCCTGACGGGCCTGCCGTTCGTCTTCGCGCTCTGGGTTGTGCGGGCCGGGGTCGACCTGGGCGACCTCCCCGAGCAACTTGACCGCTGCCGATCCGAGGGCCTGGCCCACGCCGACGATCTGGCCGCGATCCACGGGCCCCGGCTGGGCCTGGATGTGGCGACCTGTCTCGATTATCTGACCAACGTCCTGTCGTATGATCTGGGCGTCCCCGAACTGGCCGGCCTGCGTCTGTTCGCACAGAAGGCCGCCGCACTGGGACTGGCGCCCGAAGGAGCCGATCTTGTCTTCTACCGTCGCCGCGATCTTGCAACGCGCCGTTGAGGGAGCCCGTCTCACCCCCGAAGAGGGTGTCACGCTGCTCCGTGACGGCGACCTGCTCTCGCTGGGCCGCGCCGCCGACGCCGTCTGCAAGCGGATGCATCCCGAGCCGTATCGTACGTATAACATCGATCGGAATATCAACTACACCAACGTCTGCGCCGCCGTCTGCGACTTCTGCGCCTTCTACCGCAAGGTGGGCCACACCGAGGCCTATGTGCTCGAGCGCGACGTGTTGCTCAAGAAGATCGAGGAGACGGTCGCCCTCGGCGGCGACCAGATCCTGATGCAGGGGGGGCTGCACCCCGACCTGCCGTTCGAGTGGTACGAAGAACTCTTGCGCGACATCAAGGCCCATTTCCCGGGCGTGAACGTCCACGGCTTCAGCCCGCCCGAGATCTACTTCTTCGGCAAGAAATTCAAGATGCCGCTCGAAGAGGTCCTGGGAAGGCTCAAGGCCGCCGGGCTCGGGAGCCTACCTGGCGGCGGCGGCGAGATCCTGGTCGACCGCGTCCGCAAGGAGATCACCCGTGGCAAGGTACTCTCCGATGACTGGATCGACGTGCATCGCGTCTGGCACAAGCTCGGTGGCAAGTCGACGGCCACGATGATGTTCGGCCACATCGAGACGCTGGAAGAGCGCGTCGAGCATTTCGAACGAGTGCGTCAGCTCCAGGACGAGACCGGTGGCCTGACGGCCTTCATCTCCTGGACCTTCCAGCCCGAGCACACCGACATGGCCGATGTGCCTGCCGCCGGTGCGTTCGAGTACCTCCGGACTCAGGCCGTCTCGCGGCTCTATCTGGACAATGTTCCCAATATCCAATCCTCATGGGTCACGCAAGGCCCGAAGATTGGCCAGCTCGCCCTCTACTTCGGCGCCAATGACATGGGCAGCCTGATGATCGAGGAGAACGTCGTCTCCGCGGCCGGCACCGTGTACCACCAGAGCGTCCAGGAAATCCGCCGCTCGATCCGCGAATCGGGATATATCCCCCGCCAGCGCAACGTTTTCTACGACTACATCGACGCCGAGGAGGCCGGTGCCGTGGCCGTCGCTGTCTGAATCGGGACTCAGCCCATCTCGTCCGATCCTCGACGAGCGACGGATGGCCCGGGCCTGAATTGCCTGCTAGAATGCCTGGGAGGATGAACGACCCGGCCCGATCTGTCGGGCAAGGTCGATTCATCCTTCGCAGCCGGAGTCGAGGCGTGTCGATCATCCGTAGGCGTCGATGGGTGATCTGGTGTTCCATCCTCGCGGTCTTCGCCCTCATCGGTGCTGCCTGCCTTGTATGGTTCCGGCACGGAAGCGACCCGGTCGCAAACGCGAGATCGGCCTACAAGGCGGGAGACTGGGCGCGGGCCGCACAGCTTGCTCGCGAACGTCTGATGGTCAACCGCGACGATCTCGACGCAATCCGTCAGTTGGCCAGGGCGAACGCCAGGCTGGGGCGCGATGACGCAGCCGTCGCCCTGTACCAGAATCGCCTGGGCACGGATCGGATGGAGGCCGAGGACCGATTGCTGCTCGGCCTGATGATCGAGCGTCAGGGTGATAGGAGCCTGGCCCTCAGCGTCTGGCAGAAGGCCGCGGTCGAGCATCCCGACTCCCCGGAATTGCTCGAAGCTGTCACGCGACTCTCGTCGCAGATGCAACGCCCCGAGGTCTCGGCCGAGGCCGCGGGGCGCCTTCGTGGTTTCCCCGGCTGGGAATCTCGCGGGCAAATCCTGCTCGGGTTGGCCCGCTCAGCGATGGACGACGACGCAGGCGCCGCCGAGGCGCTCGGTCGTGGCCTTTCCCTCGACAAGGCGGCCGAGAACCCGCCGATGTCGAACCATCGCTTGAGAAACGTCTTCGCCAAAAGCCTGCTCAGGCTCGGCCGGCCTGCGGAGGCTCTCGACGCCATCGGTGCCCGAGACAAATCCGCCAATCCTGATGCCTCGGATCCGGAGTCGGCCTGGATCGCCTCCCGAGCCGACCTGGCGCTCGGGAAGAATCCCGACCTGGTCGCGGGTCGTCCGAAACTCGTGGCCGCTTACCGCAAGGCCCATCCGCTCATGCCGGAGCCCGGCCCTTATCTCGGCTCAGCTCGATGTACCGAATGCCACGGCGAGATTTCCGGTTCCTATGGGAAGTCGCGGCATGCCCGGACGTTCCATCGCGGCGATGAACTGCTCGACTTGCCAAGGCCCCAGGCCGCGGTTGCCGACCCGGATCGGGCGAACGCAACCCATCTCATCGAACGGGATGAGCAGCGCCTTCGAGTCACCACCCGCGAGGACGACAAGGTCTATCGCCTTCTGGTCGATTTCGCGTTCGGGACCCCCGAACGCTACCTGACGATGGTCGGGCGCGACGATCGGGGAGCGTACCGGGCCCTGCGGCTCTCGCATTATCGGGACGCCCAGGGTTCTGGCTGGTCGCGGACCTCGGGTGACACCGGAGATGACCCTCATTCGGCCGACATCCGAGGCCAGGAAATCCACACCCGCGACGGCGTGGTCCGGTGTCTCGGCTGTCACGTCACGAACCCCCGCGACTTCCGATTCGACGGGGCCGAGCAGACCGCCGTGGCCACCGACCGGGCCATCGGCTGCGAGCGATGTCACGGGCCCGGGTCGTCCCACGTCGCTGCGGTGAAGATCGGTTCGGTCGACTCGGCGATCGTCAATGCGGGCCGGACCTCGGCTCGTGCCGTCAACGAGCAATGCCGAGAGTGCCACGTCGTCGGAGATACCTCGCAGATCGCGCTGACACCCACCGACCCGCTCTGGGTTCGATCAGCCGGCCTCACGCTCACGTTCAGCCGTTGCTTCATCCAATCGACCGGCCGGCTCGACTGCCTGACCTGCCATGATCCACACCAGGATTCGCCCACGACGGCCGAGGCCTATGAGCCCAAATGCCTGTCCTGCCACACGGCCTCCGCCGACGCGAAGGATCGGGTGGTCTGCAAGGTCAGCCCGGCCAAAGGATGCATCGGTTGCCACATGCCGAAGGTCCCGGTCGCTGCCATTCACGGCGAGTTGACGGACCACTTCATCCGGACGCATCGGGACGGCCCGGCGCCCCAATGAATGGGGCGCCGGGCCTGACTGTTCCGCTCAACTTCCGAGGATGACCCGGAGGGCGCGGGCCGTACGATCGATCTCGTCCTCGTCGTTATAGAGGTGGGTCGAGAATCTGAGCGCGTTGTATTCCGGCTTGGCGGCAACCTTCACGGCAATCTGGTGCTCCTGGAGCAGCCGCGTGAAGACCTCCCCGTTCTTGCCGGTCTTCAGGCCGAAGGTGACGATCCCTCCCGTCAACTCGGGCTCGGTTGGTGTCAATAACCTGAGCTGGTCGAGCTCGCTGAAACGCCGACGAAGGGTGCCGGCCAGCGAGCGGCAACGATCCTCGATTTTCCCCCGGCCGACCGCCTCGTGGAATTCCATCGCGGCGCCATGGCCCAGGATGTGGCTGACATCCCGCGTCCCGGTGGCGGCGGTGTAGGCCTGGTAGCCGGACGAGAGCACCATCGGCCGGACGCGTTCCTGGGCATCCTTGCGGATGTAAAGCAGGCCGCTTCCCTTGGGGGCGAGCATCCATTTATGGCTGCTCGACGCATACGTGTCGACTCCCAGGGCCTTGACGTCGACTTGCAGCATGCCCGGCGCCTGCGCGCCGTCGCAGGCGAGCAGGATCCCGCGGGGACGCGTGATCTCCGAGATTTCCGCCAGCGGCATGACCAGCCCGGTGATCGTCTCGACGTGGCTGAAGCAGCAGATGCGGGTGCGTGAGGTTAGGTTGTCCTGGACGAGCTGGAGGACCTGGGCCTTGCTCTCGACCGGTGCGGGCATCGAAATCGGGACGATCTTGATGCCGATTTGCTTGGCCAGATACTCCCAGCAGACCAGGCCCCCCGGGTGCTCGTGGTTGGTAGTGAGGATCTCGTCGCCGGGTCGCAGCTCGTGGGCGATCCCTTGCGCCACGGCGTTCATGCCGGAGGTCGTGTTCTCGATCAGGGCGACCTCGTCGAGCGTGGCGCCGAGAAAGGCTGCGGCCCTGGCCCGGACCTCTTCCATCCGGTGGCCGATGTCGCCGAAGACGTTCGACGCCGGGTCTCCTTCGATCTCCGAGGCCAGGCTCGCGACCTCGTCGAGAACGCGACGCGGGACGCTGCCGAGCGTGCCTGTATTCAGGTGGACGAGGCCCGGGCGGAGGAGGAACTGCGCTCGGACCTTGCGCCAGAATTTGGCCTCATCGGTAAGCTCGCGCAATTCCGTCGCGAGCCCGAGGAAGCCGGCGTCGGCCAGCGCGCCCGCCCCGGAAACGGCACACGTCGCCGCCGGGAAGGCCGCGGCCAACCCCTTGAGAAATCCGCGTCGCTCCATGTCATCACCTGATGCTTGACGGCCCGCAGGAGTGAGTCCGGCACTCGACCCGCCCTCCGCGGCGATTTCCGTCGCCGCGGAGGACGCCAACGATCGCCCGGTCGATCAGTACGCGTCGGAGCTGATGACCTCGCCGCCGCCGCGCGTCGAGAGGGCCTGGTAAACGCCGTAGGGCTGGGTGGGCGTATAGATCCCGCCCGTGTAGGTGAGGCCACGGGGGAGGTAGTTGTTGGCGGGATCGATCTGCCACGAATTGATCGTGTTCTTGATGAACCGGACCGAGCCGTCGCACATCGAGAAGTTGCAGCCGCCGGGGTGGTTGCTGGTGGCAGAGATGATGACGATGCCGGCTCCGTTGGGGAAGACACTGAGGTTGTACGAGTTCTGCGGGTTCGGGGCATAGGTGGTCGACTGGATCGTGTCGCCGTAATTGCCGGCGATCCACCAATGCCAGCAATCCTTGTCGGCCTGGCTCAGCCGACCGTAGAACGCCTCGCCGAAGAGGAGGGTGTTGCTGGTGCCGTCGGTGATGGAGGAGATCGACGTGGAGCTTTCCATGTAGATCGTCCCCAGCGCATTGGCCTTCATCGTGCCCCAGTTCGGCGTCGCCGAGGGGTTCACGCCACGGGGCGGGTTGATCCAGGGGCCGGCGATCGCCCGGTAGTTCGTGAGGCCGACTTTGAAGTTCTGCCGGGGGGCGGCGAAACTCTTGGTGTACGCGTCATTGCCCGTTGTGACCTCGGGGTCGCTCGGGCAGTAGAGCATCGAGAGCTTCGCGGCCATGACCGTGTCGTTCTCGGGATACTGATAATATCGCAGGCTCGAATTGAAGGAATTGAACAGGTTTCCCTGCTCGATATAAGGGCAGAGGGCGATCAGGCAGCCGTGCATCCAGGGGATGGTCGGTGACTTGTCATTGAAATAGCCGCCCATCGGCAGGGTGCCGTTGGTGTCCATGTAATTGTGGGCGGCCAGGCCGAGCTGCTTCAGGTTGTTGACGCACTGCATCCGCCTCGCCGCCTCGCGGGCGCTCTGCACGGCCGGGAGCAGCAGTGCGATCAGGACGGCGATGATCGAGATGACCACCAGGAGCTCGATCAGGGTGAAGCCTCGGCCGAGTAGCCGGGAGGTCCGCGTCTTCGTCATGTTCATGACTTTGTCCGGGAATAAGGGGATGAGGGCTTCGAGGTGAGCGGCGGGACGATCGGGCGGGATGATTCGCGGAGTACGAGTGGCGGCGCGGGACTACTTGACCGGCTGGGGAGGCATGGCCTGAGCAGCAGCCTTGCTCCTCGCCGAAGGCTTCTCCTTGATCCCGCCCGGGTTTTCGATGAAGGCGTGCGTCGACGCGGAGTCGGTGCTGGCGGGGATCGCGCCGGGATTGCCGTTGCTGTCGCCGCAACCCGGGGCAATGACGGCAATGCCCAGAGCAAGGGCCCAAGCGGAGGAACGCTGGATTCTTCGCACAAAAAGACTCCCATGATGCCTGGGCACGCACGCGGCGTGGCCGGACGATCAACGAAGGAATACGGACTGACATGCTTGATTCACCAAGCCGAAGAACTCGGCATGGAGGGCGGTCAACGAAGTCTACCGCGGGGCGAGGAGGGGTCGGTCAGACGGTACGTGGCTGTGAGGCCACGCGATCACTGATAAGGTTATATCGAGCTAATCTGACCCTTGCAGAGGTTTCACTCTGGCTTAGAGGGTCCTTGAAGTCAAGCGTCAAAATCCAGTTCTGCCCTCGAATCTTCGGACCTGAAGCGGGAGGTGGGTCTTGCGTCCGCGGAGGCTCGGGTCGATGATGCATGGACGAGCCTTCGGGCCCGGCGATCGTGGGTCGAAGGGGTCGCCCCGCCGCCATGAGGCCTTCGTCTGCCGAGCCGTCGCGTGATCCAGGTCGAACACCTCTCGAAGCGATTTCTCGACTATCGCCGGGGCTGGATCCCGGCCGTGGCTGATGTCAGCTTCACCTGCCAGCCGGGTGCCATCTTCGGCCTGCTCGGCCCCAATGGTGCCGGCAAGACGACCACCCTGCGCATGCTCAGCACCGTGCTTAAGCCGACCGGTGGCCGCGCCACCGTCGCTGGCTTCGACGTCGCCAGTCAGCCCGAGCAGGTGCGGGCCCACATCGGTTACATGTCGGCATCCACCGGACTGTACGACCGGATGAGCGCCTGGGAACTCGTCGAGTACTTCGGCCAGCTCTATCAGCTCCCGCGCGAGCGGCTCGCCGAGCGGATGGATTCGACGTTCGCCTGGCTCCAGATGGACGATTTCCGAGACACCCTTTGCGCCAAGCTCTCCACCGGCCAGCGGCAGAAGGTCTCGATCGCCAGGACGATCATCCACGACCCTCCCGTCCTCATCTTCGACGAGCCGACTTCGGGCCTCGATGTGATGGTCGCTCGATTGGTCTTGCGCAAGATCGTCGAGTTGCGTGACCAGGGCAAGACGATCCTCTTCTCCACGCATGCGATGCACGAGGTCGAGAAGCTCTGCTCCCGCGTGGCCATCATCCACCGGGGTCGGGTGCAGGCCGAAGGGACCCCCGCCGAGTTGCTCGAACGGTACGAGCAGGTCGATCTCGAAGAACTCTTCTTCCACCTGGTCGAGGTCGCCGAAGGGAGCGCCGAGGGGGCGGTCCCGCTCTGACCTAACCCCGAGACGCGACACGAGTTTCGCCCGAGGATTTGCCAGCATGCGTTGGTCGAACGTCGCCGTGATCGCCCGCCGCGAGATCCGCGACCAGCTGCGCGATCGCCGCACCCTGTTCATGATCTTCGCCCTGCCGATCCTGCTTTATCCGATCCTGGGCATCGGCGTCGTCCAGTTCTCGGCGGCCTTCGAACAGAAGCCGCGAACCGCCATCGTCGTCGGTGCCGGAGCCCTGCCGGACGCCCCGCCGCTGCTCTCGCCCACGCGCGACACGTTCGACCCCTCGCTCTTCGACAACCCGGACGAGGCCGCCCGTCTCCACGTCATCCTGGCCGAGCCCGGCTCCGGCTGGGACAAGGAAGAGAAGCGACGAGAGGCGCTGCGTGGGGGCTTGGCCGATGCCGTGGTAATGATCCCGCCCGATGTCCGATCCCAGCTCGACACCACGCGCAAGGCTGACATCCCGATCGCCTACAACAGCACCGACGAGCCCAGCCAGGTCACCTACCTGCGTCTCCGCGAGGTGATCGCCCGCTGGCGCGACCGGATTGTCGACAAGCGGCTTGCGGCCGAGAACAAGCCCGCCGAGTTCGTCGAGCCGATCCGCGTGAAGGCCGAGGATGTGGCCACCCGCGCCGAGCAAGGATCGAGCGTCTGGGCCCGGCTCTTTCCATTCCTGCTCGTGATGATGAGCCTCACCGGCGCCTTCTACCCGGCCGTCGACCTCTGCGCCGGCGAGAAGGAGCGGGGGACGATGGAAACCCTGCTCATCAGCCCCGCCTCGCGCGGCGAGATCGTGATGGGCAAGTTCCTCACCGTCGTCCTGGCCAGCATCACCACGGCCCTCCTGAATCTGCTGTCGATGGGCCTGACCGGGATGCAACTCGCCCGGCAGGTGGGCGCGATGAGCGCCCGGGGTATGGGAGGCAACCCGGCCGCCGCGGGGATGGCCCCGCCCAGCCTCACGTCGGGCCTCTGGATGATCCTGCTCCTCATCCCCCTCTCGGTCTTCTTCAGCGCCATTTGCGTGGCCCTGGCCGTGCTGGCCAAGAGCATGAAGGAGGGGCAGTACTACATGACGCCCCTCTATCTCATCAGCCTGCCGCTGACCGTCCTGACGCTCATGCCCGGCATCGAGCTGAACCTCTTCTTCAGCCTTGTCCCCATCACCGGAGTCAGCCTGCTGCTGCGTTCGTTGATCCTGGGCGACTATGCCACGGCCCGGCAGTTCTTTTTGCCGGTCCTGCTGCCGACGATCGTCTACGGGGCCATCGCCTTGCGGTGGGCGGTGGACCAGTTCAAGCGTGAAGATGTGTTATTCCGCGATGCCGAGCGATTCAGTCTGGGCGATTGGCTGCGCCACCTCATCCGCGACAAGGAGGCGACGCCAGGCCCAGGTCAGGCGTTGCTCTGCTTCGTCTTGATGATCTCGTCGGCCTGGTTCGTCCTCCAGTTCATGCCGGTAGGCGCCTCCGCGACGCTCGTGATGGGAGCCGGCCAGGCCGCCTTCATCCTGGGCCCGCCGCTCCTCCTAACCTTGCTCTTCGCCTCCGATTGGAAGGAAACCCTTCGGCTGCGAATGCCGAGGGGCCGCGACCTGGCCCTGGCCGTCGGGCTTGCGTTCTCGCTCAACCCGCTGGTCCGCGACTTCGGCCACTACGTCGACTCGGTCTTCCCCGTGCCCGACGCGGTGAAAACCGTGCTCGCCCAGATGATGGATCAGCTCCCGGGCCTGGGCTCGGCGATCGTCCTGTTCGCCCTGATTCCGGCCGTCTGCGAGGAGTTCGCCTTCCGGGGCTACATCCTCGCGGGCCTCCAGAGAGGCTACTCGACCCGCACCTCGATCCTCCTCTCCGCGGTTATGTTCGGGATTCTCCACGTCCTGCTCAGCCTCTTCCAGCAGCTCTTCCCGGGGACCTTGCTGGGACTGGTGCTGGGACTGATCGCCATCAAGAGCCGGAGCATCGTCCCGGGGATCGTCTTCCACGCGATCAACAACTCGCTGGGAATCGTCGTCGGCACCGTCGTTGCTGACCCGTCGCGTCGAGATTCGTTGCGCTGGCTCTTCCGCGATCCGGCCGAGGCGCTCTTCCAGCCGATCTGGGTCGCCGTCGCTGTCGTCGCATCCGCGGGAATGCTCTGGGCGCTCATCCGAGAAACGCCGCCGGTTCAAGAGGATCTCATTGCAGAACCGAACGAGCTTGCCTTGAATCGGTGATAAACTGTCCGGACAAGCTCGCTTACCAATGGATGGCGGAAGTGTCCGTCAGCGAGAGGAAGCAGGGGGCGCCATGTCCGAAGATCCGGTGACTCTGGCGGCCCGATATGTCTTCCCGGTCGAGGGCGACCCGGTCGAGGATGCCCTTCTGACGATCCATGACGGGCTCGTCGCGTCCATCGAGCCGAGAGTCGGACGGGATGCGGACTTTGATTATGGAAATGCAGCGATCACTCCGGGATTCGTGAATGCGCATACTCATCTGGAGCTGTCGCACCTGGATGGGGGCTCGCCCGACCAGCCCGAGGACCAGGTGGATTGGCTGAAGCGAGTGATCTCGCAGCGGATGAAACGTTCGCCGGAGGAACCTCGCAAGGTCATCGCCAGGAACATGCTGGATAGCCTGGCGGCCGGGACGACGACGCTGGCCGACGTGACCACGGCCGGGATGAGTTGGGGAGTCGTGGCGGGGGCGCCGATTCGTGCGGTCGTCTTCTCCGAGATCATCGGCCTGAAGCGGATGCGCGGGGTGGAGACCGACCACGAGGCCTGGGAGTGGGTCAGCTCGGTGCGCGAAGCGGTCGAGTCGGGCGCCACGGCGGCAAGACCCGGTATCAGCCCGCATGCCCCCTATAGCACGGCCGGCTGGCTCTACCACAAGGCCGCCGCCGGCCGGGTGCCGCTGACGACCCACCTGGCCGAGATGCCCGAGGAATTGGAACTGCTAAGCAAACGGACGGGCCGGCTCCGGGAATTCTTGGGCGACCTGGGCGCCTGGGACGACTCGTGGGAACCCATCGGCGAGAAGCCGGCCGACTATATTCGCAAAGGGGAACTGCGCAAGGCCGACTGGCTGATCGCGCACGCGAATTATTGGGCCGAGGAAGACCTCTGGCAGCTCAGGCCCGAAGCCGGCACCGAGGGTTCACGGGTGGCCGTGGCCTATTGCCCGCGGACACACGCCCGGTTCGGCCATGCGCCGCATCCGTATCGTCTGATGCTGGAGAGGGGAGCGGTGGTTTGCCTGGGGACGGACAGCCTAGCCTCGGCCGACACCCTGAGCGTGCTCGACGAGGCCCGGTTCCTCCGGGGCCGGGATGAGTCCCTGGGCGGTGCGTTGCTGCTGGCGATGTCGACCCTGTTCGGAGCATGGGCGTTGCGATCGGAGCGGGCGACCGGCAGCCTCAGGCCCGGTAAATCGGCCGACCTCGCCGTGATCAGCCTGCCCGACCGCAGCGAGGCCGATCCCCACGACCTGATCTTCCGGAGCGACCTGCCCGTGCTCTCGGCCTATTTTCAGGGGCTCTGCGTGCACGGGCCGGGCATCTCGGGCTGACCGTCAAGCCTCGGGAACCGGCGGTGATCCGGGCGAACCCGTGAGATCGAGCGTCGGCGACTTGGGGGCGAACTCGTCGGCCTCGTGGGATTCGAGGTAGACGTCGTGCCAGGGGGTGCCGTCGACATCCCGCCTGAGCATCAAGTAGATGACCGACAAGGCCGACCAGAAGTAGCTGTAGGCCCAGGCATGGACCATCAGGCCGACCAGTCCGATCGCGCTGAGCAAGCTCGTGGATGACCGGCGGACATCGATCGCGCCGATCTCATACACGGCTTCGAAGAATTGCAGGTCACCGAAGACCGAGAGCAGGCTCATGGAAAGGACAAGCACCATCGAGGCAAACCAGAAGACGAAGAAAAGCCCGATCGAACCGGCCAGCCAGGCGAGGATGAGGCAGGTTGTATAACGGATCAGTCTCTGATTCACATAGGAGAATGAGCGGCTGATCGCGTCGAAGATGTCCTCGCCCTCGGCCGCCACGGTCAGGTGCATCAGGGGCCAGGCAAGGACCAGCGCGATCAGCAGGAATGCCAGGAAGGCGGCACACACCACCGCCACGGGAGAGACCAGGCCCGCGACGAACGGGGAGTTGTGGAACAGTTTCGACACCAGCCCAGCAAGGATCGCAGGGGTGGCGAACATGGCCCCGAGCAGGAACGGTCCCAGGGGCGCACCGACGAGCGGTAGCCAGCGTCGGAGAGCGAATCGAAGGGAACCAAGTACACCGCCCCCGCCATTCCCGGTGGTCTGCACGACCGCGATCCGCGCGATGGCGCCGCCTATCAGTCCCCAGACCGCCAGGATCCAGGCGCACGCCAGGGCGGCTTGCAGCCGACGCATGCCGGGCGTGTTCGACCTGAGGAGTTCGATCAACGGCTCGACGATCAGACGGGGGGGCTCCGTCACCAGCCAGGTGGCCATCGCCAGAGTCTCGGCCAGCCATTCGGGGCTGAACAAATCCCGCCAGACCCGGAGCGAGACGGGCAGAGGCGACGCGGGCCAAGGGTTGCCGAAGACGTAGTCAAGGCCCATGATCCCGACGCGAGTTAGGATCAGGCCGAGCATCGCAAGGATCAGCTTGCGGGCATCCGACGCCAGGCCGACGGAGCGTACGACGTCCGGCCAGTGGAACGGTCGTCGGGCCAATTCGAGGGGTTCCGGTCTGCCGTCGTCCATGGAGTCGTCCCGCCTTGCTCAATCCAAACGAACATCGGTCTGTCAGCGGCATACTGGCCAATTCATGGGCCTCGTCGCCCACGCGAGCCGGGGTCGAGGGTGCTTCAGGGCACGACGCACGTCAAGATGGTGGCCGTCCCGCGCGGCTCGACGTCGCAGACTCCGAGCGCCGCCGGCAGCAGCAAGGTCTCTCCCGCCTTCAAGGTCTCGGGGCGGCCGTCGGGACCTTTGCGGACGACCGAGTCGCCTTCCATGCCCAGGACGATCGTGAAACGATCGTGCGAGCCGATCTGCGTCGGGGCCCCGAGGGTGAGCCGCTCCATTCGGAAGTAGTCGGAGGATGCCAGAGTCTCGCGGGTACCTCCGGCGATCGGTTGGGCGGCCGATTCGAGAGGTCGGACGGGGCCGGCCTGGAAGTCGGTGGCTTCCAGCGCCTGGGCCGGGTGAAGGGTGCGAGGCTTGCCGTCGGGGCCCACCCGGTGCCAGTCGTGGACGCGGAACGTGGCGTCGGACATCTGCTGGATTTCAGCGAGCAGCACGCCCGCGCCGATGGCGTGGACGGTCCCCGCCGGGATCAGGATGCACTGGCCAACTTTGGCCTCGAACGCATGGAGCAATGGCTCGAACTCGCCGGTCTCGAAGGCCCGGGCGAATTGATCGCGGGTCACTCCTTCGTTCAGTCCGGCATAGATCAAGCTGCCGGGCTCGGCGTGGAGGATCACCCAGGCCTCGGTCTTGCCGTTGTCGTCGACCAGCCGTCGCCCGAGCGCATCGTCGGGATGGACCTGGACCGAGAGGACCTGATTGGCGTCGAGGAACTTGACGAGCAGGGGGAATTGCCGCGGATGGGCTTTGCCGGAGCCGAAGAGCGCGTCGGCGTGCTCGCGGACGAGCGTCCGCAGGGAAGTCCCCTTCAGAGGGCCGTCGGCCACGACGCTAACGTCTTCTCGGTGATCGGACAGTTCCCAGCTTTCGGCGTAATCGGCCGCATCGCCGATCGGCTTGCGCAAGACGGTTCCGAGTCGCCTGCCGCCCCAGATCAGGCGTTTGAGGATGGGTTCGAAGCGGAGGGGAGACCAGTTGATCGGGTCCATCGGTTGGCAGATCCTTCGCCAGGGGGGGAGAGTCCGCCCGGGGACGTCGTCGCGACGGGTAATCTACCGTCGATGTCGAGGCGGTGTCCATCGGATTCGGAGGGGCCGCATTTCGCTTCGCACGCAGGAGTTGGGCCGGCCGGGGTGATGCCGCCAGGCCGATGAAGCGGCGGCCGGGCCTTGGCGTGGCGGTGCGGCGGCTGCTACGATGAGGCTCGGTGAAGCCCACTCCCGACCGGCCGTCCCCGCGAGGCCGAAGGGTTGTGCTGCTCGACAAGGGCCCCGGCCTCGGGACTGGCCGTCGCGACCCGCTTCTCCACCCTCCAATGCCCTCGGCGCTACGCCGGAACCGGACGCCCGCAGGGTGCCGGACACGGTGGCCGTCGACCCACTCGGATTTTGGGTGGCCGCATTCCATGCCTACCGATCAAGATCTGTTCACCGAAGAAAACACGATGGCCTCGATGAGCTTCGGCGAGCACATCGAGGAGTTGCGCACACGCCTGATCCTGGGCGTGCTGGGCCTGATGGTGGGGGTCGTCCTGGCCCTCGTGCCGCCGTTCTACCTGGGCAAGAACGTCATCGAGACGATGGAGATGCCCGCCAAGGTGGCGATGGAGAAGTTCTACGCCGACCGGGCCCGGATCCGCCAGCAAGAGGCCAAGGACGTTGAAGCGGAGTCGCAGAAGAAGGTCACGCCCTTCACGCCCGTCCCGTTCGAGCTGAATCCCGACCCCAACGACGCCACCCCGACGCGGATGCAGGTCGAGATCTCGGCGGCCGATTTCCTCGGTCAGGTGGGGAAGTTCATCCCGGGCCTGAAGATCCCCGACAAGAGTGAGCTGGCGGGCAAGACGCTGTCGCTGCCGATGTTGTTCAAGAACTCGGAGTTGATTGGCACGATCGCCACGTTCGATGAGCCGAGGAGCCCGCTGGTCTCGCTGGCCCCGCTGGAGACGATCACCATCTTCTTCATGGTCAGCATGGTGACCGGGCTGGTGATCTCGAGCCCATGGGTGTTCTACCAGGCCTGGGCGTTCGTGGCAGCGGGGCTGTACTTCCACGAGCGGAAGTATGTCTATCGCTACCTGCCGTTCTCGCTCGGCCTGTTCCTGGGCGGAGTCTTCCTCTGTTTCTTCTTCGTGCTGCCGACGACCTTGAGCTTCCTCCTGGAGTTCAACGTCTGGTTGGGCATCGAGCCCACCTTGCGGCTCTCGGAATGGATGAGCTTCGCCACAATCTTGCCGCTGGTCTTCGGCCTGAGCTTCCAGACCCCCTTGATCATGCTGTTCCTGGAACGGATTGGCGTGTTCACGGTGGATGACTACCGGAGCAAGCGGAAGATGGCCATCCTGATCGTGGTCGTCGCCGCGGCGATCCTGACACCCGGGCCCGACGTCTTCAGTCAGTGCATGCTGGCCGTGCCGGTCATGGGCCTTTACGAGCTGGGTATCCTGATGGTGGCGGCCGGAAAGCCGAAGACGCTGGCGACGACTTCTTGAAAAGGTCCGCTGAGATGATGGGTGAGCGAGCAGGACGGGTTGACCTGGTCGGGGCCGGGCCGGGCGACCCGGGGTTGCTAACCCGGCGTGGGCACGAGGCCCTGGCCGGGGCCCAGGTGGTCGTCTATGACCAGCTGGTGACGACCCGCCTGCTCGGCCTCGCCCCGAAGGCCGCCGAGCGCATTTTCGTCGGAAAGACGGCCGGTCATTGCGCCATGCCGCAGCGGCAGATCAACGAGCTGCTCGTCGAGCGTGCCAAACGCGGCCTTGCGGTGGTCCGGCTCAAGGGGGGCGACCCCTTCGTCTTCGGCAGGGGCGCCGAGGAGGCCGAGGCCCTGCGAGACGCCGGGGTGGCCTTCACCGTCGTCCCCGGCGTGACCGCGGCCGTCGGCGTGACGGCCTACGCCGGGATCCCCGTCACCCACCGGGATGTCTCATCGGCCGTTGCGCTGGTCACCGGGCACCATGACCCCGAGGCCGAGGCCGAGCATGCCAGGCTCGACTGGCAGGCGCTGGCCGGGTTCCCGGGCACCCTGGTCGTCTACATGGGCGTCAGCCGGCTCGCCGCAATCTGTCGGACCTTGATCCGCGGCGGCAAGCCCGAGTCCACACCGGCGGCCCTGATCCAGGCGGGCACGACTCCGGGTCAGCGTGTGGCGACGGGGACTTTGGTCAGCCTACCTGATCGGGTGGCCGAGGCCGGGCTAGGGGCGCCCGCCCTGTTCGTCGTGGGGCAGGTCGTCGATCGTCGGGCCACCCTGGCCTGGTTCGAGACCATGCCCCTTTTCGGCCTGCGGATCGTGGTGACCCGCCCGGCCGCCGAGGCCGACCATTGCGCCGCCGAACTGGAAGCACTGGGAGCCGAGGCCCTGGTGGCACCAACGGTCGAGATCCTGCCCGTCGAGGACTTCGGGCCGGTGGACGATGCCATCGGCCGGCTCGCTGGGTTCGATTGGCTGGTCTTCACCTCAGCCAACGGGGTGCGGGCGTTCCTGGGGCGGATCCTGGAGATTGGCCTGGACTTACGCGTCCTGGGCTCGGTCCGGCTGGCGGCGATCGGTCCGGCGACGACCGAGGCCCTCGCCTCGTTCCACCTCAAGGCCGACCTGGTCCCGGGTTCGTTTCGTTCAGAGGGACTTGCCCAGGCGCTTGAACCGCTGGTAGCCGGCGGGCGGGTCTTGCTCGCCAGGGCCGACCGGGGCAGGGACGTGCTGAGAGACGTCCTGGGGCGGGTCGCATACGTCGAACAAGTTTCTGTTTATCGAAATGTCGATGCCGAAGGCTTCCCTTCCGATGTCCTGGAACGCATCGAGTCGGGGTCGGTCGACTGGATTACGCTCACGAGCTCGGCGATTGTCAGACGCTTGTACGAACAGCTCACCCAAGAGGCCCGGTCGCGAGTCGGGACGAAGATCCGACTCGCGAGCATCAGTCCACTGACGAGCGAGGCCGCACGCTCGCTGGGATGGGAAATTGCGGCCGAGGCCAGCGAAATGAGCTGGAACGGGGTCGTGGAGGCGATCCGGCGAGAAAGCCCTTCCTCATCGACGGGGGATGCGACGAGGGGCTGACGCCGTCTAACTTCTTTTCAGGCAATAAGAACGGGAATCAGCGCATTTCTCGGTAGGTCTCGATACCTTGCCAGAGAACGAAGGCGCCACCCATGATGAAGAGGATGTCCAGGACCAGGCTGGCCCGATTGAGCAGGCCGAGGCCGGCGTCGAGGGCGAAGATCAGGCAGACGAGCGCGGCGACGATCATCGCGGCGAAGCAAAGGATCTTCTCGGTCTCCATGGGGCCTCATACTCCTTGACGACGCCGGGCGGGGGAACGGACTTCACCCGCTAGTTTACCATGTCCCCGGGCCCGGTCCCAACGCACCCGACAAATCGTCGGCGTGTTTTTTCAACAGCAGCGATCATCCATGCTGGACGGGGATCGTCCTCGGCTTTGCAGCCTGGCGGCGAGGCATTCGAATATAGAGCACGCCGTGGCGGGCCTCGGCCTGGACGTTTTCGGAGTCGACTCCTTCACCCAGGGTGATCTGCCTTGAGAATGGGCCGCTGACGCGTTCCCGGTTCCGGGCCTGGCCGCCCGCGGGGTGAGAGAGCGTCCGCTCACCCTTGATGGTCAGCACGTCGCCGGAGACGGACAGGTCGATCGTGCTGGGGTCGACCCCGGGCAGGTCGACGCTGAGCAACCACTCCTGGGGGGTTTCATCAAGGTCAACATTGGGCCGCCATGAATTCCGGTCCACGGCGGTCGAGGCGCGTGGGGTCTGCTGGCCCTGAGGCTGCCAGTACTCGTCGAACAATCGGTTCAGCTCGGTCTGCAACCCCTGAAAGGGGAACGACAAGTCGCGACGCTGCCAGGTGGGTCGATTCATCGGAGGACGCTCTCCGGGGGATGATTTGAGTGAGTAAGGACGTGGAAGTGTGGACCGAGGGGCGCGATTCAGGACATTTTGATCTCGATCCGACGCGTACGGGCCCGGTCGGCCTTCGGAAGGAACAGACGCAGGACGCCGTTCTTGAGCTCAGCGGAGATCCGCGACCGGTCGACCTCGTCGCTCAGGATGAACGACCGCTTGAAGCTGGTCGAGGGGAACTCTTCGTGGAGCGCGACGGCTCCTTCGGGGACGCTGAACGTCACCCTCGCCTCCAGGTTGAGGATGTTGTCCTCAAGCTGGATGGTCACCGAGTCGTCGGAGACACCCGGAAGGTCGGCCTCCAGGATGAGCCCATCGGGGCCTTCATGGATGTCGACCTGGGGATTTTGGTGGTCGGACCCGTGACCGGAACCCCAAGCCGTCGAACGTGCCCGCCGAGGTTCGGTGGTGGGCTCGATCGGCCCGGGCGGGACGCGGAGGACGGAGATTCGGACGGGCTGAAAGTCGAATTTCATCGCCGGACTCCTGAAGGGGGACCGAGGCCGATCACGCGAGATGGCCGGCCTCGTGAGAGTCTTCGTGGGATTGACCGACCCCTTGATTCGGGATGTCCTCGGACGCGGAGGAAATCCGAATCTGCCTCGGCAGGCTCCCCTCCGACTTGGGCAGGGTGATGGTCAAAATCCCCGACGAGAATGCCGCCGAGACGGCCGATGCTTCGACGCGATCCGGCAGGGTGATCGTCCGGGACCAGCGACCGACCGGACGTTCCTGACGGCGATAGTGCTCTTCGGATGCTCCGCTCGAACGCTTCCGCTCCCCGCACAAAATCAGGGTGTCGCCGGTGATCGAGAGATCGAGGTCGTCCGAGGCAACTCCCGCGAGCTGGGCGGTCAGCAAATAATGCGTTCCCGCGTCATACAAATTGACCGGGGGAAACGGCCTTGGAGAACCCCAGGCGGTCGGAACCTCGAAGGTCTCGATGATCCGACTGACTTCGCGCTGGATCTCGCGAAAGGGATCCCATCGGCCCTGAGAATTGAGACGGCTCATCAATCAGGCCCTCCCTACGATCATGAAAGCCAGTTGATGAGCACGGAGCAATTCGTGGGCCAATGGAATTTTCGGCCAAATTGGCAGTCGATTCTTACGCCATAAATCTTAAGATTGTTAGATTTTAGAGTCAGATATCGAAGTCGGAGGAGACAGTTTCCCCCTTTGGGTCGGTGCGGAACGATTCCGTTTTATTGCCAAAATGGCACCCAAGATCGGATGGCGAATATTCCTGTCGAAATGGCAGATTCAATCGAGTTGGATTACCAGTGGACCCAGAGATCTTCGATCAGCAGAGATTCATCCTCGGAGGGGAGTATGGAAAGTCGCTCGGTCGTATCGCGGCCGTCGGCGGGGACCGACTGTTCGTCGACCCAGAGGGCGATTTGTGCACCATCGCGTTTGAGGCGGACATCACGCCAGCTTGGCGACTCTTTAGGTTCGATCAGATTGGGCACGGGAGGCGGAGTGGAGAGTCGATGGCCGAGGAGCTCGATTTTCTTCAGGTCCTGATCGGACGCGAAAATCCGGGCCGAGAGGCGGAAGTTGCCGGGTAGGACGAGCGGTAAGTCGTATCGAGGCTGGCCCTGGCCCGGATATCCTGAACCTCCCGGAATTTCGAGCCTGCTGGCTGTGAAGACCTGCAACGTCGAGTCGTAGGAACCGTCGAGCGGCATGCGGACGTCTTCGAGCGTGAACCGACTTGCGAGCACGGTCATCAGGCAGGCCACGATGACCAGGGTCCGTCTCCACCAGCGTGGTGGAACGAGCTCCACCGGGAATGGAGCCCGGATGAGCATCAGGAGCCTGGGGGCCAGGGGCGAAGATTCGGGTTGCTGCGACCCTTTCGTTCGACTTGCCGGGCTCAGGGTGGTGCTGGCCGGGCCGACGGATTCCCGCGCCGATTGACCGGCGAGAGCCTCCGCGAGTCCCAGGAGTGAAGACCCATAGTCGAGCGACCCGCCGAAATCGACCGAAGCCCGGCGATCGGCCAGAAGTTCCTGGTCCAGGCGAAGTTGTGCCGAGATCCACCAGACCTGGGGCAGCGGGAAGTAGAGTCCCCGCGCCGCGGCGGCCAGCGAGGCGAAGAGCGTGTCGTGTGTCCGGGCGTGGGCCAACTCATGGAGGAGGCTCAGGCGAAGGCGAGAGACGTCCGCGACCCGATCCATCTCGGAAGGGATCAGGATGGTTGGCCGAAGTATCCCGGCGAGAACTGGCCGACGCAGCCTCGACGAAACGCGCAAATCGGGCGCGTTCTCAGCCGTTTCGCCCTTGAGCGACCGGTAGACGCGAGACGTTTCGTCTGACGGAGAGTTGGACCGCCGGATGACAAAGCCGAGTGCCCAGAAGCCGAGGACGAGAGACCCGACGGCGGCGATGGCGGCGATCAGGTATCCCAGGGTCAGACCCCGGGTCAGATTCGAGATCCAGGGGTTGGCGATCCGACGCTCGAAGAAGGAATGGACGAGAGTCCGGGTTACGTCGAGGCGAGTATCGGCATGAATGCTGCTCAGGAACGTCGTCGCCAGCCCAGCAGCCGCAGGCTTTATGGAAAACGAGAGTGATGGGCAGAACGCGGCGAGCGGGGGAAGTGAGAGCGCAGCAACGATCCCCGCCCTGGCGATCGCTCGACGCCTGGAGGGTTGACGGCAACAGATCATGGCAACGATGACCATCGACAGCAGAATCGCCGCCGACAGTAAGCTGATGAGAAGAAAAGAACCGAGCCGGTCGACCAACTCCTGCATTACACGCCTCGCCAAATCCAAGGCAACTCTGATCGATTCGATCAAGGTCACGAGGATTCTACGAGCCGATTGATCGGAGGACAGGCCCGATTTTTAGTCGATCGCAGAATATGCGACGGGTTCGTTCATGACCTGCCGGTCACCCGCGGTGTTGACCTCTGGATTAGGAGCGCTGGTCTCTTGCGCGGCGGTCAGTCTGGCGCCGTCAATCATGACGCGGAGCCGTTCGAGCTCGGCGGGATCGGGCGACTTGGAGTCGAGCAGGGCAACCATCAGCCTGTCGATGGCGCCGTCGAAGACTCGGTCGACGAATCGTCGCGTCAATTCGCCGATCGTCCGATCCGACGTCATCTTAGGGGTGTAGATGAAGGTCCGCCCCTCGACGACGTGACGGACGAGGCCTTTCTTTTCTTCCATGATGTTCAGGAGGGTCTGAACGGTGCTGTAGGCGACCGGCTCGCTCGTCTTGTTCAGGTCATCCTGAACCTCTCGAACGCTGGCCCGCTCACGTACCCAGAGGATTTTCAGGATTTCTAACTCGCGGTCGGTGACCATTTGGCCCTTACGCACCGGCGGCCTCCCAATCTTGTAAAACGAAAGAACTCGCACTCGTAACGTATCCGTCCCAGTCATTCGAATCAAGCGAGATCAGGATGCGTTAATGATGCTTCGAAGCAACGTCAGCCCGTGCCGGGGCCCGTCAGAGCCGTAGCGAGCCGTCGGGCCAGGAGGCCTGGAAACAGTTTATACCAACGCTGGTTGAGCGGAGATGGATGGGGGAGCGGCGAGATGGTGACCACCTTGGTCCTCGTGCCATCGGGCGTGTCGACCCGGATCGTGCAATCCAGGTCGGCCTCGTACCGATCCGCACGGGCCCAAAACTCGTCGAAGACCCCGTCGGCAGCATAGCATGAGTACCATCGAAAAGCCTCCGTGCCGAGCGTCAAGATCTTCCTGCCGGTGAAATGCTCGACGAGCAGGGAGGCGACGAGCGGGCGGAACCGCTCCTTGACCTTGTCCGGATAGGCTTTGTTCCCCGGCGGCTTGAACGGGACCGTGTTGGTGAGGAGCACGTGGTCGAGGACTGACTCCAGGCCCTTGTCCTTCGCAGGGGGCTCCGCGTTGTGAATCGCCCGGTAGATTCCCCCCCGGACTAGCCTGCCGCCGGCGCCGATGAGCGGCTGGCCCGCGGCGACCTCATCCTTGCCGAGGTCTCTGCCCATGATTGCCACTCGCGCGGCGAGCGACCCAGCGTAGAGCACCGGCTCACCGGGGTTCTTGCCAGCCTTCTCATAGACTTCGGTATCAACGGGGAAGGGGGCTCGTGCCGCCTCCAGGCGCGTGGCCTCGATGAGCTGGTCGATTGATTGCATGGGATTCGGTCGTTTGGTGAGGGGGTGGTGTGACAGGCTCGACAGGTGACGAACCGCATGCACGTCGCGATGGTCTGACTGTCGCGGCGGGGCGGTCGTTGTGATACGATCCGGTGTCAAATGCCCAGGCCAGTTGACGCGACGCGAGCTACCACGATGACTCGGATCTCGGTTTATGATACGACGTTACGAGATGGCAGCCAGGGCGAAGGGGTCAACTTTTCGCTCCAGGACAAGCTGCTGATCACGGCCCGTCTGGACAAGCTCGGCGTCGATTACATCGAAGGGGGCTATCCCCTCTCCAACCCCAAGGATGCCGCCTACTTCCGCGCCGTCCGCGACCTGGAGCTGACACATGCCAAGGTCGTCGCCTTCGGTATGACCCGCCGACGGGACATCTCGGCAAGCTCCGACGTCGGGCTCAAGGCCCTGGTCGACTCGGGCTCGCAGGTCGTCACGGTCGTCGGCAAGAGCTGGGACCTGCATGCACGCGAGATCCTGGGGGTCTCGCTCGAAGAGAACATCCGGATGATTGCCGACTCGGTCGCCTTCCTCGCGGCCAACGTGCCCGAGGTCGTCTACGACGCCGAGCACTTCTTCGACGGCTACAAGCGGAACCCCGAGTACGCCCTGTCGACGATCCGCGCGGCGGCCGAGGCCGGGGCGTCCTGGATCGTGCTCTGCGACACCAATGGCGGGACCCTGCCCGAGCAGGTTGCCGAGGCCGTCGGCCGGGTTCGCAAGCTGATCAGCGTGCCGCTCGGCATCCACCCGCACAACGACAGCGAGCTTGCGGTGGCCAATACGCTTGCGGCAGTCCGCAGCGGTGCAACGCAGGTGCAGGGGACGATCAACGGAATCGGCGAGCGGTGCGGCAACGTCGACCTTTGCAGCGTCGTGGCCAACCTGGCCTTGAAATATGAAGGGTACGACCTGCTGAAGCCGTCGAGCCTGGCGCTCCTGACCGAGGTTTCGAGGTTCGTCTACGAGACGGCCAACATGAACTTCAAGCCGGGCCAGCCCTTCGTCGGGTCGAGTGCCTTCGCCCACAAGGGGGGGATGCACGTCCATGGGGTCAGGAAGCTGGCATCGAGCTACGAGCATGTTGAGCCCGAGACCGTCGGCAACGAGCGGCGGATCCTGGTGAGCGAGCTTTCCGGCAAGTCGAACATCGCCGAGAAGCTGGCCGAGTACGACCTTCTGCACGACCCCGCCCTGATGGCCAAGGTGCTGGACCGAGTGCAGGACATGGAGAACGAGGGCTACCAGTTCGAGGCCGCCGAGGCCTCGTTCGTGCTGCTGGTGGAGAAGCTCGCGGGCCGCTACACCCCCCGATTCGAACGGTGCGGGTACCACGTGAGCGTTGCGGGACGGGGTGACGATCTGACCGTGACCGAGGCGACGGTGAAGCTGAGGGTCGGGGATTCGACCGAGCACACCGTCAGCGAGGGGGACGGCCCGGTCAACGCGCTCGACGGGGCCCTGCGTAAGGCCCTCGGGCGGCACTTCCCGCGGCTCGCCGAGATGCAGCTGGTCGACTACAAGGTGCGCGTGATCAACGAGCGCGAGGGGACCGCCGCCCGGGTGCGGGTGGTCATCGAGAGCCGCGACGCGGGCGAGGTCTGGGGGACGGTCGGGGTGTCGGAGAACGTCATCGAGGCGAGCTGGAACGCCCTGGTCGACGCCTTCGAGCACAAGATCTCCAAGGATGCTCGGGACGGGAAGGCGACAGCGCCCGAGGCCACCGAGCTGGCAAGCGCCCGATGAGCAAGATGACCCCCGAGCAGATCCGCGAGCGGTTCGACGCCGACGTCGAGCGGTTCTCCAACCTGGAGACCGGCCAGACGGCGACCATCGATGCACCGCTCGTGCTCGACCTGATCACCAGGGCCGCAGCGGCCGCGACGCCCGGGGCCCGCTCGGCCCTGGACGTCGGCTGCGGCGCGGGGAATTACACGCTCAAGCTGCTGGAGCGGCTGCCGAACCTGGATGTCACTCTCGTCGACCTGAGCTGGCCGATGCTCGACCGGGCCGCCCAGCGGGTTGGCGCGGCGACGACGGGTAAGGTCGAGACGATCCAGGGGGACGTCCGCGAGATCGACCTGGGCGAGGGGCGACACGACGTCATCATGGCGGCGATGGTGCTGCACCACCTGCGGTCGGAACGCGAGTGGCTCGACGTCCTCGGCAAGTTCCGCAAGGCGTTGAAGCCCGGCGGGTCGCTCTGGATCGCCGATCTGGTGGTTCACGCGATCCCCTCAATTCATGAACTGATGTGGGCCCGATACGGCGAATATCTCGCCGCCCTGCGAGACGAGGCCTACCGCGACCACGTCTTCGCCTACATCGAGCGCGAGGACACGCCGGCGTCGCTGGTCGACCAGCTCGGCTGGCTGCGTGCGGCCGGGTTCGATCGGGTCGAGGTCCTGCACAAGAACTCCTGCTTCGCGGCGTTTGGCGCCATTGCCTGAAGTGAAGCCCTTCGAGAGACGCGCAGATCCAATGAGCATCGCCGACCTCCCCAAGCAGTACGACCCCCACGAAGCCCAGTCTCGCTGGTACGCCTACTGGCTGGAGAAGGGCTACTTCCACGCCGATCCGTCGAGCGAGAAGCCGCCGTACACCATCGTGATCCCGCCGCCCAACGTGACCGGGGCCCTGCACCTGGGCCACGCCCTGAACAACACGATTCAGGATATTTTGATCCGTTGGAAGCGGATGCAGGGCTTCGACGCCCTCTGGATGCCCGGCACCGACCACGCGGGCATCGCCACCCAGGCGGTCGTCGAGCGGCGTCTGCTCGAGGAAGAGAAGAAGACCCGGCACGACCTGGGGCGCGAGGCCCTGGTCGAACGGATCTGGGCCTGGAAGGATGAATACGAGAAACGCATTCTCAGCCAGTTGCGCCAGATGGGGTGCAGCTGCGACTGGGAGCGGACGAGGTTCACGCTCGATCCCGTCTGCGCCCGCGCCGTTCGCGTGACGTTCTTCAACCTGTTCCGCGCGGCCAAGATCTTCCGCGGCAAGCGGCTGGTGAACTGGGACACCCACCTGCGCACGGCCGTGGCCGACGATGAGATTTATTACGAGGACGTGAAGGGCAAGCTCTGGACGATCGCCTACCCGGTGCTCGGCAGCACGGCCGGCGAGGTGCTGCACGTCGCCACGACCAGGCCCGAGACGATGCTCGGCGACACGGCGGTCGCGGTCCATCCCGAAGATCCCAGATACAAGCATTTGATCGGCAAAGAGCTGCAGCTGCCGCTCACCGATCGGACGATCCCGATCATCGCCGATGCCATCCTGGTCGACCCCAAGTTCGGCACCGGTTGCGTGAAGGTCACCCCCGCGCACGACCCGAACGACTACCAGACCGGGATGCGGCACAAGCTGCCCATGATCAACCTGCTGAACCCCGACGGCACGTTCAACGAGAACGCAGGGGCCTACGCGGGCCTCGATCGCCGGGTGGTCCGCAAGAAGGTGGTCGCCGACCTCGAGGCCGCCGGCCTGCTGCTGAAGGAAGAGGCGTACGACACACGCGTCAACTATTCCGACCGCAGCAAGACGCCGATCGAGCCCTACCTGTCGGACCAGTGGTTCGTGAAGATGGGCGACGAGTCCGACGGCACGGCCGGGCTGGCCGCCGACGCGATGACGGCGGTGACTTCCGGCGCGGTGCATATCCATCCCGACCGGTACGCCAAGAGCTACCTCGACTGGCTGGGCGAGAAGCGCGACTGGTGCATCAGCCGGCAACTCTGGTGGGGCCACCGGATCCCGATCTGGCATTGCGCCACCTGCACGGAGGCCGACCTGACTCGCGCCTTCGGCGGCAGGGATGACGTGGCCTGGGCGCCGGCCGAGGCGGGCGGGTGGCTGGTCTGCGGCACCGACGATCTTGCCGAAAACGCACTCGGAACCGAGCATGTTTTGATCCAGGATCCCGACGTCCTGGACACCTGGTTCAGCTCGGCCCTCTGGCCGCACTCGACCCTGGGGTGGCCCGAACCGACCCCCGAGCTGGCGAAGTATTATCCGACGAGCGTGCTGTCGACGGCGCGTGACATCATCACGCTCTGGGTGGCTCGGATGGTGATCTTCGGCCAGTTCAACACGGGCCAGGTCCCCTTCCGCGACGTCTTCATCCACCCGGTGATCCAGGACGGGCAGGGGCGGCGGATGTCCAAGTCGGCCGGCAACGGCATCGACCCGGTGGACATCATCGACCTCTACGGCGCCGACGCCCTGCGGTACACCCTGGCGCTCTCGGCCACCGAGACGCAGGACTTGCGGATGCCAGTGGACAAGGCCACGCTGCCCGACGGCCGCGAGGTGAACACGTCGGAGCGGTTCGAGCAGGGGCGGACGTTCCCCAACAAGTTCTGGAATGCCGCCCGCCTGACGCTCATGAATCTGGAAGGCTACGAGCCCGCCCCGCTGGTGGTGGACGACCTCGACGTCGAGGACCGCTGGATGCTCGGCAGGCTCGACGCGACGATTTGTGGGGTCACTTCCGACCTGAAAGGGTTCCAGTTTGCCGAGGCCGCCAAGCGGCTGCGCGACCTGACCTGGGGCGATTTCTGCGACTGGTATCTCGAATTCCTCAAGGGGAAATTCAAGGACCCCGCACAACGGCCCAATGCCCAGCGTGTACTGGCGGCGGTCCTCGATGGCCTCTGTCGGCTGCTGCACCCGATCATGCCGTTCGTCACCGAGCAGGTCTGGCAGGCGCTCGGGCAGGTGGCCGCGACGCGAGGGCTTCCGGCCCCGACGCTTGCGGCCGAGAGCGTCTGCATCGCAGCCTGGCCGGTGCCGAATCGCGAGCAAGCCGACCCCGATGCCGCGCGGGTCGTCGAGCGTTGGCGCGAGCTGACGACGGCCGTGCGGAACTTGCGGGCCGAGCACAACGTGCCGGCGAT
This sequence comes from Isosphaeraceae bacterium EP7, assembly GCA_038400315.1. NCBI lineage: Bacteria > Pseudomonadati > Planctomycetota > Planctomycetia > Isosphaerales > Isosphaeraceae > Kueselia > Kueselia aquadivae. The sequence goes on from CP151667.1 coordinate 1,354,170, forward strand.
CGCCAAGGTCCGCCCCTTGATCCTCGCCAGCGGCCAGGTTGCCGCCGACCTGGAGCAGGGCCGAGCGTTCATCCTGAGCCTCACGAATGCCGAGGAAATGACCATCGCCGAGTCGGCCGAACGCCCGACCGGGAGCGTGACGGCGGTTCTGGCCGACTTCGAGGTCATCTTGCCACTCGACGGCCTGATTGACCGGGAGGCCGAGGCCGAGCGGCACAAAAAGACGCTGGCGGGGCTGGATAAGCAACTCGCCGGGGTCCGTGCCAAGCTTAATAACGAGGGCTTCATCAGCCGCGCCCCCGTCGAGGTCGTCGAGCAGCAGCGGGCCAAAGAAGCCGAGCTGGTCGCCCAGCGGACCGCGGTCGCGGCCCTGCTCGGTCTCTGAGACGAACGATTGCCCCCTTCGTCGGCCCGACTTCGGGCCGCGAAGGGCTGCTGGGTGCGTTGACGGGTCGGCCCGGCCCCCTTATCATCGAGTCCGTCGAGCATGCTGACGGCCGAGTGTGGGGCCCCCCGTCCGGGGGCCGCGCCGTGGATGGATCGGTGCGCGAAGGGGGCGAACGCAGTGGCCGTTCAGATGGAACTTACCCGGATCATCATCAGCGAGAACGGCGATCAGCAGATCATCTTCCTGCGCGAGATCGACGGACCTCGCACGTTCCCCATCGTCATCGGCCTGTTCGAAGCCACCAGCATCGACCGTCGCGTGAAAGGGGCTCCCTCGCAACGCCCCCTGACGCACGACCTGCTGGCCAACACGATCGAGCTGATGGGCGGCGAGCTTCAGGACATTCACATCAGCGAGCTGCGAGATCACACGTACTTCGCCAAGCTGCGTATCAAGCACGACGGCGAGATTGTCGAGGTCGACAGCAGGCCCAGTGACGCCATCGCGCTGGCCGTCACGGTCGAGGTTCCTATCTTCGTCTCTGAAGACGTTCTCGACGAAGTTGGCCAGTGAGGGCGATCTGAGCCCACAAAATCGGTACCGGAGGGGTGGCAGAGTGGTCGATTGCGGCGGTCTTGAAAACCGCAGAGCCGAAAGGTTCCGGGGGTTCGAATCCCTCCCCCTCCGCTGAGTGCTCTCGATAAAACAACGCGAGCCCGGCCCGAACGTTCGGGCCGGGCTCGCGTTGTTTTGCGGCAGGATGGGCTCAGGCAAGCATCTGCTTGACGACCTTGCCATGAACGTCGGTCAGGCGGAAGTCGCGGCCCGCATAGCGATAGGTTAGGCGCTCGTGGTCGAAGCCGAGGAGGTGGAGCATCGTGGCGTGGAGGTCGTGGACGTGGACTTTGTCCTCGACCGCGGCGAATCCGAACTCGTCGGTGGCTCCCACGACGGTCCCTCCCTTGATGCCGCCTCCGGCCAGCCACATGCTGAAGCCGTAATGGTTATGGTCTCGACCGCTCAGACCGGGTAGCTCGGCGACCGGGGTCCGGCCGAACTCGCCTCCCCAGAGGACGAGCGTCTCATCGAGCATACCTCGCTGCTTCAGGTCCTTCAGGAATGCGGCGATGGGCTGGTCCCAGTTCTTGGCGAGCGTCCTGTGATGGGCGACCAGGTTCTCGTGGTCGTCCCAGGCCTGGCCGGCACCGTCCCAGACCTGGATGCAGCGGACCCCTCGTTCCAGCAGGCGGCGGGCGATCATGAGCTGGCGGCCGTGGATGCCGGTGCCGTACATGGCCTTGATCGAGGCGGGCTCCTGCTCGAAGTCGAAGGCGTCGGTGGCCTCGGTCTGCATCCGGTAGGCCAACTCGAACGACTGAATGCGCGACTCCAGGCGCGGGTCTCGCTGGTGGTCATTCAGGTGCTTCTCGTTGATACGCCCGAGCAGGTCGAGCTGCCTGCGCTGCTGCTCGGGGGTGGCCGCCTCGTTGCGGATGTTGGAGATGAGCTTGCGGATGTCGGTGTGCTGGCTGTCGATGTAGGTCCCCTGATAGGCGCCCGGCAGGAAGGCCGAACGCCAGTTCTGGGTGGCCACCACCGGGTATCCGCCGGGGCACATGGCGATGAATCCGGGCAGATTCTGGTTCTCGGAGCCCAGGCCGTAGGTGACCCACGAGCCCATGCTGGGGCGGGCCAGGCGTCCGTCTCCGCAGTTCATCAGCAGGAGCGAGGGCTCGTGGTTGGGGACGTCGGCGACCATCGACCGGACGACGCAGAGGTCGTCGATGCAGCCGGCGGTCTGCTCGAACAGCTCGCTGACCTCGATGCCGCTCTGGCCGTATTTCTTGAACTTGAACGGCGAGCCGAAGGCGGCCCCGGTCTTGCGCTCGGTGCGCAGGTTGCTATTGGGCAGCGGCTTTCCGTGATATTTGGAGAGCTGCGGCTTGGGGTCGAACGTGTCGACCTGCGACGGGCCGCCATTCATGAACAGGTGAACCATCCGCTTCGCCTTGGGGGCGAAGTGCGGGGCCTTGGGCGCGAGCGGGTTCAGCTCGGTGGTTGCGGCGGGCGCATCGCCGGACATGACGCCGGCCAGCCCGAGCATGCCGAAGCCCATGCCGCTGCGGCGGAGCATCTCGCGGCGGCCGATCGGCGTGTCGTCGGGGCGGGGAAGGTCGGCCATCGGACGTCCTCCGGGGGAGTGCGGGGTCGTCGTTTAATCGAGATACGAGAATTCGTTGGAGAGGAGGAGCGCCTGGACGTAACGCTCCCAGGAGGCGGCCGAGGCGCCATCCTCGCGGAGGAACTCACGTGCCAGGCCCCGCTCCTCATTGGAGGGGGACCGCTGGAAGAGGGCCCCGTAGAGCCCGGCGATGCGCCCGTCCTCTTCGCCGGTTGCCCGCCCGGAGACGGAACGGGCTGCGCCGACGACGAATGGGTGATTCATGAGGAAGAGTGCCTGGGGCGCGATGGTCGTCGGGTCACGGCGCGCGCTCGTGGCGTTGGGATCGGGGAAGTCGAACGTCCGGTAGAGGCCGGGAAGGTTCAGCCGATCGAGGAAGCCGTAAAGGGTGCGCCTGGAGGGCGCATCGGCCGTGATGTCCGGGAACGAGGGGCCGCCGACGTTGCCGTCGAGCCTTCCCGCGACGGCCAGAAGCGAATCGCGGGTCATCTCGAAATCGAGACGGCGGCGGTTCATCCTCCAGAGCAAGGCGTTTTCGGGGTCGACGGCGACGGCCTCGGGGCGATCGTCGCTGGCCTGCTGATAGGCCGCCGATCGCATGATCTGCCGATGCAGGGCCTTGATCGACCACCCCTCGGCCATGAACCGAGTGGCCAGGTGATCGAGTAACTCGGGATGCGTGGGCGGGTCGCTGCGCAGGCCGAAATCGCTGGGAGTCTGGACCAGCGGGGCGCCGAAGTGATGCATCCAGACTCGATTGACCAGCACGCGGGCGGTCAGCGGATTGTCGCGAGACGCGATCGCCTGAGCCAGCTCAAGCCGGCCGCTGCCGGCCTGGAACGGTTTAGCCTGGCCATGAGAGAGCACGTCGAGGAACTTGCGGGCGACGGGCTGGCCGGGGTTGAACGGGTTGCCCCGGACGAAGACGCGGGGCTCGACGGGGCTGGCCAGGTCTTCCAAGGCCATCGCCCTCGGCGGGGCCCCGGGGCCGGTCGTCCGCCATTTCACCACGGCGTTCCGAAGTTCCTGGAGCCTGCCCTGGGCCGGCCGGTCGGGAAGCAGGGCCAGGTCGCCGTACGGGTCGAACGGCAGGTCGGCCGGTGCGTCGGGCCCGTGGAAAAGCGGCCGCAATTGTTCCAGCGCAGGATAGGGCAGGGGGCCGGGCTCGACCCCACGCAAGTTGGCCCGGTCGTCGTGCTCGGCCGCGATCGACTCGACATTGTTCAGAAGCCGACCGTATGCCGCGGCGGCTTCGGCCAGCGTGGCGGGGGGCCGGGCGGAGAACTCGGCAACGACGGCCGCGTTGACCGGCTTCGAGGGGTCATCGGTCGCGAAGCCACGTGAGGCCAGGCTCCGCGCTTCATCGGCAAATGTTCTGGGCGGGAGTGCGGCCAGTGCATGCCAGGGGGCGAGCACCGGGTGATGACGCTTCTTGGTCCGTTCCAGGAGCTTGCGGTAACGCGTGATCATCGCCGGGTTGAGGTCGCCGCCGTCGGCCAGCAGCATGAACTCCTCGGTGGAAGGCTGGTCGAGTGACGACTGGGCGGCGATGAGATAGTCGCCGACACGCGACCTGGCCCCCGCGGTCAGCTCGCGGTGCTTCTCGGCGACGAACTCGGCGAGTTTTCCTTCGAGAGACGTTAGCTCGCGGGCGAAGTTCACATACTCGGGCGTCGCAGGCGGCCTCTCGAAGAGAGGAGGCTTGGTCGGTTCCATGGAACTGGCGAAGACGCCGTAGAGGGCGTAATAGTCTTTTGTCGGGATCGGGTCGAACTTGTGGTCGTGGCAGCGTGCGCACGAGACCGTCAGGCCCATCAGGCCGCGGCTTACCACGTCGATCCGATCGTCGATCACGTCGTGGATGTTGTTCATGAACCGGCTGCCGATGGTCAGGTAGCCCATGGCCCTGAGGGGCCTGCGATCCTCACTCGGCGGGAGGCGGTCGGCGGCAAGCTGCTCGACGATGAATCGGTCGTAGGGGAGGTCGTCGTTGAACGACTGGATGACATAGTCGCGATACGTGTAAGCCCAGGGATAATTTGCATCCTCGAACAGGATGTAACCCTTGGTGTCCGCGTAACGCGAGACGTCGAGCCAGTGCCGGGCCCAGCGCTCGCCGTACTGGGGCGAGGCGAGCAGGCGATCAACAACCTTGCCGAAGGCATCCGGGGAGTCGTCGGCGAGAAAACGGTCGACATCCGCAGAGGCAGGGGGGAGGCCGGTCAGGTCGTAGGTCGCCCGACGGATCAAGGTGCGTTTGTCGGCGGGACGAGACGGTTCGAGCCCCTTGGCTTCGAGCGAGCTCAGGATGAATCGGTCGACCGGCATCCTCGGCCATTCGGCGCGCTTGACGGGGGGCAACGAGGGATCGCCGATCGGCTGGAAGGCCCAGTGCTTTGAGGCGTCGGTCCCGTTTGCCGCGGCGTCAAGCTCCGACGACTCGGGCCAGGGGGCGCCCATCTTCACCCAGGCGGTGAGGTCGGCGACGGCATCGACACTCAAGGCAACCTTGGGGGGCATCTTGATCTCCCCCTCGCGGCGGATGACCTCGATGAGCGTGCTCTCTTCGGGCTGGCCCGGCGTGACGACCGGGCCGAGATCCGGGTGGACGAGCGCCTCGCGGGAGTCAAGCCGGATGCCCCCCTTCTGCACCTTGGCGCCATGGCACGAGGCGCAGCTTTCGACCAGGATCGGCCGGATCCGGCGCTCGAAAAATTCGGCCTGTTGCGGGGTCGCGACGGGGACTGCCGATGATGGAGTGTCGCCAGGGGCCGTCGCCAGAATCGGGCCGATCAGGAGGAACGAAGCTGCCCACATTGGATCGAAAGCCCTCGGCGCAGGGGGGTGACATCGCGCATCGAACCGGGGAGGGCGTTCGTCACAGAGCGACAAAGCTGTCCGAAGGCCACCGACGGGCCCTGGATGAAATGTTTAAGCCTCGTTGGATTCTAGCCCAAAGACTCAGCGCGGTGAAGCCCTCGGGCCGGAGATGTGAGGGCGAAAGGCCGCGGATAAGCCGAGCTGGACCACCCCACACGAATGACCAGAACCCGTGCGATCGTACGACGTGGCCGAGTTTGTTGTGAGATTCGAGCACGGATGGCAGGCTTTGGTCTTCCCCGGCGGGGTCGGCGCTCCGTACACTAGCGGGTGAACAAGGAGCAGGACTGCCCATGAAGCCGGCCGATAATTCGCCCCCCAAGACCTATGCCTTCGTCAGCTTGGGTTGCCCCAAAAACCTCGTCGACAGCGAGCGGATGCTCGGTCTGCTGGCTCAGGATGGGTACGTTCTCGTGCCCGACTCGGCCAAGGCCGACCTGGTGATCGTCAACACGTGCGGATTCATCGACGCCGCGCGGCAGGAGTCGCTTGGCGTCATCCGCGAGATGCTCGAGCGCAAGAAGCGGGGCGAAGTTAAAGGGGTGGTCGTGGCCGGCTGCCTGGCCGAGCGCCAGCGTGAGCTGCTGCTGGAGGAAGTGCCGGACGTCGACCAGATCGTTGGCGTCTTCGGCCGCGAGGAGATCGTCAGCGTCGCCGACCGGATCATGAACGGCCTGCAAGAGCAGCGCACCGTCTTCCGGCCGGCCGCCGTGCGTGCCCAGGACGACACCGCTCGCCTGCGGATCACGCCCAGGCACCTGGCCTACCTGAAGGTGTCCGAAGGCTGCGACCGGCTCTGCACGTTCTGCGCGATCCCGGGGATGCGCGGCAAGCACGTCACCAAGCCGATCGAGCAGGTCATCGTCGAGGCCCGCGAGCTGGTGGCCGACGGAGTGCGCGAGCTGAACCTCGTCGCCCAGGACATGACCTATTACGGCGTCGACCTTTATGGCCGACCGCGGCTGGCCGACCTGATCCGCGAGCTGGACCAGGTCGACGGCCTCGACTGGATCCGGGTCCTGTACAACTACCCCAACTATTTCACAGACGAGCTTTACGAGACCCTCGCATCGGCCTCGAAGGTGATTCCGTATCTTGATATGCCGCTCCAGCATATCAACGACCGGATGCTGAAGATGATGAACCGGCGGCACGACCGCGCGGGGACCGAGACGATCATCGCCAATTTGCGGAAGTCGATGCCCAACCTGGTCTTGCGGACGACGTTCATCGTCGGCTTCCCGGGCGAGACCGAGGCCGAGTTCAACGAGTTGCTGGAATACGTCGAGGCGACGAAGTTCGAGCGTCTGGGAGTTTTCCCCTACTCGCACGAGCCTGACACGCCCGCCGCGAAGCTGCCTGGTCAGATCGAACAGGCGGTTCGCGAGGAACGCCGCGACCGTGTGATGGCCGCCCAGCAGCCGATCGCGTTCGGCTTCAATGAGAGCCTGATCGGCAAGACGCTGGACGTGCTGATCGACGGGCCTTCGCCCGAGTCGGACGGCCGTCTCTGGCTGGGCCGGACGTATGCCGACGCCCCCGACGTGGACGGCCTGACCTACGTCCAGGGGGCGAACTTGCAGACCGGCGACCTGGTCTCTTGCGAGATCGTTGGGACGCGAGGCTATGACCTGGTGGCCGACGCCGGTAACATGCCCCCTCGGGGTCGCCGGTCGCGTCCCAAGGCGAAGAAGAGCCTGAAGAGCTCGCTGACGATCCTCAATCTCTGAGACCAGAGGCCCGTCCGCGATCATGGCGACCACCACCTCCGCGACCCGCCTCTGGAACGTGCCGAACACGCTCACGATGGGCCGGCTGTTCCTTGCGGTCATCGTCCTGGCCTTCATCTCCGCCGGCTGGTATTTCTCGGCGCTGGTCGCCTTCGCGATCGCGTCGTCGACGGACGCCCTCGATGGCTATATCGCGCGTCGGCTCAACCAGGTCACGGCACTCGGTCGTCAGCTCGATCCGCTCGTCGACAAGATCATCGTGCTGGGCGCGTTCATCTTCCTGCTGGCCGTCCCGGGCACGGGCCTTGCCCCCTGGATGGTGACCGTCGTGGTGCTGCGTGAGCTGGTTATCCAGGCGTTGCGCAGTCACCTTGAAGGGCAGGGGATGGCCTTCGGCGCCAAGTGGCCTGGCAAGGTGAAGACCACGTTCCAGTGCCTGGCGATCTCCGCGATTCTGGCCTGCCTCTGGCTCGGCGCGCCGCAACCCTGGCTGATGGGCCGCGACGGCCTGGTCTGGATCTCGATCGCTCTGACCTTATATAGCGGCCTGGATTACCTGGCCGGCGCGATGACTTTGCTCCGAGGCGACGCCGCCCCCTTGAGGTAGCTTTCCATGCTCGACTGGGTCGAAGCGCTGACCTTGGGCATTGTCCAGGGCCTCACCGAGTTCTTGCCGATTTCAAGTGACGGCCACCTGGCGACGACACAGAAGCTATTCGGCTGGATTCGAGGGGTGTCATCGTCGGCCGCCGACGACCTCTTCTTCGTCGTCATCGTGCACATCGGCACCCTCGTGGCGATCCTGCTGCGATATCGGACCGAGGGGCGCATGGGCGCGCAAGGGCTCCTCGGCTCGGAACAGGTCCCGACCGAATATCGCCGGAATTCGGTGGTGAGGGCGGGGCTGCTCGCCGTGCTCGCGACGATGCCGGCTGCCGTGGTTGGCCTGTTCCTCAAGAAGCAAATCGAGGCGACCTTCGCGAGCCCCGCCGCCGCGGCGATCGGGTTCCTGATCACCGCGGGGGTGCTGTTGCTGACGATGGGCTTGAAGTCGGGGCACAAGGGGCTGAACGAGACGACCTGGGTGGACGCCCTCGCCGTAGGAGTCGCCCAGGCCTTCGCGCCTTTGCCCGGCGTGAGCCGGAGCGGCACGACCATCGCGGCGGGCCTGGCACTGGGCTTCACCAAGACCTGGGCGGTCGGTTTCAGCCTACTGATGGCCATCCCCGCGATCGCAGGGGCCGAGCTCGTCGAATTGAAAGACGTCGACTACGCCACTCTCACGCCCGATTTCGTGGCGCGCTGCGTGGCAGCCTCGGTCGTCTCGGGCGTGGTCGGGTATGTGGCCCTGGTCTGGCTCGTTCGCGTTGTCCGATCGGGCAAACTATGGTATTTTTCTGTATACCTGGTGGCGCTCGCCCTGGTGATCTTCGCGACCCTCTGGCTTGGAGGAGATCGAGCCCATGCCGTCCCTCCGGCTGCTGAAAACGGGGCCGTTCGGGGCGCTCCCGCGGTGGGACTACCTGAGCTCGCGGAACCCTCGCCCCGATGACCTGATCCTCGTCGCCGGCCCGACGGCCCGCGACCGCTGTCGGGCGGCACTTGCGAGCGGCCGTGATTCCTGGCTGGCTGGCCGCGTCTGGTGCTGGGACGACCTCTGGATGGCCCAGGCCGACGGGCGGCCCGATCGGCCTGCCTTGCTCTCCGACGCCGGGCGTCGCGAGGCCCTGAAGCAGGCTCTGGATCGTGCCCATAAGGCGACCGAACTCGACCGGATCGGTCATGGGGCTGCGACGCCAGGATTTCGGCGGCAGGTCAGCGAGCGTATCTCCGCCTGGATGCAGGCCGAACGATTTCCGTCGCCGAGTCCCCGAGCGTCCGATGTGGAGAATGCCCAGCGGTCGATCTTCCACCACTATCGAGCCGTCCTGCGCGAGCTGAATGCGGCCGACCTCGACTCGTTCGCAAGCTGGGCCTCGATCCCCTCGGATGACCACGCGAACGGATGGTTGGGGTCGCTCGGCCGTGTCCTGGTTGCCGAACCGCTGTCGATGACGCCCGCGCGATGGCGTGGTGTCGCACTCCTCCTCGACCACGCGAGGACGTTCACCGTCACGCTCCCGTACGTCGCCGGCCCGGCGCTCGGCGAGGTCTACGCCGCCACCCGGCCAATCCGCGAGCGATTGCTCGAGCTGGGCCTGGAAGAGATCGTGCAGCCCGTCGACCGGACCAGGTCCGTGTGCCTCTCCGCCCTGGATGTGCTGTTCGAACGCGACGACGAGTACGAGATTCCTCCCCCGCTCCCGACCGAAGGCCTCTCCCTGATCGGGGCGCCAAGGGGCGAGGACCTGTCCAGGGTCGTCGCGTCGGAGGTTCGGGCTTATCTCGAAGATGGGGCGCGGCCGGCGGAGGTCGCGGTCGTCGTCAGACAGTGGGATGACGAGGCCGCCCTGATCGTCGGGGAGTTGCACGCGTGGTCGATCCCGGCGACCACGTCGATCGGGCGACCGCTTGCGAATGACGCGTGCCTCTGCGCCCTCAAGCTGGCAATGGGGATCACGGTCGAAGACTGGGCGACCGGCCCCCTCGTCCGGTTTTTGCGAAATGGCCAGGTGGACCCGGTCGGGCTGGGCGGTGAATCGACGGACGACCTGGCGGTTGCCGCCTCGATGATCCGGGCGACGCGTGTGACTCGCGGGCTGGACGCGCTCCGGGTTGCTCTTGCTCGCGCCGCGAACCCGCCTAAGCGGGGAGACGAGGACCAGATGTCGCAGGCCCGCTCGCGGAAGGCGAGCCGGGCGGCAGTCGCTCTCAAAATCGTCGAAAGGCTGGCCCAGGTCCTGCCGCCCTCGGGATGGTCGGGGAGCTGGTCCGACATGGTCGACCGGACTCGTCTGCTCTGGCGTGTCATCGGCCTGGACCGCTCCGAGGCAGGCCGTCGATCGACCTCCATGCTCGGGGCGGCGTTCGACGATCAAGGGTGGGTGATTGAAGGACTGGGGCAGGGCAAGGGGAGGACGGAGTGGCGGGCGTTTGTCGAACAGGTCGGCACGATGCTCGGTGAGCTGACGTTTCCACGCGACGCCGAACCCGGATCTGTCCTGGTGACCACCCTCGCCGACGCCGCCGGCCTGCAATCCAAACACGTTCTGATGGCCAACCTCGGCGAGGGGACATTTCCGATCCGGGCGGCAGTCGCGGGCCGCGACCAGCCCGAGCGACGGGCTGGGTTCGATTTCGACGAGCCCTCCGAGCCCGAGAACCTGGCCTTCGCGAGTGAGGCCCTGGAGTTCCTCCGGCTTGGCGGCATGGCCGGTCGCACCCTGGCGTTGGTCTATCCCACGACCGACGAGTCGGGCCAGGACCTGCTGCCCGCGAGTTTCGCCGAGGACCTGATCCGTCGACTCGACGCCGACCCGGCCGGCAGTCGGGTCCATCGTTCGCGCCGGCGGTATGACCCGACCCTGCTCGACGATCCGGGACTTGCCATCTCGGCCAACGACCGTCGGGTCCGGGCCGTTGCCCTGGCCCGGAAGACGGGGGCCGTCGACGAGCTGGTCAGGCTCGCATCTTCTCCGACGCATCGGTCGATCCTGTTCGCCGCGGCATCCGCCCTGCGGGTGACGTCGAGGCGAAAGTTCGACAGGTCGTTCGGTCGGTTCGATGGGCGGCTGGAAGATTCCAGAATCGGCCAGGCGTTGATGACCAGCTTCGGCCCGGATCATACATTTAGCGCCAGTCAGCTCGAATCGTTCACCCTCTGCCCCTTTCAGTTCTTCTCCCGGTATGTGCTGAACCTGGAACCCCCCGACGAACGCGGCGAGTTTGATGATGACTACGCAGACCGCGGCGACCGCCTGCACAAGGCGCTGGAACTGATCCACGTCCGCCTGCGCGACGAGCCGGGCGACCCTCTGATCAGGCTCCGAGAGCTGGTGCAGACGCATCTCGGTTCCGAGCTCATCGCGCCAGTCGGCTCGGTGGCCGCGGGGCTGGAGCGGATCGCCGAGGAGCGTAAGCAACGGACCCTGATTCGGTACGCGGGTCAATATGCCGATTACTCCCACGAGAAGGCCGAGACGCTGCACCCGCAGCACTTCGAGGTGAAGTTCGGCGCCGATGCCGGCCAGCCCGTTCTCAGGCTCGGCGAGGGGAGCGATGCGGTCCAGCTGCGAGGCGTCATCGACCGGATCGACCTCGTCGACCGGCCGGTCGGTCCCCCATCATTCCGGGTGATCGACTACAAGTCGGGGGCGGGCCCTTCCAAGGCGGATATCTCGTCGGCCCTCATGCTCCAACTTCCCCTCTACGCGCTCGCGGTGCAGAAATTGGCCCTGGATGGCCGGTCGGCAGATCTGCTCGACGTCGGCTACTGGGGCCTGTCGGGGGTCGGCTATCGGTCGTTCGTCCCCAAGGGGAGCAACTGGGACGAATTTCTCGGCCGTGTTGAGCGGTTCGTGCTGGCCCAGGTGGGCATGCTCCGCGACGGCGGCTTCGCCGTCAGCCCGCGCAAGGGAGACTGCCACCAGCATTGCGACTTCTCGCTGGCCTGCCGGATCCGCCAGGCCCGGTCCGTCGGCAAGGACCGCTCCGGCTTCCCCGAGATCGAGACACAGGGATGAGCGAGACGACCTCCGATAAATCTCGTAGCTCGCTCACGCCCGAGCAGCGCGAGGCGCTCGACGTCCGGGGCGTGAGCGTCGCCCTGAGCGCCGGCGCGGGCAGCGGCAAGACCACGGTGCTGACGGCACGCTACCTGGGCGAGCTGGAGGGTCCCAACCCTCGTTCGCCGGGCGAGATCATCGCGCTGACCTTCACCGATAAGGCCGCCCGCGAGCTACGCCAACGCGTCCGCGACGCCTGCCGCGCCCGTGCCACGTCCGGCCCAGACCGCGCCTACTGGCGATCCGTCTTGCGCTCGCTCGACGCCGCGCCGATCGGCACATTCCACGGATTCTGTGGCGACATCCTGCGACGTTACGCGATCAGTGCCGGCGTCGACCCCGCCTTTGCCGTGGCCGAAGAGGCCATTGCGCCGACGATCCGCGACGAGGCGATCGACGGGTGCCTCAGGCGTTGGCTGTCGGACCAGGAGCCCGATCTGATCGATCTGGCCGTCGAGTTCGGCCTCGAATTCGTCCGAGACGCGCTCATCCGGCTCGTGTCGGGCCGCGGGGCCGAGACCCTCGAACACTGGGCTGGACGATCGATCGAAGACCTAGTCTCCGTCTGGGCCGAGGCCTGGATAACCGACGAGCGACCGGCCCGGATCCGCCGGTTCGTCGCCGACGCCGGCCCTTGCCTGGAGATGCTACGCCTGCACACGCCCGATCACCCCAAAATGCAGGCCAATCGCGCGACCCTCCTCGCCGAGATCTCCGCGCTGGAGACGGCCCGCGACCCGATCAAGGTGCTGCTGGGTATCGTCGAGAACAAGGAGGCGACGCTCGGGGGCTCGCGTGTGAAGAACTGGCCGACGCCGGAGGTCTATGCGTCGATCAAGGATATGCTGGAGTCGTTGCGTGGCTCGATGAAGAAGATCTGCGAGTCGCTCAACCCGAGCGAGGAGATGACCTTCGAAGCCGCCCGGCATGGCCTGCGATTTGCGCGGCTGGCGAGCGAGGCCAGGAGCGAATACGCCGACGCGAAGCGGAAGCGTGGCCTGGTCGACTTCGACGACCTGCTTCTGATGACCCGCGATGTGCTTCGCGACCACGCCGAAACGGTCCGCGCGGAGCTTGCGGCCGAGTGCGGCCTCATCCTGGTCGACGAGTTCCAGGACACCGACCCACTTCAGGCCGAGATCCTGGAACTGCTCTCCGGAGGCGACCTGCTCTCGGGCAAGTTCTACTTCGTGGGCGACTTCAAGCAGTCGATCTACCGCTTCCGTGGCGCACGGCCCGACCTCTTCCTGGGCTACCGCGCGAGGTTCCCCGAGGAGGGTCGCAAGAGCCTGCGTGCCAACTTCCGGAGCGACCCGGCCGTCCTCGACTTCGTCAATGCGCTCTTCGACGAAACCTTCCCCGACGACCAGCCGCTCGTCGCCAGCCGGCCGGCCGACCTCGACGCCGAACCTGCCCCTCGCGTCGAGTTCCTCTGGGCGAATGAGCCCGATTCCGGCGCGAAGCGCCCCGGTTCGAGGTCGGTCAATCGGATGGTCGAAGCCCGATGGATCGCCCGCAGGATCGCGCAGGCGATCTCCGATGGGACGACGATCGTCGAGCGCAAGACCGGCCAGCGGCGCCCGGTCGGGGCGGGTGATTTTGCCCTCCTTTTCCGCACGCTCAACGACGCCACGACGTATGAAGCCGCGCTGGCGCATGAAGGGCTTGATTACTACGTGGTGGGGGGCAAGGCGTACTACGCGCAGCAGGAAATCCACGACGTTATCAACGTCCTGAGCGTGGTCGAAGACCCGCACGACGGGGTCTCCCTGGCGGGTGCGCTGCGCGGGCCGTTCTTCAACCTCAGCGACGACGCCCTGTTCTGGCTGGTCCGCGACGGCAACGGCTCGCTCGTGGACGGGCTCGATTCGTGCGACGGTGAGGGGGGAGGGCGGCTCGACCCGGACGACTTCGCCGGCGCCAGACGCGCACGCCGCCTCTTGCGCGAGTGGCGATCGGCCAAGGATCGAGTCCCCATCGCGGCGATCGTCGCGCGGGTCCTCGACGAGTCGGGCGCCGAGGCGGCGATGGTGGCCGACACATTCGGGGAACGCCAGCGTGCCAACGCCCGCAAGCTGATCCGGATGGCCCGCCGGTTCGACTCCGCCGGCGGGTTCACGGTCGCCGACTTCGTCGCCAGGCTCCGTGCCGACCTGCGCAAGGCCCCCGCCGAGGAGCAGGCGGCGACGACCGACGAGCAGGGCTCGGCCGTGCGGATCATGACGATCCACAAGGCGAAGGGCCTCGAATTCCCGTTCGTCTTCGTCCCGGACCTCGACCGAAGGAGCGAGCACCAGTCGGCCCGCGTCTTGCTCGCCCCCGATCTCGGCCCGATCGTCTGTCCCCCGGGTGACGCATTAGTCGACGTCGATCAGGGCGAGGCCGGCGAGTCGATGGCCGACTCATCCTCGACGGCCACGAGCATGGGCTGGCTGATCCATCGTGGCAGGGAAGACCGCGAGGACCGCGAGGAGGCGTTGCGACTCTTCTATGTCGCGACCACCCGCGCCCGCGACCGCCTGGTCCTCTCGGCCGCTCGACCGCTCGACGCCGCGCCTCACTCCGCGGCCCTGAAGCTCCTCGCCGGGAGGTTCGACCTCACCTCTGGCACCTTCCTGGGCAATTTGCCCCCCGGAGTCGGCCAGCCAGTCGTCAGGGTCATCAACGCCGAGCCCGCACCGCCATTCGAAGACCGCGACCCCGCGCCGTTTCGTAGCCGAGGTGGCCTGAACCTCAATCAGATCGCCGATGCGATCTTCGAAGTCGCCGTCGATGACGCTCCTGGGAACCAAACTACGGTCGTTCCAACACCGGTCGTCGACCTCGATCCTGCCAGGGGCGTCGACCCCGAGTCGGCGCGACTCATCAGGCTCGTCCGGTCGGTCATGCGCGAGACAATCCCCGAAGACGCGGAGGAGCTGGCGGCGAAGGTCGAACAGGCGGGCCGGATCCAGAATCCCGTCGCCGTGAGACGCCTGCGTGCGAATGCCTTCTCAATCCTCTCCGAGTGGCAGGCCCAACCATTCGCGCGGCCACTCGCCCGGAACCTGGCCATTCGCGAGGACGTCGCCTGGTCGGTCATGGCCGGCGACCAACTCATCCTCGGCCGCACCGACCTGGTCGCCGACCTCGGCGATGGCGGTGCGATGCTCGTCCACCTCGCGGCCCCGGGTTGCGACCTGTCGCGGCATCGACTCCGGGCGTTGCTGGCGCTCCGGGAGGCGGAATCACTCGGCCTCGGAGTCGAAGCGGAATCGTGGGTCGTTCAGCTCGATTTGCCGATGATCGTGGAGCAAATCACCGATCCGTCGGACCTGGCTCTTGCTCGGGCCTTGCTCGCGTTCAATTCGTCCGAGCCGGTTGATTCCTGACTGGAATGTCCCGGGTCGCATTCTTCGCAACTGCACGCCGCCCGGATTATTTGGTCGCCGTGGGGGTCTCGGCTCGGGCGGTTTGCTGGGGGGGCCTGGCGCGGGCGTATTCGAGCCATCGGGTTTCCAGGTCGCTCAGCCCCTGGATTCCGTAGTGCTCCAGCAGGGCGGGCTCGGTGCCCGAGACCTGCGAGGTTCGGAGAAAGTCGATGAACTTGCCGGGGGACGACTGCTCGACGAGGAACTGCGTCAGCGAGACGCTCTGCGCGTAGAAGAGCGTCCAGTGCTTGGGGCTTGGGTAGTCGAGCTCCAGCAAGTCGTTTACGCGGAAGACCTGCCCCTTGGACAGCGGCTCGGTCAGCTCAGCGGTCCGCTTGTCGCGCTCGTTCAGCGGCTCGGAGAGGACGGCGATACCCTCGTCGGCCCAGCGGGGGATCTGCTTCTTGGGGAAGAGATCGGCGAGGACAACGTGGGTCAGCTCGTGCGGCAGGACCGCGCCGACGAGATCCGGATGGTCGGCACGCAGGTTGATGCGTCGGCCGATGATCTTGCCGTTGTTCATTCCCATCGTCGAGAACCCGGGCGACTCCTCGGCCTGGCCGGTGAGTGCGGCGAAGACTTTGCCGTCGGGATAGAGATAGATCTCGCAGCGGGGGTTCCACGGGGCGGTTGCCGGGGCGCCGGTCCACCGCCTGGCGAGCGCGTCCTTGGCCCGCTCGGCAAGGTCGGCGACCTTCTCGGCGAGTTCCGGATTGACGTGATGAATCACGAAGCTGGGCGTCTCGCGGATCACCCAATCGGGGGCCTGCTGGCTTTGCTGCGGCGCGGGCGCCGACGATTGCGTGCCTGTCTCGGGAGCGACGTCATTGGTCCTGGGCAACTCGGCGGCCCGAGGAGCCATCGGCGGGGGTGTTCCGGCAGAGTCATCAGGCGAGGCACCCCGGACGATCGTCCTGCTGGTGTCGGGCTTGCGGCGGGGCGGGTTGGTGGCGGCGACCCGCTTGCGGAGGTACTCGGCGAACCAACGGCCCGAGTTGGGGGCCTTGATCTCGGCGAGATCGGCGTGGATCTTATCCCACTCCTCGGCGGTTCTGGGCTTGGCATTGATCCGCTTGACGATCTCGACCCAGCGGCAATAGGCCCACTGCTCCTGGCGGTTCGTGGGGAGCGTCTTGGCCCTGACCAACTCGCCGTAAAGCTTTCCGGCGGCGGCGTAATCCTTGGAGCGGAATGCCGCGTCGGCCTTCGAGACGTCCGGCGCCGGGGGGAGGCTGGCGGAAGGTTTGGGCTGGGGCCGCTCGGCGGCCGGGGGCGGTAGCTTTGCGGGCTCGGGGAGCAACGCGGGGAGGGCGGCCTCGGGGGCCGGGGCGATCGCTTCGGCGAGGCTCGCCTTCTTGATCGACGGGTCGCTCGCGGGTGGCGGGGCGGGTTCCGGCAGAGCGGGCGGCTCCTCCATCGCTTGCGGCGTCTCGGGGCTCGGAGCGGGCGAGGCTGGTGGGGCGGGCGCCTTGCGGTCGAGGATCCCGAGGTTCTCTCGGTAGTCGTGCGCCTCCTCGGTGCGGCCGGCGGCGTCGGCCTGGAGGATGGCCGCCGCGTAGGCCTCCTTCAACGTCGCGACGAGGCCAGGTCGCTCGGCCTGAGTGGCGGACGGGAGTGCGTCCTCGAGCAACTCGACGGCGGCGACGGCCTCATTGCGGCCGAGTCGCAGGCGGGCCTGTGCCTCGACGTCCGACCCCAGGACCGAGGCGGGGGCGGCAATCGCGAAGCAAGCGAGCGCCGCGAGGGCGATGAAGGCTTGGGGACGGTGCATGACGATCCATGTCCCACGTCTGCGGCCGATTCCCGGATGAACTCCGTTCGGTCGGGCCACCCTTGGGCGATCCTTCCGCGGGAACCGTCCTCGTCCTTGAGGGGTCTGGCGGGCTCTGGAGAGCACTCGTGCGTCGAGAGTGCCGGGTCTGCGACGAAGCGGCCGCGCCGCTCGAGAATTCGAGGCGAACGTCGTCCGATCCGTTGATTCGATGTCATTCCCGGGGGTGCGGGAGTATCGCTGGGCCCGCATAATTCGTCAAGTCGAACGGCCCGGCGGCCGACAACCCACCGAAATCGGGCGAGCCTCTGTTAGAATCGGGCGATCTGCGTCATCCGACGCGCCCGAGGGAGTTGCTCGCATGAGAATCATCGCCGGCATCCGCCGGGGCCATAAATTCGACGGCCCGCGCGATTCCAAGACCAGGCCGACGAGCGACCTCGTCCGCGAGTCGCTATTCAACATCCTCGGCGACCTCGTCGACGGCTTGCTCGTCGTCGACCTCTTCGCGGGGGCGGGCGGCATCGGCCTGGAAGCCCTCTCGCGCGGGGCGCGGCGGGCGATCTTCGTCGAGCGTGATCGCGACAACGTCGAGATGATTCGCCGCAACATCGCCACCCTCCGTTTCGAGGGGCAGGCTCATGTGATGGCGAACGACACCTATCGCTGGGCACGAGCCAGCCTGAAGCACATCGACGAGCCGATGGTCGTGTTCATCGACCCGCCGTATCGCGAATATGAGAACCACCCGGAGCGCGTGACGAAGCTGCTCACCGACCTGATCGAGCACATGCTGCCCGGCTCGGCCATCGCCCTGGAAGCGGGCAAGACGATGGAGCTGGACACCTTGCCCGACCTCGACGCCTGGGACGTCCGCCGCTACGGCGGCACCCGAATCGCGATCCGCCTGGTCGGCGAGCCCGCGGAAGCTGCGGAAGACCTGGCCGAAATCCCTTCGATCCATGAAGCCAGCGATGACCTCGATGAGTCCGACTGAAGCAAGACGGGATTTTGCCGTCGAGGTGGTCCGGGTCCTGCGCTCGGCCGGCTATCAGGCGCTCTGGGCCGGCGGCTGCGTGCGCGACCTGATCCTGGGCCGCGAGCCGACGGATTACGACGTGGCCACCAACGCCCGGCCCGAGCAGGTTGTGCGGCTCTTTCGTCGCACGCTCTCGGTGGGGGCCAGCTTCGGCGTGATCATGGTCCTCGGGCCGAACAGGGCCGGCGATGTCGAGGTGGCCACCTTCCGGGGCGACGGCGAATATCTCGACGGCAGACGCCCTTCGAGCGTCCATTACGGCGATGCTAGGCTGGACGCCTCGCGCCGCGATTTCACGATCAACGGCCTGTTTCTCGACCCCGAGACCGACGAGATCATCGACTACGTCGGCGGCAGGGCCGACCTCGAGGCCGGCGTCATTCGTGCCATCGGCGATCCTCGCGCCCGGTTTGCCGAAGACAAGCTGAGGCTCCTGCGCGCCGTCCGATTCGCGGCGAGGCTCGAGATGACGATCGAGCCGGCGACCTTCGAGGCGATTCATGAGATGGCCGGCCAGGTGACCGTCGTGGCCGCCGAACGAATCGCCCAGGAATTGCGGCGGATGCTAGGCGATTCCCATCGCGCGGTTGCCTTCTCGACCTTGGCCGGGCTGGGGATGCTGGGCGAAATCCTCCCGTCGATGGCATGGGCCGGAGGACAGCAGAGGCGGGAGTCGTGGTTGAACGTCCTCAACGCGCTCGACAAACTGCCGGAGTCCCCGAGCTTCCCGCTTGCCCTGGCGACGTTGTTGCACGCCGTCGAGCCTGAGGCGGACGCGGCCCGTCTCGTGAATGACGACTGCCGCGCCTTGAAGCTGGCCAACGACGAGCGGGAGCGGATCGTCTGGCTTGTCGCCAGTCAGGCGGCGAAGATCGAGCCGGGCACCGGCTCCGAATCAAGACTGAAGCGACTGCTGAGTCATCCCGGCGCGACGGACCTGCTGGCGTTCAGACGTGCGATCGCCCTGGCGACGACGGGGGACGACTCGGCGGTTTCGCGCGCCGAGGCTTATTTACGGGACGAGCCCGAAGGGCCGATCAACCCGCTGCCGATCCTGACCGGGGGCGACCTGATCCGCCATGGCTTGAAGCCGGGCCCCGAGTTCTCGGGACTGCTGGAAGCCGTCCGCGATGCACAGCTCGAGCGCAGGATCGGCACCGTCGAGGATTCGCTCGCGTTGGTCGACCGGCTTCGAACGGAGAAGGCGGGGGGCTGACACTCGGTCGGCCCCCCGCCTTTCGTTTTTCGATCCCGGCAGTCGGGTCGTTTACTTGACCTCGCTCGGGGCGGGCGGAATGATGCTGGGCAATTCCAGGCGGCGGACGACGCCGCTCTTGAGCATCTGGTGCTTGGCCTGGGTGGTCTGAGACAGGCCGTGGATCTTGATGAAGCCCTGCGCGGCCGACGAGTCGTACATGTCACCTTCTTCGTAGGTGGCCAGCTCGTGCCGGTAGAGGCTCTGCTCGCTCTTGCGGCCCACGATCGCCGCGTGGCCCTTGTATAGCTTGATGCGTGCCGTGCCCGAGACGTACTGCTGGTTGCTGACGACGAAGGCCATCAGGTCCTGGTGCAGGGCGCTGAACCAGAGGCCGTTGTAGATCAGGTCGGAATACTGCTGGCTGACGTGGGTCTTGAAGCGGAGGGCTTCCTTGGAGAGCGTGAGGAACTCAATCTCGCGGTGGGCCTCGTGCAGCACGTAGGCGGCCGGGGCCTCGTAGATCTCGCGCGACTTGATGCCGACGAGGCGGTTCTCGATGTGATCCACCCGGCCGACGCCGTGGCGGCCGGCGATGGTGTTCAATTGCTCGATGAGGGCGACCGGGTCCATGTTCAGGCCGTTGAGCGCAGTGGGGCGACCCTGCTCGAACTCGATCGTCACTTCCTCGGGCTCATCGGGGGCGCTGCGGGGGTCGGCGGTCCACTGGAAGGTGGCGGCGGGGGGCTCGACCCAGGGGTCTTCCAGCACGCCGGCCTCGATGGAGCGGCCCCAGAGGTTCTGGTCGGTGCTGAAGATGCTCTTCTTGGTCGCCTCGACCTCGATGTTGTGCTTGGCGGCGTATTCGAGCTCCTGTGTGCGCGTCCACTTCCACTCGCGCACCGGGGCGATGATCTTCAGCTCGGGGGCCAGGGTCTGGAAGGTCACGTCGAAACGGACCTGATCGTTCCCTTTGCCCGTGCAGCCGTGCGCCACGGCCACGGCGCCATGTTCGCGGGCGACGCGCACCATTAGCTGGGCGATCAGGGGCCTGCCCAGCGCGGTGGCCAGCGGGTATTTGCCCTCGTAGAGGGCCCCGGCCATCAGCGAGGGAAGGCAGAAGTAGTCGACGAAGAGGTTGCGGACGTCCTCGGCGATCGCCTCGACGGCGCCGGTCCTCAGCGCCTTCTGGCGGATGGCCTCGATGTCCTGGCCCTGGCCCAGGTCGCACGTGTAGGCGATGACGTCGAGGTCATAGGTCTCGTTGATCCACTTGACGGCGACCGACGTGTCGAGGCCGCCGCTGTACGCCAGAACCACCTTATCGCGTGCCACGTTGAGCTTCGCCCTTCTGATCGAAATTGCGTCGGAAAACCCAGCCCGGCCGATCTTCAACGTACCCCCCGCCGGCGCCGACCGTCAAGCGATCGAGGGCGGCGGGGTGGAGTAGGCCGACTCTCGGAGGCGTTCAGATTGCTTCCAGGCGGAACAGCAGCTCGCCGGTCGTGACCTGGCGGCCGACGGCGGCGAGCACCTCGACGACGCGCCCGGGGCGTTCGGCGTAGAGGGTCGTCTCCATCTTCATGGCCTCGATCGACAGCAGCTTCTGGCCTTTGCGGACCGCGTCGCCCGCCGTGACGGCCACGCCGACGACCAGGCCGGGCAGCGGCGAGCCGATCTGGTTCGGGTTGGCCGGATCGGCCTTGGGGGCCTCGCGCACGGCCGAGGCGAGCGAGCGGTCGAGGACCTCGATCTCGCGCGGCTGGCCGTTCAGCTCGAAGAAGACGGTCCGCTTGCCGTCGGCGTGCGGGTCGCCCACGGCGAGCAGTTTGACGATCAAGGTCTTCCCGGGCTCGATCTCCACCATGTTCTCGACCCCCTGGTCGGGGCCGAAGAAGAACAGAGGGGTGGGCAGGAACGACGTGTCGGCATAGGCCCGTAGATGGGCGGCCAGCTCGGGGAAGACGCGCGGATAGAGCACGTTGCTCAGGGCGTCTTGCAGGTTCGCGGGCCGTCCGAGATAAGCGGCCGCTTTCTCCTGCGCGGCGGGCAGGTCGGCGGGCTCCATCCCTTCGCCCGGTCGGCCGATCTTGGCGGGGCGGCCCTTCAGCACGCGCTCTTGCAGGTCTTTGGGGAACCCGCCTGGGGGCTGGCCGAGGCGGCCCTCGAAGAGTTCGACGACGCTCTCGGGGAAGGCCAGCTCGCGGTTCTCATCCAGGATGTCGGCGGGAGTCAGGTTGTTGGCGACCACGAACAGGGCCATGTCGCCGACGACCTTCGAGGTGGGGGTCACCTTGACGATGTCGCCGAACAGGAGATTCACCTGGGCGTAGGCCTCGCAGACCTGGACCCACTGGTGGTCGAGGCCCAGGGCTTTGGCCTGCTGGAGCAGGTTGGTGTATTGCCCGCCGGGCATCTCATATTCGTAGAGGTCCGCCGATGGGGCCTTCAGGCCGGCCTCGAACGGGCTGTAAAGCTCGCGGACCTGCTCCCAGTAGCGGCTCATCTCGATGAGCGAATCGGTGTTGATTCCCGTGTCGCGCGGCGTGTGCTTCAGGGACTCGACGATGGCGTTGAGCGACGGCTGGGAGGTCAGGCCCGACATGCTGGCAACCGCGCCGTCGGCGATGTCCAGGCCGACTTCGGCCCCCTTCAGCACGCTGGCGGCCTGCGCACCGCCGATGTCGTGGGTGTGGAAATGGATGGGCACGCCGACCGCCTCACGAAGCGATTTCACCAGCAGCTCGGCGGAGTAGGGCTTGCAGAGGCCCGCCATGTCCTTGATGGCGATGATGTTGGCCCCTCGCTTCTCGAACTCCCGGGCCAGGTTGACGTAATACTTCAGGTCGTACTTGGGCCGGGCCGGGTCGAGGATGTCGCCGGTATAGCAGATGGCCGCCTCGCAGAGCGCACCGCTGTCGCGGATCGACTCGATGGCCACTTCCATGTTGGGGATGTAGTTCAGCGCGTCGAAGACCCGGAACAGGTCGATTCCCGCGCCGGCGCTCTCGCGGACGAACTCGCGGACGACGTTGTCGGGATAGCTGGTGTATCCGACCGCGTTCGAGCCGCGCAGGAGCATCTGGAAGAGGATGTTGGGAATTCGCTCGCGCATCTGCGCCAGGCGTTCCCAGGGGTCTTCCTTGAGGAATCGCATCGACGTATCGAACGTCGCCCCGCCCCACATCTCCAGCGAGAAGACGTTCGGCAGGAGCCGGGCATAGGCATCGGCGACCCTGAGCATGTCGCGGGTGCGGACGCGGGTGGCCAGCAACGACTGGTGGGCGTCGCGGAACGTGGTGTCGGTGACGAGCAATTGCGTCTGCTCGCGCACCCACTTCGAGAACCCTTCGGCGCCGAGCTTCTGGAGTCGCTGACGCGAGCCGTCGGCGGGCTTGGCCGTGTGGTCGAAGTCGGGGACGATCGGCTCGGGCGGGGCAGAGTAGTTGGGCGGGCGGACGACGCCGGGGAAGCCGTTGACGGTGACCTCGCCGGCGAAGGCCAGCAGCTTCGTGGCCCGGTCTTGCAACACCGGGAACCGGAACAGCTCGGGTGTCTCGTCGATGAACCGGGTGGTGCAGCGCCCTTCGAGGAAGTCGGGATGGTTGATCACGTTCAGGAGGAACGGGATGTTGGTCTTCACGCCTCGGATGCGGAATTCGTGGAGCGCCCGCTCCATCCGGCGGACGGCGTCGATGAATCGCGTTCCGCTGGCGCAGACCTTCACCAGGAGCGAGTCATAGAACGGCGTGACCACCGCCCCGGTGATCGCTGTGCCGCCGTCGAGGCGGATGCCCAGGCCACCCGCGGAGCGGTAGTGCGTGATCCGGCCGTAGTCGGGGGTGAACTTGTTCTCGGGGTCCTCGGTCGTCACCCGGCACTGGAAGGCGAAACCCTGGACGTGCACCGCGTCCTGGTTCGGCAGCCTGATCTCGGGGTCGGCGAGCGTCGCCCCCTGCGCGATCAGGATCTGGCTCTTGATCAGGTCGACCCCGGTCACGATCTCGGTGACGGTGTGCTCGACCTGGATGCGCGGGTTGACCTCGATGAAGTAGAACTCGTCGGCATCGACGTCGACCAGGAACTCGACCGTCCCGGCGTTGTCGTACCGGACGTTCTTGCCCAGCGCGATCGCCGCGTCGCAGATGCGCTGGCGCAGTCCGGGGTCGAGGTTGTAGGCCGGCGCGATCTCGATGACCTTCTGGTGGCGACGCTGCACCGAGCAGTCACGCTCGAAGAGGTGGACGAGGTTGCCGTGGCGGTCGCCGAGGAGCTGGACCTCGATGTGCTTGGCGCGGCGGATGAACTTCTCGAGGAAGACGTCGGCCACGCCGAAGGCGGTGCCCGCCTCGCGCATGGCCTGGTCGACGGCCGCCTCCAGCTCATCGGCGCTCTCGACGATGCGCATCCCCCGGCCGCCGCCCCCCATCGAGGCCTTGACGATCACCGGGTAGCCGAGCTTCTCGGCCTGGAGCTTGGCGGAAGCGCCATTCTCGACCGGCTTGTCGGTGCCGGGCAGGACAGGGACGCCCGCGGCGATGGCGGCGGCGCGGGCGGCCACCTTGTCGCCGAGCAGGTCGAGGATCTCGGCACGCGGGCCGACGAAGGCGATCCCGGCGGCGTCGCAGGCGCGGGCGAGGTCGGCGTTCTCGGAGAGGAAGCCGTAGCCGGGGTGAATCGCGTCGACCCCCTTCTCTCGCGCCAGCTTGACGATCGCGTCGACGTTCAGGTAGCTGCGGATGGGCTCGCCGGGCTTGCCGATCAGGAAGGCCTCGTCGGCCTTCACCCGGTGCATCGCGAACCGGTCTTCATGCGAATAGATCGCGACGGTTCGAATACCCAGCTCGCTGGCCGACCGGAAGACACGGATGGCGATCTCGCCCCGGTTGGCGACCAGAAGTTTGCGGATCTCGGGCATGGAGGTCATCCGGGACTGGGCGACTCCCCGGCCGGCGAGTGCGGGCGGGGAGGCGCGGCGAGGACTTGGGTCGGTAGGATCGATCGATTCGGGAACATCAAATCAGGCGGCGATCATTCACCTTCGAGGTCGTCCTCGGCCACCACGGGATTGGACAGCGTGCCGATCCCCTCGATGGTCGCCTCGACGAGGTCGCCGGGTTTCAGGTACGTGCCGGTCGCGGAGCCGACCCCCGAGGGAGTTCCGGTCGAGATCACGTCGCCGGGCTCCAGCGTGACGAAGCTAGAAATGAACTCGATGATGGCCGCGACGGGGAACACCATCTGCCCGGTGCTGCCATCCTGCTTGGTCTCACCGTTGACGGTGAGGGACAGGTGCAACGCCTGGGGGTCGGGCACGTCCTCGACGGAGAGGATGGCCGGGCCCATGGGCAAGAAGGTGTCGTGCCATTTGCCGTGCAGCCAGTCAAAGAATTTATCGCGCTCGCGTGGCTTACGCCCGGGGTTGGGCTGGAATTTCCGGTCGCTCACGTCATTGACGACGGTATAACCGGCCACGTAGTCCAGGGCGTCGGCCTCGGAGACTCCCTTGCATCGACGCCCGATGACCACGCCCAGCTCGCATTCCCAGTCCACGTGGTCGGGCGAGACCGCCGGGATCACGATCGGGTTGCCTTGGCTGGTCAGGGTTGTGGCCGGCGGCTTGGTGAAGACCCAGGGGAAGGTCTCGTCGCGTTCGGCGGTCACGCCGCCACGCTCGATGACGTGCGCCGCATAGTTGCCGGCGAGCAGCAGGACCTTGCCGGGATTGGGGATGGGCGCCAGGATCTGGACGTCCTCGACGGGGATGGCGAGCTCGGAGAGAGCTTCGTCATCGAGCGCGTCGACCCATCGGCTCAGCTCGTAGGCAGCCAGGTGATAGAGGCCGTCCGGGGGGAGCAGGTCGAGGATCTCCTCGGTCGAGGGGAGCAGCAACTCAACCCCCACCTCCTCGCAGTACACGTCGGTCGCCTGGTCGATGGAGACGACTCGATCGTCGAGATAGAAGCCGATCAGGGTCACGTCGTCGTCGAGTTGGAACCGGCAGAGACGCATGGAAACCCCTCGAGGACGGACCGGTCGGCAGTTTCGGGCCAACGGCCAACGAATCGGCGCGCGAAAGCCGAGCCACGATACACGCTCCGCTCGCTCCAGACAATCGCCTGGGCCCGCCCGACGAGCTCGCGAGGCAGGTCGCGGGTTGCTAGGGGGGGGGCCTCGCCCTACAATCCCAGGGCGGATGGGCACGGGGCCCCTTGGTGCCGCTCGTCTTGCCCGAGGGTTCGGTCGAAATGACGCGTGGTGGGGATGTCGCGGTGCTCGTCAGCGGGGGGGTCGAGAGCTCGATCCTCTGCGTCGAATTGCTGGCGCAATTCCGGCGAGTCCTCCCCATCTACGTCCGTTTCGGCCTGCTCTGGGAGGCGGTCGAGCTGGCCCACTTGCGCCGATACCTCACCGCCGTCCAGCGCCCGGGACTGCTCGGATTGACCATCCTGGAGGAGCCCATCGCCGACGTCTACGGTGACCACTGGAGCACCGGCCGGGGGGAGGTTCCGGGCGAGGAGACGTCCGATGACGCGATGGAGCTGGCCGGCCGCAATTTGCTCCTGACCGCCAAGGCAGCGGTCTGGTGCCACCTCCGTGGGGTCGAAGCCCTGGCGCTTGGCTGCCTGGCCACAAACCCTTTCCCCGACAGCACATCGCGTTTTTTCGACGGCTTGCAGACGGCGATCGGTGAGGGGCTCGGTGGGCCGATCCGCTTGCTCCGCCCTTTTGGTCGGATGCACAAAGCGGATGTCCTCCGCGCCGGAGCCGGCTTGCCGCTGGGCCTGACCTTCTCGTGCGTCGCCCCGTCCGGGAGCCGGCATTGCGGGGCCTGCAATAAGTGCGCGGAACGACGCAAGGGATTCCGCGACGTGGGCATGGCCGACACGACCGAGTACGCCACCGAGCCGATTCACGCCTGACTCGTCCTCAGTAGGACGATCGACCGAATGATCACGCCAACGAGGGCTGCGACCGCATGTTCCGCGTGACCCGAGAAATCAACTTCTGCTACGGCCATCGGCTCTTGAACTACGACGGCAAGTGCCGCCACCTGCACGGCCATAACGGCCGGGCGGTGATCACCCTGGAGGCCCCCGCGCTCGACTCGCGGGGCATGCTCGTCGACTTCGCCGAGATCAAGCAGAGCGTCCAGCGCTGGATCGACGAGACGCTCGACCACAACATGCTGCTCTGCCGCGAAGATCCGCTGCTGCCCATGCTCCTTGAGCGAGGGGAGCGAGTCTTCGTGATGGACACTAACCCCACGGCGGAGAATATCGCCCGGCTCATCTATGAGCAGGCCGTCTCCGCCGGGTTGCCGGTCATCGAGGTCCTGCTCTGGGAGACCCCTAACTGCCACGCCTCTTACCGGGGTTAGACGGCGGCGAGCGGGCGTGTCAGTGGCTGTGCCCGTGGCCGTCCGAATCGTCGTGCTTCTTGGCGGGGGCCGGGACGAAGGAACGCGGGACGTATGGATACTTGACCCCGTCGACGGCCCAGGTGTACCCCCCACCTTCGGCGGTCCCCTTCAGGACGACCAGGGCGTGCTGATCCTTGGCAATCTGGTCCTTCGCCGCGTCGACATGGACGTCGATGACGGCCGAGGCGATGACTTCCATGTCGTGGACGACATGCGACTCGATACCCTCGAACTGGACGTCGGAGCCCGGCTGGGCAAGCTGCTCCATGAGGGAGAGCAGGTCGGCATTCTGCATCTTGAAGTTGGACTCGTCGTTCTGCGTGGCCCGCATCTTCTCGATGATCTGCTTGGGTGTCTCGAGTTTGCGGGACTGGGCGGGCACCTGATACCAGAGGGCGTCGGCAAGCTCGCCCTTCTTGATCGCGCTCGCGTACGTCTTGGCGAAGGCCTCGGCCGAACGCCTCTGGAGCGTGCTCTGGACCATCGACATCGTGAACGAGGCCAGGCCGAACGTGAGGCCCATCGCGATGCCGGCCTTGGCCAGCGAGGCGCCGGTGAGCATGTCGGGATAGCGGTTGATCTTGCGGTTGGCAAGGAAGCCGGTGACGACCGCGGCCGCGGAGATGAGGTAGAAGAAGTCGCCGGCGAAGCTCAGGACCGAGACCAGGCCGAGCAGCAAGCTGGTGACCGCCAGTGGGCTGAGCGCCCGATAGGCGATGATCTGGTTCTCGATCGCGGGCGTGTTCGAGGCCGAGGCGGAGGCCGTCGTGGGGGCGTCTGAGGTGGCCAAGGCTGTCTCGCTCCGGGGGGCGGGTCGGGTCGGGGGATGGATCGGCTCGATCGGAAATCGTCGGACCTGAGGGAACTCGACCGGCCGCACGGCCTCCGATTCGTTTCGAAGCTACAAGCCACCCGGTCGGGTCGTCAAGCGATCAGCGGAAGGCCAGCCCGGTCATCGGGCCCGGCAAGAACGTCGTCAGGCCCATCCCGACCCAGAAGACGCCCAGACCCCAGCCCACCACGTTGGTCCAGCTCCACCCCGCGCCCCCCGCCGGCTTGGCCCTCCAGCCCGCGAGGAAGACGGCCAGCACGGCCAGGCCCATGGGCTGATACCCCAAGGGCGTGGCCAGGCTGCCCAGGGGCAGGTTGCCCCGCAACGATGCGGCCAGGTTGTGCAGCCAGACGAGCGATCCGCCCGAGAGCCAGACCAGCTCACCCAGGCCGCCGTCGGCCGAGGACCGGCGGAACAACACGATCGGGCCGACAAGCGCCAGGCAGCCGGCCACGGTGTAGAGGCCGGCGAGGAGCTGGGTCGGCGGCCAGGTCATCCGGCCCCGGTTGACGAGCTGCCAGAGCCCGAAGGCGACCGCCCCGCCGATCATCAGGGCATTCATGGCGGGCGTGGCCGGCGTCGGCGACGCGGTCTTCGTCGAGGCGCGTTTGGCGGACATCGGGCGGTTCTCGCGTCGGAGGCCGGCGGCCTGGGTCACGGGCGCCGCGGCAGTCCGGCGCCTCGCGAGAGTCTAACCTTCGAACGCGGCCCCCGACGCCGGGCCGCCCGAATCCGGGGACGAATCCGGCCGCTCAGCGGGTATTCGTCGCCACCGGCGAGCCTTCGAGCTTCGGTAGCCTGGCACCAACCTCGACGACCAGCCCGGGCACCGACTCGACCTCCGAGGGGTGGAGCACCACCTGCTCGCCTTCCTTCAGACCGCGGGTCACCTCGAGCAGGTCGGGCGTCATCTCGCCGACCTCGACATCGCGGCGCTGGACGGCACCGTCCGTGCTGGCGACGTAGCAGACGTCACGTCCGTTCTCGACGGACAGAGCCTCGGTCGGGATGGCCAGGACCGCGGGCCGATCCTGGGTGAGGACCTCGACCTCGGCGGTCATCGACGGCTTGAGGCCCGGGGTCGAGCCGTCGAGCTTGACGATGGCGGCGTAGTGCTTGACGTCGTTGTTCCGCCTCCAGCCGTCGCCCTGCAATGGGATCCGCAGCATCGACTCGACGGTGCCATCGATCAGGGTATCGGAGAGCGCCTCGACCCGGACCTTCGCCCTCATCCCGACGTGAACCCGGTCGACCACCGACTCGTGCAGCAGGGTGTTGACCATCATCTTGCCGAGGTCGGGCAGGTAGTAGAGTTTCTGATGCTGGCGGACGATCGTGCCCGGCTCGAGCTTGGTCGCCCTGCCGTTCTCCATGGCGATGATCGCAAGCCCGTCATGCGGGGCCCGGATCGTGCACCGATCGACCATCTTATTGTAGTGTTTCAGCCGTTCTTCGACGCGGGCGAGGCCGTCGGTCTTGAATCGGACATTGACGCGGGCCCGCTCGATGTTGGCCAGGAGTTGCTTCCGAGTCCGATTGATCCCGAATTTCTTGTAATTGGCCAGCGCGGCCTTCGAGCTCGACAGTTGGAGGGAGGACTTAAGCAACGCCAGCTTCTCGCTGTTCACCTGAGAGAGCGAGACGTATCCCTTCGGCTGCATCTGGATCGACCAGTCCAGCCGATCGGTCATCCGCTTGATCTCGGAGTCGGCCAGCCTGATCTGACCTTCGAGCTGCTGGAGCGTCTGGAGCTTGTAACCCTTGTCAAACTCCTCGAGGGCCAACTCCGCGACGGACTGCGTGAGTTCGGCCTCGATCTTCTCGGACCGATTCTTCTCGACCTTGATCGACTGGGTGCGGACCAGCTCCTCGTAGTCGGAGGAGTCGATCTTCATCAACACCTGGTCTTTCACGACGGGTGTGCCGTCGGGGACCATCTCGAGGATGGCGGCCGACCCGCCTGCACTGTAGGCCCTGCCAGCATTCACGATCTGGAGATTCTCGATCTCGCACTCGATCGAAGTCTGCTGAAGGCATTCGATCTGGCCCGAGGCCGAGACCGTCGACTTCAGGTCGATCCGGCGCACCTGGACTTGCGAGACGCCGTCGAGCAGCGGGCGAGAGGGCTTCCATGGCTGGAGGAACCAGCAAAACCCGGCCACGGTAAGGAGGCCCGTCGTGATCATCGCGACGTTGCCGGGACTGGCGAGCCCGCGCCGTTTGGGGTTCTGGGTTATCACTCCGGTCATCGATCGATCCCCTTTGGAGGGCTTGGTTTGCGAGGAGGGAGCCGGGGCACGGGCCTCGGCTGGCTCTGCGCCCCGCGTCGTGCGAGGGGGAGCGGTGGGAGTGCATACTGGGATCGAATCGCCGGGAGCGAGACGATCGCCATTCGCTCGGGATGTCAAAATCGTGGCAACGACCCGAATGCGGCTGGGGGAGCCGGGCAGGGCGCTCTCATCGAGCGTTCATGCAACTGTAAAACAATAGTCGGCCCGCGGCAAGCTGTTTTGGACATCAATCCAATACGCACTCCTAAGGCGAACGTCAAGGATCCGGCCTCCGGATCGCCTGGTCGGCTTGTTCCCAGGCCTTCCCGGGCCGATAATGATGGGATGGTCCGGAATGCTTGATCCGACGAGGCTGGCCCCCATCCGGGGAGCAGGGGAATGACTTTGGCGACCGCAGACGTGGCCTCGACCGAGACAGCGACCGAAGTTCGGCCCGGACGGGGCCGACTGAAACCCGAACTCCTCGCCCCCGCGGGAGACCGGGCCTGCATGGTCGCCGCCGTCGAGAATGGCGCCGATGCGGTCTATTTCGGGCTGAAGGGACACAACGCGCGGGCCAGGGCGGTCAATTTCGACGATGCCGACCTGACCGAGGTCATGGCCTTCCTGCATCGCAGGGGGGTCCGCGGCTACGTCGCGTTGAATACGCTGGCCTTCCCCTCCGAGCTGGAGGCGCTCGAGACCTCAATCCGCCAGGTCGCAGCGGCCGGCGTCGACGCCGTCATCGTCCAGGACTTGGGCGTGGCCCGGATGATCCGGGCGATCTGCCCCGACCTGGACATCCACGCCTCGACCCAGATGTCGGTCACCAGCGCTGAGGGGGTGGCCCTGGCCCGCGAGCTGGGCTGCACTCGCGTGATCCTGGCCCGCGAGCTGTCGCTCGACGAGATCGGCCAGATCCGTCGGACGGCCGACCTGCCCGTCGAGGTCTTCGTCCACGGAGCCCTCTGCGTCGCCTATTCCGGCCAGTGCCTGACCAGCGAGGCACTCGGGGGCCGATCGGCCAACCGGGGTGAGTGTGCCCAGGCCTGCCGGATGCCTTACGAGGTCGTCTGCGATGGCGAGACCCGCGACCTCGGCCCGATCCAATATCTGCTCAGCCCGCAAGACCTAGCGGCATACGACCTGATCCCTCAACTGATCGAGCTGGGGGTCGCCAGCCTGAAGATCGAGGGGCGGCTGAAGGCGCCTGAATACGTCGCCAATATTTCCCGCCATTACCGGCGGGCGATCGACGCCGCCTGGGCCGGCGAGCCGGTCGAGTTCCAGCCTCGCGAGGTCCAGGAGATGGAGCTTTCCTTCTCCAGGGGCTTCAGTCACGGGTTTTTCGACGGCAACGACCACAAGCTCATCGTGCGCGGCGACCACGCCAAGAAACGCGGGATCTTCGTCGGCAAGGTCGCCTCTGTGCGTGGTGATCGGGTGCGTATCGACCTGGCCGCACCGGTCAAGAACGGCGACGGCCTGGTCTTCGACGGCGATGCAGACGCCAACGTCCCTGAGCAAGGGGGCCGAATTTACGGGGTGACCCGGCCGCCGATCCGGGGCCAGAAGCCGACCGATGCCGGCGAACTATGTGCCGGCCCGGCCGACCTAGCCTTCGGTGCCCGGGACCTTGACCTTGCTCGCCTGAGCGTCGGACAGCGGGTCTGGAAGACCGACGACCCCGAGCTGACCCGCCGGATCCGCAAGACCTACGAGGGCCCGCCCCACCGCCTGATGCCCGTCGACCTCCGCGTCGAGGCGACCGTCGGGCAACCCCTGAAACTGGAAGCCCGGACCGAGTCGGGCGTTGTGGCCAGGGTCGAGTCGGACGCACCGCTCGAAGCGGCCGATCGCCATCCCGCGACCGAGGAGATGCTAGCCGAGCAGCTCGGTCGGATGGGCGGGACAACCTACGAGCTGAGGGAGATGGACGTCCGCCTGGAAGGCCAGCCGATGGTCCCCAAGAGCCTGCTCAACGGCCTGAGGCGTGACCTCATCGTGAGACTCGATGCCGAGGCGGGCAGGGCGCCCGAACGGGCCATCGCCGAACGGTCCGTGCTGGGACAGCTACGGCCCTCAATGCCGGAAGTTAAGGCGGGTGCCCGTGTTCCGGCCGACCTGTATGCCCTCTGCCGGACCCACATTCAGGTCGAGGCCTCGATCGCGGCGGGCGTCGAGGGGCTCTATCTCGATTTCCAGGAGATCAAGGGATATCAGCCCTCGATCGCCGCGGCCAAGCAAGCTGGGGTACCGGTCTACCTGGCCACGCCCCGGATCGAGAAACCGGGCGAGGCGCCCATCTTCCGCTATCTAGCCAAGCAAGGGGCCGACGGGCTGCTCGTCCGCAATGCCGGCGGCATGGCCTTTTGCGTCGAGAATGAGATCCCCTACGTCGCAGATTTCTCGCTGAACGCGTCCAACGAATTGACGGTCGCCTACTTAATGGGCCGGGGCACCCAGAGGGTCACGGCATCCTACGACCTCAGTGTCGAGCAACTGGTGGACCTGCTTCGCGTGACCCCGCCCGACTGGCTGGAAGTGGTGATCCACCAGCAGATTCCCATGTTCCACATGGAGTTCTGCGCCTTCTGCGCGTTCCTCTCCCCCGGCACCGACAAGACGAATTGCGGCCGGCCCTGCGACGATCATGAGGTCAAGCTGAGGGATCGGACGGGGGTCGAGCACCCTTTGAAAGCCGACGTGGGCTGCCGCAACACCTTGTTCAACGCCGTGCCGCAGACCGCCGCCGAGTTCCTGCCGAAGCTCCTGTCGCTGGGCGTCCGTCGCGTCCGGGTCGAATTCGTCGACGACGACGCAGCCGGGGTGGGCCGGATCCTGGGCCTCTACCGCGGTGCCTTGACCGGGCAACGCGACGCCAGGACGCTCTGGAGGGCCCTCAAGGCGTCCAACCAGTATGGCGTGACGCGCGGGCAGCTCGCCGTCATCCAGTAAGCCCGTGCCGAATTTCTTCGGGCTCTGACAACTGTCTTGAACCGTCGAGATCCGCCCGTTAGCTTGGCCTCGATTGGGCCGACTATCCGGGCGAGGGTCTTCGACGATGTGCAATCGACTCAGCCGCTTGCTGTTTCTCTGGTTGGCTTCGCATGCGCTGGTCGGACCGGCGAGGGCCCAGCCGCATCCGACGCGTGAGTTCGAGATCCGGGGCGACCGGCCGTTCCTGGGCGGGGAGCCGATCGATCTCTGGGGGATCCGTTATGGCAATGCGCTCTATAGCGATGCGGTGACGGAACGACATGTCAACAACCTCGACAACATGGCGGCCCACGGGGTGAATTTGCTGGGCCTCTACCTCCAAGGGTCGAACGGCGGTTATCCGAATTTCGACGCCGGGCTGAACGGTTTCCATCGTGACGGGTCGTTGAAGCCCGCCGTGGCCGGTCGCTTGGCCTTGCTCGTGCGCGAGGCGGACAGGCGAGGCATGGTGGTGATGGTAGGCCTGTTCTCGCCACGCAAGGATCAATTCTTTCACGACGAGGCGGCGATCAAGCGGGCACTCCGGGAGGCGGGCGAGTTCCTGCACAAGAACGGGCTCAAGAATGTATTTGTCGACATCATGCACGAATACAACCACCCCGACCGGATCGACCACGAGATCTTCAGGGAGCCGGAGGGTCAGGCCAAAAAGGCGAGGCTGACGGCCTGGTTCAAGGAGGTGGCGCATGACGTCGAGGTGGGCGTCTGCCCGGCGGAAGACACCGGGACGGCCGACACCTACCCCGGCATGGACGTGCGGATCATCCAGAAAGAGATGCCGATCCCTGACTCCGGGTTCGTCGTCAACGTCGAGATCCAGAAGCAGGATTCCTACGAAAATGACGGTCGTTTCAACGCGGGTCACAGGGCGTTCATGGACGCCGAGTTCGCCAAGTATCTGAAGTCGCCGCATGCGGTCATGCTCTTTCATAGCGCCTTCACTCAGGGCATTTCCAACGTCAGCGGCACGGCGCCTCACGCCGAGATGGGCGGGATGGGGACGGGCCCCGACGACCGTGGCATCCGCTTCTACTATGAGTGGGTGCGCGACCACGTCGGGCGATATGAGTACCCCCGTCATACGCCATTTCAACCGGAGCCTGTGAAGGTCGCGACGACGACCAGGGTGTTCGAAGTCCGGGGCGACCGGGCCTATCTGGGCGGGGAGCCGGTCAAGCTCTGGGGGATCCGCTGCGGCAACGCGCTGATGAGCGCGGCGGTGACCGAGCGGCACATCCGCAGCCTCGACGCGATGAACCGGCACGGCATCAACCTGATCGCGGTGAGCCTGCAAGGCACCGAGGGGGGCTTCCCGAATCCCGACGCCGGGCCGAATGCCTTCCGTGCCGACGGTTCGCTGAAGCCCGAATACGCCGACCGGCTCGAGACGTTGATTCGAGAGGCTGACCGGAGGGGCATGGTCGTGGCGGTTGACATCCTTCAGCCCGGAAAGGTCCAGACACTGCGAGACGAGCCAGCGATCCGAAGGGCGGTGGAGGAAGCGGGGCGATTCTTCGCCGGCCGCCGACTTCAAAACGTCTTTGTCGATCTGTTGCACGGGCATGGACACCCCGAGTCGGCCCACCACGAGATTCTGCGAGAGCCCGACGGGGCATCGAAGCGAGCCAGGCTGCTGGGCTGGTTCCAAGCGACCGCACCCGGGGTTTTGGCGGGCATCTGCCCTCACGGTCGGTCGAAACTCGAGGATGGTGCTTCGCCAGGGTCGCTTCGACTCTTCGAGGATGGGGATGACCTGACTGGAAGTGGGTTCAAGGTGAAGGCGATCGCCGCCGAGTACGACTCGCCCGGAAACGAGGGGGTCTTCAACGCGTTCCACCGCGAGGCGATGGATCGGGAGTGGTCTACGTTCCTCGGTCGTGACGATGCGGCCTTGATCTTCCGCAGCGCCTTCGTCGAGGGGATCACCGGCGCGGGGGGGACCGGGCCGAATCCGGAGATCGGCGGTGATGGGTCGAACGACAAGGACCACCGCGGCGTGAGCATCTACGATCGATGGTTATCCGAGCATGTCGGCCCCTGGTCCTATCCCAGGCACGGCCGCCCGGGCGCCCGGCCCTGAGTCTGGCGTCGAAGGCCTGCAAACGCCTGTTGCGTGGCCAAATCGAGAACGAGCCTCGGTTCGATGGCGGCGATGGATCCGGCGATCGGGCCAGTTCAAGAGGTCCTACGGTCTCGACTTGCGCCGCGCCGGGTTCGTTTCGTCATCTCGATTTGGGCGGTCCGGGTCCCCGGGGCTCGAGCCCGGTCGGAGATGTTCAGGCTTCTCTTTATTTGGCGTTATATCTACTTTTTTTGGCGATTTCGCTGCGAGTGTTGAGATTCGGAGCATTGACTCCGCTTGAATGTTTGGACTTTGTTTAATAATTCGACTTGTTGAATCGTTGTGTTTCAAGTGGTTTTGCTCATTGCTGAAGTCCTTGCCTCGACAGGCGTTGTGGCACCGTTGGTTGGGGGGAATGCGTGAGCCCCACTAAGTACGATCCTGAAAAATGAGCCGATTTCTGCCCCTTTTCAGGAATCGATGGAAGACATCCCGCTGCTTGGACACGTCGGGCGGTTTCAGTGCTATTTCACCGTATCGGGCGAGATCTTGATCTCGGCAGGGCTGCGCGCATTCACCGGGTCGGCCGCGTTTTTGGGTGATCGTGGCGTGAGCGATGGCGGCGATTCGACATCATCGGGGGGCGGCCGACCGTCGGTTTCGCCGTCGATCGGAAGAGTCGACGCATCGTGAGGGACGTCGAGGTGGTGATGGTCGGAGATCGATCGCCTTTTTGGCTCGCAGGCTCGATGATGTGAGCGTGGATAGGCGAGTGGTCGCGTGGGCGGGCATTTCGCGACGGGACGGTCATGAAACTTGTATCGGGCGCCCAGACATGCAGTAATGGCCGAGCTTCCGAGGTCTTCGATAAGTCGGAATCAATTCGGGGCCCGGAGCGTCGCACGACGGCGGAGGGGCCTGATCATGGGGGTCTGATTCGCATGAAATACCTCTCGAGGCTGGCCCTTTATGTCAACGCGGTGGGCCTTCGGGCCGCCTTCCGCTTTCGTGTCGCGAAAGTCCAAGAGTACCTGGCCGCGAAGAAATGGATCGCGACGAGCCGAGAGCCGGTCCGGATTCAGATCAAGGGATACGCCCACCCAATCTGGATGCGAGTCGGCACGTCCGACCTCCACGTCTTCTATCAGCTCTTCGTGATGAAAGAGTACGACTTCGACATGGGCATCGACCGCGATCAGGTGCGTCTGATCGTCGATTGTGGCGCCAACGTCGGATATACGTCCGTCTTCATGCTCAATAAATTCCCCAATGCGCGAGTGATCGCCATCGAGCCGGACCCGGACAATCTGGAGGTCTGCCGCAAGAACCTCGCCCCCTATGGCTCGCGTGTGGAGGTGATCCGCGCGGGGGTCTGGTCGCACGAGACCAACCTGAAGCTGGTCCGCCCCGAGGGGCGTGATTTCGAGTGGGGAATCCAGGTGAAGGAGGCCGCCCCGGGCGAGCCTGCGGATCTGTTCGCGACGAGCATCCCGGCGATCCTGGAGCGCTCCGGAGCCTCGACGATCGACCTGCTCAAGGTCGACATCGAGGGGTCCGAGGAGGTCGTCTTCGCGAAGGACTGGGGCTGGCTCGACCACGTGAAGACGATCGCGATCGAGCTTCACGGTCAGAAGCGGGCGGACGTCTTCTTCCGCGCCATGGGCGATTACCACTACGACAAGTCGATCTCAGGCGAGCTCACCGTCTGCACCGGCATCGCCCCGATCGCGGCACACGCGGCTGCGCTGGCCCAGCCTTCAGTCGGCTGAGGACGCCCGCCGGGCTTCGACCTCGACCCCGGGGAGAGTCGGAGGCCCCGGCCCGAATCGACCACGGGGGCGATTGGGGGTCGGTTTCGAGGCCCGAGTCCACTATCATGGCAGCCGGGAGCGGTCCGCGTCGGGGCCCGGACGAGGTCGTCCGGGGGCGGGCGTGGCTGCCCTGAGTCGATCGGCCGGTTTTGCTGGGACGGGTGATTTCAATGGAACGGTTGACGGTGGGTCTGCTCGGTCTGGGGACGGTCGGCTCGGGGGTGGCCAGGATCCTGACGCGTGAAGAGGGGGTGTTCGCCGGCCGGCGTGGACCGCGGATCGCGCTCAAGGTGGCTTCGGTTCGCGACCTGGGGAAGGCCCGTCCCGACTTCCCGAGCTCGTTGACGCTGACGGATGACCCCCGTCGGGTGGTCGACGACCCCGAGGTCGACGTGATCGTGGAGGCGATGGGGGGGACCGATCCGGCGCTCTCATTGGTGCTCCGGGCGCTGGCCAACGGCAAGGACGTGGTGACGGCCAACAAGGCGATGCTGGCCGACCACGGCCCCGAGGTCTTCGCGGCGGCCAGGGCGGCCGGGCGCGCGGTGGCGTTCGAGGCGAGCGTCGGAGGCGGTATTCCGATCATCCAGGCCCTCGGCGTCGGGCTGGCGGCCAACCGGATCACGGCGCTCGCGGCGATCGTCAACGGAACGTGTAACTTCATCCTCAGCAAGATGATCCGCGAAGGTCTGGCCTACGAAACGGCCCTGGCCGAAGCCCAGGTCCAGGGGTTTGCCGAGGCCGACCCGGCCATGGACGTCGACGGCACCGACACCGCACACAAGCTGGCCGTGCTGGCACAGATCGCGTTCGGGGCGGGCGTGACAACCGACCAGATCCTGCGCGAGGGGATCGACAAGCTACAGGCCGACGACATCCGGTACGCGGGCGAGCTGGGCTATACCGTCAAGCTGCTGGCCCATGGCAAGCTCTGGGAAAGCGGCCTGGAATTGCGGGTGGCGCCGACCCTGGTGAAGAAGGGGACCCCGCTGGCCGAGGTGAGCGGGCCCTATAACGCGATCCGAGTGATCGGCGATTCGGTGGGCGACACCCTCTTCTGCGGCCGAGGCGCGGGGATGATGCCGACGGCCTCGGCGATCGTGGGCGACCTGATCGACGTGGCGACCGGCCGCGCGGCCCTGACCTTCCGCGCCCTCGACCTCTGGCCCGCCGATGCCCCCGCGACCAAGCTCGTCGGCCCCGAGCAGATCCGGAGCAAGTACTACCTCCGCTTCAGCATCGCCGACCGCCCAGGCGTGATTGCCGCCCTGACCCGGGTTCTGGGCGACCACGGGATCAGCATCGCCAGCGTGATCCAGCACGACCCCGGCGAGGACGTCCCGCCCAGCGGAGCGGTCCCCCTGGTGGTGATGACCCACATGGCCGTTCGAGCGAGTGTCGAAGATGCCCTGGCGGAAATCGACCGGCTCGACGTGGTGCATTCCCCGAGCGTCTGCCTTGGTGTCGAGGATTGATTCGATCGGTTCCGTTCGCTAAAGGAAAATCCCGGGGTTCACCCCGAAGTATGCGCCCAGGGCCCGCATCACCGAGCGGCTGGGCTCTCGCCGGCCCGCGAGGATTTCCGAGATCGTCGTGTCGCTGACCCCGGTACCGCGGGCCACCACGGCCTGCGTGACGCCCTTGCTCTCGATCAGCGACGCGAGCATGCGGGCGGGAGAGACCTCGGGCTCGCCGTACAGGTCGGTCTCGTGTGCCTCGATCAAAACGCCGAGCGTCTCCATGTAGGCGGCCTGGCCGGGGGTGTGCTGAGGGATATCGATCAATCGGTTCATCATTGCAATCGAACGATCGTGGTCGTCATCCGTGCCGATCGCCAGGAGCGGGTGCTCGTGCACGAGTGCCAGATAATCCTGGTCCGCGGCCGGCAGCTTTCGAGCCCTGGTCGTCACGATTTCCCTCCTCGAAGAGACCACACCTCAGAGTTCCATCCATCGACCTCGATCGTACTCGCGATGGGTCATCACCGCCCGGATGTACACTTTGCCCGTGGTGTAGAAAACCCTCGCAACGATCCGGTATTTGTTGCCGCCGAGATTGAAGACGACCAGGCCACCGACAAGATCAGCGTGGGCATACGATGTACGGATGTCGCTGAAGGTCCGCCAGCGTGCGTTGCGAACTTTCTTGAACCACTCGTCGAGGGCTTCGGGGAGCGACGGATCTTCGGGGTGTAAGTCGGCGAACTCACGTAAGAGCTTACGGCTGATGATGTGCTGCTGGCCTTGGCCCATCGCCGTCTCGCTTCACCGTACGACCTCGTTCAAAACTCGGCCGATCCAATGAATTTACTTCGCAAAAACGGGAAGCTCAAGGTTGGAGTTCGCAAATTCGGGAAGCGATACGAATTTTCAGCCGTTCTTGTTTGCGGAGTTCTGGACGCGGAATCGAACGTCGCAGGCGGGATTGGCAAGTGGTGCCTGTAGGTCTGCTGGATCATGAACGGTTGAAGTCGGATGGAGCGCTGGCGAGGTTTCGGACTTCCGGGCGGGTTTGCAGTAGAATCTTGGGGCTGCAGAGGGGCCCGGGAGTGGCCCTCTGAGTTGCGACGAACCGGTCGAGGCCGCCGATGTCCAGGAAGTATCTGATCGTGATCCCAGACGGTGCGGCCGATGCGCCTCAGGCTTCGTTGGGGGGGAAGACTCCGCTCCAGGCGGCGCGGATTCCGGAGATGGACCGGATTGCGCGAGAGGGGGTGCTCGGTCGGTCGCGGAATGTGCCTGATCGGTTCAACCCGGCCAGCGACGTGGCGACCCTGAGCCTGTTTGGATATGACCCCGAGGAGGTCTATACCGGGCGGGCTCCGCTGGAAGCCGCGGCGATGGGGGTGAAGCTCGGGCCGTATGACTGGGCGATCCGCTGCAACCTGATGACGATCAATGACGGCCGGATGACCGACTTCACGGCGGGGCATATCACGAGTGAGGAGGGGAAGGAGCTGATCGCGGCCCTTCAGGCGACGGTGGGCCGGGATGCGATCGAGTTCCACCCCGGAGTGAGCTATCGGAACCTGATGGTCTACCGTGGCGGTCCCGACGATTGCCCGTTCGGGCCCGAGACAAAGACCACGCCCCCGCATGACGTGCCCGACCAGCTCGCGGCGGATCACTTGCCGACGGGGCCTGGCTCGGCCTTGCTCAATGAGCTGATGCGGGCGGGAATGTCGGTGGTCGTCGACCATCGGGTGAACCGGGCACGCGAGGCGGCGGGCAAGAGGCCCGCGAATGCGATCTGGCTCTGGGGTCAGGGGAAGGCCCCGGTGCTGGTGCCGTTCGAGCAGTTGCGCGGGCTGAAGGGGGCGATCCTGTCGGCCGTGGACCTGGTCTTCGGCGTCGGAATTCTCGCGGGCTGGACGCGCGTGGACGTGCCCGGCGCAACGGGGTACCTGGACACCGATTACGCGGCCAAGGGGCGGGCGGCGATCGAGACCCTGAAGACTCACGACCTGGTCTGCGTCCACGTCGAGGCGCCCGACGAGGCGAGCCACGAGGGGCGTGTGGACGCGAAGGTCGAGGCCCTGGAGCGGATCGACGCGGACATTGTCGGGCCGGTTCGCAAGGCGCTCGAGGCGTACGGCGATTATCGGATCCTGGTCTCGCCCGATCACGCGACGCTGCTGAGCACTCGGGCGCACGACCGGGCGCCTGTGCCCTGGGCGATGGCCGGGACGGGACTGCCGGCCAGCGGTGGGACGTACGACGAGGTGGCTGCGGAGGCGGCCGGCGGGCCACTGCTGGAACAAGGGTTCCGGCTCATGGATCGGTTCCTGGAAGGGTGACGAGGCCGCCGGGGTGGTCGCCCCGGCTCGTCTGAGGGTTGGATTGGTCGCCGGGTGGGCGGTTTGCGTCGCCGGGCGTTGGTTCTTGGTTCGGAGCTTCGACGTTGCCTCTCATCGTGCAGAAGTTTGGCGGGACGAGCGTCGCCGACGCGAGCAAGATCCTGGCGGCAGCCCGGCGGGCGATCCGCGCCCACCGCGCGGGGAACAAGGTTGTCGTGGTCGTCTCGGCGCGGGGAAAGACGACCGACGAGCTGGTGGCGATGGCCCGCGAGATCGACCAGACGCCGGCCTCGCGCGAGATGGACATGCTGCTGTCCACCGGCGAGCAGGTGAGCGTGGCGCTGATGGCGATCGCCGTGCAGGCGCTCGGAGTGCCGGCGATCAGCTTCACCGGGGCCCAGATCGGCATCGTCACGGATAGTTTTCATACGAAGGCGCGGATCAAGAACATCTCGACAGAGCGAATGGTGCAGGCGCTGGATGAGGGGAAGGTCGTGATCGTCGCGGGGTTCCAGGGGGTCGACGAGCAGTACAACATCACGACCCTGGGTCGCGGCGGGTCGGACACGACGGCGGTGGCCCTGGCGGCCGTGCTGGGTGCCGACGCTTGCGAGATCTATACCGACGTGGACGGCGTTTATACGACCGACCCGCGCATCGTGCCCGAGGCGCGGCGGGTCGACCGGATCAGCTTCGATGAGATGCTGGAGCTGGCCAGCCTGGGCGCGGGGGTGATGCACTCGCGGTCGATCGAATTCGCCAAGAAGTACGGCGTGCCGATCCACGTGCGGAGCAGCTTCACCGACGCCCCGGGCACCTGGATCGTGGGCGAGGGCGACGCGCGGCGGCTGGGGGTGCACGTCACCGGCGCGGCGCTGGCCAAGGACGAGGCGCGGATCACTCTGACGGGCGTGCCCGACCGGCCTGGCGTGGTGCATGCGATCTTCAGGACGATCGCCGAGTCGAACATCGTCGTCGACATGATCGTCCAGAACGCGGCGACGGCCGGCGTGACCGTGGTCAGCTTCACCGTGGCCAGCGGCGATCTGGCGGACACCTTGCGCGTGGCAGAGATTGCCGCGAAGGCGGTGGGCGCGACCGGTGTGACGCACGACGCCCAGGTGTCGAAGGTGAGCATCGTCGGGCTGGGGATGCGGACGCACACAGGCGTCGCCCGAGAGATGTTCGCGGCGCTGGCCCGCGAGGGCGTGAATATTCAGATGATCACCACCAGCGAGATCAAGGTGAGCGTGCTGGTGGACCGTGCGTCGGGGCCGAGGGCCCTGAAGGTGGTGCACGCGGCGTTCCAGCTGGAGCGCGAGGCGGCCGATCTGCCGGGGATCAGCGAGGTGCCGCCGACTTCGGGCCGGGCCCATACCAAGGCGCAGCCGACGGAGAATGCCAAGGGCTCCGATGGGCGTATGCTCGCCGGGATGGAAGACGTGGTGGTCAGCGGCGTGGAGCTGGACGACCGCCAGGCGCGGATCACGCTGCGTGACGTGCCCGACCGCCCCGGGTTCGCCGCCGGGGTATTCGACCG
Source organism: Isosphaeraceae bacterium EP7 (assembly GCA_038400315.1). Taxonomy (NCBI): domain Bacteria; kingdom Pseudomonadati; phylum Planctomycetota; class Planctomycetia; order Isosphaerales; family Isosphaeraceae; genus Kueselia; species Kueselia aquadivae. Next base: position 1,396,163 of record CP151667.1, read on the forward strand.
GATCGCCGACGCGGGCGTCTTCGTCGACATGATCGTTCAGGACGCCGGGTTCGACGGCCTGACGCACCTCTCATTCACGGTCCCGTCGCAGCAGGCCGAGCGGGCCGCCGACGCGGTGCGGGCCGAGGCCGAGGGGCGGGTCCAGGTGGAGCCCTCCATCGCCAAGCTTTCGGTCATCGGCGTCGGGATGCGGACGCACACGGGGGTGGCCACGCGGATGTTCGGGGCCCTCGCGGAGCGGGGGATCAACATTAATCTGATCAATACCAGCGAGGTCCGGATTAACGTGGCGACCGACGCGGCGAGCGGGCCGCGTGCGATCGAAGCGTTGACCGAGGCGTTCGACCTGGGTGCCGGGGCCTGATCCGGGACGGCCCGGGAGATTGAGGATCGTCGGATGCGGACACAAGCCGATGGGGCGCCGGCGAACTGGCGCCGGCGACTCTACGTGCTGGTTCTGGCCGACTGCCTGGCGATGGCCGTGGCATTCGGCCTTCTGACGGACCAGGCGAGTCAGCCTCAGTTGGTGCCGATGGACCGGGGTGCCACGGCCTGGCTGCGCGACTATCGTGCGGACTGGCCTCTGGTGACGGATCTTGCCCACCTGATCACGGTGGTCGGCAATACGAGCGTCGCGACGGTGATCGTGATGGCGACGTTTGCAACCTGGTATACGCTGGCGCAGGCGGGCTATGTCCGATTCCGGTTGAGAGAGGCGAGCTACTGGCTAGGCGCGATCCTGGTCGGGCGACTGCTCTGCTCGGGGATCAAGCAGGTGTTGAAGCGTGAGCGGCCTCCCTCGCTCATGCGATTAGTCGATGAGACAACATATAGCTTCCCCAGTGGGCACGCGAACTTCGCTGCACTGGCGTTTGGCTTCTGCACGATGGCCCTGCTGCGTTTGATTCCCAAACGGTACGTGCTTGCTCGCTGGACGGCCGTGCTCAGCTGCCTGCTGGCGACGCTGCTAGTGGCTGGCAGTCGGGTCTGGTTGGGGGCGCATTACCCGACGGACGTGCTGGCAGGGTATCTGCTCGGCCTGACCTGGTTTTTGCTGTCCCTAATGCTGGCGACGCAGCTGGGCTTGCACGAGATCATCGACCCGACGACCCCGCCCAAGGAGTCAGGGCCATCCGCCTGATCGTGCGGGACGAGGCGGGTTCGACCAACGACGAGGCGGCCTTGCTGGCGGCCTCGGGCGGGATGACGCTGCCGTTTGCGGTGCGCGCCCTGCGACAGACGAGCGGCAGGGGGCAGGCGGGCCGGGCCTGGTGGTCGGACTCCGGGAGCCTGGCCCTGACGGTGGCCCTTGATCCGGGGGCGTCCGGCCTTCGAGAATCGCAGGAGCCGAGGGTGGCCCTGGCAACGGCCGCCTGCCTGGCCTTGCGCATCGGGCGTGAGATCCCCGCGCTGGCGGGGCAAATCGGCGTCAGGTGGCCCAATGATCTGGAGGCCGGGGGCCGGAAGGTGGGGGGGATCCTCACCGAACGAGCCGGCGGGGTGCTGCTCGTCGGGGTGGGCCTGAACGTCACGACGGACTTCGCCAGTGCCACCGACGACATTCGAGGGATGGCCGATTCGCTGGCGGGGCTAGCAGGCGGCTCGCTGGGAGAGGATGCGCCTGGTCGGGCGGCAGGCTGGGTTTGCGAGGAAGTTGAGCGGGCCGTGAACGGGCTGACGACGTCGGATGCCTGGCTCGCCGAGGCCTGGAATCGGCTGGACACGCTGGCGGGTTGTCCGGTCCGGGTTGAGCGAGCGGGGCGTCTGACGGAGGGGATCGGCCTGGGGATCGACGCGGACGGTTGTTTGCGGCTGGGCGTGCGCGGCGGGGTCGAGGTGGTGGCGGCCGGTCGAATTCTGCGCGAGTGATTCTGAAAGGCACGATCAGCCATCGCAGGTCATACGAACGGCCGCCCGTCTCCTCATGATCGAGGGGACGGGCGGCCGTTTTGGGTCCGGGATCGAGGGAGCCTGAAGGCGGCTCAGCGGGCCTTGGTTGCGGCGGCCAGCTCGCGGGCGGCGGCCTCGGCGGGTTTCTCGCCGATCCAGTCGACCAGAATCGGGGCGGCGATGTAGATGGTCGAGTAGGTTCCGCTGAGGAAGCCGACGACCAGCGAGAAGGCGAAGCCGTGGAGGCCTTCGCCGCCGAAGGCGTAGAGGATCACCACGACCAGCCAGGCCGTCAGCGAGGTCAGGATGGTCCGGCTGAGGGTCTGGTTGACGGCCTCGTTGATCATCGCGGCGGTGAGGACCGGCGTCTTGCCGCGGATCTCGCGGATCCGGTCGAAGATGACGATGGTGTCATTGACCGAGAACCCGATGAGCGTGAGGAACGCCGCGATCATCGGCAGGTCGATCTTGAACGGCTCGATGCCGAGGTACTGCTGGAAGCCGGGGATCCGGGAGAGCCAGTAGCTGGCCGCGACGGCGCCCAGGGTGAACAGGACGTCGTGGACGACGGCGATGATGGCCGCCAAGCCGTAAGTGAGCGACTTGAACCGGAGCCAGAGGTAGGCGGCGATGATGAGCCAGCTCGCGATCGTGGCGATGACGGCGAGCTGCTTGGTCTCGCCGGCGACCACCGCGCCGAACTTCTCGAGTCGTTCGTAAAGCAGGTTCGGGTTGGACTGGATCTGGGCGGCGAGGGCCTTGAGCTGGGCACCGGCGACTTCGGGCTCGAGGTCGGTGCGGACGACCAGGGTGGTCGAGGAGAGGTCGGGCGAGCCGGCGGTCGCCTTCGGGTTGACGACCTCGAACCTGGAGGTCGGGTTGATGACCTTGGCGGCGTTGAGGCTCTGCTCGAAGGCCGAGGCAATCCGGCTCGGGGGCTGCTCGCTGTTGAACGTCAGGGTGTACTGGCGACCGCCCGCGAAGCGTGAGGCCGGTGCCGGGGTGGTGCCGGCCACGGGGGCGGGGGCCGTGGCGATGGGAGCGGGCTCGGAGAGGGTCATGACGATCTTGCGGAGGGCGCCCTTGAAGGCGTCCTGGATCTTGGCGGAGACGACCGCGACATCCTGCTCGGTGGTGCGGATGTTGTACCGAAGGCCGGCCTTCTCGCCGCCGATGTTGAGGGTCTCGACGGTGACGTCGGGTAGGCCCGCGG